>JAAFJN010000022.1:23573-81180 GCA_013298845.1 Chitinophagales bacterium
GATGTTTATATTGCAAACTTGTCTAAAGAATTCCCGGGTGTCGCCCTTGTACCGCCAATTGACCCAATAAGAGGCATTGTCATTGACCCGGTAGGGTTGGCGCAATTTCATACCCACGTCAAACCGGATCACCGAGTACCCAAAATCAAACCGAAGCCCCGCCCCGCTGCCCAAGGCCAGGTCGCTCCAAGAGTTGCGGTACCATTGCGAAAGTGGCCGTTCCCGTTCGAAGCGCAACGACCAAATATTGCCGCCGTCGAGAAAAATCGCCCCTTTTAAGTACCAAAAAATGGGAAAACGCACTTCCGAACTAAACTCAAATTTATAATCGGCCGCCTGATAAAAAGGTGGTCGGTTACTCGCTGTGCTGTTATAATATTGGCCCGGCCCAATCTCCCGGATCCGCCAGGCCCGAATACTCGACGGGCCACCCACCGAAAACTGTTTTACAAACGGGGTGGTACGGAATTGGCCCTGTTCGCGCCGGCCAAAGGGCACCACAAGACCGGTGCTGACATTGATCCCGGCGAGGATTTTGCTCGAAAAATTTCGGGTGTACGTGCCGTTTAATTCGAGGCGAACGAATTTGGCAAAATCCAGTTCATTGTTGAGTTTCCAAATTTTTTCGGGCTGAAACAACTGGTTGAGCATTTCTACTTCCCAGCCCGAAATTTCGGTGCTGACCTGCGCCGCGTAACGTTCGCCCGCCGCGTTGGTTTTTGACCGGTAACCGTACGAAAACGACCGCATCAGGAAGCCGGTAAACAACTGATCGCTGTTCCGCAGGGCAAACAATGGGTTGAGCAGTCGGATGGAGTCGAAACGGGACGAAAAGTTGAGGTATTGCAGCCAATCCAATCCAATGTGGGTAACGGCGTAGGAATGGCTTCCGGCGTTGAGGTTAATGCCGTACACCGCATCCAATTGGCCAAACGAAAAAAAGTTGGTAAACGAAGTCAGGTTGGCGTTCAGGCCGATATTGGTTTTGGAATCGTTTCTTAAATGTTGGTACAACTTGGAAGAAACCAGCCGTTTATTGCCAATGCGCAACGCGTGTAATGCTTTCCAAATGTACAAATAATTGTTAAAACGGGGCAAAATCAGGCTGTTTTGGAATTTGGCTTCCCACAAAAAAATCGGGTTGGGCCGGTTGGGACCAATGTCAAATTCCACGTTGCCGGTCAGGGTACTTTGTAATAATTCGGCCCCCCGAAACAGGTTGCGGTGTTTAAAAAATACACTCGCCGGAATCCCGATCAAACCCGCTTCGCTCACGTAACGCAAGTCAATATTGGGACCAATGGACATTTTTTTGGCCGGTGCCAGGTAAATATTGACGTCCATTTTATCGCTATTGAGCGAATCCACCTGGGGTTTTACCGACACAAACCGAAACGCGCCCAAACTGCTCAGTTTTCGGTACGTGAGGTCAATTTCATCCAAATTATAGGTAGTGCCCGGTCTTACGCTGATGGATTTATGCAAATTGGACGGTTTTACAAAAAAGCGATCTTCGCGGGAAAAATAACTAATATCTTCAATTTTGGCGGTATCACGAATCGAGTTCACATCGGGCACCAGGCTGGAAAACACCGCGACATTGCCAATGGTAAACTTGGGGTGTTCGGCCTTTTCGACGCTGTACGGCAGCACTTCAATCCCCACCTTAACGGCGCTTTTGGTGCTGTCGCCGGTAAATTCGACGTAGTTGGGCACCATTTGCGCGTAACCCGAATTGCGCAACAAACGCACGATACGCCCTTTTTCGGTGTCAAAAGCCCCGCTGTTCACCGGTTTTCCTACTTTAAGGGCGCTTTCCGATTTGGTTTGTTCGAGCAATTGTAAAATACTGCTGTCTTTGCTGATCCATTCCACCGACGCGATGGTGTACTGCGGCCCCAAATCCATGATATACGTGACTTCTACTTTTTGGGGCGAAATATCCTTGATTTTATAAGTACAAACGGCCTTGAAATAACCGCGTTTGCGCATAAAATTCTGGAAATAATTGGCGCTGATTTGGCAGGATTCTTCTTTAAAAAGGGCGGGTTGTTCGGCGTATTTTTTATTGATAAAATTGGCAAATTTACTGGTGCGGTCTTTGAAACGGTAGTGCGCCGCCAGTCGCGGATAAGTGCCCATAAATCGTTTGTTGGGCTTTTGGCGAAACAAACCTTCCGTTTCGTATTCCCACGATAGTCGCTGACCCGCCGACACTTTACTTTGGGGCGTAAATTTTAACTTGTTTTTCACTAAAACTTTTTCCGCTTTGCCGCTATCCAAATGCTTCGTAACATTGCAACTTGTTAAAAGGTGCATGCCGATGAGCAGGCTCAGGAAAAAGTAATATTTACGACCAAACAACATTGGGGATATCCGTTTTTTTTATGATTAGTGCCAACCAGCAAAAGTTTATTACCAGTTTACATCTGAAAAAATTTCGGCAAAAGTACCGAAATTTCCTGGTGGAGGGAGAAAAAATGGTGAAAGAGTTGATGCAGCAGCAACAACTCCCGGTGGTTCAGTTGTACGGTACGGAACGCTGGGCCACCGAAAACGCGGCCCTATTGGCCCCGATTTATCATAAATTTAACCTGGCTACCGAAGCCGACCTTAAAAAAGTGGGCACCCTCACCACGCCCAACCAGGTACTGGCCGTGGTCGAAATGCCCCCCGCCGCCGCCCAATTGCCCGATTTATCCGCCGTACCGCTGGCCCTCTACCTCGACGGTTTGCAAGACCCCGGCAATATGGGCACCATCCTGCGCATTGCCGACTGGTTTGGTATCCGGTGCGTGATGGCCAGCCCCGATACCGTGGATGCGTACAGCCCCAAAGTGATTCAGGCGGGCATGGGCGCGTGCCTCCGCGTACGCACCTGGGAAGACGTTCCGCTCGCCGCCCTCACCCAACAATTCCCCCGCATCAACGTATTAGGTGCCGTGATGGACGGCGATAATGTATTTGCCGCCACGGTGCCCAACACGGGTATTTTGGTCATTGGCAACGAAGGCCGTGGCATTCGATTTGAGCACATGGGCTTGCTTACTCACCGCATTACCATCCCACGCGGGGCCGATAACGGTGCCGAATCGCTGAATGCCGCCGTGGCCACGGGGATTATTGTGGCGCGGTTGGTGGCAGGGTAGGGGGGAGTTTTAAGAAACAAAAAGAATAAAACTAATTGTGTTTTATTTGCGGTTTTGTTCAATTCCAGTATCTTTGCACAAAGATGTAGATGATGCCTACAATGCATTAAATGGTCGAGGCGCATCACATAACCGAATAATCACCAATAAATAAGGCATGAACCATCAAAACGCCATAAAAGTTTTTGAAGAGACACAGGTGCGCACCGTTTGGGATGCGGATCAGGAGAAATGGTATATTTCCATTGTGGATGTAATTGCCGTTTTGACGGAGAGTGTTGACCCCAGCGCTTATTGGCGAAAGTTGAAACAACGGCTGAAAGCAGAGGGCAACGAAACCGTGACAAACTGTCACGGTTTGAAAATGCTTGCGCCCGACGGTAAAATGAGAATGACGGATGTTGCCGACACTGAGCAATTGTTTCGCCTCATACAGTCCATACCCTCGCCCAAAGCGGAGCCTTTCAAACAAAGCATCTACCAAAGATATTTCGCAGGCCGTCAATCCCGAAACGTATGAAGACAGTAAAACGGTGGCCCGGCAGGGCGGCAATGTAGCCAAGGTTGCCTTGAAGGAATTAGAGTCAAAAACAGGAAAGAAAGTGGTCAGTTCGCTGAATGCCAAAACGGTACTCGGCATTGAGAAACCCCAAAAGAAAAAAGAGGAGCAATAAATGCCCCGGGTATTGATTGCTTTTAAAGACAGCGACATTAACCGTCGAATTGTAGCGGTTTCAAAAACAAATCCACATTTGCGAAAAGGTTGGGGCGGCAAAGATTTTTCAACATTATTGAAAGAAAAGGGGATCGAGTAACGCCGTTTACACAAAAAACGCAGTCTATTCAAGGTAAAGCGATTGGTCCATTTCAGAAGCATTGATGTGTTTTCGGGGGAGCCAAGGTCGGCGGTGGCCTTGGTTTGTTTTGTCACTGCCAAGATAACGCGCAATTAAAGTCAGGTGGACAAAGCCCGCACGCTGCGATTTTTTGCCTTTTTGAAAAAAAAGATGTAGAGAGGTGAGGTTAATTTGGGAATCGTTTGTAATTTTGTTTCAGGATTTGCCAAAGTACATTATTGGTACCAATTAAAACAATCAAAATAGTTAAAACAATCAAAATGATTAAAATGAGGAGTATTTTATTGTTGATTATAGTAATGATCACTATAAGTTCACAAGCACAATGCCCGGCGGGAAGTGTTTCTCTATATTCTCAATCGGATGTAGATCAATTCATCTTGAATTACCCCAATTGTACTGATCTAAATGGCAGTTTATATATCGCGTCCAATTTAGTTACTGATATTTCTAATCTTTCAAATATTGAGTCAATTAATGGAAATTTAGGGCTTCACCAAACGAATTGCACAACTGCAAATTTTCCTAATTTGACCTCTGTGAATGGTAATATTTATTTCCATCAAAACTATTTATTAAACGAGGTAAACCTGACCAATCTGGTTGGTACTGTGACCCATGTATATTTTCATCAAAACACCATTTTGTCTGATGTTCAATTATGTTCACTAACCTCAACAAGTCAATATGTGTATTTTCATCAAAATTCAAACCTATCATCTTTGTGTTTGGATCAATTAGTGGATGTTGGCGGCTATTTTTACATTAACGGCTCGAATTTAACTAACCTAAACACTTTAACCAATTTACACGCTGTTAGTAGTTATTTATACGTGGCACTCAATCCCAATTTAACCAGTTGTGAAGGTATCTGCCCTCTGATAAATAACAACGGCGTTCCCACAATCACTATTTTTGGCAATCCCTCCGCCTGTAGTAGTCAGTCGGAAGTGGCGAGTTCGTGTTTAGCATTGCCCGTAGATCTTATTGAACTAGCGGCCGTAGTAGAAAACGAGTTAGTAGCCCTGACGTGGCAAACAGCATCAGAAAAAAATAATTATGGCTTTGAAGTCCAACGTTCTAAAAATGGAACAGATTGGGATATTATTGGTTTTATTGGAGGGAAAGGAACAATAACAGCCGTTAATGAATACCGATATTTAGATTCAAATCCGTTTGCCGGAATCAATTACTACCGCTTAAAACAAATTGATTTTAATGGAGCAATTCAGTATTCAAAGATTGTTTCAGTTAAATATAATAATTCCGTAAAAAAAGTGCAGGTTTTTCCGAATCCATCAAGTGGGATAGTTAGTCTGCAATTTGAAAATCCTTTGAAACAACGCATTGAAATTAGGGTTTTAGACGATTTGGGAAGGGAAATTTGGGAGAGTGAACCAAGCGAAGAAATATCTAGCCTGAACCAAGAAATAGAAATTAAAAAGAGTGGAACATACTTTGTTGTTGCCCAAATTGGGGATGAAATCATTTATGAACGATTGATAATAACTGTCGAAAAATAGAAAAAATAACAGTGCCGCATGTGGCGAATAGCATGTTAGAACTAGCAGCCGCAGACCAATAAAGACCCAAAATCATGACCATCAGAACTGCCACCCTCCACGACATACCACAAATCCAAGTCGTCCGAAATGCCGTTACCGAAAACACATTGTCCGATCCCGGTCTGGTGACCGATCAGGATTGCGCCGAGTTTATTACGGAACGGGGCAAAGGTTGGGTGTGCGAAATAGACCACCAAATTGTGGGTTTTGCCATTGTGGATCTACGGGAAAACAATATAACGGCGTTTAACACCCGAGCGGAACAATTCTACCGAAAAGCCGGTTGGACGGAAGTTGGGACGCACGGAACAAAGGAAATCAAGTTTGAAATGACGTACGAAGACTGGACAAAAGCCACGTGAAATTCGTACTGCTCTGAGACATCTCGCCGCGTGACGCCCGCTACATCCATCTACGCACCCAACAACCATTTCAGGGCATTGCCGTGGTAAATTTTTTCTTTTACCCGGTCTTCCAGGCCAAGTCCTTCGATAAATTGCCCAATTTCCAGGTCACCCAACGGGAACGGGTAATCGGTACCGAGGCACATTTTATCTTCCCCAACGGCGTTGAGGATATACGAAAACAAGGCAGGGTCATGGGTTGCCGAATCCAACCAAAAACGCCCCAGATAATCGGTGGGGGGAATGGGGTTGTCCATCGCCACCAAATCGGGGCGGCAGTTAAAACCGTGTTGAATACGGCCCAGGGTGGGAATCAACGAGCCGCCCGCGTGCGCAAAACACACGCGCAGATGAGGCAATTTTTCCAAAACACCACTAAAAATGAGCGAACAGGCCGCGCGGGCTGTTTCGGCGGGCATACCCACCAGCCACGGCAACCAGTATTTTTTCATATCGGCTTCGCCCATCATTTCCCAGGGGTGAATAAACACCGCGAGACCGAGGTCGGCGCAAGCCTGAAAAATGGGAAAAAACTGCGGTTCGCCCAGGTTCAACTGGTTTACGTTGGAGCCAATTTGTACGCCCGGAATACCAATATTTTTGAGGCGTTCCAGTTCCTGAATGGCCAGCGCCGTATCTTGCATCGGGATGGTGCCCAGAGCGAGATAATGCTCCGGGTAATCGTCCACAATCCCGGCGAGGTGATCGTTGAGAAACATCGAGAGGTACAGGGTGTCTTCCGGTTTGGCCCAATACGAAAACATAACGGGAACGGTAGAAACGACCTGAACGGGCGTTTTGTACAGCGCGTATTCGCTGATTCGGATTTCGGGGTCCCAGCAATTGCGGGCTATTTCACGAAAAAACACCCCGCCCTTCATCATCCGGGCAAAACCCGGGCGGTGATGGTCGAGGTGTATAAAATCTCCGTATCCAAACCGGCTGGCAAAATCCGGGATTTGCTCCGGGAGGATATGGGTGTGCATGTCTATTTTGTGCATCTACTCTACTTTGGCAAATTTGCCCGTAAAGGTCTGCTTTTCTCCGCGAATCTGAACAAAATAAATACCCGCTTCCAGGTTTTTTACGTCAATAATGGCTTGTTGGCCCGAAATATTCCAGTTGGCCTTAACCAAAGCGCCATTCAGCGCAAATACTTCCACCGACTGCGGGGTATCGTCGGCAATGGAAGCGATGATTTGGTCGGTTGCCGGATTGGGGCTAAACGCTACTTTTTCGGCGGCAATGTCTTCAACTCCCGAAACAATCGGGTCGAATTTGGTGCCCGAATTCAGCACTTCTTTGGTGGTGGTGTTTTGTACCCACGCCGTGGCGTACAGTTGAGCGGTATTCCAGTCGCTGTCGCTGGTTTTGGCGTAGGTAAACGATACCGAGCCGCCCGTTTCGGCCAGGGTAACGGCATCGCCGTCAATGCTGGTGAGCATATCGCGGAATACATCGTGGTGCACCGATTCGCCGTTGGGCGCGTTGTAATTGATGACTTCTTCGGCAAAAGCCACGTACAACGCGTAAGTGCCTTCGGGTTTAGCGCCCACGGTGTGTACCGTAACCGTTACGTTGGTGGCCGTTTCGGATACCTGTACGTACACCGGGCTGGTTTGGTTCAGTTCCGGGTTGAGGATAGCGACGGGTAATAATTGACCGGCGGGTCCTACTTTTTCGCCGTTCAAAATGACCGTAGGTGTACCAAATACGCTGTAATAGTTGGCGCGGGCGTTGTTTTCTACCGTGTTTTCCTGGTAAAAAATGCAACTGCTGTACGGAAACGACGGGTGGTACGACAAATGGTGGATTTGTGAAGCGTACTGGTTCAACAACGTGTACATGGCCGGGTTGCGGCTGGCGCAAACGGAGCAACGGGAGTTGGTCACGTGTTCGACCAATACGTAACGAGGAACCACTAATTGAGCACTAACGGCCCAAGATAAAAAAAGTGCGAGGATGGTAAGTGTACGTTTTTGCATGTTTGTTTAAAGTTTTTATACTGCAAACATACGCACGGAACGGCTATTTGGATGCTATTTTGGGCTGGAATACACCGGACTTGTCTGTTGCGCTACATTTCGCATTTTATTATGCGGCAAAATAGTCCGTTCTTTGCGGCCAATAATTTCCTAATCAATAACTTTTCACCACTATGGTTCAGGTTTTCGTAACCGGCGGCACTTTTGATAAAAACTATAATTACCTCACGGGCGAGTTGTTTTTTAAAGATACGCATCTGAAAGAAATGTTTGACCGTGGCCGCTGCGAAGTGGATATTGACATCAAAACCTTAATGATGGTGGACTCTTTGCAAATGGGCGAAGAGCACCGCTCCATTATTTTGTTTAATTGTCAGAAAGCGCCCACCAACCGCATTTTAATTACGCACGGCACCGATACAATGGTAGAAACCGCCAAAATGCTGGCCGATGCTCAGGTGGAAGGGAAAACCATTGTGCTCACGGGCGCCATGATTCCGTACGCTTTTGGCACTTCTTCCGACGGATTTTTTAACCTCGGCAGCGCCTTGGCTTTTGTCCAAATTTTACCGCCCGGCGTGTACGTCGTAATGAATGGTCGCTATTTTCACTGGAATCGGGTTAAAAAGAACCGCCAAACCGGCACCTTCGAAGAAATTAAAGAGTAGTGAATAGTGAAAAGTGTATAGTGAAAAATATTTTTTAAGTCGCTTAAAATGAACGCTCTACGCTTAGTGAATCTTAGTGTATTCTTACAACCTTAGTGGTAAAAAAAACAACGCTACGACGAGCAAACTATTCACTCTTCACTATACACTTTTCACTCTTCACTCTTCACTAATAATTATTTTTTCAGTCGGCGGAAAGCGATTAAACGCATTTTTAAAACGCCTAAAATCGCTTCGCGGATGATTTTTAACGACATTTTGGATTGGCCTTTTTCGCGGTCTTTAAAAATGATTGGCACCTCCTTTACCTGAAAACCGAGGCGATACGCGGCGTATTTCATTTCAATTTGGAAGGCATAACCGATGAATTTGATTTGTTCAAAATCAATGGCCGCCAATACCCGACTGCGGTAGGCAATAAATCCGGCGGTTGGGTCCGTCACCGGCATCCACAACACCGCCTGCACGTAAATAGACGCGCCCCGCGACAAGAAAATCCGGTCAAATGGCCAGTTGACCACACCGCCACCTTTGCAATAACGCGAACCCACGGCCACATCGGCACCGCCGTTTACACAGGCATCGAGCAAACGGGGCAAATCGTTGGGATTGTGCGAAAAATCGGCGTCCATTTCGAAAATGTATTCGTATCCGTTGGCCAAACCCCATTTAAAACCGGCGATATAGGCCGTTCCCAGTCCCAGTTTTCCGGTGCGTTGTAACAAATGAAGTTGGGTAGGGTAGTCGGTGGCCTGCAAGTGTTTTACAATGTCCGCCGTGCCATCGGGGGAACCATCATCTACCACCAACACGTGAAAATGGTGTGGCTGATCAATTACTGCACGAATGATGGCTTCGACATTTTCACATTCGTTGTACGTAGGTATAATAACAACAGATCGGTGCAAGGTGTGTATAATTTGAAAGGCGATGTACAGGTTAGGTTAAACGCAGGCAATGGCATCAACGCGGCGTGCGTGCCGGCCACCTTCAAAGGCAGTTTGGATAAAAACGCGCACCATGCCTTGGGCCAAAATTTCGGGCACAAAACGAACGGGCAAGGCAATGACGTTAGCATCGTTGTGCAGGCGGGCGAGCGTTGCCACTTCTTCGTTCCAACACAGCGCGCACCGGATGTGCTGGTGCTTATTGGCGGTAATCGCAACGCCGTTGCCGGAACCACACAACACAATGCCCCGTTCGGCTTCCCCCTGCTCAACGGCATTGGCTACCGCGTGGGCAAAACCGGGGTAATCGGCTGATTCGGAGGAATGCGTTCCGAAATCAATTACAAAATGCCCCAAACTTTGTAACATGGCAACGATGCCGTCTTTGTAAGGATAACCTGCGTGATCGCAGCCTATGGCCAGTTTCATATATTATAGAATTATTGATTTGTCCCGCAAAGGTAGTTTGAAACCACATAACTTTTGTCTAAGTACCACCGAAATAATAAGGGAAGTAATTGTTTTAATTCCCGTGTGCTTTGGTAACTTCAACAAAAAGAATCCTTTTTTGCCCAAAAAGGCACTAAATTAGTCAATTAACCCGCCTAAAATATTACTGATATAACAGGTCTTCTAAAATTCAACAATCTAACGTACCTTGCACCCCGTTGTCTGAACTAATGAATAACAACCGATTTGTACTGTCCATCCTAACATCGCTACTGTGTTTGCAGGCTTGTTACCTTTTGTCCGCCCAGGAAAATATCCTGGAGCGCGGGGTGACTATAATGTGCCAGCAATGCACGCGTGGTGAAGTACTGTTGCTGCTGTACCAACAAGAAAACATCAATGTCAATTACCTCCACGACAACTTTGACGGCTGTTCCCGCATCTCCGTAGATTCCACCGACGCAACCGTGGGTGCCATTGTACAAAAAGTAACCACCGGTTGCCGAAAATTTGTGGTCAACACCACCGAAGACGGAATTGGGATCAAACTTGCGGAGTACAATATTTCCTTTAGCGGATCGGTGCACGATAAAGAAACCAACGAATCGCTCATCGGGGCCACCGTGACGGTTCGCCAAAAAAATGCTGTTTTTAAAACAAGCACCAACGAACAAGGTCGGTTTTCTCAACGCGTCACTAACGGCCGGTTTCAGGTGACCGTGACTTATCCGGGGTACGACACCACATTTTCACTCACGGCAACCAAAGACATTGTTGAACGGATAAAGATTGCATCCCACGTGCCGGTTTTGGGCAGTGTCGAAATTTTGTCCACTTTATCCAATAGTTTATCCACGCCTTACCAAAACGGCGGGGTGCAAATGGTGCCCGACCAATCCATCCGCGATTTGCCTACTTTGTTTGGTCAAACGGATATTTTTCGCGCTGCATCCAACCTTCCGGGCATTCAAACCGGCGTAGATGGCCTCAGTGGTTTTCACGTTCGCGGCGGCAATTCTGACCAAAATTTAATCCTGCTCGACGATGTTCCGGTGTACGGTCCGTCGCACGCGGGCGGTTTGGTCTCGGTTTTTAACAGCAGTATGATCAAATACGCCAAAATCTGGAAGGGCGATTTTCCCGCGCAGTTCGGGGGGCGCACTTCTTCGGTGGTGGATATCCATACCCGCGATGGCAACGACAAACAATTCAGTGCGCACGGTTCTTTATCGGGTTTAATGGCTTCTTTGCAGTTGGAAGGCCCGGTGATGAAAGGCCGGGGCGTGTACATCGTCAGCATACGGCATTCCGTTTTTAACCCTTGGCTTAAGCAAATTAAACGTGATTCGGGGCTGCTGAACGTTCATTTGGGCGAGGCATTGGCCTACGAAGTGCACGATTACAACGCCAAATTCAAGTTTCGGGTGACGGACCGCGATGATGTGTATTTTAGTTTTTACCACGGCGACGATGATTTGATTGCCCCGTTCAAACAATCGGTGCGCATCACGCAGGGTACCTACAACGATACCTACAATTGGGCCTCGAAATGGGGAAATACGATGGGATCGTTGCGTTGGAGCCGACACTGGTTCGGCGATTTTTGGTCAAACACCATTGTGAGCAACAGCAATTTCAAATACCGCAGCGCCCTGGGGAAATACTCCGAATTTGCCGATGCTTCGGGTCGCCCGCCGTTTGTGGTCGCCAATTTCAACCAGCGATTTATTACCGATATTACCGATCTTACGGTTCGTTCGGATTGTAGATGGGTCGCCAGTGAACACGCCGTTTTTAAATTTGGTTTTTCGGGTACGGCGCACCAGTTTACCCCCGGTGCTTTGTCGTTTAACCTCAATTTGGCGGGTCAGTCGGGCGTGGTTATGGACTCACTCGAAAGCGAATTGTTGAAAAATAACGTCCGGCAAGCCAAAGAATTTGAAACTTACGGCCAGATAGAATACCAATTACCCTGGCAGTTTTTTGTTAATGCAGGGATTAATGCCTCCAAATTTAACATTGACGAAACAACCCACCGTGCCTTTTTACCACGCTTCCGGTTGTTTCACGGCGTTGAAGAAAAAGGTTTCCGGCAATGGTTTTCGCTGAATTACATGGCGCAATACCTGCACCAGGCCGGTAGTTTTAACCTTGGCCTTCCTTTTGAGTTATGGGTGCCATCCACGGATAAAGTACTGCCCGAACGTTCCCGGCAAATGACCGTCGGAATGGGTTGGAACAACAGCGATTGGGGTTTTTCCCTGGAGGCCTACCGCAAAACCATGAACAGGATTGTGATGTTACAATCGGCCCTCGACGGGTTAATTTCGGCGGGTTCCGGCGACGCAACCGGCTGGGAAGACCGAATGACAAGTGGCACGGGCGATGCCAAAGGGGTTGAATTACTGGTAGAAAAAAAGAGGGGCAAAAATCGGGGTTTTTTGAGTTATACTTTGTCGCGCTCCATGCGGCAATTTGACGAAATTAACGAAGGGAAACCTTTTTTACACCAATTTGACCGCCCCCACGAGTTGAAAATCAATTACAGTCGCCATTTGTTGCGCTGGCTTAATTGTTCGGCCACGTGGTTGTTGGCGTCGGGTACACCCATTACGTTATCGGGGGTAAAATACTTCGACGAACCCACCCGGCGCGAAATTATTTATTATTCTGAAGTCAATGGTTTTCGTTTGCCCATGAACCATCGTCTGGACCTGGCGGTTAACCTCGATTATACGCATACACTTTCTTTAATCCACTCGAGACCGATTCGACACGCATTGCATTTGGGAGTTTATAACGCCTACAACCGGGCTAATCCATTTTATTTGGTAATGGATAATACCAGCGGCCAAAAGAACAAAGCGATTGCTTATACGCTTTTTCCGGTGATGCCATCTTTTCGATATGAACTGACATTCTGATGATTGAACTTTTATTTAGAAACCGTAATGTATTTTGGTTATTTTTTTTGGGTTTATATTCGTGTACCAAAGAAATCACCTTCGATTTGCCCGAAGAGCCGTCTCGGTTGGTGCTCAATGCCAATGCCATTGATGGTGAATTGTTAACGGCGTATGTATCGTATAGTTTGCCAAATTACCTTTCAGATTCGGTAATTCCGGGGTTTGCGCCCACCGTATTGCTCGAAAACAAGGGGAAACCACTGGAAACGATGCAACCAATTGTTACCAGTACGGGCACGTTCTACCGCAGCACTTCGCGACTGGGTAAAGGCGCGTACACGATTTCGGTCACTGCTCCGGGTTTTAAAAGTGTTATGGCCACCACCACCGTGCCCGGTCGTAGTGTGTTGGAGCCATTTAACCCCGATCCCGAAACCTACACTACGGTGATGTCGGGACCGGATACATCGGTACTGCGCGTGCCGTTGCGCATTGGGGTAAAAAACCTCCCGGAAACCGATTCGTTGTTTGCGTTAAGGGTCGAATATATCACCGTATTTCCGTCGGGTGAAGAAAAACAAATCCGGGCCAATTTTATTGCCGAGGGCGATGTTTTTGTGAATTTGCACGAGTCTTTAAACGGCGTTTTTGTCGTGAATAAAAAAATGTGGGAAAACAACCCCGAGCGGTCTTTTACAATTGATGTATTAATGCCGTATTCGGCGGCGGAAACGAAAGACATGTATATTGCGTTGGAATGGCGCACGGTTTCGCCCGAATTTTACAAATACCATATTTCTTTGTCCCGTCAAAACAGCACATTGGTACCTTTCGGCATTCCTCACGTTATTTACAACAATGTCACCAATGGCTACGGCAATTTTTCGGGATTTTACCAGGAATTTGTTCCCGAGATCAAAGTATATTAGTCATTTAACTACACAAAAAACAATGCGCCAACTGTACTTATTTGGGTTGTTTTGCCTCGGCAATTCATTTTTTCTTTTTGGGCAAAATAAAGAGCAATACCCCGCGGCTTACACCGTTACCCAAAAACTGGGCGATATTCCGGTCTTGTCCACGTTGCCATTAAATACGCCAACGGCGCATTTTTCCAAAGAAAAAACCTGGTCGCGTCCCAATTATTTTTTTTCCAACGATATAAATAACGCCCACGCCCTGCCGCAAAATGGCGATCCGCTGGTGTCTAAAAATAACAATGCCGCCGACGTGAGCGGGCCGGAATTGATGCCTTTGCTTAGTTTCGACGGTATGGTGGACGAAGACGGTGTTTCGCCGCCCGATCCCACGGGCGATGCCGGACCTAACCACTACGTTCAAATGGTCAACAGCGCCAGCGGTGCCCGTATGCAGGTCTTTAACAAACAAGGTGTATCGGTATTGGGGCCGGTGTATTCCGCTCAATTTTGGAACCAGGTCGGTGGTACCAGCATTGGCGACCCGATTGTGCAATACGACCACAGCGCCAACCGCTGGCTCATCATGAAAATGCAAAACTTTAGTGAAAACCAAGTGCTCATTGCCGTTTCCGACACCGATGACCCCACGGGTTCCTGGAAAGCCTGGCGCATCCAATGCGTGGGTTTTCCCGATTATCCCAAACTTTACGTGTGGGACAACGCCTATTTTATCACCGTCAACGAAATTGTGGAAGATAACCAATGCACCGGGTACGCGCTCGACAAAACGGCCTTGCTCAACGGTGCTTTGGAAGTGGGTACCTACCGCTTTGTAATGCCCAATTTTAACGCCATTCGGTACCAACCCGCCACCGGTGCCGATTGGGAAGGTGGCCCGCCGCCGCCACCGGGCAGTCCCGGCATGATTTTCCGGGTGTACGACGACGGCTGGGACGGCGGAAAAGACCAGATTCACCTCTGGGAAATTCACGTGGACTGGTTCAATGCCGCCGGTAATTTTGCCGCCGGACCCACGACCTTCGACGTGGCTCCTTTTGAAACCCGCGTGTGTTACGGCCCCGGCTTATTCAATTGCATCGAACAACCGGGCACTACCACCCGCATAACGGCCCTCGAAAATATTATTATGTACCGGGCACCGTACCGGAATTTTGGCACCCACGAATCGGTCGTTTTTAACCACGTTTCGGATGTATCCAACGAAGTAGGCGACGGCGGTGACGCCGCAGTGCGCTGGTACGAACTGCGCCGCGACGCCGGACAACCCGACTGGTACGTGCACCAGCAGGGCACCTACGCCCCCGACGCGGTGAATCGGTTTATGGGCACCCTAACGATGGATGGCCAGGGCAATATTGGTTTGGGCTACACGGCGGCTTCGGCTTCGGTATTTCCGGGTATCCGGCTCACCGGTCGCCGCCAAATTGATCCCCCCGGCGAAATGACCATTCAGGAGCACGAGTTAATGCCCGGTACGGCCAGCCACGTGGGCGATAACCGCTGGGGCGATTACTCCAGTATGGTCATTGACCCTTCCGACGACAAAACGTTTTGGTTTACGGCGCAGTACCAGTCCACTACCGGGCATTGGTCCACCCGCATCGGGACATTCCAGATTCGCCGCGATTCTTTCGACGTCGCCCCCGTCGCTTTGGTGGCCCCTCAAAGCAGCGCGACGCTCAATACGGCGCAAGTGACCGCCCGCATCAGTAATGGCGGTGTGCTGCCCGCTACCGGCATTCAGGCGGATGTTTACGTGGATAATGTCTTTTGGTCCACCAATACGTTAACGGCTACCTTATTGCCCGGCACCAGTGCCAACCTGACCTTCGCGCCGTTTCTGACGTGGAACGCCGTCCTGGAGCAGAAAAAAATTACGGTAATTACCCGTTGGCCTCAGGATAATTTTACCCGAAACGACACGCTTTCGCAAGTGGTACAAAAGCGCACATCGTTTGATGCCGGTGTGGGTGGAATTGTGGATTTGCCGGGATTGGTTTGTTCTTCCGAAAAAAACGTTGGCATTATTGTGCAAAATACCTCCGGGCTGCCCTTAGACAGTGTTCGTATTCAGTGGAAATTGAACCAAGGGACTACACAAACAACAACGTGGTACGGCGCACTTTTGCCCAATCAGCAGGATACGGCATTGTTGCTGCTTGCCGGTATTGTGCCGGGGCAAAATACCCTGGAGGTCTCCTTGTTGTTGCCCAATGGCCAAACGGATCAGTATCCCGCCAATAACACGGTTTCAAAAACATTTGCGGGGTATTTAGGAGGGGCTTATTTTAACGTTGAATGCCTTACGACCCAAGGCAACCTTCGTTACGAACTCATCGAAACAACCTCCAATGCTTTGGTGGATGAGGGTTTTTGCAATACCGAAAACTATCAGCATTTTATTTGTTCCGCCGATGGAAAATGTTACACCTTGCGCGTACGCGCCGGCAGCGTGCGCTGGGAAGGTTGGTTTCGGATAAAAGATTTGTACGGCAATACATTAGCAACGGTGGTTTCGGCGGAACCCATTTGGAAAGAGATTCCAATTTGTGCCCCCGTGCGCAAGCCGTATGATGTTGGCGTACAGGCTTTGTTGTCGCCCTTGTCGGAAGCCGGGTTAACAACTAATGAAAACATCACCTTATTGGTGCGCAATTTTGGCACCCAAAAAGTAGGTAATTTTCAGGTGGGCTGGCAAATAGACAATGGAAACTGGAATTACGAGGTATTTACCGACAGTATTGCACCGGGTACGGATCGGTCGTTTTTATTTACAAATTCCACGGCAGACCTCGCTATTCCCGGTAAACGCTACCAGTTTGCATTAACTACGGATTTACCCAACGATGCCGATACGAGCAACGATACTTTGTTGGTGGGGGTAAAACACCGACAAAACCGCGATGTAAGTATTTTTGCCGTAGTAGAACGCTCTTGCGCCGCAGTGGATAATAATTATGCTGTTTTATTATTGGTCAACGAAGGCGTAACTACCGTTGAAGAAGTGACCGTTAAAACCAACAGCAACGGTCAAATCGGGGAGGACGTTTATTATACCAATCCTTTTCATCCCGGCGATACCTTTGCCATTTTTTTGTTTATGCCGCCGGGTGTATTTGGCGACAATAACTTAGAGGTAACCGTTACCCAAGTGAACGGGGTGGCGACTGACGATAACCCAACGGATAATATTTGGCAATTGACCTATTTGGTGGATCCTAAAAAGTTCACCGTGGCACTTTCGTTGGCTTTTGACACAAAGGCCAGCGAAACATCGTGGGAGTTGCGCACCGCCGGAGGCACCTTATTAGACCAGGGTGGTAATTATGTCAATGGGCAAGGCTACGATTTCCGAAACTATTGCGTTGACCAGGATTCGTGTTTTGTATTCACCCTGTTCGACAGCGCGGGAGACGGTTCCGACGGTTATTTTAATATTTTGACCAATAACTGGGCGGCGTGGAGTTACAACGGCCAGACGGATACTTTTACCAATAGTATAACCGCGCCTTTTTGCGCCCCCGAACAATGCCTCACGTTACAAATGAGCACCAACGTCACGCAACCGAACAATGTCCCCCTCAACAACGGGGCCATTTTGGTATCGGCAACGGGCGGGACCGGGCCTTATAAATATGCCCTCGACAATTTTGATTTTGGACCGGGCAACTTGTTTTCGGGACTTTCCGCCGGGTTGTATCGGGTGAAGGTATTGGACAGCAAAAATTGTTACGACGAGCGTTTGGTGCAGGTGGGCACCACCGGTACTGACCAGGTGGCGGCCATGCAGCGCAGCATCCAACTGCGGCCCAACCCCACATTGGGGCCGGTTTGGTTCACCATGCCCGCCCTGGGTGACGAACAAAATCTGTCGGGCGTTGTTACGGATGCCCACGGACGGGTTGTTCGGGAAATCGGGTTAACCCGCTATGATGATACCCTGATGGGGAATTTCTCCCTTCAGCAGCATCCGGCGGGCGTGTATTGGCTCGGTGTTTACAACAAGAATGGCCAAAAAGTAGCGGAAAAGCGTATTCAGAAAATTTAATTTAATTTTGGTGGGAAAAAACTTTGTCGAATCAAGGTTTGTGCTGTTAAATTTGCCGCCGAATAACAACGATCAGAGAAAAAGTAGTCCTAACCCTTTTTCACGCGATTGATTTCAAAACCATAACAAGTTAAAACCTTGGCAAAAAAACGTATTGTTAAAAATTACGAGGCTCTCGCGCCAGATACGCTGGAAGACCTCAAGGAAAAGTATCCGAGTGGCTACGAGCAACATCTTATCAAGTACACCGATAAAGATGGCAAACTCGTATCCGCACTTCCTTTTGAAACGGACGATATTTATTATCTTATCCGCATGACTGTTCAGGAAGCAAAACGTTACGACAGCGCTGAGTACGAAGACGAAGAGTCCATCCGCCCCGATATTGAGGGTATTGACGTGGGCAATGAGTTCGACGGTCAGGGCGAAGAAGACGACGACATGGCCGATGGCATGGACGACGAAGATGACCACATCATCGTAACGCGTCGCCGTGACAGCGAAGATGACGACATAGCGGATGACACGGATTATTAACCAACTGCCGCCCCAACTCCGGGCGGTCATCGGCGTTTTGTTGGGCACCACCACTGGTTTTGCGGTCATGACGGCAATCCGGGCGGTGATACCGTACCAGCCTCCGGCGGGTGTGAGTGTTACCGAAAACACGGGGCAGTACAACAAATGGATAGAGGGCCTTCCGACCGAAGGTTACCTCTACGTCTTTATGGCATTTATGGTATCGGCCTTGGTTGCCGGTGCCGTTGCGGGCTATTTTGTGTTGGGGACCCGGTACAAAATAGCGCCGCACCTCGCCGGTTTTATTTTACTTATTTTGTCCGTGGGCAATTTCCTGGCGTTTAACCACCCGGAATGGCTGACCTATATCTCGTGCATCGGTTTTCCGCTGGTGGCGTGGTTGGGCGGCTGGATCGTGCGCCGGGTTGTTGGTTAAAAGTTGCGCATTGCTGGCGTTTTGTGGCTGCACCGGGATTTGGTGTGGTCTTTTTTTATTTGGGGGTAGGGGAGGAGGCGTGGTATAGATTGAAAATATAAAAAATTGACCTATAAAATTTTGGTGGTTTAATAAAAGGACTTAACTTTGTAGCAATAACCATTTACCCTGATGATGTATTGCTCCACCATAGCCGTTTTGCACCGTCCCGTAGCCTGTTCTTTAGCAGGTTGCGGGACGGTGTTTTTGGGGCGCGGACGGAGTTACTTATACGCAATAGCGACAAAGTAAAATACGCTGCGTGTTTTACTTTGTCGCTATTGCGTATAAGGGTCGTTGAACGCAAAATTACTCAAATTTTTATTTTGTTTTACGCTAAAACTTCCCGAAAGTTTAACACCTTCGGGAAGTCTGTTACATGAAAAGCAAATTATTTTGGGGTTGTTCCAGGCGATATTGCACTTATGAGACAGCCTTATTTTATTGAGCCATTTTTTACTCCGCAGCATTATAGACTGCTATTTTGGGCGGGCCAACCACCCCGGATTTCATCATGGTTTGTTTCTTTTCGTTAGATTCTATGGCGGCTTTTGCTTTATTTAAATCTTTGATATCGAAGACGATATATACCAGATTCGGATTGTCAATGCCGCGCCCGATAGCCAAGTCAATCATGCCTTCGGAGGTTCTTTTGGCGGTACCCTCCTCATCAAATACTTTGAGCCAGGCATCAAAATCTTTCACCGGCACCACAATAGTCATCCATTGCGTACCTTTCGCCTCTGGATTGAAACGCACAATCTTGAAATAAGAAATGTCGGGCTTAGAAATCACGCCATTCTTTTCCATCACATCTTTCAAGCGCGGGTCTGCCACAAAGGCTTTGGCCTTGGCTACATCGGCCAGCATGAATACAACGCTCAAATCATTAGCCTTCTCCAAGCCTTTGCCCACCGTTATCAGCGACATGCCATTGGCTTTTTGGATGGTGGAGTCTTGGTCGAAAGCCTTGCGCCAAACGGCATAGTCTTTTACCGTGTGGTTGATCTCGAGGATGTCGAAGGGTGCAGTAAGCTGCGCCATACACACCGCCGCGCTAAAGCAGCAAATGAGCGTGAGGAATGCGAATCCGATTTTTTTTGAATACTTCATTAGTTGAAAAATTTGATTGTGTTTTGCCTACTCTCGTCGGTTTTCGGCTATCCCGTTTTTTTATTTTTTTCAGATTGATACAATTTATATTGTGAGGTCTTTGCGTTGGTTTTATTTGTAGGCTATCGCAGCACTTGTCGGCCCTGCTAATGGAAGTAATGATGTTGATTTAAATCCAATTGCTTTAGCCCATTTATTGAAGTCCGCAAAAGTGTAGTCAAAACCGCTTCCAGTTTCAATTAACATATTCAAACTCATCATCAAGCCAACAGCATTTTTATTTCTTTCATCATCAATTACGTTTTCAATAGCAATAAAAACTCCACCATAAGGCAATGCATTATATGCTTTTTTAAGCAACATCAACTTGGTTTCTTCATCCCAATCGTGCAAAATATTTCCCATCGTAACGATGTCAGCTTTTGGGATTTCGTCTTTGAAAAAATCACCATCACCTGTTTTAACCCTGTCTTGCAATTGGAATTGTTCAATTATTTCATTTGCAATTGGAGCAACAGGGGGTAAATCCCATGAAGTGCAACTCATGTGTCCCTGATGTTTGGCAACCATTAATGAAAGTAATCCTGCTGAACCGCCCACATCAACAAGTGTTTTGTGTTTTGAAAAATCAAAGGTTTGTGCTAATGCCATAAAGTTTCCCATTTGAAAACCACTCATAGCGTGGATGAATTCTTTCAATCTGCCTGCATCGGAATACAAGGCTTCAAAAAGATTCTCGCCTTTTTTTATTTCATTTTGCAGAAGACCAGTCAATAAGCCTTCTTCAAGGTTTCCCCAGAAACCATAGAGGCGATTGTTCAGCATTTCCAACATGCCACCAATGTAAGAGGGCTTCATTTTATCCAAGAAAAAGTCGGTATTGATGCTGTTTGAATATTTTGCGGATTCAAGTAAGCCATCTCTGTTCAGAAACCCAAATGTTGTAAGGGTATCCAAATAGTCAAATACATTTCGGTCGGTACAACCAAGTCCTAAATGCGATTTAATGTCAGACGCTGACATAGTTTTTCTTTCGGCAAGTGTAGTAAACAGTTGAAATTTTACTGCACTCAAAAGAATTTTTGATGCCCAAAAGCCAGTGCCAATCTGCATTATGCTTTCAGGATTTGGTTGATGACTTTGTTGTTCCATGCCTTATTTACAATTTGTTTTGTTTGCCTACTCTGGTCGGTTTTCGGCTTCCCCGTTTTTTTGAACGTTCGTTTTTTAACATCCGTTTTTAACGCAACTGTCAACCTCCACCCCCATATAAATACCTGTTTTTAAAAATCAAGTATTTATATAGGAGGGAGATCGTTACTAATTTGATACCTTTGTACTGAATATCAAAATGACCCGACAAAAGTGCCGACTGTTTCATTTTAATTCCCTGGGTGTATTCCCAACTGCGGCTTTTGGCTTCCGAATGCAGGCTCTCAGTTTCCGGGCAATCGGCTTGGGGAAACGAACGGACTACAATCGCATCTATATACAATGGTGAAAATCATGAAAAAACTGCTTGTCTTTCTTTTACTTTTCCCGCATTTACTATTGCGGGCTCAAAATGCCCCAATTGACAGCCTTGAAAGGCTTTTTGTACTTGAAAAAAGTACGGATCGTCAGTTTGATTTGCTCAGGCAGATGGTCGATGTATCTTTCGGGGCAGATGTTAAACAGGCACTGTACCACGCAAAGCGCGGTGTTGCTCTGGCGGAAAAAGCAGGGGACAAAGATTGGCAGCCCCAATTTTACGAGATGCAGGGACGCATGCATGCCAATTTGCTACAATTAGACTCCGCCAAACTGCTATTGGACAAAGCCACCCGTGGATACATTGCGACAGGCAATAAAAAAGGCCAGGCGACGACCGCTTTTAAAATTTCTTGGATATACAAAAGGACGCGCGAATTAGACAAATCCATGGCCTGCGATTTAGATGCCTTGCGCCTGATGGAAGAAATAAACGACCCGGGCGGCATTGCCGACGCGCTGGGTCGGGTAGCATGGGACCTTAGCCTTCAGAATAGACCACAGGAGAGCTTGGAGTATGCGAAAAAAGCGATTGAAATTTGTAAAAAAAATGATCTGCCAAAAAAACTGATCGATTCTTTTCGCTTTGCCGGCGATGCCTGTATCACCATGGGCGACAACACACAGGCACTCGACTACTACGAACAGGCACTTGCGCTGACACGTGTTTCAAGCCCGGATTTAACTTCCATTGCCGACATCATCAACAGAAGAGGAAATGCGCTCAAACGCTTAGGCCGCTATGAAGAAGCGCTGAAAGATTACCGCCTGTGCTTAGAAAATTCTGAAAAATCCAACTATCCCGGTGGCATTTATACTGCTATCGCTAACTTGGGGGAAGTCAATCTGTTGATGGGCAAATACGCCGAAGCATTGCCTTATCAGCTAAAAACCATCGAATTGCAAGAGAAAAATGGTGATTTGACCGATTTGGTGGAGAACTACAGGCATGCCAGCAATATTTATGAGCATTTAGGCGACTACAAATCAGCCTTGCTGTATCAGAAAAAAGCACTTGTGCTGCGCGATAGTACGGCCTCCCTGCAAAGCGATGCCGCCATATCCAATCTGCGCACCCAATACGAAACCGAAAAAAAAGAGACCACCATCGCTACGCAGGAACAGCAAATAACCCAACAAAGCAGGATACAATGGCTCGGCATTGGTCTGCTGGGGCTGTTGGGTCTTGTTGCTTTCAACTTTTACCGCAACGGCCAGGTTCGCAAAAAAGCCAACGCCCTGCTGGCCGCCAAAAATGCCGAAAACGAACTGCTCCTGAAAGAAATCCACCACCGCGTCAAAAACAACCTCGAAGTCGTGTCGAGCTTGCTGGCCCTGCAATCGGCACAAATAGACGATAAGGGCATCAAAGATGCTATGCTCGAAGGCCAAAACCGCGTCCAGTCCATCGGTATTGTACACCAAAAACTGTATCAGCGCGACAAATTAGCCGCCATCGAAATGAAAGATTATTTCCTCAACCTCAGCGAAAGTGTACTCGACTCGTTCGGGGCCGACGACCGCGTCACCATCGAATGCGCCATGGATCAGTTGGACGTGGACATTGACACCGCTGTACCCTTAGGTCTCATCGTCAACGAATTGCTGACCAATACGCTCAAATACGCTTTTCCCGAAGGTCGCAAAGGCACAGTGCGCATTACCTTGGCAAAAATGCCCGCTGGCACGCTCCACCTCGAAGTAGCCGATAATGGCATCGGCAAAAGCGGCGTAACCCAGGGCACCGGCTTTGGCACCCAGCTGGTATCACTGCTCACCCGCCAGCTCAGCGGCACCATGCGCGAAGAAGTCAACAATGGCACCACAGTGATATTTGATTTTAATTTGCAAAAAGCGGCGTAGCACCGAAAATTATCCTGGCAATGTGGTTATGAGCGAAAACTCCATCAAAATACTCATCGTCGAAGACGAAATGCTCATCGGAGCCAAAATCTCCATGTTCCTCACCGAACTCGGTTACGAGGTCACCGGCATCCTGCCCCGCGCCGAAGAAGCCCTGCTCCACGCAGCGGAAAACCTGCCGGATATCGCTTTGCTCGACATCCGGCTGAAAGGCCCCATGAGCGGCATAGATTTGGCCATTGCCCTGCAAAAAACGCATGCAATCCCCGTCATCTTCCTCACAGCCAACAGCGATGATGCCACTTTCGCTGAGGCCAAAGCGGCAAGACCCTATGCTTTCCTCACCAAACCTTTCAAAAAGATCGACCTGCAACGCGCCATCGAACTGACCATCAGCCGGATAGCCGATGCCGATACCGGGCAGCCCCCTGCAAAAATAGAAGAATCTACCTCCTACATCCTCAGCGACCGTATCTTTGTGCGGCACAAAGAGAAAATGGTAAAAATTCTGTTCGATACCATTCTGTACATAGAGGCCGAGCGCAGCTACTGCAAAGTGTTCACCCAATCAAAGGAATATCTGCTGTCCTTGCCCATGAAAAACCTGGAAGACAAGTTGCCGCCCAAAAACTTCCAACGCATCCACCGCTCCTTCATCGTCAACCTTACTCAAATAGATGAAGTGGACGAAATTACTGTTGTGGTCGCCAAAAAAAATCTGCCCCTCAGCAAATCCTTCCGCGATGCATTTCTGTTAAGGATAAAAACGATTTAGTACATAAACGCCACGTCACTTAGCACCCTGCGGATCAAACTGACCCGTCGGTTATGAAAATAGTTAGTAGCCATTTTAAAACAGACCATATCCAAACAAACAACCAACAATTTTAAGAATGAACGATAATGATACAAAACGACTTTCGCGGCTGACTGCAATTCTGACTCAATTGCAAACGAAACGACTTTTGACAGCGACAAGTCTTGCAGAAAAATTTAATGTAAGCATCAGAACTATTTATCGTGATATAAGAGCTTTGGAACAAGCAGGTGTCCCCATCATTACAGAAGACGGAAAAGGCTATACATTAACGGACGGCTATAAAATTCCGCCAGTAATGTTTACCGAAAGCCAAGCAAATGCTTTAATTCTTGCCGAACAATTGGTTTTGAAGAACAAAGATACCTCTTTCATTAAAGACTACACGGAAGCAATTGATAAAATAAAAGCGGTTTTAAGACAAACAGACAAGGACAAAGCAAATTTACTTGCCGACAGAACTCGTTTTAAACAAAACATAAACAGAGAAAGAAACAGCAACAACATTTCTGAATTGCAACAAGCACTCACAAACTTTCATTTAATCAATATTGACTACACAAACGAGCAAAAAGAAATAACAAGTCGTATAGTAGAGCCATTTGCTTTGATTAGTACAACCGAAAATTGGTTACTTATTGCTTGGTGTCGTTTGCGAAAAGAATTTCGATATTTCCGTTTAGACAGAATCTATAAAATGCAAGTGCTTACTGAGAAATTTGAGCCACATAAAATGACCTTACAAGAATATTTCGACAAATTTTACTAACCCGTTTTGACCCCTGACATAAGGCTGTCATAAGCCCATTTTACTTTTGCAACGTCAATCATGACAAACAATTTAAAATAAGTAAAAATGCAAAAGACAACATTCGACCCTTGGGCTTGGGGTAAAAACACAAATTCAGTACAAGCTGTACAAGTAAAGCAAGCAGAAGGAACACTTTACTGTTCAGGACAAGTAGCTATTGACGCAAATGGAGTTCCAAGTGCTGCCGATATGAGAAGCCAGATCATTCAAACCATCGCAAATTTGGAGCAACTCGTTGGCGATTCAGGTTATGAGTGCAAAAATATTGTACGTCTAAATGTTTACACTACAAACACAAACGAGTTCTTTACCACTTGTATGGATGTTTATGTGCCATTTCTTATGAAACACGGAATACAACAAGCGACCACTCTACTCGAAGTTAAAGGACTTTTTGCAACTTTGACCGTAGAGTTAGAAGCTACTGTTGTTAAGTAACAATGAACGAAACAGTAATTTTTTACCCGACAAGCCAGGCAGATTGGCGACAATGGTTAAAAAAAAATCATTTGTCCAAGCAATCTGTTTGGCTTGTTTTTTATGCTAAGTCATCAGAAAAGCATTCTATCCCCCGCTCCGCTTGCACAAACTATTCAGTAAAAAAACGCGTGCTCGTGAGCGTATGCGACGCGATACGCGCTGCCACCCGCTGGCACAAAGTGTTCAGTAAAAAAACGCGTGCTCGTGAGCGTCTGCGACGCGATACGCGCTGTAAGCAAGTCTCCGACTTGCGAATAACATAACGATAAATAATACAAGTCAGAGACTTGAAAACAACCCGCATCGCATCAAAGATGCTCGCGAGCATACGTTTTTTAGCAAAACATTTTATGAAAGCAGGGAATTTGAAATATAAATGGCTACATTATCCCTGGTTATCTAATCAAGGATTAGATGATTATATTCACCCAGATGATATAGATAAACTTGGTGGACAAGGCATTGGTCTGGTGATCTGTATTGAGGATGAAGATGGTGAATATATAAAAGTCAAAAACAACTCATTTACAGGTAAAGTGAGGCGGTCAGGCGTAAAAAATATTTTTCCATCTCCTACTTATATTTGGCGGCAAGAAGTAAAAATAAAGTTTAAACCTCTACTGAATTGCCTAATCAGTGACTTTTTCTGGCATCATAAAGACTGTAAGTATTATTATCAACTTATGATAGGAGATAAGATTGATAAAAAACGGTATAGCGAAGAGGATTTGGAGTCAATAGGATAAGCCCCCTCCGCACAAACTATTCAGTAAAAAAAACACATACCCATAAGCACCTGCGACGCGATACGCGCCGGTCACCGCTGGCACAAACTATTCAGTAAAAAAACACATACTCATAAGCCCCTGCGACGTGATACGCGCTGCCAGCAAGTCTCCAACTTGCGAATAACATAACGATAAATAATACAAATCAGAGACTTGAAAATAACCCGCATCGCATCAAAGATGCTCGCGAGCATACGTTTTTTAGCAAAACACTTTATGAAAGCGGTGGAATTCATACGATTAAACAATGTAAATTTCCTACCTTTGGGCTGCTAAAATTCATTAGGCACAAAAAAACCGCCCCCTAATGCCCAACACGTATTGAACCACGAATAATGAGCAAAGAAATTCAAATAGAAGTAAATCTAATCGAGCAACTAAAAGGGCTGAAATACACGCATCGCCCCGACATCGTTGACCGAAAAACGCTGGAGCAAAATTTCAGAACAAAGTTTGAAGCACTGAACCGGGTTCGCTTGTCCGACAACGAATTTTTAAGATTGAGAGAAGACATCATCGAACCCGATGTGTTTAAGGCTTCTAAACGCTTGCGCGAAAGACAATACTTTCAACGGGAAGACGGAACGCCTTTGCATTACACTTTGGTCAACAACAAAGACTGGTGCAAAAACGATTTTGAAGTGATCCGTCAATTACGCATCAATACCGAAAACAGCTACCAACGCTACGACATCATTTTGCTCATTAATGGCTTGCCCGTGGTGCAAATTGAGTTGAAAAAACAAGACATTTCGCCACGTAGCGCAATGGAGCAAATCGTAAAATACAAAAGTGAACCGGGCAATGGCTATGGCAATTCGCTACTGTGCTACATGCAGTTGTTTATAGCCAGCAACAGGACGAATACCTACTATTTTGCGAACAATAAGATTCAACATTTTGCTTTTAATGCCGATGAACAATTTTTGCCCATTTACCAATTAGCCGACGAAAACAATAAAAAAATAACCCACCTGGACTTATTTGCTGAAAAATTCCTGACCAAATGCACCCTGGGCAGCATGATTAGCAAGTACATGGTTTTGGTGGAAAGTGAGCAGAAATTGCTCATTATGCGGCCTTATCAAATTTATGCCGTGAAAGCCATTATTGATTGCATCCAACAAAACCGGGGCAACGGCTACATTTGGCATACCACCGGCAGCGGCAAAACCCTGACTTCGTTCAAAGCATCCACTTTGCTAAAAGACAATGCCGATATTGAAAAATGTCTGTTTGTGGTGGACCGCAAAGACCTTGACCGACAAACCCGCGACGAATTCAATAAGTTTCAGGAGGGTAGTGTGGAAGAAAATACCAATACCGAAACGTTGGTCAGGCGCTTGCTTTCGACCGATTACGCCGATAAAGTGATTGTCACAACGATTCAAAAATTGGCATTGGCGCTGGATGGCTCGTACAGGCGCAGCATGCCGCGTCTCAACAACTACAAAGAGCGATTGGAACCCCTGCGCAACAAAAGAATGGTTTTTATTTTTGATGAGTGCCACCGTTCGCAGTTTGGCGAGAATCACCAGGCGATTAAAGCGTTTTTTCCCAATGCGCAATTGTTCGGTTTTACCGGAACACCCATTTTTGAGGAAAACGCAACGTATCAGATAAGGGAAGGTGAAGAAGCATCGTACAAAACAACGCAAGACATTTTTGAAAAGCAATTACACGCTTACACCATTACCCACGCCATTGACGATAAAAATGTCCTGCGTTTTCACATAGATTTTTTCAAAGCGCGCACTGGGCTTGCCGAACGTGGCAAAGGTACGCCGCAGCCAAAGCCGGGCGAAGCAATTGCCCAACCGGCCGTAGTAGAAGCGATTTTGGACAAACACGATGCTGCTACCCATTCAAGGCGTTTTAATGCTATTTTGGCCACCGCTTCCATTAATAACGCGATTGAATATTACCACCTTTTTAAGGCGGCGCAGCAAAAGAAACAAGCCGAAAATCCCGATTATGTTCCCTTAAATGTGGCTTGTGTTTTTTCGCCACCAGCCGAAGGCAACGGCGATATTCAGCAGATTCAGGAAGATTTAACCCAAGAGAAAGAAGACAACAAACAAAACCCGGAAGAAAAGAAAGCAGCACTCAAAACCATCATTGCCGATTATAACCGGCAATTTGGTACCAATCATACCATCAGCGAATTTGATGGCTATTACCAGGATGTGCAAAAACGCATCAAAGACCAAAAATGGACGAATAAGGAACTGCCACACCGCGAAAAAATTGACATTACCATCGTGGTGGATATGCTGCTCACGGGTTTTGACAGCAAATACCTGAACACCTTGTACGTGGACAAAAACCTGAAATACCACGGATTGATTCAGGCGTTTTCAAGGACCAATCGGGTACTGAACGACACCAAACCTTACGGTAATGTTTTAGATTTTCGGTCGCAACAGGAGGCCGTTAACCAAGCCATTGCGTTGTTTTCGGGTGAAGACAACGGAAAAGCCAAAGAAATTTGGTTGGTTGACCCTGCGCCCGTGGTCATAGACAAATACAAACAAGCCGTGGCGGCTTTGGGCGTATTTATGGAAGAGCATAATTTGGTGAATGAACCACAAGAAGTGTATAACCTGAGGGGTGATGCCGCCAGAATTGCATTTGTAAAAAACTTCAAAGAGGTGCAAAGGCTAAAAACGCAACTGGACCAATACACGGACATCACCGAAGAACAAAAAACCAATATTGAAGCCATTTTGGCCACCGAAAGGTTACAGGAGTTCCGAAGTTCGTACATAGAAACCGCAAAACAACTGCGGGAAATACAACAGAAAAAGGGGGACGAGGCACCGCCCGAAATACAGCAATTGGACTTTGAATTTGTGTTGTTTGCTTCTGCGATCATTGATTATGACTATATCATGAAATTGACCTCGGAGAACCTGGGCAAAAAACCAAATAAACAAAAAATGTCCAAAGAGCAGATTAAAAGTTTGCTCAAGTCCAATTCCAATTTTATGGACCAGGAAGAAGATTTGTCCGATTTTATTGACCAATTGGATTGGAACGTAGGGCAATCGGAAGCGGAACTCAACAACAGTTTTATTCAATTTCTCGACGACAAATACAACAAAGAACTGGCGGCCATTGCCCACCAACACGGCTTGCAAACGGCAGATTTGAAAAACTTCGTGGCGCAAATACTCGACCGGATGATTTTTGACGGGGAAAAACTCACCGACCTGTTAGCCCCCTTAGACCTGAGTTGGAAAGAACGCCGGGTAAAAGAACTGGCTTTGATGAATGATTTGGTACCACAATTACAAAAACTTGCCCAAGGGCGCGAAATATCAGGATTAGCCGCTTATGAACAAAGATAAATTGATACCAGAATTGAGATTCCCTGAGTTTGAGAATGAGGGGGAATGGGAAGAGAACACTATTGGAGAGGTCTTTAATTCATTCAGTGGTGGAACACCTAGTACTTCTGAAAGGGAATATTATGGTGGTAAAATTCCTTTTATTCGCTCAGCAGAAATAAATCGAGAAAAAACTGAACTATTTTTAACAGAAGAAGGATTAAAAAATTCATCTGCGAAGCTTGTAAACAAGGATGATTTACTTGTTGCATTGTACGGAGCAAATAGTGGTGATTCAGCAATTTCAAAAATCAATGGTGCTATAAATCAAGCCATCTTGTGTTTACAATCTAAGTATAGCAACGCATTTACTTATTATTTTTTGACCTTAAAAAAGGAATGGATTATTTCAAAATTTATTCAAGGAGGTCAAGGAAATCTTTCTGGCGACATTGTAAAATCTATAACTGTTCCTTTTCCAAATAAGGAAGAACAACAAAAAATCGCCACCTGTCTTTCGTCCTTAGATGAAGTGATCGCCGCCCATAGCCAAAAGTTGGATATACTCAAAGCGCACAAAAAAGGTTTAATGCAAAACCTTTTTCCGCAAGAAGGAGAAAAAGTGCCGAAGTATAGGTTTAAGGAGTTTGAGGGAGATGGGGAGTGGGTGGAGAAGAAGTTGGGGGAATTAAGTCTTAAAGTTGGAAGTGGTAGTACACCATTGGGGGGTGAGGCGGTTTATAAAAAAACAGGTAGGCCATTTGTTAGAAGTCAAAATGTAAGTTGGGGTGTTTTTCTATTAGAGAATATTACATTTATTGACGAGCCAACTCACCAAAATTCAATTAATACAGAAATTCAAGTTGAAGACGTTTTATTAAATATTACGGGAGCGTCAATAGGAAGAAGTGCGGTTGCAAATGAATTTTTATCTGGTGGAAATGTAAACCAGCACGTTTGTATTATTAGAACAAAAAAACACATTTTGAATCCATTTTTTCTAAATCAGTTTTTAATATCTGACTTTGGTCAAAAACAAATTGATAGTTTTCAGGCTGGAGGAAATCGTCAAGGATTGAATTTTGTTCAAATCCGTTCTTTGTCAATACCTGTTCCGCCAGCAATCAACGAACAGCAAAAAATCGCTTCCTGCCTTTCCTCCTTAGATGCGCTCATCACGGCACAGGTGGCGAAAATAGAACAATTGAAATGGCACAAAAAAGGCTTGATGCAGGGGTTGTTTCCGAAAATAAATGATTAGAACATGAGTACAGCATTAAACATTAACCAATCTGAGTATCGTGCAATTTTGCAACAAGCGGTTGCAGAAATGCACGCTGCCCGACATATTGTAGCCCAACAATTGGCAAGTGCTGCCAACTCAGTGTATTGGAATTTGGGGAAATTACTTTTTGAAAAACAATTGGAAGAAGGTTACGGAAGTGACGTAGTAAAGCAACTTTCAGTTGATTTAAAAAATGAGTTTCCAGATATGGGTTTGTCGCCCCGCAATTTGTGGGATATGAAGCGTTTTTATGAACGTTACCATTTGGCGGATCCAAAACTGCGACAGGCTGTCGCAGTTTTGCCGTGGGGGCACAATTTGCTGTTTATCAACAAAATTCAGTCTTTTGAAGCCGTTGCGGTATTAGTTGCATAAAAAGGGCTTGATACAGGGGCTATTTCTGAAAATAAATGAATGATTTATGACTGAACTTGAAAAATATATTCCGGAGTTATATAGCGATGTTTGCCAGATTATAGAAGGCACGCGTAGTCGCTTGGCTTCAACTGTAAATACTGAAGTGTGTTTGCTGCACTGGCATATTGGCAAGCGTATTAAAGAAGATGTGCTGTATAACAAACGCGCCGAATATGGTAAAAAAATTATTAAACATCTTGCCCATAAACTAACCGAGCGCTTTGGCAAAGGCTGGAGCGACCGTAAATTATTACATTGTATCCGCGCTGCGTATATTTTTACCGAAGATGAAATTATATACGCGACGCGTACACAATTGCCTGACAAAAAGACATTGAGCGAAAAGCTACATAAAGCAATTGCTGTGGCACGCGAAAATTATACTAGAAAATAATCATAAAACATGACAAATAAAGACCAGCAACAACTAGGTAAAACCCTTTGGAATATTGCAGACAACCTGCGAGGTGCCATGAATGCGGATGATTTCCGTGATTATATGCTTTCCTTTCTTTTTCTGCGGTATTTATCCTACAACTACGAGGAAGCCGCCAAAAAAGAATTGGGCAAGGATTATCCTCAGTTGCCTTCTACCGATAAAAGAACGCCCCTTTCCGTTTGGTATGCCTCCAACCAGGAGGAAGTGGTGGAATTTGAACAACAGATGCGCCGAAAAGTGCATTATGTCATCGAACCGGACCACTTGTGGAGCAATATCAGCGAAATGGCGCGCACCCAGCATTCGGAACTTTTGGTGACCCTGGAATCTGGTTTTAGGTACATCGAGAACGAATCGTTTGAAAGTGCTTTTCAGGGTTTGTTTTCCGAAATCAATTTGAATTCTGAAAAATTGGGTAAAACATCGGCGGAACGCAACAAAAAACTCTGTACCATCATTCAAAAAATTGCCGAGGGCATTGCTGAATTTTCTCCCGACTCCGACACCCTCGGCGATGCTTATGAGTATTTGATCGGCGAATTTGCGGCCGGTTCCGGCAAAAAAGCCGGTGAGTTTTACACACCGCAGCAAATTTCCACCATCCTTTCAGAAATCGTCACATTAGACAGTCAAGAGCCCAAAACCGGCAAAAAAAAGAAGTTGGACAAGGTATTGGATATGGCTTGTGGTTCCGGTTCGTTGTTGCTCAACGTAAGAAAGCGCATCAAAGACAGTGGCGGCAGTGTGGGCAAAATATACGGTCAGGAAAAAAACATCACCACCTACAACCTTGCCCGAATGAATATGCTTTTGCACGGCATGAAAGACGCCGAGTTTGATATATTCCACGGCGACACCTTGGAAAACAGTTGGTCCTTGTTGAATGAAATGAACCCGAGCAAAAAAATTGAATTTGACGCTATTGTTGCCAATCCGCCATTTAGTTTGCGTTGGGAACCCAATGACACCTTAGCCGAAGATTTTCGGTTCAAAAGTTATGGTTTAGCCCCTAAATCAGCCGCCGATTTTGCTTTTCTTTTACACGGCTTCCATTTCTTGGGCAAAGAAGGAACAATGGCCATTATTTTACCCCACGGTGTTTTATTCCGCGGCGGTGCCGAAGAACGCATCAGAACCAAATTATTAAAAGATAACCACATTGACACCGTTATTGGTTTGCCTTCCAATTTGTTCTACTCGACCGGTATTCCAGTGTCTATTTTGGTGTTGAAAAAATGCAAAAAGCACGATGATGTTTTATTTATCAATGCATCAGAACACTACAAACCGGGCAAACGACAAAACACGTTAAGAGTTGGCGAAAACGGCGAGCCAAACGATATTCAAAAGATCGTTGAGACCTACCAATTCCGCCCCGACCATATTGAAAGATACGCTCGTCGGGTTTCGATGGACGAAATTGAAAAGAACGGGTATAACCTTAATATTTCAAGGTATGTAAGCACATCGGAAGACGAAGTACAAATTGATCTGCATAAGGTGAACGAACAACTCACCTCTATTAACGAGCGCATAAAAGAAAACACGGACAAACACAACGAATTTTTGAAAGAATTAGGGTTGCCGCCGATTTAAGCACATGAACAAAACACATTTACAAAATTATATTCAATCCGTTATCAGTATGCCGCCCGATAAGGCCGAAGCATTAATGGATGCATTTGAAGCGTGTACTTTTAATAAAAATGAAAATCTTTTCATTGAAAATAAAGTGCCAAAGTTTTCTTATATTTTAGAAGAAGGTTTTGTGCGGTCGTTTACCCACGACAGTGAAGGCAACGAGGTAACGACAAATATTTTTGCCCCTTTTTGTTTGGTCAATGATTTGTTGGCCTTTTTTAAACAACAACCCGCCAGTGAGTACATTCAAACGCTGACGACTTGCCACCTTTGGAAAATAAATTACGAGCAGTTACAGGCCAATTATCATGGCATCCCGGAATTCAGGGAGTTTGGCCGAATGATGCTGGTGCATAATTATACACAATTGAAAACGCGGATGCTCGGGATGATTAAAGACACCGCCGAACAGCGCTATCTTAAACTTCTGGAACAGCAACCCGATATTTTTCAGCATGTTCCCCTAAAAATGATTGCCTCTTTTCTGGGGGTTACCGATACATCGTTGAGTCGAATCAGGAAGGACGTAGCGGGTCGGCATTGAGTTTACGGTGGGAGGATTAACACCCGGCAAGATATATTGCCTACCCGTGAAATCTTGCCAAATGACAAGTTGAATCCTGACGAAAGCCGGGACCTTTGTGTCATTAAAATATTAAGATATGACACACAAAATATCACTTATCATTACGCTGCTGTTGGTTGGCTTCACCTTATTTGGCCAATCCAGAACTACTCAAACCATCCGGGGAAATGTGCTGGACAAAGAAAGTAAGGCACCTTTACCCTTTGTTAACATCGCGCTGGTGGCCTCTAATCCGCCTTTAAGAACCACCGCCGATGCAGAAGGAAATTTTGAACTCAAAAATGTTCCCATTGGCCGACAGGAGGTACAAGTCAGTTATGTAGGGTACAAAACGGTGCTTGTTTCGGATATTCAGTTAAGTATCGCCAAGGAAGTTATACTGCAAATTGAATTGGAAGAAAGCACCATCAGCCTGAATGCCGTGACGATAAGTCCAGCCAACACGAAGGACAAAACCGTAAATGACATGATTGGTATCAGTGGTCGAACGTTTAGTCTCAACGAGGCCAACCGATTTGCTGGCAGTCAAAACGATCCCGCCCGAATGGCGCGTAACTATGCCGGGGTATCGGGGGCGAGCGACCAACGCAACGACATTATTGTGCGGGGAAATTCGCCGCAGGGCTTGCTTTGGCGCATCGAGGGGATTCCTGTACCTAACCCCAATCACTTTGCCGGACAAGGAAGCACCGGTGGCCCCATTAGCATTATCAATTACAAGTTGCTGGCCAATTCGGATTTTATCACTGGAGCGTTTCCGGCAGAATACGGGAATGCCGTCGCGGGGGTTTTTGGCATCAAAATGCGGAACGGCAACAACAAAAAGATGGAACGCACCCTACAAATTGGGGCATTGGGAATAGAAGCCCTCGTAGAAGGCCCTTTTAGTCCCAATGGCAATGCGAGTTATTTGGTCGCTTACAGGTATTCAACGCTGGCTCTTTTAACAAGGGCAAATGTAAATATTGGCTTTGCCTCCATTCCTACATACCAGGATTTGTCGTTTAAGATGAACGTTGTCACTAAAAAATTGGGCGCGTTTAAATTGTTTGGTTTGGGCGGTACCAGTAACACCGAGTTTTTAGACCGCCAACGAGACGAAACTCAATTCTCTCCGGCTAATGAGGGCGAAAATGTGCGTTTTGGCAGCCGAACTGGTATCGTGGGCTTCAGCCACACTTACTTCCTGGACAACAATACTTTTGTAAAAACAACGGTAGCCGCTACCTTCGAGGGCAACGGCGGGCGACGGGACAGTGTCCAAAGTGATGCGACCGAAAAAAGAACCGGGGGCTTTGGATACGACCAAACCAAATTGATTTTGAATAGTTTGGTGAATAAAAAAATCAACGCCAGACACAGCGTTCAAGCGGGAATAGTTGCTGAATTCATTGACTTTCAGACAAAAGACAGTTTACTGCTGTATCACCCGGTGAACCGGCAACCATTCTGGGGGTTTAACAATGATTTTAGCGGAAATACCCATTTGTTGCAAGCCTATGGCCAGTGGAAATTTAAAATTAATCCGTGGCTGACGCTTCATTCGGGGGTACACGCCCAATACCTGAGCCTCAACGGGCGGTGGGCTTTGGAGCCGCGTGCTGCGCTCAATTACCAGTCGAGCGAAAACCAAACCTGGAGCCTGGGTTATGGTTTGCACCACCAGGTACAGCCTTATGGTATGTATTTTTTCAGGGACAAATACAGTGTACCAAATCTGGAAACCAACCGGGATTTGGGTTATACCCGAAGTAACCAGGTGGTAGCGGGTTATGATTACCGTTTTAGAAAGGATTTTAGACTAAAAGCCGAAACTTATTACCAGTATTTATCCAATGTACCGGTAGAAAGCACCTTGTCTTCGTATTCGGTACTCAATTATGGGGCTACTTTTTACAATACTTATCGGAATAATTTGGTCAACGAGGGCACTGGGTATAACTATGGCCTTGAGTTGACAATAGAGAAGTTTTTCAGCAAACACTATTATTTCCTTTGCACGGCCTCTCTGTTTGATTCAAAATACAAAGGCAGCGATGGTATAAAGCGCAACACGGCTTTTAATGGCAATTATATTCTGAATGCCTTAGGTGGTTTTGAAGTAATTTTGAAGAAAAACCTTACTCTTTTATTGGATGCCAAATTTACAGTGGCGGGAGGTTTGCGCTACACCGATATTGATTTGGTGGCATCAGCGCAAAACCGGGAAGCCACTTATAAAGAGGCGGAAGCTTTTAAGCAACAAAATGACACGTACTTCAAACCTGATGTTAAAGTGACCCTTCGTAAAAATTTTAAACGTGGTGTTGCACTGGAATGGGCTTTGGACTTGCAAAATGTGGCGAATTACAAAAATGTATTCCTCCAGTGGTATGATGTAAACACCAATCGGTCATTTCCCGTGTATCAAAATGGGATGTTCCCGACTGTTCAGTTGAAACTAGAGTTTTAATTCCACTAAAATTTTATAAGCATGATTAAATTTTTTTTTAGCGCATTATTGTTGCTGCTTTCCTTGAACCCGGTTTTTAGTCAAATGAAAACCATTAAAGCGAACTCAAAAATAGTTGACATCTGGGATGGTTATAATTTGATAAAGGGGGCTTGGACCATTACGCCCGAGGCAAATCCCGATGTTTATTTAACCTCCTCGAAAGGAAGACGCGTTGTTTTTTACACCGACATTGATTCTTTGTCAGTTGACATCACGACCACGACGGTATACGATTTTGTCATTTTGATGAAGGATGGAGCCAAAGCAGTTACCCAAATCAAGTATGAACCCAGTTATCTCGACAAATTGAAGCAAGCAGAAAAGTTTGATTTCAGTGATAACCGGGCAATTCCCAAATTTGAATACCAGGACATGTATGACCCTAATTTGGTTGCCCTGCGAAAAGGGCTGAACCTGGATTCTATTGCCGGAACGGGAACCGAGGAATTAAAAATTATCAATTTACTGCACTGGATTCACAACCTGATTCCGCACGATGGTAATAACGAAAATCCGACGGTGAAAAATGCCATGAGCATGATTAACGAATGTAAAAAGGGCGCAAGAGGGCTGAACTGCCGAGGCCTGGCAACGGTGTTAAATGAATGTTATTTATCCTTGGGCATCAAATCAAGGTTTGTTACCTGTATGCCCAAAGACACCATTTTTGACGACTGTCACGTTATCAATATGGTTTATTTGCAGGAGAAGAAAAAATGGATCTGGATTGACCCAACCCAAAATGCTTACGTGATGAATGAGAAAGGGGAGTTGTTGAGCATCGAAGAAGTTAGGGAACGGATTGTAAATGGTAAGCCTGTTATCTTAAACCCGGATGCAAATTGGAACAATAAAACAACCGCCACCAAAGAAGAATACCTCTACCAGTATATGGCAAAAAATTTATATCGTTTTGAATGCCCGTTGAAAAGCGAATACAACGTTGAAACCTGGTCGGAGGGGAAACAAGCCATCTACGTCGAACTATTGCCTTTGGATGCTTTTCGGCAAAAACCCGACAAGACTGTGTACAAGAACAAAAAATCCGGGACAACATTTATCAATTATAAAACCAATAATCCGAGTTTGTTTTGGCAGTTGCCTTGACTCCGCTGGCACGATGTGTTCAGTAAAAAACGCGTGCTCGTGAGCGTCTGCGACGCGAAAGATGCTCGCGAGCATACGTTTTTTAGCAAAACACTTTATGCAAGCAGGGAATAATTGAACATCGAACACCGAACACCGAATATCGAACGCCGAAGTGTTGAACAGCAGATATTTGAACATCGAACATCGAACACCGAACAGCGAACACCGAACAGCGAACACCGAACAGCGAACAGCGAACACCGAACACCGAAGTGTTGAACAGTGAATATTTGGATGTCGAACACCGAACGCCGAATATCGAACGGTGTTTTCGCGTAAGAAAAAGTCGAGTTCGGAGAACGGTCGTTTCCTAAAAAAAAGTTGACAAGTTAGAGAATAAAAACCTAAAAAGAGTTGTCATTTCTCAGAGCAGTTCGGATTCCGGGCAAACCATGCGCTAACGAGTGGTAAATTTTTAATGTTGAAAATTGAAAATTGAGCGTTGAACGTTGTATATTTTTAATTTTTAAATGTTCAATGCTCAATTTTCAACGCTCAATGTTCATCGAACTCGACTTTTTCTTACGCGAAAGCACCGCCAGATAGCAGAAGTTTTTGCCCGCCATAGCGCGTCCGGCGGCGAGATGTGCATCCCGGAGGTACGGAGTGGATGACATCTCAGAGCGGCTCCGATTTCTGACAAAGGACATTTACTCAAAAGTGTGCCATACCACTCGGTTGCCTTAAAACGCGCATCTTGTGGGTCATGCTAATCTGTTTTTTGATAGAAGAATTGCCGCTGGCACGATGTGTTCAGTAAAAAAACGCGTGCCCGTGAGCGTCTGCGCCGCGATACGCGCTGTAAACAACAAAAAACCAACTACTTTTGCGACAAACAAGTCGTTATGAAACGTTTCACTTTTTTAGCCTTCTGCCTGGTTCATTCTTCAAATCAAATGGCGGCACTACCGGCGATGACGGCGCGATTAAGCCGTTTGCGGTGGAGCATTTTTTTCCTGTTGGGAGCCGGGTGCGCGGTCGCCCAACGTCCCCCCATTTCACCCTCGACGATACCTTGCGGGGAACGGTCACCGCTGAGAGAGCATGGTGGGATTTGATGTTTGACGGATGGTTTCAACAAGAACCTGGAATATCCCAATGAACTAGTTCTACTACCAAGTGTTAAAATCAAAGAGTAGAAAGACACACGAAAGCCTTCGGTTATTCCAAAGGCTTTCGTATTTTTACAAAAAATTCTCGATTATGGCAAAATACATCAATCCGTACACTGATTTTGGCTTTAAAAAACTTTTTGGTGAAGAGGCAAACAAAGATTTGTTGATTGATTTCCTCAACCAACTTTTACCTGCTCATCACCAAATTGCAGATTTGTTTTTCAAAAATGTGGAACAGTTGCCTGATTTACCAACTGAACGAAAGGCGATTTTTGACATCCATTGCAAGGCTTTCAGCGGAGAGCATTTTGTGGTGGAGATGCAAAAAGCGAAGATAAATTTCTTCAAGGACAGGTCGCTGTTTTATCTCACGTTTCCAATCCGTGAGCAAGCCAAACGTGGTGAGTGGGATTTTAGGCTAACACCTATTTATATGATTGCCATTTTGGACTTTGAATATGACGAAGATGAAGAAAGGCGGAAATTCTTGCGCCATGTCCAACTAAAAGACCAGGACTGCGATGTCTTTTATGATAAACTGCACTTCAAGTTTATCCAGATGCCCATGTTTACTAAAGAAGAACAAGAATTAGAAACGCATTTCGACAAGTGGATTTATTTTTTGAAGAAGTTAGAAACATTTGACGATATTCCAGAAATTTTAAAGGAGCCAATATTTGAAAAGGCGTTTAAAACTGCGGAGGTAGCCAATATGTCATCTGAGCAGAGGGATGAATACGAGCAAAGCAGGTTGAGTTATTTGGAAGTAAAAGAAGCCGTGAATACGGCAGAAATGGACGGTAGGAAAAAAGAAAAATATGAAATAGCAAAGGAGATGAAAACCGCAGGAGAGCCAAATGAAAAAATAAAAAAATACACAGGGTTGACGGACGGCGAAATCGATAGAATTTAAAACCGAGATAACAACAAGAAACCAAACAAAAAGTATAAAAAAACAAAAAACCAACTACTTTTGCGACAAACAAGTCGTTATGAAACGTTTCACTTTTTTAGCCTTCTGCCTGGTTCATTCTTCAAATCAAATGGCGGCACTACCCGCGATGACGGCGCGATTAAGCCGTTTGCGGTGGAGCATTTTTTTCCTGTTGGGAGCCGGGTGCGCGGTCGCCCAACGTCCCCCCGATTTTACCCGCGACGACACCTTGCGGGGGACGGTCACACTCGAAAGAGCATGGTGGGATTTGATGTTTTACGACCTAAAAGTGAAATTAGATCCCGTTGGAAAAAGTATTTCGGGCAGCAACCGGATTCAGTACAACGTGCTAAAAAGCCATTCTTTGATGCAAATTGACCTTCAGCCGCCGCTTCAAATCGAAAAGGTGGAACAGGACGGACAAGGGCTGAATGTGCGGAAAATCGGGCGGAACGCGTACCTCATTGAACTGCAAAAAACGCAACGGGCCGGTGCCACCGAATCCGTTACCGTGTGGTATTCGGGCGTGCCGCAAGCGTCCAAACGGGCACCCTGGGACGGCGGTTTTAGTTGGTCGAAAGACAGCGCAGGGCGACCGTTTGTTGCTACTTCGTGCCAGGGTTTGGGGGCGAGTGTGTGGTGGCCCTGCAAAGACCACGCCTGCGATGAGCCTGATTCTCAACGAATTAGCGTCACGCTTCCCGAACCTTTGGTGGATGTGTCCAACGGGCGGTTGCGCAGCATCACCAAAAACCCCGATGGTACGCGCACGTTCGAGTGGTTTGTTTCTAACCCGCTCAACAACTACGGTGTCAACCTCAACGCGGCGGTGTACGAGCATTTTTCGGATACTTTGCACGGCGAACGCGGCGTTTTGGATTTGAACTATTACGTATTAGCGGAGAACTTGGAAAAAGCCCAAAAACATTTTCAACAGGTAAAAGGGATGTTGCGGGCGTTTGAACATTGGTTTGGGCCTTATCCTTTTTACGAAGACGGTTATAAATTGGTGGAAGTGCCTTACCTCGGCATGGAGCACCAAAGTTCGGTGACCTACGGCAACCAGTACCAAAGCGGTTATTTGGGGCGCGACTTGTCCGAAACCGGTTGGGGTTTAAAATGGGATTTTATCATCGTGCACGAAAGCGGGCACGAGTGGTTTGCCAACAATATCACCAATTGCGACCAGGCCGATATGTGGGTACACGAAAGTTTTACCAATTACAGCGAATCACTGTACACCGAGTTTATGTTTGGCAAAGAGGCGGGCGCAGCATACGTGCGCGGTTGCCGCAAACTAATTGAAAACCGCTCGCCCATTATTCCCCCTTTTTACGGTGTAAACGCGGAGCCGCCCGGTGACATGTATTATAAAGGTGGAAACATGCTCCACACCATCCGTCAGGTGGTGAACGATGATGCTAAATGGCGCGGTATTTTGCGGGGTTTGAACCAGCATTTTTACCATAAAACGGTCACCACGGCGGAAATTGAGCAGTATATCAGCCAAAAATGCGGCCGCGACCTGCACCGCGTTTTTGACCAATACTTGCGCCAAACGGCCATTCCGGTGCTGGAATACCGCACCGAACGCCGCCAATTACAGTACCGCTGGGCGAACTGTCTGCCGGGTTTTGATATGCCGGTAAAAGTGGAACTTAGCCCCGGTAAGTTTACGTTTATTTACCCTACTACGGAGTGGCAAACCGTCCGTCGGCGCGGTGGGAATGGTGCTTTAACAGTGGACCCGAATTTTTACGTGGAGAGCAAAATGGTGCCTTGATTGTGGTGGTTTAACCGCTCTGATAAAAACGCAAAACTGAAGGGATGCAAATACAATTGTTGCCTGTATTTTTACCCCTTCAGGTTATGTAAAATGCTACTTTATTGTCCTAAAGTAAATACATCACGGGCAAAAGTATAGGCCGTTATTGCGTATTGATTAATGCCGTCTGCGCCGTCAATGATTTCATAGTTGCTTCGCCCGATCCATAAACTAATGGTCGCGCCGGCGGGCATATCTGAAAAATCATTCGGTGATAAAGCGAATGAGCCGTCATCATCCGTCTGAATCAGATTATAGCGATAGGTTCGAATTCCGTTATTAAAGGCTGCATTTTCCTCTTCTTCCGGGTCAAACTCTATGAGTATGTAAACGCCTTTTGTGTTTTGGGCATCTTGATTCCAAGTAATAAGTGTGCTTTGTTGCAACACTTGATTTTGGGCTGTTTTTATGGGGGAACTGACGATGAGATCGGCAGGAACGTAAAAACCGGATTGTAAAACCACTGTTCGTTCTGTGTCGCCTTTGTCCACCTGAAACGTTACTGTTTTGCCAAATGACCGCTTTAAATCAGCCACGTTGGAGAAGTCTGATTGATACTTGCCGTCCGAACCCGGTGCCAGGATGAAACTATCTATGGAAAGGGCACCGTAATTTTGAGTAACTAAATCGTCATTCCAGAACTTTCCATTAACAAAAACATGGTCTCGTTGGCCTGAATTCGAGTATATATCAAAAGTTTTTTGTGAACTCAGGTTGATGGCTCCATTTTTTTTGGCGTTGGCCAAGCCGAGAAAATCCTTCATGTTAGGAAGGCCTTCGACCACATCAGTTGTATCCTCTTTCCTACAGGAGGCGAAGATAGTGAGGAGTAAAATCGAAAAAATGAAAGTGTTTTTCATAGAAAAATTAAAGTTTGAATTATTTTTAAATTTTGCATCCGCATTTACTGAATGCTTCGCTAACAAAATGGATGATTCTTTGTTGGTCTACAACAGCAGGAAGGATTTCTAACTAAAAAAATATTTTCAATACAAATATACAGACTTTAATAGAAGATGCAAGGTCATTCTTAGTTAATTTTTTTCAATTATTTTTTACCCCGTTTTAAAATCCAATCAAGATTTACTCGTTTCCTGCACCGCTGGCACGATGTGTTCAGTAAAAAACGCGTGCTCGTAAGCGTCTGCGATGCGAAAGATGCTCGCGAGCATACGTTTTTTTGCAAAACACTTTATGCAAGCGGGGAATAATTGAATGTCGAACAGCGAACAGCGAACATCGAATAGCGAACATCGAACAGCGAAGTGTTGAACAGCATATATTTGAACATCGAACACCGAACATCGAACACCGAACAGCGAAGTGTTGAACAGCGAATATTTGAATGTCGAATGGCGAATATCGTCACTCAAACGCGGGATAAAGCCACATCATGCTCTACGGCGAATTTAAACCTTATTCAATTAACACTACTTCGGCGTTCGGTGTTCGATGTTCGGTGTTCCACACTTCGGCGTTCGATATTCGGCGTTCGGTGTTCGACATTCAATTATTCGATATTCGCTGTTCGCTGTTCGGTGTTCGATATTCGCTGTTCGGTGTTCGGTGTTCGATGTTCAATTGTTCCCCTTTTTTACCAAAAACCGAATCGCCGAACCGTGCATCACCCGGTGGGTGGCTTTGATAAAATCGGCGTCGGTGCATTCGTAGATATTGACAAATTGCTGCGGATTGCGGTCGGCGAGCGGGAACCAACTGCTTTGGACCTGAATCATCAGTTTGTGGCCTTTTTTAAAGGTATGGGCCACGTCGGGCAGTTCAAAATTGACGCTGGCGACGGTATTCGGCGTAAAGGCTTCCGGTTGTTCAAAACTGTTGCGGTAACGACCGCGCATAATTTCACCCCGAACCAGCATTTGGTAGCCGCCCATCGGCGTGCCATTTTCCACCGTGGATAAGGTATCCGGGAATACGTCAATCACTTTCACCACCCAATCGGCGTCGGTGCCCGTGGTGGCCACCAATAATTCCGCCATAATGGGGCCGGTAACGGTCAGGTCTTCGGTGAGGACGGCGGTGCTGTACGTTAATACATCCGGGCGACGGGCGGCAAAACGCTGGTCATCGGTCATGTATTCGCGGGTGCGGCGCAAGTGCACGTCTTCGGTGTAGGGAACGGGGTGGGCCGGGTCACTAACGAACTCCTCAAACGCAGTGGCGTTGCCCGGCTGGGTGCTCAGGTTGCCCGCCGCACCGAGGTAATATTTCACCGAAGTTGTATTGGCTGGTGGCCATTGCGGGTAACTCGTCCAGGTATTGGAGCCGGTTTCAAAAATGGTTGCATCGGAAAGGGGAAGGCTGCCTTTGCCTTTCAAATAGTATTCAAAAAACGGGAATTCAATTTCTTTGGCGTAGTGCTCGCTGGTGGCGGTGTTGAACACCACATTGCCCAAACGGTCGCCTTTGCCCCGCGCCCAGCCGCCGTGCACCCACGGACCCATCACAATGCGGTTGGAGACATCCGGGCGGTTTTGCTGCTCAATGGCTTTGTAGAGATTCCAGGCACCAAAACAATCTTCGGCGTCGAAATGACCACCGACAGTCATCACCGCCGGGCGAATATTTTTCAGGTGCGGGCGCGGATTGCGGGCTTTCCACCAGTCGTCGTAGTTGGGGTGCTGCAAAAGTTCGTTCCAAAACGGCACCTTGTTGTGCAGGTATTTTTCGTTAAAATTGCGCAAAGCGCCCGCTTTTAAATAAAAATCGTAGTTATCGGGGGTATTCCATTCGCTAAATCCGGGATTGCCCTGGGTAGTAGGCTGGGGGCGGGGCAAACCAAAACCGGAATAAAACGAAAAGGCATCCATCATAAAAAAGGCGCCGTTGTGGTGAAAATCATCGCCAATAAACCAGTCCGTCACCGGGGCCTGGGGCGATACCGCTTTAATGGCCGGGTGATCGGCCAAAATGGCCATGGTGGAATAAAATCCGGGGTACGAAATGCCGTACACGCCCACATTACCATTGTCGTTGGGGAGGTTATTGATGAGCCATTCCACCGCGTCGTAAGTATCGGTGGCTTCGTCAATGACGGGAGCCGGGGCGGGTGTGTTATCCTTTTTGCCTTTTTTCTTGGGAGCGACGGGCGGAGCCGGGTTGTTTTTGGGTTGGTAAGGGCGTACGTCCACAAATTCGCCCTCGCTCATGTAGCGGCCGCGCACGTCCTGAAACACAAAAATATACCCTTCTTTGGCCAGGTGCATGTTCTGAAAACCACCCACGTATTGATCCGCGCCATAAGGCGAGCACGAATACGGCGTTCTTTTGAGCAAAATGGGGTATTTTTTGGTGGTGTCTTTTGGCGTATAAATGGACGTAAACAATTTAATCCCGTCGCGCATCGGGATCATGATTTCGGTTTTGGTGTACTGGTCGCGCACAAACGTATTGTCGGGCGATTGGGCCGTGGCGGCGAAAAAGGTAAAGACGGCAAAGAGCAGTAGTAAAAGGCGCATGGTACAGCGTTATGGTGGTGTAAAAACAATATGGATACTGTCTGATCAGAGTTTCCAACTTCCGAAGTATTTCAGAAAAATTTCCGTGGTGTTTTCGGCGTCGGAGATGGCTCGGTGCGGAATGCCCTGAAACAGGATACCTTCGCGTTTGAGGGCGGCTTGCAAACCCAGGCCCCGGTGCATCCGGTTCATTTTGGAGTATTGTTCCTTGAGGTTAATGTGTTGTTTGGCCCAATCGGATTCCAGCAGGTGCAATTGGCAATCTTTGATAAACATTTTCCGGTCAAAACTCCCCCAGGAGCACAACACGTAATCTTCGTCGCCCTGTTCAATGCGCGCCCATTCTTTAAATTCTTCAATGACGGTGGGAAAAGTATCGGCGCGGTTAACATCTACCTGCCGAATGGTGGTGAGGCCCATGCAAAAATCGGAGAGGGAAGGGTTAATCACCGGTCGGATAAACCGACTGAATTTACCCCGAATTTCGCCGAAGTCATTGATGCGGAATGCGCCAATTTCGATGGTTTCCATTTCCTGATCTCCCGGTCCATTTTCCCAGCAGGTCGCTTCGAGGTCATATACGATATAGTTCATTGTACAGTTTAATCTTGGGCTAATGGTGCTAATTTACACGAATTTTGCCGATAAAAACCGATATTTCGGGTGATAACGATAATTTGATTTTTACCAAAAGCAAGTCTTCGGGTTGTTTGGCAATTTTGGCGTGTAAGCGGTAGGCCGTTCGGATGGACGTAAACACCATTCCCGTCAGGCTGGTGGATTTATTTTCTTTCAAAATCGCCTCCAGCCGCTCCATCGGGAAGTCGGCGTGATCACCTTTTAGTTCTACTTCCAGCGACGGGCTGAGGCGCATGATAAACGAAAAATTGGAAACGGTTAACCCATAACTTTCAATTTTGGGGAACTCTTCCAACCACTTTTCAATGGCCTCAATGGTCGTCTCCATGGCCGCTTGTCCCTTTTCCGTCACCATATCTTTCAGGTTCGATCCGGTGGATTTCAGCGTATCAAAAAGGGTATTCCATTTTTCGTTTAACATCTTTTTTAGTGAATAGTGAAGAGTGAATAGTGAATAGTTTGCCCGCCGTAAGGCGTTTTTTTATCAAAAAAATAAGAATTCGATGTGATTTGCTAGTCGCATAATATGTATTTTAAGTGTTTAAAAAGGCTTTTTTCACTCTTCACTCTTCACTCTTCACTCTTCACTCTTCACTTTTCACTCTTCACTCTTCACTTTTCACTTTTCACTTTTCACTTTTCACTTTTCACTTTTCACTTTTCACTTTTCACTCTTCACTCTTCACTCTTCACTAAATACTTGTTTTTTTTGCCGTTTTCCAGCAATAAGTACTGGTTATACAGCAAATCGCCGGTGGTTACGGTGTGATCGAGGGCCGTAATTTTGATTTTATTGACCGAAACCCCGTTGCCCTGAACGGCTTTTTTGGCTTCACCACGGCTGGATAAAACTCCGGTTTCGACCAACAAGTCAACGATATTGAGTCCCGGTTGCAACTTTGCCAAGTCCAACCCCGGCGCTGGAATTTCATTGGCTACCGTTTGTAAATCCGCTTCGCTGAGCGCATTTAAGGTTGCATTATCGGCTTTGGGGTCAAACAATAATTTGGATACGCCCATCACCGCTTCAAAGGCCGCATCGCCGTGGATACGCCGGGTAATTTCTTCGGCAAAAATCTTTTTAATATCCAACAGGCTCAGGTTGGCTTCCATTTTTTCAATTTCCGCGCGGTTTTTGAACGAAAAATAACGCAAAAACTTCGGTACATCGCGGTCATCGGCGTTGAGCCAGAACTGGTAGAACTGGTACGGCGACGTCAGGTTGGCATCCAGCCAAATATTGCCCGTTTCCGATTTGCCAAATTTAGTGCCATCGGCTTTGGTGAGCAGCGGCGTGGTAACGGCGTACAACTTGGTATCTTTAATTTTACGCCCCAATTCCACCCCCGAAGTAATGTTGCCATATTGGTCGCTGCCGCCCATTTGCAGGGTTATACCGTGGTGTTCGTTGAGCAATACAAAGTCGTAACCTTGCAGCAATTGGTAACTAAATTCGGTAAAAGAAATGCCTGTTTCACCCTCAATGCGGCGTTTTACACTTTCTTTCGACAACATATAATTCACCGTGAGGAATTTACCCACGTCGCGCAGGAATTCCAACACGTTCATATTGGCGTAAAAATCGTAGTTGTTCACCATAGTCGCCGCGTTGGGGCGTTCGGGTGAAAAATCGAGCAATTGTTTAAACTGCTCCATTTGGTGCGCCGTGTTGCGATCCAGTTCTTCGTAAGATTTTAAATCGCGTTCTTTTTCCTTAAACGACGGGTCACCAATGCGGCCCGTGGCACCACCCAACAACACCACCGGTTGGTGACCAGCGCGTTGCAGGAATTGCAGCAACATAATTTGCACGTAGTTGCCAATGGTTAAAGAAGGCGCGGTGGGATCAAACCCAATGTAGCCCTTAATCACGCCGCTGTTCAAGTGCTCTTCTACCCCCGGCGTGCTATCGTGGATTAATCCTCTCCACCTCAGTTCTTCGATAAAATTCGACATTTTTATTGTGGTTGAATTTGTTGAAGGGCGACCAAAAGGGCCGCCCGTACCTCTAAAAAAATTGTTGTTTTTAAAAGATGCATCAAAAAAGTGTAACTATCCAGCCGCTTACCAATGACCTCGGAGAGGTCGAATATTGGTAGCAATGAATTGATAATCAATGTTTTTTGACCTCGGAGAGGTCACACATTGGTGTCATTTGTCCGATAAGAGCCACCAATGTACGACCTCTCCGAGGTCAAAAAAACGGCATAACTGCGGATTCTACCAATATTTGACCTCTGCCGAGGTCATAGATGGCGGGAAAGTCCGATTTTCGTTCGTTTTCACTGTGCAAAGCGGCTGGATAGTTACAAAAAAGTTATACTATATCAAGATACATCACTATTCACTCATCACTATTCACTCATCACTATTCACTCATCACTATTCACTCATCACTATTCACTCATCACTATTCACTCATCACTATTCACTCATCACTATTCACTCATCACTATTCACTCATCACTATTCACTCATCACTCCATTCACACTCCCAACTCTCGCGCGCGGTTACGTGCCGCCATTGCGCCTTCCATAATATCGTTATGGAGTTCGTTTTGGTTGAAAACACGCAAAGCCGCCTCGGTAGTTCCCCCTTTGCTGGCAACTTTTCCAATCCATTCCTGGCAGGAGAGGTCAGATTTATTATAGAGGTCCACCGCGCCGGTAAAGGTTTGGCTGACGAGCAGTTCGGCTTCCGATTGGCTAAAACCCATATTTTGGGCCGATTCGATCATGGCTTTCATAAAATAAAAGACATAAGCCGGGCCGGAACCGGAAATGGCCGTGGCCGCGTCAATCATATCTTCATTTTCCACGTACAAGGTTTTACCCGTTGTGCTCAACAAGTTTTGCACCATCACCAATTCGATGCGGGTAACGGTATCGGTGGACGTAAAAGCCGTGACGCCCGCCCCGATTTGCGCGGGCAGGTTGGGCATGGCGCGAATCACTTTTTCGACCCCCAACGCCGCCGCAATTTTGTTCATTTTCACCCCGGCCATAATGCTGATAAATACCTGATCGGGTTGGATAAATGGTTTAATTTGTTCGAATAAACGCCCCGAATCCTGCGGTTTTACGGCCAAAATAAGCAAATCCGCGTCGGGAACGCAGTGCTGCGGATCGCTAAAAAAGCGCCCGTCGTGGTGTTGGCTGAGTAAGTTGGCTTTTTCGTACGTCCGGCACAGCACCATGAGTTGTTCCGACGTAACGATGCGGCTGCGCAAAAGACTCTGCCCATAGGTTAGACCCATGTTGCCGCCACCGAGAATCAGGATTTTCATGGTTTATTTCAGCGCGTTGATGATGGTTACAAAGTCATCGGCTTTCAGCGACGCACCCCCGATGAGGCCGCCATCCACGTCGGGTTGGCTGAACAGTTCGGCGGCGTTAGCGGCGTTGCACGAACCACCGTAGAGGATGGTGGTGGCGTTGGCCACTTTTTTACCGTATTTGCGGCTTACGGCTTTGCGAATGGCCAGGTGCATGTCCTGGGCCTGGGCGCTGGAAGCCGTTTTACCCGTACCAATGGCCCAAATGGGTTCGTAGGCAATGGCAATTTGGCGGAACTGCTCTTCGGTAAGGTGATAGAGGCTCGCTTTGAGTTGGCGCGAAACATAGGCCACGTGGGAGCCTTTTTCGCGGATATTTAACGGTTCGCCGCAGCAAAAAATGGGTTTCAGTCCTTTGCTCAGGGCGAGGTTCACTTTTTTAGCCAGCATGGCATTGTCTTCTTTAAAATATTGGCGGCGCTCGGAGTGTCCCAAAATGACGTAATCGGCTCCGGCCGACAGCAGCATATCGGCGGAAATTTCGCCGGTGTAAGCACCTTTTTCTTCCTGGTGGCAGTTTTGCCCCGCCAAGCCAAAGTGTTGGTTGCCGGCAATGGTGCGCGAAACGGCGTCTAAGTGCGTAGCGGGTGCGCCAAAAACGACTTTTCCGCGTGGGTTTTCTACTTTTTCAACCACGGCCTTGGCCAAAGCCACGCCTTCCGCGATGGTCGTATTCATTTTCCAGTTGCCTGCGACGATTTGTTGTCTCATGTTTTTAATCAAAATTTTTGCTAAACCGGCACAAAGGTATGATATGTGTGCGTTGAACTTCTCATTTTTGCCCCTGAATTATGCAACAGGTTTTTATTTCAGTCGTCAACGTCCTTCATTCGCCCCGCGATATTGCGCAATTGCGCCTTTGGTTAGAGGGTTTATACGCCGAATTACGCGAACAATACACCGATTACGAATTTGTATTGGTGAACAACGGCAATTGGACCGGCGACATTGACGCCGTTATCCGGGAATTACCGGAGGCATTGCGGCAACACGTTTTTTTGCTCAACCTCAGTGCGCGGGTGGACCGCAACAACGCTTTGTTAGCGGCCCTGGATCGGGCCAACGGCGATTACACCGTTATTTTTGAAACGGCCTTTGCGGCGCACCCGCAGTTATTGAGCGCTGTTTTTGAAAAAAGCCGCCGCGAAAATTTTGACATGGTGTACCTCCGCGCCCACGAACGCCGGATGCCGGTGGCGACCAAATTGTTGTACCGGGTGTTTTATTTTATTCTACGGCGGTATTCGGGGTTAAAAATTGACCCGCGTGCGCACCACTCCCGCGTGATTAGCCGCCGGGCCTTGAACTCATTGCTGCGCCTGCGCGAAAACAGCCACTACATCAAAGCGAATTACGCAATGGTGGGTTACAGCAACGCTTTTGTGGAAGTGGAGGAGCCTTTAACCGTTGAGCCGGATATGCGTTTTGGCGAGCAGGTACGAACGGCTTTGGTGGCCATTACGTCGTTTACTGATTTTTTGCGCTCGGTGCTGTTTTGGATCTTTATGTTTTCTGTGTTGGTGGCCGGGGTTGCCATTGTTAATGCCATTAAGGTCAAATTCACCAACGTTGATATTTTTGGCGATCACCAGCCAGTGTTGTCGGGTTGGGCATTTTTGGTGGTAATGATTTCCTCCTTTTTTGCCATTACCTGCCTGAACCTTTACATTATGTCTATTTATTTGTCCAATATCTACGCCGAAATCAAAAACCGGCCGTTGTACATCATTGAGTCGGTAAAAAGGTACTAAGAGAAGCATGGCTACAAAAAAAATAGGTCTTACACACGAACATGGTACGGTGTAAGACCTAATCACACGGCTGATCAGTAAAAAATTTTATCCTGCTTTTTGGGATTTGATATAATAAGTACTACGTATTTCCCAAAAGTGAACACACAGGATTATTTAGAAAGATGGAACTATGAAAGAACTTTAGATTTAGTTTGCAATAATAAACTTCGTTGTTTCTACCTGCTCGGCGGTACGCAACGTACAATAATAAACGCCGGACACCAAATCATTCGTTTGGAATGACACCTGGTGAACGCCCGCTTCGGTTAAATCCGAAGTAAAGAGGGTTTTCACCGGGTTGCCAAATACATCGTAGAGTTCTACGCGTACATTGGCAGCGTTTGGCAGGGTAAAATCAACAAAAGCGTTGTTAACCACCGGATTGGGGTTAATTCGGAGTGTTGGGGTGTTCTTTTGGAGCGGTGCGTCTTCCGACCGCTCTTTGCCTCGGCGTTCACAGTCTTCTTTCAGGAAAGAATACGGTGTGATATTACAAGGATAAGCCGTACCCGTGTATTGAGGGCCGGGGCCTCCGTTCGCATCCATGATACCGGCGGCAATGGCGCCTTCGAGGCAACCGCAGAGTTCTCCTTTATCAAAACGCACCTGTTCCATGGGCAATGAGGTTGCCGTAGAAACCGCAATGCCGTACGGTGCATAAAAACCCGAAGTGAGCCGGAAAAAATCCGGTTCGCACAAACCACAAATATTATTGGCCGGATCAAGGTTGTCGTTTAAGGTGTAAACGGGTTCTACCTTGATTTTTCCGCTGTTTTTAGGGTCGCCAATGAGGTAAAGAACGGCATCAGTGATGATAATAAAATCATTGATGGCTTCTGTTTTTGCGCCGGAAGGGCAGTGTTTGGTCAATTGCGCTTCTACGTGGTCATTGTGTTTTAAATGAGGGTTAAATTCAATATTAATATTGGAGGCATTTGCGGGTAACTCTGTGGTAAGATAAAGTTGGTTGTTAATTTGGATTTTTAAAGTGTAGAAATTGGCATCATTGGCATTGGTCCATTCGTATTTTGCTTTAAATTGGTCGTACTGAACTGCTTCAAAGTTGATAATTCCAGCGCAGTTTTGGGCTTGGAGAAAAGAGGTGGAGATTAAAAATAGCGTAAAAAGGAGTTTACCTGACCCCTTTTTGATAATTGTTATTATATGATGCATGTTGAATCGCTTTTTGTAGTTTTATTTCACTTACATCAGCAAAGTTAATGCGAGGTAGTTGGGGGAATAAAGAACGTTTTAATGAAAAATTCCCGTACATTGCCCCGTATTTTTTGATGTATTTCTGTTTAATCCATTGTTAATCAAATAATTATCCGCATTTTTGTTTCTCCTAAATTCGCACATTTACCCAATTTATGACTGATTCGCGCTTGATCGGGCTACTGTCCAGTTTTTCACTAAAAGAATTGAAACAACTCAAATTGATGGTTGATTCGCCGTTCTTTAATAACCAGGAGCCAATTAAAAAATTAATGAATTTTTTATTGGGCTTTGCTCCGCAATTTGATAGTCCTAAAATGACTTATCAAAATGCGTATAGTTTTATTTACGGAAAAAAAAGTATTCAATCTGACCCTCAAACGGCCGTTTTGAAAGTAATGTCCAAGTTAACCGGGCTGATTAAGGATTTTGTTGTGCAATTGGAATTGGAAGAACACCAGGTGCACTGGCACTTATTACAGGCTAAATATTTTGAAAAAAAACAACTTTTAGAATACGTTCCCCGCTGTTTGGATGAGGCCGAGGCCTTGGTGAATGATATTCCTTACCGGAACGAATATTATTTCCGGTACAAGTTGTTGCTGGAATTTGAACGTTCGTCTTTTCTCAATATTATTCAAGACAAATCCAGTTTGGATTATAATTTAGGCGTGCAAAACGAGGCATTAGACCATTATTACGCCATGTCGAAGTTGCAAACCTATTGTTTTGCCAAAAACGAAGCCAATCGTACGACGTTTCACTACGACTTTTCGCAAATGGCGGCTTTTTTGGATTGGATAAAAGCCACCGATCTCACCAGTGTTCCTTCGATAAAACTTTGGTATCAGGCATTGATATTGCTCAATGAGCCTACGGCCGAAAATTTTTATCTCCTCAAAAACGATATTTGTCAACACCGGCAATACCTTGATCCACCGGTGATGCGGGCTATGTATTCTTATCTGGCCAATACGGCGCCAATTATTCACCTGGAACGGGAGATATTTTTAAAAGAGGTTTTTGACTTGTACCGAACGCAAATTGACATGGGTATTTTGTATATCAATGGTTTTTTGTCGCCAGTTTTGCTTCGAAATATTACAATATTTGGTTTGAAATTGCGTGAGTTTGACTGGGTAGAGCAGTTTTTGCAGCAAAATGCCGATAAAATTGTACCTACCTACGCCGAACGGGAAGATATTGTGGCGCTCTGTAAAGCCTATTTGTATTTTGGAAGAGGTGATTTTTTAAAAACCCTCGACATGATCAATACGCTTCATTGTGACAACATATTTACCAAAATGGACGAACGCCGCTTGCGCCTGATGTGTTATTACGAAATGAATATTGGCGACCCTTTTGATGATTTGGTGAATAGTTTTCGCAAATTTTTGACCGACCACAAAAAGAAAACCCCCGAAAGTCATATTACCGTTAATCGCTTATTTATCCATTATATCCACAAAATTGCCGCGTCCAATTATTTAAAAAAGGACCAGTTGCAAGCCATTGCCGAAGAAGTACAACAAGTGCCGGTTTTGCCCGAAAAAGAGTGGTTGTTGGCCAAAATTGCCGAAAGAATCCGATAAATGCGACCAAAAGAAAAAGGCATGCCCGATGAAATCACCGGACATGCCCATTGGTTTGTCGTATGCTAATAAAAATTATTGACGCGCAATAATCAATTTTTGACTGTGCGATACACCACTGTTATCCGTAACAATCACGTAATACACACCCGCTGGTAAATGTTGGGTGTTCAGCATCAGGTTGTTATTGATCGCCTGGTTTTCGACCCGAACACGACCGGTAATATCCGTTACTCGGATGGCCGATACCCCTTTAGATGGGGTCAGCAAATCAATCCGAACGGCATCATCGGCGGGGTTGGGCACGAGGATAAAGCCTTTGCTTTCTCCCAAAGTACGTACCTGGTCGTTGTTACCGCGTTCGCCGGAGCGTCCGCCGCCTTGTTCGCAAGGAGGTACTTCGGTGCATCCTTTGCCAAAACAAATTTTTGGTGGATCATCGGTGCTGATGGTCAACACGTAGAAGCAAACTTCACCGGTGGTATTACCACTGTAAATGCCCGTTACATCGCAGTTGCTGCCACTCCAGGACCAACTCACAGCACTAACAAAACCATTGGACGGAACCACAATCACGTTAGAACCTGCAATGCCACCCGTTGCCGTAAAGGTAAACTGGTAAATGGGTTTGCCATTGTCGTCGGTGCCAACACAAGTTAATTTCAGTTCCCGAATTTCCAAACGGCAATCGGTGTCTTTGCAGTCCTTCAATTCGTAGTTAAATTCAACGCAGCAGCGTTTGCCTTTGTAATTGTAAGCGCATACTACAAAACTATTGTTACCGGGGTTAGCCGATACGATAGCAGTAACGGTGCTTACGCCCACCGGAATGGTAGATGGTGAAAGTGCAAAAATGCCGTTGTTTCCTTTAATGTATCCGTCAAACAAAGTACAACCGTAATTTTCGATGGTAATGGTCATTTCGTAAAAGCCATTGCCAATGCATTCGCCTTTAACATCCTTGATTTTCAGGTCGCAGGCTTTGTCGCAGCACTTGGGCAATTCGCCGCACCAACGGAATCGGCAAAGTTCCGATTGTTCGCAGTTGGGCGTGAGGAAACCACCGAATTCGATGCAATCAGTGCTGGAGTTACCGTTCCAGATAAACTGGCCGGTAAGCGTCGTGTACGCACCACCACCGGGTAAGTAGCCGCTGGGTGGGTTATCAAGCGTAGCCGGACCAAATGGCGTCAGTACGTATAAACCGTGCAGTGCACCACCGTAGTTTTGAACGGTAACGGCAAAATTATAGATAACGTTACCCGTAGCCGGATCAATACCAATGCATTCGAACGCTGCGTTTTCCACTTTTACTTCGCATTTAAAACAAGCGTCGGGATTAGTGGAAATACTAATGTCAATCGGGTCGCTTTCGGAGGTACAGCCGGGGCCGTTACTCACCTCAACGGTATAGGTACCCGAAGTACTCATGGTGATTGCCGGGTTTATTTCACCCGGAATAGCAACACCATTCAAATACCACTGGTACGTGCAACCGGCGCAAGCCGTGGCCTGCCATTTTACCGGCTCACAAAATTCGTAACAACCCGTCATGGTATTGCTCAAGTCGGGGCGACCGGGCAAATCATAAGTGGCCTTTGCGGTACAGCCCCACGCGTCGGAGGCGATAACGGAATAAAATCCGCCCTGTGTGACGAGAGTAGAAGCCGTGTTGTCGCCGGTGCTCCAGTTGTAACTCACTGCGCCCGTGCCGGAAGCCGTCAGCGTAGATGGTTCACAGTTAGAACTGGCGGAAATACCCAAACCCGTTACACCGGCGTGCACGACAACCGACAATGAGCCGGTATTGGTACAACCGGAAGCCGTATGCGTGATGGTTACGGTAAAGGTGTAAGTGCCGGGTGTATTGCCGGGAACGGTTACGTTTGCTCCGCTTTGGCTGGTTGGGCCGCCGGGAGTGGCAATACTCCAGTTGTACGTAAAGCCGGGAGAACCCAGGCTGGCCGACAGTTGGATGGATTCACCCACGCAATAATCGGTTTTGCCCACAATTTGTACCACGGGCGGTGGTAAATAAATCACCGGACTGCTCAATACATTATAAACACAGCCATTGCCATCGGTTACATTAACGCCGTAAGTGCCGCTGAGCGCGGGTGAAAAACCGGGGGTTGTAGCCACCGTAACGGGTGGTGCAACACTATTGTACCAGTTGTAGGTGAGTGCCGGTGGTAACGCGCCGGGGTTGGCCAACAGGTTAATCGGTGTGCCCTGGCACTGCGGTGAACTGGGCGACATCGTAATGGTTGGGTTGGCCCCGCGCGAAGTGATCGGGATAACCGTGCTGGTAGCAGATGAACAACCCCAGTTATTGGTCACCGTTAAAGTCGCCGTAAAGGCGTTTGGCGGCGCATCGTAAGTGCGGTCGGGGCTTACAACACCCGAAGTCGCACTATCACCGAAGTTCCAGTTTTGGCCCGTAATGGCACCCGTAGAGGTGTTTAGGAAATCCACCGGTACACCCTCGCAAACGGGGGCGTTGTGGGTAAACATGGCCGCTGGCATGCCGGGTACGTTAATGGTTTGGGTCGGACTTACACAGAGTAGCGCTCCGTCCATAACACCCATATAAATATTGTGTGGGCCAGGGCTAAGGGTAGCGTTAAATACCGAACCACTGCCAATGGGCAGGGGGTTACCTACTTCGTACCAATTAACGGTGGGGGTAAAAATGGGTAAATACTCCGAACGATCCGTCAGTACCGTTTGCATGGTACCTGAAGAACAGTTAAAAGTAAAGGAGAACCCTCCTTTAAACTTCACCGTCGCGGTTTGTTGAACGATCATTACACATCCATTTATCGGATCAATGGTTGTTAAACGAACCTGATAATATCCGGGGTGGGCATAAGTGTGCGTTACCGGGCTTGCTCCGGCTGTTACATTGCCGGTTAAATCGCCAAAATTCCAACTGTTAAATATAGCAGCCGTTGTATTGGGCGTAAAGGTGTAACTGTCACAGTTGGGGGTTGCAGTAAACGTCCACGGTGGTGTTGCGCTGATACAAGAACTGTTACAGTTGCCACAAGTCACTACCTGAATGGACGAACTGGAGGTGCATCCCGTGGCGGGGTTGGTGGCTGTTACCGTGTAAACACCGGGTGTAGTAACGCTTATCGTCGGCGTGACGGCCCCCGTTGACCAAAGGTAATTACAAGTGAACTGGGTGGTGGCTACGAGGTTAATAGTCGTCGTCGGGGGGCAAATCACGTACCCGTTAGGCGATGAAATACTCACTATTGGCAGGGGCAATACATTCAGCGTTTTCGTGGCCGTTACTGTTGGCCCGCCGCAAATATTCAACGTAACCTGCGCATTGATCGGGTAAGATCCGGCCGCTACCCAAGGGTGTGACGTGCTAATGCCCGATCCGGCTGGAGATCCGTCACCAAAGTTCCAGGATACCGCACTAATGCCGGTGGTGGGGCTGAGTGACAACGCTACCGATTGATCTTGGCAGGCCGGAGATGGATTGGCGTTGATGGTAAACGAGGGAATTTGGGTTACATTTACGTTAAAGGCGTGCGTTACGGGTGAACCGCAAACGGTAGCCGTGCAAATAATTTGAACCACTGGTGGCGCGCTGGTATTGAACAACACATTGATGTTGGGGGTACCTTGTCCACTGACCACACTACCGGCAGTCAGTGGGAATACGCTCCATTGCAAGTTCGTGTAATTTGCCAGTGTAGACAATGACGTGGTATAAGGTTTGGTCTCATTAACGCATGCCGTGGCTGGTCCACTCACAAACGTAGTGGGCGCGGTATAGTTTGTAATGGTAAAAGTCAGCGGGCTGGAGGTGCAAAATGGTGCCTGTGTACTCATGGTTCTTACCGAAAGTGTCATGGGCGGAATGCCATTCCACTGGGCAGTAACGGTTTGACCGGCCCCGCCGTACAACGTGCCGCCGGTAATGCTCCAAATTAATACGGTGCCGGGCGGTGGCAGGCTGCTAAAGGTGTAACTGTACGGTGTTCCTGTACACACACTTACCTGGCCATTA
>JAAFJN010000023.1 GCA_013298845.1 Chitinophagales bacterium
GATTCTACAAAATGCTGAATCGCTTTGGGGAAATTCTTTTCAAAATAAGCAACATTACCCAAACCGAGGGTATTATTAAAGGTAGGCCGCAACGCGTAACTGCGTTCAAAACCTTTCAGAGCCTGGGTCAACAACGCGGCCGTATCGGAAGGCGGTGTTGATTTGTCCACGTATTTCAGCAAAGTTTCTTCACCAATGGCCTGTTGCGCCCGGAAACTATTCATCGTTTCGGGTGCATTCGTGGTAACAAGGGTATAGTTGCTTTTCCAGGCACTACTGCGCTGCACCGTTAAAAAAGCACCCGCCAACGCCACAACGCCCAATACTGCCGCCAAAGTTGTGGCATTTTTTGAGGCCAAAAACTGGTTTAAATTCGCGTTATTTTCTAATTTTAAAACTTTTGCCAAAACCAATACCACGGCCAAACAAAACCAAATGGATCCCTGGTACGTGAGGCGCTCGCCCATCATGGTGCCGATCAACATGGCCAAATTGCTGTACAAGGCCATCGAGGCGAGGTAAGCCAAGGCACAAAAAGCCAAGGGGTGGCGGTGTTTGATACCCCAAATACCCAAAACACCCAATGCCACGTGAATCAGGAGCGAAACAATAGCACCCGCATTACCCCAACCTACCGTTGGAATCATGTTGTACGAATAATCCCACGATAAACCGACGGGCACCAGCAGTAATTGGAGGTATTTGCCCAATACCAAAATACCAGTTGCCCAGCGTTCGCCGAAACTGGCGGCCACCAATTGGTTATCGTTAAAATCGGGGGTGTACGACAATTTGCCCATAATAAGAAAACGCAGCAAAAACCACGCAATAAACGGGGCAAACAGCAGCAAACCGCGCCGCCAATCCTGGTCTTTTTGAAAAATATACAACGCGAGTGGAGCAATAAACAGCAAGGTTACCGCGCCTTCTTTGGACAAAAGGGCCAGAAAAAACGCCCCCAGCGCCATCGCAACGCCATTTTTTTGGCCTTCGCCCGCCGCCAGCAGGTAATACAACGACAACACCGAAAACGCGTAACTCATGATCTCGTCGCGGCTTTTGATGTTCGCAACCACCTCCGTGTGAATGGGGTGAATCGCAAACAACAACGTCGCCCCAAAAGCCACCAACCAGCGTTCGGCACCGAGCAGTTTGCGCAGGGTAATAAAAGTGAGACCCACCGAAAACGCGTACCACAATACGTTCATAAAGTGGTGAATACCCGCCGATTTGGGCGCAATAGCCCATTCGATGGCAAAAGCCACCACCGATAACGGGCGGTACATGTACTCCGAATCGGTGGAAACCGACGACCCGGCGCGGTAACTATGGCTCAAAATATCCCCGATACCACCAAATCCTTTTTGCACATAGGCGTTTAAGGTGGTGACCAGCGGATCATCCAACACAAACCCGTGGCCCAGGGTGGGCAGGTACAACACGGCCGCAATAGCCGCCAATACACCGGCGTAAAACAATGGAGTGCGCCCTTCTGATGGTTGCTGCACAGTCTTAACGACGGGCGTTGCGGGCGTACCGGCTGATTTTTTATGTTGTTTTGACATTTGCAAAAAATAATGTTGCCGAAGGTGGCTTTAGTTTTGACGGGCAAAAGTATAAAAATTGGTCAAAAGTCAAATAACTTTGACGCTTCGTAAAAACTTTACAAATTAGAATAAACGTATGCTAAAACCTCTATTTACGTGTTTTGTAGCCCTTGCTTTGTGCGTAGGTTGCCACAAATCCACCCTCCCGACCACCGCTTCTGCGGGAGGTTTTAAACAAAATCCCGTGCTTGTAGCCGAACAACCCGTACCGACGTTGGCCATTGGTGCTACCGCCCCGGACTTTAAACTACCCGCCACCGACGGCAAATTTTACCAGTTATCCGATTTTAAATCGGCCAAAATTTTGGTGGTCGTGTTCACCTGTAACCATTGCCCCACGGCCCAGGCTTACGAAGAGCGATTGGTAAAAGTTTGCGCCGATTACAAAAGCAAAAACGTGGCTTTTGTGGCCATTTCGCCCAATAGCCCGCCGGCGTTGTTGTACGAAGAAGAGGGTTATACCGACCTCAACGACGACTACGAAGCCATGAAAATCCGGGCGGCCAATCAAAAATTCAACTTTCCTTACCTTTACGACGGCGATAATGAAGCCGTTTCGATCAAATACGGTCCGGTGGCAACACCCCACGTTTTTGTGTTCGATCAACAACGCAAATTGCGCTACAACGGCCGCTTCGATGCCATCGAAAAACCCGGAAAAGCCAACGCCGAAGACCTTCGCGCCGCCTTAGATGCCCTATTGGCCGATAAAGAAGTGGCCCAACCCGTCACCAAAACCTTTGGTTGTTCGACCAAATGGGCGTGGAAAAATGCCTACCAGGAAAAAACGGAAAAGGAGTGGCAAAGTCGCCCGGTCACCTTGGTGAAATTGGACAAACAAGGCATCAAAAATGTGGTTAGCAACAAAGATTCGAACAAATTACGCCTTATCAACGTGTGGGCGACCTGGTGCGGTCCCTGCGTGTTGGAATACCCCGATTTTTTGAAACTACAACGCATGTACGGCGCGCGCGATTTTGAATTCGTGTCCATTTCGGCCGATAAACCCGCCAAAGAGGCCAATGTGTTGCGCTTTTTGCAGGAAAAACACTCCGGTGTTAGCAATTATATTTTTGGCGAAGACGACAATTACGCGTTAATCGAGGCCATTGATCCCAAATGGAACGGTGCGTTGCCGTACACCGTTTTGGTAGAACCGGGTGGAAAAGTAGTGTGGAGCCAGCAGGGCGAAGTGAACATGACGGCGTTGCGGAAAATCATCGTTGAACACCCGAAAATGGGGCGTTATTTTTAGGATTCAGTTCATTAGTGGCCATTTGTGCGCCGAACGGGGTTCGGCGGTACTTTACCCGCGCTTACCAATTTCAATCACCTCCAAATTACTAATTTTACCCTCGGCGATGTCAAAACGCACGAGGGTTTTTATTTGGTGCCAACCCTCATTACCGCAGGCACCCGGATTGATGTGCAAAAACTGCAATTTTTTATCGGGCATAACCTTCAAAATATGCGAATGGCCCGAAATAAACAGGCCGTTGACGGGTGGGTTTTCTTCCAACAAGGGACGAACGCGCGGATGATACCGGCCCGGATAACCACCGATATGGGTCATAAAAACCGGCACGCCTTCGCATTCAAAACGGAGATCAAGCGGCATTTCGACCTGAATTGCGTTATTGTCAATATTGCCGTACACACCGCGCAAGGGTTTAAACGCCCGCAATTGGTCAATAATTTGAAGGGTGCCAAAATCACCGGCGTGCCAAATTTCGTCGCAGGATTCAAAATATTGAAATACTTTTGCATCCAAGTGCGCGTGGGTATCCGACATGAGTCCTATTTTCATGCCGCAAAGTTAGCGCATAAAACGCATCATTAGAGCGGTATATCTTTCACAATAACCATTCTTTTTATGAACTTAAAAACGACATTCCTGATTATCGTTGGTCTTTTCTGGCAAATCTACACCTCCGCGCAACGCACCTACGACATTCCCTTTCGCGTTACCCTGCCCACCATTGACGGCCTCGTGGAAGAAGACAGTTTGCGGGATTTGCCGGTGTTTGACCAGTTCACCACTACCCTGCCCACCGCCGGAAAAACGCCCCAATCACCCACCAAAGCCTGGATGATCCACACGCCGGAGGGCATTTACGTGGCGGCCATTTGCAGTAGTAATAACCTGCGCAACGAGGGCAGTTTGCGCGACCAAACCGGTACCGGCGATAACCTTACCCTGGGTTTTGATACCTGGAACGACGACCAAAATGCCTTTGAATTTACGGTCAATGCCTTTGGTCAGCGGGTAGAACAACGCGCCACCAGTACGGCAACGGAAGTCAATTTTAATACCCATTGGCGGGTGCGCACTGCTCGCCGCGCCGATGGCTGGACCGCCGAATTTTTTATTCCCTTCACGGCATTGCGTTTTTCCAAACAGAATACAAACTGGGGCGTACAAATTACCCGGCGCGACCCCGGCACGGGCGAAATCTCCAACTGGAACCCCACGGATCCTTTGGTGCGCGACCGGGTGTTGCAGTATGGGACTTTGGAAAATTTAGTGATTGGGAGAACCAAACAGCGGTTGGGCGTGGCGGTGTTGGCGCAGGCGGCGGGATCAGACCAAGAGTCCATTAAAGACACTCCGGTAAATGCCGCAATGGATGGAAAGATTGGGATTGGGACTGCCTCCACCCTCGACTTTTCTTTTTTTACCGAAAGAACATTGGCGAACAAAGACTTTTCCTATTTACTTTCTAATTTTAGCAAAGTCCAGCAACCCTCTTTTCGTCAATTCTTTACGGAAGAGCCGGGTTTATTTCAAAAAACAAACCTATCGGATCAATTGCTCTACATGGACGACCGAATATTCTTACCTTATTTTATTTCACCAGCCGGCTTTATTCAGGAAAACTCCAGATCCTTAAACCATGTACGCCTCACGTCGCGGTTAAATAATGGTATCGGATTGGGCATAAGCAATCTGCTACTGAGCAGACCTACCGCGTTCGTTGAATTTAGCCGCGTAAAATACCTCCAGCAGCCGTTTGTCAATAATATTAGTGTTGAAAAAGTGCTGCGCAACAATTCGTGGGTGCAGGTTTCCAATCAATTTTGTTTTTTGGGCGCGAAAGAAATTAACCAAAACTTTACTTCGATGGCCACCCAATTGCGCGACAAAACCAACCGATTTCAAATAAGTGGACAGTTGAATACCAAAATGCAGAACAGCCATACCATTGCGGATGGCAGAATTAGTTTTCAAAAAATAAACGGCATATTTCAATACGGTATCACCCACAATTCCCCGAAAAAAATAAACCCTAATTTTATTGGTGTATCCATTCCGCAGTTAGAATCTAACACAACGGGGTATTTTAATTGGAATAATTTCAGCGGAGAACAAAAATACTGGCTCAATTCGACGCGTTACGCACGGTTTGGGGATACCTACAATGATGTTTTTGAAAATTATGCGGTATATTATTTAACGATTGGACACCGCGGGCTAAACAAACGTTTTCAGGAGATTGACGTATCGTTCAGTACCAACCCGACGGGGCAAAAACAAGGGCTTGTTTTCACGGATGCCACGTATATCTCAAAGCGGCTTTATTGGCCTTTAGCCGCTGATTTTTCATTCACCACCGACGCGCGTCGGCGGGCTACCGTACAAGTGGCCGCAAGGTTGAGTAATATTGCCCGCCAAGAACGAGGCCAACACGAAATAAAAGTAGCCGGTCGCTGGGTTGCACACCAAAAATTAGCGCTTTCGCTGGAGCAAATAATGGGCTACACCCACCGGAGTATAACAACCATTAATACCAGAGTCGTACCGGATCGTTTGGCAGAACAGAACAACCAGGTCATTTATTCAACCGTAGCCAGCGTACAATACACGCCTTCGCGGGTATTGACGTTCAACGTTATGCTACAAAACCGCTGGCTGAGTTTGCGGCAACGGCAACTATTAGCGTATGAAAATAAACAATTCAACAATTATGATTACGATTTTATCCATAATCCGGCCAACAGCAGTTATTCTGTTTTTAGCATTAACGGTGATATTAACTTCAATTCCGCGAGTTTTTTGCGTTTTAGTTATGCATCGCAAAAAATAGATATTTTCCAAAACACCTTTCCGGTTGCGGCAATCGTCCCCGAAATAAAAAGAAGATACTCGCGGCGGATATTTTATGCATCGTTGATCTGGAACCTCAACCGGATTTGAATATTTTGTACAAATCTTTGCTTTTGGCAACAAAACGTATTTCAGCGAATTACCTTTGGAATCTAAATTGTTTTTTATGCCAAAAATATACCTGTTTGGGGCGTTAATTGCCCTGTTTTTTGCCCAATGTACGTCGAAAAAAACCAAATTCGACAAAGACGACGAACGCCTCGAAATTGCGGCGGCGTTTGAATTTTGGAACCAAAGCCGCATGTACCCCGACGGCAAACTACACACCGAAAAACTCATGGCCGCCTTGCAGGAATGGCGCGACAAAGCCGTAGAACGCGGCGGACCATTTGCCGATTGGGAGGCCATTGGCCCCAAAAACATCGGTGGACGAACCATTTCTTTCGCTATTCACCCGCAAAACCCCGATATTTTGTTCATGGGAGCCGCTTCCGGTGGTTTGTGGAAAAGCACCACCCAGGGCAAAGGCGCAACGGCGTGGGAACGCATTGAAACGGGATTTCCGGTGATTGGCGTAGGGGCCATTGCCATTGATCCCGTCAATCCCAATAATATGTTTATCGGCACGGGCGAAGTGTATAATTTCGAAAATTCCGCGCCCAACAACGTCATCCGCACCACCCGTGGCACCTACGGCATCGGGATTCTAAAATCTACCGATGGCGGTGCTACCTGGCAAAAATCGTGGGATGCTAACTACAACGATCTCACCGGCGTGCAGGAAATAAAAATTAACCCGCTGCGCCCCCAAACCGTCTATGCTACCACCACCGAGGGCCTCCTGCGGTCGTACAACGGCGGCGCTTCGTGGACCACAATTCTGAACCGCAAAATGGCCGTTGATTTCGACATGAGTCCGGCGGATACCAGCGTCATTTTTGTTACTTTTGGTTCTTTGGACGACCAAAATGTCAGCGGCGTATTCCGTTCGCTCGACGGTGGCAACAATTTCGCCCAACTTACCAGCGGGTTACCGGCCTCTTATTCGGGCAAAACCATGCTCGATATTTCCAAATCAAACCCGGAAATCATCTACGCCTCCGTGGCCGATGCTTTTGCCCAAAAAGGTTTGTATAAATCGGAAAACGGCGGCAATACCTGGCAGGTAGTGAACACAACCGACGTTTGCACGTATCAGGGTTGGTACTCGCACGACGTGGCGATTTCGCCCACCGATCCCAACCGGTTTTTGTGGTGCGGCATTGATATGTTTTTATCCACCAACGGCGGAGCCACGGCGCAACGGGTAACGTATTGGTATAATTGGGATTTTGGTATTGTGCCGGTGGGTGGCCCCGAAGGTCCGCCGGATTACGTGCACGCGGATATTCACCACATTTATTACCTCGAAGACATTGTTTATTGCATCTCTGACGGTGGCTTGTTTGCCTCCCTCAACGGCGGCGGGGCCTGGGAAGGGCGCAATGGCTCGTACCAAACCCAGCAGTTTTACGCCAATTTTAGCAACTCCGCTACTGATCCCAATAAAGGAGTGGGCGGTATGCAAGATAATGCAACGGCAGTGTATTTGGGCGACGGGGCCTGGAAACGAGTCATTGGTGGCGACGGCGGCAGCACGGCCATTAATCCGTTCGACGATAATATTATGTATGGTTCCTCGCAAAACGGCAATTTTTACCTCTCTAATGACGCATTCGACGACTTTACTAATTTCCCGGCTCCGCTGCCAGGTACGAATTCCGCTTTTATTGCGCCGTTTGAACTGGCCCCTTCCAACCCGGAGGTGGTGTATTCCGGCAAAAATATTTTGTGCAAATACGATTTTGTCCAAGGTGGCGAATGGCTGGAACTCTCCTCGGCGGGTGGCTCTATCGTGACCATTGCCGTTAACCCCAACGACGAAAACGACGTGTATTTTAGCCGCGCTCCAACCAACAGCGAACAACCTAAAGTATTCAAAATCAACGCTATTACCGAAGAAGCCGTTGAAATGAGCGGCTTGCCCAACCGTATCTGCATGGATATTGCCCGCCACCCGGTGGATGCCAATACCGTGTACGCGGTGCTATCGGGTTTTGGCACCGAACACCTGTGGCGCACCACCAACGGCGGCACTACCTGGGCGGCCGTTCCCGGTATCCCCGACGTGCCCACCAACAGCGTTTTGGTAGATCCGCTGATCCCACAATTTATTTACGTCGCCAACGATTTGGGCGTATGGTTCTCTCCCGACGAAGGTCAAACCTGGGAACACCTGAGCGCCAACGGCCCACAGGCCATGCTCGCCATGCACCTGAGCATCACCGCCGACCGCAAATTGCGCGTGGCTACCCACGGTTTGGGCGTTTGGCAAACGGAAATGAAAACATCGGGAACCGAACAGGTGGTGATCAACAACGACGATGTACAAATTTGGCCTAATCCCGCCGTGGATGCCGTACAGGTTCAATGGAAAGGAGCCGCCGCTTTTAAAGGTCGTTACAGCCTGCATACAACTACGGGTGCCGTGGCCATGAGCAATACGCCACTCCAGTTAATGCCCGGAGAAAGCCAACAGATTGCGGTGGGTCAATTGGCCAACGGTGTGTATTGGTTGGTTTTGGAACAAAAAGGCCAAAAACAGGTGAAAAAAGTGGTTATTCGCCGGTAAAATGCGAGATTGAACCGCAGAACCGAAGGTTGAACACCGAACCGAAATTTTGAACATCGAACATCGAACAGCGAACACCGAACACCGAACATCGAACACCGAATTTTTAATGCAGAACACCAAAATTTTGAACACCGAACACCGAACATCGAATTTTTAATGTAGAACACCGAATTTTGAACACCGAAACAACATTTAATAGAACAATATTAAGCACAATTAACTACTACGCAATATTACCTAATACTTAAGTGACATTTACCTAAATTACAAATAGCCTTAGCACTAATGATTGAATATGGTTAGGCGGTCTCATAAAAAAAACACTTCGGCGTTCGGTGTTCAAAATTCGGTGTTCTACATTAAAATTTCGGTGTTCGCTGTTCGATGTTCGATGTTCGATGTTCAACTGTTCAACTGTTCAAACGGTTTCTATCAACCGGAGCAAATCCTGAAATAAGGTTTTGCTCCGGTTTTGTTCCAAAATCCGTTCGCCCCACTGCCCTACCGGAACCACCCAACGAATGGCATTGGTTAAAAAAATTTCATCGGCATTGTGCAATTCCGCTGGGGTGACGGGACGTTCCACCACCGAAAAATTGTTCATGATAAAAGCCCGCAGCACGCCCGCCACACCGCCTTCGGAGAGGGGTACCGTGTTTAATTGTTCTTTTTCCCACCAAAACACCGTACTGGAAGTGGCCTCACAGATGCGCTCGTGGCCATTGAGCAAAAACGCATCGTCCCAGCCTTGGGCGTGGGCTTCGCGGGCGGCTTGCACGTAACGCGCCGCGTTGAGGGTTTTTACCCCCGAAAAATCGTCAATGGGCAGGCGAACCCGTTCAGATACCCCCATGCGTAACGCTTTTTCGGGCCATTCGGGGTAAGCGACGGGCAAGGCAACGTGTTGTACTGTCCATTGCGCCGCGTTGTTTTGGGGCAAATACAAACCGCCGGGCGACCGAAAAACCGTACAACGCGCCCGAGCGTGTTCGGGCGCGTTGTGCAGTAATGCTTTTTTAAAAAAATCAATATTCCAACCGTTTGGAGCGGTAAAACCGAGCACATCCATGCCGTTAGTCAGGCGTTCAAAATGGCCTTCCAACAACGGAATCCGGCCGGTGGCAATGCGCACGGTTTCAAACAAAACATCGTTGTAAAAAACGGCGCGCTGGAATTGATCAAACGGCGTATCCATTGGAAATCAATATTTTATAAAACCTGAAAACCCAGGGCATAAGGGTCATCGTCGGGGTTAATGCTAATGGTATTGTACCCGTAAATACGCGCCCAACCTTCGATACTGGGCCGCATGGCGGGTTTTCCCTCTACCGTTGTTTCTTCTTCAATGCGACCGATAAACTTGCTGCCGATAATACTTTCGTGCACAAATTCGTCGCCCTTGCGCAGTTTGCCTTTGGCGTACCATTGGGCCATGCGCGCACTGGTGCCCGTGCCGCAGGGAGAGCGGTCAATGGCTTTATCCCCGTAAAAAACGGCGTTGCGGGCCGTTGAGGTCGGGTCCAGCACCGCGCCCGTCCACAGGATATGCGAACAACCGCGAATCGTGGCGTCGTGGGGGTGGATAAACTCGTACAAATCGTTGATGTTTTTGCGCAGTTCCCGCGCCCAGGCAATCAGTTTATCCGCCGGATAATGTTCCAGTCCTTTAAAATGCGGCTGTACATCAACAATGGCGTAAAAATTGCCGCCGTACGCGACATCAACGGTGATTTCGCCCAATTCGGGACACACCACCGGCAACGCCTCCGAGTGGAGGTAAGCCGCCACGTTGGTCAGTTTCACCGACGCTACTTTGGGTGCCTCGTGGGTGCTGCCGGGTTGCAATTTGTATTCGATCAACACCAAACCGGCGGGGGCTTCCATGCGGACAACTCCCGGCGTTTTAGGGCGAATTAAACCCTCTTCAATCGCAATGGTAATGGTCCCGATAGTGCCGTGTCCGCACATGGGCAAACAACCACTGGTTTCGATGAACAACACCGCTACATCGTTGGCGGGGTCGTGCGGCGCGTACAAAATACTGCCGCTCATCATATCGTGCCCACGGGGTTCAAACATCAGACCGGTGCGAATCCAGTCGTATTCGCGCAGGAAATGTTGGCGTTTTTCGCTCATGGTATTGCCTTCCAACGCGGGACCGCCTTGTTTGACCAACCGCACCGGATTGCCGCAGGTATGGGCATCTACGCAGTTAAAAACGCCTTTTTTGTGCGCTAAATCCTGGTTATTATAATTGGTGTACATGGTTAAGCCAAACTTGGGCGTTGAGCAATTCCTTCCTGAATAATGGCCAAAACACGTTCGCGTTCGGCGCCTTCCAAGGTTAAACGCGGTGCGCGTACAAACTCACTGCCAATCCCGGTTTGGGTTTCGGCGAGTTTGATGTATTGCACTAATTTGGGGTGAATATCCAATTCGAGCAACGGCATAAACCACTGGTAAATGCGCCGCGCTTCGTCCAATTTGCCCGCTTTCGCCAAATGAAACAAGGCCGTGGTTTCGTGCGGGAACGCGCACACGAGGCCCGCGACCCAACCATCGGCACCGAGGCAAAATTCTTCGAGCGCCAGGGTATCTACGCCGCACAAAATGCGAAAACGGTCGCCAAAACGGTTGCGCATCCGCACCACGTTGGTCACGTCGCGGGTGGATTCTTTTACCGCCTGAATATTGGCGCAACCCTGCAATTCGTCAAAAGCATCGAGAGTTACCTCCGTTTTGTAATCCACGGGATTGTTGTAAATCATAATGGGCAAACTGGTGGCTTCGGCGATGGTTTTGAACCAGGTCACGGTTTCGCGGTGGTCGGTTTTGTAGCGCATGGGCGGCAACAGCATCAGGCCCTTGGCGCCCCATTGTTCGGCCAAACCGGCCTGGCGAATGGCTTCTTTGGTGGAACCTTCGGCGATGTTGAGCACCACCGGAACGCGGCCGCTGACCTGTTCCACGGTGTGTTTTACCAACTGTTCTTTTTCGTCGGTGGTGAGCACACTGGCTTCGCCCAGGGTTCCGCCGAGGATAATACCGTTGGCCCCGGCGCGGAGTTGTTCTTGCAGGTTTTTGGAAAACAGAGACAGGTCCAGCGTGTCGTCCGGAGTGAATTTAGTTGTGAGCGCGGGGAAAACGCCCGTCCAATCGAGTTGCATAATTTAATGAAATTGAATAATTTGTTTCTGACGTTGAAGGTAATATTGCGCATTTTCGGCCACTACAATATCCAGCGGGAGAAATTGCAGCCGTTCGGGCGTTTCTTTTAAAAAAAGTTGTTTAAACAAACTCAAAACGCCGAGGTATCCTTGTTCGACGGGGTTTTGGTTGATTAAAAAATTGATTTTATTTTGGTGCAAATGGGTGATATTGGGTTCCAGCAAATCAAAGCCGACGATGAACATTTTGGCCAAATCTTCTTCTTCCAAACATTCAATCACTTTGTAGGCGCGGGAATTGGTCACAAAAATACCACCAATTTGGGCCGTTCCGTTGGTGAAAGAAGATAAAAAGGCCCGTAAATGGCCCATATTTTCAAAATCTTCAAAATTGGACGACAACACGTGGATGTTTTTTTGGCGGTTATTGGCAAAATAATACCGAAAACCGCGTTCTTTTTCCATCAAATGGCTCGCGTTGGTCACCCCTTTTTCCAAATTTAACACCAAGGCCGGTTCGCCGTCGCGCAGGGCAAAATTCAGGAGTCGGGCCGCCAAAACGCCGCTTTGAAAACTATCCTGCCCGATGTACGATAACACGTGCGGGTGTTCGATATAGGTATTGATTTGCACCACCGGAATTTGGGCGCGTTGGCATTCGTCGAGCACCTGCATCCCTTCCATTTTAAACAAAGGTGGAAACAGCAATCCGTCGGGATTCTTACGCAGTACGGCGTGGGCTTTTGCCAAAAAATCGTCGGGATTAAAGAGGTCAAAAAAAGTATCTTCGACGGTAATGCCGTAGTGTTTGAGCGATTTGGCGGCCATTTGAATGCCTTCCCAGGGTTGCATCCAATAGCCATCCGTGCGGTAATCGGGCAGCAGGGTGGCAATGCGGATTTGCCGGTTAAAAGCCAGGGCGCTGGCAATGAGGTTGCGCTCGTACCCCAGTTCATCCATGACCTGAAGGACTTTTTTCACCACGTCTTCGGCAACATCGCCCCGTTTGTGCAATACCCGGTCTACGGTTCCCACCGAAACACCCGCCTTTTCGGCGATATCTTTAATACGAACTCTTTTTTTCATAATTAGGCGGGGCAAATATAGCGCTAAAAGCATTTAACCATAAAATTTACAAAAATAATCTGCCGTGTGCGCACACGGTAAATATATTGTACCATATCTTTGTCCCGATTGGCAAGGTAAACAAACAAAATCGCCTCTTTGCCAAATATAATATGAGCATCACATTGAAATATCAACTAAAATCCTTTGAGAAACTCCCGGTAAAGATTTACGCTGATTCACGGGAAGGCTCCATCCACATTGCCAAGTCCATTGCCCTGGCCATTCGTCAAAAACAACAGGATGGCGAAAAGATCGTCCTCGGTTTGGCCACCGGCTCCTCTCCTATCAAAGTGTACGATGAATTAGTACGGCTCCACAAAGAAGAGCAATTGAGTTTTAAAAACGTGATTACGTTTAACCTGGACGAGTACTACCCAATGCGCCCGGAAGCACCGCAGAGTTACGTGCGTTTTATGCACGAATACCTGTTTGACCACATTGACATCCCCAGAGAAAATATCCACATCCCGGATGGCACCATCGCCATCGAAGACATTGACGCCTATTGCCAGCAGTACGAAAAACGTATTGACCAGTACGGAGGCATTGATATTCAATTACTTGGCATTGGCCGAACGGGCCATATCGGGTTTAATGAACCCGGCTCGTGGGAATCGTCGCTGACGCGCATGGTGCGCCTCGACAGCCTAACCCGCATGGACGCCATTAAGGATTTTTCCAACGAAGAAACCGTGCCTTACCGCGCCATTACGATGGGGATTGCCAGTATCATGAAGGCGCGCACCGTGTACCTGATGGCCTGGGGCGCGCACAAAGCGCACATTATAAAAGAAGCGATTGAAGGCGAAATCACTTCCTCGATTCCGGCGACTTTTTTGCAAAACCACCCCAATACGAAGGTTTATGCCGATACGCCCGCCAGCACCGAATTAACGCGGATAAAAACGCCTTGGCTGGCTGGTATTTGCAATTGGGACGAAGATTTGGTGTGCAAAGCCGTGGTTTGGCTTTCGCAAAAAACCAACAAACCCATTCTCAAACTCACCGAAGAAGATTATTCGGAGAATCACTTGAGCGATATGATTATTGAGTACGATTTTGCGTACAATATCAATATCAAGGTGTTTAACCGCTTGCAACACACCATCACCGGTTGGCCCGGCGGCAAACCCAACGCCGACGACTCGAACCGGCCGGAACGCTCCGTTCCCGCCAAAAAACGGGTTATTTTGTTCAGCCCCCACCCCGACGATGACGTTATTTCGATGGGCGCCACCTTTGAACGATTGGTGGAACAGGGCCACGAAGTACACGTAGCCTACCAAACGTCGGGAAATATTGCCGTGCACGACCACGATGCCCGCCGCTTTTTGGAGTTTTTCCAGGAATACAGCCACGCCATTGGTTTAGAGCACCCCGAAACCGAAAAACTCATCAAAAAAAGTATGAAGTTTTTTACCACCAAGGGCAAAGACGGCAATGAATCGGATGAAATACGCATGGCCAAAGGATTTATCCGCCGGGGTGAAGCCCGTGCGGGCGCACGGTTCTCCGGTTTAAAAGACGACCAAATCCATTTTCTCGATTTACCGTTTTACGAAACCGGTCGTTCGCGCAAAAAACCCATTGGCGAAGACGATTACCGCATCATCATGGATTTGATGGAACAGGTAAAACCCCACCAAATCTTTGCGGCGGGTGACCTGGCCGATCCGCACGGTACCCACCGCGTTTGCCTCGACGGGATTTTGGAAGCCTGCAAACGCCTTTCGGACCGCCCGTGGATGAAAGATTGCTGGTTGTGGCTCTACCGCGGCGCGTGGCACGAATACACCATTGACGAAATTGAAATGGCCGTACCCATTAGCCCCAAACAATTGGAACACAAGCGGCGCGCCATTTTTATGCACCAAAGTCAAAAAGACCGTCCGCCGTTCCCCGGTGAAGATAACCGCGAGTTCTGGCAACGCGCCGAAGACCGCAACCGCGAAACGGCCCGCCTTTACCGCAGTTTAGGTTTAGCCGAATACGAGGCCATCGAAGCATTCAAACGCTGGCATTTTAAATAAACTTCGGCTTTTCAGGTGTTGTGCGCGAAAAATGTCGCGCACAACACTCCATTTCCACCTTTATCCTTCTCATTTTTATGGTACTCTCTACGCTTGATTGGCTCATCATAGCGGGCTTTTTTGTTGTCTCTTTGCTCATTGGAGTGCTGGCCTCACGCGGGGCTGGCAAAGGTTACTCCGAGTATTTTTTATCGGGGCAATCCATGCCCTGGTGGTTGCTGGGCATTTCGCTGGTGGCCACTACCTTCTCCGCCGACACACCCAATCTCGTCACCGATATTGTGCGCAACAACGGCGTTTCGGGCAACTGGGCCTGGTGGGCATTTTTGCTCACGGGGATGCTTACGGTGTTTGTGTACGCCAAACTCTGGCGGCGATCGGGGGTAATGACCGACCTGGAATTTTACGAATTGCGGTACAGCGGTCCCGCCGCCACGTTTTTGCGCGGGTTCCGGGCGATTTATCTCGGCGTGTTTTTTAACGTCATGATTATGGCCACGGTATGCCTCGCTGCCATCAAAATTGGTGGGGTAATGTTGCACGTTACGCCCGAACAAACGCTATTGGTCGCCTCGGTGGTCACGGTGATTTACACGTCCATTGGTGGGTTAAAAGGCGTGATCTGGACCGATTTTTTCCAATTTGTACTCGCCATGGCGGGCACCATTTGGGCAGCGGTGTACATCGTTGATTTGCCACAGGTGGGCGGCATGGACCAACTGCTGCAACACCCGGCGGTGGTGAACAAATTGAGTATTTTGCCCGATTTTAGCAAACCCGACGTGTACATTCCGTTGTTTTTGATTCCCATTGCGGTTCAATGGTGGAGCGTTTGGTATCCCGGCGCGGAACCCGGCGGCGGCGGTTACGTGGTACAGCGGATGTTGTCGGCCAAAGACGAAAAAAATGCCTTGTGGGCGACGTTTATTTTTAACATCATGCACTACGCCCTGCGGCCCTGGCCTTGGATTTTTGTTGCCCTGGCTTCGCTCATTGTATTTCCCGATCTGGCATCATTGAGAGCGGCATTTCCCCACCTCGACGCCAATGTAGTGCGCGACGACCTGGCTTATCCGGCGATGTTGACGTTTTTGCCCTCCGGTCTGTTGGGTTTGCTGGTAGCCGCGTTGATTTCGGCGTTTATGAGCACCATTTCTACCCACTTGAACTGGGGATCGAGTTATATCGTCAATGATTTTTACAAAAGGTTTATTAAACCCGAAGCCAGCGAAACGGAATTGGTGAACATTGGACGGTTGTCCACGGTAATTTTGATGATTTTGGCGGCTATTTTGGCTTTAAAACTTCAAAATGCGTTGCAGGCGTTTAATATTTTGTTGCAGGTGGGCGCCGGAACGGGGCTGCTGTTTATTTTGCGGTGGTTCTGGTGGCGCATCAACGCCTGGAGCGAAATTGTGGCCATGTTTGGCTCCTTTGCAGTAGCGCTTTATTTCCAATTGTTTTACGACGGCCCTTGGGTTGAATGGCAAAAACTGCTCGCCGGGGTAACCATTACGACCATTGCCTGGGTGATAACGGTATTTGTTACCGCGCCCACGGATAAAAATGTACTGGTGCATTTTTACAACGTTACCCGACCCGGCGGCGCTGGATGGGCCTCGGTTCGCGCCATGGATGGCATCGAATCCACCGAAGAAAAAGGTAGTTTGGCGTACGGTATTTTGGCCATGTTTTTGGGCGTTTGCCTGGTGTACGCGGCTTTGTTTGGAACCGGTTTTTTCCTCTATGGGCAAATGACGTACGGATTGATAGCCACGGTGATTACGGTCATTACGGCCTGGTTGATTTATAAATTTGTGGATCGGGTGTAGATAATCCGATTTTCGCAGAATTGATGTAGAAACGGTCTGAAAAGCCCTCGCCGGGCTGAAAGATTCAGACAGTTGCTTACCTTTGACCCAAAATTACACCAACGCATTTTGGGAAAAAAGATACTGCTGCTCACGCCGCCTTTTGTGCAACTCAACACGCCTTATCCGGCAACGGCCTATATCAAAGGTTTTTTAAACACTTTGGGGTATTCGGCTGTTCAGGCGGATTTGGGCATTGAGGTGATTTTGGAGATTTTTTCCAAAGAAGGACTCACAGAAATGTTTGCCCTGGCCGAAATGCGGCGCGCCGAATTATCGGACAACAGCCAACGAATTTTGGATTTAAAAGCGGATTATCTGGCCACGGTTGGCCCGGTAATCCGCTTTTTGCAACACCAAAACCCCACTCTGGCGCTGGCCATTGCCGAGGGTTTGTACCTGCCCGAAGCCAGCCGTTTTGCGCAGGCGGAAGACTTGGACTGGGCTTTTGGCCCGATGGGCACCCACGACAAAGCCCGGCATTTGGCCACCCTATACCTCGAAGATCTCGGCGACTTACTCATGGAAGCCGTGGATGAACATTTTGGGTTTAGCCGTTACGCCGAACGCCTGGGGCGCACCGCTACCCACTTTGAACCGTTGCTCCAAAGCCTGCATTCGGCGGATACATTCACCACCAAAATAATGCTGCGGTGTTTGGAAAAACACCTCCAAACCGCCCAACCCGACGTAGTTTGCCTGACGATGCCCTTTCCCGGCAATATTTTTGGGGCCTTTAAATGCGGGCAATACCTCAAACAACACTATCCCCACGTGAAGGTGGTGATGGGCGGCGGTTATTGCAACACCGAATTGCGCCGGTTGTCGGACGAGCGGGTATTTGATTTTGTGGATTTTATTTGCCTCGACGACGGCGAATTACCGCTCCAACTCTTGCTCGAACACCTCGAAGGTCGGCGCGACCACACCCTGCTCAAACGCGTATTTTCCCGGCAGGGCGGCATGGTGCTGTATTGCAACAACGCCCCGGAAAAAGACATTCCGCAGCGGGAAACGGGCACGCCCGATTACGAGGGCTTGCCGTTAAAATCCTATTTGTCGGTGATTGAAATCATCAACCCCATGCACCGGCTTTGGAACGATGGCCGCTGGAACAAACTCACCCTCGCGCACGGTTGTTATTGGGGAAAATGCACATTTTGCGACGTTTCTTTGGATTATATCGGGCGTTATGAGCCGATTAACGCCGCTATTTTGTGCGACCGCATCGAAACGATCATCGCCCAAACCGGCGAAACGGGTTTTCATTTTGTGGACGAAGCCGCACCGCCCGCGCTCATGCGCGATTTGGCGTTGGAGATCATTCGCCGAAAAATCACCATCACCTGGTGGACCAATATTCGTTTTGAAAAAAGTTTTACCCCCGACCTCTGCAAATTGCTCAAAGCGTCGGGGTGCATTGCCGTTTCCGGTGGTTTGGAAGTGGCTTCGGATCGGTTATTGGCGTTGATGGAAAAAGGCGTAACCGTGGCGCAGGTGGCCCGCGTTGCCGATGCCTTTACGCAGGCCGGTATCATGGTGCACGCTTATTTGATGTACGGTTTCCCAACCCAAACGGCGCAGGAAACCATTGATTCGTTGGAAAATGTGCGGCAATTGTTTGAAGAAGGCGTGGTGCAATCGGGTTTTTGGCACCAATTTGCCATGACCGCCCACAGCCCGGTTGGCTTAAATCCGGCCAAATACGGCGTTATCCGCACCGGCCCGGAATTTGGAGGTTTTGCCGACAACGATTTGTACCACGATGATCCCCAAGGTGCCGACCACGAACTGTTTTCCGAGGGGTTAAAAAAGGCCCTGTTCAACTACATGCAGGGCGCGGGTTTTGATTTACCGCTCAAAGATTGGTTTGATTTTAAAGTTCCGCGCACCACCGTTCCATCTGGTTTTATCCAAAAAGCGCTGCAAGACACCACCGAACGCCAACCCAAACCGGGTCATTTGGTGGTATGGATGGGCAGCATACCGGAAATACATTTGCCGCCCGCCAAAAAGAAACGTTTTGAAGGATTGGCTTTTTTGCATTTTTCCAATAAAAAAGAACTGTTTGAAGTACAAACCGGCTTAGAAACGGCGGAGTGGTTGTTAAAAATTATTCCACGAATGCGCGTTGTGCCGGGACAAGCGGCCATTACGCTGCAAACCCTGCAACAGGAATACGAAGCAGCGGGACATGGTGCGTTTTCGGCTTTTTTGGAGTCGTTTACCTGGGGTCAATTGCGGGAAACGGGGTTATTGGTGGTTTGATAATAAAATGGATTGCAGCCATTCTTTTTCGGCCAAATCCTTATCGGCCGCAATTTGCTGCGCAAGTTCCCCAGATGCGGCACTTGGCCCCGGTTTCAACTTGATAATCCGTTGCATGTACAGGATAAACTTCAGGTTTAAATCGCGGTGGTAACCCAGGTTTTTCTTCCTTTTTACGTATATATTAAAACTTTGCAACAAAGACTCCAGCACCATAAACTCGCGCAATTCGTAGTAACTGCGCACCAACATACGTTTTGCGTGCAGGTTATTCAGCGGATCATCCAGTTCCGTTTGTAATAACAAGCGCATGGCCTGCGCGTATTCTTTTCTTTGAAAATGCAAAAAAGCGCGGTTGTAGTTGTACGAATGTTGGCGTTCATTGGGATGTAACATTTCTTTATAGGTTTCGGCAAACTGCTCGGTCCACTCCTGCTCCTCCAGTGCGGAACCGGCACGGATAATATTTTTGTAGGTAAACCCCGAAATATAACCTTTTTCGAACAAAAACCGACGTTCGAGTGCAACTTTATAGACTTCAAAAGCCTCTCGGATGTATTCTTTTTGCCCGGCATTCATTCTGCGGATACAACCGTTAATGGCCAGCAAATACAATACCCGCATTTCGGAGGCTTCAAAGCGGTGCTCATGTTGTAATAAAAGTTGTTTTAACGTTTGAAAATCGTCGTCCAGTTCGGGGTGCTGTAACATTCGATAAGCATGGTAATACACCGCAATGGCAGGCGTATCCAGCATGGTTTCCTGCCGGGCCACTTCCAACACGGCTTCCAACAATTGAATTTGGTATTTTTGACCAGCCACCGCCTGGTGCATCAATGCGCTGCAAGCGTGCCGCAGCATTTCGGCGACGTAAAAGGTGGTTAACTGATCCGGTAACGGTTGTAAATCAATACGAATGGCGCGTCCTTTGCGGGCGGCGTGTTCTACTTTTTCCTGCAACAACTCGTATTGACGGTAAAAATATTGCGCGTTCCGAACGGGCGTTTGTTCCAACCTGGCTTCCAGTTTGTCCATTGATTGATCAAACATTTTATCCAAACCTCGGTTTCGGAGTGCTTTTATCCGCATTTGTTGCTGCACCGCCGGGGTATTTTCCCATTCACAAAAAGTTAAAAATTGCCGTACGGCTTCCAGCAGATAAGACATGGTGTGGCGGAGTTTGGCGTACTCGTAGGATTTGCCGGGAAATGCGGCTGCAAATAGTCGCTCCGGTGAAAAAACACCCGCGCCGGGTTTGGCCAAATGCGTGTTGATATATTGACAGAGCAATACCAGTTCTTGTCGCCGGTTAAACAGATCACAGCGAAGATATTCCAGCAGATTGGCTTTTTCTTTGGCCGAAAGTAATTTTATGCACCGAATTAACGATGAATCCGTCATAGTTTGAAGATTTATTAAAGCCCTAAGTTGTTATTTTTTTGACAAAAATAGATTTAAAAATCTGATTTACAATATTTTAGTAAAATTATTTTTTGACAAACAGGTAAAATTGTATTTGCACACTTCGTACACTGGTGGCACTTTTGTACCATCAATACACAATTTAATCAACTTGCTTTTCTATGAACAGGGTTTATCTAATATTACTTGTTGTATGTTTTTACGTTGTCCACCTGAGCGCACAACCCGCTAATTGGGAAAAAATGCCCGATACTTATGGTGGTGAGTTTAGCACTATTGTGAGGGTGAATGATACACTTTATACCTTCGAAAGTTCGACTACACATATAGGAAATTTCCACGTATCTTATGACGAAGGAACGCAGTGGGAAAAACTTGAAATTCCACCTCCACCCGGAGGCGGATCAATTATACACCTGAGCACCAATGGTAACTTCATCGGCCGTAGAATCAACGTCTTTAATATTGATACTTTACATTTTTTCACCTCAAACAAAGGGCTAACCTGGGATACAGCGTACATACCTAATTGCAAATTATTTATTGAACTTAGCAATAGTACATGGCTTGATTTGACGGCCGATGGATGGATAAAAAAATCTTTTGACCACGGAAACACCTGGCAAAATATCCAATATATAGGAGCGGGCAAATGCCATTTCCGCGAAATAGATAATGGAAAAATAATGGGATACATTGAACCTGAAATAGATTCCACCAAATTGCTGTATTCAGGTGATTATGGCAATACGTGGAGCCTTATCCCGATTGGTCATCGCTTAACTACATCTAACAACAGCACTCATTCGATTCGCGTGACCTCAATAACTAGCCAGGGTACAATGTTTTATTATCCAGAAATTACTGGCACTTATATTTACCGTTCAACAAACGGTGGTACAACATTTGAAAAGGTATATACCAATATTTCACCAGAAATGATTTTTGAGTTATCTTCTGGTCGGCTACTTTGGCTTACCCGAGATTTGGGTTACTGCTCAGATCATCACAATCGGTACTATTCCGATGATCAAGGTGCTACGTGGCACGCACTTTCAATTGAATCTATATTTCCGATTATTCAAAAAGAGGTCAACAATGACTTCATTTTTTGTTTGTCTACCACTCATGGAATGTACAAATCAACCAACGGCAACACATGGACTTCGGCCGGAAAAGGTCTGTTAGGATTTGGAAAAGATTTTTCTCATCTAAAAACGCGTATAATCCACGATAGTTTATATTATCATTACATGGGAAGTGGTATCTGGCGGAATAGAGGAAACCAAGCGGAATTAAAGCATATTGAGGGCATAGTGGATGGTGTTAGTATTTTAAGGACCAATAAAACCGGAAAACGACTGTATATCACTAGTTACTCTGGGCGATTATATTACTCGGAAAATTTCGGCGATTCCATTCGGGAAATCTTCCTTCCAAATCTTGATGCTTGCTACTATGACATTAATGATTTTGGTGAAATACCGGATACGGATACGCTTTATATTTCGAGTCAAGAAGGTTTTTTAATTTCGACCGATAAAGGGGTTAGTTGGCACAAAAAACTAAATGAGTCAATTAATGGATTTATAATTCATTCCTCTGGTCGTTTAATTTGTCAAAATTTCAATACTAAAAAATTTATCTATTCAGACGACAACGGTGAGACTTGGCACCAGAGTAACGACAACGGAGACAAAATAGTGCTAAATGAACAATTTGGAAATTATGAGAGCAAATATATTTCTTCCAGTGGAGTTATTTATGTTTTTCGAAGCAATTCCTCGATATCTAATGAAGTCTGCTTATGGAAATCATATGATGCTGGTCTAAATTGGATAAAATCCTCAATAACACCGATTGAACCCTACTTCACCTTCATTTCAAATAATAATGTGATATACATTGGGGATAAAAATTCTACTTACACTTCAGCGGATGAAGGTTTGTCTTGGCAAATCTTTGAGATTGCACCAGATATTTTTATTCACCACATGGCAATATCGCCCTCCCAAAAAATTTACGCGTGTGTATTAGACCCGCAATACATAAATCAATATAAATTGATTACCCTGCGCAGCACCACCGCAGCAACAGAGGGCGCATTTTTACACGGTAAAGTGGAAAAAGACGCAGATGGAGACTGTGGTACGGAAGATCTAAGTAATCCACTAACCAACTGGATTGTAAAAGCAGAAAATTCCGAACACGAATATTTTATTCAAACCGCCTACGATGGTAGTTATACTTTTTTTATTGACACCGGATATTATGATGTAAGTGTTACCCCTGCGCATCCTATTTGGTGGCAGGGCTGCAACAACTTGCAGGTGGCTAACCTCGATACGTTGTTCAGTAGAGATACCGCCAACTTTTTATTCACCGCCCAGGCCGAATGCCCACTGATGTCCGTTCGGGTTAGTGCCCCGTTTTTGCGCCGCTGCTTTACCTCAGCAGTGTACGTCAATTTCTGTAACGTGGGCACGGTGGATGCGGACAGCGCGTACATTGATGTAACGCTCGACCCTGACCTGTCTATTACCAGCGCCCCGCTTCCATACGTTGATTTAGGGAATCATTCGTACCGTTTTTATCTCGATACGGTACCATTTGGAACGTGTGGCGATTTTCAACTCAATGTATACACGGCCTGTGGTGACTCCACAGTACTGGGACAAACCCACTGCATCGTCGCGCACGGTTTCCCGGACTCGCTGTGCGCACCGGTCCCCAACTGGTCGGGCGCATACGTGGAGGCCAGTGCGACCTGTCAGGATTCAATTATCCACCTGACGTTGCAAAATACCGGAAACGCCGCATCGCAGGAACTGGAATACATTATTATCGAAGACGACATCGTACTGTTTCAGGACAGCGAGGAATACAACCCGCTGGAAACTATGGAATTTGACTTTCCGGCCAACGGAAAAACGTGGCGCATTGAGTCGGAACAAGAACCCGGACACCCATTTTCGAATCGGGCACTGGCGTTTAAGGAAGGTTGTGCCGGATTCGAATCCCTTGGTTTTATCACCCAGTTTTCGGTAAACGGCTGGACGCCCTCGATACATCAATTTTGCGCTCAAAACCAGGGTTCTTACGATCCCAACGACAAACAAGGGTTTCCAACCGGGAGCGGTGAAGAACACAACATAAGGCCCAATACCAGAGTAGATTATTTAATTCGGTTCCAAAATACTGGCACGGATACGGCCTTTACGGTGGTTGTACGGGATACTTTATCGCCGCTTTGGGACCCCGCAACGATTCAAATGGGACCTACGTCGCATCCTGTCCTGTCCAAATTATCGGGTGAAGGAATACTCAGTTTTGAATTTTACGACATCAATCTCCCGGATTCCAGTACAAATCTGGCCGCATCACAAGGTTTTTTACAGTTTAGTATCCAACCCTACGAAGATGTGCCCTTGGGAAGTGTGCTTGAAAACAAGGCACATATCTATTTTGACTTTAACGAGGCCATTACGACCAATACGACCCGGCATACGTTGTCGCTCCCTTCGGTTTCAGGCAGCACATCAATTTACGTTCCCCAACCAAAACCTACGCTAATAGTTAGTCCAAACCCATTTGTGCAGGACATTCAAATTACCACAATTGATGAACACAGCGGTCCTTTAACCTTAACCTTTTACGACAACCACGGACGCACGGTTTTGTCCAAAAAAGGTAATGGAACATTCCACCTACACCAAGAAAATCATTTATTACCCGGACTTTACCAGGTAGAAATCCGGGATGAAAACAATCTTATCCTTGGATCGGGGAAAGTGTTAAAAAAGTAACACCGAACACCGAACACCGAACACCGAACACCGAACACCGAACACCGAACACCGAACACCGAAAAAAATAATGTATTTTTAATTATTTATTTTTTGGCAAAAAAAAATTCTATTTTGCTACCCCATAAATACACTTCGGTGTTCAATTGTTCGGTGTTCGATGTTCAATTGTTCGATGTTCAATTGTTCGGTGTTCAAAAATGGCATTCCTCCAAAATAGTCATCCTTTTTTTGAACTTTAAAACGACTGAATTGGTTTGATTAACCGAAGATGCAGCGTCATCAGTCTTCAATTTTACAACAACCTATTTATGCTCGACGAATTAGAAAAAGAAGCGAACGACGATTTTTTACTGCTCGAATCGGTGGGCGCGGCGGAGTTTAGTACCGCACACCTGCGCGAATTACACGAACAGGCACAACAGCGTTTGCAGGATTACGACCGCCGCAACCGTATCAATGCAATGATCGGATTATTGGTTTTTGGTTGGATTGGTGCGTTTTTTTACGCTTACGCCTACAACAATGTTTGGTTGGCGATTGGGGCCTTATTTGGGCTTATTTTTTCGCTGATTGCCTGTATTGCGGGCATTTTCCTGCTCGTTCGCCAATACAAAAGCCGCTATGACATTGAGCATAGTTTGCGGTTGATTCAGGCCGAATTAAAAACGCGATAAACCGTTTGGGTTAAAAATACTTGGTTTCCATTCCTCCGCCAATGCGGTGAAAAATCCAGTCTAAAAAATCGGGCATGGCCTTGCCCCACGTTTCGGGATCGTGGGTTCCGTCCTGGATTTCGAGGTAACGCACTTGTTCTGTGCTGTAACCACGTTCTAAAATAGCCTCTATACACGATAAAGTATCATCAATGGCGTCAATTACGCCGTTGTTATTGCGGTCTTCGTCCTCGTCTTTGGTACCCGCCTGAAACCAAAAAAACTGGTCATTGGGTCGGTGGTGCCGGTTATCCGTCCGTATAATATCGTGCATAATTCGATCCGCGTCGGGGTCATGGGGGCTGACATCCGACCAGCGCCACCACAGGGCACCGGAAAAAACACCCGCTCCGCCAAATATCTCCGGCTCGGACCACGCTATATCCAATGCGGATAATGCACCCAGTGAAAACCCGGCAAAATACACTTCCGATGGATCAGAACTGGCGTGGTAAGTATCGCGCAAAAAAGGCAACAATTCACTGATTACAAACTCTTTATGCCATTTTGCCCAGTCGCCGCGACCTTTATAATCAACCTGCCGGACGGTGCCGTATTCGCGGATCCGATCCTGGTTGGCGTGGATACCCACCGCGATAAAAGCCGGTACCGCATTTTGGTCAAAAGCCTCTTTCAGGATATTTTTAAAATTCATCCGGGGCAAATCCTGCCCGTCGTTGAGCAACAATAAAGGATAATAGGAATTAGGTACTTTGCGGTAACCGGGTGGTAAATAAATATCAATGACCACGTCGCGTTCCAACGCATGAGAGTACCAATTGGGGATATGCTCCGTTTTGAGCGGGGATTTTTTTTTGAAAAGATTAAAAAGATTCATGTTAAGCGATAAAAAGTTGGTTGCGTTCGTTCCAGTACCACTCCACTATGCGCGGCACCGGGAGTTCGGGAGCCGCTTTGGCCCACGAAACAGGTTGGGTATTCGTCAAAAATGTTGTCAATGATTCCTGCCAGTCTACCACCACAAAAACGGCTTGTACCAGGCGGTGCGTCAATATTTGTTTAAAAGGTTTGGACAAAGATACGATTGGTATCTCATTCCATTCGGGTGGAAACAACGCGCGAGCCTCGCCCAAGGTGGTGGGTAATTCTTCGGGTTCGAGGGCGGGAAACGTCCACAAATTTTGCCAAATATCCTTTTCCAAACGTTGTTGCAAAAAGGTGGAACCGCCTTTTTTCACCACAATATACACAAAAAAGCGTTCTTTTTTGATTAGTTTTTTGGCTTTTACGGGTAACTCCGCTACCCTGCCCTCTTGCCAGGCGACACATTCGTTTTGGAACGGACACCGGGCGCACTGCGGATTTTTGGGTGTACACCAGGTTGCGCCAAAGTCCATCATGGCCTGGTTGTGCGCCGCCGGGTTGTTTTTGTCCAAAATGGCCTCCGCCAATCGGCTAAATTCCTGTTTACCCTCGGTGCTGTCAATGGGTGTACCAATGCCAAACCAGCGCGATAACACCCGATACACGTTGCCATCGAGCACGGCGTGGGGCAAATCGTAGGCAAAAGAGGCGATGGCAGCGGCAGTGTAATCACCCACCCCTTTCAAGGTCCGAATGGCTTCGTACGTATCCGGGAAAACCCCGTTGTGTTCTTCCACCACCGATTGGGCCGCCGCGTGCATGTTGCGCGCCCGGGCGTAGTACCCAAGCCCTTCCCAGAGTTTGTAAATGTCCTCTTGGGGAGCGGCAGCCAAATCGGCGATGGTGGGATAAGCCCGCACAAATCGTTCAAAATAAGGCAAACCCTGTTCTACTCTGGTTTGTTGGAGTAAAACCTCCGACAACCAAATGCGATAAGGGTCGCGAATACCTTTCCAGGGCAACGGTCGCGGGTGTGCGTGCGACCATTCCTGCAATTTGGGGACATATGTAGACCACAAATTATTCATCGGCGGGCAAAGACGCTTCCGAATCGGCGTTTTCGTCGGAGGAATGGAATTTTTGCGTTCGTTCTTTTTTGCGTTGTTCGCGTTTGATCCGTTCTTCCGTTTCGACTTTATCGTACGCTTTAATAATCTCTTTTACGAGGCGGTGGCGCACTACGTCTTCGGTGGTTAAGGTCATTACGGAGATACCATCTACTCCTTCCAGAATGTCCATCGCCTGAAGCAGACCCGATTTTTGGTAATGCGGCAAATCAATTTGGGTCAAGTCGCCGGTGATGATACATTTGGCCGTGGGACCAAGGCGCGTCAGGAACATTTTGATTTGCAAAGGCGTCGCGTTTTGGGCTTCGTCGAGAATGATATAAGCATTATCGAGGGTACGCCCGCGCATAAATGCCAAGGGCGCAATTTCGATGATGCGGTTATCCATAAAAAACTGAAGTTTATCCATGGGCAACATATCATCCAGGGCATCGTACAGCGGACGGAGGTAAGGGTCCACCTTTTCTTTGAGGTCGCCGGGCAAAAAACCAAGATTTTCGCCCGCCTCAACCGCCGGGCGGGTGAGGACAATTTTTTTAACCATTTTGTTTTTCAACGCCCGCACGGCGATGGCCACGGCGGTGTAGGTTTTACCCGTACCGGCAGGACCAATGGCAAATACGATATCGTTGACCTCACAGGATTCAACGAGGCGTTTTTGGTTGCGGGTTTTGGCCTTAATGGGCCTTCCTTCGCGACCGTGCAAAATGGTATTGGCGCTGTTGTCGCCCGCGACCGGAATGCGCACCTCAAACGGGTTTTCGCCCCCCAGCAAATCTTCGACGGTTTGCACGGGTAATTCCTGGTGTTCGCGCAGGTAGCGCACCATTGATTCAAAAATACCTTTAACGGCTTGTGTATCCTTTTTTTCTCCCGATATTTTCAGGCTGTTTCCGCGAGAGGTAATCGTTGCGTCAGGATAAGCTTTGCGGAGTAGGTTTAATTTGGCGTTATTTTCTCCGTAAAGAGCCAACGGGTCAACGCCTTCAACTGTCAGAATTATTTCGCTCAAAAGTGCGTATGGGTTAAAATGTTTAAATTGTTTTTGTAGCCTGTGAATGCGAGCTATCTTTGCGCTACAAAAGTACAGATAATTTCGGAGTATACGAACAAAGAAGTAGCTGGTTAAGTTTCCGCAACAATGCAAATCATTACACTCACCACCGATTTTGGCGAAAAAGATTGGTACGCCGGGGCCTTGAAGGGGGCATTATTAAAAGCCGCACCCGAGGCCCAATTAGTCAATATCACGCACGAAATTGAACCTTTTGACATTGTACAGGGTGCATTGGTGCTCAAAAACACGTGGGCGGAGTTCCCGGAGGATACTATTCACTGCGTCGCGGTAAATTGTGTGTACGACGCTGCACCGCAGTTTGTTTTGGCGCGTTACCAGCGTCATTTTTTTCTGGCCCCCAACAACGGCATTCTCACCCTGTTGCTGGGCGATGTGCCCTTGGAAGATGTTCGGCTGTTGCAAGAAACCGAGGTGCCGCCGCATTTTATGGTAAAACGTTATTTCGCCGGTGCGGTAGGGGCATTTATGTCCAATCTTCCGTTTGAGGACATTGGCGCGTCATTGGACGTGCCATTATTGAAAAAAATCAGCCTTAGTCCAATCGTAAACGCGCACCAAATTCGCGGTACAGTGGTGCACATTGACCATTTTGACAATGTGGTGCTGAATATTGAGCAGCCTTTTTTTGAAAAAGTCCGTCAAGGGCGCAATTTTGCCCTTTATTTTAGGAAAAACGACCCCATTACCGTTTTATCCACCAATTACTCGGATGTTCCGATGGGTGAGCCGCTGTGTTTGTTTAACCACGCGGGACTACTCGAAATTGCGGTGCATTTTGGCAAAGCAGCCACCCTGCTCGGTCTCAAAAAGGAGGATGTGGTAGAGGTTGTTTTTGAATAAATGTCAACGCCCTACACCCCGTCAAATGTATATCCTTTTTGTTGTACGCCCTCTAACGTTGCCTTGAGTTTAGCGTCAATTTTGGCTTTTTCGGCGGTGATTTGAGCCTGAACGGCGTGCGTACCCGTTTCGGTTTCGTATTTGAGTTTGTTTTTAACGGTATTGGATAACGTGGTGGTGTATTCCAAATGATTCATTTCGTACACAAACTCCCGTTGGTGCAACACGTAGTCGTAGGGGCTGCGCGTAGAGATGAGTTTTACCAAAATCGGGGCCGTCTCGATGGCCATAAACAGCAGTGTAATAAACAAACTGGCCAGCCAAATGGCCGAACTTCCCTGCGAAAGCCGCGACAAAGCCTCCATACGGGCCGCCATACCGTCGGAGGCACCGCGTTGAAGGGTGGTGATACTTTGGGTTTGTTGGGCTTCGAGGCGGCGGAACTGCGTTTCGAGGGAATCAAGGCGCGGCTGTTGCGCCCCGATGGTTGCCAATAAATCCGCTGATGCCTGATCGGCTTCCATTTTTTTGGCCCGGTAAATGGGTCCCAGATTTTTTTTACCCGAACCACCGGTACCATCGGCTTCGCGCATGGCTTCCAGGGCGAGTGTATCGCGGCGGGCGGTTTTATCGGCAATTTCCGTTTTTAAGGTTTGGATACGGGTTTGAATACCGGTCATTTCGGGCGAAAAACGCTCTTTTACGCGATCTTCCTGTTTTTTGAACAATTCCTGCTCCATTTGAATCAACTCGCCGTTGATTTCTTTTTCAAAAATTTTTAATTCCAATGGTTTTGAAATGACCAAAGCCAGCAAAACGGCCAGCCCAACGCGCGGAAGCGCTATAAAAAGATCGCGCCACCATTTGCCCCGACTTTTCATACTCATCACAATGTAGCGGTCGAGGTTAAAAATCATTAGTCCCCACACCGTACCAAAAACGAGGGCCGCCAAAACGGAATCAAAAACGGTGTACAAAGCGTAAGACGCAGAAAAAAAGGCCAAAACGCCCGTAAAAAACACAGTAGCGCCAATACCGGCGTATTTATGGGTATCCGTTGGACATTGTTCCAAAGTAGTATGGTCTGCTCCCGAACAGAACAGAAAAAAATCCCGAATTGAAGTCATAGCAATAATTTTGCGGGCAAATACCGGAACATTCGAGCAGAGTATTGCTTTTTTTAGATGAAAAAGGTCTAAACGCCGATTGAGTTGTGTAAAATCTAAGCAATTTATGAATATTGCAGGAACACCGTATTGCGATCCTGATATATATTTGCGGGTACAACCATACATTTCTCATGAAAAAACAACTACTTACAGCGCTATTGGCGCTTATTACAGCACACACCGGTTTGGCCCAATGGACGATATTTGACGCGCCCGATGGGGGTAAAACAAAAGATCTTTGTACAAATGGCGCTTCGGTGTTTGCGCTTACTTCATCATTTATTTACGAAAGCCAGGACAACGGCAATAACTGGTCGAAACTGCCCGCCACCATTGACGCAGGGGTGTTTTATAAAAGATTGGAAGCCGGAAAAAATGCGCTGTACGCCATTGATCCCAACAATACCTTGCACCGAAGCAATGACCAGGGGGCTACGTGGAAAAACATTCTTGGGCCTAATTACCCCCGACAATATCTCGGCCAGGCCATAACCGGTTTAATGGTGTTTGGCGATACGGTTTTGGTTTCCACCCAATACGCTATGTATCGTTCCGAAAACCAAGGAGAAAACTGGAGCGAAACGGGCAATTTTTTTAACGAAGAAATCAAGTCGTTTTTTGAGTTTAACAACGAAATATTTGCCTGGGGTGGCCCTTTTGTATATCGCTCCTCTAACCGTGGGTTTACCTGGGAAAAGGCTTTTGTCACCGTTTATCCTTTTAAACTGGTCAACGCCACCGAAAAAGGAATTTTTCTCTTGTACGATGACGCACAAACGATTGTGTATTCTACCGACGGGCTGCGCACCTGGACCACCAAATCCTCTAATCTGGACAATTACCACACCAATAAACACCGGATGTTCGTTCAGGATAGCGACACGATAAAGTTATTGATATCCAGTTTTCACCTGGGTCACGTAGAATGCCATAACCCTATTTTTACCAGTCTCGACGGCATCACCTGGACCACACCCAACAACACGGATGTCTCCGCCCCCCTGACGTTTCTTTATGATCTATTAACACTTCCCGGCGGGCGCATCCTGATGGCCGCTACCGAGGGCATAAAATACAGCGACGATGCTTTAAAAACGTACCACTGGTCGCACAAAAACATCCGGGAGGCCGATCTCGCACAGTTTGAGCCGCGGGCCGGTACCGTACTGACCCAAGAGTTCGGTGTTGCGCACCAACTTGATTTGGCAACGGGCACCTGGAAAACCATTAACGCCGGTTATTCGGACAACGACTGCGTCCGGCATCGGGAGTATTTAGGAACCGATACCCGCTTGTTTAGTTTTAGAAACGAATATTTTTTTAGCAGCCAAAACGCCTTTTACTCCGACGACGAAGGCAGCACCTGGAATACCATTACCACACTCCAGAATTATAACCACCAAATCACCGCCAATAAAAACAGCATCTGGATTTCGCGCAACAAGTATTTCCAAATCAAAAACGGCACTACCGAACTCGTTGAAAAACAATTAGATATACAACAAACGAACGGCGACAAACCCACCACCCTCACCGCCCGTAAAAATGAACTTTGGTCCGTTACCGCACAAAAAGGTCTGGCTGTTTTTTCCGATGAAGGCGCGTTGATTCGATATGCCCCACCGCTGAATTTTTGCCCTTTATCTACTACGTCAAATCTGAATTACTTTTTTGATGGACAACATGTCTGGGGGCTTTGCGGTGATGAAACGTACGTTTTTCGGAAAGACAGCACCCAATGGGACGAAGTTTATTTGGAGGATTGGACCACCGGGGTGCCGTTGTATCGCTACGGTATCAGTACGATGGAGGCATTTAACGGCTCGGTATTGTTTGCGACTGCAAAAGGAATTTTTGTTAATAACGGCCAAGACAACCGCTGTTACCCAATTTCGCCGACGTTCCCCATTCCCGATAAAATTGTGTCCATGCGCGTAGCCGGAGATACACTTTGGGCGGCAACCGAACGTACCCACAAAATGTTGATGTTGAAACTGAACGGCGAACAGTGGAGCAACGGCACCACGCCCACGTTTACCTGTGAGCCTAATCCGTCAACGGGGGCGCTGCGGATAAAAAGCGACGTATTTATCGGGGATGCGCTTCAATTGGACGTATTGGATATCTCCGGTCGCCAAATTCGGATATTGACCCTTAACGGCGGCAACGAATGGAATTTTCAACTGGAAGACTTGGCCAAAGGGGTGTATTTACTGCGTATTTACGGGTCAAGTGGAAGTGGTACGCTGAAATGGGTGAAACAGTAACCGGATTTTCGCTCGCTTTTCGGGTGGTTCTTTCCGAAAAGCGAGCGAAATGTCATTTTTTTATTTATCGGCCGCCGTACAATGCGCAGCCTCAAGTTGCACTAATTTTCTAACTTCATACACTTGTGAGAAAATAATTGCCCAGCGTGTCCACCGGTGACAACGTAAGTGCCGGGAGGGAATTTACGCATATCAATGTTTATTTGCCCGTTTTCTGAAGGTTGAGGCTCCTTCATTTCAAACAATACCCGGCCTTGGATATCCGTGAGCGTCAAAAATAAAGTGTCGTTAAATTTGGCGTTTTCCCACACTACCTGTAATTCGTCTTTTACCAAACCGGGCGTAACTCGGGTCACAAATTGTGGCGCAATGGGGTCATTGGTGCCAACGGTGCAGGCCATTTGAAAATTGACAGTTTCGTTGCTGCCAAGCGTCAAAAATTGCACCTGGGTTGTGCCATTGCAGGTCACCGACACTTTATATTTGCCTTTAAAACCACGCAATGTAGCCAGGCCATCGGCTCCGGTTAACAGGGTAGAATCGGTCCACCATTGCTTGAACACCTGGTCAATAAACGCCTCACCGCTGGGCTTGAGCGTCCAGTTTTCGTTAAAAATCGGGGCATTGTCCAACCAGTGCGCGCCGTCCCAAAAGCCCCAGATGATAAATGCCTTCATGCTGGGATGGGCAAAAGTCACGGTCAGGATGTCGCGCATATATTTGGCTTGGGTAGCCGGTGGGACATTTTTGTCAATATCATATTCCGTCACTTTTGCTTCTAAGCCGTAAGCGTTGTAGAACTCATCATAAATTTCCTTCACCCGCGGAATGCCCGTTGGTAAAGAACTAAAGTGCCCCTGAAAACCAATACCTTCCACGGGTGCACCGGCAGCCACCAACTCATTAATTCTGCTGCGCCACAAGGGTATATTTCCGTTGTTCAAGTCCCCTTGTTCAATGGCAACGTAATCATTGATGTAGAGTTTAAGATCAGGAATCAGAGAATCGGCCATCCTGAAAATTTCAGGATAAATTTCGCGCCCGGTCGTGTAGCCCGGTGCTCCGGCGAATGCATTAGCGAGATCGTTGAGTTCCGTTATTTCATTCAGCACATCCCAATCAATGCAATTGTTACCGCCCGAACCGGGGTCTTGTAAAATATTGAACATGTGTTGGCGAATACGGTTCTTCATGTAAGCGCGATTGGTACGGTTGGTGTAGATATCATCCGGCATGGCGTCCCATTTGGGCCATACGAGGTTGTGGCCACGCACCCGAATACCTTTTTGCGCCAGCCAGTTGATATCACTCCCGATTTCGGCGTTAGAACTTAACCAATTTTCCTCCCAGGCATCCCATTTATGATCGTTTTCAAAAACAATTTCGTTGAAACCATGTCCATTCCCGTCCAGGTTGTAAATTTTTTGCTCGTAAATATTATTCTGAGCCGAACCGCCGTTGAATTTGTTAGAAACAATAGCAGACCCAAAGCCAAATTCATGTTGTTGCATCTCAATTTTCACGGTGGCATTGGGCAATGGTTGACCAGCATTATTGGTTACTACCACCTTTAAGTCTCCCTTCCGAATTTGCTCAATACTTGCTGCGGCATCGGTTCTCCAGGGAGCATCCGGTTCGGCACCAGGGTAAAAATCGTTGTTCAGGTCAAGTGGTAATTGGCCCAGGGTTGCCGTATTCGTGTAATTTATAGCAGTTACCCCGCCCACTTCAATGGTTTGGGCAAGCAGCCCCGTGTGCAACCCAATGCTCATTTGGTTCACAGCAAAGGCACTGGTCGCTTTAAACGGAATCAAAATTTGGGTCCATTCATCACCCAAGCGAGCGGTGCTGTAAAACTCTTTGGCATAGGTCGTCGCATTTTCGGCAAACAAATTGACCTTTGCCCCGGCGGTAGAACTGCGCAACCACATGACGACAAGACAGACATCATTTACGGCAATGGCCGATGAATTGCGGTAAGTATGCCCGCTTGACCAGGGGTTGGCCCCCTGTGGGACGGTCAATCGGCGGGCTTCGGTGAAATCCTGGCCCGTCACCGAAAACGAGGTGACCGAAGCACCGTAAGTTGTACTGGTGGTAAAAGTAGCGGCTTCGGTGTTCGGCAAAATCCAACTACCCGAAGGAAGGCCATATTGCGACTGCATTTGACTGATTAAAGTGTTATGGTACGCATCCTGAGCCAACAGGTTCAGGCTGGACAACAGCACTATGGCTGCGATGATAGTCGTTTTATTCATAGTGTTTATTTTTTTACAAATCGGGAAGAACCTACCAAGGCACCATCTATGCGCAAAGCCATGAAGTATAGACCGGAACGCAAACCAGCCAACTCAATGGTTTCATTTACGGCGCCGTAAACCGTACCCAAGTGGTTAGTTTGCACCAATTTACCCATTGCATCCATCAATTCCACGGTAACATCACCACTGCGGATCGTTTCAAACCGGAGGTGCAACGCTGCGTTCGCCGGATTGGGGAAAATAGACATAGAAGCCAACTGCGCCGGATCGGTAACACCCGAAAGAGGGCTGCCAAAGGAGATATAATCTATATCAATCGTGCCGTTGTACAAACCCGTTCCAGGATTGATAATGGCCTGGATCTTGGCCAAACGCTCGCCATCAACGAGGCAGCCCGATGTCGTACACGGAGAGCCTCCGTAAGCACCATCCAGGTAAGCACCCGTGAAATCAAGTTCATAAACAGCATAATCGGTCGTTAAGGTTGCCGTTCTGGCGTTCAGGTTGGTGACGTATTCAAGGTTATCCTGAACGTCGAGGCGCAAAACGGTACCGGCTACACTGGCACGTGCCCGAACGTACATTTTGTTATTACTACCCACGAGGTCACCTAAGATGATATTTCCGCTGTCATCATGCAAGGTGTAGATAGAAGATGCGTACGCCCCAACCGTACCGTCGCCCGTCAATGTCCAAATGCCATTGTTGACGGTCGAAACTACACCAGCAGCACTGGTAATGTAACTGGAAGCAATATCGGGCATTTCATCCTTATAATTGATCAATCCGGTTGGACCGAGATCCGGGCCGGCGGGTTGACCAATGGAAATAAAGTCAATCGTCACCTTGCCCGTATACGCTCCTACTACCGGGTCGAGGTACAATAACATCTGCCGGATTGCTTTCGGATCTACCGGGCACGGACCAGTAACGCACGGAGCACCGTTGTAACCACCATCGGTAAAATTACCCGAGAAGTCGTACGTAAATACCTGATAATCAGTGCTCAATACCCTGGTAAGCGCGGGTAATGAAGTGATATAGTTCGCGGTGTCGATCAAATCAATGCGCAATGGCACGGTGCCACTTTCGGTTTTTGCCCGGATATAAACTTTGTTTTGGGCATCGGTTAAATCCAGTACTATTGGCTGTCCGGTGCTACGGTCATTTAAGATGTAGGAAACACTGGAGTAAGGTGTGGCACTGCCATCGCCCTCAATAACCATTTCGGTACCGGCTTCGGTAACAGTAAAGCCCTGCGTGGTGGTGGTGTAATCCAGTTGATCGTTATCAAAATGGTCTTCGTACACTTTTACGGCTTCCGGACCAGCGGGTTCCAGTGATTTGCCAAAAGAAATGTAATCAATTGTGAGGTCACCAAGGAACAGGCCGGAACCGGGGTTAATGAAAAAAACCAGGTTTTTGATACGGGTAGCATCCACGGGGCAAGGGGCCGTCAATTGGGTGCAGGGCGATCCGCCGTAGCCCAAATCAGCAAATGCACCGGAATAATCGTATTCATAAACGGCCCATTCCGTTCCAACTACTTTGGTAATGGAGCCTTGTGTGGTCAGGTAACTATCAATATCCTGCAAATCAACGCGGAATGAAGTGTTGGCCACACTTGATTTCATTTTCACAAACAGTTTGCCGTTACCGGGGAGCACATCAATATCAATTGGCTCCAAAGTCACCGGGTTGCGAATATCGTAAGCAAAAGCATCGTAAGGGCCGGGTGAACCATCACCCGTGATGACCAACTGCGAATTGGCCGATTGTACCTGAATGTTATAACCCGGAGGATACACCCCAAAGGCATTAATTGAACTATCCTGGGTGAAGTGATCTTGGAAAATATCGGATGTGATGCCGCCGCCGGGGCTTTCACCAAATGAAATATAGTCAATCACCACCGATCCGCTAAATCCACCCTGTCCCGGGTTAACGTAAAATTGCAAATTGGCCACTTTTGAACCGTCTACGGGGCATGGGCCGGCCGAACAGGGTGTGCCACCATAGCCTCCGTCGGTATAATTGCCCGTGAAATCGTATTCCAGAATAAGGTAGTCGTTGGTCAGGGTTTTGGTGATACCCGCCAAAGAAGTGAGGTAACCGGCTTCGTCCTGCACATCGAGGCGAAGTTGAGTGCCCACCGAACTGGCTTTTGCCCGCACAAAAATTTTGTTATTGCCCGTTGCATCCACTGTTTTTAGGGCAGTACCATCGTTCATTTTATAGGTAAAGATGTCATAGGGGCCAGTGTTGGTACAATTCACCGTCAGTTCGCCATTGGCCAAAGACGTACTGTACGAAGCGGCTCCGGCCTGAACAAAACTGGCCGGCGTTGCGCTAAAATCATCCAAATAAACTTGGGAAAAGCCTTGCTGCAAGATGCACAAAGCAAAGACAATAAATGTAATAAATTTTTTCATGGATAGTTTAATATTTGTTTTATGCATTAATTTTTTTTTAAAATATTTCAACAAATCGAATATTATCAACATTGACCTCGAGCAATTGATTCGATTTTGTTTCGTCGTAAAGGTGAATTTTAAGTACTTTAATTTTGGCCGGATCTACTTGTACGTCATTGAGGTCGGTAAAGCGGCTGAGCGGAATGGAAAGCGTATTCCAACCGCTTTGATTAATCGGCAATTTGTAAGTAAAGTCGTTGGGAGACCCGCCATTTTCGAGCAAAATCAGGATGACATGAGTTTTGTCTTTCCCGTTATTGTTCACTTCCATCTCCAGCAGGGTATTGTTCAGCGTCGAAGTAATCCCAAAATCGGTAAATGTATCGCCGGGAAACCCAAAGTTGTTTTGTGCCCCGCCAATCCATTGGATATTCAGGTCGTCTTTTCCGCTGAGTTTGAGGAAACTTTGGGAATACGGAGCCGGGTTGCTGTTTTGTACCGCATTTTGGGCGTTTTGATTAACACTGCCGACAAATACCCAACGGTTGGTTTCTTTCCGCAGTCCATTTCCATCAAAATCACTGACTAAGATCACGTTGCGGGTAAAAAAGTCCTTCGGCGAAATGGTATCCTGGCCATCTGACACCAAGGTAATCGGGCCTTTTTCGGCCCCCACGGGTACTTCTACCCACACGATGGAATCGGGTTCGTGGCGAATGATATTGGCTTGGATACTATCAAAGAAAAAGACTTGAAGCGGCTCGAAAAAATTAACCCCCGTAATTTTTACCGTATCGCCGGGTGCCGCAAATTCAGGTTCCACCTTGAATATCTGCGGCGCTTCCAGGGTGACGCGGAACTGGGTCTGTATGGATCCGCCCGGCGTCGTTATTACTACGTCATGCAGGCCGGTGGGTATCTCTTGGGTAATCCTGAACAGGATGGCTACATCGGAGTTATAGGCCGTATTGAAGTTGATGGGCTTACCGCTAAAGGTGATACTTTCAACATTGGCCAGGTTCTCCCCTTTTACGGTGACCAGGGTCCCTTCCGCGCCCACTTGAGGATCAATACTCAGCAATACCGGTTCGCCGATCTTGCGACAACCCATAAAAGTTGCAATGGCCAACAGACCTATACATAAAATTGGATGAATACGCATAATACTTCTTGTTTCGATGATGATTAATAGCCCGGATTTTGTTCTAATTTTGAATTAATTTGGATTTCGCCGACCGGGATTGGGAAAAGCAGGTGGTGATTTTGCGGATTTTTGCCGTGTAAAAGCAATATTTCGATGGCCTTGCCGGAGCGTATGATATCGAACCAACGATGTCCCTCAAAGGCAAACTCCAAGCGACGTTCGTTAAGCATAATTTCTTTATCAATCGTTGTTAAGGCTTCCATACCGGCGCGCGTCCGCACGCGGTTGAACGCCGCCAGCGCTGCCGCGTTGGAACTCACGCCGCCTTCGATTTCCATGATCGCCTCAGCGTAGGTCAGCAGCACGTCGGCATAACGCATCAGAGGAAAATTCTGGGGCGTACTCATGAAGCAGATATTGGCTCCCGCCCCGACCACAAACTTTTTGATATTCACTGCGGCGGCCGAAAGTCCGGCGGCCGGATAAACAAATCCACCATCATTGGCATTGATCGTAGGGTAACTCTGCCCCGCCGTCATCACCGTATGGTATTTGCGTTTGTCGGCTCCCTTGTAGGCATCTACAATGGTGGTACCGGGGTTATTGGTGGCCGGAGCAGTGGGAATTTGTGATCCCCAGCCGTCGCGGTCTTTGGTAATACCCGAACCCCAGGGGGCAAAAAATGCCTGCCTTGGATTGCCCGTACCAAATGGGCCACAACCGGCAAATTGCACTTCAAAAAGCGATTCGATATTATTGTCGCAAGTGGCCAATTCAAAAAGATCTCCGTATTCCGGCATTAAGTCATAAACCCCTGAGTCAATTACTCTTTTAGCCGCATCGCGCGCTTTAAGGAAGTCGCGGTTGGTGAGACTGACTTTGGCCAAATAACCATTGGCGGCACCTTGAGTGGCGCGGCCCACTTCCGATCCCGAACGGCGCAAAGGCAGATGCTCGGCGGCAAATTCAAGATCAGCAACAATCATAGCGTACACTTCATTCACTTTGGAACGAGGATACAGCAAGTCGTCGCCGTACACGGGTGCTTTTGTAATGAGCGGTACGCCACCATAAACCCGCACTAAGTCAAAATAAGCAATGGCACGCAGGAACCGCACTTCGGCCTGGAAGACGTTTTTTTGGGCTTGCGTCAAATCCATGACTTCGGTTTTTTCAATAATGCTGTTACTCAACGTAATCTGGCGGTATCGAACGGCCCAATAGTTGCCAATCGGCAGGTTATCGGGGGTGACGGTAAAATTGTCAATTGGTGTAAAATCAGGATCAAGTCCACCCGCCTGCGAATTATCGGAGGGGATTTCGGTGATCATCCAGTCTTTTCCACTGTATTCAATATCCTGCATAACGGAGTAGCAACCAATAATGGCGCGTTGTACATCCGCTTCAGTTTGGAAAAAAGAAGCCTCGGTAAGTTGATCGAGTGGCTCTTTTTTTAAAAAATCGCTGCATCCAGCCGAAAAGAGTAAAGCAACAAGTAACAAAATCTGCTTCATATTTAGTGTTGTTTTTGTGTTGTTAAAAGGTAACATTGAGTCCAAACGTATAGGAACGCGCCATCGGATAACGGCCGTTATCAACGCCATTGATGAGCGGGTTTTGGTTAAAAGAGCCAATTTCGGGGTCATAGCCGCTGTACTTTGTCCAAGTGTATAAATTTTGGGTACTGGCATACACGCGGAGGTTTTTTACTTTCAAGCGTTCCAGTTTAGTCCTCGGGAAATTATAACCTACCGTTATGTTGCGCAAGCGAACAAATGAACCATCTTCAATGTAGCGGTCCGAAATACGACGGTTATTGTTGGGGTCACTGCCGTTGGCGCGGGGTATTTCGTTGCTGGGCCGCAAAGGCGTAAAACGATTTCTGACCGATTTTGCCTGGTTGGCCAGGCCCGACATGCCTTCCGTGTCGCGGCGCAACAAGTTCAGGATTTCATTACCAAACACACCTTGCACGAAAAAACTCAGGTCAAACCCTTTATAATCGAGGTTATTAGTAACGTTGAGTGTAAAATCAGGCTGCGGATTACCGAGGAAAGTCTGGTCGGCATCGGTGATTTTGCCATCGCCGTTGAGATCTTTAAACTTGATATCGCCCGCCCGGGTACCCGATTCCTGACTGGGACTTTCGTCTACTTCGCCCTGGGTTTGGAAAATGCCTTCTACCACATAACCATAAAAATAGCCGATAGGCTGGCCGACCTCGGTGCGCGTTACCGGGATGCGCTGAATTTGGTTGATCAAACGACCAGTTGCCCCCAAATCGAGGACAATGTTGCGGTTAATGGTATAATTTAACCCCGTACGCCAGCCAAAACGACCGTTTAAATTGACGGTGTTGAGCGTCAACTCAAGCCCCTTATTTTCAATCGCACCAACATTGACGAAAGGTGGATTGAGCGAACCGGCGGTGCTGGGCAGCAAAGCAGGCAGCAACATACCATCTGATTGGCGTTGGTAAACATCGGCAACTATGCTCACGCGGTTTTTGAACAAATCGAGGTCGAGACCGATATTGGTTTGGGTACTTGCTTCCCAACGCACATCGGGGTTAGCAATATTATCCGGCAAAAAACCAGTGTAAAGATCATTGCCAAATGCCACCGGAACCCCTCTGAAATTGGAAGTGTATGAATTCAGGCCAATTTCCTGGTTACCCACTAAACCCACCCCAACGCGAAATTTCAGGTTGTTCAGGGCTTTTATATTCTTCATAAAGCGTTCGCTTGACAAACGATACGCAATTGCCGTGGAGGGAAATACGCCGTAGCGGTTGTTGGGCCCAAAACGAGAGGAACCGTCCATCCGCACCGTTGCCGTGACCTGCCAGCGGTCGGAGAATCCATAGTTCATGCGACTAAAATAAGAGATCAGCGACCAGTGACCGGCGCCACCTCCATTTTGTTGCTGTCCGGCATCGCCGAGGGACAATTGCTGCAACGTGTTATTGGGCAGGTTCTCGCGGGATGCAAACAGAAATTCGTAGTTACCGGCTTGCGCTTCAAAACCGGCCAATACGTTTACATTGTGTTTTTCGGCAAATGTCTTGTCAAAAGTTAACAAGTGTTTATTGATCCAAAACAGCGAATTGTTCCAACTGCGGCGCACGCCCGAACGCCCGGAGAAATTACCGCGTTCAAAGGAAGGTAAAAATGTATTGTGGTTGGAAAAACCAATGTCAGTACCAAATTCAGTGCGGTATTTCAAAGATTTGAAAACATCGGCTTCGACGTAAAAATTAGCCAAGGCGCGGTGTTTGGTGTTGCGGTCATCGGTATCCAAAGCGCGCGCCACCGGGTTATCAAACGTAAGGGTAATCTCTTCGCTGGGTCCGGCAAACGTACCGTTGGAGTTGCGCACCGGCGAACTGGGCACCATCAGCAAAGCGGTATAAACGACACCGCTGGAGTTGTCGTTGAAGACAATCCGTTCGTTGGTACGGCTCAACAAAAAACTATTACCCGCCCGTATCCTTCGGCTGATATTGTGGTCAAGGTTTATTTTGGCCGAAAAACGTTTAAAATTTGAACCAACAACGATACCCGATTTATCGTTGTAACCCGCCGAAACAGCGTACTTGGTACGGTCATTCCCCCCTGACATGGTGACTTGGTAATTGCTCTGCGGCGCAGCGCGGAATACTTCATTTTGCCAATTGGTTCCTTCGCCCAACAGAGAAATGTCTTCAAATTCTTCAATTTGCTCAAACGCAACCTCGCCGTAATACTCGGCGTATTCGCGCAGGTTCATCACCGGGATTTGCCTTGAGATTTCCTGGGTGCCGATATAATATTCAAAACTCACATCCGACTGCCCTTTTGCGCCGCGTTTGGTGGTAATCATGACCACGCCGTTGGCACCACGGGCGCCGTAAATGGCCGTTGCAGATGCGTCTTTTAATATTTCGATGTTTTCAATATCGTTCGGGTTAATGGTATTCAGGGCGTTTGAATATTGCCCCCCGCCGTCAATTTCCGATAAATTGGAGGAATTGCGCTGGTTGTCGTTCACCACCGGAATACCATCAATAACATACAACGGTTCGGCACTCAACGTAGAGGCAATACCACGAATACGAATGGAAACGGCCCCGCCCGGCGCCCCGGAATTTTGGGTAACCAGCACCCCGGCCGCCCGGCCCTGCAAGGCTTGGTCCAGGCCAGTATTGGGCAATTGTTTAATTTCCTTGGCACTTACCGAAGACACCGCGCCCGTGAGGTCACTTCTCTTTTGGCTGCCATAACCAATCACAACGACTTCGTTGAGGCGATTGTCTTTCTCCATCAACAACAAGTCTCCGAGCGCGGCACTTTGCGCAATGATTTCAACATCATCGTAACCCGTGTAAGAAATCAAGAGGATCGCGCCCGGTGTCGCCTCAATTGAAAATTGGCCGTTGATATCCGTGGTAACACCGGTGGATTGACCTTTTACCACTACCGTAACCCCCACCAATGCCTCGCCCGTTTCGGCATCCAGTATACGTCCGGTAATGCGCATGGCTTCCGTTTCCCGTACAACGGCGTTCTTGTGAACAACCCGCCCTGAAATCGCCGGAAATGGTAAAAGCAGGTACATCGAGACGATTGCCAGATACCAGATAAATTTGTAATTTTTAACCTTTAACATACAAATACTTCGATTGAATGGTTTAATTTTATAACGACTTTATTGCAAACAAAACAAAGGCAATATCTCATCCTGTACTGTCAGGACTGAATCTAAATACTGCTTAAAACTGGTAATTAACGATAGAAATAAAGGTGTTTTGGGAGGTTTACTTCACCATCAGACTTGTTTTTTTTAAATCAATATCGCGGCTGGAACTCCCCGTCATGATCTCAAACTCTCCGGGTTCGACCACCCAATTCATATTGTAGTCGAGCATCATTAACTTGTCCGGCGTGATCTGAAATACCACTTGTTGGGTTTCGCCGGGCTTGAGTTCTATTTTCGCAAAATCTTTTAATTCTTTAACGGGCCGGGTAACGGAGGCGTACACATCTCTGATATAGCATTGTACAACGGTTTTTCCCGGGCGCGTACCCGTATTTTTCACCGAAACGGTTACCGTCGCGGTTTCATTTTTACCGATAGTGCTTCGCGTCAAAACGGGTTGCCCAAATTCAAATTTGGTATAACTCATCCCTTCACCAAACACAAATAAAGGTGAAACGTCGTCGAAAATATAACCCCGGCGGGCCGAGGGTTTGTGGCTATAAAATACCGGTAAATGCCCCGCTGAACGAGGGAACGTAATCGGTAAACGACCACTGGGATTGTTGTCGCCAAAAAGGGTATTGGCGATGGCGTTACCACATTCCTGGCCCAGGTACCAACATTCAAAAATAACGGGTATTTTTTGGGCAATATTGGTAATGGAGTACGGGCGACCATTGAGTAACAGGCAGACCGTTGGCTTACCAAGGGCATGTATCGCGGAAACGAGACTGTCTTGCAAACCTTTCAAGTTCATATCCGGCTGGTCACCGAGGTGGCTTTCCACCCATGCTTCCCGGCTTTCACATTCATTGCCCCCAACGGCAAGAATAACGATATCTGCTTGTTTTGCGATCTCCACTGCCTGCGCGATTTTCCGGCGATCGGTAGCCTTGTCGGTTAATTGTACGGGGTCTTTGTACCAGGAGCAAGGTTCCGTGATGCCGCAGCCTTCGGCGTACACGACCTTGGCGCGATTCCCTACTTTGGCTTCAATCCCCTTTCTAACGGTGACAAAATACGCGGGTTCATCGGAGTAACCGCCCAAAAGTGTTTTGTCGGCATTGGGTCCAATTACTGCGATGGTTTTGTATTTTGACAAATCCAGTGGCGCCAGATTTCCTTCATTTTTTAACAAAACAATGGCTTCCTCGGCGGCTTTTAAGGCCATTGAGCGGCTGTTGTTATTTTGAAAAACCCGTTCTGCCACTTGTGGATCGGTGTACGGATTTTCAAAAAGTCCGAGGGCAAATTTTTGACGCAACACCCGCGCAACGGCAGAATCCAAAACGGCCATGGGCATTTCACCCGTTTCGAAGGCTGTTTTTAATAGGATAAAACATTCCGGGTCGGGCGTTTCGACATCTACCCCAACCGACATGGCTTTTTTGCCCGCCTCTTTCAAATCTTTTGCAACGCGGTGGCGGCGGTACAAATCAGAAATGGCGTTATAATCGCTCACAACCGCACCTTTAAAACCCCATTCTTTCCTTAAAATTTCATCCAAAAGCCAACGGGAATTGTGCGACGGAACGCCATCAATTTCATTGTACGACGGCATCACATTCCAGGCATGTCCTTCCTGAATACATTTTTTAAAAGGTGGTAAAAATTGCTCGAGCACCAGGCGGTGTGGCACCGGAGCCGGAGCCACGTTATTACCCCCTTCGGGTTGGCCGTGGCCGGTCATGTGTTTGAGGGTGGCCATGACGTGTTCTCCGTCAATATTACCAGTTCGCCCCTGAAATCCCCGAACTGCGGCGAGACCAATTTCACCAGCGAGCCAAGGATCTTCGCCGTAGGTTTCTTCGGTTCTTCCCCAGCGTGGATCACGTGTTATATCCACCACCGGCGCCAGTACAAGATGGTTGCCACAAGCACGGGCTTCTTTGGCCGCAATATCAAATGATGTTTCGATCAAAGCCGGATTCCAGGTAGAAGCCAAAGCAATCGCCTGCGGAAAAGCAGTTGCGCCCCGGCCAACGTAACCGTGCAACGCTTCTTCGTGCATGATGGCCGGGATACCCAGGCGGGTTTTTTCTTTGAGAAAACGTTGAATGGCGTTGGTGTATTCAATGGTTTCGAGGGTAGTACGGCTCGGAAAAGTACCTACTCCGCCCCGAGGCTCTTTGGGGCGGGTGATTTGGCCAATTCCGTGGGGCATATGTTTCATCGCCGAATCGGGGAGAAAATTACCGCGGCTGTCCATCATGCTGCGCGCAGCGTTCCAAAGGCAGTAGGTTTGGGCCATTTTCTCGTCCAGGGTCATCCGTCCCAACAAGTCGCGAACCCGGACCTCGTTTGGTAAAGCCGCATTTTTATACGGTGCATTGGTAAGGAGTGCGTCTCCTTTTACTACAGTGTTTGAAGTCTTTTGGGCCGCATTACAACCCAGTAGAAAAAAAAGGAAAAAGGGTAATACAATTCTACAATTTGGAATATTCATATACTGACATTGTTCGTTGAAAAAACAAACCATGCAAAGAAGATGATTTATCCCGTAATTGTTCTGAAAACCGGTTACGGCAAATATACTTCTTCCTCCGAAAAAATATACGTCAGTAGTACGTCAGTTGTTTTTGGGGCACTGCCTCAACAGTGCGACTTACTACACTTTATTTAAAAAATCAATCATGTCGTTTTCTGTATTCATGGATAATTTGCGGCGCAGGCGATAGCGGCGCGTTTCAACGCCACGGACGGAAATATTGAAAAATGTAGCCAATTCCTTGCTGGAAAGGCGCAATTTGAGCATTTCACACAGTTTAAGGTCATCCAGGCTCAAACTCGGAAATAAGGAATGCAGGCGGGCAGTCCACGGGTTATGCAGTACCTGCGAACGGGCTTCAATCTGATTCCAAACGGCGTTTTGCTGTTCGCTTTCGGCAATGCGGCGGGTTATTTTTTGCAATTCCGCCTTGAGGCTTTTCGGATGTTCTACTTTTTGCAAACGCTCCAACTGCTGCTGAACCTGACTGAGCAACTCTTCTTTGGCCGATAGTTTTAAAGCCAGGGTGTGCAGTTGTCCGACATTTTCGGTGACTTTGCTCAGTGGCATTTCGGATGACTTTGCTTTTTTGCCCACTGGCCGCGACAGCACTCCTTCCAGTGAAGAACACCAATAACTGTAGGCTTGCAGGCATTGCCCCCGGTTAAATACAGACTCAAACACCTCAACCGGCTGAATGCCATCAAAGGCTTCTTCGAGGGTTTGGTAAGCACCAATCGAAAAACCAGCGGCCTTTGCCGCACCCGTCGCGCCGGTCGTATCCATCATTTCGATCTGCAAATCGAGCAACGTGGCAATGGTATTGCAAAACACCCGGGACTGAAACATATTGTCGTTACTCACCCTGAGTAAATCTACTTGCAGCCCCATTTCTTTCAAAATATTGATGCCATGCACCATCGAAAAAGCAACCCCTTCGATGGAAGCCCGGTACAAATGCGCCCGCGTGTGCCGATTGTATTGAAGGTTGAAAATATGCGCGTTGGGGTTTTGCCCGTTAAAAATACGCTCGGCCCCGTTACCAAAAGGCAGCATCGTTAACCCATCAGCGCCAACCGGTACGGAGGTAGCCATACGTTCCATATCCTGGTACGAAATGCCGTCGCGGGCAATTTGGTTTTTTACCCAACCATGCCCAATACCCGCGCCATTGATACACAATAACGCCCCGATACGCGGGGTTTCGGGCGAGTGATTGACGTGTGCAAAAGCATTGATCCGCGTTTGTGCATCAAAAATGGGTTTGTCAAAAACGCCATAAACAACCCCCGAGGTACCACAAGTTGCGGCTATTTCGCCCGGTTGAATCACATTTAACGCCAGGGCATTGTTGGGTTGGTCGCCCGCGCGGTAGGCCACTTGCACCCCCGTGTGCAAACCGAGCATTTCGGCGGCTTTATGGGTTAAATAACCTTGGTTCGAAAAAACGGGTACGATTTGGGGTAAAACATCTTCACCAATCCCGAAGTGATCGAGTATGGCACCCGATACTTTGTTTTCAATAAAATCCCAAAAAATACCTTCCGAAAGTCCGGTAACGGTCGTGCAAATTTGCCCGGTAAGCCGCATGGCTATGTAATCGCCCGGTAACATTATCTTATGGATGCGGCGATAAATTTCCGGCTCATTGTCTTTTACCCATTTTAACTTGGACGCCGTAAAATTCCCCGGAGAATTGAGGAGCGTTCGCAGGCAGTTCACTTCTCCCAATGCCTGAAATGCATCTTTGCCAATCTCGACTGCCCGGCTATCGCACCAAATGATGGCGGGGCGTAACACTTGCTGGTTTTCGTCCACCAATACCAGGCCATGCATCTGATAAGCGAGTCCGATGGCCTTAATATCGTTGGCCGAAATACCCGATTCGGAAATAATACGTCGCGTCAGGGTGCAAATATTTTGCCACCATATCTCCGGTGATTGTTCGGCCCAACCCGACTGCCGAGAAATCATTTCCATCTCCGTGTCCGGCCAACTCTGCACGGCCACCACTCTGCGGCTTTGAGCCTCCACAATAGCCGCTTTTATAAACGAAGAACCAATATCAAAACCTAGTAGATACATATATGCTGGAAAGATACGCCAGCATAAATTAACCGTGAATATTGACTTTAGTTTTTGTAAAATAAAGATGAAATGATTCTTTACATTAACCCTCCCTACACCGCTACCCCATTTTTCCCCAACATCTCCATCGCGCTCGGGTGTCGGAGTTCGATGCAGATTTGCACCATAATCCAAAATTTTTGCCGGATACTAAGGCCACCTTTGTCCATATCGCTGAAATTGGCAAAAAAGTGGTTGCGTTGCGAGTGTTCAATCAGTTTGTTCAAAATACCATCAATGCGGCCGCTCAAATTGGAGTGGTTGCGCATCCCGTGTTTGGCCTGAATAAACTCGTCGGAGTGGCCGCGCAAAATATCTTCGAGGATGGAGAGTTGCAACTCGGTGAAATGCGCCCAAACACCCTGCTCTTGTTTGCGGGGTTTCCAGGGCGAAAACTTGTTAAAAAACGTGGTATCCGTGTCGCCGTAGGTAAACACCATCAGCGCATCGGGGAGGGCGCGTTGGTAATCGGCTTTGTCAATAAAACCCTGGATGTACGGAAAAGCCATAATAAACAGTTCCCGAATGGGCACGCCCGTCAAAATCACCACCCGAATAGCCTGCCATTCGGGATAACGGCGCAGTTCTTCCAGGGTTTCGCGCAATTCCTCAAAATTGTGGTCAATTTGTTTGGTATTAAACCGCGCATCCATAAAAATCACTTCGGGCAGGGCGCTGGCGTGGTTGTGCAGGTACGCAAATAAATCGCGGGTGGTGTCCACTTTGCCCAAAAACGAGCAGGGCGCCTGTTGAATGGCGCAAACAATGTGAACTTCGGGTTGGTCGTCGCAGAAAAGGACACGAATCGGTTGTTTATGCATGTTTGAAGTGTAGTTGAAGTGATTTAAAACCTTGTTCGCCGGGGCGAATACCCACGAGGCGACCACCAATTTTTTCCAGTTCCCATTGCACAATGCGCAGCCCGTTGCCGTTGGAGCCTTCCATCAGCGCTTCGATGCTGTCGTGCGGCGGGAAAGGTACCCCGTTATCGCTGATTTCCGTTAACACATAATCGCCCTCCACCCGGGCCGAAATACGGATTTTGTTCACCTCCGGGCGGTGTCCGGCCTCCCGAATGGCCTGAATGGCGTTAAAAATGGCGTTGTGAAAAATCAATTCGATGCTGTTGAGGGTACCCACAATTTCGATACCGGGAATGTCCATTTCGAACTGAATTTTGAGCGGAACGGCCAGCGATTCAAACCAGTGCACAATCCCGTCGAGGCCCAATTCGAGGTCGTAATGAATCAAATCATTCACCGAACTGCTCGTGAGTGCGCCCCGGTTATTTTCGTAAAACAGCAGGGCTTTCTCCAACGTGTGGTTGTTGTTTTTTAAAATATCCATCACCCGCTCGGTGTCGCCAATGGGAATTTCACCCAAAATAATGCGCGCATTGAGTTCTTTTACCTCCTGAATCAGGTTTTTGAGCGAATGTAATTCACCGTCGTACATGTTGCGCAGGGTGGAAACATCGGTATCTACCACGATGAGCGATTGGGTATTTTCGTCAAAAGTAATGCCGCTGTGCACGTTTTTATTGCCCAAAATCGCGTTGCAATATTCGGTTTTGCCGGGTTGAGCGATGACGTTTTCAATCACGCGGTCAATTTGCCCAAACCCCGATGCATCGTGCAAGTTAATGCCCTCGGCCCCTTTGTTGTCGTTCCAATCTTTGTAGGTATCGTTCACGTATTCCAAATTCCCCTTTTTATCGGCAATGGCAATGGCGCAGGTGGCCTTGTTCAAACTCGATAACCACCGGTTGGCCGTGGCCGACAACCGAACATTGTAGCGGTACAAAAAAAACGTGATGGCCGTGGTAATGAGCAGCAGCCAACTAAAGCGCAAAAACCATTGAATCAATTGGTAAAGGCTTTGGGGAATGGCAATTTCGTTGTTGGAATTATCGTAAGTGGCATCGGGCATGCGCGACGAAAGTTGGATCAGGTATTTGCCCGTGGTATCGGTGCCGATGAGCGAAATGCGTTGGTTAATGACCGCGTCGTTGATGCAGAGATTGGCGTTAAAAAAGGCCGGTTGGAACAGGTTGCCCGTGGTTTTTTGGTTGTTGCGCAACACTTCGAGGGCCGTTTGCAAAATTAAAATGTACCCCGTTTGGTTGTGGGTCAGCCCCAGCACTTCTTTTTTGTTGTTCACCACGTACATGGCGTCGTGCATGATTTCGCCACTTTTCATCGTGCGTTTTTCAATTTGTACGGCGTTGTAATTGTAAATGTACGCGGAAGAATCGCGCTCTACCACGCGTTGCACAATGAGGGAATCTACGGAAAGGTAAAGGCTGTCTTTTTTGAGATTTTGTTGGCGAACAATCAGTTCCTGGGCTTCTTGCGGGCTGATACTCAAGGATTTATCGCGCAGTACGTAATCATTCACCGCTTTTTGCCAAATGGGGTATTGGTCCAGCAGCAGTTTGCGGGTATCTAATTGTCGTTGGTGTTCCTGTTGCCGGATAATGTACAACCACACCCCAAACGCCGTGAGAATCAGCGTTGGTAACATTACTAAAAGCAGCACCCATTTTGATCTTACATTCATAATTTCAGATTTCGGGCTGCAAAATGCGTTAATATTTTGAAAAGGGAAGAGTGAAATAGTTCACTCTTCGTTATCACTGTTCAAAATACGGTGTTCGATGTTAAAAAATATCGAACACCGAACGCCGAATATCGAACGCCGAAATAATGTTTAATTGAACGAAGTTAAAATACTTATCCGCCAATCAACTGTTCGGTATGTCCAGCGGTGTCTACTTTTTCGATAATTTGTTCAATCGCGCCGTTTTCGTCAATAACAAACGTCGTGCGGTGGATACCGTCATAGGTGCGGCCCATGAATTTCTTTTGGCCCCAAACCCCGTACGCTTCGGCTACGGCGTGGCTTTCGTCGGCGAGGAGGCTAAATGGCAAATCGTATTTTTCGATAAATTTTACGTGTTTTTTGGCCGAATCAGGGCTAACACCGAGAATTTCGTACCCTTTGCTTTTGAACATGGGGTAGCCATCGCGGAGGCTGCACGCCTGGGCGGTACAACCGGGCGTGTCGTCTTTGGGGTAAAAGTAAATCACTAACTTTTTACCCTTAAAGTCGGACAGTTGAACGGTTTCGTTTTTTTCGTTGATTGCAGAAAAATCGGGCGCTGCATCGCCTACTTTTAGGTGGAACATGTGTGTGTGATAAGTTTGTCACCTAACAAAAAAACGGGTCGGTGGTTTAAAAAACCACTTAACCTATTTTTCACCAATACCTAACTTGCAGTTTCGGGTCAAGCGGGTTGAATGAGGGCACTTTTGCGGCATGAACCAACGATTTATGCGCAACGTCGCCCTTTTTGTATTCGTTCTTTCCATTTTTCAACGGGTTTTTGCCCAGCATTCCCTCCCCTCCCCAACCGTAGAAAATGTAATTATTGTAACCACTGATGGCCTGCGTTGGCAGGAAGTTTTTGAAGGTGCCGATAGCCAATGTATCCAACAAATTAAATCCGGGGAAATTCGGACGCGCGTTAAGGAGCGTTATTTGCCCGGTGGCTATTGGACCAACCGCAAGGCACTTATGCCTTTTTTGTGGGGTGCATTTGCCCAAAAAGGCCGTTTGTACGGCAACCGGAACCACCACAATAAAATCAATGTGACCAACAAAATTCATATTTCGTATCCCGGTTACAACGAAATATTTTGTGGCTTTGCCGATGACAAACGGATTATGACCAACGGCAAAAAATACAACCCGAACCTCAATGTGCTGGAATGGATGAACGCGCAACCGGGTTTTGAAAACCAGGTCTCCGCCGTGGGTTCTTGGGCGTTATTTTCGTGGATTTTTAACCAAAAAAGCACTAAAATTGCCGTAAATGCCGCTTTTGAACCTTTTTGCGGAACGCATTTGTCCGATGAACAAAAAACCTTAAATGCCGCCCTCCACACCTGCGCACACCCCTGGAAAGACCACCTGCGCCCCGATACCCTGACGTGGGCTTTTGCCCAAAATATCCTCGAAGAACAGGCCCCCAAGGTGCTGTTTATTGGTTACGGCGAAACCGACGAATACGGTCACGAAGGCAATTATGCCGCTTACCTCGACGCGGCGCACCGCTTCGATTCGTTGGTGCAGGCATTGTGGAACTACGTAGAAAACAGCCCGAAATATCGCGGCAAAACGGCCATTATCATCACCACCGACCACGGGCGCGGAACGCACAACTGGAAAGCCCACAATATGCTCACCCCCGGCTCCGACGAAATCTGGATGGCGGCTTTTGTACCCGGCATGGAAGCCCCCGGCGAGGTAAAAAGCAGTATGCAACTGCACCAGGCGCAATTCGCCCAAACCATTGCCCACGCCGTGGGTCTTCACTTCAATAACCCCGAACATGCCGTTGCGCCCGCCGTGTACGACGTGTGGGTAAATCCGCCAACAGCCATACCGGCACCATCGGCGGATTTAATTTTGAGCAGTGGAGGGGTAGAAAAATAAGGGTCATACAACTACATTTTGATAATCCTGCCATTTTGCAAGATTGCGCCGTCGTGGAAGATATTGTAAAAATAGATACCGGCAGGCTGTTCGTTCATCTCCAAAAGCGGCGGCAAGGAATGGTACGTTTTCACAACATTACCCAAAGCATCGTACAGTGTAAAACTGGCCGCCGCCGGGAAGGTAGCGTTGCGCAGCGATAGCGCAACAGTACCGCTGGTGGGATTAGGATAAAGCACCACGGCGCGCTCCTCCAATGGCATCGAGGTGCCGACAGGAGTTATGATATTGCCATCCTGATCAAAATGTACGTATTTTAAATCCATTCCGGTAACGTGGTTGTATGAATTTACCAAGTGAATAACCGATCCGTCCGAAAAAGGAACAATATCAACGGTAATCATTACTTCGTCCCCGCCGTAGTAATAAGACCAGTTTATGGTACCATCAAGGCGAAAACTGGTCAACGTAACATAATTGGACGTGGACACAAATAACCCGCCGTCTTTGGTGTAGGAATGGTAAATATGCTGGTCGTCCACGTAAGTAAGACCGTATCTCGCCGAACTATATCTGGCAAATGGACTGGGCTGACCAATATAGACCAAGGTATCTAATAATTTTTCGGGAGAACATTGGCCAACATCACCAAAATATACCTGATCAAAGTATTTAATTTGAGCCATATTCACGGTGGACCAAATACCATCGAACAATATATCACCACTGGGTACCAGAACTGCGGCATGAGAATTATCCAAACCGCCAGTTACTCCTAAGTTACATGTTATGTTTAGCGATGTATCCAACATATAACTAGGCGTAACAAATAAGGTATCATCGCTCAACATGTTCAAACCTCCGCTTTCCCCCAAATATCCCCCCGGATTGTTCAGCAGCGGACTCTCTGACACCACTAAACCTTGATGGTTGAGTTTAAATACCTTGCGTTGGCTATTGGATACTTTCGCATAAACGTACAAATTACCGTTCCCATCCATTGCGGCACCCCGAAATTGGTGAATTAAAATACTATCCGCCGGAAAAAACTTCGATGCCCGGAACGTAAAATCAGCGTCGAAACGGGTAAGGCAGAACACGTACTGGCCATTCACATGGATAGCACGGCTCAGCAAACAAAGGGTATCCTGTTTCTCAAAAAGTCCAAGGGCCAGGTATTGCATCAAAGTATCCGTATCAAACCATAAAGACGACCGCGCTCCGATAATATGCCCCGACTGATTTTTTATCAACACTTCAAAATGCTTGCCTTTTAATACCTCCGTAACAAAATCAAGGCCGGACGGATACACCGCAAAAGCAGGTTGAATAAAGTCAAGCACCACTGCGACCCGGTCGTTACTTAGGCGCACCGGTCGAATAATTGTATTGTCACCCAAATGGTATCCGTCTTGCGAGGTTAACTGGCTGTACAGCCCCATCGGATTGGGTGATATAAGGGTTTGGGCGTGGGAAAAATGCCACAGGCAAAGTGTGAGTAATATAAAGGTGAGTTTGATGCGCATGAGATTTAGTAGCAATATACGTCTCCGGGAGATACATATAAGTAACGAACTCCATATTGCTTGGAGTATAATGGAGCGTCGGTAAAATTAATTGATAGTAGCATTCCCATCAAATGCGCAGGAACGGTATAATTTCCATTATTCCAATTGACTGATGCCAATTGCTCATCCGCTATTTGTATAGCAGTTGTTACATCATCATCTAACCATAAGATGTCATAATCACAAATAAAGGGATACATAAAGGGATCAATTGAAGCGGGGTCACTCGAAGTTGCCGTGTGGAAACAAAATAAATTGTTTTCAGAGCAAGATACAACTGATAAAAGATCAATGGTTGAATAATTTGCGGCCCATGGAATGCAACCATTTTGAAGACTTCTAATAACCAATGCATCATGAATCCCATCATCTAAATTATGTCGCACAGAACTGAAGTTCGTAAAACCAGGTTGAGGGCATGGATTTACCATTGCTTCCGAATAAAATACGTTTACCTCAATGTGCGTTTTTAAATTATCAGCAGATAACAACTTAAAACACATTAAAGTCGCTAAGGCATTTCTTTCTAACTCTTCTGCTTGTATGATAGATGATAATGCGACATACTGTTCTAAAGCACTTTCGCCTGACATTTTTATTACCCCATTTTCAACCAGATTGTCGATAAAAATGTAATAAAATTCAGAATTGGTATCTTTAGCCATCTGCAAATTAACATTTTTTTCATAATTTGAAGATCCAGAAAACGTCCAAAAACCTTCATTGACTTCCATATTGGGAAATGAAGTCCTTTCATTGTTTTTTTTGGCCGCCACTGCGTTCAGAAAAGTTTTCACTCTCGATGTAGCATCTGCTTCATCCAAAGGAATGAATTGTTGTTCAGTAACATGAAGAACATTGGATGTTTTATTACAAAAAACAAACAAAAGGGAGCCAACTAAAATGGCGGAAATGACTAAAAATTGTTTTTTCATAAGTTTATTTATTTTCATTAAAATATTGGAAAATAGGCCATTGTTTATTCTACACACACAAACATACGCTGATTTGTTCATATTTTTATTGTTTCCCAAAATATCTTCTTCGTAAAATAGAAATTGGCTGCTGAAACTACCCATTTTTAAGCAGTTTCAGCAGCCAATAATTTTTATTAGTTGCTGAAACTGTGTATTTTTATCCCAATTCAGCAACCAATAAAATAATGAGTAGTGCAACAATCCTTTCGTTTGGAACACTTGCCCCCCCTCCTTCACCTACGCACCCGTCTCCCGTTTTTCAATCTCCGCCCGAATATTTTTGACTTTATCAGAGTAATTTTTGCCAATAAGAAAAGCAAAAATCCACATAAACAAGGGTACCATACTTCCTTTGGTTACGGCAGCAAATATCCCGACACCAACGAAAAAACCGACGAATCCCGCCGTGAATGTCTTTTGCGACTTTAATTTTTGCTCTTCGGACACCAATTCTTCCAGTGTCATTTCGGTGTAGTTTTTTTCAGAGGCCATAATAGTTGCGTTGTTCGTTTTTTTAGACAATACAGTTCGTTTGATAACTGTTTCCCGTAACACAAAGAGTCTTTCTTTTGTTTATTTTTTAACCAATTCTTCCCAAACGCAACGGCAACATTTGCCGGGCCTGACTCACAATCGCCACAACCAGCACCAACAACATGAAAATATTCATCGTTTGTTGAATCCCGAGGAAATAATGTTCAATAACGTTACTCAAGGCAATATAACCCCAGTGCGCCACCAGAGTACCGCCGCCAATGCCCAAAATATAATCCCGGTATACCCGCGGATGCACCGATAACAGGTTCAACGAAAACAAAGTGGTATTCCAGCCCAACCAAAAACTCACCATCGTGGGGGTGAGCATTCGGATCAAAATGCCGGCCAGAAACGGCCATTGGGCCATAAATACGGGCGCAGCGGTGCTTTTCCCGGCGGCTGATACCGGCGAAAACACCAACGTCGCCGTGTAAATGGTGAGCATAAGCAACACCACCAACGAGCACCAGCGCAGCGGTAACATCCAGTTGGGATTGGCCAAAAAACGCGACATAGCCACCAGCGCGACGTACACAAACGCCAACTCCGCCAGCACTACCCCCATCGAAAACCACAACGCACTCGCCACTCCCTGCGAAACAGTGGTGTTCATGAGTGCAACAGTAATAAAACCCGGCGGCAATGACCCCGCTAAACTAATCAAAAACCCAGTGGCCGCAATGTGCGAAAACCGGCCACTAACCGCACTTTTATATCTCATGATCTAACTGTTTTATCCGTTTAAAATACCGCCGCGAGCGGTGCATAAAGCAAATCCCCCGCCAAAAGGACCAGGATTTGTCGCCGTTTTGGTGGTTCATCTGGCTAATTTCGTACAAAGCCCGCCAATTATACGCCACTTCTGCCCAGGCTTGCCCGAACGACAAACCCGCCTGATAAATGTGGCTGGGAGCCGCGCCCGCGCCGTTAAATTCCAATACCGTATAGTTTTTTTGTTGTTTGAGGTCTTCGATGGATTGGCATTTAATGTCGAAACGCCCCCATTGCAATTGCCCCGAATACCCACTCAATTGATCCATCACGCCGGTAAGCGCCGCGTCAATTTCGTGGCGCATATCGTGCAATTTGGCACCGCGCCCGCGATTGGCCGCAATGGTCAATTGGTATTTTTGGCCCAAAGGCACAATCATATGCAGGTTATCGGCGTGTTTTCGGCGCAAATCGGGCAAAATATTGGCCGCCTGCGGGTGCCGAGCCATTAATTCATCGAGGGTAGCGTGGCCGTTGCCGTACACGTACACCAGTTCTTTGGCCGAAATACCGGTAATTGTCCCGGTTTTGGCGTGCGGATAACGAACGTAAAAAACGCCCAATTCAACCGGTAAATCTATCCACTCCTGAATTAGATAATCGGTATCAACCGCCCGGTGATAACGCTCTAATTGTTCGTCGTTTTCAATTTTTCGCACCAAAAGCCCTTTCATTCCCACATCGGGCTTGAGGGCTACGGGGTACGTGAGGCCACTTTGGCGAAACTGCGTCAGCGCCCACTCGGGGCATTGGTCGCGGGGCACGAAGATGGTGGTTGGAAAAGTGCCGGGCGGCAATTGCGCGTACATTTCCCACTTGCCCTCGCCTTCAAATCCACCAAAAGTAAGCCCCGGATTGGCCGTTGAAAAAAACCACGGTTGGCGCGCTTTGAGGCAATACCATAACCACACAAACCCCATGGGGAATTGGTAAAAAGGCAAAGGCCACCGTTCCCAATGCAGCATCCGCCCAACGGCCTTTGTTAACTGTAGTGCTGCCGATGGTCGGCGGTGCTTTTGCACCAGGTCGAATAAAATAAGTGAAATCAAGAGGACGCTATTTTGGGGCAAATCTTTTTAAAAAATGGGGGCAATTTGGCCTGCAAAAGGAAATTTGACAAAAAATTAAACCCAACCACACAAAAAAACAACGGCAAATTGGCATTGAATTAACATTGCCTCCACTACCCCCTACTTTACCCAAACTTAACCCCCACTAAACAGTGCTTGGTACCCGGCCACCTACCTTTGCAGCATAAATAGGAATAGTTAGTCATACTTCGCTTCATACAAAAGAAAGTTTGTGAAGAGAGGCCCGATGTAAATCAGGGCCTTTTTGTTATACCGCATACTTTCAAAATTTACAAACAAAAAGTTTTGTGTTCTAAAGAAGGTTTTTTACCTTTGCCAAGCAAAAACGAATAATCCTTTATGCAGTTTTCCGAAGAACAAATTAAACAACTGGCCCCGGACGACGCTTCGGCTTCGGCGGGCAGGCAGTTGGCAAATCCGGCCAAATGGGTCGTGAAATGCCACCACGAAACCGCGTTGTGGGGCGACTGTCAGGGCAGTGGCAAAGTCCCCTACTCTACTATCGTTGATTTGACCCAACTGGCCTTCAAATGCACTTGTCCCAGCCGTAAATTCCCCTGCAAACACGGATTGGGTTTGTTGTTTTTGTTCGCCCGGTCGCCCGAAGTGTTCAACCATGCCACCGACCTGGCACCACACGTGGAAGAATGGATGGGCAAAAGAAATGCACGGCAAGCCGCAAAAAGTGAATCGGAAGCCAAACCAGTGGATGAAAAAGCCCGCCAAAAAAGAACCGACCAACGCACCCAAAAAGTAAACGACGGTGTGGCGGAATTAACCAATTGGCTAAAAGACCTCGTACGTACCGGAATCATGCCGGTTCCCCAAAATGCTTACGGTTTCACCCAAAAAATAATGGCGCGTATGCACGATGCCCAAGCCCCCGGATTGGCGGCCCGGTTAAAAAACATGAGTGACATCAAGTTTTATCAGGAAGGCTGGCAACGGGAACTATTGCAACAAATGGCTTACGCCTACATGCTCACCAGCGCCTACCGCAAATTACCCGATTTGCCGCCTCTTTGGCAGGAAGACATAAAAACTCAAATTGGTTATGCGCTCACCAAAGAAGAGGTTGCTCAACAAGGTACCTCGGTCGAAGACGATTGGTGGGTGGCCGCCGTTCAGCACGAACAACAAGACAAACTCAAAGTAGAAAAAACGTGGTTGTGGGGTAAAAATACGGGTCAATTTGCCTTATTACTGCAATATTCGGCCCCCGGCCAGCCCTTGGCGCACTCGTTTTTGCCGGGTTCTGCCATTCACGCCGAACTGGTGTACTACCCCTCGGTCGCCCCGCTGCGGGTATTGGTAAAAACGGCGCGACCGATGGAAACAAACATTTGGCCCAATGGCCCGGACAACCTTAATGCAACGTTGGAAGCATTGAGCACGCGCTTGGCAAACCAACCTTTTCACCGGCAAATTCCGGTTATTGTGCACCAAATCCGCCTGATTTGGCACGAACAACGGTGGTGGTTGCAAGACCAGGCCGGACAATCGCTGCCGCTGCACCAGTCCAATGCCGCTTGTCTGCGCATGATGGCCGCCAGTTTAGGGTTTCCTTTTGATGCAATGGTGCTTTGGGACAATGGCCATTACGCTGTGGTTTCTTATTGGTTAAATCAACATTTTTTCACCACCTAAACCCCGCCCGATAACGTGCAACCTTACATCGAACAATTGGTCAACGCAGCGCTCTTGGGTACCGATAAAATACTACCCGAATACTCCTTTGCCGATGCCTCGCTGGGGCAACGCCTCTCCGAAACGGGCGCGGACCGCGAAGATACTTTTTTGCGACAGGCCGCCGCTGCGTTTTTGTACGAAGAAGTGGGACAACCGACGCAACAACTGGCGGTGCCAGAACAAACGTACCAGGGCGATACCGGAAATCAGGCCAGCGGCAAGTTGGGGCAACTACTGGAAACCGCTATCCGCACCGACGATCTTATTTTATTGCATTATCTGGCTTCGTTATCGCGGCCCCAAAACCTGGTGGTTGCGCCGCATTTAGTACCCGATTTATTGGATATTGCCGCAAAACAAGGCCCCAAAAAGGCATTTTTTGCCGCCTTGAGTGGCCCGGTTGGGCAATGGATGTGCCAGTTTGAGCCCGCCTGGTCAAATTTAATGACTGGCGACCCGGAAGAGGATTTTGAAACGGCATCCATCGCGGCTCGGGTGACGCATTTGGAAAATTTACGCCAGCGGGACCCGAATGCGGCCCGGCTTTTACTCGAAAAAACCATCGCTGCCGAAACCGCTGAAAAACGCGCCGTATTACTGAATATCATGGCGAAGCACCTGCAACCCGACGATGAGGCATTTTTAGAAACTCAATTAAAAGATAAGAGTATAAAAGTTCGGCAAATTGCCCACGGGTTATTGATCAAAATTCCCGGCTCGCGGCTATCCGGTTTGTACAAATCATACTGGCAAAAAGCCGTAAAAATGAGTAACTCGCTCGACCTGATCCGCGAAGAAATGCCCGACAACGCTCTTTTTGAAGCGGGTATGGAAAAAGTCAGCAGCCAAAAAAGCATCCCTGATTATATTTACTACCTGGCCCAAACCATTGCGGCACTTTCGCCCGATGATTTGGCCCAACACCTTCAAATAAAACCCGCTGCCCTGCTCCGGCAATTCGATAAAATCATTTATCACGGCTTTTTTCAGCAGTACGTTACCCAATCGGCGTTGAATTTCAGACACATCGAATGGGCCAAAATGCTGCTGAAAAAGTCCAACGGCAACATTGATTTAATTGATGTTTTGCCCAAAGCCGAACAATTTGAATTTTATCAAAAACTGAACAAAAGCCATTTTGTCACCATTATCAACCGTTTGTACCAACAGGAAACGTACGAACTTTTCCCGGAGGAATTTGCCCAGTTTTTGTTAACTTCTTTGCGAAATGCGCCTTACAGTACCGATACCAAGGGGTATTACCGTTTGGGTTTTAACATGCCGGAAAGCATTTTGACAACAATAGATACCTACGGCCGCAAAATGGAGGAAGCCAAAAATCCATCCGACCGATTTTTTATCAATAACCTCGGTGAAATGGCAAAAGCCATCGAGTTTCGCCGCCAACTTTCGCATTTTAACCATTCTCAAATATGACAAACGATACCTTAAAACTTTCCGCCGAAGAGCAATTTGCCCACGAACTGGAAGAACTTAAAAAGCAGGATAAGGGTGAACGCCCCACCAATTGGCAATTATCGCCCAAAGCCGTTGTGCAATACCTCATGGGAGGAACCCTGCCCAATGGTTTTCGGGTAACGCCCAAATACATCGGGAACCAACGCCTGATGGAAATTGCGGTGGCCACCCTCACAACCGACCGCGCACTATTGCTTTATGGCCTGCCCGGAACGGCCAAATCGTGGGTGTCAGAACACCTGAGTGCCGCAATCTCCGGCGATTCAGGGTATATTGTTCAGGGTACCGCCGGAACCGGAGAAGAAGCCGTGCGTTACGGCTGGAACTATGCCCTGCTGTTGTCCAAAGGCCCCGTTCCCGAAGCCATTGTGGAAACGCCGGTGATGCGCGCCATGAAAGAGGGGCGTATTGCCCGAATCGAAGAGTTAACCCGTATATCATCCGACGTGCAGGATACCCTGATTACCATTTTGTCGGAAAAAATCATGCCCATTCCCGAGATTAACCAACAGGTGAAAGCCGTGCGGGGTTTTAATATTATCGCCACCGCCAATAACCGCGACAAAGGGGTCAACGACCTGTCCAGTGCCTTGAAACGCCGCTTTAACACCGTCATTTTGCCCGTTCCGGACAGCATGGAGGAAGAAGTAGAAATTGTTCGCCAACGAGTGCAGAGTTACAGTGCCTCGGTAAAACTGCCCTTTGACCACGAATTATTAAAAGAAATTGACCGCGTTGTTACGGTATTCCGCGAATTGCGCAACGGCGTATCCTCCGACGGAAAAACGAAACTCAAATCGCCGTCGGGCACCCTGAGCACCGCCGAGGCAATTTCCGTAATGAACAACGGTATTTCGCTGGCGTACCACTTTGGCGATGGCACCGTAAAAGCCGAAGACCTGGCGGGTAGTTTAATCGGAGCCATTGTAAAAGACCCCGTGCAAGATAAAATCGTGCTGCAAGAATACATGGAAACCGTACTCAAACCCCAAGACGGCTGGAAAGACCTTTACCGCGCCTGCCGCGATATTATCTGATCAAGCGCCTGTTTCACCCGTAAAAGAACTTAAAAGTGCCTACACATATTTTTGGTATCCGACACCACGGACCGGGTTCAGCGCGGCATACACTTCAAGCCCTGCAAGAACTCCAACCGGATATTATCCTGATTGAAGGTCCGCCGGAAGGGGAAATACTGCTCGAATGGGCCGCCCACGCCGATATGCGCCCACCCGTGGCCATGCTGGCGTACGAAGAGGAATCTCCGCAAAACGCCGTTTTTTACCCTTTTTCGGTGTATTCCCCCGAATGGCAAGCCATTTTGTACGGCCAACAACGCGGTATTCCCATTCGGTTCATGGATATGCCTTTGGTGCATCAACTTGCTTTGGATAAAACAACCGATGCCCCGGCACCACCAACCGTAAATCCCATTGGTTTTTTGGCCGAAATTGCGGGTTTTTCCGACGCTGAGGCGTGGTGGGAGGTTCACTTTGAAGACGCCATTCACCCCGTCGCGGTATTTGACACCATCAAAAACACGATGGCCGCCCTGCGCGAACACTATCCCGAGATCAACGCGTACGACCTGATTCGGGAGGCTTTTATGCGACGCTCCATCCGGCAAGCGGCCAAAGAAATGTACGACACCATCGCGGTAGTCTGCGGAGCATGGCACGCTCCATCTTTGGAAGACACCCAAACCACCGAAGAAAACGACCATGAACTGCTCAAAAAACTGCCCAAAACCAAAGTGGCCATCACCTGGATTCCGTGGACCAATGACCGCATGATGCAGGAAAGTGGTTACGGAGCGGGTATTGTGTCGCCGGGCTGGTACGCCCACCATTGGCAACACCCCGATGACGACGGCACGCTTTGGCTGACTAAAACGGCGCATGTTTTCCGGGCGGCACAAACAGATACTTCATCAGCGCACATTATCGAAGGGGTACGGTTGGCGAATGCGCTGGCTCAACTGCGCGATGTTCCCCGGCCCGGTCTGTCCGAACTCACGGAAGCAACCCGTTCCGTCATGTGTATGGGCGACGACGCACCGTTAACCCTGCTCAAAGAACACCTGATTGTGGGGAACGAGATGGGGCAAGTCCCCGACGGTACACCGCGGTCGCCTTTACAAAAAGACTTTGAGGATCAATTGCGCGCCTTGCGTTTGAAAATTGCGGAAAATGCCCAACTCCTGCAATTGGACCTGCGCAATGAAAACGACCTCAAAAAAAGTCTTTTTTTGCACCGATTAAGCCTATTGGGGGTGGATTGGGGTAAAACATCGGCAACCCGTGGGCGGGGCACGTTTAAAGAAGAATGGCAACTGTACTGGCAGCCTCAACTGATGATTTTATTGGTCGAAAAAGCCAATTGGGGCAATACCATTGAAGCGGCCAGCAATAACTACGTCCGGCATTTGGCCGAACAATCGCAAGATTTGGGGCAAGTTATTTTGTTGCTACATAAAGCACTTTTAGCCGAATTACCGCAGGGTAGCGCCATTTTGTTAAAAAAAATGGACATTTTATCCGCCGGGACCTCCGATATCCGGGCGTTATTGGGCGCATTTCCAGCGTTGGCCGAATTGCACAAATACGGAAATGTGCGCAAAACCGATCAAACGTTAATCGGCACCATTTTGCATTCCATTTTTTACCGGACGTTGGCCAGTTTACCCACGGGTTGTTGTGGCATCAACGAGGAGGAAGCCGCCGTTATGGCCGATCAGATTCAAAAAGTTCACGCGGCCATTCGGTTGTTGGATGCCGAACAAATGGCCACCGATTGGGCGGCCACGCTGCGGATTGTACTCAACGCCCAACAAACCGCGCCTTTTTTGCAAGGGATTTGTTGCAAACTGCTCTACGATGGCCAATCCATTACCCCCGACGAAACCGCGCAATTTTTCAGCCGGGCACTTTCACCCGGCAATGCGCCCCTCGATGCCGCCCAATGGCTGGAAGGTTTTTTGAGTAATGCCGCGATGGTTTTGCTGCTGGACAACAATATCTGGCGAATAGTGGACCAATGGATGATGGATTTGGAGGAGGATGTTTTTGTCCAATTGTTACCGCTGATGCGCCGAACTTTCTCGGAATACACTACCGCCGAAAAACGCAAAATTGCCGCTAAAGTTAACAACAATGTTCCTGGCACGAACAATAATAGCGAAATATCGGCCGGATTACACCACGAGCGCGCCCAACGGGTACTGCCCGTACTGGAACTTCTTTTACTACCTTCTCAACCAGTTTAACCCAAAAAACAATGGATAAAGCAACAAAAAGATGGCGGCTGGCCCTGGGCAGTGAAACGCAGGAGGAATTCAACGGGAATTTGTCCAAACAGGAACTCAACATGGACAAAACCTTGGAGGCCCTGTATAATGCCACTAAAAAAGGCGGTTTAGGGCCTTCGTCGCCCAATGTTACGCGCTGGCTGAGCGATATTCGCGAATATTTCCCCTCATCCGTGGTGCAAGTAATGCAACGCGATGCCCTGCAACGGCTTAACCTCACGGCCATGCTCACCGAACCGGAAATGCTGGAAACAGTAGTTCCCGATGTGCATTTGGTGGCAAACCTTATGTCGCTGGGGCGTTTGATTCCCGAAAAAACCAAACACACCGCCCGCCTTGTGGTAGCCAAAGTGGTGGACGATTTGATGCGTAAACTATCTGGTCCAACCCAACAAGCCATTCGCGGAAGTTTGAACCGGGCGGCCAAAAATCGCCGTCCCCGACACAACGAAATTGACTGGAACGAAACCATTAAAAAGAACCTGAAACATTACCAGGAAGACTATAAAACCATTATTCCCGAAACCAGAATTGGGTTTGGCCGCAAACGACGCGCCATGAAAGACATCGTTTTGTGCATTGACCAAAGTGGCTCAATGGGCACTTCGGTGGTGTATTCCGGCATTTTTGGGGCAGTAATAGCCTCCATTCCGGCGGTGAATACCAGCATGATTGTGTTTGATACCGCCGTGGTAGACCTCACGGAACAATTAGATGACCCGGTAGAACTGTTGTTTGGCGTTCAATTGGGCGGCGGAACGGATATTGACCGCGCCCTTTCGTATTGTCAACAACGCATCACCCGCCCTTCGGATACAACATTGGTGCTGATTACGGATTTGTACGAGGGTGGTAACGAAACAGAAATGCGCAAACGCATGTCGGCTATTGTGCAAAGCGGCGTACAGATGGTTTGCCTGTTGGCTTTAAACGACGCGGGGGCACCTTCATACGACCACCGGAACGCCGAATTCCTTGCGGCCTTGGGCGTTCCGGTATTCGCTTGCACCCCCGATCTTTTCCCCGACCTGATGGCTACCGCCTTGAGTAAACAGGACATCAATCAATGGGTGAGCAGCCACGGCATCAAACAAACGTGAGTGCGGCCTACCCCAACCCCACAAAACCCGCTTGCCCGCCGTCTAATTTGTCTTTGGGATAAATGGCGTACAGGTTGTACACTACGGACAACACTTCATCGTAGTTTTGGCGGCCCAAGGCTTTTTCACCCATTTCTTTTAACATGGTTGCGCGGCGGCTGTCGGTGTATTCATTATCGGGCAACATGGCGTAATAATGGAACAAACCCGCGACGTACTGCGGATCGCGTTGCTTAATTTCCCACGAAAGCGTGTTGAGTTCTTCCGTTTTCATCCGAATATAACTGTTGTCGCCTTCGTCTAAGTAAGCGCGTTCTTCGGCGATAATTTTTTCGTAACGCTGTTGTAACGACGGATTGGGGTATTTTTTGAGAAAATATTCCGTTTCGTTGCGGGCGTCGAAGTATTCGGTTTTTACCGATTCAATGCGGGTGTTTTGCAACGATAAATCGAGACTTTGGGCCAAACGGCGCTTTTGCTCCTCGATCTGGTATTTTTGGTCGCTCATGTCGTTGTCGCGCAAACTGTTCAATTGCGCGCTGATGACCTGTAATTCTTCTTCTACTTTTTTGACGCGGGCGGCCAGTTCGAACCGTTCGTTGCGCTCCAGGTTGTGCATTTCTTTGCGGGCAACAAACAACAAGTCGCGCACTTCGTCGCGCAATTTGTGCAGTAAAACGTGCCGCTCGGAAGGGTTAAACACGTTGTGGAATTCCTGGCCGGTCATGGCCAAATACGCGTTGACTTTTAAATCGCGCGATTCGGACAATTCGAGGGTGATTTCCACGTCGGAACCTTTTACGAGGTTAAAGGGCAACTCGCTGCCTTTAATTTCGATGACCCCTAAAGGCAGGCACGAAGCCGGTGTAGCGCCGCGTTTGCCTTCCAACACATTGATAATCAAGCGATCGTTGCTGCCTTTTTCAATGAGTTTACTAATGGTCCGAATAATCGTTTTGCGCAGCGGCAAAATGGCATTTTTTTCAAAAATCACCTCCAGGCGCGTGGTGTGGTTTTCAATATCGTCCACTTCGAGGCAAATATCATTCGGTAACGGCTGACCGTGCAGGTTGAATTTCCCGTGCATGATGCTGATGGGTTCGGCATCGGAGGGAATAGCATTTTGGAATTTATCGTAAAAACGCAACGTAAACGTGTTAAAAACGTCGCGGGTAAGGGGCAAAAGTTCGGAAAAACGTTCGGTAGCGGGTTTTAAACCAGAATCATAACCGCCGTCTTCGCGGATAATGCGGTATTGCGCGCCCTGGTATTCGCCGGAAATTTGCGCGGTGAAAAACTCCTGCGTTTCCTGACTTACTTTTTGATAGGCTGTTTTGACAAAAATGCGCGGTTTTTCGTTGGAAGCGGCCGGTTTGGTCGCGGTATCGTCGGTAATTTGAATGGTTTTGGTACCGGCGTAAAATGCGGCCCCCACCGCAACGGCCGTAGTGGGGTCGGTTTTCAAATTGACGGGAATCCCCAGCGTTTCCGTCAGGCGGCGGCGCACGTAAGGAATATAGGTACTGCCCCCCACCAAAACCACCTGATTAATGTCCGATTTCTGGAGGTTATTGCGCACAATCAGGTCGTTGAGTAACTGGATGGTACCGTCAATTTTATCGGCGACAATGCCCTCAAACTGTGCGCGGGTAATGGGAATAATGTACTCGCGTTCCCAGCCCTCGTCGTCTTCAATTTCACATTCAATTTCGGTTTCTTCCGAGGCCGACAACTGAATTTTGGCTTGTTCGGCTTTGTAGAGCAGTTCGAACCAGGATTTTTCCAAACGGCCGTCTTTGGTTTTTAAGTCATCGGCCAAATGGGCAAATTTCGCTTTGCTTTCCAGGTACGGAATCACAATTTTGTCCAAAATCAAGGTATCAAAGTCCAAACCACCGAGGTAATTATCCCCTTCGTGGTCCACGACGCGCATATCGCCGTTGTCCAATTTCACCAAAGCCGCGTCAAATGTGCCGCCGCCGAGGTCATACACCAGCCATTGGCCTTCCAGCACTTCACCTTCTACGGTATTGGCAAAGGCCAGACTGGCCGCCACGGGTTCCTGCAACAACGCAACTTCCTGAAAACCGGCTTCGTGACCGGCCTTTTTGGTGGCGTTACTTTGAATGGTATCAAAAGAAGCGGGAATGGTAATCACCACCGACGAAGGTTGTTCACCGTTCACCAAAAAGGTTTTGAGTTCTTTCAAAACGCAGGCCGACAATTCGATGGGCGATTTGGAAATTTTTAAATTGGGCACGTAATACGTCTCGGAAGTGCCCATTTTGCGTTTAAAAAAACCAAACACATTGGAGGGGTCTTTGCCTACGAGTTCTTTGGCTTTTTCGCCCACAATAATCCGTTCGTTGCGAAATGCCACCACGGAAGGCAGGGTATTTTTCCAACTCACGGGGCTTTTGAACACCTCCACTTTACCACCTTCGTAATGGGCGATTAAAGAGTTGGTGGTACCCAAATCAATGGCGTAGTTTATGGTTTTTGACATATTACAATTCCTTTTTGGAGCATGGTATTGCGCTCCGATTCTTTGAAGTAGATAATGGGTTTAATAACGTCGGTAATGACCAAACCGTTCGTTTGTTGCCCCACAATATTTGCTTCTACATCGGTGCGTGTTTCGTTGTACGGTTCACCGATGGGGTTGTGCACCCGATACCCCATTTCGTCGTATGCTTCCCGGATGCGGTCAATGGGCCGTTGCAACGACGCGCCGTCCGACATCTTTTGGGCTTTTTTCTCCAACTCAAAGAATTGGTTGAGTATTTTTATATGGTTGCTATGCATTTTTTTGAGACTTTAGACAAAAGACCTTAGACATCAGACAAAAGACTTACCGTCGTAGAGTGTTCTTTCACCACTAAGAAAGTAAGAATACACTAAGATTCACTAAGCGTAGAGTGTTCATTTTAAGTATCTTAAAAAATATTTTTCACTTTTCACTATACACTTTTCACTACTTCACTACTTAACCTCACCTGATACGGAGATCATAACCCAGTTTTCGGGGTCAAAATTGGTTTGAACGGAAACAATGCGGAGAAACTCGCCCAAATCTTCGGCGTTGTGCGTGATGAGAATGGATTTGGTTTCGCCGGGTAAAATTTCGGTTTGTGGCCACTCGGCGGAGGTACAATGACACGAAGTTTTGACCTTCAAAATCCGCAAAGGTTCCTGACTGATATTTTTAACGGTCAATTCGCGGGTTTGTGGTTTTCCCTGCGGAAACTGCCCCAATTCGATGCCACGGGTCCCCCACGCTACTTTACCGTTGTTGAGGGTAATATCGCGGTCATCTGCCTTTCTGACAGGTGGTGCCCCGCGTTTGGGCGGCGGGCCAACGCGGACATTTGAAGGTGGTATTGCCGTTGTATCGGCGGTTTGGGCTTCGGCGGTTTGGGCGAACCAAAGCATACCCAGGGCGACAACAATTCTGTAGTTGATGCTCATTGCATTTCTTTTTTAATGGCCTTGATGATTTGTTTCACCTGCGACGAAAATTCACTTTCCATCATCCAGGCGTAGTAGTTGGGTTCTTTTTTGAACACTTCTTTGACCGGTTGACCGGTAAATTTGCCAAAATTAAACACAATTTCGCCGTTTGCGTTGGTTTTTAACCGCTGCGTTGCATCAATCGTATTGAGGTCGTTGGTAAAAGTATGCAGCAACTGCATGTCATTTTTGATGGGTGCTTCCACTTCTTTACCGTCTTCGTCAATCATATTTTTGTTCTCGTACATTTTTAATTGCCCCTTAAACACATCAATGGTGGCACGTACATCGGCCAAGGCATCGTGGGCATCGGTGAGTTCTTGTTGGCAATAAAAACGATACGCGGCTTTGAGGGTGCGCGGCTCCATTTTGTAAAAAATGCGCTGCACATCAATCAAACGGCGTTTGGAGATGTCAAATTCCATACCAACCCGCGCAAATTCCTCCATGAGCATGGGAACATCGAAGCGATTGGAGTTATAACCTGCCAAATCGGCATTCCCGATAAAGTCCCAAATCTTTTGGGCGACCTGCGGAAAAGTGGGTTTGTTGCGCAAATCGACGGGTGTAATGCCGTGAATGGCCATTGATTCTTCCGAAATGGGAATTCCGGGGTTGACTAAGGTGGAAAATTCGGTGGTATCAGTGCCATTTTTGTGCACTTTGACGAGGGCTATTTGGACGATTCGATCACGGATCACGTTCAGGCCGGTTGTCTCCAAGTCAAAAAATACGAGTTCGCGGTTTAGATTTAATTGCATATTATTATAGGTGGTATAGCAAGTGGCAAAGTTGCGTTTAAATTGCGGAACCGTCTTAATATGGACCAGAATTTATTTCTGAAAAGTGTTGTTTTCAAAAACAAACAGTACTTTTGCAACCTCTTTCAAAAGATTAGAAATACACATTTAAATGGCTAAAATTGAAGATTTCTCCGCCGAAATCAACGCTGGATATACGTTTTCGGGCAATTCTATCGTACTGGGCGCCGCCATGCTCGATGGTGCCGCTATTGACGGGCTGCAAGTAAAAGTGCCGCTGCGCACCATGAACCGCCACGGCCTTATTGCCGGAGCAACTGGTACCGGTAAAACCAAATCGTTGCAGGCACTGGCCGAAGAACTGGCCGCCAACGGTGTTTCCAGTCTGCTCATGGACATCAAAGGGGACCTCTCCGGTATTGCCATGCCGGGCACCGAAAATTCAAAAATTACCGAACGCGCACAAAAAATCAATTTCAACTGGCGGCCCACCGGCAATAAAGTGGAGTTTTTGTCGCTGTCCAACGAAAAAGGCGCTCGTTTGCGCGCTACCGTCAGCGAATTTGGCCCCGTTTTGTTTAGCCGGATCTTGGGCCTCAACGATACACAGGGCGGCGTAGTAGCGGTTATTTTTAAATACTGCGACGACAAAAACCTGCCCCTGCTCGATTTAAAAGACTTTAAAAAAGTGCTCCAATACCTCAGCAACGAGGGCAAAGCGGAAATTGAAGCCGAATTTGGCCAATTTAGTTCGGCTACCGCCGGTACTATTTTGCGCAAAGTGGTGGAAATGGAACAACAAGGTGCCGAACAGTTTTTTGGTGAATTGTCGTTTGAAGTAGGTGATTTGTGCCGCATGGACGACAATGGTCGCGGTATCGTGCACATTGTTCGCCTCACCGATATTCAGGACCGCCCCAAACTGTTCAGTACGTTTATGTTACAAATGCTGGCGGAAATTTACGCGTCCTTCCCCGAAGAAGGCGACGTGGAGCAACCCAAACTTTGTATTTTTATTGACGAAGCGCACTTGGTTTTCCAGGAGGCATCGGCGGCATTGATGCAACAAATGGAAGCCATTATCAAGTTGGTGCGCTCCAAAGGCATCGGTATTTATTTTATTACCCAAAATCCCGCCGATATTCCCGACAGTATTTTGGCGCAATTGGGTTTAAAAATCCAACATGCCCTCCGTGCATTTACGGCAAAAGACCGCAAAGCCATCAAATTGGCCGCCGAAAACTACCCCATTACAAAATGGTACCAAACGGAGGATTTGCTGACCAATCTCGGTATCGGGGAGGCATTTGTGAGTGTTTTGAACGAAAAAGGCATCCCTACCCCACTCGCCCACACCCTGATGCGCCCGCCGCAAAGCCGCATGGATATTTTGACTAACGGCGAAATTGATCAGATTTTAAACAACTCGCACCTCGTGCGCAAGTACAACCAGGAAGTGGACCGCGAAAGCGCCTACGAAATCCTCACCGATAAAATTCAAATGGCCGCTGAAGCCGCACCGGCGCAAGACAGCACGTCATCGGGTGGTGCTTCGCGCCGCAGCCAGCCGGAAGAAAAAGGCGTTTTGGAAAAAGTGATTGATAATCCGCTCGCCCGCCAAGTGGGTCGCACCGTTGCCCGCGAACTGACGCGTGGTTTGCTCGGCGTACTGGGCCTGGGTGGCAAAAGCCGCAAAAAAACGGGATGGTTTTAGAGGGCTGAGAGATGAGTTAGGAGAGATGAGTGATGAGAGATTGAGCATTTTTTTTGCTGGGGCGTTGTAGGCGCTCATGAGCGGGAAAAATTGATATTTTAGAACCTTATTTATGCAAAAACCGCCGTGTGGCTTTGTCATTCAGAAGGAATCTATTTCATCGTAATGATGCGTAAATATAAGCGCTACTACAGCCACAAATAGCCTTTTTATGATCACTTGCTTTTTTACTTTTTATTTCCAAATGGCAAGCCCGTAGATTCCTTCTGAATGACAAAGCCACACGGCGGCTTTTTGTACAAATGAAGTGCATAAGACCACTATTTACGCATTAGCACCCATCACTCTTCACTATACACTTTTCACTACACACTTTTCACTCTTCACTATACACTTTTCACTTATCACTCCTAAACCCTTCATCATCAACGAGTTTTCCGTTAATGATCCGAATAATACGGGCGGGAAAATGGTGCAAAATGCGGTAATCGTGGGTGGCGCAAATAACGGCGGAATTATGATCGCTGGCCAATCGGCGCAGCAGCATTAAAATATCGTCGCTGGTTTCCGGGTCGAGGTTACCCGTGGGTTCGTCGGCGATAATTAGAGCGGGTTTATTCAACAAGGCCCGGGCAATCACAACGCGTTGTTGTTCGCCGCCGGAGAGTTCAAACGGCATGGCATCCCATTTGTGGCCCAAATCTACTTCCTGCAATACGGCTCGGGCGCGTTGTTCGGCCTCCGCCGGGTTATTCCAACCGGTGGCTTCCAGCACAAACAAGAGGTTTTTTCCAACGGTACGATCCGTCAGCAGGTTAAAGTCCTGAAAAACAATGCCCAGTTTGCGGCGCAAATCGGGAATGGTGTTTCGGTTGAGGGTACGCAGGTTAAAACCCGCCACTTCACCACTGCCCGAATTAAGTTGCAAAGCGCCGTACAGCGTTTTGAGTAAACTACTTTTACCACTTCCGGTTTTGCCGATGAGGTAAACGAATTCGCCCTCCCTCAGATCCAAACTGGCCTGAGGGAGGACTATTTTGCCGTCTTGTTGGCAAATATCCGTATTCGTAATTTTTACGATTGACATATACTATTCTTCGGCGGCCGGTGCGTCGGCAGCGGGGGTTGTGTTTTCGGTATCGACACCATCCACGTTTTCAAGATCCGGGATAATGGCCGCTACCGGGTCGCTGGCTACCACGGTTACGTCGGCAATGGCATCGCTGTCGTCGAGGCGAATAATTTTCACCCCTTGCGTAGCGCGGCCCATCACGCGCAGTTCGTCGGCGGCGGTGCGGATGGTAATACCGGCGGTGGTGGTAATCATCAGGTCATCGGCATCGGAAACGGATTTAATGGCGACTAATTTGCCAGTTTTTTCCGTCACTTGCAGGGTTTTCACCCCTTGGCCACCACGGCCCTGCACGCGATAATCGTCCAAAGCGGAGCGTTTACCCATACCTTTTTCCGAAATTACCAATACGCTGGCTTCGGTATCGTTGGTATCCACGCAAACCATGCCCACGACCATATCTTCACCGTTATCGGGTACGGTAATGCCCCGTACACCGGCGGCAGTACGACCCATTGGGCGCACGTCGGTTTCGTTAAAACGAATGGCGCGACCACTGCGCACGGCCAAAATGATTTCGTTGCTGCCGTTGGTCAATTTGGCTTCAATCAGCGCATCACCTTCGTTGATGGTAATGGCGTTGATACCACCCTGGCGCGGACGGGAGTAATCTTCCAGCAAGGTTTTTTTAATTTGACCCCGTTTGGTGCAGAATACGATATAATTGTTTTGGATAAACTCTTGGTCATCCAATTTTTTGACAATGATAAAGGCGCGAATTTTGTCCTCTTTCGGGATGTTCAACAGGTTTTGAATCACCCGCCCAACGGTGCCCTTGGCACCTTCGGGGATTTCGTAGGCTTTTAACCAAAAACAACGACCACTCTCGGTAAAGAGCATAATCGTATTGTGGTTGGTTGCCGTAAACATGTGCTCCACGAAATCCTCATCGCGGGTGCGCACGCCCTTGGCACCACGACCGCCGCGACCTTGGGCGCGGTATTCGGTAATGGGTGTACGTTTGATATAACCGGCGTGGCTGATGGTGATCACCACTTCTTCGTCTTCAATCAAATCTTCGATGCTGATGTCCGCCTCGTTCATTTCGATGGTCGTGCGACGCTCATCACCGTAACGCGTAATAATATCGGTCAGTTCTTCCTTGATAATGTTGCGCTGGAGGCGTTCGTCGGCCAAAATGGCTTTGAACTCCGCGATACGTTTCATCAATTCGTCGTATTCGGCGCGCACTTTATCGCGTTCCAAACCCGTCAATTGTTGCAAACGCATGGCCAAAATGGCTTTGGCCTGAATTTCGGAAAGGCCAAACGTGGTCATCAAACCTTCGCGGGCCGTATCGGCATCTTTAGAAGCGCGGATCAGGGCAATCACCTGATCGAGGTGATCGAGGGCGATCAATAACCCTTCGAGGATGTGGGCGCGTTCTTCGGCTTTGCGTAATTCAAATTTGGTGCGGCGCACCACCACTTCAATGCGGAACTTGATGAACTCTTCGATCAAATCGCGGAGGTTCAACGTGCGCGGACGGCCATTTACCAGGGCGATATTGTTAATACCGTAACTGGTTTGCAGCGGCGTTAATTTGAATAATTGGCTCAAAATAACGTTCGCAGCGGCGTCGCGGCGAATTTCAATCACAATACGCACACCTTCGCGGTTCGATTCGTCGCGCACGTCGGAAATGCCGATTACTTTTTTCTCGTTCACCAATTCCGCAATTTTGGCAATCAGGGAAGCCTTGTTCACCTGGTACGGAATTTCGGTCACGATAATGGCTTCGCGGCCGTTGGTTTCGGTTTCAATTTCGGTTCTGGCGCGGACCACTACCCGGCCGCGACCGGTCCGGAAACCATCGTACACGCCGGATAAGCCGTAAATAATGCCGCCCGTTGGAAAATCGGGGGCTTTTACGAAGACCATAAGTTCATCAATGGTGATTTCCGGGTTATCTACCATTGCGATGGTCGCCGTACAAATTTCCGTGAGGTTGTGGGGCATCATGTTGGTCGCCATACCTACGGCGATACCAGAAGCACCATTTACCAGCAAATTGGGAAATTTGGAGGGCATTACCGTGGGTTCTTCCAGCGAATCATCGAAGTTCAACTGAAAATCTACGGTGTCTTTATCAATATCGCCCAGCATCTCGTCGGCAATACGGCGGAGGCGCGCCTCGGTGTAACGCATGGCAGCCGGGCTGTCACCGTCCATCGAACCAAAGTTACCCTGGCCATCCACCAAAGGATAGCGGAGGCTCCACTCTTGCGCCAAACGCACCATTGTATCATAAACGGAACTATCGCCGTGGGGGTGGTATTTACCCAATACCTCACCCACAATACGGGCAGACTTTTTGTATGATTTGTTGTAACCCAAACCCAATTCCTGCATACCATACAACACGCGACGGTGAACGGGTTTGAGGCCATCGCGAACGTCGGGGAGCGCGCGGGAAACAATCACCGACATCGAGTAATCAATGTAGGCGACCTTTAGTTCTTCTTCAATGTTTATCGGTATAATCCGAGTATCCTGCATACCTTGCTTTTGCTAATCGTTGTTTAAAAAAACGGAGCGCGAAGGTACAAAGAATTTGGGGAGTTTGGGCGTAATTTTTTGAATAAAATGCACCTAAATAAAGGTTTTTTTTACCTTTGCTCACCCATATTACCGTAATATCTTATTTTTTTCAAAAAAATGATGTTTTACTCGCGATTTTTGCCCGTTGCAATTGTTTTTTCTTTATTTTATGCTTGCAATAACCCACAAAAGACTTCCAGTTTTGAGCAAATTCCCGACCGTAAATGGTGGAAAGAAGCCGTAGTTTACCAAATTTATCCCCGTAGTTTTAAAGACTCCAACGGCGACGGCGTGGGTGACCTGAGGGGAATTATTTCGCAACTGGACTACATCAAAAGTTTAGGTATTGATGTCGTTTGGCTCAATCCGGTGTACGCTTCTCCCAACAAAGACAACGGGTACGATATCAGCGATTACCGCAGCATCAACCCCGAATTTGGCACCATGGAAGACTTTGATGCCCTGCTCAAAGGAATGCACGACCGCGGTATTAAAGTAATGATGGACATGGTGCTGAACCATTGCAGCGAAGAGCACGAATGGTTCAAAGGTGCCCGCAGTTCGCGCGACAACCCGTACCGCGATTATTTCCATTGGTGGCCCGCCGAAAAAGGCAAACCCACCCCGCGTTTTAGTTTTTTTGACGTCAAAGGCGACGCCTGGAAATACGATTCGCTCACCAATTCTTATTACCTGCACTATTTCGGCGATTTTCAGCCGGACCTGAACTGGGAAAACCCCAAACTCCGCCAGGAAGTGTACGCCATGATGCGGTATTGGCTCGACAAAGGCATTGATGGCCTGCGCATGGACGCGTTCCAATACATTTCAAAAGATACCACGTTCCCGGCCTTTCCACCCGGTTACGAAAAAACCATTGCCAAGTATTACAACGGACCAACGTTGCACAACCATATTCAGGAACTCAACCGCGAAGTGTTGAGCAAATACGATATTATGACCGTGGCCGAAGGGGCCGGTTCTACCCTCGACGAAGCCATGTTGTTTGTGGATCCCAACCGCAAAGAACTCAATATGGCCTACCATTTCGAAGGCGTGGACTTTGGTTATGTACCCGGCGAATTTAAAGTACCCGATCCCAACGGACTTAATTTGCCCGGCATGAAGGCTATTTACGCCAAATGGGACCAACATTTTGAAAAAAAGGGCTGGCTGTCCATTTATTTGGCTAACCACGACCAACCCCGAATGTTGACCCGTTGGGGCAACGACAGCAACGAATACCGCGAATATTCCGCCAAATTACTCAATACGTTTCTGCTCAGTATGCGCGGAACGCCTTATTATTATTTTGGTGATGAAATTGGCATGAGTAATATCAAATTTGACAAAATTGAAGATTACAAGGACGTTGAAACCCTAAATATGTACCAAAAGGCGCAAGCGGCGGGCAAAGACCTCCAAAAATTTATTGAGGCGCAAAAAATTTCGGCCCGCGACAATGGCCGTACGCCCATGCAATGGAATACCTCGGTACACTCCGGTTTTACCACCGGAACGCCTTGGCTGAAGGTCAACCCCAACTACGACAACATCAACGTGGCCGTGCAAAACAGCGATCCTAAATCCATCCTGAACCACTTCCGGCAGTTGGTACAATTGCGCAAATCCGAACCGGCATTGGTGTATGGGAAATTTACGCTGGTGCAGCCCGAAAGCAAACGCATTTTTGCCTACACCCGGGAACTGGAAGGCCGTACATTATTGGTTTTGATGAATTTTTCGGACCAACGGGTCGCCACCGATACCGGGCTGAACATTGCAAAATCAAAGGTATTGATTAGCAATTACCCCAATAAAATGGAAGGCCGCGAACTCCGTCCGTACGAAGCATTGATCCTCGAACTCTTCTAAAAAACATGTACAAAGTTTTACAGGTCGCACCATTGGCCGGTATCGCGCTGTTTTTTGTTCTTTACTTGATCGCGGCCTGTTTGTACCCCGGCGGGAACCAACACGACAAAACCGCGAAAGGATTCAGCATGCGACACAACTACTGGTGCGACCTCATGGACCACACTGCCTACAATGGCGAAGTCAACCCGGGCAGCACAATTGCCATCGTTGCCACGGCTTTTGTCTGCGGCAGTATTGGCATATTGTGTTATTACTTCCCGCTGGCATTGCAGGTGCAGGAACCGTTATCCTGGGTAATTCAATGGAGCGGCATTATTTCCATGACGGTGTTTTTATTTCTTTTTACCAAATGGCACAATCAAGTGATTCTGGTGGCCAGCCCCTTGGCCGGAATTGCGCTGTTCACCATTCTGATTGCGTTGTTTAACCTCCAGGAATGGCCGTTGCTCTATTTTGCAATTGTCTGTTTTTTGCTAAGTTTAGCAAACTTTGTCATTTACCAAACCGGTTGGATGCTTTCCATTCTACCGGTATTACAAAAAATATTATTTGCCAGTATTGCCATTTGGGCCGCATTGGTGAATGTTTTGATCATAAAAAAGGGGTAGTACCATTCATAATTTCGAAACAGCCGTTTAATGTCCGGCCGAAAACAAGTTCTTTTGCCCTCCCCCAAATGTCATATGTTGTCAATCAAGCAGGTTTGACTATTTTACGTTCTTATTCCACCTAACTTTGCCTCGTTGAATACGTGTAAGAGTTTTCCCAAAGTGTACTGAATTTATTGTGTTTCCGTGTTTTGTTGATGGTTTAACCGCCGAAATGGTGTTTATTCTTGGTGCATTTTGAGTGATTCTTGCAGTTTTCAATTTTATGTATAACTTCTTAATCTGAACAACGTGTATGAGAAACTTATTGACAAACGTATGCTATTTCCTTGCTTGTATTTTGGTACAATCTCAGGAATTATCAGCAAAATTTTTAATCCAACCAGTAGGAACTGATTCCAGTTCACCGTCCCTCGAATATTCTTATTCTTTACGTACCTCAAAGGCCCCCACCAATGAGGTAAAGCCCCGTCCTTCTGCATCAGAAGGGGCCATCGAAGAAGCCGTAGCAATGGGTAACAATTTGATTTGCGTTGAAGGAGGTACTTTCGTTATGGGGTGCCTCGACGAAAAAGGCGCGTGTTGGGAAAACGAAAAACCCAACCAATCCGTTACCCTCAAAGGTTTTTACATCAGTAAATTTGAAGTTACCCAACGCCAATGGAAAATGGTCATGGGGTCAAATCCTTCTTATTTCCAAAACTGCGACGACTGCCCCGTAGAACAGGTTTCCTGGGATGAAGTACAGGAATTTATCACCAAATTAAATCGCCTGAGTGGCAAAAATTTCCGCCTTCCCACGGAGGCCGAATGGGAATTTGCGGCCCGCGACGGTGGTAAAAACGTGCAGTTTGGCAACGGCAGCAACACGGCTACACTCGAAGACATCAATTTTAACGCCCAATTTGCACCCAAAAAACCAGAAGGTGCGCCCAACGCTCCTTTAGCCACCCGCGCCGTAGGTTCACTCAAATCAAACACCCTCGGATTGTACGATATGAGTGGCAACGTGTGGGAATGGTGCAGCGATAACTTTCAAAAATACGGCGAATCGGCTCCCGAAACGGCCAACATGAAAGTAATGCGCGGCGGCTCATGGAAAAATCCACCGCAATTCTGCCGTACAACGGTAAGGGTAAAAGAGACTTCTAACAAAAGCAACATGCTAATCGGTTTCCGTTTGGCGATGGACAAGTAAAACAAAAATCGCTCATCGAGGCCACTAAACCCCGATGAGCGATTCCAAAAAATCTTACTTCTTCATCATTCTT
>JAAFJN010000024.1 GCA_013298845.1 Chitinophagales bacterium
CATCATCCGGTGTTGTTCCGTCAAATTCACCACCAGCATCGGCTACATCATCGCGCTGGATAGAGAACCAAAACTGGCCTTTACCGGTATATACTTCGTCCCAGTCGTAAGAATCATCTTCTGCAAAAGCAACTACGGCATATTTCAAATGAGGCGCACCACCGAAAAACTCAATACCGTCATCGGAGTTAGCGTACACCTCAACGTATTCGAGTTTGGTGCCGTTACCTACACCAGCCAAGGTAAGACCATTCAATTCGTTACCAGAGGCAATTTGGCGACCACCGTGGCGAATAGATACATATTTTAATACGCCAGAATTATCGGCATTGTCGGTGCCACCATAAATACCACGTGTTTCGGTAGTAGGAATACCTTCTACGTTTACTTCGCTGTTACCGTTTTTCTGGGTAACACCTTTACCCAAAATAACCAAACCACCCCAAAGCGCATTGTCTTTTGGACCCAAGTCAGTTGGGTTATTTACATCATCTTCTTCTGCCGTAAAAATGATAGGCTCCGTTACAGTGCCTTCGGCAAAAATTTTAGCACCACGACAGATTACGAGCGCAGATGGATTACCTACGTCGGCCCGTGGCGTGAATTTCACCACAGTACCTTCCTCGATATTGAGTGTGGCACCATCCTCTACAAACACAACACCATCGCAGAGATACACGTTGTTCTTTGTCCAGTTGATGGTTTGTCCGGCCTGAATGTCGGTATCAGTGACATTTACCGTTGTTTGTGCATTCATCTGGAATGAAAACACAATCAGCATTAAAATAAGTTTAATGATTTTTTTCATAAGAAAACAATTTTTGGTTTCATCTTCGTGAATAATTTAGTGTGTTTGAAACCGCCGCAAAGGTCAATCTTAGTTAGGGAGTGTATAAAAAGCGTAGTTTAAAAGTAGGTTAATTTTAATGTATACTTATAAAAAATAATGCTATTTTGGAAAAAAATACCCTTTGCCAAAGCACGAGAACTTTGGTAAAGGGTTCGCCTTAAACGGAAGGTCGTTATTCTTACTACCGGTTCAAATGAATCAATAATACACTAACGTCGGCGGGACTAACGCCCGAAATGCGGCTGGCCTGACCAATGGTGCGCGGGCGCAATTTGCTCAATTTGTGCCGTGCCTCAATGCTCAGCGCGTGCATCGCGTTGTAATCGAGCGTATCGCCGAGGTGCAGGTTTTCCAAACGCGCCACTTTGGCCACCATTTCGCGTTCTTTTTGAATGTAGCCGTCGTATTTCATGTTAATTTCGGCCAATTCCACAAATTCCTGTTCGTAGGGCGACAAAAAGCCCCCCAATTCCGTGAGCGCGGCGGCCATACCTTTAATATCGGTTTGAGGGCGCAAAATGATGTTGTGCAAACGCGTTTTTTGCACCGTTGGCGCCGAACCAACACTTTCCAGGTACGCGTTAATTTCGTCGGGCTGAATGGAAGCATTTTTGAAAAAGCCCTCGATTTCGGCGGTCGCCTGATTTTTCGCGCGCACGCGATCCATCCGTTCGTCGGCCCCCAGCATACCCAGGCGGTGGGCAATGGGCGTTAGGCGCAAATCGGCGTTGTCCTGGCGCAACAAAATGCGGTATTCGGCCCGGCTGGTAAACATACGGTAAGGTTCTTCGGTGCCTTTGTTCACCAAATCATCAATCAATACCCCGATATAGGCTTCCGAACGGCCCAAAATGAGCGGATCTTCTTCTTTTACGGCCAATGCTGCGTTGATGCCCGCCATCAGGCCCTGGCAACCCGCTTCTTCGTAACCCGTGGTGCCGTTGATTTGTCCGGCAAAAAACAGGTTTTTGACCAAATGCGTTTCCAACGACGTTTTTAACTGCGTGGGCGGAAAAAAATCGTATTCAATGGCGTAACCCGGCCGGAACATGCGGCAGTTTTCCAAACCCGGAATGTGGGTCAGGGCTTTGTATTGCACGTCTTCGGGCAGCGACGACGAAAACCCGTTGATATAAATTTCGCAGGTATCGCGGCCTTCCGGTTCGATAAAGAGTTGATGTTGGTCTTTTTCGGCAAAACGGTCAATTTTATCTTCAATGCTGGGGCAATAACGCGGCCCCAACCCCTGAATCCGCCCGTTGAACATGGGCGATTTGTCAAAACCCGTGCGCAAAATATCGTGCACCTTTTGGTTGGTGTACGTGATATGGCAAGGCATTTGGTCCGTCAATGCCGGTGTATCGGTGTACGAAAACTTTCCGGCGGGTGTATCGCCGGGTTGTTCTTCGCATTTGGAAAAATCAATGGTACGCCCGTCAATGCGCGGCGGGGTACCGGTTTTCATGCGGCCCGCTTCAAAACCCAATTCGACCAATTGTTCGGTAATGCCTTTGGCCGCCGATTCACCGGCGCGGCCACCGCCCAATTGTTTTTCGCCAATGTGGATAATGCCGTTGAGGAAAGTGCCGTTGGTGAGTACCACGGCTTCACTTTCAATTTCGAGGCCCATGCCGGTGTATACGCCGCGTACGCGGCCGTCTTTTACGATCAAACCCTTCACCATGTCTTGCCAAAAATCCACGTTGGGATGCGCTTCGAGCATCATCCGCCATTTGCGCGCAAACTGGTTGCGGTCGCTTTGGGCCCGGGGACTCCACATAGCGGGGCCTTTGGAGCGGTTGAGCATTCGGAACTGCACCATAGTATGGTCGGTAACGATGCCCGAATAACCGCAAAGCGCGTCAATTTCGCGGACAATCTGCCCTTTGGCCACACCGCCCATGGCGGGGTTACAACTCATTTGGGCGATGGTTTGCATGTTCATGGTGGCTAAAAGGACTTTGCAGCCCATATTGGCGGCTCCCACGGCGGCTTCGCAACCCGCGTGCCCGGCACCCACTACAATGACGTCGTATTTTGGAAACATAGTGTTGTTGTTAAAAAATGGCCGCAAAGATACGGGAAAAATATTGAACATCGAACACCGAACACCGAACACCGATTTTGAACACCGAACGCCGAATATCGAACGCCGAACACCGAATGTTTTTAATGATTAAATTTTTTTGGTGCAAATTAAAAAGCCCCCACTGATTATTTACCGGACAGGGCACTGGTACTGCGTTCGGAAAAAATACTTCGGTGTTCGGCGTTCAAAATCGATGTTCGGCGTTCGATGTTCGGTGTTCGACGGTTCATTCCGTTTAGCACCTTAATCTGGTCGTTTGGTGCCGCTTTTTGCGTCATTCGGCAAAAGTCCGGACGGATAGTGTTGTTATTCCCGGGTTTGGCAATATTTTTGCACCCGTTAAAGAGCAACCGGGTATTTTATTCACCTCATTTGAGGCCACAAAAAACCGGAAGCCCGACCAAAATATGCGCTGGCTACTTGTTATTCCATTTATTATTGCACCCGTTTGGTGCGCTGAAAGTATCGGTTTACTGGTACTGGCGCCCGGTGCGCAATTGACGGGAGTGGATGTATCGCACCACCAAAAGCGCATTGAATGGGACTCGGTGGTGCGCAAAGAAAATATCCATTTTGCGTTTGTGAAAGCAACGGAAGGTGGCGATTTTCGCGATTCGTTGTTCTGCACCAACTGGGATGCGTTGGCGCGCCTGGGCATAAAACGCGGTGCTTACCACTTTTTTCGGGGGTATGGCTGCGGTTACGACCAAGCGACCCATTTTTTGAGCAGCGTAGATATGGTCACCGGCGATTTGCCGCCCGTACTCGACGTAGAAACCCTGGACGGCAGCAGCCCGGAAGCATTGGCGACCGAATTGCACATTTGGCTCAATACCATCGAATTGCATTTGGCCGTTAAACCCATTATTTATTCCAACCAAAACTTTTTTGACCGCTATTTGGCCGATAAAGGTTTTGACAAATACCCCCTCTGGATTGCCCGTTATTCGCAGGATGCACCCGCCTTGACGGATAGTTATTACTGGACTTTTTGGCAATTTACCAACAAAGGCTGTTTAGAGGGTATTTCAGAAAAAGTAGATTTAAATGTTTTTTCCGGCACCCCGGAAATGCTGGATGATATGAGCTACCGCAAAGTAGCCATTCCGTAAGATACAACACAAATTTTGGAAACAGCGTATACCTGTTTCTGAGGATACATCACCTCCTCATTTTTATTCCCGCCTGCTTTTTTATGATGGCCCGGACTCAGCATCCGGGCCTCATTGCTTTTTGTACGGAGCGTCGCTTGGTTTTGTGCACCACATTGGGATATGTATCGGGGTTTTCCGGCACAAAACCTGCCAAGTCGAAGTATATTTTACACCTTAATGGTACACCAAGAGCAATTGCGCTTATATTTGCCACATCATTTTATTTATGTGTACCCAATGAGAAAACTTTACCAGCCGATTGTCACGCTGTGCTTGTTGTTTGTTGCCTTTGCCGCAGCCGCACAAGACCCCCGCTTTTCCCAATATTACGCCTCTCCTTACAACCTCAACCCCGCGTTGACGGGCGTTTTTAACGGCCAATGCCGCACAACGCTCAATTACCGCGACCAATGGAACAGTGTACTAACCACGGTGCCGTTCCGAACTTATTCTGTATCGGGTGAATACCGCCGCGCTTTGGCCTCCGACGACTACGTTGCCTTCGGGATTGGGGCTATGCACGACGAAGTGGGTACCGCCCGTTACCAGCAAAATAAAGCCAGTTTGGGTTTTGCCTTTTTAAAACAACTGGCCGGTGGCCGCAACCGCAACGAACAATACCTTTCGGCGGGTGCCCAATTGGGTTTTGGCCAAAACTCCATTGACTGGAGCAATCTGTGGTTTAGCCGCCAATACGATGCCTTCAATGAAGAACCCGACCTCGGAGCGGGTAACGGCGAAACTTTTGGCGACGGCAATACGCCACTTTACGCCGATTTTAACGCTGGTTTATTGTGGTACATGGTCATGGAAAACGATGGATTCTTTTACATCGGCGGGGCGGGTCACCACCTCAACCAACCCAAAATTTCGCTGATGCAAACCAACAACACGGTGATGTACCGCCGGTGGTCGGGCCACCTGGGCGGACAGTTTCCGGTGAGTGAGGTTTTGAGCCTGTTACCGGCCGTTCAAGTGATGAAACAAGGGCCGTCGTTCGAAGCAGATTTCGGGATGAACGTCCGGTATTGCAACAACGACCTCAACGAACTGGCTTTGCGCGCGGGCGTGTGGTCGCGCCTCGGGAACCGCCTCAACAGCGGTATTCACAGCGATGCACTCACAATTGTGACCATGCTCGAACTCAACCGCGTGATGGTGGGCCTGAGTTACGACCTTACCGTTTCGTCGCTGCGCCGGGCCAACAACTCGCGTGGTGCTTTTGAAATTTCACTCAGTTATTACCATCCGGAGCGCCGTCGCTCCAAAGTGACCTGCCCAAGGTTCTGATTCAATCGTTCATGGCAACAGTTCAGCAGCGCATTATTTTTGGTTTAAAAGTCAGGCAGTTTCGACAAGAAAAAGGCTGGAATTTTGAAGAATTAAGCCGCCATACCGGAATTTCCATTTCTTATCTCAACGAAATTGAGAAAGGGAAAAAATACCCGCTGGCCGAAAATCAAAAAAAATTGGCCAAAGCCCTCGGGGTGCACCGCGATACGCTCACCTCTCCCGCGCTGACCAAACAATACGGGCCGCTGGGCGATTTGTTGCAAAGTAATTTCCTCAACGAACTGCCGCTCGAACTATTTGGCATCGAACTGCAACAGGTGGTGGAAATTATTGCCAAAGCCCCCGACCGCGTCAATGCGTTTATTTCGGCCCTGCTCGGCATTGCCCGTAATTATTCGTTGCGCGACGAAAATTTCTTTTTTGCCGCCCTGCGCGCTTACCAGGAGTTGAACATGAATTACTTCGCCGATATTGAACAAATGGCCGAAGAATTTACGCAAAAACACCAAATCAACATCGAAAAACCGGTCCAATACGGCGATTTGCTGCGCATTATCACCGCCGAATACCAATACACGGTGGACGATCAAGGGCTGGCCCGCTACCCCGAACTCGACCGAATGCGGTCGGTGTTTATCCCCCAAAAACGCACCCTTATGCTGCATCCGGGCCTTACCGAACAGCAGAAAGCGTTTCAGTTGGCCAAAGAACTGGGTTTTGTGGTCATGGGCCTCAAGGAGCGGCCTTTGGCAAGTTCCATGCTGCGGGTCAGTAATTTTGAAGAAACCCTGAACAACTACAAAGCCGGGTATTTTGCGGTGGCGATTTTGATCAACAGCGCCGCGTTTAAACGCGAACTGGACGGCCTTTTTTCCAAAAAAACCTGGGAAGAAGCGACTTTTTTGCAATTACTCGGTCGTTTCGACGTGAGTCCGGCGGTGTTATTTCAGCGGTTTAATATTATTTCCAAAGATTTTGATTTGCACAAAATCTTCTTTTTCCGCACCCTGCACCGCACCCCGAACGACTATTTTCAAATTGATAAGGAACTCCACCTCAACCGCCGCCACGAGCCACACGCTTCGGGCCTGGATGAGCATTATTGCCGCCGATGGTTGTCCATTGATTTGCTGCGCGAACTGTATCGGCAGGGCGAAGCAGGGCACGGCAAAGTGCTGCCGGGTATTCAGCGGGCTACCTTTGCCAATACCGGCGAAGAGTACCTGTGCGTATCGCTGGCCCAATCGGGCGCACCCGACAGCGCCACCAACGTCAGTGTGATGTTGGGGATTTTGATGGACGATAATGCGCGGAAAAGCATCGGATTTATTGATGATCCTGCCATTCCGCGCACGACCGTTAACGTTACCTGCGAACGCTGCGACATTGCCGATTGCACCGTTCGGGTAGCGCCACCAACGGTCATCCAGCGCCGCGACGAACGCAAAAAAACGCTGGATGCCCTGAGGAAGTTAGTGGAAAAGTAAGATCTAAGGTCTTTTTCACCACGAAGATACTACCACCAGTTTCCCGCTAAACAATTGTTGTTCTTGCCGCACGAATACGGTGTAATGGCCATTTTCCCAATCTAAAGTCCGCAAACGGATGTTCCGTTCCGTTGCGCTCCAATTGCGGCGGTGCACCAGTCGGCCGAGCGCATCGTACACTTCCACGGTAGCGTCGCCGGCAAAAGATTCGGGTAGCCACAATTGTGCTTCGCCGGAGGCCGGGTTAGGCTGGATGCGCAAGGTTTGCGCCGCCGCAATGGCTTCTTGTTGGCCCACCACAATTTGGGTAGGCACGGGATTGACGGGCAAAACCTGGCCTTTATCGTCAATCAGGCGGATTTTTTCCAAACTCAATGACACCGGTCCGGGCGTACCATTGTCACTTTGCAGGATAAAATAACACACCGTACCGTTGATATTGTTCAACGCCACGCGGTCAATATTACAAATGACAACGTCGGTTTCGCGGTGCCCCGGCAGTTGTTTGGCCAAACTCACCGTATGCTGGGCGTTGCCAAAAATGGAATTGGAAAAATAAGGTGAAATAATTAATCCGGCCTCCGGGTTGCTGCTTTTAATGGTAAAAGCAATGCCGTACGCTTTTTGAACGGGCTGAGCGGGAGTACCCAATCGCACCTCTCCAATGATTTGGTTCGACGAATCAAGGACGGAATAATTGAGGTTAAACCACAAATCGGGGGCGTTTTCGGCGGTAACGGGTAAAAACGCTACCGGGTGGCTTTGTTCGTAGTTTTGCGCAACGGCCGCTACATCAAAATTATTGATAAAACCCGATCCGTCGCAATCCACGTGTTTCAAGTTGGTACCGCTGAGCAGCGAAGCCGTCCAATAAGCGCCCGTTTGGGCCACCCATTCGATGCTGGTATCGGCGCGGGGCGGGCCGTAAGTACCGTTGACCAACCCAATATTGAGCACGTCCATATTATTAGCAATTCCATCGTAATCGGTATCGCCGGGCCAAATGCAATCGTTGCCCTGAAGGGTATTTTCCGTTGAGCAGCCCGATGCATCGGTAACGGTTACCTGATAAAGCGCGCCTGGCACAATTCCGGTCACCGTGGCCACGGTATCGCCGGTGGACCAGTTAAACGTGTACGGGCTTTCTCCGCCGGAGGGCACAATCGTAAAGTGGTCGTAGGTGGTGTCGCAAAGGGGATGCGCTTGCGGATCAAGGGCGATAACGACCTGTTTTTGGGAGCAGTCGCCCACCACAAATTCAAAATCGCGGTAAAAAGTACTGAGTAATTGCCCGTTGCGGAATTCGGACCCGTACACTGCCGCCACAAAATGGCCATTTTTGGTGGGCGTACCCGTTATTTGGCCGGTTTGGGGATTTATTTCAACCATCGGATCACCTTCTAATGGCGCAGCAATGGTGTACGGTGATATATATTCAATGGTATCAAACGGCGGCGGCAGCGGCGGGGTTGGCATTGGAAAAGAGGGGTCGCCTCCGCTTAACGCCGGACCAAAAAAATACGTAATCTCGTCGCCATCGGGGTCGGTGGCAGCGTGATCAAAAAACAAGGGTTGGTTGCTGCACAGCAAGGTGGGCGGCAAAATGGCCCACTGTGGACTGCTGTTTTGGAGTAATTGTGCTTCACCGGAAATAAAAATGGCGTAGGTCGCACCCACATCTTCCGGGAGGGCAATATTGGTAATGATGGCATTCCGGCAACAGCGTTGGTACACTGCAAAGTAACCATTGGCATCGAACGGTAACTGGACTTCGGTTTCGTACAAACCCACTTCGATACAAATACCCTGCGGCATAATTCGGCAAGAACCTTGTGGCGTAAGGGGAATGGTCGTTACACTGCCGAGTGGTACTAACTGATTGATGATTAAGGTACCAACGCTGTTGTAAATAGCAATATTAGCCGGATCATCGAGCGGAGGAACACCATTGTAGCAATCGCGGTACACTTTTAACGTTATTTTGTACCGGTTTTCGCCATTTACAGTGTTTAAAAAGGTGTAAGATATTTCGCCACCAACAATGTGGGTCGCCCACAGAGCGGGGCACAGGGCCAAGAAGGTCCAAAAGGAAAGGATAAATTTTTTCATTCTGAATGTTGAATAAAAGTGTGATTTTCCGACAAAGATACGGTTTTTAGGGTTGTTTTGTGGACTGGGATCCTGTGCTTTTTTGATATAAGATTTCCGATTTTTGATTATTGAAGTTTTTTTAAAAACGCATCACTCCCCCTCTCATATCTCATCACTCATATCTCCTCACTCCTCTTAAAAAGTCATCGTTGGGGGTGATGTTTATCATAGTGTGCGTGTTGCGGGGGCTGCAACTTTGTGGTATAAAATAAATACGATTATGGAACTCAATTATTCAAAAGACACCACCATTCACGATATTCAAACGCAATTTGCAACCGCATTTCCCGGTTTAAAATTGAAATTTTTCACCAAACACCACGATGCTTATAAGGGTAGTCCGGCCAAATTTATGATTCAGGAACCCGGAAAAACCTTGGGAGAAATCGCGCCGGATATAAAAACCGGGTATTTGATTGTGGAACCGGATATGATTACTTGGCAACTGGAGCGTTTGCTGGAAGAAGAATGCGGTTTGCACACGCAGGTTTTCCGTAAATCGGGCGAAACCTGGTTAGAAACCTCCGTGAGTGATGATCTTACTTTGGAGCAGCAACAAGCCAAAGTCCGCGCCAGCGAATCGGTGCATCAGGAGTTTGTTGATCCGGTTGATTACCGTGAAATGGACTAGCACTTCGACTGCGCTCAGTGCATGTTCGGCTACGCTCAGTATATACTTCGGCTACGCTCAGTGCATGTTCGGCTACGCTCAGTATATACTTCGGCTACGCTCAGTGCATGTTCGGCTACGCTCAGTATATACTTCGGCTACGCTCAGTATAAAAAAAAACACACCATACTATGAAAAATATCCTTGTTCCCATTGATTTTTCGGCAACCTCCGAAAATGCGTTGCGCTATGCCATTGAAGTGGCGTCCCGGACGCAGCAAACTATTACGGCTTTGTACGTTGTTTACCCCAACGACGGCGTTAATAACAATATGTACGACGCTTTTTTTATTGATTCTTACGTGGATGAACGCTTAGAGGGTATGAAGGATTGGGTGAAAAAATTTGACCCCAAAAACGTACCGCTTCGGTTGGCCTGCGAAATTGGGATGCCCATTAGTACCATCTGCCAAAAAGCCGAATCCACCGACGCCACCATGATCATCATGGGAACCACCGGCGCTTCGGGGTTGGGTGCCATGCTGTTGGGCAGCATTTCCAAAGGTGTTGTTTCCAACGCCAAAATACCCGTGATGGTCGTGCCGCCGCAGTCGGTGTACCGGGAGTCGGCGTTATTTGCGCTGGCTTCCGATTTGAATACGTTGCCCAGTCGCCCCGCGTTGCATTTTTTGGAAAATGTGTTGCACATGCGTGCCAATGGTCTGGCGGTGGTACACGTATTGGGTGAAAATGCCCAACGCCCCGACAAAGTATCGGAGCAGTTGTTTAGTGCGGCTTTGGGCAATATTCCCCACGATTTTCACTATCTCCACAGCGATAATATCGCCGAAGCCGTGCATCTTTTTGTGGAATCGGCCAATTGTCAGGGGGTAATTGCGATTGCACACGAACATTCGTTGTTGCGCCAAATCTTTGGCCGAAGCGTTTCGCGGGCCATTGCGCACAAACCGATGGTGCCTACGCTGGTCCTGCACGGTTAGTGTCCTATCGGCATAATAATTCCTTTAATAAGTCGGTATTGCCGGCCAGATCAGGGCATTTAGTTTTGATTTCGGCCTGAAGTGCAGTTATCTCTGATGGCTGCACTTTTCCCATTTCGGAAAGCACGGGCGTGAGGCACAAAAAGGTTTTATCGTATTCCTGTTGCATTTGCTCCAGATGTTGGGTGAAGGCAGGTAGCGTGTCGGGAATCGTTCGGGCGGTTTTGTCCATCTCGCCCAAAGTGGCGGCGCATTCACAATAAGCCGCAGAAATGCGAAAAGTTTTTTTGTCAGTAGGGGTTTTTGTTTCACAAGCTGTCATAGTGGCAGCCAGGAAAGAAATGCATATTAATGTCTTGATTTCCAAAGTGTGTATCAAAGTATTGAACTGAATATAGAGCAAAGGTAAAAACTTTGCGAAAATTATGGAGTTACTTGATTTTTAAGAAGTGCAACTTCAGTTTTTCATTAAAAATCAAGTTATTAACAAGATTATTCCGTAAAATTATGTAGTTGATTATTAGGGACTTACCGTTTGTTTTGTCGTTTTTTGCCTAATTTTCTAGCGTAATTTTTTTTTAATTTTGTTTACCCTGGTGAAATGCTAATACCTTATTTTTGTGTCGATTTTGGTTGATAATTTTTTTTTGTTTTAAATACTTCTTTTAATCCCGTATTCGTCATAAGGCGCAAGACATCTGAACATTTTTTGTCTCCTTATGTATCTATTCCTTCATGGTGCCTTGGGTGCCGCAAATCAATTTGATACATTTTTTTCTCAGTACCCTGAGATAAGAAAAACATCATTCGCATTAAACTTCCCCGGTCACGGAGGGCATCACTCCAACCATTCCTTTTCATTGTCTCATTTAGGCGAAAGTGTCATCCGTTATATGGATGAACACGGCATTGCGCGTTGTCACCTGTTTGGGTACAGCATGGGTGGTTACATTGCTTTGTATCTGGCGTGGCAATATCCCGAACGGATTGAAAGTGTGACCACACTAAATACTAAATTAGACTGGACGCCGGAGGTAGTAACGCGAATGCAGGGCATGATGGACCCGATAAAAATTTTGGCCAAAGCCCCACAGGTAGCGGTTCAAATGGCCACTACCCATGCGCCCGCTGACTGGACTGAACTGGCCGCCGAAACTGGCCGCTTTTTGGAGGTGCTGGCGACCGGCGGTGGTCTACCCGATACAAGTTTTTCTTCTATTTTGTGTCCCGTATTACTTTTAAGAGGCGAAAAAGACCACGTTGTAACCGCGCAGGAATGCGAACGGATTATACAGTTAATTCCCAATGGCAGATACCAGGAAGTACCGGAAAGTGGCCACCAATGGGAGCAGGTTCGGTTATCCGAAATTGCCGGGCTGATTAATAAACCGTAATAAAATTTTCGTCAATACTGTACTGACGACCGCTGGCGCGGTCGCGAACAACCCGTTCGGCAATAAACGCCAAAATATGGTCGCGCCATTCCAGCGGCAGTTGGGTGCGGTTGGTCCATTCCTGCTCGGTAGGAATGTTGACAATAACTAAGGCATCGCCACTGGCGTATTCCCACCACATACTAAAAGTAGTTTCGGTGCTTTGGTACGTAACGTTACCGCTGCGGCCTTCGGTGGTATAGGTTAAGGTGGCTTTTTTCCACTGTTCGAGGGCATCTTGGGCGGATGGTGGGTGTTGTTGTGACATAACTAGTGTGTTTTAGTTGGTACTCGTTTACACATTTTGCATCGGGTGAACGCACAAAAGTAAAAAGGGTCAGGCGATATACGCCCGACCCCGTAGATTAAAATAGTTATACACGCATTATCTTATCTAATTAGGCCCGGTTATTGTAATTTGTCCACAAACTGCTGGTCTCATTACAATGATTATCTCTTTCACAGTGTAGCAGTTGGCTGCAATTTCGCTGCGAACGTAATAATTGGTTGCACTGGCCGGTGCAACGGAGGACGAGGCTAATGGGTTAGTCCCTGCCACAGCGTTGGCTTGTGTGGTATAATAGGTTAAAGTACCGCCGTTCGGATTGCTGGTTACCATTGTGGTCAAGTCAATACTGCCACCGGTGCAAACCGAACCCGTTTTGCGTGGTAAGCACCGGAGGAATACAACAGCCCTTCAGTGGGATATTATTGTTCAGTACTTCCGGGTCGCCGCTGGTCAAATTGAACGACAAATAAAACGGATTGGCGGCCGCAGTGAAGTTGGTTAACGTATTTCCACCGCCATTGCCGGAACCCAAAATATAAGGGTTGGGTTGGCCGGTTGGGTCCAAGGTTGGCCCTGGCAGACGGGTTGTACTGAGGCTATACCCTGCTGGTGGCGTATAAGTCATGGTGTAGATACCCGGCACAAAAGCATCCGTGAAAAACTGGTAAACCCCCGTGGAGCCATCTTGTGTAATTACGTAAGTTGCACCTGGGGGAGGTGTTACAGTGATGGTGCCGCCCATGATGATTTGACCGGTTTCTTCGCAGTAAATATAACCCATGGGGTCGGTTTTACAGGGAAAACCAGGCGGTACGGTAATGGTGTAATCTCTGTAACAAGTATTACTTCCGTTAAAAAGGCGTACCGTATAAATGCCGCCACCAACGTTAGGAACCCCTGTCTGGAGGTTTTGATTAATACCGGTAACGGTACTTGCGGCACTATACACCGGGCCAGTATAGGTATTACCGGGGCTAACGCCAAAACGGTCGGTATTGGTGTAAGCCGTTAATACAATACGACCGTCGTCTTGGGGAGTCAGGTTAACGCACCGGGCGGGAATGGGGACAAAGTTGGCAGTTGGTTGTGTACAAACGGATGTGCAACTCGCCGGAGCCGTATACATCGCCGTATTTGAACAAGCCGGACTTGCGCTAAACGTCGCTGTCACTGTTTTGGATGCTCCGTCTGAGGGCAGGCCTGCAATTGAGTAGTTCAATGGGCTGATAAATGGCGCATTGAATACCTGTGAGCCACCACCGGTGACTTGTACGGTCAAGGTGCCGGAAGCAGGCGGGTTGGTAAAGGTCACCGAACCGGTAAGGGTATGTTGGTTGGTAGCAGGCACACAAGCACCGGGCGTAGCGGTCAAGGCTGGTGGCGACACCACGGTGACAGGTACCTGTAAAGTGATCGGGCAATCCGAAGCACTCACAGGCATGTAGCGAGCGTACAAATTGACTGTACCGGACGCCGCGTACAGAGCAGGGTCAAATGCGGTCACAATTGTTCCGGTTGCGGGATCTCCTACGCGGTATGTGATCGTAAAATTGGCTTGTGATGCCGGTAAAGGCACTGCCGGATCACTGGAGCAATAAGTACTCGCGAGTGCAGGCGAGGTCGGCACATTTTTGGTGCACAGGTTGGAAATATTGAGCGTAAACGAGCCATTCGACAAGGTAGCCATATAACCGACTCCGTTGGTATGCGCTACTCTGATCCGATAAACGCCCAAGCCTGGCATATAGGTTAGTGTAGCGGGCACTGATAATGGTATGTTAATGCTTGCATTAATCTCCTCAAGACCGGTCTGAGAAATGATCTGCCAGGTACTGCCCGATGGAGCCGTCACGTCTATATAATCCAGCAGTTCAAGCGGGTCATTGGTAGTTTCATACACCACATCGTGACATACACAAGGGTCTGATAAGGCCACCGTCACACAACTTGCGGGAGCATTATAGGCATTTGCCAGGGTATGCGTACACGCTGGATCAGATACAAAAAACGCCGTGACACCAATATTCATAGCCCCGTTTGAAGCAAGGCCAGTCAGTGTTATGGTTTGAGGAGTGGTCGTTGCAGCCACAGTTACTGTGCCACCATTGGAAGTATTAATTGTAATATTTCCACCCGGGCTATTGGCATAGGTAACCACTACATCCAAGGAATACGTGTTTGTAGCGGGTGCGCAAGCGGTCGGGGTGGCAGAAGAGACAATTATTCCGCAGACAGCAGAGCAGGCTAAGGGTGCATTGTAAGCATTCGGAAGTGTGTGCGTGCACGCTGGATCAGCAACAAAAAACGCTGTAACACCAATATTGGCAGCCCCATCCGCCAGTATTCCTGTGATTGTTATCGTTTGAGGGCTGGTAGTCGCCGCCACTGTAATGGAGGCACCGCTTGTTGTGGTTACTGTTATATTACCCGCTGGTGGATTGGTATAAGTGACAACCACATTTAGTGAATACGTATTGGTAGCAGGCACACAGGCCGTTGGCGTAGCTGATGTGACCGTGATTGAACAAGGCGGCTTAACCCCAAAATCAAAGGTATGGTTACTCCCTTCCGAAGGTGTAGTTGCACAATAACCCGGATAGCCGTTTACAGCCGCATTAATGCCGCTTAAAATTGTTCCATCATTGTCATTCTGATCTGCACCAGTACCCTGACCGGTATTGGATGCCGTCAACTGATAGGTATTGGCACCAATGGTCAACATATTAGTAGCCGTATTGTACTGTGTCATGGTTTTACCAAGCACAATGACATAAGCCGTATTCGGTGACATACCAGTAAAGCCGCCTGTACCATAAGGAGCAATCGTGTCTACATTGGTGTGATCAAAATAATACTCACCAGCAGCACTGGTAGTAGTTTGACCAATCAACGTACCGTCTTTTTTATACAAATCTACTTTTACACCAGCAAGGGGCAATTCACAAGGATCTTGCACGCCATCGGCATCAGTGTCAACCCAGACATAATTGCCGATTTGGATGGGCAAGGCATCGCAAAGTAATTCTACATCTCCAAGGCCATTTGCTTTGTTGAATGGGCTTGGATTAGGAACAAGTACTATCTGCCCTGAACGCGCGCCTGTGGCAGTGCTGAAACGAGCCATTCCTTGCTGTCCGTAGCCTGTAGGATCATACATTACAGAAAGAATCTCTTTAGTGCCCGGCAACATAGCCAAGCCACCTAATGCCAATTCACCGTGACCATTACCGTCTCCACCCTGAAAGAACTCAGCGTAGAAAAACTCTCCATTTCCTGAGAACCCATCGAAGTCAGGTGATCCCCCATTATTTAACAAGCCATCATTAGCATTTTGATCACTGACCGGACAAGCACCACTGGTACCTTCCATCAGGAATACCCCATTAACATTGCAGGCTTTGAGAATATCTCCGCCAGAAAATTTATCAACCAGCGTAGTACTACCAGAAACTGGCAATGGTGCGTCGTTTCCATATTGATCTCCGACCCGATCCAATAGGCCAATAATCATAGATCCATCCTCAGTAAATTCTATATCCCCGAAAATAGGAGAAACCCTCCGCTCTCCGCCTGAGGAATAGGTATCTTTCCATGATCTCCAGGTGCCGGGCCAAGTTGTTGGATTTCCTGCGAAATAACCTGTACTTTCTCTTGGGTAGTTAAGGCTAAAATTCAGCACACCTGTTAACCCACTACCCGGATTTTCTGGGTCAAAAGTATAAACGAAGGCACCCAAATCGGTAGAATCTTGACTTATAGATGCATCACAAACTGCTCCTATGTAACCTAACCCTTTGTAAATTTTCAATGCAAACGGGCGCATGACACCACCTTCACAACTCGGCAATGACAAAGGGTATTCTTGAACCAAACTTCCGGAAACAGCAGTTCCATTGGTCGGAAGCAAAGATATATTTGATACATCCACCGCAATTAATGAACGAGCATTCAAGTTAATTGCAAAGAGTGTCTTTTGATTATAGAGATCTATATCACCGAAACCGACCTTCCCCACCTTGGCAAATGCATCGAGATCTATTCCGCCGGTAGTTGCATTAATTTGATTATCTCCTGCAGTGGTAGTCCTGACCACGGAGCCTAAATTTATACCGTTGACACCCTGCAAATTAAAACTACCTACAAAGCCCGTAGTAGCATTGGACATAAAAATATGACCCGTACCTTGCGCTAATCCAACATGTCGTTTTAGATACGCCGAATTAAATATTGTTTTACTCGGACGGTGGAAAGATATGCCCCAGGTTGCCCCAACCTGCCCAAAGTTAGCAATACTCGTGGGTGTTCCTGAAAAATCATACGCGGCTCTAATTAAAGCCACCGCAGTACCCGCAGCAGGCCCAACATTGTACGGAGGTACCGCTACATTCGGGTTGGTCTGACAATAATCATCCGGATAAACCACCCCAAAATCAACATCGCATTCCGGTGCTGTAATGAATTGTACATCAGTACGGCCATCTGTTCCGTTTCTGGTAGCAACATATGATGCCGGCCAGTTAGAAAATTCAACCCGAATCGGGAATACTCCGGCGACCAGAGCGCCAAAGGTATACTGACCAAGGTTATCGGTAGTGGTGGTACCCACTAAATTACCATTGCAGTCATATGCGCGTACTGTCACACCAGCGACACCTTGTGTTTCTGCTGCATCCTGGATACCGTCGTTGTCATAATCTTGCCAAACAATACCGCCAGTTTGCCCCGAAGCACATGGGGTATTGAGGCAGTTGTTGTTGGGAGCCGTTGCATTTACGGGCACTGCCGGGCAAGTTGTCGTAACCGTATAATTAGCAGAGGCCGTGAAAACAGCACCATTGGAGGGTACTTCAAAATCAAGATAGCCCGTACCACTGCTGGTTGAAATGGTTAAGGTCTGTGAGGCAGGAGTTGCGCCGGGCACATTGACTGTAATATTTTCTGAACCCGGACGTCCTGTCCAGTTAGTAACAATTCTTAAGTTAGCCAGACTGTTACCTCCTGCGGTGTTTCCGTTGCTGTCGAAACAGTCACTCATCTGAGCCGATAAAACTATGCCGGAAGCATTGACCGTTATACAATTACTATTGGCGGTACAACTTAACCCTGCGATTGTTGAGATGGCTACCCTGCGATAATAAGTCGTTTGGGTAATCCCTGCGGGTGGGTTATAAGTGTTTAATACTGCGCCTGTTATATTACTAAAACCATTCGAGCAATCTATGGTGCTACTTTGCCATTGATAACTAATCGTTCCGTTGCCAGTCGCAGCGGCAGTTTCGGTAAATGCCACCGGATCTCCACCTACGCATACTGTTTCACCTCCTGCAATAGATCCTGGTGTTACCGAAATAATCGCCACCGTCACGCAGTTGCTCGTATCTCTGCAAGCCACTGTATTCAGGGTCGAAACGGTTATACGACGATAATAAGTAGTTACAGTAAGCCCCGCTGGCGGATTATGAGTAGCGGTTGTAGCACCGGCAATATTGGCAAAACCCGTTGTGCAATCCACTGTACTACTCTGCCATATATAGGTCAATGTTGCACCTGTTGCAGCCGTTGGCACGGTAAAAGCCGCCGGATCTGCTGGTGAAGCACAGAATGTCTGATCGCCCGCAATCACACCTGCGGTAACACTATTGACGGTAATGGTGAGTGCCGTACCGGCAAGGGTACAGGGGATACCGTTCAAAGTTGAAACTGCTACCCTTCGGAAGTACGTCGTTTGATTGATTGGGCCAGGGGCATCGTAAGTGGCACTTATCGCACCGGCAATATCAGTAAAGCCCGTTGTTGTGCTGGTAGTACTGATTTGCCATTGGTAAGAAATAGTACCAACGCCCGTTGCTATTGCCGTGGAGTTAAAGGCCACAGGATCGCTTCCTTCACAAATGGTTTGTGATGCCGTAATGGTACCTGCCGAAGTTACATTATTTCGAAAAACAGTTACACAGTTACTGGTTGCGGTACAGGCCACACTATTTAAAGTAGAAGTTACAATAACTCGGTAATAAGTGGTGGCAGATAACACAAGCGGGTCATAAGTAGCCATAGTGGCACCGGCAATATTGGTAAAGGTGCCGGCACAGCCTGTTGTATTGGATTGCCACTGATAAGTTAATGTGCCAGAGCCTGTTGCCGGAGTAATTACATCTATTATTGGCGGGTTATCTGCGGCACAAACCGTCTGATCCGGCCCTACAACAGAAGCGGTCACATTATTCACAAAAACCGTGAGGCAATTGCTGTTGGCAGTACAGGCTAATCCATTTAAAGTCGAAGTAGTCACCCTTCTGAAATAGGTGGTTTGTGTTAAACCAGCCGGTACGTTATAAGTCGTTGACATCGCCCCTGCGATGGGTGAAAAGCCGGTATTACAATCTGTAGTACTGCTTTCCCATTGATAAGTCAATGTGCCAGACCCAGTGGATGCTACCGTTTGAGTAAACGCTGCCGGATCGCCACCGGAGCACACCGTTTGGGTGGCAGCGGCTACGGTACCACCTGTTACACCATTGATGGTCACGATAATTTCCTGTACTGAGCGGCAAATGCCGCCCGGATTAGGGTTTATAATGGCATACACATAGTACGTGCCGGCCCCCAACGCGCTCCAGCCAGCGGCGGCCGCAGTAAGTGTTGCAGTGTACGGATCAGAGGAGCCTGTTGGTGTCACTGTTGCCAAAATCGTGGTACCTGCATAAATAGCCGTGAGTTCCGCCGCAGTTTCTGATCCGTTAACTGCGCTTTGGTCAGTTGAGAACCGAACAAATCGTACAATATTTGCCGTATTTACATCAACGTTTACCGTAATGTCGCTAAATGTACCTCCCTGACATACTAATTGAGATGCCGAGGGGTTGGTGATATTGACAGGACAAATAAAACCCATATCAAAGGTGTGGTTATTTTCACCTGCGCCTTTGGTCAGTATTGTAATTTGAGGAATAGTGCCAACGAGACCCGCGTCATTATCCCGAACATCAGGCTGACCAGCGCCACCAATATTTTGTTGGGTTAGCGTAAGGTTCAACAGATCTGCAACACCGGCACCGGCGGTCCAGTCAGAAGCAGCAACCCGAACAATATAATTTTTGTCAGGTTGCGGACCAGCCTGATTGCCGGTTACATTTGGATCACCGTCTGTTACATTTGCGGCATTAAAATACCAGGTTCCATTTGCTGCAGTAGTAGCGGTGCCAAGAATAGCGCCATCAGGCACACCATCTATGTCGAAATCGGCATACAGGTTCAAACTGACATTAGCAATACCTGCTTCATTGGCATCCTGAATACCATCTTTGTCTTTGTCTAACCATACGCGATTACCAATTTCGATAGGGGGGGCATCGCATAAAAGTTCGAGATCGCCAATGCCATTGGCTTTACCAAAGAAACCACCCGGAGTAACAAAATCATTATTCTGGCCAAAGTAGATGAGGTACCCCGGACTTCGTGCAAGTCCAGTTGTATTGTTGTACCAATTTATGCCACCCGATACCTCTGTGGTTCCGAAAGGATCGTAAGATGCCACCGCTATTGCCCCAGAACCAGGCAATAATGCCATACCTCCGGAAGTAGTTTCTGTATGCAATCCCACTTCTCCTGCTCTTGGCGGACAAAAGAATTGACATGTCAAGTAATCTTGATGATAAAACTCTCCACCATTAGGGCCGGAGTTATTGCTGGAATTATTCGCACAACCACCGGGCGAACCCTGCATGAATAAATTACCTCCTACATTACAGACGCGTAATACATCGCCTCCGGCGTGCACAGTCTCAAAATCCGAACCATCAAACTGTAGGTTTTCTGCCCCATACATATGACCTGAACGGTCGATAATTCCGAGAATGATTGAACCATCAACGTCAAATTCAATGTCACTCAATAATGGTTCAGGATGTACATACAATTTATTAGCCGCAGATGGATTGTGACATTGCGCTGGAGGGGTGGCACCTGACCAGACAAACCAGCCATTATTTCCCGAAGCCGAGCCAGAAGCGGTATAGCACGTACCAGTAGCGGAAATCTGGCCCCTTGTGTAGTTTAGCGGTATTGATGCGGCCCCATTTACAAGTACTTGCGTAAAAGCAGTCCCGTTAAAACGATAAATGTAGGCCTCCAAAGATGTTTCGCAGACCAATCCAATATAAACTTCTCCCCGATAAACCTTCAATGCAAAAGGGCGTTGTGTTCCAGTACCGCATGGATTAGGAATAGCAAACGTCGTTAAATCGGCACTTGTCGGAGCAGTAGCCGGATTGCCATCTGAATCAATAAGAATACCATTCAAAGTTCGGTCGAATAGGTTAACTACCCATAAGGTTTTTTCGTCTTCTGAAATATCAATGTCGCCAATGCCGGCTCTACCCACTTTAAAAAAAGCATCCGTATCCGCCGAGCCGGAAAGTTGATTGCTTGCAGCGTTCAGATTCCGGTTTGCGCGACGATCGGCAAAAGTGGCACCAGTTCCTACTGTTCCAACATTCATCCCAATCGTCGCAACATCTAACCACTGGTTCACAACAGGTGAACCACTACTGTAATTGATGCTATAAATACCTCCTTCTCCTAATGGCCCAAGCCCTACATGTCTTTTAATAAACGCAGAATTGAATATGGTTTTTGTTGACTTTTGATAGGCAATCCCCCAGGTAGATCCTATTTGGAGCCCTTCTGCATCAACGGTAGGAGAAGGGGCTGTTTGCGCGACACCAAAGCCCGCTAAAGTACTTATCCCAACCCCACTATTCGTATATCCAAAACGGACGAGTACATCACCCGTGCCACTTGTGCCACCACTAAGCGGATCACCTGACACAAATAATGAGGTCACCATATTAGGGTTGGTCGTATGGCAATAATCCGAAGGATAGTTCACCCCAAAATTGGCTGTCGTAGTAGCCGCAGTATAAAACTGTATACTCGAAAGATTACCAGTGCCAGCCGGACCAGTATAATCAGATGCCTGCAAACCAGTAAATTCGATCCTCAGAGGTAATGTTAACCCGGTGAAAGAATAAGCCCCGGAAGCATTGGTCGTGGTAGAGCCAACCTCTGCACCTGCTGCATTGTAAGCCTTGACCGTAATACCGGATAAAAAAGGCTCTATCGGGTTGGTTGCTGAACGCACTCCATTTGCGTTAAAGTCGCGAAATACAGTGCCCGAAATCTGTGCATCTGTTTTATTATTCGCTATTGTTAATATAATAAATAATAATAAGTATTTTATTTTAGCGAAAAAAGTTCTTCGATAAAATGCACATACAGAGTTTGAAATGTTAAAAATGGTCATGATTTTAATTTTATTTTTGGCTGCCAAGAGAGACGTGTACTGCAAAATCATCGGTTTTATCAACTGAAGAGTCAATAAAAACCCGGTATATATGATCTATTTTTGTCGCTTGAATGTGTTCACCATACGCGTGAAAATCAAGTTGTCTTGTAAAAGCACTGTTATAATTGCAAGTGATCTTACAGAAAAAGAGGGTTACAAGTATAGTTTTTAAAAAACAACCTCCCAGCGATAGAAAGCAGGCTATAATAATTTACGTTATGCTCGTTTGAAACATAAAATAAATTTGTAAGAAAACCAAGTGCCTAATCGTAGGTGACTGGTTTGAATATATCATTTATACAGCCTTTATTTTTCACACATAACCAGATTTCGCACTAAGTTGGTTTCTTTTTTGTTTTTATCAAAAAAAATTTAACTTATTTAATTTTTTACGGATTAAAAATGCTGAACAATATTTTTTAGGAGCCTGAAATAACCAGAAATGGTTAGTTGAAAATAAGTTAATTTTAATTTGCTGCAAATTTCTGAAAGAGTTCAAACAAACCGCTTTCATTTTGTTTTATTTTTTACCTTTATAAGGCAATATTTTTTGCTTGTCAAAAGTATCTAAAAAATTGTTAATCACAATTTTACGAAAGTCTTTTTCGTGTAAAAAGTTACATTAAAAAAATAAAAATAAAAAGCCTTTTTCGTGTTTTATGCTTTGCTCTATCCTTTTTATTTGCCTTTGTGCGATAGGAACCTTGTTTAATTACAATAAAACAGCCTTCGGCGTTGGTTAACTATGGTTGCGGTTAGGTGCTTTGGTAACGTTACCGCTGCGGCCTTCGGTGGTATAGGTTAAGGTGGCTTTTTTCCACTGTTCGAGGGCATCTTGGGCGGCGGTATTAGCGGGGGTTGGGTCTTGTTCCTGCATATTCACTATGGTGTTCATTTTAAAACAGAATCGCGCTTACTAAGATGAGTAAATTATTTGTTATTGCATAGGTTATGAGATAGTTAGGGTAACAAAAATGCCATAAAATTTTTTCATAAAAAATTGATTGTCATTTATTTGATTGTTTTTATTGCCGTGAAAATGATTTGTTTTTGCGTATTTTTTTCTTGATTTTTGATTTTTATTCGAACAATATAAATCTAACATTTGCAAACGCATAATGTCTTCATGCCTGAAAATAGAATTTGAAATTATTCTGTTGGGCGCCAGAAGGGCATTTTTTAATCCGAAAAATTAGGTACATAACATCTGAACGAACTCCTTTGAGGTGTAGTCTCCTATTTTTCTTTTATTAAAAATTACACTTGGTTTAATGCCGTCAGGTATTAGCCCTACTATGCTATTTGGTGACTGTGACTCCTGCCACCAATTTAATCCTTTTTAGTTTGACTAATAAACATGTAACTTATGAAGTGTTATTACAGTAGAACTCTGAACAGATTCTGTAAAAATTATACAAATGTAGTGCCGTTGTTGGTGAGTTTGGTGCTATTATTGTGGAGTACTGTTGTTTCGGCGCAGACGTACACGTTAGGCACTGGTCCGGCGACCAATGGAGCCACCGTTAACACTTGCTCCGGAACATTCACCGATTCGGGTGGTACTGGTGCCAACTATGGCTTAAATCAGGATATTACCGTAACTTTTTGCTCCAGTACGGGACAACCCATTACCCTAAGTTTTGACCAGTTCAACATTGGTATCGGCGATTTCCTGTACGTTTACGATGGTCCGTCAACGGCTTCGCCCCAGTTTGCGGGCAGCCCGCATTCATCTGGTGGTTTCGCCGCCGGTCCTAAGGTAAAAACTTCTACCGGGACGTGTATTACCATTCGGTTTACCTCCAACGGAAGTAATTCCGTGAACGATGTGGGCTGGTTAGCCAATATTTTCTGTGCAACGGCGAATTCCGTTACCGCTTGCAGCGGCACTTATCTGGATCCCGGAGGGGCGGGTAATACCCCCCACTTGAACAGCACCATTACAACAATCTGTTCGGATAACGGCGGCCAACCCCGCGTTACCTTTAATACTTTTGCCTTGGATGCCAATTTTGACTTCTTGTACGTGTACAATGGTCCCAACCGGAACTCCCCGCAGGTGGCAGGCAGCCCTTTTAGTGCCAGCAGCCCCGGGGTAATTACGGGTACGGGTACTTGCCTGACCTTTCATTTTATTTCCGACGGCACTATTGATGCAGCGGGTTGGAGTTCCACCATCTCCTGCGTGGGCGGGTGTAGCCCGGCTACGGTGTCCGCAACGCCTACCTGTAATGGCACGACCTATAACGTATCGGGGAATGTAACCACTACCGTTAATACCGGTACCCTGACAATTAGTGACGGAGCGGTTTCGACGGTGATTAATTTGCCCCAAACCAGCCCCATTCCGTACACGTTGACGGGATTAACGCCCGGCACCGGAACGCACACCGTGACGGCGACGTTTAGCGCGGCTTCGGTGTGTAACGGCTCTACCACGTACGCGGCACCGGCCAGTTGTGGCCCTTCGGCTGATTATGTATTGAACCCGGCCAGCAATGGCACAACCGTGAGTACCTGTACGGGCAAATTTGCCGATTCGGGGAATTTGGCGGGCAGTTATGGCAACAACGAAAACAATACCATTACTTTTTGTTCCAATAATAATAAGCAATTAACGGTGACTTTCAACAATTTTGCCACCCAGGCGGGCAGCGATTTGTTGTACATCTATAACGGCCCCAACACGTCGTCGCCCCAAGTACCCGGCAGCCCGTTTTCGGGTGTGGGTTCGGCGGCTTCGCCCGGGGTTGTATCGGGGAGTGGAACGTGTTTGACGTTCCGGTTTGTGAGCAATGGCAGCACCACCAACTTTGGTTGGGATGCCGATATTTCCTGTTCGGGTAATATTCCGGCGGCCCCTACTGCGCCCACGTGGACGGGTTATCCGTACACGTCTTGCACACCCAATACCAAAATTGAGGGTACCGTGTTTGAAGATTTTGACAATGATGGGATAAAAGATGCCCGTGAGCCTTTTGTAAGAGGGGTTCAGGTAAGGCTGTACGACAATAACGGTCAGGTGGGTTCGGTTGCCACAACCGATGCAAATGGTTTGTATGCATTCACCAGCCTTACTGCCGCTGCTGTTTACCGCGTTGAGTTCACCATTCCGACGGGTTTTTCCGAGGGTGCGGTAGGTACAGGCAGTGGTTCGGCGGTACAATTTGTGCGGGCGGGTACGTGTAATGCTAACTTAGGTTTGTTCGACGCGGGGCACTACTGCGGTTTGGCCAACCCTAAATGGACCATTCCAATGTATTCTAACGGTTCTCCTTCGCACTCCAGCAACACCGGAGCGATTGGGGTTGCCCGTTTTAACTATAATTCTTCGGGACAATCGCCCAACGCCGACCAGGAAAACTGGGTAACGTTCGGGACCGTTGGTACAACCTGGGGTACGGCTTACCGCCGCGACGAGCAGGCCCTGTACATGGCTTCGGTATTGCGCCGTCACACGGGTTTAGGCCCCGGCGGTATTGGTGCCATTTACAAACGCCTTGATTCGGGCAATAATACCACCGCGCCGGTATTTTACGATTTTGGGGCGGCAGCGGGTACCGTTGCCAACAACGCCACGCGTTTCCCCGGTACGGGTAATGCTTTTGGCGCGGTAGGTGCCTGTGGTCTTTGTGATAACCTCGACCCGACGGTTTTTGGCCAAATTGGTAAAACCGGTTTGGGGGACATTGACCTTTCGGGCGACGAAAAAACATTGTACGTTACCAATCTTTTTGACCGGAAAGTATATACTATTAACATGGATAACCCCACGGCGGGCAGCGCAACGGCATTGCCCAATCAGCCTTGGTTGAGCGCTTCGACCTGTAACAACGGTACGGCGCGGCCCTGGGCTTTGAAATACCGTCGGGGTAAATTATACGTCGGAGTCGTGTGCGACGCAGGTACCAGTACTTGTTCAAAAACCGCCGCTTGCAACGATCTCACCGCTACGGTGTACGAATACAATGGCAGTACCTGGAGCACGGTTATTACGTATCCGCTCAACTATTACCGCAAAGCGTACGCATTGGGGTCAAATTATTGGGTAAAATGGATGGATAACTGGAGTGATTTCACGGCCAACTACGCCAACGTCACCGATGCGCAATTTGCCCAACCTGTATTTGTGGATATTGAATTTGACGACGATGGTTCGATGATTATGGGTTTTGGCGACCGTACCGCCATGCAAACGGGTTATCAGTCTCCTCCGCCTCCGGGGCCAACGAGCAGCACCGCCGAGCGTACTTTTGCCCATGGTGATATGTTGCGCGCTTATTTTAACCCCGCTACCCAAACGTTTAGCCTCGAAAATAACGGGGTTGCCGGTCCGCTTTCTTCTACGAACCCGGCCAGCAACGTGGGACCCGGTGGTAAAGCCTTCTATTGGGGTGATTTCTGGTACGGTGCATACAACGACGCCAATATCGGTTCTTTGGGTATTTTGCCCGGTTCCGGCGAAGTGATGCACCCGGTTGCCGACCCCATTGACCCTTATGCTTCGGGTATCGTTTGGACAAGTAATATTAATGGTAAGGCCAACCGTAAGTTAGAAACCTACCAAGGTTCTCCTACCGGCAACGCACCCAACTTCGCCAAAAACGGTGGTTTGGGTGATATTGAATTGTTCTGCGCTAACCCGCCCATTGAGATTGGTAACTACGTGTGGTGGGACCACAACCTGAATGGCCGCATGGACCCCAGCGAACCGGGTATCCCCAACGTTACCCTGCGGCTTTACCTGGATATTGACGGCAATACAACGGGCAATAACCCCGCCAACGGCGACGAGGTATTGGTGGCCACCACCACCACCGACGCTTTCGGGCGGTATATTTTCAGTTACAGCGGTGCCCCGGCCAACGGTCTGAACGCCCAAACCTGGCAAGCAGGCCACACACGGGTATTGGCCAGCCGCAAATACCAGGTGCGGATCAATAACTTTGCCTCCGACGCGGGTTTAACGGCGTATTCTACCTCCATCAGTTCGCCGTCGTTTATTATGACGCCGACCCAAAACCAGGGCATTGCCGGTACCGAACGCGATAATAATGGTTACAATAACCCCGGTAACGCTGCTTCGGCGGTGACCACCGGATTGGCCGGACAACACAATCACCAATTTGACTTTGCCTTTGGCCCCGGTGGCGGTTGCAGTGTAACGGCCATTCCAACGGCAAATACCCCTTGCGTGGGTGAAACGCTCAACCTGAACGCCAATGCATCGGGTGGTACTGCTCCTTATACGTACAGTTGGGCGGGACCCAATAGTTTCACTTCTACTGCCGCTTCCCCATCCATCGCGAGTGTAACAACGGCGGCTGATGGTACGTACACCGTTACGGTAACGGATGCGGGCAGTTGCGTGGCGGTATTTAGTATTGTGGTGCAAATTAACCGCGTGACGGTTACGGCCACGACCTCTCCGGCCTCTTGTGGTATGTCAACGGGCAGCATTAATCTCACGGTTTCCAATGGTATTACCCCGTATAGTTTTGATTGGGCCAACAACGCCCTCGACGGCACCGAAGATCCCACAAACTTAGCGGCGGGCAACTATCCAGTGACGGTCACCGACGCCAACGGTTGTTCGGCAACGGCCGCTCCGGCGGTGGGTAGTTCCGGTGGACCAAGCGTAAGCGGCATAATTGTGCAACCTACGTGTGGTTTGTCGAATGGCAGCATTAACCTGACCATCACTAACGGTACCGCGCCATTTACCTATGACTGGAACGTGAATACGCTCGATGGTACCGAAGACCCGACGGGTTTAGCGGCGGGCACTTATTCTGTTACCGTCACCGACGCGGCTTCCTGCGTAGCGGGTGCAACCTTTGAATTAATTAGTTCGGCCGGACCAACGGCTTCCATTACATCCGTCAATACAACGTGCGGTTTGTCGAATGGTAGTATTAACCTGACTGTTACCGGCGGTACACCGGCGTACACGTACGATTGGAACGTGAATGCCCTCGATGGCACCGAAGATCCTTCGGCCCTGGCGGCCGGAACGTACACGGTGACGGTCTCCGACGTAAACACCTGTACGGCAACGGCCAGCGCTATTATTGCGCCATCCACCGGATTTACGGCCAGTACATCGCAGGTAAACGAAACCTGTTCTACGGCCAATGGTACCATTACACTGACTGTGACGGGCGGTTTGGCTCCATTTACGTATGATTGGAGCAATATTCCCGGGGCCAGCAACGGACAAAACCAAACGGGCCTCGCGGCGGGAACATATACGGTTACCGTTACCGATGCCAACAATTGCACCGCGACTACTTCGGCTACCATTACGAATACGGCCGGACCAACGACCTTAAATGTAACGACCACCGACGCTACTTCTTGTAGCGGATCGAATGGTACGGTTGATTTGCAGGTGTTTGGCGGCGCTATACCTTATGTATACGACTGGAACAATGACGGCAATCCGCCACCGGATTACGATCCCGAAGATTTAACCGGCCTGGCACCAGGTACTTATATCGTAACGGTTACTGACTTTAACGGGTGTACGGCGACCACTTCGGCAACGATTGGCATTGGTACCGGAGCAACGGTGACACCAACCATTGTTGACCCAACTACCTGCGCCGAAACCGGCAGCATCACGCTGGCGGTAAGTGGAGGGGTAACGCCTTATACGTTCGACTGGAACAATATTCCGGGCATCAGCAATCCTCAAAATCAAAGTGGCCTGGCGGGTGGCACTTATATCGTGACCGTGACCGAAGGAAATGGCTGTACGGTAGTTACCAGTATGTCCATCCGCGATATTCGCGAACCGGTATTAAATGTAACGGTAACGGCGCCCACCTGCGGCGGCAGTAACGGTGCCATTGATCTTACCATTATTCCCGGCGACGGAACCGGACCGTTTACCATTGATTGGTCAAATGTTGCCGGAAGTCCCAATCCGGAGGACCAAACGGGACTGCCTACGGGCATATACACGGTGACGGTAACGGATAATATCAGTTGCAGCAGCACCCTGGTGGTGAGTTTGAGCAGCGATTTGGCCCCCGTTATTTCGTTGGTAACGACCAATGGAACATGCAGTGCGAATAACGGTGCCATTGACCTGACCATCACTGGCGGGGCAACACCGTACAATATTGACTGGGATAATATTGCCGGTACCGGCAACCCCGAAGATCAAACGGGTTTGGCGGCTGGAATATACGCGGTAACAGTTACCGATAACAACGGCTGTACTGCCATTGATATTGCCACTATTTTTAACGCGGCCCCGGTGAGTGCTGATTGTATCCCAACGGATGAAAGTACAGTGGGTGGTAACGATGGCTCTATTTTGTTGACCGTTGGTGAATTGGGGCCATTTATTTTTGACTGGAGTGACAATACCCTCGATGGTATTCAAAATCCGACCAATTTGGCCCCCGGTACTTACACAGTAACAGTTATGGACCTAAATAATTGCCAAACTCCTTGCGTGGCAACGGTACAGGCCAGGATGTCGTGTACTCAAACGATTACCAGCCCAACGCCGGCCACACAAACACTGTGCGAGGGTAGTGCTGGCGCAAATATGACCGTTACGACGAACGAAACCGGAAATATCCGTTTTGTGCGCTTTACAAGTGATCAAATTGCCAATAATGCTTCACCAACAGCCCTCGAACTCGACGCCATATACAACGGTGGTACAGTGGTCGCTACCATAACCCCAACGGGTGCCGGACCATATACCGCTACCCTAACCGCGGGCACCGCCGGTTGGGCTTCATTGGCACCTGGCACCTATTACGTATACGCCATCCTTAACCCGGATCAGGGCGCTGTTTGCCGCCCGGTACAGGAAATAGTGGTAACCATCGCCAGTGCTCCGGTACTGACAACCGCCAATGCCGCTACTTGTTTGGGTAGTCCGGTAAGTTTGGCTGCACTGGTGACTGGAAATACCCCCACGGGTACCCTCAGTTACCACGCATCACAGACCGATGCCACTGCGGGAACCAATTCATTGGTGAATGACGTGGTGAATCCGTTGGCGACAACAACTTATTACGTGCGCAGTGCTATCACAGCCGGTGCAAGCACCTGCTTCGATACCGCGCCCATTGTGGTAACGGTGAACACCGCACCGGTGTTGACGGTAACCAATGGTTCCGTTTGCTCCGGCAACAGCATTAATTTGGCGACTTTAGTGACTAGTTCAGGCGGTGGTACGCTTACTTACCACGCGACGTTGGCGGACGCTGACAATGACGCCAATGCATTAGTGGTGGTTTCGGTATCGCCCACTTCGGCGACCAATTACTACGTTCGTTCGGAGTCCAATGGTTGTTATACGGTGCGCGAAGTGGTCGTTTCTATAACTGCAAGTAATTGTACCAGCCCTACGGTAAACGGGCCTAATTAATTGTAACCAAAATATGCTTATTTAATAATCCGGTTCCCATAACACACCCCATTCGAAAGTATTGGGTGTTCTGAATCAATTGCTTTAACCACCAGGGTTGGGGCAATTGATTTTTTATTTTAAGCCGCAGTGATACACGAAGTCATAAAAGACAGTAGATTTGTGGGCCTATTTTTCTCCCCTAATCTGCCGTACCGCAACCGCTTTTCACCATGATGTGGATCAAAAACCCAACCTTTTGCCCATTTTGTTTAACAATCTTCTGCGCGGTATTTCCCTGGCTACTTACTGCTCAACAGTGTAGGGATTATGCCTGTGTCATTGCCAAAGTAGAACGGTTGATGCAGCAAAAACAGCGCGATTATGCTTATATTCTGGATAATCTTGACTCGGCCGAGGGCTACACCGATAGCAACCCGGAAGAAGTGCGCCGGTGGCGCCGAACGGTATTTGCAGCCATTGAAAAAGAACGACAAGAAGCAGTAAAAGCCCGCGCCGAGGCCGAAAAGCAACGAAACATTGCCGAAATTGCCGAAGATAAAGCCCGCGCCGTGTTGGATAAAATTTATTTTTACGACGAAAAATTTGGCCTGGCTTACGACGACAACACCGGTAACTACGGTTTTATTGACAAAGACCTGGATACCAAAATTGAATTTAATTACCAGGAAGCATTGCCGTTTGACGATACGGGATTTGCCCGGGTGCGGAAGGGCGGAACAGCGTTTTTGGTGGATACTTTTGGCCGGGAGTTTAAATTAGCCACCAATCTGGAAGATTTGGATTCAACCGTGGTTGCACTTAACTTAAGCCACAACGAACTGACCACCATTCCACCGGAAGTATTTCAACATACACAACTGAAAATTTTGAACCTTTCGGGCAACGAAATCACCGTGCTGCCGCCCGAAATTGGGCAATTAACCCAGTTGAATTACCTCCATTTGGGCTGGAATAAACTCACCACATTACCCGACGAAATTGGCCAATTAACCCAACTGACTTCGCTTCGTTTGGGCAGCAACCGCCTCACCCACCTGTCGCCCGTTGTTGGAAAACTGCGCGAACTTCGATCTTTATACCTTTTTTACAATAAAATAGAAGATTTACCACCCGAAATTGGCCAATTGCGCCACCTGACGACGTTGTATTTGTACAATAACCACCTCCATGATTTGCCCACCGAGTTTTGGCAATTGTCGCACCTTAATTCGCTGCACTTGGGTGGAAACCAATTGGATACTTTGCCCGCCAATATCCGGCAGTTGACCCAGTTGAACGAACTGCATTTGGGGCGTAACCTGCTTCAGTTTTTGCCATCCGAGATTGGAACCTTGCGAGAACTTCGGTTACTCGATGTCAGGAGCAATAAATTGGAGGCTTTGCCCGCCAGTATTGGTCAATTGAACAACCTCGTTGAATTTGACCTGAGGAGTAATAAAATTGCCGTATTGCCGCCCGAAATTGGCCAATTGCAATACTTGCGCATTCTCGATTTGGGGTACAATAACCTTACCCGCGTACCCGCTACTCTGGGCAAATTGCGGCATTTAGAGAAATTATATCTCTTTGATAATCAATTGACGACATTGCCCGACGAATGCACCCAACTCAAAGAACTACAAACCTTGAATTTGTACAAAAACAAACTCACGGCTTTACCCAAAAACATTGGGCGGTTGCGCAAACTGGAAGAAATGGACGTGGCCATGAACGCTATTTCTAACCTGCCACCCTCAATGGCGCAATTGGACTGGCTCACCGATTTGAATATTTGGGGCAATCGCCTCTCGGCCGCGCAACGGGCCAATTTGACCAAAATGCTGCCTTACTGTAACATCAAATTTGAGGATTAACCTTCATAAAACATGTCCACCATTACCAACTCCGACTGGCTCGATATTATTGAGGATATTGGCGACCAAAAAGCCGTACTGCTCATCGGGCCGGAAATCCTCAATATTGACGGCATTCCGCTGCACCAACGCCTCCGCGATGCCCTGTACCAGCGCAACGAAGAAGATATTGCCTATCATTACGAGCGCGATGGTTTGTATTTGTTCAAATCGCCCGAAGGCAAGGTGCGCGTCGCCCGGCAGGTCAAACGTTTTTACCGCGATATTACCCCCAACGAAGCCGTTTTGTTGCGGTTGGCGCAAATTCCGTTTCACCTCATTATCTCCTTAAACCCCGACACGTTTGTGTCCGAAGCCTTTTACAAATACGGCATTAAACACCGGTTTCATTATTTCCAGCACCGCCAACTTGACAACGACAACGACGAAATTGAAAAGCCCACCAAGGCATTGCCGCTGATTTATAATATGTTTGGCTCCAAAGACCAGGATGATTCGCTGGTACTCGATTACGACGATGTGTACAAATTGTTGCAATCGGCCCTCGGAACGGCCAGTTTGCCCCCCAAAATGCTCCGCAGTTTTCGGGAAGCCAGCACGTACGTGTTTTTGGGTTTTCAGTTTGACAAATGGTATTCGCAATTGTTGCTCAAATTTTTGAGCGATACCGGGCGGCGCGAAAAACTCATTTCCATCAATAACCCGATGGAGGACACCGATACCCACCAGTTCATTATCCGGCAGTTTCAAATTCAGTTTATGGGCGACCAGTTCGATTTTTTTGGGGAACTGCACCGCCGTTGTGCGGAGGCCAAGATCTTGCGCCCCATTGCCGAACAGGACACCTGTCCGGCGGCGGTGGATATTCGCAAACGGGTGGCGATGGGCGACATTGACAATGCGCTCGAACTATTGCAACGCGCCGCCGCCGGGCAGGATTGGGAAAATGACGTGGTGCTGTTACAGGGGCGATACAGTAAATTGGAGGACGACAAAGACCGCACCGACAGCCGCGATTACCGCACGGGTTTGGCCCAAATTCTGGATACATTGCTCGAATACACCAAATTAATTTGCCCATGAACAGCGCCCACAACCACAAACGTTATCCGGGGGTAAAGCCCTTTTCTACCGCCGAACGCGACCTGTTTTTTGGGCGCGACCGCGACATTGATGATTTGCTCGATCTGCTTTGGCTCGAAAAACTGGTGGTGCTGTTTGGGAAATCGGGTTACGGAAAAAGTTCGCTCATCAACGCCGGGCTACTGCCCGAACTGGCCAAAGATGCCGTGCCCATTGTGGTGCGACTTGGAGCCTGTGTTCCGGGCCAGTCGCCCACGCCCATTGAAAATGTACGGGCGAAATTGGAAGAAGTACTGGCCGACAATCCGGCGGCGCATTTTATCCAAAAATTACCCTTAAACCCCACGTTGTGGCAATTGGTGAAAGGTAAACAAAGTGACAAAAACTGGCGCTACGTGCTCATTTTTGACCAGTTTGAAGAGTTTTTTACCTATCCGGTGGCCGATCAACAGGTTTTCAAAGAACAGTTGGCCGATCTGCTCTACACCGAAGTGCCGCAGGCCGTGCGCAACCTCACCGAAGCAATGGACAGTGCGCAACAGACTTTTGTGGCAACGCCATTTGTGGTAAAAGTGCTGTTGTCTATCCGGTCGGACCGCATGAGTTTGTTGGATTCGATGAAGGACAAACTATCGGCCATCCTCCAAAAACGCTACGAATTAAAGGGCTTAACCGAGACCCAAGCCCGCGAGGCCATTGAGCGGCCAGCCCGGCGCGAGGGCGATTTTGATTCGCCTGCGTTTACGTACAGCCCGGAGGCATTGCAGGCCATGACCCAAAAATTGGCCGAAACCCGGGGAACCCAACGCTCGGCGGGCATTGAAGCGTTTCAGTTGCAAATTCTTTGCGAATATTTGGAAGATAAAATTATTGCGGGTGAAATTCCGCAAAACCGCGTGTTGCCGGAACATTTTGCCGATAAAATCAGTGAAGTATTTGAGGGCTATTACCAGCGTTTATTGAACAAATTGGCCCCCGAAGTGCAGTTGTCGGCGCAATTGCTCATCGAAGAAAAACTCATTTTTGAGGACCAAAAAACGCACGAGGCGCGGCGGCTGAGTATTGATTCGGGGGTTTTGCTGAGCGAGCCGGGTATTACGCAAGAGTTATTAAACCAGTTGGAAAGCACGTTTTTGTTGCGGCGCGAGTCAACGGCGGCGGGCGGCTTCAACTACGAAGTCACCCACGATACCATGATTGCGCCGGTGCTGGCTTCCAAATCGGCCCGTCGGGTGCGCGAGGCCGCAGCGGCCAACCAGCGGGAAGCGCGGCGCAAACAACAGCGGCTCGTTGCCACCCTGATGGCCACTTTATTGGTGTTGGTATTGGTGATTGGTTTGGTGGTGTACGTGCTCAATTTGCGCAACAAAGCCCTGGATGCCCTGATTGTGGCGCAGCAGGAAAAAAGCAAAGCCGAGGAGGCGCTTCGGGAAGTATTGGCAACCCAGCGCGCCAAAGAAATTATTGAAATAAAAATCCAGTTGCACAACGTAAAAAGTATCCTGAAAGCCGACAATTGTCCGCCGGAAGCGACCATTCGGCACTTGCGCGAGATGCAAACCAAATACAGCACAGATACCCACTTACAGGGGCAAATTAAGGAGGTTTTGGGTCGTTTGGGTGGGTGCGAGTGATACCCCGCCCCTTACTTATTCAACTTCGTATAATCAAAATCCCGCAGTTGGCGCGCATTAAACCACGTCAACGCCACAATCAGCAGCGTCATAGAACCTCCAAACACCACCGAGGGTACGGTACCCAACAGTTCGGCGGCCAGCCCGCTTTCAAAAGCCCCCAATTCGTTGGACGACGTGATAAAAATGGAATTGACCGAAAAAACGCGCCCCTTCATGTGGTCCGGGGTTTGGTGTTGAATCAGCGATGAGCGCACAAATACACTCACTTCGTCGAGCATACCGGCCACCAAAAGGCACGCAAACGACAACCAAAAATACTGCGATAACCCAAAAACAATCATACACACCCCAAAGCCCGCCACGCAGGCCAACATCACCTTACCGGCACTTTTGCCCATTTGTCGGTGCGCAATTACAAAACCCATGATAATCGCCCCGATGGACATGGCCGCCCGCAGCCAGCCCAAACCCTGGGGGCCAACTTGTAAAATATCTTTGGCAAAAACCGGCAAGATAGCCACCGCACCGCCGAATAACACTGAAAATAGATCCAGTGCAATGGCCGCCAAAATCAGTTTGTTACCGTACACAAACGCCAGCCCTTCCCGGATGCGTACCCACGCTGATTCTTGCAGGTTGGAGGCCGGAACGGGCCGCGAACCCACGCTCAACAGCGAGATCAGCGCCACCAGCAACAGCGAACAAATCGCAATAAAGGTCACTTTTACGCCCACAAAACCGTACAATAATCCGCCAATCCCCAATCCGCTGATACTGGCCACCTGCCACGTACTACTGCCCCAGGTAATGGCGTTGGGGAGGGTTTCTTTGTTGACCAATTGCGGCAAAAACGCAAAATTGGCCGGACTGGCAAACCCGCGCCCGATGCCCGTGATAAATATGACCACAAATATGCCTTGCACAACGCTACTTTGTGGCCAATGCCCAATTTGGTTGGTGAGCAACAACAGCAAAAAAGCGCAGGTAAGCAGGGTGGTTAAGCACAGCGCAATAATGATTTTGCGGTTGTATTTATCAATCAAATGCCCCGCCAACAAACTCACGCAAATGGCCGGAATGGCTTCTACCAGACCAATATAACCCAACATGAGTTTGGAATTGGTGAGTTCGTACATCAGGTAACCCACCGATACCGACATCATTTGAGTGCCCAGGGTGGCGAGTAAGCGGGCGGTCAGGAAACGCCGAAAATCGGGGACGCGAAGGGCGGAATACGGGTCAGTAATCAAAATTTTGGCTTGTTTTTGTATTTTTTTGCAAAAATATAGGCGAAACTAACCATTTTTGCGGCACAAAGTTAATTGGCAAATTTTTAAAAAAGCATTCTATGTCATTATTGGAAGGAAAAGTTGCGATTGTAACCGGTGGTTCTCGCGGTATTGGTGAAGCCATTGTACGCGGATTGGCCGCTCAGGGCGCTTCCGTTGCATTTACTTATGTCTCAGAAGGTTCCGCCGCGCGTGCGCAGGCATTGGCCGATGAATTGGGCGACAACGTGCGCGCCTACCAAAGCGATGCGGGCAACTTCGATTCGGCTGCTGCGTTGGTCAATAGCGTAGTGACCGATTTTGGTCGCCTCGACATTTTGATCAACAACGCCGGTATCACCAAAGATACCCTGATGCTCCGCATGTCCGAGCAGCAATGGGACGATGTTATTCAAACGAACCTCAAATCGGTGTTTAATATGACCAAACACGCCCTCAAGCCCTTGATGAAAGCAGGCGGCGGGAGCGTGATTAATATGAGTTCGGTCGTTGGGGTATTTGGGCAGGCTGGACAAGCCAATTACGCCGCTTCCAAAGCCGGTATCATTGGTTTTTCCAAATCCATTGCTAAAGAATACGGTTCGCGCGGTATCCGTTGCAACGCCATTGCACCGGGTTTTATCGAAACCGAAATGACGGCCGTTTTGGACGAGGCGACCAAAGAGAATTACCTGAAAAGTATTCCGTTGGGCCGCCTCGGTTCCGGTGCCGATATTGCTAACGCCTGCATTTACCTGGCATCCGATATGGGCCGTTATGTTTCCGGCCAAACGTTGTCGGTGTGTGGGGCGTTGAATTGTTAATTGGGGCATTTTTACTCCATTAAAAACACCACGCGCCGGTTTTTTTCATTGCCTTTATCCGACTTAATCAGCGGACGGGTATCGCCGTATCCGACGGATTTGATGCGTTGGCTGGCTACGCCTTTCGATTGCAGGTATTGCGCCACGGTTTCGGCGCGTTTTTGCGATAATTCGAGGTTTTTGGCCGAATTGCCCACGTTATCGGTGTGGCCCTCAATGGTGAGTTTAATCTGCGGGTGCCGCACCAAAAAACCGGCCAAACGATCTAATTCGGCCACCGAACCATCGAGCATGATGGCTTTGCTTTTTTCAAAAAGAATATTCTTCGGCGTAAATTTTTCAACGGAATCTTTGGGAATGGGGGCCGAAACAACGGGTTTGGGTTTTTCCGTTGGTTTTGCGGCGGGTTTGGTCTCTTTTTTAGGGGTTGGTTTGGGCGGCGTAACGGGTTTGGGTTTTTCTACCGGCGGCGTATTGGTCACGACGGGTTTAAAAAAATATTTGGACTCAATGATTTTGTCATTGTACCCCAATGCGCCGCCGAACAATGGCTCTTCGCCAGGTAATTGCCAAAACAACTGCACTTCTCCCTCGAGTAAACCATTGAAATACTCTACTTCGAGGCTGTATAATTCGCCTTCGCGCAGGTTGGCGTAACCCATAAATTTTCCTTCGTCGTTCATGCCCCAGGCGTTGATGACCAATTGCCCGCCAACTTTTACCCGAATACCGTCGTCCACTTTGGCGCGGAACATGTATTTACCGCTTTTGGGGGCTTTAATTTGGCCGGTCCACCGCACCGAAAAATTCTGCGGATCCATACCGTTGGCGGGTGCCACATTGTCCCACGTGAAATTGATTTGGTAATCGTTACGGGTCAATATTTTTTTATTAAAGTTCTGACCGTCGTAGTATTCACCGGTAAGCCCTTGTTCCTGGGCCATTACTGCAATGCCCATTAACAGGCATAAAAAATGGATAATTGCTGTTTTACGTTTCATAATTGCTTAATTTTTGGCAAAAGTCGCTTATTTGCACTGTGTTTATTAATTCATTCGATACGCGACCAAGAATATTCGACCAAGGTCACTCGCTTGTGTAGTATGTTTGCAGGGTGTAATAACCCGCGTTTGCGGGCAAATTTTGACTTTGTGACAATGGGCTTTTGGTTTCATTGTTGCCAACTAATACCATTTGTTTTACCATGAAAAAAATAACGTTATTGCTGATCCTCGTAGTTGCCATTGCCATCCGGGGATGGTCTCAAACTTGTAATTACCTGGCCTACGAAAGTTTTACCTATCCGGCCGGTGCCTTGCAGGGCTTGCAGGGTGGAACGGGCTGGAGCAGTCCCTGGAATGTGCAGAGCGATAATACCAATGTGCCCGGTTTTGAAACAACGAATACCGCAGCAATGACGTACGCCGACCTCCAAACGGCGGGTAATTACCTCAGCGGCGGTTACCAATACCTGTCGGCGGGGCGCCAACTCAACACCGCCGCCAATGGCCCGTTTGCGCCCTGGCTCAACGGCAACAACGCCATTGGTGATGCCGGAACCACCCTTTGGGGAAGTGCCATGCTGCGCAAGTCTGCCGCCAATAACGAGGAAGTAGCCGTGTATTGGATACGACACAATATCCCCTGGTGCTGGGGATGTTCATCCGATCGTTTGGGAATTGGTTATTTTGGTGATCCATCCAATGTAAACGGCGAGCGGCGTTGGTCGTTGTACCTCAATGGCACGGTGTACCCCACTTCGGTTCCCGTAGTTGCCAACGAAACCGTTTTTTTGGTGGTGAAAATGGCGTTCGACGCAACCAATACTATTTCATTGTACGTAAATCCCGCTATCCTGGGTAATGCCGGACCACCCGCGCCGTCGTTAGAACAAACAACCACTACCCCTTTTGATATTCGTTCGGTGGCTTTATACCTCGGAAGCAGCCCTGCCACGGGCCAAGTGGACGAGTTTCGCATGGGCGCAACTTACGCCTGCGTCGCTCCCGATGCCAGCGTTACCGTCAACCAACCTCCCACGGCGTCGTTTACCAGGTCTCCGGCCTCCGGAACGGCCCCGCTGAATGTTACATTCGATGGTTCGGCTTCCTCCGATCCCGAAAATGGTGCCCTGACGTACACCTGGAATTTCGGGGATGGCACCCCAACCGTTACCGGTACTACCGTTAACCATATTTTTACGGCCACCGGGGTGCTGAATGTGACGCTTACAGTCGCCGATCCCGAAGGCGTACAACATAGCCTGACCCAATCGTTGACGGTGTACGATCAATGGGGCACTTTTACCTGTCAATTGGGGATAATTGCCGAACAAATGGCCGCCTGCGGGCAATCCAACGGCCGGTTTTCGGTCACGAATTACAACGGCGCCGCGCTCACCCTGCGCAACGCCGGGGGCAATGTGGTGAATCCGGCGGCGGGCAACGCCAATTTGTACAACAATTTGGCCGTTGGAAATTATGTGCTAACGGCCGTGGGCAACAACGGCTGCCGCGACACTTTTGCGTTGAGTATGGTGACTGATAGCAGCACCTGCGCCGGTTGGCAACCGCAGCCCTGTGCCATGCAGGTGGGAACCGGCATCGAAGGATTGGCCTATTATTCGGTGGGGCGGCCGTTTAAAGATTTTTTCAAATCCTGCGGTACCTGGATTACTTACGATCCAAATCCGCCGGGCGGGAATTTTACATGGAACACCGAAAATCAGGTCCATATCCCCGCCGATGCCAATGGTTACCCGACCGTGGTGCCGTTTTCGGTGCCCAATGGCAGTGGGTTGAACAATATTCGCGGTATTATATCGGCCATTGGTTTTGTGCCCCAAGGTGTGCCCTTGCGTTTGTTGTACGAAGGAGTGGGCACTTTGCAAATGCAAGGCGCCGTCACCGTTACGAGCAATACGCCGGGACAAATAGATTTTACCATCAACGACAACGGCAACGTGTTTTTTAACCTCACGGCTTCGCAGCAGGGCAATCACGTGCGGAACATTCGGGTGGTGGCCATCAGTGATTTGGCGACCTACGAAACCCAACCTTTCCGGCAGGGTTTTATCGAAAAATGCACCCCGTTTAATACCCTGCGGCTAATGGATTGGATGCACACCAACAACAACGACCAGGTGTCGTGGGCAAACCGCACCCTGCCGGGTTATTATTCGCAGGCCGAAGCCCCCAACGGCGGTGTGGCCTACGAGTACATTATTCAGTTGGCCAATCAATTGGATAAAGACATCTGGATTTGTGTGCCCCACCAGGCCGATGACAATTATATCACCCAAATGGCCACCATGTTCCGCGATCAACTGGACCCCGGCATCAAAGTGTACCTGGAGTACAGCAATGAAGTGTGGAACTGGTTATTTGAACAGGCGCATTGGGTGAATAACAACGGCCCCCAAAACATCAGTTATCCGCGGCGGTACGTGGAACGGTCCCTTCATGCTTTTGATATTTGGCACAATGTATGGGGTGCACAAAGCAACCGGGTGCAGCGGGTATTGGGTACGCAGGCGGGGTACGATTGGGTGAGTTCCGAAATTTTGAGCCACGCCGACCAGTCCAAATACGATTATTTTTCGCCTTCGTGGTATTTTGGTTTAGATCACGGCAGTACGGGTAACCCGAATTTGCAAGCGTTGGGAGCCGCCGCTACCGCCGAAGATGTTTTGGCCAATTCGCGCAATGCGTGGTTGGGCTTTTTACCCCGTTGGCACATGATTTACAATACCTCAAAACTTTTTGGCAAAAAAATCATCAATTACGAGGGCGGGCAACATTTCACCGATTTCTCCGTGCCGCCTTATATCCAGGCCATGTACGATGCGCAAATTCACCCCGGCATGTATAATTTGTACGACGAAGTGATGGATACTTTGCGCCGCCTGGGTACCGAAATGCCGTTGGCGTTTGTGCTTACCGGGCCGTGGCAAAGTGTGTACGGATCGTGGGGCCATATTTTTGACGACGATGACCCGGCTCCGTGGATCGACCGCCCCAAGTTTCAGGTATTAATGGACCAAATTGCCCTGTGTTCCACCAGTTCTTTGCCAGTAGAACTCGCGCATTTTGACGTAAAATGTGTACCATCCGGTACGGTACAGGTCCGGTGGAGTACTTTATTGGAAAAAGATTTGGAACAATACACCATTCAGGGTTCGTTGGATGGTGAAACGTGGCTGGACCTGGGCAATGCAGCACCGCGAAAGGCGGGTAACTACACCGCAGAACTACCGCACGACGGAAACCGTTATTTCCGGTTAAAAATGACCGAAACCACCGGAAATGCGGCTTATTCGGCCATTGTTGCCGTCGAATGTCCCGGGAAAAGTAGTGTCCGCATTAGCCCCAACCCCAACAACGGCACCTTTAACGTCCAGATCCCCGAAGGTTGGGCCGGTGATCCCATCATCATCGAATGCACCGATGTAGCGGGAAAGGTCATTGTACGGCAGCAACTTAGCCAGTCAGCGACCATCCACCTCGGCACCGCGTTGCCAGCGGGGACTTATATTGCCACCTTCTACAATGCTTTTGGCCAAAAAATCCAGGTCGAAAGACTCCTTATCTTAAAAAACGAATAACCAAGATTCGTTGAACACCGAACAATTGAACATCGAACAATAGAACATCGAACACCGAACACCGAATTTTGAACACCGAACAATTGAATATCGAATTTTGAACGCCGAAATAATGTTTAATTGAATTGGGTTAAAATGCTTCGCAGCGCATTATGTGGCGCGGCTGCCTCCTCAGCAAATACTTCGATGTTCGGTGTTCGATGTTCAATTATTCGACTTACTGTTTGATCACCTTTTCGGTGCTAATGAGTTGACCGTCTCCGTAAAGTTGGAGAAAATACAACCCTCCCGGCAAGTTTTCGGCCGTTGGGAGGGCCGTATTGATTGTAAGACCATCGGTGGGTACCGATGGCAAAATTAAGACTGTTTCCCCCAGGTAATTCACCATTTCACATGTTATACGCTCAAATTGCTCCGGTAGAATGGCAGAAAGATAGATTTCCCGGGTAAATGGATTGGGATACGTTGTTACTTGTGCCTGATTGGCCAACGGCAAATCTTCGGCGGGGGTTGCCATTTGGTAATCAATGCAAGCCTTTAGCAACACTTGCACAACCGGGGCTATTTGCCAGGAGTTCTTTTTGGCGTCGTTGTTGAGCACCGTGATACTCACGTCTTTTTCGGGAAAATACCACGCATTGGCGCAATACCCCAAATCGCCGCCGTGTCCGTAGGCCAGGTTATTTAAAAATTTGCGCTCCATAAGCCCCAAACCATAGCGTACCCCGGCCGGTTGAGAAGCCACCGTTTCTTTGGCCTCGTTCAGGGTGCTGTCGCTGATAATGCCCGCCGACAACAAGGCGCGAATCCAGCGCGCCAAATCGCCCGCCGTGGAAAAATACAACCCTGACGCACCAGCGACGTAGTTAAACGAATTCCAGTTGTAAATCAAATCACCCGCGTTATCGGTGATACCATCGCCGGTAATATCTACCCACACATCTGAGGCGGGCGGCAGTACCGGTTCGTGCGGTGGCAGCACAAACGAAGTGAGTTCCAGCGGATCGAGAAAACGCTCCCGCACCACCTGATAATACGGTTTGCCCGACGCGTTTTCGATAATCATGCCCAACAACATATAATTGGTATTGGAATACGCCCACGAAGTCCCCGGCGCAAATTCGGGGGCCTGAATAAACGTTTTAATGGCGTTGTGCGGCGTCCACATGGAATCAATATCGTTGAACATGGTGGGCTGAAACGCCGGATTCATTAAAATATCGTAGATGCCCGATTGGTGCCGCATCAACTGGCGAATGGTGATATTGCTGTCGATGAATTCGTAAGTGGGCAGCCATTCGTGCAAACTATCGTCCAACGAAAGCACTTGCTCGTCGGCCAATTGCAAAATACAAGCGGAGGTAATGGTTTTGGTGACACTGCCAATGTTAAACAAGTGTTCCGGTGTAATGGAATCTACGGGTGCCGCGCTGGAAATACCGGCCACACCTTCCCAGACCGAACCATCGGGAAATTGGATGGCGGCGCTGAGGCCACGCACACCCAGTGCATTGCGTTGGTCGAGCAGGCGTTTGTCCAAAATACTGTCCAATACGTGCGGTATTGGGTTTTGCGCGTGTACGACGTTGGTAAATACCGTTGCCAGAAACAGCAACGCTGAAAAAGGGAAGTAGTAGTGGGCGAAAAACGAGCGCCCTAATGTGTTTGTGTTTGCCATATTTGAGTTTGAACTAAATTTCATAGCGTAATTTTCGATGGCAAACATCGGGCGGTTGTGGATAGGGGTGTTTGTCAAATCCTGCTAAATTGAGGGAAGAAACATTGAACATTGAACATCGAATTTTGAACACCGAACACCGAACACCGAACATCGAATTTTGAAATAATACTTTATTGAATAAGGCTAAAGACGCTGTCGTGCGTTATGGGGGCATTATCCCGCGTTTAAGCGACGATTGCCTAATTTGTAATGGTTTTATTGCTGATGATGGAGTGTGGTGAGGCTTTTTCACCCGCAAATACTTCGATGTTCGGCGTTCGGTGTTCGATGTTCAAAATTCGATGTTCGGTGTTCAAAATCCGGTGTTCAAAATTAAAAATGGGTGCTGGGATTTTGGCCAAATCGTTTTTTAAACGCTTTGCTAAAACTAAAAATATCGGCAAAACCCGTTTTCAAGGCTACTTCCGACACGGTGTAGCGGCCGGTTTTGAGCATGGAATACCCCATGTCGAGGCGTTTTTTTAAAATAAACTGGTACGGCGAAATGCCATAAACGGCTTTAAACAAACGGAAAAACTGGTATTCCGACATGGTAGCGGAGCGGGCAATATCGGCAATGTCCAGGGGCTGCATAAAACAATCTTCCATAAATGTCATGCCCATTACCAGGCGGCGGTACAGTTCCTTGCGGGTGCCCCAACGCGCCGCTTCAATGCGGAATATGGATTGTTGGATGGTATTGCAATCACTCAGGTACAACTCGGCGATTCGGTAAAAAAACTCGGTGGAAAAAGACAAAGTATGCGCTTCCGGTGCTTGTAAAGGAGTGCCCAATTGTTGTAAAAACGAACTCATTTTGGAGTTGGAAGCCGGTAAAAAATGCTCATCGGCCAGCGGTAATGTTTCCAATGTTTGTGTCGTGTGCAATACCTGTGGCTCGTACGGTAACAGTTGGGTATTGGATACTTCGGCGAGTAATTCGGGGGCGATGGTAATACAAAGGCCCTTTACCGCCTGCGCACTGTTGATGCCCACCGAACCTCGTGCCTCGGGCGGCAACAGCAGACAATTGCCCGCCCGCACCGCGTAAGACTTTTGTTTAATTTGATAATGTTCGGTGCCTTCCAGTACGAATTTAATGGCAAAACCGCGCGGTCGCATCGGAATATCCAGGTGGGTCAACTCCGAATAGTTGATACCGTTCGTACCGATGGGCGGCAGTTGTATTTTCCCAAAATTATGCTGATGAATCGCAATAAGTTGTGCGGACATGGTGTAAAGTATCTGCCGCAAAGTAGCCCTAATTAACCGGATTCCGCCTCTAAAAATATATCAACGGGTGTAAAAAAGGTTTTCAACGGTGGGTTGTGTTGTGATTTTCAAAAGTTAAAAAATCTTAAAATTCCCTTATGCCAGACAACCCTTTGCGACTGACTTGCGTAATAGGTGAAGTAACACATTCTTCATCTTTTCATTAAATAACGCTAATTCTTATGAAGTACATTCTTTCCCTCGCGGCATTTTTATGCTTTTCGACCGGTCTTTTTGCCCAATATCCTTCGCTTTTTACTCAATTAGAAGGTAATTGGCAAAACAAAAAAAATGCCGCGTCATTGACCCAATGGTCTAAAAACAGCGACGACACCTACACTTACCGCCAAATTTTGGTACAAAACGGCGACACAACGGTTCAAACCCTCGGTATTCTCGATTGCAAAACGTTGTCCCTTACGGTGTTTCAGGGCGTACCCGTGCAACAGACCTGGACCTTGACCAAATCCACTTGTTATAAATTGGAATTTCACCACGGCGCCGATGTATTGAGTTGGGACATTTATAACCGCGAAATTGTGGTGGAACACAACGACGAACGGGTGATTTTTCGCGAAATCGGTGCCGGAAAGGAGATTTTTGCGCACCTGGGCTTACGGTTAAGCGGTGGTATGGGCCAATCCTCCATTCTGGTCGCTCAAAGTACCTTAGACCAATACCGCCCAGTCACCTACGGCGATGGTTCCATCCGGCAGGTAACCGCTGCGGCCGTTTTGGGTTTCCGGGAAAATCCGTTTACTTTCCATTTCGAATACACGTACGCCGAACGCCAACAAACCATCAACTACATCCCAACGGCCGAATCTGCCCCTTGGAATAATTTCCGCCAAATTGGGGAGTTCACGATTCGGTCGCACCATGTAGCGGTGGTGCCTACGCTGTCGTTGGGACCTAAAAAATAGTTTCAGGCGCAATTTGGCGTGGGCATTAACCTCGTTCAAAAAAAGAAATTTGAAGGTATTTTGCAAATGGACAATCCGCCTTCGCCCTACGGAGGTCAAAAAGCCAAAGGATTTGACCCGCGCAACAACAGCGCCGTTATGTTAGCGGGGCTGGTGTATTGCCCGGCATTTGCCAAAGTCAGTGGGGTACAGCCGGAGATATTTGTGCGTGCCAGCACAACGTACGGGATGGTTCGCCAACGCGCTTTAACCGCCGGTTTCAGCATTGCTTTATAAAAACACCAAACGCAACACCGATTTGCGCTCACCTTGCCGCACGAGGCAATAGTACACCCCTTGCGGCAGGGTGCCCGGTACATCAATGTTGGTATTGGTCGCCACGGCACCGGCGTCCCAAATCACGCGTCCAAAAGCATCCCGGAGCGCGATGTGCACCGTTTCGTCGCGCTCCGAACGAATTTGAAACGTCTGTTGCGCGGGATTGGGAAATATGCGAAAACCTTCGGTCGCCGGTAGCAGCGGTACCGAACTGCTCAACAGGTCACAATCGCCGTCGGGATTCGCTGTTTTTAACAAAATTCCCTGGTTAACGTACCAGTTTCCCCAATTCCCCCCCGATGCCGTTTGCCAGTCTTTGAGGTCAAAACTGTGCACGGGCTGCATGGAACCGGGCATTTTGTACGCCTGAACGGCCGCTTGTTGCCGGTTCCAGGTCAGGGGCGTATTGGCAACGCAGGTTTCGGGACCCGCGTCCGGTTGGCAATTACCCCGCAAAAAATAAGCGTATTCGTCGGTGGCGTTGTCGTCCCCGTATGTCCAGGCCAGACCGTTGCCATCCACACACACGGCCACGTGTTCGTTGCTGGCAACACCGTAGGTCTGCATGTCGTAATCGTTGGTGAGTCGGGCGATAAACGTCATGTGGCGGCCCTGTCGGTTGCGCTGGTCGTAATGCGTATCGGTGATGAGGTTTTTCATAAAAGGCGCGTCCACGAAGCCGCCGTACCCCAAAATATTGATGTTTTCGTGGTAAGGGTTGCCCAATGCCTGCACCGTGGTGAGCGAACTGCCCGGTGGTACGTAATAGGCTTCTCCCAAAATGGCCATCCCCGCGCTGGTGCCGCCCACCGTTATTTTTTTGTCGTTGATGAGGTAATTAATGGCGTCTTCCACGGGGGTATCTTTCCAATAACTATAATATTTGTGCTGGTCGCCACCGGCGAAAAAAAGCACCTCGGCGTTGCGAATTTTACGAAGGACAAACGGGTTATTGGCCGGAATTCCGTTGTCGAAACGAATGGTTTCCACCGAATGCACGGGCACGCCCAACTCCGAAAAAAAATAACTGTTGTAGCCATCCGAACCGGAAGCGCGCAACACCACTACATCGCCTCCGGCGGCGCGGCGCAGCATCCACACCATTGCGCTATCGTTGTCGGTGCCGCCGCCCGCCAGTACCAGTCCCGGTTGGTGCGCGGTGGTAACAAAATCGGAGGTGTCGCCCGTGGCGTAGAGTGTATAACCCGTTTGGGCAAAAACGGGGGGAAAACCCCGCAAAAATGTCAAAAAAAGTATAAAACGTAGCATAAAAATGATTTTGGTTAAAGTTACACCAACCACCACACGCCCAACCAAAAGATCACAAAATAGGCAATGGCCAATTTGGTTTCAAACCGGTCGAGGCGGTTAATACGCGCCCGATCCTGCGCGTTGTTGGACACAATATTGCCCGCCACAATCACGTGCAGCATCACGAGGGCGTTGAGGATATACACGAGCAGGTAAATTTTGTCCATCAACACCATATAACCCGAATCGGGGAGGGCATCGCTGTACGATTGTTCCAAAAATACCGCCGTGAGCAGGCCACCAATGGGCAACGACGAGCGGGTATCAATGTGGTCGGGGTGCAGGGTTAACGCGCCCAGACTCATAAACATCACGACCATGAGCGGCAGCAGCATTTTGAGGATAAAAAAACTCAGGGGCCGCCCCAACGATACCGAAAACGTGAGGTTGCTGTAGGTGTGCGCGTTTTCTTCCGGGTTGCCAAAATTACTGCCGTAATCGTGCACTTTATGCACCAATTGGCTACCCAATTGCTCCCAACCCACCAAATTAAGCGAAGGCCGGATGACCGCCGCGGCCGTGGTGGTATCGGGCAGATAGACCAATGAATCCTTGTCTGCGTCGGGGTTTTCGATTTGAATATCCAGGTCGTGGCGATCAAGCGGGAAGCGATTCAGCGAAAACGAGTGAAAAAAACGCCCTTCGATGCGGAAAATCCGGTAGTTGGTGCCGTCTTTGAGTTTTACCGGGGTGGAGTCGCCGTCGAAACTGTTGTTGGTAACGCTCCATTTTTCGATGGCGTTGACAAATTCAACGTTGGTGGGGTCAAAATCGCCTTTCCATTTAAACCAAATGTAAAAATCGGCGTAAAATGAATGGGCGTTCATGTTGAGGTCGTACAAATTATTGAGATAAACGCCAGTGCGGACCTCGTGCGGGCGGGCCTGCGTTTGGCCCCAAAGTTGGAGGGTAGCCAAAAGCAGCGCAAAGATGAGTGGGAGGTTTTTCATGGAACAAAGATAAGTGGTGTGTTTGGGATTATTATTCGGTGTTGAAGGCCGTGGGGAAAATGTTTTTTATTTCATTTCCCCAAGATACACTACGTTTACGCCGCAAAACGAACACAAACTGTATGTCGGCAGAACTCAAACGCACCTTAACCCTTTTCAGCCTTGTTATGATCGCCGTGGGTAGTTCCATCGGCAGTGGTATTTTTCGCGCCCCCGGCTCCATTGTGGCCGAACTACACGACCCGTGGCTGGTGATCGGGATTTGGGTATTGGGCGGCATTGTGGTGCTCACCGGCGCGCTTACTTTCGCCGAAATGGGCGGTATGTTCCCCGGCGCGGGCGGGTTGTACGTGTATTTGCGCGAGGCGTACGGCGATTTGGCCGGTTTTTTATTCGGCTGGTTTATCCTGTTCGTGAGTACTTCGGGGGCCATTGCGGCCCTGGCATCGGTGTGCGCCGAACACCTGTTGTACCTCTTTGGGGTGAGCCGCGATAGTGGCTGGACCGTGCCGCTGGCCGGGGCGATTATTGTGTTTTTGACCGTTATCAATTCGTTCGGGGTGAGCATTGGTGGCCGGATGGCCTCGGTATTTACCCTGTCCAAACTCATGGGTTTGGCGTTGATTATTATTGTTGGCTGGTTTTTGGCCAATGCCATGATCATGCAAAACAACTACACGGGGACGTTTGCCCAAACGCCGCCGCCCAATTTTTGGGGTGGTTTTGCCACGGCCTTTGTGGGGGTATTGTTTTCGTACGGCGGCTGGCAACACGTGGCCTTTTTGGCGGGTGAAACCAAAGATCCGCAGCGCACCGTGCCCCGCGCCATGATTTTGGGCACCATTATCGTGACGGCGGTGTATGTATTGGCCAATATGGCGTACATGCGGTTGTTGCCATTGGAGCAAATTGCCACCACCAAAACCATCGCCGCCGATGCCCTCAACACCCAGTTTTCGTGGGGCGGCCCTTTGATGGCGTTTCTGATTGCGCTGTCCACCTTTGGTACCACCGGTATTTATTGCATGACGGCTCCCCGCATGTATTACGCGATGGCCAAAGACGGGATATTTTTTGAAAAATTAGCCGAAATTCACCCCAAATACCGCACGCCCATCAACGCAATGGCGTTGCAGGCCGGTTGGGCGTTGGTGCTGTTGCTGGTGTGGGGCACCTTTGGTAACCTCATTGATTACGTGACGTTTATTGATTGGATCGGGCAGGTAATGGTGGCATCGGCTATTTTTGTTTTTCGTAAAAATCGCCCCGATGCGCCGCGCACCTACCGCACCGCCTGGTACCCGCTGCCCCCCCTGATTTTTATCGGGTTGTCGGCGGTGTTTATTGTGCTGCAATTGTGGAACAGCCCCGTTAAATCCGGGGCAGGATTATTGGTGGTTGGTATTGGCTGGTTGGCGTATCATTTTTATTTTAAACCCCGGAAAAAGGGTTGAAAAATCGGTAAAATCGGTTGATCTCCGTAGCGTCGGGTTAATCCTACGTAAAATCGGCTAACCCTCCATAGCGTCGGGTTTCAAACCCGACGCTATGGAGATCAACCGATTTTACGCAAAATCTATCAGATTTGCCGACCGTGACCGATCAAATGACAACTTTTTTTAGGTTTTTATCCTCTAACTTGTCAACTTTTTTTAGGAAACGACCACGACCCACTCATCACTTCTCTCCAATCTCTCATCACTCCTCTCTCATCACTAAAGAATCCGTTGTTGCCAGCGCCAGGCATCAGCGAGCGACTCCTCCAGCGAGCGCGTGGCTTTCCAGTTGAGTTTTTCGGTTGATTTTGTAACATCGGCGTAAATACTTGGAATATCGCCCGGGCGGCGTTTGCCCAGCACGTAGGGCAATGGTTGGCCACTTACCTTTTCGAACGTTTTGATAATTTCCAGAACGCTGTTACCATTACCCGTACCCACGTTAAGTACATCGTAATGAATGGGCATGGGCAAATCGAGCAGGCGGCGTATGGCGGCCACGTGGGCATCGGCCAGATCCATGACGTGGATATAGTCGCGGATGCAAGAGCCATCTGAGGTATCGTAATCGGTGCCATACACGGTCAGTTCTTTGCGGATACCGGCGGCGGTTTGGGTCACAAACGGCACCAGGTTATTCGGTACCCCGGAAGGTAACTCTCCAATGAGCGCCGAAGGGTGGGCACCAATGGGGTTAAAATACCGCAGCGATATAATTTTCATCGGGTGCCCGGTCGAAACCAAGTCCCGGAATATCTCCTCCCCGATGCGTTTAGTATTGCCGTACACCGACATAGCGGCCTGCACCGGCGTGTTTTCGGTCACCGGTAATTGTTCGGGGTTGCCGTACACCGTGCAAGACGACGAAAAGATGAGGTTTTTTACGCCCGCCGGCACCATCGTTTCGAGCAGCGAAAGGATCGAATCCAGGTTGTTGCGGTAATATTTTAACGGTTGTTCCATGGATTCGCCCACCGCTTTGTGGGCAGCGAAGTGAATAACGCCCCCAATTTTTTCGGTATCAAAAATCGCCGCAAGCGCCTTGGGGTCGCAGCAGTTTTCTTCGTAACAAGTGATTCGTTTGCCAATAATTTGTTCCAGTCCGTCCAGCACCGAGCGTTGAGAATTGGAGAAATCATCAATAATAATGGGGTTGAATCCCGCCTCGTGTAAGGCAACAACGGTGTGGCTTCCGATGAATCCGGCACCTCCGGTAACTAAGACATTCATGTTATTTGTTTTTCAATTTGGGCATAAATATCTGACAAATGTTGCAATCGCCTGCACTCTACCCGAGGAACCTTGTATTTTATCCAAAAAAAAGATACGCTCGGCAGTTTGGCCCTATATTTGCACGGTTTATTTTTCACATTACGATACATTTAATGAAGAACTTAAAAAAAATCTACTTATTTGCGTTGCTCGTTGGCGCAATGTCCTTAACTGGTTGTCTCAATATTTTGGAAGAAGTTACATTTAAAAAAAATGGTAGCGGCACATACTCCATGATCATTGACATGAGTGAAATGAAGAACATGATGGACATGTTCAAAACAATGGCTCCTGGTCAGGAGGGCACTACTACGCCCACCGAAGAAGGTACTGAAAAAGACATGAATTCGGAAGATGTTCAGGCAAAAGAAGAAGGTGCCGCAGCCGAAGAAAACCCGGCCGATATGTCCAAAATGGGTGAACAACTCACTGGCGGCGTTGCCAAATCGTTGGAAGGAGTAGCCGGTATCACGAATGTGGTAGAGGTGAATGATACGGCGGCGTTCAAATTTGGGTACACTTTTGAATTTGCCAACGTTGAGGCGTTGAACAAAGCGATAAAAATCATCAACAAAGAAAAATACGACGCCAAGGCCGAAGAAACGTTCAAGGTAAGTGGTAAAAAGTTTGAGCGTCTCGGTACGGCCAACATTGGTGAGGAACTGAAAAAGGCCCTCAGCGAAGGCGACGAAGACGGTCAAATGGACATGATGAAGTCGTTTTTTGCCGATATGGCCTACACGCAGGTCTATCGCTTCCCCGACCGCACCGTAAAAAAATCCACCAACGAACTCTCTGAAGTAACCGAAGAAGGCCACACCCTGACCATCAAGATCAAGCCCTTCAGCGAAGAAGAAAAGATGAAAAAGGCCACCGTCGCCACCGAAGCCAAACTCAAGTAAGGGCAGGCCTCGTGCCTGCCCCCTGTGGAATGTACCTCCATCTATGGGCCTCGTGCCTGCCCCCTGTGGAATGTACCTCCATCTATGGGCCTCGTGCCTGCCCCTGTGGTATGTACCTCCATCTATGGGCCTCGTGCCTGCCCCCTGTGGAATGTACCTCCATCTATGGGCCTCGTGCCTGCCCCCTGTGGTATGTACCGCAATCTACCGGCCTTGTGCCTGCCCCCTGTGGTATGTACCGCAATCTACCGGCCTCGTGCCTGCCCCCGGGATCAGCCAAGAATGAGTCATACATCCGGCCTCGCCTATATCCGGCAGTCTACAAGACCTCGTGCCCACCTTGGGCACGAATCTCCTCCAGGCCAGGTATCTGGGCCAGTCTCGCCAATCTCAATGGGCGCAGACAAAACGCCAATCGGGGGATTGGCGATACCCTCGGCAGGGGCAGGCAAACACGCCTGCCCCTGCTGCTTTGTAGGCCATTAGCGCACCCCCGCCGAAGTGCCCCTACAAATAAACCCCATCTGTGGCTAATGCATTGATTTTCAATAAAAAAATAAATCCCAGTTGTAAAGTAGAAAAAATATTTTTGCCAAAAAAAGATTGATTATCAATGCTTTGCGAAATATTTTTAGAAATTTTTCCAAAACTCCTTGGATGTACGGGAAAAGTCGTATTACCTTTGCGGCCTCTTTGAAAAAAGAGCTTAAAAAATATTCAGTTATATAATGAACACATTAAGTTATAAGACGGTATCTGTCAGTGCAGCCAATGTGGACCGCAAATGGTACGTGATTGATGCTAGCAACATGGTAGTAGGTCGTCTTTCATCCAAAATTGCTACCATTCTGCGTGGCAAGAACAAACCGTCGTACACGCCGAGCGAAGATACGGGCGATTATGTAATCGTCATCAATGCCGACAAAGTACGTTTCACTGGTAAAAAGTTCGCTCAGAAAGAATACCACAACTACTCACTCCACCCCGGTGGCTTGAAAGTGACTATTGCTGAGGAAATGCTCACCAAATTCCCGGAGCGCATCTTGGAACGTGCCGTAAAAGGTATGTTGCCTAAAACAAAATTGGGTAAGCAAATGTACAAGAAACTGTACGTTTACACTGGTTCTGAGCACCCCCACATCGCACAAAAGCCAGAAACACTCACATTCTAAAATGCCGCGCCTCCTTTTGGCAGGAAGCGGTAAGTTCATTCATCAAGTATTCTCACATTTCAAAATATGGAAATGATTAATGCCATAGGTCGCCGTAAAACCGCAGTGGCCAGGGTATATCTGACAAAGGGAGAAGGTAAAATCACGGTTAATGGCCGCGATTACCGCGAGTATTTCCCACACATCCACGTTCAGCATAACGTAACTGACCCATTCGTGGTAGTTGGTGTTGAAGGTGCTTACGATCTGAAAGTAAACGTAAAAGGCGGCGGCTTTAAAGGCCAAGCCGAAGCAGTGCGTATGGGCGTGAGCCGCGCATTAATTAAACTGGATCCTGAATTCCGCGGAGCACTCAAAGCGAAAAAATACCTCATGCGCGACAGCCGTGCGGTGGAACGCAAAAAGTTCGGTCGCCCGAAAGCACGCAAGCGCTTCCAGTTCTCCAAGCGTTAATTTCTCTCTCTTTTTCACATTCATTACAAACAAAATTGCTTTTGAACTATGCAAAAGCCCACGTATAAAGAATTGCTGGATGCCGGTTGCCACTTCGGTCACATGCGCCGTAAGTGGAACCCCAAAATGACTCCTTATATCTTTATGGAGCATAAAGGTATCCACCTCATCGACCTCAACCGCACCGCCGAATGCCTCGAACGCGCCGCTCTTGCTGCCAAGGCCCTCGCTAAAGGTGGTAAAAAAATCATGTTCGTTGCTACCAAAAAGCAAGCCCGCGAAATCGTGCAAGCCGCTGCTCAAAGCGTTGGTATGCCGTTCGTGACCGATCGTTGGTTGGGTGGTATGATGACCAACTTCATGACCATTCGTAAGTCTGTTAAAAAAATGCAGAACATCGAACGCATGTTGGCCGATACTACTTTGACCAGTATCACTAAAAAAGAACGCCTCACTTTGGGTCGCGAACACGCGAAAATGGACAAACAACTCGGTGGTATCGCCGACTTGAACCGTCTCCCAAGCGCGGTATTCATCATTGATATTCACCACGAGCACCTCGCACTCGCCGAAGCCCGCAAATTGGGCGTTAAAACCTTCGGTATGGTGGACACCAACTCTGACCCAACCCTCGTTGATTTCCCGATCCCGGCGAACGACGATGCGTCTAAGTCTATCGCCTTCATCACCAACTACATCGTTGCCGCGATCAAAGAAGGTCTCGAAGAGCGTAAAGCCACTAAAGGCGACGAAAAAGAGTAATCTTTTATTACCATTCTTAATCTATACATAATATTTAAAATTCGGGCCGCAAAAGTAAATTGTTGACTTTTGTGCCCGAATTTTGAAATTACAATATACACAAAAATGAGCAAAATTTCAGTTGCTGATATTCAAAAACTGCGCGAAATTACTGGCGCAGGTATGATGGACTGTAAAAAAGCCCTCGAAGAATCTAACGGAGATTTCGAAGGCGCACAAGACTACCTTCGTAAAAAAGGTATCGCTAAAGCCGCAAAACGCGAAGACCGCGAAGCAAAAGAAGGCGTGGTTATCGCTCAAACCAATGCTGACCAAACCCGTGGTATCGTATTGGCTTTGAATTGCGAAACCGACTTCGTTGCCCGTAACGAAAACTTCATCGGGATGACGCAAAAAATTGCTGATATCGCCCTCGAAAACTTCCCTGCTTCTTTGGAAGATTTGTTGGCGCTCCCTTACGAAGGTGCCGTTACCATCGGTGAAAAAGTAGGTGAGCAAAACGGTATCATCGGTGAAAAAATCGAGTTGAGCAACTACCACGCTTTAACCGGTGCGCAAATCGTTACCTATAACCACTCCAACAACAAACGTTCCGTACTCGTTGTCCTCAACATGAGCGACGCGGCGTTCGAAGGCCCAGGCCGCGATGTAGCCATGCAGATTGCCGCTATGAATCCGGTTTCTGTAAGCAAAGACGACGTGGATACTAAAATTGTGGAGAAGGAAATCGAAATCGGTAAAGAACTCGCTCGCAACGAAGGTAAAGCCGAAGATATGCTCGAAAAAATCGCTTTGGGCCGTTTGAATAAATTCTTCGCCGAGAATACCCTTCTCAGCCAGAAATTTGTAAAAAATAACGACCTGACCGTTGATCAGTACCTCAAAACCCTTAACAAGGAATTGACGGTTACTGCGTTCAAACACGTAGCGCTCTAATTCGCAACAAGTTTCTTTTTATACAAAAACGCCATTATCGGGAGTAGTCCTGATAGTGGCGTTTTTGATTTATGCCACTACCGAAAAAGCATACAATATTTCGGTGGCAATTTGCAAAAAACGACCCTGGTACGTGGCCAGTTGTTCCGGCGTTCCGTCCGATACTTTGGGGTCGGTGTAGGTAGTGCCAATGCGCAATTCGGTACCCGGTACAAACGGGCAATTTTGGTCCGCGTCGGAACAGGTCATAATAGCCGCAAAAGCGCGTTGCGGGTTGGCTGCATCGTCAAAGGTTTTGGAAAAGCAGGTTGTGGCGGCCGCGTGCCCAAACTGAACGTTCCATTTCGGGTTGGCCGCGCCGGTATCATCAGTGGTGACAACAAAACCCAGGGTCCGCAGCGCTTCAATGGCGTTGGGGTGAAATTGTGTGGCTTCGGTGCCGCCCGAAAACACGTGTACCTGGTCAATATTGTAGTGTTGGGCCGCAATGGCCGCCGCTATTTGCCCAAAATGACTTCGGCGCGAGTTGTGGGTGCAAATAAACACCAATTGAATGGGTTCGAGGGCTTGGTATTTTTGCTGGAGGTATTGCGCAATTTTTTCTAAAATCACCTTGCGCTCGGCGGGGATTTGATCAAACTGCCCAATGCAGTCGTGCACCAAATGTCGGATGGATGGGTACATGGTAACGTATTTAAAGTTGATACATGAGTTTTCGGCTGGCTTTTACCAATAAAATCAAAACGGGAACTTCGACTAAAGGCCCAATCACTCCCGCAAAAGCCTGCCCCGAGTGAATACCAAAAATGGCAATGGCCACCGCAATGGCCAATTCAAAATTGTTGCCGGTTGCCGTAAATGAAATGGAGGCGTTTTTGTCGTAAGCAACGCCCATTGATTTGTTGATATAAAAACTAACAAAAAACATGAGGACAAAATAAATCACCAGCGGAATGGCAATTTTGAGCACATCCAGCGGTAATTCTAAAATTTTATCCCCTTTCAGACTAAACATAATCACAATGGTGAACAGTAAAGCGTACAAGGTAACGGGCGAAATGCGTGGAACAAATTTGCGGTTGAACCAATCTTTACCGTAAGTGGCAATGAGCGCGTAACGACTGACAAACCCCAAAAAAAACGGAATGCCCAAATAAATCAGTACACTTTCCATCACCGATGACATAGGGACCGATATGTTAAAATTCCCCAGCCCCAATTGCGTGGGCAGTACATTAATAAACAGCCACGCGTACAAACTATACGTCAAGACCTGAAAAATGCTGTTGAGCGCCACCAGTAGGGCACCGTATTCGCGGTTGCCACCGGCCAGGTCGTTCCACACAATCACCATCGCAATGCAGCGGGCTATGCCAATCAAAATGAGGCCCACCATGTAGTCGGGTTCGTCGCGCAGGAAAATAATGGCCAATACAAACATGAGCAGTGGGCCAATCACCCAGTTGAGCAGCAGCGAAAGCCCCATTGTTTTTTTGTCTTTTAGGGCTTGCGGCAACAACGAGTAATCTACTTTGGCCAACGGCGGGTACATCATCAATATTAACCCGATAGCCAGCGGAATATTCGTCGTACCCACGTTAAACTGGTTAACAACGGTTGCGAATTTTGGGAAAAAATACCCCAAACCAACACCCGTTAACATGGCCAAAAAAATCCAAAGGGTTAAAAAGCGGTCGAGAAATTTCAGTTTTGCTGGCATATTGCATCGAATAAACGGTGACGATATTTGTCGTTTTGTTTTGTGATGCAAAGATAATGAGTATTTCGTAAAAATACGAAATAGGTAAAACACTAAACGTTTTTTTAACAACAGGGCGTAAAAAATGCCTCGAAGAGTGCTTTGGCTTCGGTCCAATTTTCTTTATCAATGCAATATTCGATGGTTGGAGGGTTGAAACTCCCCTTAATTAATCCGGCTTCTTTCAGTACTTTGAGGTGCTGCGACACGGTTGAATTCGCCATGGGTAATTGCTCCGAAATATCCCCGGCGAAACACGCGCATTGCTGCTCCAAAAAACGGAGAATAAACACCCGCGCCGGGTGCGACAATGCCTTGGCATAACGCGCCATTTTTTCTTCAGTGGCGGAATAGGGTTGTGCTTGAGTCATGGAATAGATAAAAAATAAGCCGACGGGTTCGGCCTCAAGGGTAACTCCATTGGCCGCCGCAGATGCACAAAAGTACACCTACAACGGCCAATATGTAGTGCATTACGCGGGTTTATTCGCAAAAAAAGCGTTGGTACAATCAATACCCGATTGATACAGGGCTTCTTCTTGCTGCACCGACAGGTCAAAATTAGTGGCCGAAATGCCCAGGTCATCAATAATTGCCGTTCGTTTTTTCTCTTCGGGGTCGTTGTTAAAATTAATGGGTTGGGCATCGAGGATGGTTTCAAACGTAATTTTGACGTATTGAATAATGCTGTTGTAGCCCAGGTTATTGGCCTTTGGAATCCCTTTCACATTGGACAGGTAAAACCCCAAGGTTTCGGGGTTGGGCAGGTCGCCTTGGTCAAAAATCTCAATCGGGAAATTATAGATCATACCGCCGTCCACGTAAATATGGTCGTTGGGGTTATTGTTGCTAAAACGCCAGGCTTTAAAAAACAAAGGAATGGACATGGAGGCCCGTACGGCTTCGGCAACAACGACATCGGGGGTGGCTCGGAATGAAAATTCGGCCAAATTGCGCAAATTCAGGTCGCTCGCAAACACGTATAAGTCACGGCAACCGGCGTTGTGGAAATCGCGGAAAGTAGCGTTTGCCGACAGGTTTTTGTCCTTTTTTTGGGTAATTTGTTGCTTTAACCAGGCTAAGGTCGCATCACCGGCGTACAGGCCGTATTTGGTAAAAATGCGAAAAATGTTTTTGCTGTCTTCAAATGACTTAAAAGAGGTACTATTTACGATGTTTTTGATTTCCGCCGAGTTGTACCCCAGACTCACGAGGGTTGCGGTAATCGCTCCCGCCGAGGTTCCGGCTACTTTCTCTATATTTTGCAAAATTTGCCGATCTTCCAGTACTTTAATCGCACCGGCGTACGCAATACCCAATACGCCCCCACCTTTGAAAGCCAAGTTTTTTATCGTTGCCATAATGTTGCTTATTTTGATGTATGGCAAAGGTTACCCGTTTTTTTCGGGTGAAATAGCGTAAAAACACCTGTTTTGGGGAAGGGTTGAATTTGTTTTGAAGGGTTGAATTTGTTTTGCCCGTCGTAGGGTGTTCGGTTTTTGTTGTTCGTTGTGGTGTGTCAATTATCCATATTTTCAAAAAAAAATCTCCAACTAACTAAATTTTCACGCCCACGCTCGCGCGAAATTGCATTTCGAGTGCAACAATCCGTGCGGCTATGCGGCAAGCGTAGCCGCACGGGTTCGCTTCAAGGGTATGTAACGAAGGGGACATGTGCGGCAGAAATCTGCAAAATCTGATAGATTTTGCAGATTAGCACACTTAAAACGAGTACGTTACGACGCGAGTAACAAAAAAACGTGTACGCTACAACGGGCAACAAAAACCGAACACCCTACGACGAGCAAAACCAATTCAACCCTACCAACCAATTCAACCCTACCCACCAATTCAACCCTTCCCCAACCCTTATCGCTTCTTACTCAGCAGCCAATCGTACAAATCCTGTCCGCCGTAAACGCGGCGCCAGGTATCATGGCCCATATCTTCGTGGATGGTAAACCGCAGGTCGGGACAACCGAGCGCTTTCAGGCGGTTGATACCCGCGTAAAAATAACGCGGCTGCACCACCCCGTCGAGGCCACCGGCGAAGCACCAAACGGGCAATTTAGACTTTGAAATAGACTCCATGTAATCAGGGTGCCCCCAGCCCACTACCGGCGCAATGGCGGCGAATTTATCGGGGTATTTACTACCCATGTACCAGGTTCCAAAACCGCCGTAACTCAGGCCCGTGAGATAAGTCCGCTGTTGGTCGCCGTTAAAGTACATGTGCACGATATCCAGCATTTGGAGCAGGTCCTTTTCCACCTGGTCCCAGCCCACGGGCAGCGTTTTGATGCCGCCGGGGAATGTATCCGACGGTAGTGCACCGGGAATCGGTTGCGAAGGCGTGTCGCCGTGGTTGCGCGGCGGCGTTCCTTCGGCGAGGCGTTTGGGAACCCAGTCTTTGGTGCGTTTATCAATGTAAGGCAGTCCCTTTTTATCCATGCCAAACATGGGCAATTGGGGCGAAATAATGATAAAAGGCAAGTCGCGTTTTTGAATCCAAGCCTCGTACAACGGGCCGTGGGTCAGCACGTAATCCAGGTCATCTTTGCCGTTGCCGCGTTCGCCATTACCGTGCAGAAACATCATAACCGGAAATTTTTCGCCGTAATTGCCTTCATAACCCTTGGGCAAATACACAAAAAAATCGCGTTCCTGCTGGTCAACGCTGCTTTTAATCGGTATCCGCATCAATTGCGCCTGCGATACCGGTGTGGGCACCTCCGCTTTGGTGGGCGCAATAATATCGGTATTGGCCGTGGCCAGGTTCAATTCTTCAATCCAGATGTTGCGGTACAATACATCGTGGCCTTCGGCTTGCAATTTGAGACCGCCCGGCACGTCGGTGAGTCCTTTGCCGTCGTCGTTACCGCCGTCAATGCCCGAGTTGGGGCCACCCCAAACCTGGTTAATGGTGCGATTAGCGTGTACTTTTACCCCGTTGAACAAAATCGTCACCACGGGTTTTTCCACCATTTTGCCGTCGCGGAAACGGGCGGCGCGGAACACAATATCGTAGGCGTTCCATTTGCCACGGCCTTTGTAGGGATAATAAGGCGAACGGCGTTCGTTGATAATAGCCGCCATCCCGTGGGCCGTCGAGTCACCGTCGAGGACCTGAATCTCAAAGCGATTTTGGAGGTAAACCCCGCTGTTTCCGCCCGGGTTTTCGATTAAAAATTCCACGTGCGCCCTAAAATCGCGGAAATCTTTTTTGGTCACCAAATCGGCGGCCCCGTAAAGACCACCCGCTGCCGCCGGGTCATTGCTGCTCATGCAGGTACCCGCGCCATCGGGATTTTTTACAATGGCCCATTTGACGGGTAAACTCGCTTTCAGGCGGGGACCGTTCCAATACGTCCAGTTTTGGTTCAACATAGCCGCCGAGCCATCAAAGTACATTTTGGCTTTTTTGGTGGGTTTGGCACCCACGCCCACGTTTTGCGCCAACAAGGCCGAGGACAGCAAACAAAATAATAATAGAGTAAGGTGTTTTTTTATCATAATATATTTGTTAGTGAAGGGTGAAAAGTGAATAGTGTAGAGTGAATAGTGAATAGTGAAAAACGAAGAGTGTAGAGTGAAAATTTGCCCGTCGGAGAGTGTTTTTTACTGGTGAAATGAAAAATTTCTGCGTGTATAGTGTCCATTTTCAATACTATAGACCCTGCACTATTCACTCTTCGTTTTTCACTATTCACTCTACACTATTCACTTTTCACTCTACACTTTTCACTAAAAAACCTGTTTCGCCACGTACCAGGCCAACGCCTGTACCGACAGCATGGGGTTGCTGCCGCTGGCCGAAGGGAACAAACTGGCGTCGGCCACGTACAGGTTTTTGACTTCGCGGGTTTGTCCGTCGGGTTGCACGGGAGCGTTGCGGTGGCCACCCATGCGGCAAGTGCCCATTTGGTGCGCCGAAAATACCCCCGCGTGGTTGCTGCCCCAATTTTGCCGCGCAATTTGTTGCTGAAAATCGGCGACATTACCCGATTGACCCGGAAAAAAATGGAGCGGCCGGTTGTGCAAAATGGAAACCCGACGGGCATTAGCCGCCAAATGCGCTTCGGTGCTGCGTTGCATGGCCTGAACCAGGTGGTTGCGGTCAAAAGGATGCACTTCGTAATGCACCACGGGTTGCCCCGATTTTTTACCAACGGTCACTTTACCGCCAAATTTGTCCCGAACGAGGCAAATATGCACCGCCAATTGCCGGATTTGCAGCAAATCGGCTTTTAACGCCGCGCTGTTTTCCCAACTCATCGCAAAAGCCCCCAATCCCGGATGCACCGGCGGGCACTCTAAACGGAACCCCCAGTTACCGTTCTGGCGTTCAAATTCTTTCACAATCACCGACATCATCGGGCCGTACCACGGCGTGGTATCTGTGTCGTACAAACCCACCGTTGGAATCACCGGGTGCAGGTACAGGTTTTGACCAATTTGCGGGTGCCGCAGCCCACTTTTTTGTAATAAAACCGGCGTGTGCAGGGTTCCGGCGCTAACAATTACTTTTTTGGCCAAAATGCGCAAACGCACGCGCTGGCCATTCGGGTGGTCAAAATACCCTTCCGCACCCGTGGCCCGGCCCTGTTCCACGGTAATTTTTTCGATGGTGGTGCGGGCGAGCAGGCGCGTACCGCGCGCGGCGGCATCGCGCAAAAAAGTTTCCTGAACGCCTTGTTTAATGCCGTGCGCATCGTTGAGGCACGAAAAACCAACGGCCTGCCAACCCTGCTCCGCCGGAACCTGTTCGGGAATGCGCAAGTTCATCGGGATGTTTTCGGTGTGCCAACCCAGTTTTTTGGCCGCGTCGAACAAACTTTGGTTCTGCGGATTGTGGGCGTATTGGTCACTAACGTTGTGTCTTTTTTCAATGGCCTCAAAACCAGCGCGGTAGGCCGGGTCCAAAAAATGCGGATTTTCGTGTTCTTTGGCCCATTCCTCCAACACGTAATCGGGCGTGCGCAGGGTACCCGCCCAGTTAATGGCCGAGCCGCCGCCCATGGTGCTACCGGCCATAATGGACACCGAACCCGATTGGGTGGCCAGCATGGAACCCGCTTCAAAATGCCGGTTTAGCATCGGAAATTCCTGCATGGTCATTTGTTGGCGGGTATCGTAGGGGCCTTTTTCTACCACAATAACGTCGCGGCCCGCTTCGGAAAGCACGCCCGCCGCTACGCCCCCGCCGGAACCGGAACCAATAATAAGCACGTCGCAATCGAGCAAAGTGTCTTTGTCCGGTTGAAGCACCGGAAGCGGCGCCGGGTCGGGGATGGGCGGCAATTCTGGCAGCGCATAACCCACCGCCGGGTGGCAGGGGTTTTGGGTCATTCCCGGCGGTACATCGCCAAAAAACAGGATACAGGTGGCTTTTCGCAGGGTCGAATACGCGCTGCGCAACAACCCGATGCGGCTTTGGGACCACGCGTGCAGCATCCGTTCGCGCTGTTCGGGTGTGAGGCGGTGCGCCGGTCGGAGCGGCCCGCCCCAGGTAAGCCCCAACAACGGGCTGCTGATGAGGTCGAGCAATTGCCGAAACGCCGCCTGATCTTCGGCTTTCACCGATTGAATCAATTGCAAAATACGTTCGGGTACCCCGTTATCGGAGGCAGAGCGTTGCCAGTAGCCGTGCGGGTCATCGTCCCGTTGAACACGGGCAATAAAGGTATCACAAACGGCGGTAAGGGCCTGTAATTGAGCGTCGGAGTGGGCCATAATAAGTGTTTTTTACAGTTTTTCGCCAAAAGCCAAATCACCGGCGTCGCCCAAACCGGGCACGATATACGATTTGGCGGTCAGTTCATCGTCCAATGCGCCCATCCATACCGAGGCTTTGGGATGGTTTTGGCGCACAGTTTCGAGACCAGCGGCACTGGCAATCACCGTGGCAATGTGCACAGCGGCGGGTTGTCCAAAGCGCTCCAGGCTGAGAATGGCTTCTTTGATGGAAGCCCCGGTGGCGAGCATGGGATCGCAAAGAATCAGCACACAATCGTTGAGATCGGGCGTGCTGATATAATCGAGTTGAATTTCGAAGGTGCCGTCTTTGTGGTGGCGGCGATAAGCGGAAATAAACGCTGAATCGGCCGAATCAAAATAGTTGAGCATTCCCTGGTGAAACGGCAATCCGGCGCGCAAAATAGTGGCCAATACCACGCGTTGCACCGGTAATCGGGTATCGGCAATGCCCAATTGCGTTTCAATTTCGTAAGGTTCATAATCCAGCGTTTTGCTGATTTCGTAAGCCAAAATTTCACCAATACGCTCCAAATTGCGCCGAAAGCGCTGGCGATCCTGCTGGATATCAATATCGCGCAGTTCGGCCAAAAAACGGTTTGCCACAGAATTCTGGGCGGACAAGTTGTAAATCATGTGGCAAATATAGTTTTCCCGTCAATGGGCAACTATTAATTGGGCAAATTAAATTCATTTGGCCAAAGGACTGCCCGCCGCGTTCTGCCCTTCATTTCACCGTTTACCCGCTATTTTTCACCGATGGTTAAAAACTACGCGCCAGTGAGGGGCTTACGCGCCTATTTTGCCCTAAGTTTTACAACCAATAGCAATTATGGAAAGACGCGACTTTTTGAACACCGCCGGTTTATTGGCCGGGTTCACCGCATTACCCCAACTTACCCAAGCCTTTACGCCCTCCCTATCAACGGCTATCCCCGAACCAATTCAACCCGTTTTATTACCCGGCCAACCGCCTTTAGACCACAATGGCAGCATGGCCATCCGGGTTTGGATGCGAACGACCATGACCAACGGCCTTTTTTCCAGCGTCGAATGCGCGGTAGCGCCCAAAACAATGGGACCAGCCCCGCATTTGCACAAGGAATTAGACGAACTCATGTACGTTTTGGAGGGCACGGCCAGTGTTTTGGTTGGGGAGGAAGTGGTCGAAATTTCGGCGGGGGGCTGGCATTTGCGCCCGCGCTTGATCAAACATACCTTTTTTAACGCCGGTGACAAACCGTTGCGGTTCGTGGATATGTATTTTAACCAGCCTTTTGAAGAGTTTTTGGAAAAAATCTTTTTTGAATACACCCCGGAAAAAGGTTATCCCTACGGTTCCAAAGAACGCGATGCCGTGATGAAGGATTTGGACGAAAAATTTGGCCTCGTTTATGATAAAAATGCGGGTGAACGACGACAGGAAATTATTAAAAAATATGGACTTAAATAATGAACAGCGCGATCAGTTTTGACCTCGGCAGAGGTCAAACATTGGTAGCGAAATGAGCGGTTGTTTAAAATCAAACAATAAAATATCATGAAAAATACATTCGTTTTATGCGCCTTTATCCTGGCATTTCCGCTTTTATCTTGCCAAAAGTCCAACGACGGGGAAAACAACCCTGCGTCGTTAGCCCCTAAAATTGAAGGCAAATGGCGTTGGGTACAAAGCGTTATTCAACTCAAATTTGACGATGGCACCGAACACAACGTAACGGTCAATGGCGAGCCTGGCGATTTTATCGAACTGGATTACACCAACCGCCTGGCCAATGGTTCCGGCGACAGCGGTACAATTATTACGGGGGTCAATGGCGAGCAAACCGAAGGGGTTTGGCAGTTGTACGACAAGGATAACCGCCTCAACGTATTGTACCAGAACCCGAAGGCGCACATTTACCGCAAAGTGGAGTCGGTGGACGCCAACCGACTCATTTTAACCGCCGATGACAATATGGTAGTGCAACAATACACCGATAATGAGTTGGGCGAAATAGGCGATAAAAAAATAGTTGGCGGGAGTGTTTACGAAGAATACAGCAAATTATAACCAAGCATGTTAAAACTGTTTTTTAGGGTCCTGTTACTGGGTTTGGGTCTGTTTTTGTCCTATATTTTTGGCAAAGAAATCATTGAACCCGTCCAGTTTAAAACCACGGGTGTGCAGGTCGAAGGCCGCGTGCACGGGTTTGTGGCGGGGCGCGGCAAAGGTTCCATTCAACCGGAGTCAACGGGCGTGCGCAAGGGCAAACGCCGAGCGCGTCGTCCGGCTTTTAGGTATCCGGTGGCCGCTGGCAGTACCGATAGTTTGGAGGGCCGCAGCAGCACCGCCGCCCTGTTTTCCAATTATGCTTTGAATGAAAAAGTTACCGTGGTTTTTGACCCCAAAGAACCCCAGCATGCTTATATCTTCGGGTGGCAACTGATTTTTATGGCCATTTTATGCACCTTATTGGGGCTTTACATGATCAAAATTGGACTTACGGGCCGAGCATCATGAGAACATCGAACATCGAACACCGAACACCGAACATCGAATTTTAAATGTCGAACACCGAATTTTGAACATCGAACACCGAATTTTAAATGTCGAACACCGAAATAATATTTAGTTAAAGAAGGCTAAAATACGCCGTAGCGCATTACATTTCGGTGTTCGGTGTTCGGTGTTCGGTGTTCGGTGTTCGGTGTTCGGTGTTCGGTGTTCGGTGTTCGGTGTTCGGTGTTCAAAAAATACTACGCCGCGATGCGGCTGTTTATCCTTAAATTATACACACAATGAAAAAAATACTGCTTTTGGCAACAGTGCTGGGCATGGCCTCGACACTGTGGGCCAGCACCTGGTACGTTTCGCCGTCGGGTAACGACAATAATCCCGGTACTTTGGCCAGTCCGTTCAAAACCCTTCCGGCGGCCATTGAAGCCGCCAATCCCGGCGACGATATTTTGCTGCGCGGCGGTACTTACACCAGCCAGGAAATTCGGGTGAACAAAAATAACCTGCACATCAAATCGTACCCCGGCGAATGGGCCATTATTACGGCCGTGACCAACGTGGAGGATATTAGTTCCTGTATCTGGTACAACGAGCCGGAAACCAACGGCGGCTCACTCGAACGCCTCGAACTGATTGGCGGCTATTATTACGCCCTGAAATTTGAAACCAATTGGGATTGGGACAATTCGGTGCCGTTTAACCAACGCTACGGCGTAAGTAATATCACCGTAAAAGATTGCAAAATTCACCACAGCGGCCGCGATGCGATTAAACTCACCCCGGCCTGCACCAATATTTCGATTTTAAACTGCGAAATTCACCACACGGGCGTTGGTCCCGGTGCGCAATTTGACTACAACGCCGAGGGCATTGACAACGTAAATGCGCCCAATTTGACGGTGCGCGGCTGTTATATACACGATATTGCGACCACGGGCATTTACGTCAAAGGCGGCGGGCGCAATTGCGTGATTGAACAAAATCGCGTCGAAAACTGCGGCGAAGGGGGCATTTATCTCGGTTTTTACACCGACGCCGAATGGTTCGATACTGACTTTAACCCCGATTATTTTGAAAATATCAACGGGTTGGTCGTGAATAACCTCGTGGTCAATACCCAACACGCCGGTATTGGGTTGTGGGGGGCCAAAGACGCGCAGGTGTATAACAATACCGTCATCAACGGGGGACAGGCCGAACACGCCGCCCTATTTTTTAACACCACCGATGTTTGGCTTGACGACAACAATTCCGCGCGGGTGGGCAGCACTAATGCACGGGTACAAAACAATATTTTTGTGCAATCGGACAGCCAAAACCTCGCGATGGTGCGCGTGCGCGAACTTGCCCTCGTGGGCAACAACGTGGTGGACAATAACTTTTATTACGACCCCAACGGCGCGGTGTTCCTCGACGATAACCTCGATTGGCAGGAGTGGACCCTGGCCCAATGGAAAGCCCAAACTTACCGGGATTTGCACAGTTTTGATACCAACCCAAAATTGGACGCGACGCACCATTTGTTGGCGGGTAGCCCGTGCATCAACGCCGGGGTAAACCTTACGGTGGTAACCCTCGACCTCGATGGACACGTCCGCGCCGACGGTGCCAACGACGTAGGTGCTGATGAATTTGGCGCTACATCCGGGTTATGGGGTGCCGTGGCCGCGCCGGAAGTGGTTATTGCGCTGCTGGGCAATCCCGTCCGCGATGCCTTGGTGGTGTCCGTTACGGCACCGGATCAACGCCAACTACCCGTTTCCCTGATGGCCGCCAATGGTGCAGTATTGTACCACCAAATGCACGATTTTGCGGCGGGATCGTCCACTTTTTCGGTGCCGGCAACGGGGCTTCCGGCGGGTAGGTACGTGTTGACGGTGGGGAATGTGGGAGTGCAGTTGGTGAAATAAGTCCCTAAAACCGTTTAAACAATTCCGTAAACTCATCCTTTTTAATGCGCGACACGGGAATATTGGTTTTGTTGGGCATCACCACGTAGCCGCCGTCGCCTCGGATATAGTTGCGGATATGGCGCATGTTGACCAAAAACTGTTTGTGAATCCGAAAAAAATCGCTGCCCGACAACATGTCTTCCACGTCGCCGAGGGTTTTGGTGATGAGGTACATTTCGCCGGTGTTCAGGAAAAATTTGGTGTAACTGCTGTCCGATTCGCAATACATCACATCATTCAGTTCCACAAAAGTGTACCCGTGGGCGTAGGGCAGGGCTATTTTGTCAAAACTCCGCGCCGAGGGGTGGTACAATTGCTGGCGCAAAAGGTCAATTTGGGCTTTTTCCACCCGGTGTTTTTCGGCTACTTTGTCCACGGCCTTGCGCAATTCGTCGGGGTTCACCGGCTTGAGCAGGTAATCCAGGGCACTAAACCGGAAGGCTTTTACCGCAAACCGGTCGTACGCCGTGGAAAAAATGAGGGCAAAGGAAATATCCCCCAATTCTTCGAGCAATTGAAACCCGTTCATCACCGGCATCTCGATGTCGAGAAAAACCAGATCGGGTTTCAACCGCCGAATGGCCTCTAATCCTTTGCGGGAATCGGTGTATTTGCCCGCCACGGCCACTTCCGGGCAGGTTTCCATCAGCGTCAGGTGCAGCGCTTCGATGGCATCGGGTTCGTCATCAATGATTAGTGCTTTCATGTATTATAAAACGATTTCCATTACGACCCGCGTCCCGGCGGCATTCCCTGCGGTATCGAAGAGGTCGGTGGTGGTGGTATTGGCCAATTTTCCGGTGGACCGGAGTCGTTCTTCCGTTATTTTTTGGCCCAAACTTTTTTTCTGCTGGGCACTTTTACTTTCCAATTCGGCGGCTGCGGCGCGGCCCACCCCGTTATCTTCCACGGTAATGCGCAACAGGGTTTCGGTGGGTTGCTGAATCCGCACCAAAATATGGCCACCTTCGCTGCGGTGCATCAGGCCGTGCCAAATGGCGTTTTCGACGTGCGGTTGAATGAGCATTCCGGGTATTTGGACAAAACCGGGGTCAATATCCGGGTCAATATCGAGCGAAAACCGGAGTTTTTCTTTAAACCGCAACCCTTCAATATCGGCGTACAATTGCAGCGCTTCGAGGTCGCGGGTGAGGGTAATTTTTTCCGAACGGCTGTTTTCGAGTACCAAGCGCAATAAACTACTGAACTTTTGAAGGTATTTACTCGCCGTATCCGTGTCGCGTTCTTTGGTGTAGCGATAAATGGAATTGAGGCAATTAAAAATAAAATGCGGGTTGATTTGGGCGCGCAAATTGGCCAGTTCCAGTTCGCTGCGGCGGCGCTCCTGGCGTTGGCGATACACGTAAAAACCAGCCCCGGCTGCCGCGGCCAACCCCAGCAGTAGGGCGGCAAATACCCAACGTTGCTGGCGGCTTTGGGCTTCCTGTACGGCCAGTTCCCGCTCCTGCACGGCCTGCGTTTCGGCTTGTTTTTTTTCAAATTCGTGGGTCAACTGAATTTGGGTAATGCGGCGCGTATCGTCCATGTTCAAAACGCTGTCGCGGGCCGCAATGTGCATTTTAAAATAACGCAACGCCGCTTCGGGTTGGCCTTGCCGCTCGGCCAGTTGGCTCAGGTGCGCGTACAACCGGTCGTGGTAGGTCCAATCGGGAATGTGTGGAATCAGGTTGCGTTCCACTTCGCGCAAATACCGGGCGGCGGCGGTGTTGTCACCGAGGTTCAGGTAGCAATTGCCCAACGACAGCAGCAGGTTGGCCCGCTCTATTTCGGTGATGTTGGGGGCGTATTTTTGTTGGTTTTGGGCCGCTTTTTGCAGCCATTTTAGTTCTTCGGGGTATTGTTGTCGCCGGGCAGCGTACCGGCTCATGCTCAGGTAAAGGGTCACCAGTCCCGGAATATCGGGTTGTTGTTCGAGCAGGGTCAAACTGCGTTGCACGTACCAGGTGGCGCTGTCGCTTTGGCCCATTTGGTCAAAAATATCGCCCACCAAATGGGTGCAGGCGCAGAGGCCGTGCCAGCGTCGGGCGCGTTCGGAGAGGGTCATGCAACGCCGGGCGTATTCGAGTTCTTTGGGTTTTTGGTTGCCAAATTCGTGGTATAAATTGGAAATACTGGTCGCTAATTGCGCCATTTTGCCCGTATCGCGCAGGTTTTCCCATTGGTCAAAAGCCAATAAAAACGTGTCCAATGCTTCCGGGTAACGGCTTTCGACCATGTAGGTGAAACCAATATTGTTCAAATTTTGCGCAATGCCCCGCCGGTCGTTGCGCGACAATTCGAGCGTTAATCCCTGCCGGTAGTAGTTCCGGCTGCTCGGATAATTGGCGTTGCGGTAGTACCAGGTGCCAATTTTGCTCAACAATTGAAGGCGGGCATTTTGGGTGGCCGTATCGGTATTCACTGGTAACGCCGCCAGTACGCCCAACAGCGAATCGGGGCGGGCAGGTTGTTGGGCCGCGACGACCGTTGCCAACAACAGTATAAAGGTGAGTAGCGTTATTTTTGATGTCATTCTTATGGACAAAGGTTGTGATTTTTGAAGCATCTTTGCGGTATGAATGTGAATTTAATTTCCGATACGGTTACCAAGCCCACGCCGGGTATGCTTCAGGCCATGATGAGCGCCGAAGTGGGCGACGATGTTTTTAAAGAAGACCCCACCGTGCGTGCGTTGGAAGAATACAGCGCGCAACTGTTTGGCCACGAGGCGGGTTTGTTTTGCCCCAGCGGCACCATGACCAACCAAATTGCGCTCAAAGTGCACACCCGCCCGCTGGACGAGGTCATTTGCGACGAAATGAGCCATATTTTTCAATACGAAGTGGGCGGATACGCCTTTCACAGTGGTATTGGGGTGAATTTGTTAAGGGGTGAAAATGGCATCCTGACGGCGCAAATGGTGGATGCGGCGGTAAAACCCCGCTACGATTGGCTGCCCATTAGTCGCCTTGTGGTGGTAGAAAACACTTGCAACAAAGGCGGCGGCAGCACCTACGAACTATCGGCAATTCGGGAGATTCAACAAGTGTGCGAGCGGCACGGGATGGCGCTCCACCTCGATGGTGCCCGGATTTTTAACGCCCTGGCGGAAACGGGCGAATCGCCCTCCGCGTACGGCCAATACCTCGACAGTATTTCCATTTGTTTGTCCAAAGGACTGGGCGCGCCAGTGGGTTCGGTGTTGATTGGGTCTCACGCCTTTATCGCCGAAGCGCGCCGGGTGCGCAAGGCTATGGGTGGCGGCATGCGGCAGGCCGGTTATCTGGCAGCGGCGGGTTTGTACGCGTTACAGCACCAGACGCAGCGCCTCACCGAAGACCACGAACACGCTCGGATGCTGGAAACAACACTGGCCGAACTCCCGTGGGTGGTGGGTATTCGGCCAGTGGCGACAAATATTGTTATTTTTGACGTAAAAGAACCGCACACGGCGGCTTCGGTATTGGCTCAATTGGCCGAAAAAGGCGTAAAAGCCTCCGCTTTTGGTCCCATGACGGTACGTTTTGTGACGCATTTGGACGTGGACCGGGCGGCCATTGAATACGCGATGGAAGTACTGTACTCAATAAAGTAGAAACTGGGTATCCGCATCGCGGGGAAATATTTCTAGCAAACCGAGGTTCATGAGTATGCTCAACATGAGTCATCCCGCATTCTGTCATCGCATGATAAAACTACGTTAGTCTGATATTTGCAGCAAAATCCGTTCTTTTCATCCCGACTTCCTACTTTTTGAGGCCAAAAAGTAGGCAAAAAGCCCGCGGCTGACGAAAAATCCTACGATTTTGCTTTCCGTTTCCGGCCGCGCCAAAAAAACTCGCCGGACACACTCACGGGGGCTTTCGCCCCGCCAATAACGTTTGGCTCAAACAGTTTTTGGCTTCATCGGCCTCCAACGGAGCAAAATCGGGATTTTTCTAAGGCCGCACGGGTAAGGGACAGACAGAATTTGTGCACTATGCTCCATTTTAGGAAAAAATTCGGGATGATTCATGTTGAAGCACTGGCATTGAATAATTCTGTCACGAATTACACCAATGAACACGAATTGTAGAAATCACTGCGATCATAGAAATTCGTGAAATTCGTGGCGGCTAAGTTTTTATTTATTTTTTCTCCTTTCCGTAGTTGCGCTCGTATTTTTCCCAGGGCGTTTTTTTGTGGTTATCGGTGCCAAAATAGTGGAGAATAGCGTCCATTTTTTTGGAATCCTGAAAACCGGGAATGGGTTGAATAATGTCCTGATCTTCGTTTAAGACCACGCTGGTGGGGTAACTGAGGCGGTTATTGAGCCAAAGTGCCGCCAGTTCGTGGTGGCCGCGTCCGCCTTGCTGACGGGTAAATTTGTACGTTTTTCCTTTGTAAACGATGTCCGAAGTTTGTTCGGCGTTAAATTTAACCGGGTAATATTTTTCGTTAATATAGTTCACCACACCTTGGTCTCTGAACGTTGTGGAGTCCATGTGTTTGCACCATCCGCACCAATCGGTATAAACGTCAATGTAAATTTTGCGTTTTTCGGTTTTGGAGCGTTCGAGGGCTTCTTCAATGGTCATCCAACGGATGGTGGCCACGGGTGCCACGGGTTGTTGTTTGACGGTTACATTTTTGGAAGTGGATGGATTGCGGGTGGTGACCGCCGGAATGGTAGCGGGTGTTTTGGTAGCGGCTCCGGTGCTGCGGGCGGTTGTTTTGGCGGGCGTGGTGGTTGTTTTGGCGGCGGTACTATTGTCGCGGCTCTGGGCCGTTGGTTTAGATTCAGTGGATGGTTTGCGAACAACTTCTTTGGTGGTCGTAGCGGGCTTTGGGCTAATATTACTTTTGCCGGAAGTGCTGGCTGCCGAAGGCGGTGTTGTTGCGCGTTGCGTAACGGCCGGGGCGGGCTTGGTGGGCTGAGCGCCGGCACGCACGTTGCTCTGGGCATTGGCCAAAGTGATGGACAACGCGAAAACAGTGATCAGAAAAAACAAATGGCGCATGATGTAATACTCTTTTGGAATTCTATAACTTTCAAACTCTGTGCAAATTAACTGCAATTATCCAAGCAGAGGTTCATTTTACCCCTATTTTAAAAGAAGTTTAACGGCATAGTTAACAGCAATCGCCCTTTTGGTGCATATTTACGCCCTGAAATTCACTATACATTATGAGTACAAAGATTTGGAATACGGCGGTCGTGGTGGCTGCATTGGGGTATTTCGTGGACATTTACGATTTGCTGCTTTTTGGTTTTGTTCGGCAAAAAAGTCTTTTATCCATCGGTTTTACCAAAGAACAGGCTTTTGACCTGGGTTTGTCCATTCAAAATTGGCAAATGTTTGGTATGCTGGTCGGTGGTATCCTGTGGGGCGTTTTGGGCGACAAAAAAGGGCGCGTTTCCGTTTTGTACTTTTCCATTGCATTGTATTCGCTGGCCAATATTCTCAACGGTTTTGCCACGGGTTACGCCGATTATGCCGCGTACCGCTTTATGGCGGGTATCGGGTTGGCGGGTGAATTGGGGGCTGGTATTACGCTGGTAGCGGAAGTTTTGCCCAAAAACAAACGCGGTTTGGGCACCACGTTGGTGGCTGCCATCGGGTTGTCGGGGGCGTTGCTGGCCTGGGGTATTGACAAACAATTCGACTGGCGCACCTGTTATTTTATCGGCGGCGGCTTGGGCATTGCTCTATTGTTGTTGCGGATAAAGGTATCGGAATCGGGTATTTTTAAACAAATGCACGCCACAACATCGGTGGTAAAGGGCAATTTTTTCTCGTTGTTCACCAGTGCTGACCGGTTTATTCGCTTTTTGCGTTGTATTTTTATTGGTACTTCTACCTGGTTTGTGGTGGGCGTACTGGTCTTTTTTTCGCCCGAATTTGGTAAAGCCCGCGGCCTCGACGGCATTATTGCGGGCAACGCCATTGCGGCGTGTTATACCGGGTTAATTTTAGGTGATATTATGTCGGGGTTGCTCAGCCAATATTTGCGCAGCCGGGTCAAGGTCATGGCCTTGTTCCTCACCCTCGATGTCATTGCCATTGCGGCGTACCTGTCCATCCCGTACACGGCCCCGTGGCAAATGTACCTGACGCACTTTTTCCTCGGTATTTCGGTGGGTTTTTGGGTGATTTTTGTCACCATCGGGGCCGAACAGTTTGGCACCAACTTGCGGGCAACGGTGGCCACGTCGGTGCCCAATTTCGCCCGTGGTATGCAGGTGCCCATCAACGAATCGTTTAAATACCTCAAAAGTGCCGCCGTAACGGGCAGTATTTTCACCGCCTCGTGGATCGTGGGCGCTGCCTGCCTCGGCATCGCCTTTCTAGCCCTCTACGGTATGAAAGAAACCTTTGACGCCGACCTGGATTACGTTGAAGAGTGAAGAGTGAACAGTGAATAGTGAAAAACGAAAAGGTTGCTTGTCGTAGAGTGATCTTTTATTTTAGGGTAAAAACAGGCAAAAATGCTCCAAACTAAAAAGTATTTTATCCTGTTTAAAAAAAACATATCACTCATTACCAAAAATGAGTACGCTACAACGGGTAAATTTTTCACTATTGGATACGCCCGCAAAACGTTGACATAGTTGAGTTGAGAGTCCCACTCGGTTAAAAAGTAAAAGATGATCAAGAATAGTTGATGTTCATTCAATTTTTTTGATTTTCAAGATAGTTCTTTGACAAGG
>JAAFJN010000025.1 GCA_013298845.1 Chitinophagales bacterium
GTAAACAAAACATTCGTAGGTTTCCACCTCCCAGAGGCTACATCTGCTACATTGTCTGTTTATGATGAGACTGGTCGCGTATTGTACACAACTACTGGTGACTTCGGTAAAGGTTACAACGCTATCTCTTTGGATCGCACTACTTTGAACGCTAACGGCGTACTCTACTACAAATTAGAGACTACTACCGACAGCGCTACTAAGAAGATGATCCAAACTTCGAAGTAATTCTTCGGAATTCGATTGTTGAAATTCGGGATTCGGTAATGATTTTCATTCCGAATCTCGAATCTTCAATCGTCGAAAGAAATTCATAAAGTGGTGTCGAGTCCACCATCATCCACCAGGTATCGATTTTAAACATACTTTAAAATCGGTTTTTGGGATGGCCTCTCTCCGGGAGTCGGAGGGGGGCTTTTTTATTTTATTTTTGAGGGAAAATCCTGCCGTATCATTTAGCCCTGCCTGTTATGCACTATACTCCTGCAAATAATACTATCTTTGCCGCGTTCAAACAACAAAATCAGTCATGTATTCCAAATTAAGCGCGTTTATTTTGTATAAACTATGGGGTTGGAAATGTACCGGCAAATATCCGCATGAAGTAAAAAAGTTGGTGCTCATTGTCGCGCCGCACACCTCCAACTGGGATTTCCCCGTTGGTGTACTGGTGCGTAGTGCCGAACAAATTGACGCTTATTTCGTAGGAAAGCACACCATTTTTTTCTGGCCATTAGGTGGTTTTATTAAACGGTTTTTGAGGGGTATACCCGTTGACCGTAGAACCAAAGGTAATTTTGTGGACGCAACGGCGGCTTTGTTTGATACCCGCGATTATCTCCATATTGTTATTGCCCCCGAAGGAACCCGCTCTTTGGTTTCCAAATTCAAAACCGGCTTTTATTATACTGCCAAAGCCGCTAAGGTTCCCATCGCTTTGTGTAAGTTCGATTGGGAACACAAAGAGGTGTATTTCGACCCTCAGTTGTTTTATCCTACCGACGACGAAAAAGCAGACATGGCGTATTTGTGGAACTATTACGTTGGTGTTAAAGGGTACAATCCCGAAAAAGGAATTCATTCATTATAAAAATATTTTCAGGCGTGGTAAAAGCATACGCACCGGCTTCTATTGGCAATATAGGCGTTGGTTTTGATGTTATGGGGCTGGCTATTGATCAACCCGGAGACGATGTTATTGTTCGTAAGTCGGACAATAAAGGGATTCGTATTACCTTAATGACTGGTGATGAAGGTAAATTACCTTACGAAACGGAAAAAAATACGGCAGGAATGGCCGTTTTGCGCTTGGTTGAACACCTCGACCTGCAAGGCATCGGCCTTGATATAGAGGTGCACAAGCACTTACCGCTTGGCAGTGGTATGGGTAGCAGTGCCGCAAGTGCCGTGGCCGCAGTGGTGGCCGTTAATGAACTGTTGGGGGCGGGCCTCTCCAAACACGAACTTTTGCCCTTTGCCTGCGCCGGGGAAGCAGTGGCCTCCGGTAGTGTCCATGCGGATAATGTAGCGCCTTCTTTATTGGGTGGAATTACCCTGATTCGGGATAATTATACTTACGATATCCATAATTTAAATATTCCGGCGGGTTTATACGTGTTAATCGTTCACCCCGCCATTAAGATATTAACCTCAGAAGCAAGGGCCATATTAAAAGAGCACGTGCCGATAAAACAATTCATACAACAAACGGCTAATGCTGCATCGTTTGTTTTGGGCCTCCAGAAAAACGATTTTGCTTTAATCGGGCGCGCACTGAGAGACGTGGTTATTGAGCCGCAACGCGCACAACTGATTCCCGGATTTTACGAGGTACAGGCCGTTGCAATGGCCGCAGGTGCCCTCGGATGCAGTATTTCCGGGGCAGGACCGGCTATTTTTGCCTTGTTTGAGGGCAATTCTTCCGTACAAGAAGTGGGAACTGCTATGCAAAAAGTTTTTGCGGCCCACAATATCAGCAGTAATATTTATGTGTCGCCCGTTAACGAAAAAGGAGCGGTACTTTGCTAATTATGAATTTTAAAAAAATCCCCCCCCGCCTCCTCATATTATTTATCTCTTTATGGGGTATTGTACTGGTTTGGTTGGGCACCCGCAACAAACCGGACCCCGTATGGCAACAAGCCACCGAAATCATGGACAACCCCTGTCTGATGATTGAAGATGTCGTAGATTCCCTTAGTTTTTTGTACGCCAAGGTCCATCAAAAAAAGGTAAGTACAACCAAAATTGACTCCACCGGGTACAAAATTTTAGAAAAGCCGCGCCTCCGGACGCTGGCGTGGAGTCGTTTTCGAAACTTCTGCACAACCGCTATGCAGGAGAAAATGATGATTGTTTCGGGCGTTACGGGGACCGGAACAACCAAGTTAGCCGAAAAAGCCGCCGCCTTTCTGGCAACGGATTCCGAAAAAAACACCTTGCTTATTCACTGCTCCCCGGTGTCGGATTTAGAGTATCACAAAAAATACATTGGACGAGAGGATGAAAATGGTGTATTTATCCAGGGGCAGTTGCTCGATTTTTGGGATAAATGTCGCGCCAATCCCAACGAACGTTTTGTGTGCGTTATTGATAATTTTGACAAAATAAATCCGGAGGCGTTTTTTGGTTCTGAACTGTGGGAAAAACTAGGTTCTCCCAAAGACAAGATTAAACTGGGGGATAAACTGCTGGATATTCCCACTAATTTTTTTATGTTTTGCACCACGCACCGCGGACCGGGTTCGCGCGTGGAGTTCAATGAAGAGCATATTAAACGGCTGGGCAAACCCTATATCGTTAACCCGGAGCCTTGCGAATTATTGGATTATTTGGAAAAAGGGGCCGAAGAAATTATTGCCGACCCTAAAAAGGATACGGCCAAAATAAAAGAGCATTTGCCCGCTTTATTGAGCAAAGTTAACCGGCGGCGGCTGCTGTATTATTTTTTGAAATCAAACGTTATGCTCAACGAGCGTTATGGCGAAGGTTTTGAACTAGGACAAGGAAGTAATGTGCGCAAATTTTATTTAGAAAAAGATTTGCCCAAACTTAAAGAAACGTATATCAACCATATTAATGCCATTCGGGGCGTAAAATCACTGACGTTAAAGGATTTCAACGCCTTGGATTACACCGTTGAAAACCACGGCATTGAGCCTCACACCAATTTTTTTGAACGGCAGTTGAAAATGCTGGCGGATACGGGGTATTTGGTGGAAATAACGATGGTTACGGCTACTGCGCTGTTAACTACCCTGATTGGTTGGTGGTTTTTCCGCCGCCGCGAAAAACTTATCCGCAATTATGGAACCCAGGCTCAGGATATTTTTACGGCTTTCGAAGAACAAACCATTAGCGCCGAAGATGCATCGCGAAAATTGGAATTAATTAAAAACGAAGTGAATGATCTGGTGCTCAAACGAAACCTGAACTACACAGAAGGGTTATATTTCATGGGCTTTATCGAAGACAAGGTGCGTCGCATTGAGTACGTTAAAAATGTGTCACAAAACTTCGTGGAATTATTCCAGGCCTTTATGGAAGACGACGTATTGACCGAAAGTGAGTACCTCAAGTTAGTGCAGTTCCTGGAGTCCATTCGCACCAAAATACCGGAAGAATCGTATCGGGAGTTTATGGAAAAAGTAGAATGGGCGCGCCGCAATAAACACGAATAATTGTATATGTATCCAATTGCATTTTCACCTGAAGTAGAGGCCGCAATAACGGCCCAACAACCCGTCGTTGCCTTAGAAAGCACCATTATTGCGCACGGAATGCCTTATCCGCAAAACCTCGAAACCGCATTTCGGGTGGAGCAGATCATTAGAGACGCTGGTGCCGTACCCGCTACCTGCGCCATTGTGGGCGGAAAACTGTGTGCCGGACTCACCGGGCAACAAATGGAGCACATTGCCAAAAGTGGCCACCAAATGATGAAGGTAAGCCGTCGCGATGTGCCATATCTGGTGGCGAAACAGTTGGACGGCGCAACAACGGTGGCTTCAACCATGATTATTGCGCACCTGGCGGGCATCGAAGTTTTTGCCACCGGTGGCATTGGAGGCGTTCACCGGGGAGCCGAAACCAACATGGATATTTCGGCCGATTTGCAGGAGTTGGCCCATACGCCGGTAGCGGTGGTCAGTGCCGGGGTAAAAAGTATTCTCGATATTGCCCTGACGCTGGAGTATCTGGAAACCTATGGCGTACCGGTTGTGGGTTTTGGAACCCGTGAATTTCCGGCGTTTTTTAGCCGGGAAAGTGGTTTTAATGTTGATTTTCAACTAGATACGCCAACGGAAATTGCGGCTTTGCTGCACGCTAAATGGCAAATAGACCGCCGCGGCGGGGCCGTTATTGCCAACCCCGTTCCGGCAGAATTTAGCCAAAATGCCGCCGAAATTGAAGTCGTCATCCAACACGCATTGACCGAGGCGGAAAAACAAGGCGTAAAAGGCAAAGCCATTACCCCATTTTTGTTGTCGCGCATTGAGCAATTAACGGGTGGTAAAAGCCTGCTGACCAATATTGAATTAGTGTGCAATAATGCACGGCTTGCCGCCGAAATTGCCATTGCTTTAACTTCAATCAAGCACCAATATGCGTAAAATACTATTATACGGAGCCAATGGCTACACCGCGCAACTGATGTTGCCATTATGCGCCAAATTTGGCATTACTCCCATTTTAGCGGGCCGAAATGCGGCAAAAATTGAACCTCTTGCCCGGCAATATGGCTTTGAGTATCGGGTTTTTGACCTCAATGATACCGCTGCCACGGCGACTGGCCTCGATGGGGTAGGGGTGGTGTTGCACTGCGCCGGTCCATTTGCGTACACGGCGCGCCAGATGATGGAAGCCTGTTTGCAGCAAGGCGCGCATTACCTCGATATCACGGGCGAAATCGGGGTATTTGAATTGGCGCATAGTTTGGATGCACGCGCGCGCGAACGGGGCATTACCCTCCTGCCCGGTAGTGGTTTCGACGTGGTTCCAACCGATTGCCTGGCTTTGGAGTTAAAAGAAAAAATGCCCGACGCCACCCACCTGACCATGGCCTTTGCACCGGTAAAAGGTGGTTTGTCGCACGGTACCGCCCTCACTATGAACGACAAAGCCGGTGAAGGTGGCATGATGCGAAAAGACGGCAAAATTATTAGTGTTCCGTTGGGACGGCGCGGCGAACTCCTTGATTTTGGCGTGGCACAACAATTTTGTATCAGCATTCCCTGGGGCGACGTGTCCACGGCGTATTACACCACGGGCATCCCGAATATTGAAATGATGACCGCCGCCAGCCCAAAAACATTTGCCAAATTAAAATGGCAATGGGCATTTTTTTGGTTTTTACGCCTGGGGTTTGTGCGCCGTTATTTGAAAAAACAAATTTTGAAAAGACCCGCCGGACCCAGCGACGATCGTCGGGCCAAAAGTTATACCATGTTGTGGGGACAGGTAAAAAATGCCAAAGGAGAAGAATTAGTACTGACCAAATTGGTGAAGGAAGGCTACACCCTCACGGCGCACAGTGCTTTGTGGCTTGCAGCACAATTGGCCAATGGAAATGGTAAACCCGGCTTTTATACGCCCGCCGGATTGTTTGGAAAAGAAATTATTAAAACCATCGGAATGGATCATTAGGGTGGGCGATCAGAAATAAAAATAGCCTGAAATAAGAAACCCTTTCCAGTCACATTTGACCTGAAAGGGCGGGTTTCAATACTTTACTTTAGGGATAAGAGGATAGCACAATTATCAATTGTTATACATACATTTGAGTTTACAAAATAATTCCATCTCATAAACCAAAATTCATTAACATTTTTATCTCGATACAAAGATAAGGTACTGTGCTTCATTATTACATTATCAAAAGAACATTATTTGTTACATCGAAAATCCTGAATATTGTGTTTTGTTATTCGGTAAAATTTTGATAATCAATGTTTTGGTAAAAACGATATTTTGTTTTTTGTGACTTTCGGGTTTTGAAAAATGTCCTTGCTAAGACTAATATGACGGATATTAACATTTCGGGAAAACAAAAAAACTGCTTTGTTCGTATATACACATACACACAAGGGACGTTTTTTGCCAATGGGCAATAACCCCTATTAACCTGTTTATACACATGAAATACATATTATTTTGGTTACTCGCACTACAAACGGCCTCCCCTTCGGCGCAGGCGCAGGAAGCCATCCCCGATGCTACCCAACAAACGGTAGAAGAAGTGTCCATCCACGGTGCGTTTGATTCCTTATTGCAAACCTATGTCTCCGACAAAGGGGTAGTGAATTACAAAGGATTAAAAAAGGAACAGGCGAAATTAGAGACCTATCTTCAAACTTTATCGGATCACATCCCGCAGGATACTGATTCCCGCTCGACGCAAATGGCTTATTGGATCAATGCCTATAATGCGTTTACCCTGCATTTGATCGTAAAAAACTACCCCGTTTCCAGCATTATTAAATTAGACGACGGCAAAACCTGGGATGTAAAACGGATTATTTTGGCGAATAAAAAATACAGCCTGAATAAAATTGAAAATGACATTTTAAGGGCAAAATTTAAAGATGCACGTGTGCATTTTGCCATAAATTGCGCCGCCAAATCGTGCCCGCCCCTGTACAACCACGCTTTTACGGAGGATAACCTGGAACGGGTACTGGAAGAAAGAACCCGGGCTTTTGTCAATGACCCGGCCTTTAATACCATAGCCGCTAAATCGGTCAAATTAAGCCGGATTTTTGAATGGTACGCCGCCGATTTTGGCAATATTCAAACCTGGTTAAACCAATACAGTACTAAAAAAGTGAATTCCCAAGCAACGGTATCCTACTTTGAATACAATTGGGACTTGAACAATTAATATGAAAATTCATACCATTGATCTGAAGTTTATGGGCGTTGACCGCTCCATCGCGGCATTTGTGGTGGAAGGCCCCACGGGTATCGCTTTAATTGAATGCGGCCCACATTCTACCATTCAAGCCTTGGAACAGGGAATAACCGCAACCAATTACCAATTGAAAGACATTAAACACGTCTTTTTATCCCATATTCACTTCGATCACGCGGGAGCAGCCTGGGTATTTGCGCAACACGGAGCAACAATATATGTACACCCGGCGGGTTTGCCCCATCTGGCTGCGCCCGAAAAACTCTATAACTCCGCTAAAATGATCTACGGCGACGCCATGGAAAACCTCTGGGGTAAAATGGAACCCATTGATCAGCAGTACCTTTACGCGCCGCAACACGAAGAAATTATTGAAGCCGTAGGTTTATCGTTTACGGCATTGTACACACCCGGGCACGCCGTACACCACATCGCCTGGGAGGTAAAACCCTTGACCAATCACTAATTGTTGATCGTTACGCCATTGCCGTATGAAAAGGATATTTATTGTTTTGTGGGTCTTTGTGAGCGGCATAATGCCGGGCTTTGCCCAACCCAAAGCCCCGTTACAGTTTAAGTGGTGGCTCGAATTTACCGATAAAGCCGGAACCCCGTACAGCACCGACCATCCGGAGGCGTTTTTATCGGCGCGTTCTCTGGAACGGCGGGCCAAAAGTGGCAGCCCGGTCACGTTGGAAGATTTGCCCGTTTCGCCCGTGTACCTGCGGACTTTGCGGGAAAAGGGTTTTAAAATTCACGGTGTTTCCCGTTGGTTAAACGGAGTAGTTCTCATTGCGGATACCGCGACGGCATTATCGGCGCAACAATTGCCATTTATCAAAAATATGACCTGCGTTGGGCGCGATATTCGAATTGCCAATCCGCCTAATCGTCCATCCAAAAAACGAATGCCGGCTCCGCCGCCGCCTTCCGTGCGCGAGCGTTTGGGGCCAATGGGCTACGGGTATATTAACGCCAATCCGCTTTCGATGCCCTTTTTGTACGATATGAATGTACGGGGTAAGGGCATCTGGATCGCGGTGATGGACGGTGGTTTCACCAATACCGATACAATTTCGTTGTTCGATAGTTTGGCCCTGCAAAGCCGCCTCTGGACTGGTCCCGATATTGTAGAGCGCGACAAAGGGGTGTACGAAAGTGCGCAACATGGCACATCGGTATTATCGGTGATGGGGGCCAATACGCCCGGTTATTTCGTGGGTACCGCCCCGGATGCGACGTATTTTTTGTTAAAAACCGAAGATACCGGCGGTGAATTTCCCATTGAAGAAATCAACTGGATTTTTGGGGCCGAGTGGGCCGACAGCCTCGGGGTGGATATTATCAATGCATCGCTGGGGTACACCACGTTTAGTAATCCGGTGTACAATCGCCCGTACAGTATGCTCGACGGGCGTTCGACCATTGGTGCGCGTGGTGCCAGTATTGCCGCGCAAAAAGGAATGATTATTTGCAACAGTGCCGGAAATTCCGGCGATGAACCGTGGCATTTTTTGGGCGTTCCGGCCGATGCACCGGGCGTCGTTGCCGTGGGGGCCGTGGATGCACAAACGGGTGAGCACGCGCCGTTTAGTTCGTACGGTCCCAGCGCCGATGGCCGCATCAAACCTGATTTGAGCGCTCCGGGCATGAATGTGGTCACCGCCGGAAACCTCGGGTATCAGTTGACGGTATCGGCGGGTACTTCCATTGCCAGCCCCATTTTGGCGGGTTCGTTTGCGGCGTTGTGGAGCGCGTTTCCAGCGTACAGTTCCAACGACATTTTGGATGCGGTGTATGCTTCGGCCCACCAGAAATCGGCACCGGATAACAAGTTGGGCTACGGCATCCCCGATTTTACCCTGGCGTGGTTGAGGTTAAAAGGATTAACGACTGCCGTAAACGACGCGTATTGGTACGGTGTGGATTCAAAAAACGAGCGTATCGCTCAATTGCTATTACCGGAGGAGTGGATAAAAAACGAAAAAGACGCCCTTTTTTACAATAATTTAGGCCAATTTGTTGGTGTTTTTCCGTTAACAACCCAAGGTACGAGCGATGTGAAATTGGTAGAAATTAACCTGCCGAATAGCCTGCCCGTGGGTTTTTACAACGTTTTAATTGGGCAAAAATGGTGTAGAATTGGGATTGCCAACAATTAATTTTGGTTTATTTCCAAGATTCCCAAATACCTGTGTACTTTTACCGCCCGAGAAAACTAACCCCTGTTTTTTCTCGATAGCACTATTTTAAAGTAACTGTTGTATGCATCTATTGACCCGTTTTTTATTCCTCTCGTTTATTGTTAGTATTGGTTTTTTGGCAACGCATTGTGGTCAAAAATACGATGTTCCACCGCGTATTTTGGTGTTTTCCAAAACGATGGGTTTTCGCCACGCCAGTATTCCGACGGGAGTAGCGGCCTTGCGCACCCTTTGCGCCCAACACGGCATTATGGTGGACTCTACCGAAGACAGCGATGATTTTAACGAAAAAAACCTGAAACGTTACGCCGCCGTGGTTTTTTTGAGCACCACGGGCGATGTGCTGAATCCTTTGCAGGAAAATGCTTTTGAGCGCTATATTCAGGCTGGTGGTGGATTTGTGGGCATTCATGCTGCTACCGATACCGAATACGGTTGGTCGTGGTTCACAGGATTGGTGGGGGGACAATTTGAAAGTCACCCCGAAATCCAAGATGCAACATTACTGGTAAAAGACCATAAACACCTTTCTACCAAACATTTGCCGGGCGATACCTGGCAACGCAAGGATGAATGGTATAATTTTAAAAACCTCAATCCCAACGTCAATGTGCTCATGACCATTGACGAAAAATCGTACAAAGGTGGCAAAAATGGCGATCATCACCCCATGTGTTGGTACCATGTATACGACGGTGGTCGCGCCTGGTACACTGCCGGAGGACATACCAACGAATCGTACGCCGAACCGGCTTTTTTGCAGCACCTCTTGGGGGGCATTCGTTACGCCATTGGTGATAACAAACGGCTGGCTTATAACAACTGCCGCACGCCCGAAGTCCCCGATCCGACGCGTTTTGTAAAAACCGTACTGGCTACCGACCTCACCGAACCGATGGAGTTCGATATGTTGCCCGACGGCAAAATTATCCTGGTGGAACGCCGGGGCGCCATCAAACTTTTTGATCCGAATACCGGATTGGTAACGGTAGCGCATAAAATGAACGTTCATTCCGAATTTGAAGACGGGTTAATGGGCTGCGCACTTGACCCTAATTACGTTAAAAATCACTGGATTTACCTCTATTATTCGCCGGTGGACAAGGTGGTGAACCGACTTTCGCGGTTTGTTTTTGAAGGCGATTCTTTAAAAACTGCCTCCGAAAAAATGATTCTTGAGGTCAATACCCAACGCGACGAATGCTGCCACACGGGCGGTAGCGTGGAGTTTGACGCCGAAGGAAATTTGTTTTTATCCACGGGTGACAACACCAATCCTTTTGACTCGGACGGTTATGACCCCATTGACGAGCGGCCCGGTCACGAACCCTGGGATGCGCAGCGCACTTCGGGAAATACCAATGACCTGCGCGGCAAAATTTTGCGGATCAAAGTCAACGAAGATGGTTCCTATACCTGTCCGGCGGGTAACTTGTTCAACGGAAACAGCGGCCTTTTTGGTCGGCCCGAAATTTACGTGATGGGCTGCCGCAATCCGTTCCGTATTTCCCTCGATAACCGCCGAAAATTCTTGTTTTGGGGGGAAGTAGGACCCGATGCCGGTGAGCCGGATACGTCGAGGGGGCCGCAGGGACACGATGAAGTGAACCGCGCACGTTCGGCGGGTTTCTTTGGCTGGCCGTATTTTGTGGGCAATAACAAACGTTATTTTGACTACAATTTTGCCACCAAAAAACGCGGCGAGTTATTTGACCCCGAACACCCCCTCAACAATTCACCCAATAATACCGGATCGGTCCAATTGCCACCGGCCCAACCCGCTTTAATCTGGTATCCATATGGTAACTCCCCCGATTTTCCTTTGGTGAAAAACGGCGGGCGCAACGCCATGGCCGGTCCCGTTTATTATTGCGATCAGTACCCCGAAAAAACGCGTTTTCCCGAATATTTTGACGGGAAACTCATCATTTACGACTGGATGCGCAACTGGATGCGCGCCGTTACCCTCGATTCGGTGGGGAATTTCAGCCGCATGGAACCCTTTGGCGACAGTATTCAGTTGAGTCGCCCGATGGATATGATTATTGATAAAAACGGCTCTTTGTGGGTGTTGGAATACGGAACGCAGTGGTTCAGCAGTAACCCTGATGCGCGCCTGAGTCGCATTGATTATTTCCGGGGCAATCGCCCGCCCATGCCCGAACTGCGGATGGATAAAACCGCTGGTGCGGCACCTTGCACCGTTGCGTTTGATTGTTCGGCAACCCGCGATTACGATAATGATCTGCTGGAGTACGAGTTGGATTTTGGCGATGGTACTTCGGTGAATTTTAGCGCGAAAAAATTTAAAAAGCCCTCGATTGATCTCGCTTTGGCGGGGGTAGGGGATGCCACAACCCCACTGCCCGATAAACCGGAAAAATACGGCATTGTGCACCATACTTACCGGAAGGCGGGTGTTTACGACGCTCGTTTGAAGGTAAAAGATCCTTCGGGTGCCTTTAATATATTGGTGCGAAAAATTGCCGTGGGCAACGAACCGCCGGAAATTGCCTGGAACCTGGGCGGTCATAACCGCAGTTTTTACCGGCCGGGTACGGTGATTAACTACGGCATTGATTTGACCGACCGCGAAGATGGTTCGTTAAAAAATGGCTCCATTCCCGCCGCTGCCATTACGGCCACCATTGATTATTTGGAACAGGGTTTTGACATGACCATTATCGCGCAAGGCCATCAAACGGCAGCGCAGGTGAGTGAATACGCCCGGGGTAAAATTTTGGTGGATCGTTCGGACTGCAAGACCTGCCACGCCATTGATCGGCGCGTCAACGGCCCGGCGTACCAAAGTATCGCCGAACGCTACCGGGGAGATGCCTTTGCGGTGCGTAATTTATCGGCCAAAGTGATTAAAGGCGGCAATGGCGTTTGGGGTGAAACGGTCATGAGCGCCCACCCGCAGTTGACCGAAGAAGATGCGGCCGAAATGGTGCGTTGGATTTTGTCGCTCGGTAACCCCGAAAAACCCATTCAAAGTATCCCGGTTCAGGGACAATACGCCCTGGGTATCCCCAAAACCGACGCTAAAGGTAAAAAATCATGGCCGGGAACCTACGTCTTCCGGGCTTCGTACAAAGACCGGGGCAGCAGCGGCCAAAAAGCGTTGGAAGGTAATGAATCGTTGGCGTTGCGGCCCGCTTATCAACAGGCCGAACAGGCCGACAGCCTATCGGCGGGAATTACGCAATACAATCCGGGTAAAGACACTACGGTACTGCGCGACATGCGCGACGGCTCGTTCATTGTGTTTAAACGCACCGATTTAAACGGTATAACCGGTATTTCGGTAGGTGTTGCCAGTGGTGATATCAATAATAACTTTTCCGGCGGCCGCATCGAAATTCGATTGGATGGCCCCAAAGGCGAATTATTGGGTCAAACGGCGTTTAAATTGCCGCCTCCTGGCAAAAAAATGTCCATTATGGAGGTAAATGTTCCCATTTTTCGAAAAATACCGGACAACAAATGGCACGATGTGTACATCGTAACCCGGAACGAAAATTTCCCTTCGATGGCCGTAACCGCTCTGGATTGGGTGCGTTTCGAGTTGTAGATTACAATTGTTTTTTGGTGGTTTCGATTTTTTTCAACAAGGTTTGGAGCAATTGGGTGCGGTACATTTCGCCTTCTCCGCTGATGCGAAAGGAGTGGGTACGGCAGTTATTGATCCAATTTTCCGTGTATTTTAGCATGTTTTCGGCCGATGAAGACATGAAATTGGGGAAATCGAGGGAATTATAGACCGTTTTTCTTTTGTTCGATTTAAAGTACATGATGGTCCCGTAGTTCGCCAATGGGTCGTGGTAAAGCGTAAACGGTACGCCTGTTCGGCTGCTTTCCCCGGCGTTGTAGTCGAATTTTTCGCCAATTTTCGCCATGTTAAACTTGTATTTGACCAATTGTTCCAACTGTTCGCACAGCAGCAACGGCGTTTGTTTGTCTTCAAAATAAGGCTGTCGCGCGAATTGCACAATGGCGTTCAGGTTTTGGTCAATAATGGACGACGACATAAACTCGGTGCTGGGAATGCCGAGATAAGTATCCAAAATTTCGCTCGCAATGGTCCGCATTTCCGGGGCGTGTGCCCGTTCCTCTATTTTATACGACTGCTCTTCGGTTTGCCGAAGGCGCATGGTGGCTTTACTCCACAATAAAATCTGGAACGAAGTGAGTTCGGGAAAATACAGGTATTGGAACGGCATAATTTCCTGCGTGAGCGTAAATATTTCGCTTTGTGGATTATTTTTTGCTTCGGTGTGCACCTTAAGAATCCAAAAAATAGTGGAAAAATACTCGACGTCACTTTGTTTTTTTTCTTCCGAAAAAGGGAACTGAAAACCCGTACAACTGCTGCCGCCGTGGATGCAGTTGTCAATGGAAATTCCGTAAATTTTGGCCAATGTTATTACTTCCTGAAACGAAAAAGGCACTTCACTGCTTAATTTGCGGTAAATAGCGCTTTTGCTCAGGTTGAGATGTGTGGCTAAAATTTGGTTAATTTCTTTGGTGTTGTTGAGGTGCTTTTTTACTTCTCGGATGATAAATTCATTGGGTGTAAGACCTGCGAAGACTTGCATGATAGAGATTAAGCGTTAAGGAGCGGAGATATACTTCAACTCGGCAGGTTTTGTGCATAAAACTCTGAGATATACCCTTAATGTGCTGCACAAAACCAAGCGACGCTCAGTATAAAAAGTGAAATGTTTCAATGTGGGATAATGACGGTAAAACAGGGGGCGTTTTTTGGGCGGAGCAAAAGTAGGTTTTATTTGCCATAAACAAAGTTGTTCTACGGTTATATTGGGTTTTTCGCTGAAAATTTGGTTGAAATATGCTTTAAAGCAGGTCTAATAACCATTCTTTATTGGCTAAAGGGGTGGTTTGTTGGATTTGCGCGTATAAATCTTTGCGTTTACTTTGCCGGATTTGTGGTTTGTGCATGGTTTCGTTTTGGGTCCAGGCTCCTATTTGTTTAATCCATTTTAAAAAGTTGAGATTGGCTTTTTTGCCAAAATCGGAAAGCGATTTGTTGCGGCGAATGAGTTGCTGGGTGGCCTCCAGCAGGGCAAACAACGCGTAGTATTCCTGCAAAAGATAAAAACATTTGATCTGGATAATTTTGGCCCCCAAATGATAGGTAAAATCCGTGAATTCGACGTTTTGAAGCGTTTGTAACGCCGTTGCGTAGTCCTTTTTTTCGTAACAAAGGGCCGCATAATTGAACGTAAACGCGTTTTCGCGTTCGGTTTCCGTCAGCGTGTGTTTGTATTTTTGCAAAAACTGTTCGGTCCATTCAAATGCGCCGCTGCGCAGTCCGGTAGTGGTAATGTTTTTAAAAGTCCACTGCGACAGGTTCCCGTTGCGCAGCAGGACACCTTGGTCCAGCAGCAGTTGGTATAACTCTAATGCCTGATGGTACGACCCGGATTGGCCCAAATTAATACATTTGATGCAATAATTGAGCGCGTATTGGTACAATTCGGCCAATTCAGTCGGGGCGAAAACGCGTTGTACCTGTTGCATTTTTTCCAAAAAAGCCGCGTAAGCCGGGGCTTCCTGTGATTCAATTAAACGCAGGGCCAGCAAATACACCTGAATGGCGTCGTCGTTGGCCAATAACGGATTGGTGGTGCACCACGCGGTAATTTCGGGTAAAAAATGGGGTGAATAATTGGCCTGCATCACCGCCAGCGAATTGCGGCTCAACATAGCGCAGGCCATGCGTAATTTTTCGAGTACAAATAACTGGTCGGTTAGGTTGGCCTGCACCTCGAGGTCGGGCAAATTGGTGCGGGAGTTGTGCTGATGGAGGAGTTGTTCGGCCAGTTTCCAATATTCCAGTTCGATTCGAATCCGTTCCCCCGATTCCACGGGCGTTTTGTCCATCAGTACCCGGATCTTTTTGAGTTCCTGTTGCGCCAAGTCCAATTGTTTTTTTTGAATGAGTGCCGCTACCGTTCGTAGTTTACTCGGAATGCCGTTGGGCGTAAATTGTTCCAACGCCAAAAAATACAACAACGCCTCGTAGGTGTCGGAGAGCAAATTATTGATTTTTAGTTCGTTAAACGGCGTTTTTTCGCCGTAAATGCGCGCAAAAAGGAGGTTTTTATTCAGTTCGGGATGTTCAAACGAAGGTGCATACGCTAATAATATGGTGCAAAGTTCCTTTTGCTGCCGGTGGGTCACCAGGTAGTTTGATGCCATGAAACGTTCCCATTGCTTTATTTCTCTCAAAGAAAGCGATTGTAATAAAGTAATAAGTTTGGTACGTAACATGGCATCAAACGGGTTGAGGCGCGGTTACCGGACTGAAAAAGTTTTGGTGACCGTACCGTGTTCGGTGATAATGGTGGCAAAGTAAACACCCGCCGGGAAATTTTGCGTAGAAATCTTCGGGTGGGTACGCCCCGTTAGTTGGATTCGTTGGCAAAATTGGCCCTGCGCATTATGAATAATCACCGATTGTAGTACTGGTTTTTCGCAATAAATCTGAATAAAATCGTGCGCCGGATTGGGGTTGATATTGATTGATGTGTAGAAAATTTGTTCCTGCACCGAAGATGTTTCGCCCACCAACGTTACCCGCGAAGGTGGAGCACTAACGTTAATTCCGGTGCCATTGGAGCCGCCTGTAGAAAATATATTTGAAAAAAACAGTTTGGATACGATACTGTCTAATCCCGTGCCAGACTCCTCCAATGTTGTACCATTTTTAAGGAATATTTCATCTTCAATAATAATAAACCAACGCCCAATAATACCCCAACCGGTTCCCGGAATGCCGTCGGTGCGGGTGAGGGCAATGTCCATCCGGCCTTGGGGTTGGTAAATTTTGCTCATCATCGCCAGGTTCTCGTCAGGGTTGCCCAGCCAGGAGTTAAATGGTTGGAAATACAGCGGTTGAATAAAATTTGCGTCGTAACTGATGCTCAGCGACAAACCCTGCAAATCCGTCGCGGGCACGTCGGTGGAACCCAATAGGAGCGGTAAACCGATGATTTGTCCTTCCGTAACTACGCTGTTTTCAAACTCCAGCGGCACGGCGGTGCCCATTTGCACGGTCGGGTCGGGCACCGCAAACGGATTGTCAACATCGGGGTCAATGACTTTGCCCCAATTTTGCTGAATGGCCACGGTATCGGCCAGCGAAATAAGGCCGTCGCCGTTGGCATCCAGGTGTTTAAAGTTGACGGGCAGGTTGGTCAATGTTATTTGCGCCCAGTCGCTGAGGGGCTGCCCGGACCAATCTAAGGAAGCATCGGGGCGGGGTTCGCCGGTAGTGCCCAGACCCAACCCGATGTACAATAAATCGTGGTGGTTTACCGCGTTGTTGTTATCGGCGTCGCCGGGCCACACAAAAAGCGGTTCGTCGGGGGCCGGTGGCAAAAACGGCGGACAATCCAGCAAGGTTTGGTAAGTGGCCGAACAACCGGCACTGTCCAATACCGTAATTTGGTAAACGCCATCGGGCAGGGCACCGGAAATGGCCAAGGTATCCGATGCGTTATTGGTTATTTCCTGCACGGTGCCGTTGCTCCAATAAAGGGTGGCCGGGAACTCGATGGTGGAGGGTAGGGTAGTGCGCAACAGCAGGAGGGTACCCGTGTTGTCGGCGGTACAATTGGCGGTGGCCAGTTCCATTTGTCCCTGAATGCTGCCCTCGTCAACAATGGTATAAGTTTCCACGCTGGTGCACCCGTTGGTGGCATCGGTGATGATGACACTGTACTCGCCGGGTAACAGCGACGCCGGAAACCACGGATCGTTGGGGGCCGGAGGCGTTGAGAAAACGTACACATAGGCACTCCCCGGCGGCCCCACGGGCACGAATGAACCCAGTTGGCCGGTTCGGCAATTGTAATGCGTAATAAACGGAGTGATGATAATGGCAGGCGTAGGTGCCCACGTGATGGTATCGGAAAAAATTTGACATCCTCGGCTATCGGTAGCCTGAAAACTGTATTGTCCGGGAACGGTCGTACACAGCGTATCGTTACTGCTGCCGTCGCTCCACGAAAAATTATAGGGACTAACCCCGCCAAATACCTGCGCCCGCAGGCAAAGTTCCGGCCCGCAATCCGTTAAAGTTGTTGAATTGTACCAAAATGGCACGCTGGACGGCGATAATACAACCGTCATTTTTCGTTGCGCTCCGTTATTGATCAGGTTTAAAATGTACCGATTGTCGAGGCCGGAAATCGTAGAAGTCACGTTATTAATGTCCTGAGTGGTGGATGAAAACTGCATAGGCCCCGACCATAAAAAGGAGGTGGCTCCACTGCTGGTCACATCTACCGAGTACAGGTCATCACAAGTTGTTCGACTGATACAGGTACTGTTGACTTCGGGCAAAATTGGTGGCGTTGCCGTACCCATAGCCACGTAACCATCCAGAAAAGCCCCGGATGATTGTCCGTTCGTGCCGTTTTGAAGGAGTTCGATGCTCGTAGATCCGGGGATCGGGGTAGGGGCAAATTGTACCGCACTAAGTCCGGTGTTCACCTTTGCCTTTAACCTTATGCGGAAAATTTCGGTACTGTCGGGAACCGAATAAACACCTAAAGGTATCCAAAGCAATGAAAAATGGTCGCCCAATAAGAAGTGATCCAAACTGGTGATATCCAACGGGTTACTACCATAAGAAACACCGGCATAACTAAAGTTTGCGGTGTCAAATTTTATCGCCATTTGAATCCCGATCATATCGTTAAAATGATACACGGTTACGGGCATATCTACCGTGTCACCCACATTTTGTACCGTTGTAACGGGCATTTTAAATAAAATACAAGAACTGGCCTGCGCGTGTATGAATTGGCCAATGAGAAGAAATACTACGACGCAGACGCTGCGCAAGGGGCCGTTTTTACTTAGAAATGATGTCATGAGTTTCGTTTATTAAATACCCAACAAAGTTAGATCAGGTAATGGCCTTTTGCCAACTACAAAAAAACCGAAGTATAGCATTTTTTTTTTTTAATTTTTTTGTAAAAAATTGTTTATCAAATGTTTACGATAAAAATTTTTTTAAAAAATAGAAAATAAATTTTGTTTTTGGGGGCTTCAATTCATTTTATTTTTACCAAATATGCCACATTGGAATCCGGTATGGGAAGATATTGTTGCGTGATTTTACGCCTTCAAATGGTTAAATCGGGGAATTATGCTTAAAAATACGGCGTTAGCCTTACCTTTGCGTCCCGAATTTCCTTCCGGGCCACATTTTTCATATCATCTTTACTATGCCCAGTATTTCCACGCGCGGCAACAACGCGCACACATCGCCCATCCGCAAGTTGAGTCCGTTCGCTGATGCCGCTAAAAAAGCGGGCAAAAAAGTGTACCACCTCAATATTGGTCAACCGGATATCCTCACGCCCGCCCACGCCATCCAGCGCGTGCGCGAAACGGATATTCATATTTTGGCGTATAGCCCTTCCAACGGGTACAGTCCATACCGCCAAAAACTGCCAAATTATTACCAAAAATACGGTATTGAGGTGGTTCCCGACGATATTTTGGTGACCAATGGCGCTTCCGAAGGAATTTATTTTGCCATGCTGGCCTGCCTCGACCGTGGTCAAACGGTATTGGCCACCGAACCGTTGTACGCCAATTACGTGGGTTTTGCCGAAATGGCCGACGTGCAAATCAAACCCGTTACCACTTACCTGAGCGATGCGTTTGCGTTGCCGTCGGTGGAAGATTTTGCCCGTGCCATTACCCCCGATGTAAAAGCCATTTTGTTGTGTAACCCGAACAACCCAACCGGCGCGGTGTATTCCGAAAAAATGCTCCGTGAATTGGCCGAATTGGCCCTCGAACGCGATATTTACCTGATGATTGATGAGGTGTACCGCGAATTTTGTTACGGCGATACCCCGTTCTTTTCGGCCCTGAACCTGCCGGGAATGGAACAACACGTGGTGGTTTTTGATTCCATTTCAAAACGTTACAGTGCGTGTGGTGCGCGCGTGGGTGCCGTGGTTACCCGCAACCGCGACATGCTCACTACCATTAATAAATACGCCGAAACGCGCCTCAGCCCACCCACTTACGGGCAATTACTCGCCGAGGCGCTCATCGAAACGGAGGATGCGTATTTCACCGCCGTTAAAGAAGAATACCAGCACCGCCGCGATGTGTTGTACCGCCGCCTCAGCCAAATGGAAGGGGTGCGTTGTTATTGCCCCGATGGTGCTTTTTACGTTTTTGCGGAATTGCCCATTGACCATTGCGAGCATTTTTGCCGCTGGTTGCTGGAGGATTTTTCGCTCGATAACCAAACCGTTATGTTGGCACCCGGCAACGGGTTTTACGCTTCTCCCGATAAAGGTTTGCGCGAAGTGCGTTTTGCTTATGTATTGAATACCAACGACTTAAATGCCGCCATGGATTGCCTTGAAGCGGCTTTAACGGCCTACCGCAATGTAATGGGGACGGCGCGGAATGAAAGCGGCAATGTGCCGGAAACCACCAGTATAGCATGAACAAAAGCGCATTAAAAGAAAACAAAAACATCATTATTTGGGGTTCGTTCCTGTTGTTGACCTTGGCTTGGGGCAGTTCCTTTATTTTGGTTAAAAAAGCACTCGCGGGCGGATTTACACCGTTCGAGGTGGCATCCATGCGGATGGTAGCCGCCATGTCGGTGTTGCTCATTCCGGCGGCCCTCGCCATCTCCAAAGTCTCCCGCGAAAAACTGCTGTACATGGTCGTTTCGGGGTTAATCAGTATGTTGATTCCGGCTTTTTTGTTTTGCACCGCGCAGGTGCACATCAATAGTTCGGTGGCCAGTATTTTGAATACATTGACCCCCGCTTTTACCTTTTTGGTGGGCGTGGTGGCGTTTCAGCAGCCGTTAAAAAAAATGCAAATCGTGGGTTTGCTGATTGGTTTTGTGGGCAGCACTATGTTGATTCTGGTGAACCCAAAAGGAGAGTTTTCGATCAATCATTACGCTTTATTGATCCTTTTGGCCACTTTATTGTACGGTATCAACGTGAATTTGGTCAAAAATAAATTAAGTGGCATTCGGCCCGGTCACGTGTCGGCGCTGGCGGTGTGCGCATCCGGTACGGCGGCCATATTGTATTTATTGGGCAGCGGCAGTATACCACACATTTACCAAAACAGCATCGAACACCCGTGGGCATTGGGTGCAATGGTACTGTTGGGCGCGATGGGAACGGCTTTTGCGACGTTGATTTTTAATTATATGCTCGCGCACACCACTTCGGTTTTTGCCAGCGCCATTACCTATTTTATTCCCATTGTGGGGGTGATGTGGGGCGTGTGGGATGGCGAAGTATTGGTGTTGCAACATTACCTCGGCATGTTGCTGATTATCGGGGGCGTCTTGATTTTGAACCGGTTTAAATAAGTGGAATGTGCCGGCCGCAGCACATTAAAGCGTCGAGGACCGATAAATCGGGGATAAAACCGTGGCGATCTTCAAAGGTTTGGGCGTAGCGTTTGGGTTGGTAATCGTGGGTAGGTTCGGTGGTTCCCCGGTATTCCGGCGTGGCTTTTATTTCCCAATTCCAACCCGCTTTTTTGACCACAAATTCGAGTAATAACAGGTTAAAGTCGTACAAGAAGGTGGTTTTTTGGTGAAAAATAGCCGCCAGTTCGTCGCTGAAATATTCAAAAAAAGGCGCGTTACCGTAGGCCGTTTGGATGGAGCGCCAATGGGTAATATGCCATTTTTCGGTGTAAGCAATGCGCACGTCCCGGATGGGCGTTTGTTGGTGTTTGCCTTTTTCAAGCGGAATACTCAGTCGTTGTACGCCGTTGGGTGCGGCAATCAAACAGCGGTTGCGGGTGGAGCCTTTTTGGTAGTGTTCAAATGCTTCCAGTTCAATATAACCCTGTTTTTGGGCCGTGTCGAACCAAGACAGCGGTGGCAGGTAGGCCGTGTGTAGAGGCATGGTTTACAAACTACTGATAATGTCTAAAAGTTTAAAGGTGATGACATTGCGCGTTTTTTCGGCGTCGCGGGAATCCAGGATACCGCGCAGTTCGTCTTTTTTATACTTTTCCCATTCTGAGGATATCCCCAAAACCACGGTGCGGGTGTCCTCCGTCATTTCTGGTATGGTCAGGTTAATGAGTTTTTTAATGGCGTCGCCGGTTTTGGCGCGGGAAATATGCGTGCGTAGTTCGGATTTTAAAGCATCCATTTCGCTCACGTCGGTGGGTTTGTGAATACTGTCGACGAGGGTGAGTACGTTCCCCCGGAGTTTGTTTTTACCAGCCTGTAATTCCCGGCTGTCAATGGTTCCCTCCTGATCTTCGCGCTCCAGTGCTTTCCAACGCCCCGACAATAAAATGGCCGTATCGCGCACTTTGGATAAACCGGCGTCTTCGTAAGCGATAATGAGTTTAATGGCTTCGCCGGTTTGGTCATCGGCCAATAACTTTTTAATGGCATCGGCCAGTTCCTTCCGCGAGGAAATGGAAGCCGGGTCAATTATGAGTGTACCGGTGTGTGGGGTATCGCTACTGCCGCCGCCCCGGGTATGCGTTGGGTTTGGGGTAGGTTGGGTTGGAATATTTTCTTCGGGTGAAGGAACAAAACCTTTTAACGTAAACACAAATTGTCCGCCAAAATCGCCCGTGTTTTGGAGCGGGCCAAAAGCGGGCAGTTGTTTGGAATTGTTAAAGGTGTACCGCGCCACGCGATCGGCAATGCGGCCAAGGTTAATCCGTCCGGTCGAATTGGCGTTGAGTTCGGACATGAGCGCTTGGGCAAACGGGCTGTTGCCGTTGACACCATCGCTCACTTCCTCGTCGCTGCGTCCCGAACAAAACGCCCAGCGGGATTTCCTTTTTTCGTATTCGTGGGCCAACAGGTCGTCTTTACTTTCGCTCCGGTTTTGGGTAAACAAGGAACCGGAGTAGCACGAATCGGAGATGAGCAACACGTGGCGCGCCTTCATATCCGAAATGATTTCTAAAATGCGCGAATTGGGCAAATACGAGGCAATCATGCCCTTTTTAGCCCCAACCGGCACCCAGTATCCGCGTTGATTATTGTCCAAATAACCGTGGCCGGAATAATAAATCAATAAACTGTCATTCGGCCCTAATACCGTTTCATCGGTAAAGCGGTAGAGTTCATTTTCAATGTTTTCGCGGGTGGCGTCACTTTCGGTGAGTTTGGAAATGCCGTCGAACTGATACCGGTTGGTTAGCAGCCGAATAACATCTTCCATATCTTTCACCGCGTTGCCTAATTTGGGCCATTCTTTGTTCAGATAAGCATTGATGCCAATGCCCAGAATATACTTTTTTCCAATAATAACCTCCGAATCGTGGTCAAAACCTTGTGGCATATAGATGGATTTTTACAAAAAAACTATCGAATAAGGGTGGTTTGGCCGTGAAGTACCTCTTTGTAACCATCGAGATATTCTACTTCCAACACCCAAACGTACACTTCGGGCATCATCATTTGTCCGCGGAAATTACCATCCCAACCGGTACTGATTTGGTTGGGTATAAAATCGTTGGCTTCAAAAACCATTTCACCCCAGCGGTCAAAAATGCGGAAATTCAGAATTTTAGCCGATTCCTGACCGTGTACAAACAAAATGTCGTTGGTATTATCGTCGTTGGGCGTAAAGCCCGTTGGAACGTAAATTTTGCGGGGTTTTTCCACAATGACCTTGATGCTGCTTTCGCCGCGACAACCCAAAGCATCCACCACAAATACCTCGAAGGTGTTTTCCTGGAACAGCGAATCCACGAATGGGTTATTGCAAGTGAGACAACTCAACCAGAGGCTGTCGCTGTCGCTCCACGTAAGTTCGTACGGCGATTGCGCGTTGAGAACATCGGCGGTGAGTTGGGTGTTATCGCCCAGTTCAATCCTGACTTCCGGCCCTAATTCAATGGCAATGGCCGGGCGTTGGCCAATCACCACGTCGGGTAAGGTGTGAATACAACCGTTTCCGTCCTGGATACGGGGCGTATAAGTACCGGCCTTGAGGGCAATTTGCAGGGGGGAACCGTTGAAGGGGCTATTGTTCAACGCGTACTGGTACGGCGGAACTCCACCTTCAGCGTTGATGTCCAAACGACCGTCGCTGCCACCGAAGCAGGTAACATCGGTTGGTGCGGTGGTACCGGTAATCGGGTTTAGGGGTTGTTGTATTTCGGACGAATCAATGTGTTCGCAGCCGTTGGCATCGGTGAGGGTAATGGTGTACATTCCGGCGGGAACTTGGTTGAGTTGGATTCCGGTACTGCCCGTTTCCCAATTGAACGCATAAGGAGGCACGCCACCCGATGGAGCCGCCAAAATGCTTCCCGTGGAGGCGCCATTGCACAACACATCCACCACCGTGGTCGGGTTTTCCAGCGCGGGTGGCTCGGTGAGGGTGATGGAGGTAATGGCTTTGCAGGTGCGCGCGTCGGTAATGGTCACGAAGTAAGTGCCTGCGCGCAAATCAGCCGCGAACGGATCGGTTTGAGAAGACACCGTTGGTGCCCACAAATAGGTGTAAGGCTCCGTTCCTCCGGTGCCATTTACAATCGCGCTACCGGTATTCGTCCCGTAACAATCAATGTTTTCAACGCCCGTAAAATAACCGGTGAGTTCCGGTTGGTTGTTGATGGGGGCTGTTTGTGTTGCGGTACAGCCGTCTTCGTCGGTGGCCGTGACGTAATAAGTAGTTGAATGGCTCAGGTTAATGGCCACGCGTCCGGTTTGCGCCGGTTCGGTACTCCACACGTACGTCAACAAACTGGGATCGTACGGATCAACGCCATAAGAGACAAAATCTACGCTGGCGTACCCGTCAAGGCCGTTAAAACAGCGGGGCAGGTGTGGTGTTACATAAACAAAAAGGGGATTTTTTTGGTAAATAAACGTCGAATCAATGGCTTTACACCCGTTGCCATCGGTCACCGTTACCCGGTAAGTGTCTACGTCTAAGTTTTGAGCAAATTGGGTTGTTTGGCCCGCTGGATCGTCCCACAGGTACGAATAAGGCGTTGTGCCGCCCTGCGCATTGACGCGGGCTGTACCCGTTGCGCCATCGAAACAAACCGTATCGGAAACGTAAGGGGCTGTTAATTGTAATGGTGCCAAGGGTTGATTAAGGGTTACCTCATCAATCAAGGTGCAACCATTAATATCCGTAATGGTAAGAATATAGGTGCCGGCGGCCAGGGAGTCAATGTCTTTGGTTAATCCGATAAAGTTATCCGGACCGTACCAAACGTAATTGAACGGCGGTGTACCTCCGGTGGCGGTTGTGTTAATACTGCCGCTGGTTCCGTTGTAGCACAATACGTTTTTGGCGGTAAAGGCCGGAATGATTTGTGGTTGTTGCCCAATAGTTGCGCTGGCGGTAACGGTACAGTTTTTACTGTCGGTTACGGTAACAGTGTACACGCTTCCGGGTTGATTTTCAATGGTTTGTGTATTTTGTCCCGATGACCAAATGTACGTATAAGGCATGGTTCCACCCAATACATTTACTTTGGCAGAACCGTCGGTGGCCCCAAAACATTTGGCATTGATAACGGTAGTGGTGGGTAAAAGAGCCGTGGGTTGGTTCACTACCGTTGCGATGGTGGCCGTACAACCTTTGTTATCGGTCACTGTAACGGAATAAGTGCCCGTGGGTAAATTGTTGGCCGTTGCATCTGTTTCGCCGGGAACGGACCATACAAAGAGGTATCCTCCGTTGCCGCCATTGGCTGAAACGGTCGCCGTGCCATCGCTGCCCGAGTTACAAGAGACGGTGGTAGGCGTAATGGTTAAGGTTAAGGGTGCCGGTGCTTGCAGGCTTGTGGTGGCCGTGGCCGTGCACAAGTTAGCGTCGGTTACCGTAACGGTGTATGGGGTATTGGGCAATAATGTAGTGGCGGTAATCCCGGTTTGAGCGGGTGTACTGCTCCAGGAAAAAGTATAAGGCAGGGTGCCGCCGGTGGGTTGTGCGGTCGCCGTACCATCGTTCAGATTGTGGCAGGTCGCCGGTGTATTGGTGGCATTGACCAACAAAAGCGGTGGCTGAGCGACGGTGATTTGAGTGGTATCCGTACAACCATTGCTATCGGTGATGGTGAGTACGTAACTGCCCGGCAGCACATTGTTAACGTTGGCGCTTGTTTCTCCGCTGTTCCAGGCGTAAGTAAACGGCGCAGTTCCTCCCGCGCCGGTCCCGGTAAGAGTGCCCGTGGGTGTGCCGTTACATTGGGCGGGTTGTGCGCCGGATGAAGCCAGTAAGGCCGAGGGTTGTGTAATAATTCCCGGTGAGGTGACCGAACAGCCGTTGGCATCGGTAATAGTAACGGCATACGTTCCGGCGCTAATTCCGGTAATGGTAGTGGTGGTTACACCGCCTACACTCCAGAGATAGGTATAGCCCACAGTGCCTCCGGTTGCGGCAACCGATAAGGCGCCATCCGTGCCTCCGGCGCAAGATACATTTTGTTGTACCGTTACATTGCTGATCAACTGTGCCGGTGTGCCAATGGTAAAATTCACCAGTGTATCGCAGCCCAGGCCGTCGGTTACGGTTCCAATATAATTGCCGGAAGCCAGATTGGTAAACGCACCCGTGTTGTTGGAATTGGCATCTACCCGGTAAGAGTAGGGCGGATTTAAGTTGTCGGTGGTAAATGTCACGGCTCCGTCGGTATTGCCAAAGCAGGTGACCGGGGTGGTAGCCACGGTGACACCCGGTGGCGAACAGTTGACGCAAGCACCCGTGGCAATAGAGGCACCACATTCGGCAAAACTGTTAATACCCCGAATTTCTGCATTGACAACGCTGCTGGGCAGAAGCCCTGTTACCGTGTAAAAAGTATCCATCTGTAGCGATATCCAGCCCGATCCGGTGTTAATTTCGTAGCCCAGTGCATCGGGCAGGCTGGGCCAGAAAAACGTAACGGTCGAAGCCGTAGAGTTACCACAAAGTACGCCGGGCGGCGGCAGTGTGTTTTTTACTTCTACATTGACGCTGTCGCTCACCGAACAACCATAGGAATCGGTAGCGACCAGTGTATATTCGGTGGTTTGCGCGGGTGTTGCGCCGGTTATCGGGCAATTGGGGCAATTTAAGCCCACAATGGGCGACCATTGGTAGTTTACTTTATAACTGGGTTCAAAGGTGATTGTCCAGTCTAACAGCGTCCCGGTGATACCAAACTGGTCATCTACCAGTTGAATTTGCCATTCGCCGTTGGTGGGACCACCCCATAAATCACTCCAAACGCCTTCGGGTTTGAACGTGCCGGTAAATGGTGCGGCGCTCGCCGGGGCAAATGGCCCCGGGAAACTAATTAAATTGGTGGCCGTTGGAGAAAAACAGGTGTTGGTGTAATCATCCCCGTTTGCACCATTGTCGGTCGTTAGTTCAATAAATTGTCCGCCCGGCGAAACCAGGAATATGTCCAGGTCATCCACCCAATTGTGGTCAACATTGATGCAAACCGATTGAATTACCCCGGAATCGAGGGTGATGGGCTGCACGCCGGTTACAAAAATGGAAGAGGTAACCGCCGTAAAAATGGGAGCGACCAGTACATTCTGCGTGTTGGAGACAATGGTAGGCGGAGGCAATGGCAGGTTAAGTGTACCATCGAGTTCCAGCGGTGTCATGCTGGCGCAAATACTGGTATCTTGGCGTAAAACCGGTGAAATTAATCCATTTTCACGAATGGTCAGGTGAATGGTATCCCGTTTACAGGGGTCCTTTTTAAAATCAATGGAAACCGTTTCAATGCCTTCGGGCAAATTATCTTCCAGCGCCACAATATCAATTACAATCTGGTTTTGGCCCGCCGGAATGAATAAATTGGCCGGAATTGGCTCATAGTCAACCCCGTTGGCGGCCGTGCCAAAAATGGTGTAATCCAGCGGCAAATCCGTGGTAAGCGGATCGGGTAAAGAAAAGGTAACGGTACCTTTGGCACAACCTTCACTCACGGTGCCGTCCAAACTGACCGTAGCCACTTCGGTACGAATAGAACCGGTACCAAAACTTTTGGCTTCCAAAAATACCCCCGAATCAAAGGCGCTATCCCCTACATCGGCGATGGCCAGCGTAATGGTGTACGATTGACAAGGCTGTACAATCGCCTGCGCTATAAATACGTCGGTAAAACCATCGTACGTTGGCTGGTTATTGCTGTTATTGTTGTTGTTGTAATATATCGCGTTGGTCGGCGGACAAGGATTACCCGGGCTGGGATTGGCCGGGTGAAGGTTGTTGATGGTTACGGGAAGCGTCGTATTTGGGATCAAAGCAATGTTCGTAGCCGTTGGGAAACCGGGACCTTCGATAAAAAAGCCAAAAATATCGTTGTAGGAACTACATGCATACTCCGGGTATTCTTCCGATGCAAAACAATACCGAAAACGAAGGGTATCTGACGTAGGTATAAACGTAATGCTAAACGACGAAACGTCATTCAGTCCTAAAGCCCCCACCAATGGCGCAAGATTGGGCTGGGTGGAGCCTCCGTTGTTCAAATTACTGGCAAAATCCGAGCCGTCTGCATCGCCGCCCAAGTTGCCACCCTGGGTTTGGGCCCGACCTGAAGTCATAATAATACCCCTTTCGATACCAATAGCACCCTGGCCACCGGTAAAATAGCCCACGGCAACATTGTCACCGTTGTACGTAATATTACTCACTTCTACACCTTCGCCCAGAAAAATGTTCTGGATGAGACTCTGCGGCGTAAGCGCGGAAGAGGTGGCCCCGGTGATCTGTAAGGGTTGGCTAAAAATATCAGTGGTAATTCCACATAAAACTATGAAGCCTAACAGGCGTAGTGTGCCCGCAGCAGTAATCAGTTTCTGTTCCATAAAGACGAACGTAAATTTTATCAAAGGTTTTAACTCGTTTTCTCAAAAAATTATCATGAGATATTACGTGGGGAAAATATTATCGGGAACAACCCTACTTTACATTTTAGGGCATAAATGTATGCTTATTTACGCCTTATATTTGCTTTTCCCGACCAAAATTTTTAGCAAGAGTTTAAAAATATCCAAAACGATGCTTTCTACTTCAAAAATTATTTCCAAAGCCGTCAAATGTATATAGCGTCGGTGGGTTTTGTGCCTAAAACCCGCCAACGCTCCGTGTAATCCAGCGTTACGCACCGGTTTGTCCCTCAAATCGTCTCCTTTATCTAAATAAACAAACCGTAAGCGCCATTATGGTGTTCATTTGCGTACAAATTAGAACACTATATCTGTAATATAATATGCCACAATTTCTTAAATATCTCTTCGCTTCCTGTCTTGGTACAGCGCTCGCTTTGGGCCTGCTCTTATTTGTTGGGGTTAGTTCCCTTGCTGGTTTAGTCAGTTCCGCCGCCGAAGATAAAGCCGTTACCGTTAGGGAAAATTCCATTCTCGAACTCAATTTCGACAATGTTATTCCCGAAAAAACCAATAACACCGAAATGGATCCTTTCGATGTTGATCAATCTAATGTCGTTGGGGTAACCGATATGATCAAAATGATCAAAATGGCCAAAAACGACGGTGATATCAAAGGTATTTATATCCGCCCGCAAATGGTCTCCGCCGGAAAAGTCAGCACCGCCGATATTCGCGCCGCCCTCGAAGACTTTAAAACTTCCGGTAAATTCATCGTTGCTTACGGTGATTTTTACACCCAAAACGCCTACTATATGGCTTCCGTGGCCGATAGTATTTACCTGAATCCCGTGGGTGCCGTGGAATTCAAGGGATACGCCGCTACTATCACTTTCTTTAAGGAAATGTTGGACAAACTCGATGTGCAAATGCGGATTTTTTACGCCGGTCAGTTCAAAAGCGCGACCGAACCGTATCGCCTCGATAAAATGAGCGACCAAAACCGCCTGCAAACCCGCGTTTACCTCAACGCCTTGTACGATATTTTTATCAACGATATTTCCCGCACCCGGGGCATTAGTCCCAACGATTTGCGCGGTATTGCCGACCGTTACGAAGGTTTTAGCGCCGAAATGGCCCAGAAAAATCGCCTCGTTGACCATATCGGTCACGAAGACGTAGCCATTAACGCCATGAAAAAACGCATTGGCCTCAACGAAAAGGATAAACTCAACCGCATCAAAATGGACGATTACTACGTGGCCAAAGGCAAAGGCGTGGATCTGACCGATGCAAAAGACAAAATTGCCGTCGTGTACATGGAAGGTACCATCACCGATGGCGTAAGTGCGGAACCCAATTCCATTACCGATGGACAATACGTGAAAATTTTGCGCAAAATTCGCAACGATGACCGCATCAAAGCCGTGGTTATTCGCATGGATTCGCCCGGTGGTTCGGTGTTGGCCAGCGAAAATATTTTCCGCGAAGTGCTGTTGTGCAAACAGGCCGGTAAACCCGTGGTGGTGAGTATGGCCAACGTGGCGGCTTCCGGCGGATATTATATTGGTTGCCAGGCCGACAGTATTTTTGCCGAACCGGGAACCATTACCGGCTCCATTGGGGTGTTTGGTATTGTGCCCATTTTGCAAAAAACCATGAAAAATAACCTCGGTATTACGGTAGATACGGTAAAAACCGGCAAATTCTCGGCTTTTGGTACACCACTGCTCGATTTTTCCGACGAGGAAAGCAAAATTGTGCAGGCGCGCATTGAAGCCACTTACGAAGACTTTTTGAGTAAAGTTGCCAAAGGCCGCCACAAAACCCGCGACGAAATTCACGAAATTGCGCAGGGACGGGTTTGGCCCGGTATTAAGGCCAAAGAAATTGGTTTGGTGGATGATATTGGTGGTCTTGACCGCGCTTTGGCCGCCGCTGCTCGTTTGGCCAGCATTGACAAATACAAAACCAAAGAGTACCCGGAAACCAAAACGGGTCTGGAGCAATTTGTGGACAAATACACCAACAAAAAAGACCGCGATGATGCCATCAGCAATTCGGTGTTGAAGGCAGAATTGGGCGATATGTACCCCGTTTACCGCTCTTTCCGCGATATTCGCAACGCCAAAGGTATTCAGGCGCGTTTGCCTTACGAAATGGTCATTTGGTAAAATAAAAAAAGGCGGCGATTACACCTCGTATTCGCCGCCTTCCGTTACCATTCCTACGCGTTCAAATACCGCTTTGGCCTCCAAAAGATGCTGCTCGGTGTCTCGGTAACGCGACGAAATATGTCCCAACAATAGTTTTTCCGCCCCGGCTTGCCGGGCAATATCAGCGGCTTGTTCTGCGGTCGAATGCCCGGAATAAGCCGCTTCTTCGTGGTGTTCGTTGGTAAACGTCGCTTCGTGGTACAACAGCGAAACCCCGGCAACGCAGCGCGCAACTTCTTCGGAAGGGGCGGTATCGCTGCAAAAAGCGTACGAACGCGGCGCTTTGGCCGGAACGGTCAGTTCCCCGTGCGGGACAATAGTGCCGTTGGGCAGGGTGTAGTCACCGCCGCTTTTGATGGCCGGAATGGCGCTGAACGGAATTTGGTATTCCTCAATTTTTTCGGGTAAAATGTTATCGGGGCGCGGTTTTTCTTTAAACAACCAGCCCGTACACAGGGTACGGTGGTGCAGCGGAATGCTCCAAACCTCGTTGTGTTTACTTTCAAAAACTTTGGCGTGTACGGTGGTGTCCACTTCCACCACCGATAATTCGTAAGGGTACCAAACCCCCGAAATTCGACTGATGGTTTCCACCAATTCGCGCAAACCGGCTGGTCCGTAAATCGTGAGCGGATCGGTGCGGCGTTTGAGGCAAAAAGAGGTAATTAAACCCATCAGGCCGTACACGTGGTCGCCGTGCAGGTGGCTGATAAATATTTGGGCCACCCCGTCGTATTTTACCCGGTAGTGGTAGAGTTGGTGTTGCGTTCCTTCGCCGCAGTCAATCAAAAAAGTTTCCGACCCCGATTTTAACAGGTGGGCCGTGTAGTTTCGGCCCTGAAACGGGCCACCGGCCCCGGAGCCAAGTACAATGAGTTGCATAGGTATTAATCTACAATGTGTATTGTGTCGAGCGTAACGACTTCTTTTCGACGCGTGATTTCAACGTCACGGACCACGGCAATAGTTCCGCTGAGGTCGGTTCGAGATGAATCACGCGAGTAAGTGTAGATTTTGTAATTGCCGGTGTACAACAGATCGAACGAAAAGCGGCCCTGGTAATCGGTGCGCGTCCGGTCGTCGAAACCCCAGGTTCGGTCGCCGTAGATGATATACACATCCTGGTCTTTGGCGGGGTATTGGTCGAGGAGTTGGGTAAACGTAGAACTGAGTTTACTGGTGTGGATATAGCCCTGAATGGAAGCGTGGCCTCCTTCGCCTTCGGTGGTGCAGGCAGAAATGGCGAAAATGGCTAAAAAAACAAAACTAATAAATACGTTTTTCATGTTGCAAATGTAGGTGGAATGCCACCTTATCGGTAATAAATTTGTTTTTCATCCGGGTTTGATTGGTGGGCTGGACGAAAACCGCTTTTTTTGCACTTCAAATGCACAACGTTTTTATGAGTATCCAAAGCCTGACCATTGGGGCAATTTTACTGTTAATGGTTGCCTCACCTTTTCGCGGGGCGGCTCAAAAAGACAGTTCACTGTTGCTTACCCCGGAGCAATTGCGGGAAAAAGACGTATCTTCTTTCAAAAAAGAAAAATCAATGTTCACTTTTTCTTCGGCCAACCGCACGGACGAAGAAATGATGGATATCCCTTTTTCCACGTGGGTTATTACCTCCGACGAGATCTTGCGCTACGGTTTTGTAACCCTGGTGGATGTACTGAAGGCCGCACCCGGTATTCGGGTATCGCAACCGGGCAATTCGACCGAAGGCGAAACCTTTATGATGCGCGGTTTATCGGGCAATCAATACGTCAAGATTTTGATCAATAACGTACCCATCAAGCCATCGGGGACATTGGGGATGCCCATTGGTGCGCAGTTGCCCATTCGGCAGGCCGAGCGCATTGAGGTGATGTACGGCACCGGCGGGGCCATGATGTACGGAAACGAGGCCTGCGCGGGGGTGGTGAACATTATTTTAAAAGAAACCGATCGCCCCATTTTTACCCAGGCGGATTTGGGATTTGGGTCCAAAAGTTTTAATAACCTCGATTTGATGTTTGGCGGGCGGTTATTTCGCGATGATAATGTGTTGAAATTCAGTTTGTACGGGAGTAGTACGGTGCGTAATTTTGGGAGTATAAAATGGAAAGATGACAAAGAGGTGTTTAATGCCAATAGTTATATGCTGAATAATATGACAACCGATGATTTAGAAGCAATAAATCGTTTCGATGAGGCTTTAGAAAACGACTCTACCCAAGAACTAAGGGTGTCCGGTTTGGCGCACGAAAGTCGTATGTTCGGTATGTTGATTGACTGGCGGGGGCTGGAATTTACGTACCACCGCATGGAGCGCAGCGATCATTCGAGTTTGGGGTTTAACCCGCTTTCGTTTTCGTACGCGACGCAGGACAATATTTTGAAAGAAAAAATGGATGTGTATAATTTGAGGGTTTTTTTGAAACGCGAAAGGTTGAATTTGGTGTCGAATATAACCTTCGAGCGGTATAATATTGACGATTTTTCAACGATGGCGCCGGTTTTTGATGCCAAAGGTGCCTTGGTTTTCAAAAACCGAGATTTGCAAAATACGGCCTATAATTACAAACAGTTGGTCCTTGGCAATTATGCCGACTTGTGGGTAAATGGCCCACGATACATCAACGGAGGTAGCCGGGATTTGCGTTGGGAGAATACCGGATCGGTAAAGTTAGCCTCATTTTTTACCGTACATGCTGGTATGTTGCTTTCTGTTTTGGATGGCTCTCCGCAGGCAGGCTATTTGAGATCACCCAAGCGTGATTATTATGGTGAAAATGATAGTTATTTTAACGTATTGGCGCATGTTTACAATTCCTACAATTTGGATTTTAAGAAATGGAAAATATCCGGCGGCTATTCGGTCAGTGTAGAAGGGGTTGGCACTCCCCGTTTTTCGGTGTTGTACAAATTAGATTCGTTAACCTCCGTTTTTGCCAATGCCTCCAAAGCGTACAAGGTATTTCATCCCTATCAGGACTTAAACACGTATAATATTGACTCTGTCTCCTTTATTACTTATCTGAACGGAATATCTCCCGAACAAGAAGAGAATTTTTCCTCGTATCGCTACACCGAGCGGGTCGAATCTTTTGAAATTGGTATCAAACGCCGGTTTTCGGAGTTGTTGTTTTTTGGCCAAAATGCCTATAATTTGGCCGAAGGCGGCATGTTGTACACCAATCGCGATAACAAACTTATTTCGGGATATTATTACCCGGCGGGGCTTTCGCAAAAACTTTGGGGGATTCAACTGCGCTTGGTGGGTTTGTCCACCGCCGCTAAAGATCCCAAACGGTCCGGTGTGGCCTGGAAAGGGGAGGCTTTTGTGCAATATACCCGTGGAAAGGAGTTTTTACCGCTCAATTACGGCACCACCGATGCCATCCGCAATTTTCCGCGTTGGATTACGCAGTTGCGCTCATCGGGGCGGAGTGGCAAGTTTCAAATGACGCTGGCCTACAACCGGCAGTCGTCGGTGTCGAGCAAAGGAGCGGTATTTAATTCGGGATGGGGCCGCAAATTGGTGCGCGATCGCCACCCGGGTTTTTCCACCACCGATATTATGGGGCGTTTTTACCTCAACAAAAACTTTGTATTGTATTTTAATGTCCTCAACGTTTTTAACCGAAAATCGTACGGATTGGACGCCAACGGCTCTTTCGACGACCTGCTGGCGCCCGTGCAACTGCGCCGCCAAACGCGTTTGGGCATCACCTATAACATGAACTAACCCACCCGATATTTATACCACCACATGCGCATTCAACCGCTTTCTTTAATGACACCGCGCGCCAATTTGGTGCCTTCTTTGCGAGAACTGGCCATTCGGGTCAAAGACGATATTCGCTCTTACGTTGACCAGGGCTGGTACCAAACTTTGGCGGAGGGCATTGCCATTTATCAAATTAAAAAAGCCCACCACGCCCACACGGGCATTTTGGCTTTAAATGACATCCGCGATTTTCATTTGGGCAAAATAAAAAAACACGAAAAAACGCTCACCCGCCGCGAAGCCGAATACCACCTGTTGTTGCAGGATTGGAAAGCGGTGATTAAACCCGTTTTGCTCACTTTTCCGGCCCAACCGGCGCTGTCGGAATGGATGCAAGCGTACACGGCAGGGCACCAACCGTCGTTTACGCTGGCCGTACCCGAAGACGGCGAAGAGCACCTGTATTGGCTCGTAACGGAACCCTCGGACCTCGAAAAAGTGCGGTTGATTTTTGCAGACATTGAAGCCGTTTATATCGCCGATGGCCACCACCGAACCACCACCATTGCCAATTTTGCCCAACTTCCCGCCGAAGAACGCGCTGATTTGGACTTTAGTCACCTCTTCGCGGCCTTTTTCCCCGATGACCAATTGCAGATTTTGGGTTATCACCGCCTCATGACTTTTGCGGATGAACCCGAAACCGAAAAGCATTGGGAATACCTGAATACAGTGTTTGATGTATTGCCCGTGGATACGCCGCGTTTGCCCGCGCACAGACGAGAATTGATGGTTGTTCGGGGCGGACAGTGTTTTAGCCTCGATTTGAGCGCATTAGGCCAGGAAATTGAACTGTTAGGCCCCGTTTTGGATACCAATTTGTTAAATGATTTGGTGTTTAAACGCCTTTTTCACGTCGAAGAGGTGCGTTCCGACAAACGAATTACCTACATTGACGGCGCGAGTGGTTTGCAAGGTATGCTGGCCGCGACCGAACAAACGCCCAACGCCATCGGTTTTTTGATGTATCCGGTGTCTTTTGGCGAATTATACGCCTTGTCGGACCGCAACGAAAGTTTGCCCCCCAAAAGCACTTGGTTTGAGCCGCGGATTAAAAGCGGTTTTGCCATGTATAGCCTCGAAGTAAATGACCATGTTTAAGGTTCTGCCCACTCAACCGCACCATATTCCCGCTTTAGTTCAGTTGCAGGAGCGGGTTTTTCCGTCGTTATCGCCCGAAGAACGCATGGGCACCGCGCATTACGAGGCCCATTTGCGGATATTTCCGGAGGGGCAATTTGTGGCTACGTACGGCGATGTGGTGGTGGGTATGAGCACAACCATGCGCTACCACTACACCGAAAAAGACCATACTTTTCTCGATATTTCGGGCAATATGATGCTCACCACCCACGAACCCGATGGCCAATGGATGTACGATTTGGACATTGGGGTGCACCCCGATTTTCGGAAAAAAGGTATTGCAAAAGCCATTTACGAAGCCCGACTTGCGCGTTGCGCCGAATTGGGTCTGGACGGCATTCTCACGGTAGGTATGCCCAATGGTTACGCGCAGTACGCGCCCGACATGGATCTGGACACGTATTTTGCGGGCATTGTTGCGGGCAGTATCATTGACCCAACGGTGAGTGCGCAGCAAAAAGTGGGTTTTACGATGATCAAACTCATCCACAATTACCTCTCCGATCCGCAATGCGGGAATGGGGGCGTGTTGATGAAGTTGGGTGTGGGTGAATCATCGCGAGGGGCAATGCCACCTCGCTAATTGCTTGTGCCCTTTTATGGCTTGGGTACGCTGTAATTTATTCGTTCATTTGTAATGCAACTTTTTACAAAACTAAATTTAATGTACACAATGAAAAAAAATCTTTTAACGATGCTGCTGCTGGCTTATGCTTCATTTTTGGTTGGACAGGCGAAATCCCCATCTGTTCAGCAATATATTCCAAAACCTTTCGAGGCAATACGGGTAATTGAAGATCGAGTAGCCGGTATCAACGTCGCAGTTGAATTTTGGGATTCCACCACCAACAAACTACTCAAAAGGTTAGATTTGGTGAAAAGTTCCCCTTTTTACAATCTGAAAGGGCGTGAAGTTGGCGTACATGAATATTTGAATACCCCGGTGTACAGTGTTCCATTCCTTATTTTAAAAACGGATCCGCTGTTTATGCTCACCGATGAAGAAGTAAACAATTTTTACCCCGGTACAGATAGTGTAAGAGTTCAGATTAGCAGTAGCGTTACCGATATATATGAACCAAACCAAACCCGCAAAGAAATTGGAATTATCTACGTAATGGAGGTAGTGGGACATCGTTCGGATTTTGCTGCTTCACGACTTGCGTTGGCGGTTTACGATAGCAGGGGAAATCTTAAGTATGAACACAGGGGTATTATCAATGACGGAGGAAGTGGTTTTTTACTTTGTGATGGCCGGTACTTTTGTTATAAATCCGGGGAGGATTACGGAGAAGGGGTTGAGTCCAATATGCCATTAACTTATACGGTTTTTGACATGAAGCAGAAAAAAGAAGTACTTAAAGAGCCTTGTGGAATTAATACGTTTATCTATGGTATTAACCAGTACTTTTTTGCAACATACGAGGATACTCAACTTGAGAAAAATAAATTTTGGGCAAAGTGGTCTGTTTATGACATAGAACAAGGTTTAAAGTACTACAAAGAATATGATGTTTACGATTGGGGAGACATAAAACATGCCAATAAAGAAGGATGTATTATGTACTCTGGTAAATCTGGGAAAACTACGGTTTTGAAGTTTGAAAAGGATTTTACGGTAACTAAAATAAAAAATTAACCATGAAAAAATTAATATTTTGTATTTTGTGTGCAATTTTACAGATCTCACTATTCGGGCAACAAGTAAGTAGCGATACTATATATCATAAAGATAGTGCCGGACTTAAAGTATGCGTTTATGGTATTCAGTCTGACGATAAAAAACGAATGGATATTACAGTAGGTGACAATGTGTTAAGTACGGTTACTATATTTGAAGAGATTACAAAGGTTATAGATGCAGTGGCCTTTGAAAATAAGTATATTTCTGTATTAATGTATGGAACGCACGGGATATACTATAGAATATATGCAATTGAAAAACAGGAGTTGGTTGCTTTAGTGTTTGGTGTCGTTTGTGGCCATCATGGCAGAGACCCAAAAAAAATACAGTATATTTCTTATGATAAAATTTATATAGAAAAATATCTTCGAAATCGATCAGAAGAAACTAAAAAAATGCTTATTGAGTATGATTTAGAAAAACAAGTGGAAAAAAGAACAATTCTTAACGAGGTTGGTGAACCTAAAAAATAGGTAAAAATATGGTTTTTGAAGTTTTTACCCGTGGTAGAGCGTGCTGCGGCGAGATGTGCATCTCGGAGGTACGGAGAGATGACATCTCAGAGCGGTTGAGATTTTGGACGAATGAGATTCCTCAAAAAGTGCCCCTTATGAGGCGGCTTTTTAGCGTATTTTGTGCGTTTTGTTCGTATGTTTTTGATATAATATTTTTGATATAAGATTTTTGATTTTTGAAGTGTTTATACGAAAATATTAGAGACCGTTCATTTTTCACGCTGCACTTTTTCACTTTTCACTTTATTTGCCGTCCTTTGCGCAGCAATCCAATTTGTCGAAAAGCACTATGTCTAAAGCAGCACTTTTTATACTCGATGGCTGGGGGCTGGGTCCAAAACCTTCCGCCGATGCCATCGCTAATGCCAAAACCCCGTTTATCCATTCCTTAATGGCCAATTACCCGCATTCTACCCTCATTACTTATGGGGAAGACGTGGGCTTGCCCGAGGGGCAAATGGGTAACTCCGAAGTGGGGCACCTGAATATCGGGGCCGGACGAGTGGTGTGGCAAGAACTGGCGCGTATTAACAAAGAAGTACGTGAAGGCGGTTTTGCCGCGCATCCGGTGCTCAAAGCCGCCTTTGAACACGCCAAAAACCACAACGTTGCCCTGCATTTTATGGGCCTGGTCTCCGATGGCGGGGTACACTCGCACATCAACCACCTCAAAGCCCTGTGCGATATGACCGAACAATACGGCGTATCGCAGGCTTATATCCACGCTTTTACCGATGGCCGCGACTGTGACCCCAAAAGTGGTAAAGGTTTTTTGGAAGAAGTATTGCAACACATCGAACATCAACCCGTGCAACTGGCGTCCATTATTGGGCGCTATTACGCCATGGACCGCGATAAACGCTGGGAACGCGTCAAATTAGCCTATGATCTGCTCGTGTATGGCATTGGTGAAACGATAGAAGATCCATTGGCCGCCATTCAGGCTCAATACGACGCCAATGTAACCGACGAGTTTTTTCCCCCCATGCTCGTCAACGCCGACGGCCTCATCAAACCCGACGATGTGGTGATTTGTTTTAATTTCCGCACCGACCGCTGCCGCGAAATCACGCAGGTGCTCCACCAGCAAAACATGGAAGAATACGACATGGAAGCGCTGCCATTGTATTACGTGACCATGACCAAATACGACGAAACCTTCCACGACGTAAAAGTGGTGTACGAAAAAGACGATGTGTCCATGACAATGGGCGAAGTAGTGGCCAACGCCGGAAAAACCCAGGTGCGCATTGCCGAAACGGAAAAATACCCGCACGTCACCTTCTTTTTCTCCGGTGGCCGCGAAGACCCCTTCGAGGGCGAACGCCGCCTCATGGTGGCCTCGCCCAAAGTGGCGACCTATGACCTGCAACCCGAAATGAGCGCACCGGGCATTACCGAGGCGATTATGCAGGATATTCGCGAAAACACCCCTGATTTTATTTGCCTCAACTTTGCCAATGCCGATATGGTGGGCCACACCGGCGTGTTTGAAGCCGCCATTAAAGCCGCCGAAACCGTTGACCATTGTATGGCGCAAATTATTCCACTGGCCCTCGAAAAAGGGTACCATTGCCTCGTGATTGCCGACCACGGTAACTCCGACTACATGATCAACGACGATGGTTCACCCAATACCGCGCACACCAAAAATCCGGTGCCGTGTATCGCCGTAACGCCGCAAAAAGTCGCCACCATCAGCAATGGTCGCCTCGCCGATGTAGCGCCTACGTTGTTGCATTTTATGGGTATCGAAGCACCGGCCGAAATGACCGGCAAAGTATTGGTGGGTTAGTAACTATCCAGCCGTGAGCGACAGGATAGTTACAATTAATCCGCCCAATTTGAATAAAACGATGTAACTTTGCACCCAATTAAGGGTCAAAGCGACTCATTAAAATTACTGATTATGACAAATATCACATTATTTACGCTGCTGTTTCTCGGCAATTTGGGTGCTACCGAGTTTGTATTGATCTTTTTGGTAGTATTGTTGTTGTTTGGGGGCCAGAAAATACCTGAACTCATGCGCGGCCTCGGTCGTGGTATCCGTGAGTTTAACAACGCCAAAAACTCGGTGGAAGACGAAATTCGCCAGGGTATGCGCGACGCGGAGAAGGGAAAATTGGACAAATAGGTTTATATTTTCGGTACACTCCGATACAATGTCTCTGTTGCAGTGTTGATCACTGTGGCAGAGACATTTTTTTTACGGGTCGAAAGAACTTGTGTTGAAAGGGGGGGGAGCGGTGAAATTTATTAACCCACCAACCCATCGTACTCCACCACCAAGTCACCCGTTTGCCCATCGTTGGCTAACCGGATCAACGCAGCGGCAATCTGGCGCACGTGAATGCCCCGGTATTTGCGCAGTCCACCCATCAACAGCGGCGAAATGACGTACGACAACCCAATACCAATGCGTTCGCCGAGGCGGAATTCCTGGCGTTGTCCCAGCAAAAACGACGGGCGGGCCGCCACAAAACGGTCAAATTTCAGGGCTTTCAGGTTGTTTTCCAGTTCGCCTTTGGTGCGCAGGTAAAAATTCCCCGATTGCGCATCGGCACCTACCGACGACACCAACAAATAACGTTGTACGCCGTTGGCCCGCGCCAAACGACCCAGTTCCGAGGGATAAGTGCAATCAATTTTGTATTGCGCTTCCTTACTACCGGCTTTGGCGAGGGTAGTGCCCAGGGCGCAGTAGAAATCGTCGCCCCGCAGCGCGTCGGGGTTGGGATGGTCAAAGTCCAACTGAATTTGCCGGAGTTTGGGGTGTTGTAGGGGTAATTCGCGGCGAACGAGTACCACAACGGTATCGTAGGCGGGGTGGGCTAATAGTTGTTCGAGCAGTGCCGCCCCGGTTAATCCGGTGGCACCCGCCAATAATGCGATTTTTCCCATTTTTTATCAGGTTTATTGAAGTTCTTTCAGCATGGTTTCGCCTTGCTGGCGGCGTTCTTCGTTGCGGGTATTTTCCAAAAAACGTTCCATCGCGCCGCGGGCAACGGTGCGGTACGAGGAACTGCGTTTGGCCATTTGGACAAATGCCAGGGCCTGGTACCAGTATAAATCTTCGCCGTACGCCTCAATATTGTCAATTTTGGCCATGTACTGCAACGCATCGCCGGGTTCTTCCCGTTTCAGGCTTATAATGCCCAGCGCAAAAAAAGCATCGGCGTGACAGGGGGATAATTCATCGTTATCCACCATTTGCAACAACACATCGGCGGCGGCGGAATAGTTTTTTTGTCCGTAAAAATCGTCGGCACTCCGGAAAAAATCGGCGCAACGTTCTGGTTTTTCAATGCCCGACGTGTCGTTTTCGAAGCGCCGGTTCATGTCGGTCATCAGGCTTTGCGGGGGCGCAAAATTTTGGTTAAAAATTTCCCCCGCCGGTTTTGGCCGATTAAAATACGAAAAAATGCCGTAACTCAAACTCATCATCAGTAACGTGAGAAAGGCGTATTTTAGCACGGTATTGTCCGTTTTGGGTGCTTTACCGTCCAGGGTTAGGCCTTTTTCGGTGTATTCTTCGTATTTGCGGATGGTGGTCCAAATTTGGTAATCCTGCCGACGGCGCAGGGCGTCCAGAGCGTAGCCGGGCAGCGTGGGGTCGGGATTGGTGGTGCCTTTGTTGAGGGCAATGGCCAATTCGGTTTTGCAGGTGGATTCTTCTTCGATGGGCAGTTCCAGCAACGTGGCTTTGCACCCACTGCTGAGTTTATTCAGCGTTTTCCACACGTAAATGTGTTGGCGAGTGGCTTTTAGCGCCTCATCGGAAGGCATCCAGGCGGGTGCGAGGGGTTCGGCATCCAGGTCTTCGGTGGGGATTTCGACGGCGGGTTCAGAAGGGGCGTTGCGTTTGGACCAGTCGGAATAGTGCTGTTTGGCCAATTCGAGTAAGACTTCTTTCAGGGCTGCGTCTTCGGGGAACTGGGCGGAGCGGGCCATTTGGGCCGTGTCCATGAGTGCCGTTTGGAAAAAAACGTTGCCATCGGCCGGTGAGCCACCCAAGGCTTGTACCGATTTTACGACGTTGGGTCTCAAATCGGTGAAAATAAATTTTAAGGTATCGGGATCTGCGTTGGAAAGCCCCAAAAGCAGTTGATGTTCTGAAAAAGAGGAGTCAGTTGGCTGCACAATTTTATGGTTTGTAAATAGAATTAACAATGATTTGGGTGACGGGCAAAGATAAGCGAACTAAATGAATAGGGGTAGGTGGCTTGAGACAAAAAAATAGGGAGCCATACATTACTGCATTTGGCTCCCGAAAACACCTAAAACCCTATTAACTAACCTTATGAAAATTTCTTTATGTATAATTCAGTAATTTTTAAGCCAAAAAACTGAATTTGTTATTTTGTACGAGAAAAACAACGCAAAGTTACGATTTGTTTAACTGAAATTAAAAAATTTACAACAAAATTCAACAAAAAAAATCCGCTGTAGCCATAGCCACAACGGATTTCATCTATTTTAACCCTTTTTTTAGCGCAATTAAGCCACTGTGATGGTTTTTACCGCTGGCGTCAATTCGGGTTTTTTTACCAGGTCAACGTGCAGAATACCATTGTTCAAACTTGCATTAATCTGTTCGTTATCAATGCTTTCGGGGAGTTTGAATGAGCGTTCAAAACCGGCAAATGTGTATTCTTTGCGGCGGTACACCGGTTTGGCGCTGTTCTCTTCCGTTTTTACTTCTTTTTTGGCCGAAATGGTCAAAATATTTTTTTCAATTTTTAACGTAAAATCTTCCTTGTCAAAGCCGGGAGCGACGACTTCCAATTTGAAACCGTTTTCAATTTCCAAAATATTAACGGCGGGCTGAACGGCCGTTGCTACGTTGTTTTCCCAAACCGGGCTGAAAAAGAAGTCGTTCCATACGTTTCTGAAAGGATGAGCGGTTTGATGCTTTACGAGTGTCATATCTAATGTGCTTTTTTAATTGTTATTGAATATTGCCGAATTGCTCGACGAATATGCTTATTCAATTCCTGTACCAATCCGTTTTTGGGCCGTGCCAGGTAAAAAAATGACATCGTGCATGACAAAAAGTCTGTTATTTTTATTTTATACTGCCAATATGGCATTATCGTATCAAGGTGACGTTTCCTTTTTTCTCGGTTACCGTTCCATTGAGGCACCGTACCCGATAATAGTACCCGTACGTTTCCATGGGTTGTGCCTGTCCTTTGTAGGTGCCGTCCCAGGCATCGGTCAAATTAAAGGCTTCAAATACTTTTTCACCCCAGCGGTTGTACACCATCCAATACACTTCATCAATAAAGCGGCTTTCGATGCGCAATACATCGTTTTCGTTGTCGCCGTTGGGCGAAAAACCCGTTGGGAAAAAGATGTACGGATCGTCGCAAAAAGGATCAATCACCACCACCCGCACGGTGACGGCATTGGTGCAACCCGATGTGGAGGTGACCACGACGGTATAATCGGTGGTGACTTCGGGGGTCGCAACGGGGTTGGCAATGTCGGGGTCCGAGAGCGTCGCCTCCGGGGTCCAGGCATAACTGACGTTGCCGGGAAAAACGGCGCTCAGTTGGCTGCTTTGCCCTTTTAAAATAGATACCGGATTGGCCGTGGCCGATAGTTGCCCCGGCCCTAATACTTGTACCGTGACCATTCGGGTCCATTCGCAGGTGGATGCGCTTTGGACAATTTTTACGGTGTAGGTCGTTGTGTTTTCGGGCGAAACCACGGGGTTGGCAGCGTTGACATCGTTAATTTCGGGGTCAGGCAGCCACGTATAACTCAGGTTAGGATTGGCGTTGGGGTAAAGGGGAATGGAGTCGCCAGCGCAAATGGAATAGGTATCGGTGAGGATTTGGCCGGGCGAAAAGGGGAGGTTAACCGGTACGTTAATCACATCCTGGCAGCCGTTTCCGCCGGTGGCCGTAAGGCGCACGTTATAGGTGCCGGCGACTTTGAGTACGACACTGGTATCGGTGGTGCCGGACAAAAAGTTCAGGTTTCCCGGTCCGGTTACGCGCCAGTTGACGCCACTAATGCCAAAAATCGGGTCGGTGCTTTGGTCATTGAGGTGGAGGGTGGCACCGTTCTCGTCGCATTCGATAAAATCAAGGTCAATGTTGGCGTCGGCCTGGGTTTCGGTGATCCACACATCCTGTATAATGGTGTCCGAACAACTGTAACCGGGGTTAACAATAAGCGCTACCTGGTACTGGCCGGTGTCGGGGTAGGTAAAGGTGGGGCTGTATTGGTCAGAAAAAAGGCCAAGGTTGCCTCCCCAATCAAAATACCAATTGGAAATACCCAGATCATTTAACTGCGTTTGATTCACGAAATTCACTTCGAGGTTGTCGCATTGGCGCACGGGCGCGGTGTACGCCGCAACGGGTACGCCACAATCGGCTACATTATATTGAAAATCGCGGCGGGTAATGGAAATAATTTCGCCGTCGCGGTATTCATCCACGCAGACTCCCACCACAAAATTGCCCACCAGGTTGGGCACGCCGGTCATAAACCCGGTGGCCGGATCAATGGTAAGCGGGTCGCCGCCGAGCAGGTTGGTGAGGTCATAAGGTAGTTTCCATTCCACTTCTTCGTAAGGCCCGTTGTAAGGTGGTTGGGGCATGGGGTCAAGTGAGGTGGCCCCCGAAAGCGGCGTACAGAGCCGGTACACCAATGAATCGCCTTCCGGGTCGGTGGCGCCGTGGTCAAAATCTATGGGTTCGTGTACACAGATAGCCAAAGGGGGCCAGTTGTTGTATACCGCGCTGGAGTTGCATTCGGCAATGGCTTTGTCGGTAATTTCGGAAATAATGGTAATGCCCACATCTTCCGGCAGGGGGATATTGCGAATCAACTCGTTGCGGCAACACCGCTGATACACCAATTTATAACCACCGGGAATGGGCGGGAGTTTTACCGTGGTGAGATAAGTGGTTCGGTGCACACAAATGTTGGGCGGACGGGTGAGGCAGGGGTTGTTAAGATAAATGAGCAGGGTATCGTCTTGTTGGTTCCAGACCAATAATTTTTGTTCCAATAACTCAAAATTACTGTTAAAAATACCCAGTGAGGCCGGGTCGTCAAATGGTGGAACACCGTTGAAGCAATCCCGGTAAACACTGAGTTTTATTTCGTACATGTCATCACCAAGGCAACGGTATGTAATTTCGCCGCCCACGATGTGCGTGGCCATTATTTTCCCGTGAGCCAGGAGCATAATTAAAAATAAAAAAATAATTTTTAGATGAGACATGGACCGAAACGTATGGTGATTTTTTTAAAAAATGGGAACAAAAAGTTCCAAGATACCCATTCAGGATAAGGCTGGTTATCCATCCGCGAAAATGCACCAAATTTTATTAACAGGACGCATTTATTTGCTGTAATGCTGCATTCGGTTAAATTTTTGCAAAGGAACTTTTTAAATCTTTCTACCTTAGCCGCCTTATCTTTTATTAATCCTTATCCTTTTCATCCCATGCTTACGATTGATCTCCGCACCCTCGCGGATACTCACTTTATGGTTTATTTTCAAAAAAATTTTGTTCGGACAAAAACACCATTACTGATTACAGTTCTAATGTGTTTAGGCTTTTTCTTTCACGTTCCGGTTTTTAGCCAGCCTTGTCCTACCCTTAGCCAAAGTTCTACCCTCACTTCATCCGATTGTGCACCGGGTTTTACGCCCTGTACGTTGTGCCCCGGCGATATGTTTACCTTAAATACCACCGGAACGGGTTTGCAGCCCGGTACCTGTATTGACTGGTATTACGGTACTTCTGCCGGATTTAACCCGTACGCGGGCCAGGGTATTTTGCTTGGGTGTTCGCCGGTGGAAGTAGCACCGCCGTCGGCTTGTTCTTCCTGCCCGCTTACCCTGGCGTTGTACGTTAATGCCTGCGGCACCGAAGCCAACAACGAAATTGTGGCCATGTGGTCGGGCAGTGGTTTCGCAGTAGATGACCTGTCCATTGATTTTGCCGATGCCGTGGACGACGGGGCCGGTAATTTTGACATTGGCGGTGGTTGCGGGTGGCAGGAACCCTCGGCGGGGGCCATTGCTTCCATTCAGAGCATTTGCACCGGCGCTACCATTGTGGGGGCCGGACCAGGCGAAGTGGTACCTTCGGGGGTTCCGGTGATTATTTTTACCAGCGCCGGTTACGATTTTAACTACAATTTTGGGTCGTTGTGCCCTTTTTCGCCCGTGATTTACGTCATGCAAAACGGCTGTACCCGTGCGCTGGACGCTTTTCCCAACAGCGGCGGTTCGGTGTCAACCAATATCAGCCTGAGTTGCGGTTGTAACGATAATACGACTTACAATCCCGGTTCTTTGGCGGGCGGCGACGGCGCTTTTGTCACCGATGCCGGTTTCTTTTTTCCCATTTACGGCAATGCCAGTTGTGGTTTCCCCAATCTACCCGGCGGCGGTGGCGGTGGCGGCACTTCGCCGTTTACCATTCCTCCCTTTGATGTCACCATCACCGATGCCATGTGCAACGGCGGGCCTTATTGGGTAAAAGGTATCATCAACCCGTTACCATCCGGATGTCCCCAAACGACCACCAACGCACTGCAATTTAACGTGCCTTGTCCCAATCCGGTGTTGCAACCCGGCCCGGATATGTGCAGCAGCGCGGCGTTGTTTAATTTAACCACTTTGGCAGATCCGACGGTGCCCAACGGTACCTGGTCGGGTCCCGGCGTTTCGGGAACCAATTTTAACCCCGCCGGTTTGTCGGGGCCGGTAACACTGACATTTACGCCCAGCGGTCCCTGCGGCACGGATGCCACCACCACAATTAATGTTTTTGAAAGTCCGGTGGCCGTTCTGGATCCCGTTCCCAACCTTTGCGCGGGGCAGTCGGCCAGTTTGGACATTAATTTTACCGGAGAAGCCCCGTTTACGTTTACCCTCACCGCCAACGGCAGCCCCGCCGGAGCATTTACGGTGAATGGCAACAGCATCAGTATTCCCATTACCCCGGCCCCGCCATCGGTGACGTACACGGTCACCAACCTCTCCGATGCCAATTGCGCCGGTTTGCCCGTTTCGACAACGGTAACGGTGTCGGCTCCCGCAACGGCGGCGCTGTCGCTCAGTGGCCCTAATGTGGTGTGCAGCGGCGAAGAAGCCACGTTTTCGGTGAATTTTACCGGCGGAAATGCGCCTTTTGTGTTTACACCCGTGCTCAATGGGGTGCCGCAGGGCGAACAAACTTCCAATGTGGAGCCGGTGGTGTTTTCGTTACCGGTGAACATTGGCAATAATACCATCACCATCACCAATGCCTCGGCGGGAGATTGTCCCGCGCCGAGTTCGGGTACTGCAAATGTGACGGGTGTGGCCACGCCCACCGCCACGTTGCTCAATAGTCCCAATACACTTTGCCAGGGGACCAGCGACGTTATTCAGGTGCAAATCACCGGAACCGGTTCTTTTTCATTGGTGTATGCCATTAACGGCGCAAATCAGCCCCCCGTGACTGTTTCGGCCCCGCAGGCGAATATTACCGTACCGGTTTCCGTTGGTACCAATGATTTTACCCTGGTCAGTCTCACCGGCGGCGTTTGTCCCGGCGAGGTGAGCGGCGACGATATGACCACGGTTCAGGCCATTCCAACGGCTACATTAAGCGGTGGAACGGCGCTTTGTTCGGCGGTCCCGGTCACGCTCACCATTGACTACACCCCCGATGACCTACCGGCAACCATTCAATATACAGCCAACGGGATACCTCAGACGGCGTTATTAGCGGGTAGTTCACCGTTCGATTTTGTGGTAAACCCAACCACCAGTACGACCTACACCCTTACGTCTATTTCAACGGGTATTTGCACCAGTCCCCTTAATTCCAGCACTTTGGTGACATTTTCGGCGTCCGGAACGGCGACATTGGCACTAAATGGCCCCAACGCGGTTTGTCCGGGGCAATCGGCCAGTTTTACCGTAGATTTTTCGGAATTGGTCGCACCTTTTATTTTTACCCCGGTGCTCAACGGCGTAGCGCAGGCCGAACAGGCGGCCAATAACGAACCGGTACAGTTTTCATTACCAATGATGGCGGGTACCAATACCATTACCATTACCAATGCCTCTTCGGGCGATTGTCCGGCGGCTCCCAGTGGAACGGCGACCGTGACAGGACTTACGGCACCCACTGCCCAATTGGTGAGTAGTAAAAAGACCATTTGCCAGGGACAAAATGACACGATTCAGGTGTTGGTGACGGGCACGGGCACGTTTTCGCTGACGTATGCCCTCAACGGCGTAGCGCAACCACCCGTTACCGTGGCGGCTCCCCAGGCTTTAATTCCGGTGGCGGCGAACGTTGGCCAAAATATATTCACCCTTTCCGGGCTAACCGGCGGCCCTTGTCCCGGGACGGTATCGGGGCGGGATACCACCATCGTAGAGGTGGCCCCAACGGCTACTTTGACGGGGACAACTTCAACTTGTCAGGCCGGTGGAACGGTGCCGTTGACCTTAAATATCAATCCCAATATTCCGGCGACGGTGCAGGTTTCGGCCAATGGTACGCCGCAGGCCCCGCTTGTGGTGGGCAGTTCGCCGTTTGTGTGGAACGTGAACCCTACCGTTACCACGATTTATACGTTAACGGGTATTTCGGCGGGTGTTTGTACCAATACTTTAAATTCGAGCGCAACGGTGACCATTTCCACCAGCGGAACGGCTATTTTGTCGTTGAATGGCCCCGCCTCGGTTTGTTCTGGCCAAAATGCCGAATTAATGGTGGATTTTTCGGTGGTTGCCGCGCCATTTTCGTTTACGCCCATTGTCAACGGCGTGCCGCAGGCCACACAGATTGCCAACATTGAACCGGTAATGTTTTCCGTTCCGGTGGCCATTGGGCCTAATAATATCGCAATTTCCAATGCTTCAGCGGGAAATTGCGCCGCCGTTGCCAGCGGACTGGCCAGCGTAACGGGGTTAAACGCACCCACGGCCCAATTGGTAAGCAGCCCCAAAACGATTTGTCAGGGGCAAAGTGACACCATTCAGGTGTTGTTGACGGGAACGGGGAATCTTACCTTGTCGTACGCATTAAACGGGGTGTCGCAACCGCCCGTAACGGTCACGGCCCCGCAAGCCCTGATTCCCGTGGCTTCGGGGGTAGGGCAGAATATTTACACCCTCATCAGTATTGAGGATGCGGTTTGTACGGGTACTGTATCGGGCAGCGATACCACCATAGTACAGGCGGCCCCCAACGCGGCGTTGTCCGGCTCGGTGTCGTTGTGTCAGGCGGGCGCGACCGTGCCATTAACCCTTAATTACAGTCCGGGAAGTGTTCCGGCGACGATTCAATACACGGCCAACGGCGTTCCGCAAACGGCCATTAACGCTACTACTTCGCCGTTTATACTGAACGTAACACCTTCGGTAACAACGGTTTATGCACTTACTTCCATTACGGCGGCTGGTTGCGCCAATGCCGCTTTCGCGACGGCAACGGTGACGGTAGGGGCAGGCCCTACGGCGGTGATTTCGGGCAATAATAACCTTTGTCTCAACGGCGGCGGCGATTCCATTACGGTGAATTTGGCCGGTGGGGGGCCTTACACGTTTGTGTATTCGATTAATGGTGTAGCGCAACCACCCATTACCACCAATTTGTCTGAAATAAAAATATACGTGAATCCTTCCGGGTACACGCGTTACGAATTGGTATCGGTATCGAATCCTTTTTGCGCGGGCACGGTATCGGGTTTGGCGGAAATTTTTGTTTTTGTAAATTCCAACGCCAATTTACCCGCCGATTTGACCTTTTGCAACGGCGTAAGTACCACCATTTTGGTTAATGTGACGGGAACGGCCCCGTTTACCCTGTTTTATGCCATCAATGGCGTTGTACAACCTTCGGTCACTACCGACGAAGGTCCCATCCCGATTTTGGCCAATATCACCCAAACAACGGTGTATAAACTCATCAATATCCAATCGCCGGGGTGTAACGAAATTTTGACGGATTCGATGATCATTACGATCAATCACCCACCGACCATTGCCAATTTGGTGCGCAATTGCGACCCGGTAGCGGGGACTTATACCGTTGAATTTGACATTGTGGGTGGTACCGCACCTTATACTTTAACGGCGGGTAGCGGGACATTTACCAATAACCATTTTGTGAGTTCGGCCATTCCGCAGGCCAATAATTACGCTTTTTCGTTTAACGATGCCAATAACTGCGGTACGGTGGATGTCAACGGCGTTTCTACCTGCAATTGCACCTCCAATGCGGGTACCATGAATGCCACGCCGCTGTTGTTGTGCGCCGGTGAAACGGCTACCGCCACCCACAATGGCAACCAAACGCTCGATAACGACGATATTTTAGCCTTTATCCTGCACAATCAACCGAGTTTACCTTTAGGTCAAATTTTGGCGTGGAGCGCGACACCTTCTTTTAACTGGAATCCGGCGTGGCAAACGGGCACTACCTATTATATATCGGCCATTGCGGGCAACGGGCAGCCCAACGGCGAAGTGTCTTTAACGGATATTTGTTTATCGGTGGCCGTTGGAACCCCGGTGACCTGGAGGCCATTGCCCACGGCGACGCTTCCTTCGATTGATGTTAATGTTTGCGCGGGACAACCGCACCTAATTCCGGTAGAAATGACGGGAACGGGACCATTTACGCTGAATTTTGTCCAAAATGGCGTACCCGGTTCGGTGGGGCCAGTCAACAACGATACCTTATTTATCCCGGGAACAGCCACCACGCAGCCCTGGATCGTGGAACTCACCGGCGTAACGGATGCTTTTTGCCCCAACACCCTCGACAGTACCATTGCCGTCATTACCCACGCGGCACCGCAGGCCGGGGCGGTATCCATTCTTTGTGATTTTGCCAACAACACGTACACGTTGTCGTTTATCGTCACGGCGGCCAACCTGAACGAGGTGATTGTGCAGGGGGTAAATGGCACGTTGAACCCGCAAACGGGGGTGTTTACATCGTTGCCCATTCCCAAAACCGATAATTATAACATTGTTGTTAAAGACCAATGGGCTTGTGACAGTGTGGTGTTGTCGGGAATGGCCATTTGTGATTGTACCACCAACGCGGGTGTTTTACCGACGCAAAGTATTTCGGTTTGTGCGGGTCAAAATGTAAGTTTTAACGGCGCAACGGGCGTTGTTTTGGCCAATGGCGATGTGTTGCGGTATTTTTTGGTGACCAATCCCGCGCCGCCATTTGCCAATATTGTGGCCCAAAGCACCACGCCTTCGTTTTTGTTTTTCCCGGGACAAACCATTCCCGGCACGACGTATTACGCAGTGGCGGTGGTCGGTCCGGCGCTCGGAACGGGTATTGATCTCGTTCATCCGTGCACCCGGTTTTCCAACGCGATTCCGGTATTGTGGCGGGCGTTACCAACGGCGACCATGACCGGCCCGACGAATATTTGCCGGGGCGAACCGGTGTTTTTGCAAATTAACCTCACCGGCGGCGACGATTATGTTTATACCATCAATGGTTTTAATTTTAGTCAAACGGTGCAAAACGATACCAGTCAGGTCAATTTTATCCCGGTTACGCCGTTGCAAACCACCAATTACAGCATTACCGGTCTGAGCGCCAATGGCTGTTCGGGGGTGAATTCGGGTGGATTAACCACGATTCAGGTGCGTCCGGTGCCCGAAATTGTGGATATTGAACAAATTTGCGCCCCCGATCGCCTGTCCTTTGTATTAACCTTTAAAGTGTCCAATGGCCCGGCGAATAACACAACGTACACCGTTACGGGCATTACGGGCACCTTTCAGGATACGTTGTTTACCTCCGATCCCATTCCGGCCAATTCCTCCTACGGTATCACGGTGTCTAATCCAACGGGATGCAGTTCCAGTTTGGCGGGTTTTGGTACCTGCGAATGCCAAACCGACGCGGGCAGTATTACGCCCGGGGTAACGGAGGTGTGTGTAACGGGTACGGTGACGGTAACGCCCGGCGGCGATGAGGTACTGGAATCGGGCGATGGTTTGTATTTTATTTTGTGCAGCGATCCCGCCATTTTGCCCGCGGGTTTATTGGCGGTGAACGATATTCCGCAGTTTAGTTTTATCCCCGGTATGGCCGAAGACTTTACCTATTACGTGGTAGCAGTGGCGGGTACGGTGTTGCCCAACGGCGACATTAATTTTGCCAATCTTTGCCTCGATTACAGCAATAGTATTCCGGTGGTATTCCACACGCCGCCGCAGGCGGAATTGGGCTTGGCCGATACGATTTTGTGTCAGGGAGAGTCGTTTTTTATGCCGGTGCAATTGGTGGGCAATCCGCCGTTTTCGTTGACGTATTCGATTAATGGCGCGGTTTTGCCGTCGGTAACCACCAGTTTGAACAGTTTTACCATTAGTTCTTCCAATATTCAGGAGGATCAATTGTTTCTCCTGACGGGCATTAGCGATGCGTATTGCGCGGGTACGGTGACGGGCATGGCCAATATTCGCATTCAGCCCAGTCCGGCGATTGTTCTTTTGGGAGGAGATACCATTTGTCCCGGCGGGGTGGCGACGTTAACGCTACAACTCGAAAATGCCGATTCGGCGCAGGTGGAAATTTTGACCAGTACGGGGGCTTCTTTATCGTTTAATAACGTTAAAAACGGCTTTACAATTGATGTTTCACCGTCGGCGACCACCACGTATAGTTTTGGCAACGTGGTATTTTGGGACAATGATTGCCCCGGTAAAGTATCGGGAACGGCCCTGATTACGGTAGAACCCGTCGTAATTACGGCCGAAATATCGGATTTTAACGGATTTGGCGTGACTTGTCCCGGTTACAACGATGGCTCGGCGCTGGTGTCCATTTCGGGCGGCAGCGGGCAGTACACCTGGGTTTGGAGCAGCGGCGAAACAGGTTTGGCACTTAGTAATTTGAGCGCGGGTTCGTACACCGTAACCATCACGGATGCCAGCGGATGCACCTTGGTCGAAACGGTGGTCATTACCGCCCCCGAACCCATTGATTTTACGTTAGAAATTCAGAATCCGTCGTGTTATTCGACCAATTCGGGTGCCATTATCCTCGATAGTTTGTCGGGTGGGGCAGGGGAGTACACCATTGCGGTGAACGGTTTGCCGCAATCGGCCGCGCCGCCGGTGGTGCTCGAAAATTTGTCTTCGGGCGCGTACGAGGTGGTGGTGACGGATAAAAACGGTTGCAGTGGCGAACAGAATGCCACGTTGAACAATCCGCCCGAATTACTGGTGAATTTGGGCGATGATCTTGTGCTTTCGCTGGGTGATAGTGTGCAACTCACCGCGCAGGTCAACGCCGATGTGTTACAAAAAGTCATCTGGGATACCTCGTCGTTTTATACCCGGGTGGATTCATTGGTGGCGGTGATTCGCCCGTTGTACGCTTTGGTCTATTCAGTAACGGTCACCGATACGGCTGGATGTACGGCTACCGACGATATTTTGGTGTCGGTTCGGCGTGATAATTTGGTGTATGTACCCAATGTTTTTTCGCCGCAATCGAACGATGGCAACAACACTTTAACGGTATTTGCGGGTAATGAAGTGGTGCAGGTGCGTATGATGCAAATTTTTGACCGTTGGGGCGATTTGTTGTTTGAACAACGCAGTTTTTTACCCAATAACCCCGCCACCGGCTGGAATGGTCGTGCGCGCAACCGCTTTGTGCAGCCGGGTGTGTACGTGTATCGTTTGGAAATTGAACGGATTGACGGCACAACGGAGGTCATTCACGGCGATATAACGGTGGTGCGGTAGGGGAGGGTTGAATTTGTTTTGAGGGTTGAATTTGTTGAATTTGTTTTGCCCGTCGTAGGCTTCCGGCGGCGAGATGTGCATCCCGGAGGTACGGAGTGGATGACATCTCAAAGCGGAACAGATTTTTGGCCAAAGACATTACGCATAGAGTGGTCTCATCGCGCTAAAAAATTAAAACCGTCATGTGGCTTTGTCATCCAGAAGGGATCTATTGGGTCGTGATGATGCATAAAATGCCAATTATTTTTAGTGCTTTATCATCCACAAAAAACCATTGTCCCACTGGTTTTTTGTCGCTTTTTATAACTAATGGCATGCCCATAGATTCCTTCTGAAAGACAAAGCCACACAGCGGTTTTTGTGTTCTTTGGTGATGCGGCATACTTTTGGATGGTTGAAGTATCTAAAAGCAAGTGGTAGATTTATTCTGCTAATTTGCTCGACGCAGTGTGTTTTTACCATTTGTGTCAAGCGTAACCGCACGGATCATCGCAATAAAAAAAGGCACTAAATACAGCAAATGAATGCTGTACTTAGTGCCTTAATAATATACGTCGGGGCAAAAAATCGAGAGATTATGCCTCTTTAGTGGTGTCGTCGGCCGGTTTTTCCTCGGTGGCGGCTACGTCGGCGGCAGGTGCTTCCGGCGTTGCTTCAGCAACTGGCGCTTCTGGCTGTGCTTCTGCCACGGGTGCTTCGGCTTCAGGTTGTGCTTCGGCGGCTGGCGGCTCTGGCTGTGCTTCGGCTACGGGTGCTTCCGGGGCTGGTTCAGCAACGGGTGCTTCTTCGGGGCGGTCTTTAGTAATAATATCTACCACTTCGGAGGCTACGCCGGCGGCTTTACCCAATGCTTCTTCGGCTTTATCGGTCATCACGGAAGCCACGGCTTTCACGGTATCCACTACGTCTTCGAGGGTTTCGCCCAATACATTGGAGAGGGCATCCATCACGCTTTGCGTAGCGGGTACGTTTGTGCTGCGTTCGTCGAGATCGGCTTTAGCACCCGGATTTTTGGCGCTTTTGTGCGTTACCGCTGCGATTTCGTTTTTAGCCTGCGTTTTTGCTGCTTCCATGCGCTGACGTTTGTCTTCGCGTTCGGAAACGGAGTTAATTTGGCGTTCGATTTCGGCTTTGGTTTTTTCCATGTCGGCAATACGCTCCTGTTTAGAAACGAGGCGTTCTTCCACCATTTTAATTTTAGCCTGACGAATTTGTGCTTCGAGTTGGCCTTCGGTGGATTGCACTTTTTTGCGTTGGAACTCCAATTCGCTTTCGTCGCGGCGGGCGCTGTCTTTCATGCGGTCCATGGCTTCCACCAGTCCTTGAAGGCGGCGGGTATGGCGTTCTACGAGCGAGCCTTCGTTGGCATCGGCACCGAAACGTTTTTCTTTGGCCAATTTGAACGCCGCGTCAATGCGATCGTAGGCTTTACCGCGGTGTTCGTTGGTCATTTTTGCGGTGCGGTACTTGGCTTGCAACGCTTTGAGGTCTTCAAAAACGATGTGCATTTTATTGCCGCCTTTTTCGATCCGCGTTTCAATTTCGGCTAATTTTTCGTTAATTTCGTTGAATATCTTCACCGAAGCATCCGAAAATTCGGATTCCACTTTTTTGCGAACCCCTTTCATTTCTTCAAAGAGTTGGTTCACGGTGTCGCGGAGGGCATCGGCGTGAGAGCGGAACAGGTTGCGCTCGCGGCTTTGCTCCTGCACTTTATCCCAAAAGTTGCGGAGCGACTGCCAAAGGCCGTTGTCAAACTCGCTGAGGCTGGCCACTTTTTCGCGCAGTTCTTCGAGTTCCTGCTTGTAAACTTTGTGTAATTTGCCCGACAGCACGATAAAGTGCCATTCTGTTTGGGCGCGTGTCACCATATCCGGGCGGTCGGCTTTTAGTCCTTCCGGTAGGATACTTTCCGACACACTGAGGTCGCTGGTGATCAAAGAATGGCCTTCGGGGAATTCAATGTCGCCCTTGTTGTCGCGCCATACTTCGTTGAGTTTGGTGATAAACTCTTCTGATGCATTAGGTTCGGGGATCACATAAACCAAAACTTTGTTCTCCTCTTCTCTCAATTGCAAGGCCATCAGTACCTTCTCATTCTGTGCGTTGGTGCCCCAAATTACAACTTTGTTTTTCATTGTAAATGCTGTAAAAAAAACGTCTGTTAATAAATGTTATGCTGAGCATCGTCAGGTTTTGCGCATTATTTCGGGGAATTATCCTGTTTTTCACGCGCAAAGCCTGACATGTCGAAATATATGCTTCGGTAGAAGCGGCGCAAAACTACACCGTTGCTGCCACTTTTTTAGTTTTTAATTTTAAAATTCCTTGCTCTACGAGGTATTCGGCAATTTGAACGGCGTTGGTTGCCGCACCTTTGCGCAGGTTATCGGCCACCACCCACATGTTCAGGGTATTGGGTTGGCTTTCGTCGCGGCGCAGGCGGCCAACAAATACTTCGTCGCGGTCGTGGGCCACCAAAGGCATGGGATACAACAATACCGAGGGGTCGTCCTGGACAATAATGCCGGGGGCTTTTGACAACAGGTCGCGCACTTCGTTGAGGTCGTAATCGCGCTCAAATTCCACGTTTACCGACTCCGAGTGGCCGCCCATAACGGGCACCCGCACCGTGGTCGAAGTGACGCGAATGGATTCGTCGCCCATGATTTTTTGGGTTTCCTTAATCATTTTGATTTCCTCTTTGGTGTATCCGTTTTCGGTGAATACATCAATGTGGGGTAACAAATTGAGGTCAATCTGGTACGGATACGCGCGGTCGCCGGATTTACCTTTGCGTTCATTCATCAATTGGGTAACGGCTTTTACACCGGTTCCTGTCACCGATTGGTACGTGCTCACCACAATACGTTTGATTTTGTATTTGTCGTGGAGGGGTTTGAGGGCCACCACCATTTGAATGGTCGAGCAGTTGGGATTGGCAATAATTTTATCTTTTTTGGTCAAAACCGAAGCATTTACTTCGGGAACAACCAATTTTTTATCGGGATCCATGCGCCAGGCGGAGGAATTATCAATCACAATGGTACCTTTTTCGGCAAAACGTGGTGCCCATTCTTTGGACACGGAACCACCGGCGGAAAAAATGGCCACGTCCGGCTTTTTGCCCACGGCATCTTCCATGCTGATGATTTTGTAGCGTTTGCCGTTGTATTTGATGGTTTTGCCCACCGAACGCTCGGAAGCAACGGGCATTAACTTGGTAACCGGGAAGTTGCGCTCTTCCAAAACCTGCAACATTTTTGTGCCTACAAGGCCAGTGGCACCTACTACTGCGACTTTCATGGTGTGTATGTGTTTAAAATTTGCCGCGCAAAGGTAGCGAAGTCATATAGGTTTTATGCGCTTTTTACCGGTATTTTTTGTGGGTGAGGTGGGAGAGGGGAGGGAGAATGTGTGTTTTATAAGTTATGGGGGCATAGTAGGTATGGTAAGTTTTCCACAGTATGTTAGGTAATTAGGGTTTTATAATATTAATGTTGACCTAATTTTGCACTTAAATTGGATTTATACACGCTCTTGTCGGTATTTTTCATGATTAAATTTATCTTTAAAATAAAGTCCGTATTTGCAGCCCACGTTTAGAATTAGTAATATTTTTAATAACGAAAATTGCTGCAAAAGACATTGTTTTGCTAATAAAATGTTAATGTATTTTTATCGCCAAAGCGTAAGCCTTATATTACAAGCAGGGTTTTATTTACTTTAAAAACGTCAAACAGTTGAAAATGAGGTGTTTTTTATTTTAAAAAATGCTATTAAATGCGATACTCCGGCATTAGAGGAGTTTGATTAATGTGAAAATTGGAGGGTAAAAAGGGAATAAGAACTTAATAACGATAATTTTTTCACAAAATGTGGAAAAAATCCACTATTTGCCTCGCTAAACTTTCCGTAACTTTGCAATCAAATTGTTTGTGTCATTTAACGCGATTGTTTTTTGGAAAAAATATTGATGAGATTTTAGCGTCGCTTTTAGTTTTCATTATTTTCTGAAATATCAGAAAAGTGCATTACCTTTGCAAGATATGTGATTGTGTTTGATGTTTCAAACTCAGTCACGCGTAACATTTGAAACCATCAATAAAAGCCCCAAGTAGGGTTACTGACATAGTCAAAATGTTGCTATAACGTATGTATTAAAGAAGTAGTACAAAAAGGGGGGCGGTTTGTCAGTAAAATATTAATACGTTTTCACCGACAAAGCATAATCCTTATATCTCAAGATGCAATTTATTTATTTTCAATACCCCAAGTAGTGAAACAAGTAAGCATTAAACTAAAACAAAGACATATAAATGCGATACTCTGGCATCACAGGAGTTTATTGGTAGGAATAATCCTCAAATAAAAATATGGATACAAAGGATGGCAGATAAAACTATTTAGTAGGAAAATTAACCTGATAGTTTATCTTTACACAAAGTTTTTCACGACTTTGAAACTGATTGCTTATGCAGTAGCATTTGCAACTGTAATCACGTTGCCTCTTAATGACTTTAGCAAAATTATGCAACATTTATTAAGTAATAGCAACATTAAATCACTTAAAAAATTTAAAATGGGCAAAGCCAAAAAGAAAAAGCACAAAGAGGCTCTGTTGAGTCGAAAAGAAGTACTTGATTTAATTGACTTGATTATTGACCTGATAACAATAAGCCAAATCTTTCAAAATCATCAATGATAACTCAGAACAGAATCTATAGTGTTTCAAAAGGACCGATCAGACAATGAACAAAGATGTAACAGCCTCAATAAAACTTTTGTTAAATGGGGCTATTTTTTTATTTAAAAAAATATTATAAACTATGCATTACGCAAAAACATTACTAACAACTGTATGGCGCAATATCTGTAAAAAAAGGACTGTTGCACTTATATTGGTTTTAGCTTTGTCGTTGTATTTTCTTGCATGTCCAGCAAAATAGCAATCCGCTGGATACTGCTCAATATTTTAGAGGCGGCAATCAATAGAATATTGATTTAAATACGGTGATAAAAGTTACCGTGCAAAGGTACAGGAGAAAACGAAAATAGCAAACTTTTGTTCTAAAAACTTTCAAAAAAAGAAAGTTGCATCGTTTTCAGTACACATTTGCACGCTTTAGGAATTGGGAGTACCTTGGTTAACAGGGTACCCTCCCATTCCGGGCATATCTATGTTCTTTTGGCACGCTCACCTGTATGGTAAGTGTGAAGGGAGGTATTTGCCTTTTTTAAACAAAGATGACGTAAAACTATTTTTGCCAACGGCTCAAAATAGCCGGTCGCGGCGCCAATCACGTTTGGCTCAAACAGTTTTTGGCTTCATCGGCATCCAACAGAGCAAAATCGGGATTTTTCTAAGGCCGCACCGGTAAAGGACAGATGGATGGGGATGGTAATTGACGAAAGCGGTGTTAATGCTGCTGCTCTTGGTTGGTATTTTGCGTTGCTACTTTGATACAATCCAGTACTTTTTCCGGGTCGCAAAAATTCAAGCCCGCGCCCCAAGATGCGTTAAACTCAATGATAAACCAGCCTGCTGTTGGGTTATGGCCCAAATCCAGAACAAATGTTCGGGGTAGTTCGATGTTTGCTTCATATAAAAACGCTTCTGCAAATTGCCGCGCCGCATCCAAGTCGCCATTGCCTTCGTAAAAGGCCATATCTTGTATTTTTTTGTCCAAAACAAAGGTTCTAACTTCGGCAGTAACCTCAATGATGTCCGAAAGAATGATTTTTTCATGGGGTTTTATGTCCGTTGTTGCTTCGGTAATGGCGGCTTCGGAATCATACACTTTTCCTTTAAAAAGTTTAGGCATTGCCGGTTTTATAAACTTGGGGTAGGTAAATTGCCGGATATCGCCCAATTCTTTCAATTCTATGCGTCGTTTGGTCCATTTTTTTTCCAAAGCGCAAATCGTTTCGTCTTTGGGTGAAATCATTTCGAGGTTTAAAATTTGAGCCAAAACGAGGCAAAAACTATCGTATCCGTACAAGGCGACCTTTTTGTTTTGGGTATCGGGTTTGATCCAAAATTTCCCCACCCGCAGCACGGCTCCATATTTTTCGCGCCATATTTCCGCGAGCACATCCCTTTCTTCGTCTTCTTTATCGGGTATGATCAATAATATTTCTTCTTGCATTTTGGTGTTCATCGGTTGTTTTTGCTTGGGAAAGCCGCCAATAGTTGCGCATCCGAATATGTGCAAATATACGGTGTGACCCGATTTTTTAATTCACCCCGCCGGATTTTCAAAAAAAACGGTTGCTGGGTACCTTCGGTTGACTACGCTATCATGATCACTCAAGCCGAACTTTTTATGGTGAAAAATAATACCTTTGCACAATGAAAAAATTACCCATCGGCATACAGACATTCAGCGAAATCCGCGACGGAGGATATGTATATGTGGACAAAACCAAACAAATACATACACTTATCACCTCCGGGAAATATTTTTTTCTGTCGCGCCCGCGCCGCTTTGGCAAATCTTTGACACTTTCTACCATCCGCTCCATTTACGAAGGCCGAAAAGATTTGTTTGAAGGTCTTTGGATCGAAAACGAGTGGGATTGGAGCCAAACCCGCCCGATTATTCATATCCAGTTTAACGAAATAGGATATTTGGAAAATGGCCTGCCTACTGCCCTGCACAAAACCATTGACGAGCACGCGGCTATACACGGAATTGAACTCACACCCGATAGTTTTGACCAAAAATTCCGGGAATTGATTCGAAAATTAGCGCAAGCCAAAGGCAAGGTAGTGATACTGATTGATGAATACGACAAACCCCTGATAGACTATTTAGATAAAGAACAATTGCCCACTGCATTTGAAAACCAACGAATTTTAAAGTCTTTTTACAGTATCCTCAAAAGTGCTGATCCGTACATTGAGTTATTGATGATTACGGGGGTATCCAAGTTCAGCAGGGTCAGTATTTTTAGTGACCTGAATAATCTGTTAGATGTTACGCTGGATAAATCAACTGCTGATTTGGTGGGTTATACTCAGACAGAATTAGAACAGTATTTTGACAAATGGATGGAGTTATGTTTAGAGGAGGGACTTGCCCCAGACCGCAACAGTCTTTTAGCAACCATTAAACAATGGTACAACGGTTATACTTGGGATACTAAAACCTTCGTCTATAACCCGTTTTCCATGCTCAATTTCTTCAGGATGCGCAGTTTTGAAGATTATTGGTTCAAAACGGGAACACCCACGTTTTTGATTAAAAAATTAAGAGAAGCGACGTTTTTCAGACTTGACGACCTGCGCGTAAACCGTCAAGCATTCGACAGTTATGCTTTGGACAATCTTGAACTGCGATCCCTGCTATTCCAAACGGGCTATTTGACCATCCGTAAATACGACCCCGTTACGGGCACCTACATACTGGGTTACCCCAACCGAGAAGTGGAAGAAGCACTGAACAGTCACCTCATAGGTGCTTTGCTGCACAAAGATGCCGTTGAATCTGCCAATCCCGTGGTCGAACTCCGGGATGCATTTGCCGCCAACGACATTGATAAAGTTATCACCGTCATCAACGCTATGCTCAAAGATGTACCGAGCCTGCTGTTGGCGGAGAAAAAAGAACATTTTTACCACGCTTTAGTGCACTTGCACTTCCGCTACCTCGGCTTTTTTATCCAAAGCGAAGTGCACACCTCCGACGGACGGATGGACGCAGTAGTACATACCGCCACGCATATTTATCTTCTGGAGTTCAAAATTGACCAAAGTGCACAGGCCGCACTGCAACAAATCCGCGATAAAGCCTACGCCGACCGCTTTCGGGCCGACGGCAAAATCATAGTGGGCGTAGGCATCAATTTCGACACCGAAAAACAACGGATATCAGAATGGGAGCATGTTGTGTTATAAAAAAAACTATTCACTCTACACTATTCACTCTTCACTCCCCCCTGTTGTTTTTTCCAAAAATTCCGTTTCTGACCAAATTTCCACCGTGCCCAACTCCTGGGCTTTTTTGAGTTTAGAACCCGCTTTTTCGCCCACCACCAGAATATTAAGGTGTTTGCTCACGCCACTGGCCAGCGTAGCCCCGGCGGCGGCAGCGGCGGCCTCGGCGGTTTCGCGGGTAAACTGCGTGAGAGAACCGGTGAATAAAATACTTTTGCCAAACAGTGGCCCGTCTTCGTTCAGGTCGGCTTTTTTGTCGTCGTCGGTTTGGGTCAGGTTCACGCCCAAGGCTTCCATTTCGCGGAGCAGGGCCACATTATCGGGGTTGTGGAAAAAATCAAAAACTTTTTGCGCTACCACCGGCCCGATGTCTTTAATGGTTTGGTATTTTTCCAGGTCCCAATCGCACAAATCCAGCACGTGCCCGATTTCGGCGGCGATGAGTTTGGAGGCTTTTTGGCCCAAATGGTGGACACTCAGGCTGTGCAATAACCGGTGAATCGGGTTCTTTTTGGCTTTTTCAATGCCCGCTTTCAGGTTGTCCGCCGAGCGTTTGCCAAAACCACTAAGTTGCGACACCGCGTCGTAGTCAATTCGATAAAGATCGGCCAGCGAATTAAGCCAACCCATTTCAATCAACCGTTCGATGGTGGCTTTGCTCAATCCTTCGATGTCCATCGCGTGTTTGGACACGTGGAAAACGTATTTTTGGTAGGCTTGCAAACCGCAGGTACAATTGGGGCAGCGCCAGGCGGCTTCTTCCCCGGCGCGGGCCAATTTGACGGTTTTGGTCTCGTCAAACGGGCAATATTCCGGGAATTCCACCGGAATTTCGGTGCCGTCGCGGAGTTCTTCGAGGGGTTTAACGATGTAAGGAATCACGTCACCGGCGCGTTCGACCAACACCCGGTCGCCGATGCGAATATCTTTGGAGCGGATAAATTCTTCGTTGTGCAAACTCACGTTGGATACCGTCACGCCCGCCAACGCCACGGGTTCTAATTTAGCCACGGGGGTAATGGCGCCCGTTTTCCCCACTTGAAATTCCACGTCGCGGAGGCGGGTAGTGGCCTGTCGCGCCCGGAACTTAAACGCAATAGCCCAGCGCGGGTGGTGCGAGGTATAACCGCATTTGGCCTGGAGGTCAATTCGGTTGAGTTTGACCACCATACCGTCCAATTCGTAGGGGTATTCGTCGCGGTATTCCTGCCAGGCGAGGCAATATTCAATCACCTCTTCGATGTTGGCGCAGGTTTTGGTAGCGGGCAAATGTTGTTCTTTTTCGGTATTGGCCAATGGCGTTTTAAAACCAATTTTTTCGAGCAAATGAATACTTTCATCGTGGCTTTCAAAGGAATTTTGCACCGGATTTCCGTCGCGGTCTTCGGCAAAACCGAGTTGGTAAATAAAGGCTTCTAAGCCGCGGGCCGCCGTTTCTTTGGGGTCTTTCATGCGCAAACCACCGGTGGCAGCGTTGCGCGGATTGGCAAACAACGTTTCGCCGTCTTGTTGGCGGCGGGCGTTTATTTTTTCAAAAATATCCTTGCGAATCAGGGCTTCGCCGCGCAATTCGGCGCGAAAAATGCCAAATTTACTAAACTCAGCGCGAAGTGGAATGGATTTGAGGGTGCGCATATTGGCCGTAATATCGTCGCCCAGCGCCCCGTCGCCCCGGGTAGCACCGCGCACGAGCAGGTCGTTTTCGTACACTAACGCAATGGTGCCGCCGTCGTATTTGGGTTCCACGCAATAGGCCACGGCTTCTTCTTTGTCCAAGCCGCAGAGTTTTTTAATGCTGGTATCAAAATCGCGCAAATCTTCGGCATCGTACGAGTTATCGAGCGACAACATGGGCGTGAGGTGGGCCACCTGCGAAAACGCCGACCCGGAATTGTCGTCCCCCACGCGTTGGGTGGGCGATTCGGGCGTAACGAGGTTTGGGTGCTGCACCTCCAAAGCCTTGAGTTGGTTGAACAACTGGTCGTACTCAAAATCGCTGATCATTGGGTCATTTTGCACGTAATAACGCCATTCGTGAAAACGGAGCACGGCAATTAAATCGGCGATTTTGGCTTCCGGCGCGTCAAAAAGGGAATTACCGGTGGTGTTTTGTAACAATGCCTTGGACTGGTCAAAAAGTGCGCGTTGTTGTTCGGGCGTGTACATGCGGGTGTATGGAATGGTGATTTGAGGGGCAAAGGTAGAAAAGAACAACCAAAACGAGTACGCTCTGATGGGCAAAACAAAGTACAGACGGCTCTGGTGGCGGTTCAACAAATTCAATTCTGTGGATGAAATCTACCAAATCTGGGAGATTTGGCAGATTGTTACACCCGGAATTCCAAGATGGGCGAAAATATTAGTTACGGTTATTACATGTAAACACGCTGTAACGTGCAACCGAGTACGCTCCGACGGGCAAAACAAAGTACAGACGGCTCTGGTGGCGGTGCAACAAATTCAATTCTGTGGATGAAATCTACCAAATCTGGGAGATTTGGCAGATTGTTACACCCGGAATTTCAAGATGGGCGAAATATTAGTTACAGTTATTACATGCAAATACGCTACAACGTGCAACCGAGTACGCTTCGACGGGCAAAACAAAGTACAGACGGCTCTGTAGTCGGTGCAATAAATTCAATTCTGTGGATGAAATCTACCAAATCTGGGAGATTTGGCAGATTGTTACACCCGGAATTTCAAGATGGGCGAATATAGTTGTGGTTATTACATGCAAATACGCTACAACGTGCAACCGTGTACGCTTCGATGGGCAAAACAAAAAACGAACACCCTACGACGGGCAAACAAATTCAACCAATTCAACCCTTTCAACCAACTCACGCCTCTGCTTTCCACCACATTGGCCCAACGGCCAGCAACAACACCAATACATTAAACAGGACATTGGAAGCATTGCCGGAAGCCACGGAACCCGTGCTGTCGAATACAAACCAGGTGAGTAGGCCCAATAACACCACTTTTCGGGTTTCTTCGGGGGCTTTGGGATAGACCCATTTCGATAATGCCCAAACGGTAATGCCCCAGCCCATCATAAAACCGCCGGTGAGGGCCGACAAAAATCGGGTATCGGGTGAGGCGTAGGTGGTAGCGCCGTCAATGGGCCAACTGAGCAAATCGAGGGTGAGCCGGGCCGGTTCGGCGGTGGCAATCATGGTGCCCAAAAAGAAAACGGGACCGAATGACCAAATGGCAAAAGCCGAAATTTTTAACCAAAACCGGTAAAATTGGTGGGTGTTGTATTGTTGTGGTAACATACGAATCAAGTGTTAAAATTGTACGCCGCAAAGGTGCCGCTCCGCCCACCGCATTTATTAGACGCTACCGTACAATCTGCGCACCGTTCAGGTTTTAAACGCCGCCACCATTTTTTTTAGGTCAAACACGTATTGGCTTAACCATTCGTAGGTCAGTGTTTCTTCGGTGATTTGTAAAAAAAAGTTCTCCATGCTGAGGTTGAGGATGAGTCCGGCCAAATGTGATTGTTCGCGCAACCCCAGTTCATTGGCCCACAATTGCACAATGCCGCCGCCTACGAACCTCAATTTTTAAACCGGCCGTACCCTCGCGGGCAAAACGTTCGTAACCGCATAATATCCAGGCCTGACGGGCATCGGTGGTTTGCTGCATCATATTTCATTTTGTTGCGGCGACCTTGTTTATCGCCCGTATTTGGGGCAAAGATGGGGCATTGTCCACATTCCGGGTGGACAAATTGCGGTTTGTGGCCCGTCAACAAAGAAATTTCGCATCTGCCCATTTTAGACAAGTTGACCTTTATTTGGAAACAAGGGTGCACGCTATCCAATTCTTCTGCTAATTTTGCGCATCCAAGTTATGGCAGCCTTTCTTCTACAATGATCACTATTAGCCATATTCATGTCTGAAAAAATTTGGAAGCAGCCCACCGGGTTAGATTACTTCAACCAGCGCAACAGCAATACCCTGAACGAAACATTTGGCATTGAGATCACGGAAGTCGGCGACGACTATCTGGTGGGTACTATGCCCGTTAACCACACCAATGTACAGCCTTACCGGATTTTACACGGCGGTGCCAACGTGTGCCTGGCCGAATCGCTGGGCAGTATCGCCAGTTCGTTGTGCATCGAAGATTTAAACACCCACATGGCCGTTGGTATCGAAGTGAACGCCAACCACCTCCGCAGCGTAAAAGAGGGTGGGGTAGTGACCGCTATTTGCCGTCCCGTTCGGGTGGGACGCTCCCTCCACGTGTGGAATATCGAAATCCGCGACCAAGACGGACACCTCACCTGCGTCTCCCGCCTGACGGTCAGTATCGTGGCGCGGCGGTAGAGGAATCTAATTCAACTAATTTAACACAAATACATGCTAAAACTTTTTCGTTTTCTCACCCTGGTGGTCCTGCTGGTAGCGGTGCACGCCAGATCTTTTGCTCAAAACACACAATTGCGTTCAACGGTTAGTTATCCTGGCCAAACATTAGCAAACGTTTGCGGCTGGACCTCTCCTGATGGCCGCGAATACGCCCTGGTTGGCGCCTCCAAGGGCCTCGGTATCGTTGAAATCACCAACCCCGATGCGCCGGTCAATATCGTTCAGATTCCCGGACCCGATAACCTTTGGAAAGAAATTAAAGTGTATTCGCACTATGCCTACGTAACCTCCGAAGGCGGCGGCGGCGTACAAATTGTTGACCTCAGCGGTTTGCCCAGCGCCAACCTCGAATACCACAATTACACCGGCACGGGTGAAATTGCGAGCCAAATTGGCGCCATTCACGCCCTGCACATTGACGTGACCAAAGGTTTTATGTACACTTACGGCGGTAATTTCACCACCGGACTGGTGCACGACCTGAATACTGACCCCTACAATCCGGTGTACGTGGGCCGATTTGACCAACTGGGTTATATCCACGATGGTTACGCGGACAACGACACCCTCTACGCCTGCCACATTTACAGCGGCTTGATGAGTATGGTGGACATGACCGACAAAGCCAATCCGGTATTGTTAGGTTCCGTAGAAACGCCCGGTAAATTCACGCACAATGCCTGGATTCACTCGTCGCGCAAACACGTGTTCACTACCGACGAGGCTACGCCTTCGTTTGTAACCAGTTACGACGTGAGCGACCCGACCGACATCAAAGAGTTGGACCGTTTTACGATTGATAACGGCAACGGCTCCATCGGACACAACGTGCACATTATCAATGACTTTGCCGTAACATCGTGGTACACGGGTGGGGTAGTGATTACCGACGTTAAACGCCCCGATATTATGGTAAAAGTGGGCCAATACGATACCTGGGCCGGTACCGGTCCCGATTTCGACGGGTGCTGGGGCGCGTTTCCCTATTTCCCATCGGGTACCATTATTGCCACTAATATTGATCCGGGTGAACTCTTTATCATTACCCCAACTTACCAACGCGCTTGTTACGTGGAGGGTTTTGTGACCGACGGTTGCACGGGAGCACCCCTTTCCGGTGCTACTTTAACCATCACGGGTGGTTCGGCAGCGGTGAAAACAACCAATACTTTTGGTAAAGTGACCACGGGCCAATTGGCATCCGGCACATTTACGGCAACGATCACCAAAGCCGGATACGCTACCCAAACCGTTACGCTTAACCTGGTAACGGGCGAAGTATCTTCTTTTAACGTAACGCTTAGCCCTACGGCGGCTTTTGACGTAACGGGCACCATTCTGGATGCCGTTACTAACCAGCCCCTCGCTGGTATTCCGTACACCTTAGTTGGGACCGACGAAACGTACACCGGGGTATCCAACGGCGCCGGTGCGTTCAGCCTCGATTGCGTTATTGCCGGTACTTACCAGGTGGCAGCCGGGCAGTGGGGATACGTTTCCAGTAACCAAACAGTAACGGTGAATGGAAATTCCAGCGTCGAAATTAAATTGACCAAAGGTTACTACGATGATTTTAACCTCGATTACGGCTGGTCGGTTGACGGAACTTCACCTACCGGTATCTGGGAACGCGGTGAACCGATTGGAACATCCAACGGCGGGAGCCTTTCTAACCCCGAATTTGACGTTGCATCGGATGCGGGCGATCAGTGTTACGTGACCGGTAACGGCGGCGGACAGGCTGGTTCGGACGACGTGGACGGTGGTAACAGCCGCCTGATTAGTCCACCCATGAATTTGACCGGCTTGCAAGATGCCATTTTGACGTTTGATTATTGGTTCTTTAACGGCGGCGGCAGCGGTACACCCAACGATGAATTTGAAGTGGTACTCACGGCCCCCGGGTTTTCGGGACCTATTTTTGTGGAAAATGTACCACAAAGCAACTGGCGCAGTTCGGGCGAAATTCACCTGAAAGACTATTTGACCACCTTTACCGATAATGTGCGCGTGGAATTTATCGCCACCGACAACGATCCCGGCCACCTCGTGGAAGCGGGCATTGACGTATTTTCGGTGATTCCGGCCACGGTGGGTGTTAATACCATTGATGACCGTGCCAACCTCAGTGTGTCGCCCAATCCGAGCCGCGAAGCCTTTGTGGTGCGTTACAACTGGCCCGGCCAGGAGACCGTTACCCTTGAGGTGCGCAATACCCTCGGACAAATTACCGAGCAGCGCGTCATCAACGGCGAAACCGGCGTTGTTACCGTTGGAAATAATTGGTTATCAGGTGTTTATACCGCAACTTTGGTAGGCAAAAACGGCCAGTCAAAGTCTTTGAAATTGGTAAAAAATTAATGGTTATCCGCCGCGCAAAAAAAAGTTGTTTTGTTAATGATTTCTTAAAGTGTTTTGTATCATTGCACAAATACAAAGTACAAACCGTTACCTTTGCGCGGCGGAAAAACATTTCCGTTTTATTCTAATGGCATTTATTTCGCTCTCAAATATGATGATGTGTTGTTGTATGTACTGCGCCCAGCCGCGGTGTGAGAGCCTGTTGCCTAAGAATAAAATAAGTTAAACTTCAACTTTTTTAGGTCGCTTACAGGAAGCCCTCTTACACTGCGGTGTAAGGGGGCTTTTTGCATTTTGTCAAAATTCAAACATCTCATATCATGTCAACCAAACAACATTTCGACACGCTTCAACTCCACGCCGGTCAAAAACCGGACCCCGCCACCAACAGCCGCGCGGTGCCCATTTACCAAACCACCAGTTACGTTTTTAACAACTCCGAACACGCCGCCAACTTATTTGGCCTCAAGGAATTTGGCAATATTTACACCCGTATCATGAACCCCACCAGCGATGTGTTTGAACAACGCATTGCGGCCCTCGAAGGCGGTGTAGCGGCTTTGGCCGTGAGTAGCGGGCAAGCCGCGCAGTTTTTGGCCTTAACCAATATCCTCGAAAACGGCGACAATTTTATCACTACTTCGTTTTTGTACGGCGGCACTTACAACCAGTTTAAAGTGCAATTCAAACGCCTCGGTATCGAAGCCCGTTTTGCCGATGGCGATAAACCCGAATCATTTGAACAATTGATTGACGATAAAACCAAAGCCCTTTACGTTGAAACCATCGGGAATCCCGGTTTTAATATCCCCGATTTCCAAAAAATAGCGGCCATTGCCCAGCGCCACGGCATTCCGTTGATCGTTGATAATACCTTTGGTGCGGGCGGCTATTTGTTCCGTCCCCTCGAACACGGGGCCAATATTGTGGTAGAAAGCGCCACCAAATGGATCGGCGGCCACGGCACGACCATCGGCGGGGTTATCGTTGACGGTGGTAATTTTAACTGGGGCAACGGCAAATTTCCGCAGTTTACCGAACCCAGCGAAGGTTACCACGGGTTGCGTTTTTGGGAAGTATTTGGTGCCGACGGCCCATTTGGCAATATCGCCTTTATCATTCGCGCCCGGGTAGAAGGTTTGCGCGATTACGGCCCCGCCATTAGTCCTTTTAATTCATTTTTGTTGTTGCAGGGGCTTGAAACACTTTCGCTGCGGGTACAACGCCAGGTGGACAACGCCCTCGAACTGGCCCAGTGGCTGGAAGCGCACCCGAACGTGGAATTTGTGAATTATCCCGGCCTTACCTCTTCTCCTTACCATGATTTGGCCAAAAAATACCTGACCAACGGCTTTGGCGGGGTGCTTTCGTTCAAAATTAAAGGCACCAAAGAACAAGCCGATGCCATTGTCAATAACCTCCAACTCGTTAGCCACTTGGCCAACGTTGGCGATGCCAAAACCCTCATTATCCACCCGGCTTCCACCACGCACGAGCAACTTTCGACCGAGGAACAACGCGCTTCCGGCGTAGTGCCCGGTGTATTGCGGGTATCGGTGGGATACGAACACCTCAACGACATTAAAGCGGATTTCCAACAAGCATTTGAAACCGTTTTTGCAAATTCTTTACAAACTGCCTAGAACACCGAACACCGAACACCGAAGTGATATTTAATTGAATAAGGTTAACATACTCCGTTGATTTAACACCATGTCCACGTTACAAAAATACATCCACCAACAACCCTTTCAGACCGAATCTGGTCAAACACTGCCGCAATTGGAAATTGGTTACCATACCTACGGCACCCGCAACGCCGATGATTCCAATATCATCTGGGTATGCCATGCGCTTACTGCCAACAGCGACGTGTTGGATTGGTGGAAAGGTTTTTTTGGCGAAAATCGCCTGTTGAACCCCGAAGAATATTTTATTGTGTGTGCCAACAATTTGGGTTCGTGCTACGGCACCAGCGGCCCGTTGTCGTTGGACCCGCACACGGGCAAACCCTACTTCCATACCTTCCCGGATATTACCATCCGGGATATGGTGGCTGCCCACGATGTTTTACGCAAGCACCTCAATATCAACAAAATACATTTGTTGATTGGAGGATCGCAAGGGGGACAACAGGCGTTGGAATGGTCCATTCAGCAACCCGAACTGGTGGAACAATTGGCGCTGATTGCGACCAACGCCCGCCACTCGGCGTGGGGAATTGCCTTCAACGAAAGCCAACGGATGGCCATTGCCAACGACCCTTCGTGGCTGGAGTCGCACGCACGGGCGGGGGAAGAAGGCATGAAAGTGGCGCGCAGCATTGCGTTGCTGAGTTACCGCCATTACCACACGTACGACTTGAGCCAAAATTCAAAAGACAACGACGCAGTGGACAATTATCCGGCTTCGTCGTATCAGCGGTACCAGGGCGAAAAACTGGCGCGGCGGTTCAATGCCTTTACGTACTGGCGTTTGTCGAAAGCAATGGATTCGCACCACGTGGGGCGCAAACGCCCGTCGCTAGAGTGGGCCTTGCAGCAGGTAAAAGCGCGGACTTTGGTGATCGCGGTATCGAGCGATTTGTTGTTCCCGCCGGATGAGCAGCGTTTAATTGCCCAACACATTCCCAATGCGCAGTTTCGGATGATTGATTCCATTTATGGACATGATGGATTTTTGACCGAAACATCGGCTTTATCGGCATTTGTGGGGGCTTTTTTAAAAGAGGAAGCAACAACTTTAGCGATTTCTGAACGGGCTTGAAAGGAAGTGAAGGGCGAACATCGAACATCGAACGGAGGGTTGAACACCGAACATCGAACATCGAACTGAAGGGTGAACACCGAACACCGAATTTAGAACATCGAAGTATCTGCATAATGCCCCACGCGGAATATTTACCCTTATTCGTAAAAAACTTAGCCACGAATAATTTTGCCACGAATTGCACCAATAAACACGAATGGTGTAGAGCACTGCGATCATAGAAATTAGTGAAAATTAGTGAAATTCGTGGCGACTAAATTTTTACTTTTATTCAATAAAATATCACTTCAGTGTTTGATATTCTAAATTCGACATTTTAAATTCGGTGTTCGGTGTTCGGTGTTCGGTGTTCGGTGTTC
>JAAFJN010000026.1:0-1768 GCA_013298845.1 Chitinophagales bacterium
GTCTTTTTTCTCCCGGCGGCGTTTCTTTTTTTCGCCGTAAATAGCCCATTACGACTCAAAAAAGAGCCTTGCCGGTAAAAAAAATCCAATTCATATCGTCAGAGAATGCAATTTTAGACATGCTCTTAGGACCTGTACAAGATACGTTTCGGCTGGTTTTCGATGCTTTAAAAAAGGATCATATCTTTTCCAAAATCACCAACTGCGCGTATTGCCCTTCGGCACTGTGTACCAGCAACATGTACATCCCGGCGGGTAATTGTGCAGTATCTACGTCCACCGTTACTGTTTCTGCGGCTTGAACTTCCAATTGTAAAGCCCCCTGAACATCGTACAGTTGAACCCGGCGAATGGGGTTGTTGAGGGCAGTACGCACCGTGAGGTGATCGTTGGCGGGATTGGGCTGCACCGCTACTTCATTTTTGAGGTTGGTTTTTGGTTCAGCGGCACTAACCGTACATCCATCGTATGGTGCATAGTTGTTGTTATTGGACGAAAAACAAATAAACTTATAATCGGGGCCGTCCACAAAACTGGTACAGGGCAATTCATGCATAAAAAAATGGCTGCATTGCGGTGTTGGACTGCCTAAAACACCCACATTCCCAATTCCTTCCAATATATCGTAATAAATGCTGGTTACGTTGTTATTGTTGTCAAGTTGCGCCCATTGTTGGCGTTTTACCAGTTGTTGTCCAATGCTCACTTCGTCCACCTTTGTTATTTTGTACTTGGTAGGTATAAAAGCATTTGGGATTTCCATTGTATCCCCAACCTGTAAATTAAAATCGTATATTTTTATCCATGTTCCCCCATTGACCGAACGCCAAACAAACACTTTGTTGTCTTCAGCGTAAGCATACTTTAACGGGCTAAAAAACGGGTTAAAAAACGGGTCGCAATTCAGTTGAACTTGTTTGCAGTTTTGGCCCTGCACCACCGTGTCTTTTACGATGTATTGCAAGCACATTGCCGTCTCCTGGGTAAACCCGCTAACGATGTTGTAAGTCCATTGGTGATCGTTGGCCAGCCAGGTTTGCGCGTGGGTAACATGGGCGCAAATCGTAAGCGATAAAATGAATAGAATGTTTTTCATAGCGAAAAAGGAAAGGTGTTTAGAAAGTTGGTTGGTAATGCTTCATATAACCTCATTACGCAGTCCTGCGGCCAATCGTTGGTTGGCCCGCCTTTATTTTTTCGCCCGGCATGTACCGTCGAACCCCGTTCGGCGACGATTGATGTACCGTCGAACCCCGTTCGGCGACGATTGAGCCAAGAGCCGCTACCGCTCCTTCAACTGTATATGGTCCTAATTACCACCGAACAAAAACAAATTCAATTTGTACCTTTGTCCCCATCTGTGAGCCGAACGGGTTTCGGTGCGCCATTCAAAAAAAACAATATCAATGTTATATCAAGTCGCAAAATCATTGCATCTTATCGGTATGGTCTCCTGGATGGCCGGGGTTTTTTACCTCGTTCGGATCATGGTCAACCACGCCGAAGCATTAAAATTAACGGGGCCTGAACGCGCCATTTTGGCGGCGCAATACGTGAAAATGGAGTGGAAAGCCTACCGCATCATTATCGTTCCGGCCATTTTTATCACCTGGAGTTTTGGTTGCACCATGTTGGGCATGCAACCGCTGTGGCTGTCGGAAGGCTGGATGCACGCCAAGTTGTTCTTTTTGGTGCTGTTCACCGGGTACACCCATTATTGCAAAAAACACATCAAGTTGCTGGAGGCCGAAAACTCGCCTTTTACGCA
>JAAFJN010000026.1:1778-41007 GCA_013298845.1 Chitinophagales bacterium
TTTTACGCACGTGCATTACCGGGCCATGAACGAAGTGCCCACCATTATTTTGGTATCGGTGGTGTTTTTGGCCGTTTTTAAAAACCTCATCAATTGGTGGTACCTCGGTATTGGGGTGCTGGGCTTTACCAGCCTCATTGGTTACGCCATTTATAAAGTTCAAAAACGCGGCGGTTTATAATTTCATTTAACCAATATGCACAAAAAAGCAACCCGGATTTACGTATCCTGCGACCCTTCGGACAAAGCCAATGCGCTTCAATTGCAGCAGTTTATTGCCGCCATTGATCCTGGTTTTGCCGTTGAATTTTGGAACCGGGGGCCATATACCGACCAAGAGTTTCGGCCAGCGGCAAAGACCTGGCTGGAGTCGGCGCAATTGTTTATTGCGGTGCATTCGGCGGATTATGAACAATTGCCCGATACGCGCTGGGAATTGGAACTGGCATTGGCCGAAAACGAACGCCGCAACGGTGCGCTCATGATTGTGGTGGTGCAGGGCCGCCACGCCGTTATTCCGCAAAAATTACGCGGTTTTACCGTGCTTCCCGGCCCCGACGAAGCCATTGAGGGTAGTTTGAGCGAACGGCAGTTGGTGCGCTCCAGTCGGCATATTTTGGAAATGCTGCGCGAAACCGCCGCCTCCCGCCCGGCCGATAGCAATACGCGCAAAATTCCGCTCACCATCCCCGACGTGCAGGAGCGCCTCATTTACACCTGTCAGCGCCACAATTTGCTCGATGCCCTGCACTTGTTGCACGTGTTGTTGTACGACGAACAAATGGCCCGTACCGCCCGGCAGTTGCAGGACGATTTTCTCGGGGCCGATTTAAAATACGGGGTGCAATTGGCCGATTATCTCGATTCGGTGGCGCACATTAAAACCCAAACCGAAGCGCTCATTGGCCAAATTTCCGATGAACAACAGTTGCGGCCGGGTTGGCGTACCTTATTTTTGGACACCTACAAAAAAAGTGAACTCCACCAAACCACCGCTTTTTTCTTTCCCAACGACGACATTAAAATTCCCGAAACCCTCAACTTGCCCGCGGCTGCCGACGGCACCGAGGAACACACGGGGTTTTTGTCGTACGAACAAAAATTAGAATTTCGGCGCCTGCTCCTGCTTTGCCAGGATGCGCTCGCCGTGGAAAAATACGCCGCCGCGCACCATTATTGCGAACAGGCGCGCACCCAAATTGACCCGCAATCGGCCCAATTATACGAGTATTTACTGGTCTCTTTTATCAAAAAAGAACAACCGGTCAACATCGTTCGCCGCCTGCTCGATGGCGTGGCCAGCGGTTATAACCACGTAAAACTGTACTCCGACCGCTACAACCAGTACCAACACCACGATCCGCCCCAATGCCCCTCCGAAACCGGCGTGCACAACCAGGAAGTAGCGGTGGAAGAACTGGCCTCGGCGCTGCATTCCCTGTATTCGGGCATCGAGCACAATGCCATTTGTCACACGGGCGCGCGCGATCCGGGCGAAAGTGCCGCCGGACAATCCACCATTCTGAAATGTCTCGACGCGTTTACCCGCATCTTTCATTCCTTGTCGCCCACGTCCATTTTTATTGATTCGTTGTTGATCGAATTGGTGGGCGGCGGCAAATACAATTGGATGGAACGAATGGCCGTCAACAGCCAGGGCGGCATCTCGTTTATTGGCAACAGCAGTTTTGACATCAAGGGCAAAGCCGATGAGTTATTGGCCATGATGGAAAAAGCCGATACGCACCGGTCACCGGCCAAACAACGCGAAATGGTGCGCGAAGACCTGTTTTGGGGGCTTTTGAACCAATGCGAACGATTGGCGGCCCAATACCGCGAAGAAAAACGCCTCCACCACGTCAAAACCGACCTGCGCCGCTCGGTGATTCGGTTGGTGCAGGCTTGCGTGGCCGGGCATTTTTTGCTGGTGCGCCCCGGCGATGAACTGGAACCCGAAAAATCGCTGCTCCGACTCGCCATTGAACTGCTGGTACCCCAACTCATGAAAGAAGGCGGGCGCTACGAACTGCCCGATACCATTTTGCTCGACTGGTTTACCCTCGACCAAAATGGCCGCCTGACGGTGGTGGAAACCGATTTTGCCTACCGCGATTTCGACGCTTTGGCCTTGTTAAAAGCCATTGTCAGCGAACACGCCGGTGCCGATAAATGGCCCGTTATTGAAGAAAATATGCACCAGGTGGTGTGGCAAAAATACCTCGATCACACCGAAGCCCTGTACGAAAAAGTCCGCCACGGGCTGCAATTCACCGATTTTCGGCGTTTAGACGGCCTCGAAGCGCGCAAAATGCTGATTGATTGCCACCGCCGCCGCTGGATTTGTCATTTGGCATTCCCGAACAGCGAGGTGCAATTACCCAACCGCATGATTACCGAACTGGCCGGCGAGGGTTTGATGCTTTGGTTTACCCTCAACACATCGGGGGTGAACAACCACCCCGACGCGCAATTTTTCCAGTTCAACGCCCGGCAGGAACTCTACGCGCTCATTGCCCACGCCCCGCAATGGACCGAAGAAAAAGTAACGGCGGCGGTGATCCGCAACCTCTACCAAAAACAAACCTTGCCCGCTTACGCGCAGGTCCGCGCCGGGGTGGAAGCCGACCGGCCCAAAATGGCCATTGTTTTGGGGGCTATGCTGGCGGCGTTTAAAACCCATCCGTTGCCCGAATACCTCGACGCGGCGCACAAGGAGATCATGGAGGAAACCAAATTTAAGTGGATTGACATTGACCGCTACGGCAAATTGTACAATTTCAGCACCGATTTTGACGCCGTGGCGTTGTTGGAACAAATGTTGGACGTGTTGCCTTTGCGGTACCCTAAATTTGATACTTACCGCCGCATTGCCGATAACCGGTGGCGCGAACAATTAAAGCGTTACGAAAACGAAATCAGCGTGTTGCGCCACGAAAACCGCCTCGCCGAACGCCGCACCGTGGCCGATATTATCTGGCGGTTAAAAGGTGTTTATTTGTTTTTCAACGACCGCAAATACCTCGAATTGCCCATGCTGGAATTGTATAACCAGGGGCGCATTCGGTGGTTTAACCGCTTTTTGGGCATTTTTAAAACCAATGACAACCATTTTGAAAACCTCATCATTGGTTTTGACCTAAAAGCCGAACGCATCGAAATTCAAATGTATTGGGATAAATTTCCCGAATTTGACCAAAATATTCAACAATAACCGCCTATGAAAAAGAAAAAAGTTGTTGTCCTCACCGGCGCGGGTATTAGTGCCGAAAGTGGAATTAAAACCTTCCGCGACGCCGACGGCCTCTGGGAGAACCACCGGATTGAAGACGTAGCCACGCCCGAAGCCTGGTACAAAAATCCCGAATTGGTGTTGGAATTTTACAACCAACGCCGCGCCCAACTGGCCACCGTGGAACCCAACGCCGGGCACCGCACTTTGTACGACATGGAGCGCGAATTTCAAGTGCACATCATCACCCAAAACGTAGATGACCTGCACGAACGCGCCGGAAGTTCCCAAATTATGCACCTCCACGGCGAACTCAAAAAAGTGCGCTCCGAGCGGTTTTCCAATCTGGTGTACACCCGCGACGGCGACGTGCACTTGGGGGATACCTGCGAGCGCGGCGCGCAGTTGCGGCCCCATATCGTGTGGTTTGGCGAAGCGGTACCGATGATTGAACCCGCCGCCAAAATAGTCGCCACCGCCGATGCGTTGCTGATCATTGGTACCTCTTTGCAGGTGTATCCCGCAGCCGGATTAATGGCGTATGCCCCCGTCGGAATTCCCGTTTTTTACATTGATCCCAACCCGCAGGTTAATCATGAATTGAAGCGGATGCGCAACCTGACGGTCATTGCCGAACCGGCCTCCACGGGTGTAGAAAAAGCCCGGCAGATGCTCTTGTAACCAACGCCGGTTTTTTGATAAATTTACGGGTGTACTGCGGTACCTATGGGTAATTGTGGTACATTTGCGCCCTATTTTGTCTAAATAGACAAACAGGTTTCTAACACAAATTATTCACCAACATTTCTCGTATATTATGATTATCGGAGTACCAAAAGAGATAAAAAGTAATGAAAACCGCGTTGCGCTGACGCCAGGTGGCGCAATGGAGTTTGCAAAACGCGGGCATACCGTATATATTCAAAGCAGCGCCGGAGAGGGTAGTGGTTTTGAAGACGAAGATTACATCGAGGCAGGTGCTAAAATTCTGCAAACCGCCGATGAAGTATGGGCCATTGCCGAGATGATTATGAAGGTAAAGGAACCCATCAAGGAGGAATACGCGCGTTGTCGCAAAGACCAATTAATTTTTACGTATTTCCACTTTGCCAGCAGCGAAGAACTGACCCACGCCATGATTGCCAGTGGTGCCGTTTGTTTGGCTTACGAAACCGTAGAAACCAAAGATCGCCAGTTGCCGTTGTTAATTCCTATGTCGGAAGTAGCCGGTCGGATGGCCATTCAGCAGGGTGCCAAATTTTTGGAAAAACCGGTGAAAGGTCGCGGTGTATTGTTGGGCGGTGTTCCCGGCGTTCCTCCCGGTAAAGTATTGGTATTAGGTGGTGGTATTGTAGGTACCCAGGCCGCCAAAATGGCCGCTGGTTTGGGCGCACAGGTGACCATTCTCGACGTAAGCCTTACCCGTTTGCGTTACCTCAGCGACGTTATGCCCAGCAACGTCATCACGATGTTCTCCAGCGAGTACAATATTCGCCGCCTCATCAAAGACCACGATCTGATCGTTGGTGCGGTGTTGATTCCCGGTGCCAAAGCCCCCAAACTCATCACCAAAGACATGTTGGGCCTCATGCGTCCGGGCACCGTTATGGTAGACGTAGCCGTGGACCAGGGCGGTTGTTTTGAAACTACCCACGCTACCACCCACGCCGACCCGACCTATATCGTTGACCACGTAGTGCACTATTGCGTTGCCAATATGCCCGGTGCTGTACCATTTACGTCCACCGTGGCCTTAACCAACGCGACCTTGCCTTATGCGTTGCAATTGGTACAAAAAGGCTGGAAACAGGCTTGTAAAGACAATATCGAACTCAAACTCGGTCTCAACGTAGTGGGCGGCAAAGTAGTTTACCAGGGCGTCGCCGATGCCTTCGGTTTGCCCATGCACAACGTGGAAGAAGTTTTGTAGGAGTGAAAAGTGAAGAGTGAAGAGTGAAGAGTGAAAAGTGAAGAGTGAAAAGTTTGCCCGTTGTTGCGTACTCATTTTTAGTAGTGAGTGATATGTTTTTTTAAACAGGATAAAATACTCTGAGCATTTTGCCCTGTTTTTTACCCAAAATAAAAGAACACTCTACGACAAGCAAACTATTCACTATTCACTATTCACTATTCACTATTCACTATTCACTATTCACTATTCACTATTCACTATTCACTCTTCACTCTTCACTAAAAACCGGTAATAAACACTTCTACCCGTCTATTTTTATCCAGGGTTTCGTAGCGGGGCATTTGTTCGCCCTGCCAGGTAGCCACAATGCGGGATGCCGGAATACCTTCCGCGATCAGGTGGTTTTTGAGCCATTCTACTCGTTTTTGTGATAAGGCCATGTTTTCTTCTTCCGTACCCACATTATCGCAGTGGCCCACCATTTCAATTTTACTTTTGGGGTGTTTTTTTAAGGTATTGACCATGCGCCGGAGTTCGCGTCTGTTGCGGGCTTCGTATTCGTTGGTGGCGTACCGTATTTCAAACGACTGATAATAGGACGAAATACTGTTGTTTTCGAGAAAAACCGCCGAATCGAGGTTTTCGTCGGAGGCATCGGCGATGGCAATTTTGAGCACGTACGTTTTGCCCGGTTCCACTTTTTCGCGCACATCGAGCACTTGGGTAAACCCGTCGAACAAAATTTGTTTGCCGCCTTCGTTGCTTTTGTACAAATAGGAATTCTGCGGCGGGCAACTTTCCTTATCTTCGTTACCGGCGTTTACGGTATTGATACAAATGGCCTCTTTTTGGTTGGGCGTGAGCGCGATATTGCGTTTTGGGCCGCCTTTTTCGGATAAATAAAACGCAAAAACGTCGTTGTATTTGGAACAAACGTACTCGTCGTATTCCTCCGAGGCAAATACATACCGGTAATAAAAAGTGTCGGCTTTCGGGATAAACGTCAGTTCGATGGTGCGGGCATCGTAGGTTTTGTAGTTGATTTCTTTTGTCAAATCTTCGTCGCCGGGTTCAAGCGGCATGGCCGAATAACCGGTTTCGGTTCGGCGGGAAATCCCCGTTACGTCGTGCGAAGTGTAGTTTTCTTCTTTGTTGGGCGCGTTGACTTTAGCGACACTTCCGGTGGATAAAATAATGCCACGCCGGATGCCCAACGTGCGGCCCGGATCATCAAAAGCACCCAAAGCACCGCTTTTTACGGTACAATTGCTCTTAATATCCACAATTTCGATGCCATTGGCCACGAGCCCCTTCACCAATTTGGTCAAAGAATGCTGCGTTGTATCCTGCGGCGAAATAGTAATGGATGAGGATTGCGCCCGAATCATAGCGGGCATTGCGGTAAAAAAGACCAGTGCAACGGCGATTGCACCGACTAACCGAAGGGGGGATTTGTGTTGGTTCATTACTAAAAAAGTTGGTGAGTGAAACACAAAAATAAGTCTCTTTTTTAGTATATGCCTTGTTTTCCCAAAAATAGTATTTTAAATTACAATTAAGAGTGAAAAGTGAAGAGTGAATAGTGAAGAGTGAAAAGTGAAGAGTGAAAAATTTGCCCGTCGTAGAGTGTTCGTTTTACCACTAAGGTGCTATGAATACACTAAGATTCACTAAGCGTAGAGTGTTCATTTTTAAGATTTTAAAGACACTCTTCACTTTTCACTCTTCACTTTTCACTCTTCACTATTCACTTTTCACTCTTCACTTTTCACTCTTCACTCTTCACTTTTCACTTTTCACTCTTCACTCTTCACTCTTCACTTTTCACTCTTCACTTTTCACTCTTCACTCTTCACTTTTCACTCTTCACTCAAGACGCGTATAACTGCCGGTATTCCCGGAAAGTAATCATTCGTTCCTGCTGTTCGTCCCAGAGTTTATTCATGAACAGACGCATACTTTCGAAAAACGAAATGGTGGTGACGTAACGCGAAAACGCCGGGTTATCGTCGTGGCATTTTTGCAGGTGATAGTTGGGAATCAACGAACTAAGGTGGTGAATATGGTGAATACCGATATTGCCCGTCAACCATTGGAAAACGCGGGGCAGTTTCCAATACGTGCTGCCTTTGAGCGCCGCCATGACGTAATTCCATTCGCTTTTCCATTTTTTATACGCATTTTCGTGTTGGTGTTGGATAAAAAACGCGTAAAAGCACATCACTGAAAAAATCATCACGATGGGCAAGTGGATTTTCAAAAACGTCCAGGCACCAAACATCAGAATGCAGGCGGTATACACCCCAATCATAAACAAGTTGCTCGCCACCAAAGTCTTATTGGCGTATTCAAAACCCCGTTGTTTGATGGTGGCAAAACGGTTGTGGATAAAAACGTAATAAATGGAACCCACAACCAACAACACCAACGGCATTCGGAACAAGCGGTAACCCAATTTTTTGCTCCAGTGCATGGAGCGGTATTCCTGCACCGTCAACAGCGGCATATCGCCAATATCGCGGATATCTTCTTCCAGTCGGCCGCAGTTGGCGTGGTGAAAATTGTGCGCTTTGGCCCAATATTTATAAGGAATCAGGCTAAATGCGCTGCAAACAAAACCAATGGCATCGTTCATTTTGCGCGAAGCCATAAAAGATTGGTGTCCGCAATCGTGTTGAATAATAAAAATGCGCACCAAAAAAAAGGCATTTACCAAGGCCAAACCGAGGGTCAGCCAATACGAAATGGATAAACTAAAATACATCAGTACCCATAAGGCCACAAACGGTAAAAACGTGGATAAAAGTTGCCCAACAGCGATTTTTGTGTTTGGAATTTGGTATTTTTTGACAATTTGTTGCCAATGCTCCATGATATATTGGAGCGAGTCGTTTACTTTACTTTCCATGTGCTTGAAAAAAAAATTACAGTAACAAAAGCCGGTTCGGACTATACCAACCATACTTTTAAATTGCCGTCAAAGGGCCATTGGTAGCACAAAGGAAAGATTTAATTTTCAAAATCAGCGCATGGCGCGGAAAATTTTACACGGATTTGATACTCCTTAAATCTATCTTTGCCCGCATGAACAAAATCTTACTCCCTTTGCTCTGCGCCGCCGCGCTGGTGGTTTCGGCCTCCTTTCGTACCCCCGCGCCCCAAGTGCATTCCTGCGCCCCGGAATGGGGCTTTTTTGGCCATAAACGCATCAATCGGATGGCAGTAATGACCCTGCCTCCCCAAATGATGGTTTTTTTTAAACCCAATATTGATTACCTCACCGACCACGCCGCCGACCCCGATATGCGCCGCTACGCCGTCAATTGGGAAGCACCCCGCCATTATATTGACCTCGACGAGTACCAGGTGGCCGGTAAAGATTACGACTTGCTCTGGATTGATGCCCTGCTGAATAATTGCCAGATCAAAGGCGTTTCGGTCGCGGGCGATACCCTCCTGCTGTACAACAAAGCCCGCCGGGACACGGCCAGCGCCGCCGCGCAGGATGCCTGGAAATCGTATTTTTTTAAAGAAGTCATGTGGCGTTTTTCCTCCGACGACAAAACCCTCAACGCCGATTCGCTCAGCGCGTTTGTGCGCCGACAAGGCATGGACGTTCCGGCTTTTACCACCGTTTTTTTTACCGAAACCCTCTCGGCGCACGGTATTTTGCCCTGGAACCTGCAACAAATGCAAAAGCGGCTCACCAATGCTTTTCGGGAAAAAGACAGTAAATTGATCCTGAAAATTTGCGCGGATATTGGCCATTATATCGGCGACGCGCACGTGCCCCTGCACACCACGAGCAACTACAACGGCCAAAAAACCAACCAATACGGCATTCACGGTTTTTGGGAAAGCCGGATTCCCGAATTGTTTGCCGATGCGTCGTACGATTATTTTGTGGGAAAACCCGAATACATCGAACGGCCTTCCACCTATTTTTGGAACGTTATTTTTGAAAGCCACAAATTGGTGGACAGCGTATTGTCCATCGAATGGGCGCTGCGGTCGGCCATTAGCGCCGATCAACAAATTTGCCCCGATGTCCGGCAGGGCAAACAAGTGCTCACCCAATGCCGCGAATTTGCGGCCGCGTACCAGGCCAATATGCGCGGTATGGTCGAACGCCGCATGGTCGCCGCTATTCACGCGGTGGCCTCGTCGTGGTATTCGGCCTGGTTGGACGCCGGTTCGCCCGATTTAACCGAAATGGACGTAAAACCCGCCCTCGCCACGGACGAGGAGGAGTTGAAGCAGAAATTTGAAAATGGTAAGATATTGGGTAGGCCGGAGGAGCATTAGTGGTGGCTCCGGTATTTAATGGGACACGGATGTTCACGGATTGGACACGGATGCTCACGGATATTTTGTTGCTCTGAAAAAATCTTAAAAATCCATAAAATCCGTGTCCAATCCGTGGAAATCCGTGTCCAATGGCGTCGCGGTAAAAACCAGCGGTTGAGCAATGACTTCAATTATGGTACTGTGTGTTTTATAAAAAATGATGAAAATTGTTAAATATTGAGGCCGGGGTTTTGATATGTGAAATTCGTTCGTATATTTGTGGGCTAAAGATTGTGAACTACTTGCAAGGCTGAGCCTTTATTTGCTTTTCCGATGGTGTGTGGAGTGTGTTTTTTTATGACTTCTGGGTGATTGGTGTTTTTTAGGAAAGGGTAGGTATTGGTCGGTGGGGTGGGTTAGTGCAATGTTTTGAAGTAAAATATAAAAAATATACTATGTTTATTACGAATTTTGGAACTTTTGATGGCAATTCTTGGGAGAGTGTTTGCCAAATATGTTTTAAACAAAAATACGGTGATGAATATAGCGAGGTCAAAGCATCTTCACCTGGCGATCATGGAATTGAAGGTTTTACTCGCTCTGGAAAAGTATTCCAATGCTACTGCCCAAATGATAATTACAACTCTGATAAGTTGTATGAGGAGCAAAGAGATAAGATTACGAAAGATTTGGGCAAATTGAAAATTTTTGAAAAACAGATAAAATTGTTGCTTGGAGATATTAAAATCAAACAATGGATATTTGTTACTCCCAAAATTGATAAAAATGAATTGATAAAACATTGTACTTCAAAAACTATTGAGTTTAGGCGAGTATCATCAGAAGTACTAGATAAGGATTTTGAAGTATTAGCACAGGACGCAGAATTCTTGTTGCCTCACCTGCAGGTTGCTTTAAAAGAAGTTAGCCCCAAAGTTTTATTTGCTGGTACTGCAGCAGACGAAGATAAAATTAATTATAAAAACACCGAGAGTTCTTTAGTAGATAATTCTAATCGAAAGCACAGACAGCGATTAGAGAATAATAATGTCCTAAAGATAGAGCAAAAAGTTGATAATTTAACTGATAAAACAATAAAAAATTTTCTAGATGGAAAAGAGGTTTTGCAAAATTGGTACAACGTTTTCCCTTCTGAATACGAAAGATTTATAAAGATAGTAAGTCAAGTTGAAGAAAAGGTTGAAGAAGAGTGCTTATTTACAACATCAAATTATAATGAAAGATACAAAGATATTCAAGAAATGCTTGAAGAAAAGCTCCAAAACAGTTTTCCTGATTTAGATACAATTATGGTTACAGATTTAGCAAATCATGTAATCGCTGACTGGATTTTAAGGTGTCCTTTAAACTTTGAATGATATGATTGATTATAACTTTAAAAATATTACTTTTCATAAACGCCCTATACCGGTTCAACCAGAGTATAGGCCGGTATATAAGATTGCGCAAATAGTAATTGGGCTAAAGAAAAGCTGTAGAAAAAACAAGGCATCTCTGCCACTTCTTCATCTTTTTTCTTGGGCTTTAAAATCAAATGAAAATGAGAAACTGATTCTTGATTACCTTGAATCCCCAAGTAATACCTTACTGGAAATTTGGAATTTTGAGCCATCTTTAAATCGTGCATTACATTTCGCCCAGGCCGAGAACTTGATAGCGATGGTATTGCCACAGGGACATTATGTTTTAACAGAGAAAGGTCATAAATTTGCTGACGTGTTAATTGAAGATAATTTTGTTCTTTTACAAGAAAAAGCGTTTTTTAATTCAATAAAATATTCAATTACGGAAACATTAATTCAAGATATTTCCAAAAAATGGTCAAATTCCAATGCTTAAAGTTAGAGCAATAAAGATTGAGGTTAATACTAATCATGGACCTTTTGGTGCAGAATATAAATTCACTAATGGGTTAAATATTATTAGGGCTGATAACACGACGGGTAAAAGTACCTTATTTCAAGCAATTTTGTATGGGTTAGGCATGGAACAATTACTTGATGGACAAAATGAAAAAACAATGCAAGCTGTATTAAAAGATACTGTTGAATATCCGTCTAATGAATTCCACTATGTTATATCATCGTTCGTTTATTTAGAAATTGAAAACAAAGAAATAATTACAACCAGACGAAGCGTAAAACAAGAGGGCAGAAGCGGTAAGTTAATTGATGTCTTTAGTGGAAGTTTGATAGTAAATCAAGAAAAAGATTTGCCCGTCAGACCAATGTATGTTCATGATCCTGGGGGAGCAAGCAATGAGTTATATGGGTTTCATGCTTTTTTGGAAGAATTTTTTAATTGGAAGTTGCCTGAAGTGCCAACTACCTCGGGAGATTTAAGAAAATTGTATATACAATCAATTTTCCCATCTTTCATAATTGAACAAAAATCAGGGTGGTCTGACTTTTTAGCAACAGTTCCGTTTTTAGGGTTGAGAAATGTAAAAAATAGATTGGTTGAATTTCTACTTGGGTTAGACGTTTTTGATTTAGAAATAAAAAAGCAAGAACTACTTCAACGAAAACAAATAATTGTTAATAAATGGAAAAATTTGCATAGACAAACTCTACTTTCATGCGAAAAAGGTGGTGTAAATATTGATAATTTATCAGATTATCCTGAAGTTTTAAGCCAAGTAACACCAATTAGATTTTATATGCTGAAAAAAGAGAATAATATTTCTTTAATTGATTACTACGATGAAGAAAAACTTGAATTATCTATTTTGGAAGAACAGCCTATAAAATTCAGTAAGCAAAAGGATATTGAACTTATACAGGTTAAATTAAAAGAGGCTGAAGAAAAACTAGAAAAAGTGTCAATTGCTTTTGACATGGTATCAACCGAAATAAGCCTCGAAAAGAGAAAGTTAGATAAATACCAAAGGCAATTGATCGAAGTTGAGGATGAATTAATTAAAAATAAAGGTGCTAAGAAGGTTTACGAATTAGGTTCAAATATACCCATCCGACTGGCAGATGGTATCTGTCCAACTTGTAATCAAGAGGTAAAAGATACCCTTTTACCGCAGGAGTTAGAGCAAACCCCAATGAGAATTGATGAAAATATTAAATATTTAGAGGCTCAAAAGAGAATGATTGTTGCCTACCTAAATGCTCACAAAGACAGCATAAATAAAAAAACGAGATTGTATAACAACTATAATTTGTTGATGAATGAAGATTTAAGGCCAACAATTAGGAATTTGAAAAGGGAGCTAGTTGAAGACATAAGAACACCATCTGAAATTGAAATAGAGAAAAAACTAAAATATCGAGCAAGAGTCAAATTTTATGGCGAACTAATTGAGGAACTCTTTGGCTATGTTTCAGATTTTCAGGAATTATCTGACTCTTGGGCAAAGATTTTGAATGAAATAGAACGAACTCCAAAGGATTCGTTTAGCAGAATAGACAAGCAAAAGATGCAACTATTTGAGGAGAGCTTTAAAAGATTAGTTTCTAAATTTGGATATAGAAGCAAACCTCCAAATGCAATAAAAATATCTTTGGATAGTTATTTGCCAGAAATTCAAGGCGATCAAATGAGATATAATATTAGGTTTGATAGTTCGGCAAGCGACTTAATACGTTCTATTTGGGCATATACATGTTCTTTCTTGAATGTTTCTGATGGCTTTCCTAATAACACCAATCACCCAAGGTTCTTAGCATTTGATGAACCTGCACAACAGAATATGGCAAACGCTGATTTTAGGAGTTTTTTACAGGAACTATCAAACTACAAAAATTGTCAAATTTTAGTATTCGCTTCTTTTAATCAATCACAGGAGTTATACGAGGAAACTACGAAAGGAATTGATTTTACATTACATTGGATAAAAGAAAGGTTGATAAAGCCTTTAGATGTGTAAATCGCCCAACTATCGCGTCCTTGCCACCCGCTCGCTAAGCGCGGCGGTGTGACAAGGACGCAATCATTCAACAACATCAATGAAACCACTCTCAAACATATTCTTTGTACTGTTTTTACTCCTTTTCACAGGTTGTGGACAGGGCCAAATAAAAACACCAGCAACCGCAATGGCAAAATTTGAGGAATTCAAAAGAAAAGAAAAATTTGTTCAAGACAACACGTTATTCTATCCGGGAATTGGCGACCCAACGTTAAAACCAATTCTGACAGAAAAAATAAATCTTGTTGCCGACGACTTCAAAATGCTTGCGGACAAAGGAACCGCAACCGACAAAGACTACCAAAATGCCATAAAAAATGGACTTGACCGGTTTGCTGATCTTTACATTAACCTTGACACCGAAGACCGTGAACGCGTGTGCCATTACTTCGAGGAACTCATGGATATTGTTGGTCTTGAAAGTTCAGGGGGACATTTGAATGATTTTATGTACGGTTTTGACCCGACAAAAAAGTGATAAGCGTGCGTTTACGTACCTGCGTCCTCACGGAAAACGCAGCAAGTAACCCACACCTCAAAACACGCATAAAGCGCCGCTCATGTGGCTTTGTCTTTCAGAAGGAATCTACGGGGTCGAAATATTGGGTAAAAAGAGGGAAGAGAAAGAAGTGGCCATTTCGCACTTTGAGTACGCACACCGCCTTTTGTGGTATTTTATGCAAAATCCAATGTCAATAGATTCCTTCTGAATGACAAAGCCACATGACCGTGTTTTTTGCCTGTTAAGTAGGCCGGGAAACTTTAAATAATACGCTTATAAAGTAACCCTTACCACAAAACACACATAAAGCGCCGCTCGTGTGGCTTTGTCTTTCAGAAGGAATCTATGGGATCGAAATATTGGGTAAAAAGAGGGAAGAGAAAGAAGTGACCATTTCGCACTTTGAGTACGCACACCGCCTTTTGTGGTATTTTATGCAAAATCCAATGTCAATAGATTCCTTCTGAATGACAAAGCCACATGACCGTGTTTTTTGCCTGTTAAGTAGGCCGGGAAACTTTAAATAATACGCTGATAAAGTAACCCACACCACAAAACACGCATAAAGCGCCGCTCATGTGGCTTTGTCTTTCAGAAGGAATCTACGGGATCGAAATATTGGGTAAAAGCGAGGCGTGAAAAGCGTGATGAGATAAATACCCCGCTGCCGAACCGTTCGATTCGGCAGCGGGGCATATCGTTTTTTACAGGTCATCAAACTCGTACAAAGGATCTAAGTAATCTTTATGCGTCATTGTGCACAAATCTTTGATGATGCCATCTTGCAAACTATACACCCAGCCGTGTATGCTGGGGGATTGGTTGGCCTTCCAAGAACGTTGAACAATGCTGGTTTTGGCTAAGTTCAGGACCTGTTCCTGGACATTTAATTCAATTAATTTATTCAACCGGTCTTCCGGTTTCGTTTGGTAATCAATTGTATCTCGATGGGTGCGGTATACGTCTTTGATATTTCTGATCCATTTGTTGATCAGGTCATAATTATGCCTGGTCATGGCCGCCTTTACCCCGCCGCAGCCATAGTGGCCACAAACGATAATATGTTTGACTTTGAGGTGGTCAACGGCATATTCCAACACCGCCAATAAGTTCATATCGGTGTGAATAACCATATTGGCGATGTTCCGATGCACAAAAATTTCACCCGGTTGTGTACCCGTGACCCGGTCGGCTGGCACCCGACTGTCACTGCACCCAATCCATAAAAACTCCGGTTTTTGCACCTCGGCCAACCTTGAAAAATATTCAGGGTCTTCTTTTACGACATCAGAAGCCCATTTTTTGTTGTTTTCAATCAGTTTTTCTACGCTACTTAACTGCTGTTTGGATTTCATATATATGTTTGTTTGTAAAAATATTCGGCTAATTTGAACAACACCGCCAAAACCGCTGCAATGATACGGCATTTTTTACATCAAAAAACATCCGTACCGGCTTTCACAAAATACCGCACCACATCCGCTCCGTACACCTCCGTTGTACGCCGGTGCAGCCCTTTCGGTAATCGGGGCGCAGCCACCCCGTCGCCAATGTTTAATATTTCCCTAAAAATCAAATCTTTACAAACCTCGACACCCAGATTGGGCCAGATTGAGTACGCAATACCAACTGATATATCCCATTCGGTAATTCGCCACATGGGAGGGTGCCTTGGGCGGCACGCTGTTGAGGCAACTGCAAAACTACCTGACCGTTTATATTGTGTATTTCAGCGACGTATGGTACTAAGTCTACCCCTTTTAGTTGGTATTGGATGATGTCTTTCACCGGATTGGGGGCCACTGTAAGTTGATAATCGGATGCCGTTGGCGATTGGAGGGCACTGATACCCACTCGAATGCTATCCTGATAGCGTTCAAAACATCCATTCGTGCCATAAACCACACAAGTTACCGGGAACGTGCCAATCGAATTAAAAGTGGTGGTAACGGGAAGTAGGCCATTGCTAGTCAAACCGTTAATATCCCAGGTGATTGTTTGAATTGGGAATGGCGATGTAGCGGAAAAAGTCACGGGCACCCCAACTGGTGTAACAGTAGGCGCTGTGATATTCGCAAAAAAATCAACTTGGTAAATCGTGATATTTTGGCTCACCACACTTGTATCTGTACCATTGGAAGCCCAAAGTGTAACAGGATAAGTACCTACGGCCTCATAAGTATGTTCAGGGCTATCCAGTGTTGAATACGTACCATCGCCAAAATCCCAGTAGTAATAATTATTGGAGCCGAGCGTCTTGTTAACAAATGTACGAGTGTTGGCGCAACTGTACTGAATAGCTTCAAATTGCGCAACAACCGGGAACTCCGCTCCGCACTCCCACGAACACTCAAATCCATCCGACTGAGTACTACCATCCGACGAAAATAAGATGTACAACTCGTTGAGAGAACTTTCTATGACTATTGTATCACTGAGGACGCCGCTGTAATTATAGAGCGGTGTACTCGAAGTTGAAGGGCCGTCGTATATTCTTATATAATCGCAGCAGCCCTCGGTGGAGAACTTGTTGATTGATAAGCGGATACGCTTACCCGGTTCCGTTGTGATTCGTGCTGCGCTGTATTCCTGGTTATTGTAAACTTCGTTCGGGCCACCTGAATCGTACAAAAAGCCACTGCAACTCATCGTTTGGATGACTTGATCGTATCCTGAAGGCAAAAGAAGTGTATCGCAAAACATACCGTTCAAGTTCACTTTGATCAGATCTGAGGCGATCAAGGTATCACAACCCAGGTTATTGCAGGCAATCAATTGGATGGAGTACTGACCGTCTGCCGTATAGGTATGGGTTGGTTCGGCTTCCGTGGAGGTAGTACCGTCGCCAAAATCCCAATGATAGGTGGTCGCATTATTGATTGTTGTGTTCATAAACCCTACCACGCCATCACAAGTGTAAGTTTTGGAGGTGCTAAATGCTGCTTTAGGCTGGGCAATAACGATCACTTTAACATAAACTGGCAATTTTTTTTGGAGCGGGTCATTTGTGGCAAAGGTGACTTTAGAAGTGTATGTGCCGGTTGCTAATGAATCTGTATTTATCAACCAATCAATATCCCCTGACGACTGAGCGGGTACAATGCCGTTTTCTACGTTTGGATACAGCCCAATAGGGAATTGAGTGCCAGTTAACCATTGGATTGAATTGAATAAAATACGCTTCGACTGAACATTTGACGATATATAATCGTACCCTAAATACATGGAGCCGCCCTGTCCCAATGGCCTTACCGCAATAACTGAAGCAGACTGACTGCTCAAACCAACAATAGTATGGACATCGGGAGATATAAATTTAGCCGCTTGTACGTAGGGTGTGAAGCGAAGTGGCATTTCAATGTCCCAAAATATTGGATGTGCCATTTCGGTTATTTGAAGCGTACTGTCATAAACCGTATAGTATTGGTGATAATCTGGAAATAGTCCCGTTGCTTGTAAGATGTCGCCGTACTGCCGTCCCAAAAACAAGACTTTACCTCCATTAGACACGTAGTTATTCAACGCTGGTGCCCAAGTCCAATAATTCGCGACTTCGCTATTATCTTCCCTGCTGAACAGAATGAGATCATATTGGTCTAACCCGCCGGGTGGAATAAGATTAAGATTACTCGTGGTTGTAACGCGCACACCTGCGTTTTTGAGTAGGTTAATCGCTTGAGGGAACACACTGGGCGTTTGGTAAGCCAAGACTTCTATGTTTCGGTTAATAGACTCGACTGAATTATTGAGTTGAAAATTTAAATCAGCCAAACCGCTGTTGATAAGTTGTAACCGAATGGTGGTATCCTGACCCTGAATTAAGGTCACACAAACCGAATCAGGGGTAATATCAGCGATAGGTCGGTGTACGGCCTGCGCTTTAACCCATATCTGACCACTACCTGCGGTACTTTGCAGTTGTACTGGTGCCAAAATTTGTCCGGGTTGTGCAGCCAGTACTGTTAAGGTCAAGTCTAAAGAGTCAAGGCCACCAATAATACCGTAAGTCTGCCCGAATTGGACCTGTGGGTCTGTCGCGGTTACTCCAAATAGCAACAAACTATCCGAGCCGGAGTTGTACAAGGGGAATGCTTTTTCGGCGCCTATACCCACATATATGGTATCCATGTCAACGGTATCAGCAGGCCAGGCCAACTGTGCCCCGGCAGTTACTGTCATGCTAAAAGGAATATCTATGACCGGCTGATTGGAAGAGTTATTGTTGATAATAATATTACCTTCATACAAGCCGGGTTCTAGCCATTCGGCACTCATCTCTAATGCCAAGTCCTCCGATTGGCCGCTATTTACACTACCATTGGCGGCTATAAAACGTAGATTAGTAGTTATATCATCAAATGTTGTGGCCCGGATGTTGTCAAAATAACTGGTAGTGACATCCCAGTTGGAAATCTGGAATTGATTAATGTTATACCAGGGAGAAAATGATATGCCGTTATTTACAAGGTATCCGTCAAAATGTACTATTGCTAAATTGGTATCGTAATCCAAATCAATTACTACCTGATGCCATTCATCAGGAGTACAAATTATTATAAACGGAGCCGCTCCTAATATATTGAACATGTATGTGCTTTGATTTGCGTCAAACCAATTGTTCATTACAATAAAGAAGCCATCCCATCCCCTAAAGGCACAATTGGTGCCGACGGAACTTGGCTTGAACGAGTAACTAATTCGCTTAAACTTAGCATATGGAAATGCATTTGTTATTAAGCCTGCACCATCCCAATAGCCACCGCCGGTTACTTTAGCCACATAGTTGCCAGATGGCGCACTTAAGTCTAATTCACGAGTTAGTGTATAGTCGCCATTTGACGTGAAAAATTGTTGATTGGGGGTTTCGAATCCCTCCTTAAATAAAACACCATCACTGCCCCCATTATCCAGGTCTATCGTGTATTCCAAGGTAGAACTCCCCGTATTTTGAAGATTAATTAGTACCGTATCCCGTGAACCACTCGGTAATGTGATTGCGATGGAATCTGGCGACCACGATACCAGCGTGGGAAATACACCAACACCGGTCATTTCAATCATCGTAGTACCAATAGTTGACTGAATCGAGAGTTGACCCGAAAAGTTACCGATCGAAGGAGCGGTAAATACAATGGGTACAACCAGTGTGTCGCCGGGATTTATGATTGCAAATGAAATATTTTCGGTAAATTGGGGATCACTGGACGTAATGTTGGTGATGATATACGCCATGTCTCCCGAATTACTAATCAGCAGATTCCGTGTTTTTGGGGTATTCTCGAAGGCTTCTCCAAAGTCCAGCGACAAACTCGAAAACACCGGAGTAGGGCCGGCATGAAGATCAAAATGAACCAGAATGCTGGCAAAAAAAAACAGTAAATGTGTAGTGCGTAATTTTAGCATGCTTAATATGGTTTAGGTAAATAAGTATTGTTCCGGCTTGTTCTTCGATTGTGTTTACGCAAAGATACGTCAATTTTTACAAATCATCTATAAAAGATTCCCCAAAAAATACTGCACCACATCCGCTCCGTACACTTCCGTTGTACGCCGGTGCAGCCCTTTGGGTAACCGGGGCGCAGCCACCCCGTCGCCCAGTTCGCGTTGGTTTTCAATCACCCGGATTTCGTGGTAAAAACCCTGGTCAATGCACGATTGCAGCAGTTTGGCCCCGCCTTCTACCAATAAAATGGCTTTTTTGTCGCGGGCCAATAACGCAGCGAGGTCGTTTAGCCGGTTTTCGGGGCGCAGGGCAATAAACGTCGTTTGGCGGAATGCACCCAAACGGGTTTTGCCCAAAATCCAGGTGGGCACCGAATCATCGAGCAGGGCGTGGGTGAGCGGCATTTTTCCGTCGGTATCCAGGGCAATGCGCAGCGGGTTTTTGCCCGGAAAATGCCGACTGTCCAATTGCGGATTGTCGGTCAGCGCCGTTTGGGTGCCCACCAGAATGGCATCGCAGGTGCTGCGCCAGCGGTGCACCAGTCGCCGTACCACCGGCCCCGAAATGGCCGTGCGTTCCCCCGTGCGCGCGAGGTAACCATCGGCACTTTGCGCCCATTTTAAAATAATGTAGGGCCGCGTGCCGCCGGTTTCCATCCAGTGCGTAAAGGCCGGATTTTGCCGCGCAAATTGCCCGTCGAGCGGGCACATATCCACCGTAATACCCTCGGCACGCATTTTTTCGATGCTTTTACCGGCCACCAGCGGGTTAATATCCACGGCCCCAACCACTACCCGCCGGAATTGGTGTTGCAGCACCAGTTCTACGCAGGGCGGGGTTTTTCCGTGGTGAAAACAAGGTTCGAGGGTGCAGTACAACGTGGCTTCGGAAAGTAGCGACGGATCGGCAACGCTGGCCACGGCGTTCACCTCGGCGTGTGGCCCACCGTAACGGGCGTGGTACCCCTCCCCGATAATGCGGCCCTGGTGCACAATAACCGCGCCGACCATCGGGTTGGGAGACACGTAAAAGGCCCCCATTTGCGCCAAATCGAAGGCGCGTTGCATGTATTGTTGATCTGTACTTTCCATAAATCCGGGACAAATATAAAACACTGCTTGTAAATGTTTGTTAAACGCTATGCCCGGCGCCGATACCCTGTATAACTTTGTGCGTCTAAGAGCGGGTTCTAACGGATGAATCATTATTCCAAACAACCCGGTGACCAAACACGTATAGCGTTATTCAACATAAAATTTTTTCGTAAAAAAATGATTCAAAAACTATTTTCAATCTTTGCGTTTGTAGTGCTGGTAACTTCGGGTGTGCAGGCGGCTCCCGCGCCCGACAGTACCGTTTTGGAAGTATTTATGACGGGTATCGGGGCCGGAAAAGTAAAATTAGTGGGCGTATTTGGCGACCAAAACTACTTGGCCGATTCGGCAGTCGTAGATGCCAATGGCCATTTTGTGATCCGCCGAAAATCGCCTTTATTGGCCGGTTATTACTATTTTTTGATGCAAAGTGGTAAAAATTTTTCGGTGCTGCTCGACCACAACGAACAGTTTGTCACCATTCGCACCGATGTAAAAGACTTTGTGGGTACGATGGACGTAAAAGGCTCCCTGAACACCGAATTATTGTACAAAAACTTCCGTTTTCAGTCGGGCCAGGACGCTGAATTGCAGCAATTAGCGGGTGTTTTGCGCAACAGTGACGCCAATTTACCCGAGTTTAAAAACGCCAAAGCCCGCCAGGATGTCTTGTTGGCCGACCGCAAAAAACATTTGGACGAAACATACGCGACCTATCCCAATTCCTTTTTTACCAAGTTTAAAATTGCGGGTCAAAACCCCGAATTGGTGGATTTTCGCAAACCCAACGGCAATTTGGACACCGTTCGGCAGGTGGTGCATTACCGCGAACATTTCTGGGATGGTTTCGATTTTAACGACGATCGCCTCCTGTATACGCCCGTGGTGGGCAATAAATTGCGCCGTTACATCAAAGAGTTAACGCCACAGCAACCCGACTCCATTATCAAAGTGGCCGATGCCATTATTCGCCGGGTGATGCCGCATAAATCGTATTTTAAGTTCTTTTCCAATTGGATTGCGCTCCAATACGAAAATACCAAAACCACGGTCATGGACGGCGAAGCAGCGTACGTGCACATTGTAAAAAACTTTTTTACGCCGGAATTGGCCACTTGGGATAAACCGGAAAACATCGAAAAACTGCGCAAACACGTGGGGGAAATGGAAGCCTCTTTATTGGGCCGCAAAGGCCCCGATGTGGTGGCCAAAGACCAGTACGGGCAGTCCAAAAGTATTTACGAAAAAACGGCTCCCATTATCGTGGTGTTTATGTTTAGCCCCGACTGTGAACACTGCCAAAAAGATGCCGACCAAATTCAGCAGATTTACGATAAATGGAAAGATCGCGGGGTTGATTTTTACGGCATTGCGGTAAACACCACCGACAAGGAATGGAAGGACTTTTTGGTGCAACACAAATTTACGTTTACTAACGTTTTTGACCCCAGTAACCGCGCTATTTACGCCAAATATTACGTGGATATCACGCCCGAACTGTATATTTTGAACAAAGACCGCATTATTGTGGGCAAAAACCTGCACGCCAACCAATTGGAAGAAGTGTTTGAACGGCAGTTAAAAAAACTTTGATTCATTCCATTCAAACATGGCCGCCGCCACCATCACAATCATGATGCCGGGTGGCAGCCATACCCACCACAGTTCGATGTTTTGGCGGGCACTTTGTAACATGGCACCCCAGGTAACTACTCCGTTTTCGGTGCTGCCCAGGTTTAAAAAACTCAACGACGACTCAATTTGAATCGCCCCCGATGCGCTGAGGGCCAGCATCAGAAATACGGGGCGCATGGCATTCGGAATGGCGTGTTTGAACAAAACGCGCCATTCTGGTATGCCCAATCGCTGCACCGCCCGGATATAGTCCATCTCGCGGACTTTAAGCAGTTCGGAACGCAAAAAACGCGCGGTTCCGGTCCACATCAATACACCAATCAGGGCAATAATTTTGGTAAGGGTACGCTCTTGCATCGCGCTGGCCGCCACCAATAAAATAATCAGCACCGGAACGGATTCAAACAGTTCGGCGGTGCGCATCACCAGCATATCCAAGGGGATACGGCGCGGTTGTTGCCCGATATTCCATTTTTTTAACGCCTTGATGAGTAGTACGGTCGCCGCGCTCAACAGCGCAATGATGGTCGCGATATGGAGCCACGAGAGGGTGCCGTTTTGGGTTTTTCGGGAGAAAAAAAGCAGGAAAATACCCGTTAAAACGGTTACCGCCGAAACCAACAAGGTGCCCAGCGAAACCTTTAAACGGTCATCGCCAAAATAACCGGCCAATCCGCCCAGGGTTCCACCCAACAAAAAAGCCACCAATAACGCCAAAACACTGGTAAATAAGGCCGTTTGGGTGCCACTGATCAAACCCGCTGCTACATCGCGGCCGTATTCGTCGGTGCCGAGCCAATGCCGCACCCCGTTGGCAACCCGTAAGGGCGGTAAGTTTCGGTCGGAACTCGTCACCGACGCAGAAAAGGGAATAATGGGCATTATTCGGTCGGAGGCCGGTAGTTGCTGCCATTTATTTTCTTCGTCGTAGGTCGCGTACAAGGTGTTGACCCGGTTGGATAACAGGGTTTCGGGCAATGGCCAATGGGTTTGCCCCTCCAAAACGCACCAAATAGGGCGTTGGTGGGCGATAAACTTGCTGGTTAATCCCAAAATAACCAACGTAGCGAGGACAATTTTAGTAAATTTAGGCAATTTGTTCAAAAGGAAAAATGACCGGAAACCCGATGTTTTGGGCAGTGTCCAGAACGGCGTTTTTGTTTTTGGTAAAACCCAACACAAAACCACCGCCGCCCGCGCCACAAATTTTGAGTCGGGTGGTGTCACCTGCCAATGCCTGGTCCCACCAATCGAGCAGTGCGGGATGGGCGGGCAACATGGGTTGCAAAGTTAGTCGCTGCCATTGGGAGATTTCGTGCAACGCCGTAAAAAAACTTTCGGTGCGACCGGCGAGCCAGTGCGCCACCATATTTTCGTGGGTGGGTAATACGCTTTGGTGCAGTTGCGCCGCCCAATCGGGGTGTTCGCATTGGTGCATAAACCACTGCACGAGGGTACCCGTTGTGCGTGGTTGCCGGGTATCTATCAAAAACGTCGTGATACCTTCGGGTTCCGAAAAAGTGGCCAAAGGCGTTACTTCGGTCCGGTGCTGAATGCGCAAGGCCAGGCCCAAATACGAGGTAAGTGGGTCTATTCCCGAACTTTTGCCGTGAAAAGCCGATTCAATATTGCCCAAAATCTGTTGCAGCGCGCCGGGATCATCGGCGAGGGGTGCGGTGCCGTAGCGGCTGTACAGGGCCGCCGTGAGTGCGCCCGAACTGCCCATACCGTAGCCCTGGGGAATATTGGAATCAAAAAACAGGTATTGTTCCACGTCGAGCCGAAATGCGTCGAGGCGGAGCGGCACATCGTCGCGGAGGAGTTGCGCCACGGTGCGCAATTGTTCGCACCGGGAACGGACCGCCGGATCGTCCGAAAAAGCCCATTGTCCGCTGTAATTCCACGCGGGAACGGCCAATGCAGTGGCGCCCTGCAAAATAATATGTTCGCCAAATAGCAGTATTTTTCCCGGAAACCGACGCATGAAAGGGGGTTAGTTCAGCGCTTCCGCGTCGTTCAGGATATAATAAAACTCGTTGATATCGTCGTAGTTGAGTTGCAATTTGCCTTTAAACAGGATATAATCATCGGTTTTATAACTTTTGTTTTTCTTTTTAAATTTAATGGTCATGACGGACGCCGGACCCGCTTTTCCACAAAAAAAACAAGATGCGTAGGGGTTGGCCGACAAAGCGCAGTACCGTCCTTTTTCGTCCACGGGCACTACGTAGCCCTCCACTTGTACTTCTTGGCCGTCTAATTTTTTTATTTCATCGGTAAAAACGGGCGCGAGCATTTCGCCGTCAATTTCCTTGTAGTATTTTTTTTCAAACTTGATGTTTTCCATCGTTTTCCAGGTCAGTTTGGGTAAACCAGCGGTGGTAAACGACAGCAGCGCAAGTCCCAACGCCGCCCACAAAAATGATTTTCTCATATTTCTTTGTCAAATTGATGTTTTAACTGTTGCACCACCAGTTCAATGATGGAATTGGTATGGTGCACCAGGTGTTCTATTGTAAGGTGGTCAATCGTTTCTGATTTTGAAGCGACCTCCAGTTCCCGCAGGACATTAACGAGTTTTTGAATGCCCATATTGGCGATACTGGGTTTTAAACGATGCGCCAGTTTGCTTATTTTTAAATAGTTTTTTTCCAACAACGCCTCTTTCATCTCCTGCGCCGTAACGGGCGTATGTTCGACAAAAATGTGCACCATTTTTTGAATAAAAACCTGGTCGCCCCGGCTCAGTTCCTGAATTTTATGCAGGTCGAACAAGAGGGGCGTGGTTTGTTCGGGTAATACCGCTTCGAGGTCTCTTTGAACTAACGTTTTGATATTTAAAGTGTTCGCAATGGTGCTGAATAAATGATACTCTTCGTAGGGTTTGGTAATATAATCGTTCATGCCAATGGCGAGGTATTGGTCAATTTCACTGCGGAAAGCATTGGCGGTGAGGGCAATAATGGGAATATCCAATTGTAACGTATTTCGGATGTATTGCGTTGTTTCCATCCCGTCCATCACGGGCATTTGAATGTCCATGAGCACGAAATCAAAGGTGCCCGATTGCAGGATTTCGATGGCTTTTTGGCCGTCGGTGGCGGGTACTACGCGGCACCCAAAATGTTGTAAACTTTGGGTGGCAATCAGGCGGTTCATTTCGTTGTCTTCCACGAGCAGGCATTGTAGCCCGGCCAAACTTTTATCAATAATAATTTCTTGTTTGGCAATGATTTTGGCCGGGTCACCGATGGGGAAATTCAGGGAAAAGGAGATTTTGGTTCCGGTTCCTTTTTCGCTTTCAATGTTCAACGTGCCCCCCATGAGGTTAATCATCTCCTTGGTAATGGTCATGCCCAGCCCGGTGCCCTCGTATTTTTTGGTGGAATTGGATTGCTCCTGCGAGAATTTTTCAAACACCATTTTCAGGTACTCTTTGCTCATGCCAATGCCCGTATCGTGCACCGAAAAATGAATTTTTTGGTGGGTTTCGGTGTCGTTGATGACGTCAACATCTACTTCAACCTGGCCTTTTTCGGTGAATTTGATCGAATTTCCGACGAGATTGATCAAAATTTGCCGAATCCGGCCGCCGTCGCCAATGAGCGCCGGTTGAATATTGGGTGAACTGTGAAACTTGAGCATTAACCCTTTTTCGCGCGCTTTTACGAACAAAATACTGTGCACCATATTCATAATGGCCGAGAGGCTAAACTCTTTGTATTCCAAAATGAGTTCACCGGCTTCGATCCGCGACATATCGAGGATATTGTTCACGATACTCAACAAGTGTTTGGCCGAGGTTTCGCTGTGGCTCAGGTACGAGTTTTGTTTGGGGGTGAGTTCTTCCCGGCCCAATTCGCGCATCATTCCGATAATGGCGTTGAGGGGCGTTCGGATTTCGTGGCTCATATTGGCCAAAAAAGATTCTTTGGCGCGGGAGGCTTGCTGGGCGTTTTGAAGGGCCGTTTCGAGGGCTTGTTCGGCCAATCTTTTTTGGGTAATATCGGTGTAGTTCCACAAATGACCTTTGTACTGGTCATCCATAAAAACGGGTACAAAATCCCGTTCAAAAACGCGGCCATCTTTGAGGTATAAAATATCACCAACGGCCTTTTTTTTGTGGGTGAGTAACTCGTCAATACGTTCAATAAACGTTTCGGAATCGAGAAACATGCCTTTGCTCTGTTGCGCCGAATCGGAGCAGTCGAACCCGGTTAGTTGGTTGGGGGCCAGCGGAATACCGAACATTTGGCAAAAAATATCGTTGGTAAACAAAATTTTCCGGCTTTCATTTTCGAACAAAATCCCCGAATTAAGGCTGCTGATGAGTGAGGTAATTCGTTTGATATTTTTGTTGGATTCCTGCTCCAATTGGGTTTGCCGTTCGCTGATATCTTTAACAAATTCGGCGAGTGCGACCAAATCATCGCCGGAAGGGGAGACGTATTCGGGGGTGTTGGCTTGCACAATTTCCATCAGTTTGGCGATGGAGATATTTCGGGCCTCCACTTCTTTTTTGAGGGCCTGATTGACTTTGTGGTACTCTTCTTCGCTAATGGAAAAGGCGTGGTTGGAAAGTTCCTGATCGCGTTCGTAGGCCTTGTACGATTCACTCACGGCGTGCAGGAATGCACTGCACTCGGTGTGGTTTAACACATCGTCGGGTAAAAACTTCCGGATTTGCCGTTGTAACAGTTTATGTAATTCCATACCGGTCAGGTTATATTTCCAAAAAGGTCGTAATGGTCATGGTTTGGTTGTGCAGTTGACAACGGTTGTGCTCGTTAAAAGGCGACAATTCGCCGTAGGAGTAAAACCCGACAAACGGTGTATTGTGGTCAAATACTTCCGCTACGGCTTCTACTTCTTCCTCCACGCGTTGGTTTAAAATGATTTTTCGGCCCACGCAACTAATCAATAACGCCAAATCGGGTTGTTGATTCATGGGGAATTGGAAGGCGATTTCGGCGGCTTGCGCGGCGGCATCAATCAATTTATCAAAATTTGCCTTCATAAAACGCGCTTTGGCCCCTTCTGGTACGTCGCCGGCAAAGGTAAGGCATTGCTGTTCGTTATCAATGGACAATATGGTGCGCACCACAGGTTGGTCGTTGCCGGGCAATGTAATGGACAACGGAAACAACAGCGCCGACCCCGGTAGTTCGTCGGCGTATTTGCCCAAATACGTTTTATAAATGGTCAGGGCATTGGTGTCGTCAATGTCGTACAAGACATTACCTTTTGATTTAGTAATGGTGCGTTCGATCCCGAATACATCCCAGCCGCCAAGTGACCCGTGCCCGATGTGCAAATGTGTGCCGTAAAAACCCACGCCCACAATTTGGCCCGGCATGGGCGTTTGATTAAGACCCACCAGGGTGCTTTTGAATTGGTTCCCATCGCCCGCCAAACCGCCCGTTATGGAGATTTTGCCTTCCAATACGGAGTTAATACCACTAATGAGGTCACTTCCATTCACTTTTTCACCGTCGGACAGGATGAGCACATACGCCAAATCGGGGTGGTGCAGTTGTTGCGCGAGGGCTGCCCCGGCCTCAAAACTATGGTCACTTTGGGCTAAACTGGTGGCAGCGCTGCGAATTTGGGTTTTTTCCAATTGAATGGTGCAAATCACCACGCTGTTGTCGTGCACTTCGGTCCCCAGAATTTCACCCGCTGTGGAGCAAAGGGCAATGTCGGCGTTGGGCCAGCGGTGGCGCAGACCGGCGTACGTTTCCGGTGCGTTCAGGCGGGTTTTATCCCCAAAAACCAGCACTAATTGCGGCGTATTATCGCCCGCTGCCCGCCCCGGTACCGGTACGATGGTTCCGGCTGGGGTCATAGAATATAAATTGGCAATCATTTTTTAATCTCTCCGGCTTGTATCATGTTGTAAATGGTAGATTTACCAATGTCCAATCTTTCAGCCACGTCTACCACATTGTTGTCGTATTTGTTCAGGTACCACGTAATGATGTCGATGGTATATTGTCGGAGGGTTTTTTCGGTTTTGGAATTAATAAAATGGTCGCTGAGGGTAGTGGGCCGCAACGAAATATCATTGGCTTCGATGGTTTTCCCGTCGGACATCACACAAGCCAGTTCCACCACGGCTTTTAGTTCGCGGATATTACCGGGGAAATCGTATTGCAGCAATTTTTGGCGGGCTTCGGGGCTGAGAACGAGTGGTTTGACCTTGTTTTCGGCGCTGTATTGTTCGATAAAGTGTTTGGCCAGAATGAGTACGTCATTTTCCCGTTCGCGCAGTGGGGCGAGTTCGATGGGCATCCCCATGACGCGGTAATAAAGGTCTTCGCGAAAATTTCCTTTTTTTACTTCTTCGGTGAGGTCCTTGTGGGTCGCTACAATGAGCCGAATATCCAATTTGATGGATTGGTTGGCGCCGAGGCGTTGAATTTCCCGTTCCTGCAAAACGCGCAGCAATTTGCTTTGGATAAATGCGTCGCATTCGGCAATTTCGTCGAGGAACAGGGTGCCGCCGTTGGCTTCTTCAAATTTGCCAATTTTTCGGTTGACGGCACCGGTAAAAGCGCCTTTTTCAAAACCAAACAACTCACTTTCCATTAAATCGCGCGGAATAGCGGCCATATTTACGGCAATAAACGGTTTTTTACGGCGGTCGCTGTTAAAATGAATGGCCTTCGCCACTACTTCTTTGCCGGTGCCGGTTTCGCCGGTAATGGAGACATTGATGGTGGAACTGGCGGCTTTTTCCACCAGGGGAAATATTTTTTTAATGGCGGCGCTTTGGCCAATCACCGTTTTTTCGAAGTCGAATTTTTGAACCAATTGGGTTTTCAACTCCTCTACCTTTTGTTTCAGGTTGCTGGTTTCGCGCAGGCGAAGGACACTGTTCCAAAGTAAATCTTTGGTGTTATCGTCCTTCATCAGGTACTCGTAGGCCCCTTTTTTGAGCATACTAAGCGTTACCGCAATATCATCCTGACCACTGATAACGATAACATCAATGGCGGGATTGGTTTGTTTGATTCGTTTGAGCAGTTCTTCGCCTCCAATGTCCGGTAAGTTAAAATCAATTGAAATAACGTCGGGTTTTAAATGAAGGTGGTTCAAACAAGCACGACCCGTGTCGAATAACGATACCTCATATTCGTCGTTGAGACTAAGGCAATGGCGCAGCATTTCACCATACCAGGGATCGTCTTCCACGATAAAAATTTTAAAAACTTGAGCACTCATTTGGATTAAAAACGTCGTTGATTAAGAGAGGATGCAAATGTAAGTATTCACCACCACGATACCAAAATTGTGCCACAAATATCCCATTTTGGGTATTTTGTACCTGTAATGACGCTCCGTACCGATTGGTTTCAAACCCATCGGTACGGAGCATCGGTACGCATTGTCAACATCATTATTCTTGCTCCGATAATTCCAGTTCTACCAGATCCGGAATCGTATTGTTATCTTCATCCAGTTCTACGGGCAGGCCATCTTTGTTCATGCCGTTGATCCGAATAAGGCGGTCGGGATTGGCTTTTTGGAGTTCGTGGATGTATTTGGTTGGGAATTTTGGAAAAATACCCATTCGGTTGGTGCGTGGCGTTTTTAAACCCTGGGCTTTTGCAATTTCGCTGATAAATTTTACGCAGTTACGGCGGAATAAATTGTACCGAACGGTGCGCCATTTTTCAATAATGGCTTCCGTTTGGGCATTGTGTTGGGTATCGGCGGTTACGGCCAGCCATTGGAGTTTTTTCTTGTTGCGGTTTTTCCAGAAACCTTTAACCACCCGTCCGGGTTTTTCATCGTTAACCATATTGCAACCTTCACAGGGGTAAAAGCCGTAGGTATCTTTAATTTGCGCCGAAGCATCGGATGTAGGCGTTGTCCAGCCAAAGGACACAAACGCGTGACCGGGCGAAAGTGGTTTGACCGAAGGAGAGCGAGCGCTAAACAACAAAAATTGTACTTGGGGTTGGCTGGAATCCGATTGGCCATTTGCCGGAACGGAAAAAATGGCGAAAACAAGGGCGGCGAAAATGCGGTAATACTTCATGGTGTAATACTTTTGTTTAGAATACTGCAAAAGTGCGGGCGGCAGCCAGGCCCAAAAGGTGGACTTTTTCCAAAGAGAGATATTTTTTTATTGAATACGAAGAAAGTGTTTAAAAACCCGGTAAAAAGCCGCCAAAACGCCCGTTTTTTGTTGTTTTTTGGGGTGTGAAAATTTATTTTGAAAATTTTTCTGAAAAAACTTGCACAGTATTTTGAGTGCTTGTAATTTTGCGTCGCTTTTGAAGAAAAGCATTTGGCTTTGGGTTATGGTGTAACGGTAGCACAGCAGATTTTGGTTCTGTTTGTCAGGGTTCGAATCCTTGTAACCCAACAAAAAAAGGTCACTCCGCGCAGGAGTGGCCTTTTTTATTTGCCCAAATGAGATAGGGGAGATGAGATAGGAGAGATAAGTGATGAGATTCTCCTTTGCAGCGTATTTTTACTAATGAAAATGTAAGAATACACTAAAATCCACTAAACATAGCATGTTTATTTTGAATTTTTTAAAGAAATACTCATCACTCATCACTTATATCTCATCACTCCTAACTCATCTCTATAAAAACTAGTGGATGAGTGTCACGTCTCCTTCCAGCAAAATTTCGTCACCGGCTGGCCCGATAATAACCGCGTACCACACAAATACTGCCGGGTTCAACAATTTACCGTTCAAAGTGCCATCCCAGCCCAAATTGGGGATATTGGGATCGAAATTGGCGCGTTCAAACACTTTTTCGCCCCATCGGGTGTAAATCTGGAAGGTTTTAATTTTTAACCCTTTGGTTGGATCCGCGAAAATGGTGAACCACTTGTTTTCGCCGTCCGTATCGGGCGTGAAAATATTAGGCACGTAAATATTCAGGCGCGTATCTACCCGAATTTCAATCGAAGCCCGGTCTTCACATCCGTTTTGATTCGTGGCCACTACTTCATATTCGCTGGTTTTTAGTGGTTTTGCCACCGTGATCAAACACGTATCACAACTCAGCGTTTCCGAGGGTGTCCATTGTACCGACGCAACCTCCGAGGCCGGAACACTGAGGCTCACCTGAATAAGGAAAGAGTCAGCAATTTGAATCAGTACATCCGGTATGACACTAATTTCGAAGGCGACCGGCTCATCAATGTCGGCGGCAGCGGTTGTGGTGCAACCCTGGGCATCTTGAATGAGTAGGGAATAAGTGCCCTCCGATAAATTAGGGAATACATTGTTGGTGGTTAATGGCCCACCGTTCATGGAATAGCGCACCGGCGGTGCTCCACCCGTTACACTGGTCACTTCAATGCGGCCTTTGTCGCCAAAACAAGGCGGTTGAACCACGTCCAGCGTCGCTACGGGCGCATCGGGTGGGATAATGACGTCGTCGCTGGCGGTACAACCGTTGATATTGTCCGTCACCAACAAGGTATAAGTGCCCGGTAATGTAATGATTGGCGTAAGGGTTGTACTTCCCGACTGAATATTGCCATTAGTGGTGCTCCAGGCCAGCGCAATATTGGCGCTTGTTCCGCTGGCGAAACCACTCAGCGGCACTGTTTCCCCGAAGCAATCAATGCTGAACGGGGTCCCCGCGTCGGCGGTGGGTATTATTTGATCGGCGTTGACCGTGGTGGACAGGATATTGGTACAGGTATTCACCGGATCCAGCCCAATTAAATAATACGTTCCGGGTAAACTAACGCTGGCAATACCCGAATTACTCACCAAAATAGTATCCGTTCCCGTAATGCGTACCCATTTTAGAACAATACCGGGGAAAGGCGAACTACCCGTAAGCACAGCCGTGGGCTGCGCGCAGGTAATCAGGGCCGGTGTCACAATATCCAAAGGTGGGAATGCCGAGTTTTCGTTAATGGTGATAAAAGCGGTATCCGCGCAAGCGGTAACGGTATCCAAAACAATAAACTGGTATGTGCCCGGATTGTCAATTTGAACGGGGTTATTGTTGGAATACACATTGCCCCCCGATAACCAAATGATATTGGCATTGGAAGTGCCTTCAATGTTGCCCGACAAAATAATCTGGTCAATTTTGCAATCAAGAATATCGCTGGGGTCGGCCGAAATATTCGCCTGTGGGGCATTGGTAATGTCATTAACCGTCACTGAAACAGTGTCTTTACAACCCGCGACGGTCGCGATAACCCGGTAGTTGCCCGCTTCGGTTACCTGAATATTTTGGACGTTGGTTGGTCCCGAAATAGTTCCCGTTCCCGTGGTCCATTCAAACGCCGTATTGGCCATGCTGGAACTGGCGGATAATGAAATTTGCTCGTTGGCGCAGGAAAGGGCTAGCGGAGCAGCCACCGATACTTCCGGTTTTTCGTTAAATACAACGGGCGTACCAAAAGCAACCACCGTGCAAAAATCGCTTAACACGACGTTCCCGGTACCGTCGTTGGTACCCGCTACCGCCGAAATATAATAGGTGGTACCGTAAGTCATGGTATTGGTATCATAACAGAAAGTCGGCTGGGTATTGCGCGCAATTTCGTTGACAATCGAATTGCTGTTGCCTTCGTGCAAAATAAATTGCAACACGTCGTCGCCATCCAGGACCTGTCCGGCGCTGTTGTAGGTTGCCGTAGCGCATACGGGGCCACAACGGGTAAGCAGCGCCGTTGACATTGTGCCAATTTCCGTTTCACAATCCACCAATCCGATGTTAAATCCGCACTGGGTTGGGCAACCATTGGCATCGGTAACGGTTACACTGTAACTGCCCTCGGCCAGGTTAGAAATAACAAAATCGCCCGGTTGTAAGTTGCTGCCGGTGCTGCCGGGTGACCAGGCAATTTCGTACGGGGGCGTACCTCCGCTGATGCCCACAGTTCCTTCACCGTCTACCAGACCGGGCGCACTGACGGTTTGGCTTTGGTCGCAATTCAAGGTGCTGGCCGCTGCGGGTTGGGTGATGGTAAATGCAACCGCGCTGGTGCAACCTTTGGCATCCGTAACGGTAAGTTTGTATTCTCCCGAAGTAATATTGTTCAAATCCTGCAAATTACCCGGTTGCGCGGGTTGCCAATTGTACGTATAGCCGGGTGAGCCGGTGTCAACCGTCAAATCAATGGCCCCGGTGGCGTTACCAAAACACAACACATCGGTGGTGGTACCGGAAAGCGCAACGGGTATAATTTCTTCCGCGACGACAAACGTGGTACTTACCGAGCAGCCGGTGGCATCGGTAATGGTAACCGTATAGGTATCGGGGAAAAGATTGCTCAAATCCTCGGTATTGGCGTTGTTACTCCACAAATAGGTGTAGGTCGCGACGGGAGTAACGCTCACATTAATGCTGCCGTTACCGGAGTTACAGGACGAATTAGGCGTAATTATTTCCGAAATGGCAAAATTATTACTTTCATTACCTACCGAATAGGAGCCGGTTGCGGTGCAACCATTGCTGCCCGTTGCTGTTACCTCATAATTGCCCGACAACAAACCGGCGATGTCTTCGATGGTGGCATTGGTACTCCAGAAATAGGTAAACGGTGCAATGCCGCCGCTCACGCTAATGTTGATATTTCCGTTGGGTTGAGAGCAAATACTCGGCGCTACAACGTTGGACAATGTTGGCGATTGGGTATTGTTATTCACGTTGAAATTACTTTCGGCGGTGCAATTCCCACCCGCGCTGACGGTAACGGTGTACGTTCCGGCCGTTAAACCGGTAATGTTTGCGGTATTTTGCCCGGTTTCCCACGTAAATGTGTACGTATCAGCGGGGGTTACGGTAACGCTAATACTACCATTGGGTGTAGTACAAGAGTTGTTTTCTGCCGCTGTTCCCGCAATCATGGGCGTAAACGCATCATCGGGGATAGTGACGGTGGCTTCGGTGGTACAAGCATTGGCACCCGTCACCGTTACCGTATAAGAACCGGCGGCCACCCCGGATAAAGTGCTGGTGGTGGCGTTGGTATTCCAGAAATACTGGTAAGGTGCGGCACTGCCCGAAACATTCAGGGTTACGCCACCGTTGGCCCGGGCGCAAAACGCCGCCGTAATATTGTTGGTGACCACGGGGGAGAGTGTATTGTCAATGACGTCAAAAGTGGCAATATTGGTACAGGTGCCACCGGCGCTGACGGTAACGGTGTACGTTCCGCCGTCAATATTGGTCAAATCTTCCGAGACCACCCCGTTATTACTCCACAAAAACGTATAGTTGCCAAGCGGGCTGATATTAATGTCCACCGCACCGTTATTTATCCCACAAGAGGTATTGGGGGCCGTGGTGCCGTCTATGGTAAACACGATGGGGTTGTCGGCTACCGTAAGGCTGGTCGTTGCGGTACAGGCATTTGCGTCCGTCACGGTAAGGATGTAGTTTCCGGCGTCGATATTGGTTAAATCCTCGGTATTTTGGCCACTTGACCACAAATAAGTAAACGGAGCCGTACCACCATTGGTATTCACTTGCGCCGCTCCGTTGCCCAGGCCACAAATTTCGGCGGTAGCGGTGTTGTTTAACGCCGGATACACGCGATCATCGGCGACAACAAACGTTAACGAAGCCGTACAACTACCGGATTGGGTTACCGTTACTGTGTATGAACCCGCCGTTAATCCCGCAAGATCTTCGGTGGTGCTGGTCGTATTCCAGAGTATTTGATAGGCTCCAACGGGGGTAATAGTCAGGTTTACCGCGCCGTTGTTGGTGGCGCAATTGGTTAATGGCGTTGCGCTCCCCGCGAGGCTAAAGGTATTACTGTTGTTGGGAATGGTAAATATTTCAGTAGCGGTACAGCCGTTGTTTCCAACGACGGTTACGGTATAAGCACCGGCATTTACGCCCGAAATATCTTCGTTTGCCGACATGTTTGACCAGGTATAGGTGTACGTTCCACCTCCACCGGTAAGCGTTAAGTTCACGCCTCCGATACCTTGTGAGCAAATATCGGGTTCTACCACGGCACTAATCACCGGGTCGGAGGTGCTGTTTACCACCACAAAAGTCGCTGATGCGGAACAAGTCGGCCCGGATGTCACGGTCACGGTGTAAGTACCATCGCTGAGGTTCGTCAGGGTGGGTGTTGTCGCAACATTGGACCAGGCGTACGTGTACGTTCCCGTGGGGGTAATATTCAGGCTAATGCCGCCGTTGCTCGCAACGCACGAGGTATTAGCCGTAACGGTTCCGGCGATATTAATGGGAATGCTGTTGTTGGTAATGGTTACGGTAGTGGAGGCCGAACAGCCATTGGCCCCCGTCACGGTTACCGTATATACGCCCGGCGGAACGTTATTAATGGCGGCGCCATTAGCGGTATTTGACCATTTATAAACATAAGGTGTAACACCGCCCGTTGCACTGGCGATGGCCGAACCATTGCTCAAGCCGCAGGTAGCCGCAGTACCCACAATTGCGGGAACGGGTGGCGCGGCGTTGGTGGTCATTTCGATGACTTCCGAGGTGGTGCAATACCCCAGCGTGACAGTGACGGTGTACATGCCCGTCCCGACGTTGAGCAGGTTGGGCTGGGTGGAACTAGTGCTCCACGCGTAGGTAAAGTTATACCCTTCCGGTATCACCGTAGTGTAAATGGTACCGTTCGGATTAGCACACGAGGTGTTTTCAAAAACCGTTCCCAAAACGGATAAACCGGGATCAAAGTCTATTATGGTTGCCTCCAATACAGATGTACAACCGCGAACGGTCGTTACCGTAACGGTGTAAGTACCCGCCGGACGGTTGGTCAAATCCTGCGTAGTGGCATTGTTGGACCAAAGATACGTATAGGGCGTCGCGCCACCATCCACCGATAAATTAATGGCGCCGTTGGCCAAACCACAAATGGCATCCGTGACTTCCACGCTGAGTTCGGGGTCTTCGGAGTTGTCAAATATGGTAAATTCGGCGACTTCTTCGCAGGTACTGCCAATGGTTACCGTTACGGAATAATCGCCCGGTGCCAAATTGCTAATGGTGTTGGTGGTTTGATTTGTGGACCACAGCACGGTAGTACCCGTTGACGGCGATACCGAAATGGTGATGCTGCCGTTGGGGGTAGCGCAAGAGGTATTGTCGGTTTCGTTGCCGTTAATATTGATATTGATGGGGTTATCTTCTACTGTCACCACTTCAATGTTGCTGCAACCATTTGCACCCGTGACGGTAACGATGTATTCGCCGGGGGGCAAATTGAAAATATCCTGTACGTTTTGACCACTCGACCAATCATACACAAACGGCGCGACGCCACCGGATACGGACAAATTAATGCTGCCGTTGCTTTGTCCGCAGCGCGCATCAATCACCGAATGGTTGAGTTGTGGTTCGTTGGGTTCGTCGGTGATGTCTATGGTTTGTATTTCGGTACAAGAACCACCCGCGCTTATCGTAACTTCGTAAGTGCCAGCGGGTAAATTGCTGATGCTGCTGGTGGTAGCGGTGGTGCTCCACAGATAAGTATAGGTATTGCCCGCCGGCGTCACCGAAAGGGCAATGGAACCGTTTGGATTGCTGTTGCAGGTGGTATTGGGCTGGTCGTTGACGTTGACGTTAAAATTAATGTCGTTGTTGTTGACATTTACAATAATGACTCGAGAACAGCCATTTGCCCCGGTTACGGCGACTTCGTATGTGCCGGAAGTAATGCCGTTGAGGTTTTGGGTAGTTGCGCCATTATCCCATAAAAAAGTGTAGGGAGCCACTCCGCCCGTTACGTTGAGGTTGATGGCGCCATTGGGCAGTTCACAGGTGCTGGCTACGGTATTGGAAGTAACATTGGGCAAACTAGGGTTATCGTTTACGTTAATGGTGGCCGTTTGGGTGCAAGAGCCGTTGCCTTGCACGGTAACGGAATACGATCCCGGCTCCAAACCCGTAATACTGGAGGTTGTTTGTCCCTCTTCCCATAAAAATGTATATACCGGTGAGGCGGGCGTAACGGTTAGGGTAATGCTGCCGTTTCCGCCGTTACAAGTGGTGTTTTGTACCACCGTTGAGTTAATATTAATGGGCGGATTGGTATTGGAAACGTTGACGGTTATTTCGCGGGTACAGCCATTAGCCCCAGTTACGACCACCGAATAGGGTCCGGCGAGAATACCCGTCAGGTTTTGGGTTGTTTCACCATTATCCCATAAAAAGGTGTACGGAGCAACGCCACCCGAAACGTTGAGGTTGATGGAACCATTGGGTAGTTCGCAAGTGGTGGCCACTGGTGTTCCAGTCACCGTGGGTAAACTGGGTTGATCGGGGATGTTTACGTTTAAAGTAGTGGTACATGTGCCGCCCGCACTCACGGTGACGGGGTACGAACCCGGCGTAAGTCCCGTTAACGAGGCGGTGGTTTCGCCGTTGTCCCACGCGTACGTGTACGTACCGCTCGCGGGTGCGGGGGTGAGCGTAACGGAGCCATTTCCGCTATTGCAGGAAGTGTTGGCAACAATGGCCTGCGCCACCGTGAACGGTGGGTTAGTATTGGTAACATTGACCGACGTGCTGGTCGTACAGCCATTGGCACCCGTTACCGTCACCGAATAAGGCCCCGATGGAATACCGGTGATATCTTCGGTGGCTTCGTTATTGGACCATTCAAAAGTATAAGGAGTAACCCCGCCGGAGACGGTCAAATTCACCGAACCATTATCCAAAGAGCAGGTTGATCCCGTTTGGGTGAGGCTGGCGCTGGGGTTATTAGGGTTGTTGGGAACATTAAACGTTGCCGTTTGGGTGCATTGGCCGCCGCCGTTCACGGTTACGGTGTAGGGGCCGGGCGGTAGCCCCGTAATGGCATTGGTGGTTTCGCTGTTCGACCATTCGTACGTGTAACTGGCGCTGGGCGTGACATTAATCGTAATGGAGCCAGTTCCGGCGTTACAACTGGTATTGGGCGTTATCGTGGGCGTAATGGTAAATGTGGGGTTGGTATTGGGTACATTTACGGTAGCGGTGCGGGTACACCCTTCGCCGCTGGTAACGGTAACGGTGTAGGTCATTCCACCCACAATCATACTAATATCTTCGGTGGTTTCGCCATTGGACCATTCAAAAGTATATGGGGGCGTGCCGCCGCCAACGGTAAGGTTGGCGCTACCATTGGGCAATCCGCAGGTAGATCCCACGGATGTTGTTGTTGCGGTGAGGGTGATGGTGGAAACCACCGCCGTGCCGGAAACTGTTCCAAGGCAGTTCGAACCCGTTGCGGTTAAGTTGGCAATGGTATAATTGCCCGGTTGCGTTACTGTATATGTATAGGGGTTGTCGCTGGTGGTGATTGGAGGGGGTTGAGCCGACCCATTTCGGATGGGCGTAAACGTCCACGGACCTTCACCAGTGAAAGTGACGGTGAGTTCCACGTTGCCGGTTGTTCCGGCACAAATAGCACCTGAACCGGAAATAACGGCCGTGGGGCGGGGGATAATTTCAATGTCAATGCAAGATGGCATGTTATCGGGGTAACAGGCGTTTCCTGCTACCACGCACAGTTGGGTGTTTTCGGTAGTGGCATTAGCCGGAATATTCACCGTTGCATTAACGCCATTGGACGTTACTGTACCCACCGGTGGGTTCAGGGTCCATACATACGTGGAGGCCGCCGGCACGGTGGCAATGGAGAAATTTTGGGTTGTACCTGCGCAAATAGTTGTTGGCCCGGAAATAGGTCCGGCTGGGTTGGGCGGGAAACTCACCGTTGAACCCTGGGTAACATCCACCGAATAATCACAAACGTTACCGGCACAACCATCGAGCACAATGTAATATACCTGCCCGACAATAAAGTTGTTGCCCTCCAAAACAAACGGATTGGTGGTGCAGGAGCACTGTAAATCAATTGGGCTACTTACGCAATTTCGATAAATACCGCCCTGCAAACCCTGGTTTCCGCCCGCGGAACAGTTGGAGGGCGTAATGGTCATCGAAATCGTGGTGGAGCCGGCAAAAAACGCGAACCATTCGTCGTTATTTAAGGCAAAACCCGGACAGCCCGGGAAGTTTTGTTGGGTGTTGGAATTGTTAATTGTGGCGCAATATCCGTCCAGATTAGGACACAACACCGGTGCTAATTGGCACGTGTTTCCCGGATCGGGAAAACCCGGAGGTGGACAGGTTGGAGGTTGAGCGGATAGTTTTAGAATGGATAAACAAAAAAGAAGGATAAACAGTACATGTTTAATCATAGCATCTGAGC
>JAAFJN010000026.1:41017-70819 GCA_013298845.1 Chitinophagales bacterium
TTGCGTTACGTAAGTAAGGGGGGATTAAAACAGTTTGTAAAGAAAGAACATTTCACCGGATTGTATTTTATGTCGCAGTCTTCCGACTGGTTAATGGGCGAGCAAAAGTAATCATGTTAATGATATGTTACCAAAACTTCGCCAAGATATTCTACTCTTTGGCTGTTTTTTTACGCCGTTTGATGATATTGTACAAAAACTCGTTTTTGGGCGCGGTAAAAAAATGAAAAAGCCATCCCTCGATGAAGAGGAATGGCCGTAGAATCACTTTAAAAAAAAGGTTACTTCCGCTTTACAACGGTCAAAATAATCGGAATTGTGATGGCCTGGCGAATTTGAAAATGTCCAGATCTTCAACGGATTAAATTTTTACTTTAAATTCGACGCGGCGGTTTTTGCCTTTGCCTTCTTTCGTTTTGTTATCGGCCACCGGGCGGCTTTCGCCAAAACCTTCGTGTACCATCCGTTTGGCCGAAATCCCTTTCGATACCAAATAGTCAAAACAAACCTTTGCCCGATCTTCGGATAATAACTGGTTGGCGGGCAAAGTGCCATCGCTGTCGGTATGTCCGCTAATGGTCAGGCTGTAAGCCGGGTTGCGTTGCAGAACGTCGGCGACCTGATCCAAAATCGCGAACGAATTGGCTTTTAAAATAGATTTTGCGGGTTCAAACTGTACGCCGTAAATCGCGGCATCCAGCACTTTTTTATCGTTTTCGGCCATTTCGGGGCAACCCATTGTGGCTACGGTACCGGCAACGGTGGGGCATTTGTCCACGTTATCGGCCACATTATCGCCGTCGGAATCGGGACAGCCACCCATTGCGGCGGAACCGGCTAAATCAGGGCATTTGTCCACGGCATCTTTTACGCCGTCGTTGTCGCGGTCATTTTTGGGGCAGCCGTTATTTTCGGGTAAACCCGCTTCATTGGGACATTGGTCGTCATTGTCTTTGATACCGTCGTTGTCGGAATCGGGGCAGCCATTCATTTTTGTGGTACCAAAGGCTTCCGGGCAGGCATCTTTGGCGTCCGCAATGCCATCTTTATCTTTATCGGGACAACCACCGGTGGCGAATGTTCCTTTTTCGTTGGGGCACTGGTCGCTTTTATCCGAAAGACCATCACCATCGCTGTCGGGGCATCCCTGAGTAGAAGCGCCGCCTTTAATGTCGGGGCAATTGTCCATGTAATCAGCAACGCCGTCTTCGTCGCCATCGGGGCAGCCTTTGGTGGCGTCAGGCCCTTTTTTGTCGGGGCAGGCATCATCGGCATCTTTAATACCATCGCGGTCGCGGTCCGATTCGTACGGGAAACGATACGTGAGGGTGAGCGCACTCATACTATACGTATCGTTTTTGCGCGGGTTGCCCGATTTACTGACGCCATCAATGTAGTCGTCAAATAGAACGCGTAAACCTCCTTCGAGGCCCATAACCACATTTTCATTGATATCCACTTTGACACCAAAACCAATGGGAACCAAAAAATGGGCGTCTTTCAGGTCAATATTGTTGTAATATTTACCTTCGGCAACGGCGTCTTTATCGGCCTGAATATTTTCCCGGATAAAGTTATTGTTTAACTCATTGTACTCTGTGGAGGGACGACTAATGGCTATGCCGCCACCAATTAGAAAATAAGGCGACACAACTCTTCTGAATTTACCGCTGTTTTCCCAACGACGGCGACCCAACAAATCCAGTTCGGCCATGATAGAACCTTCGTAAACGGGCGCGGAAAAGTTAAATCCGCGTTCTGCGCGCTTGGTGGTAAAGTTTTTGTCATCACCCGATATTTCACCGTATATTAAATTACCCCGCAAAGCAACATTCTGGTCCAAATGGTACCGCAATAAAAGTCCACCACCAAGATTATTCTCTTTGGTGCCAAAACTGTTTAAGTCATTTTGACCTTGAAAAATGCCAGCGTGCAAACCCAGTTCCCAACGTTGGTACCTGGATGTAGTGGCTTTTTGTGCAGTAGCCAGCAGGGGCAACAGCATTATTAGTGCAAGTGGGAGGTAATTTTTGTTCATAATTAAAAGAAATAAGTTGAATGGAATGGTTTCGATCCGCGCTTTATACGTGTAAAACGTTAATTCGTCTCATACTCATTGTAGCAAATATCAATAACCATGCCAAAAATACCATTTTTGGGGTATAGGATATTTAAATCATGTCTTCCAGCATCTTTTTTACCTTCTGTTGTACGTCGGCATCGGGGATAAGTTCGGGCGCATGGTGCGGTTTTTTGCGCGCATCAATCACCAATGGCCCACGGCATCCCCAGTGTTTGTTTTCGGTAAAACTGCGCACCCCAAATATATCGTGGCTGGGATTGGCCCGGGTAAAGGTCACCCACACAAAATTATTGATACTCGCGGCGGTAAAATCGCTGTCGTCAGTGAGTAATATCATGGGCACTCCGTTGAGGTCAAACCGCTCCAAATGCTGACACAGTTCTTCGGCCTGCGTTCGTGCTTCCGAAACCACTTTGTACGCGGGCGCTTTGATGGCCAAAATACCCGGCCGTGCAAACACCGGGTTACTCATTCCGGTGGGCAAACTAAAGCCCTCGGGTAGGGTAGTGGCAAGGGTGCGGAGTTTGTCGCCCCGACAAGCCATGACCACTTTAGACCCTTCGTTCCAGCCCGAGCCGGAGTAATCGAGGGTGTCAATGGTGGTACGGGTGTAAAAATGCAAGTCGCGGGTCAGGTCAATGCGTTCCAGGACGTGTTGGAAAAAATGCCCAATATCGTGGGTGTCCAAATTGGGGTTATCGTCAGAAGCCGCAATGACCAAAAACTTTGCCAATGACGTCTGGCCGGAGCCAATAATCCGGTTGGCAATGGTCAGAATTTCTTCGGGCCGACGCTCGCGGAAGGGCATGTAACGCTCGTGACCAATGGCCAGCAACAGCGGGTGTACCCCGGCTGCGTCCACGGCGTGAATCTCTTTTACCCCGGGAAACTCCTGCGATGTCAGCGGGGCCACCAATTGATGGATCAACCAACCAAAACTACTGTCTTCTTGCGGCGGGCGGCCCACCACCGAAAAGTGCCACAACGGATTTTTGCGGTGGAACACTTTATGCACTTTCATCACCGGAAAATCGTGGGTAAGGGAATAATACCCGAGGTGATCGCCAAATGGCCCTTCCGGTTTTTTAGTGTTTTTCAAAATTTCGCCCGTGATGACAAAATCGGCGTCGGAGGATAAAAAATAACCGTCGCGGCGCGTGTAACGGAACCGTTTGCCCGCCATCATCCCCGCAAAGGTCAACTCACTCAATCCTTCCGGCAGCGGCATAATGGCCGAAAACGCGTGACTGGGCAATCCGCCCACAAAAATAGAGCACAAAAACGGTTTGTTCAATTGGTTGTAACGGGTATGGTGCACCCCGATGCCCCGGTGCAACTGGTAGTGCAAACCAATTTCCTGGTTCGGCACGTACTCGTTGCCCGACAACTGAATCCGGTACATCCCCAGATTACCGTTCATCGGGGTGGGGTTGTCAGGATCTTCGGTGTACACCTGCGGCAAGGTAATAAACGCCCCGCCGTCCATCGGCCAACTTTTCACTTGCGGCAATTGGTCAATGGTGGTTTCTCCCCAGGTCACCGGACTACCCAACCTGCTTTGCATGGGCAGGGCGGTGAGTGCGGTGAGTGGTGCTTTCCAGTATCGCCCCGGATTTTTTAAAAAAGTCATGGGGTCGCGTTTGAGTTCAATCACCCTTTTTACATTTTCCAAGGTCCCCCGGAACAAAAAAGCGGTGCGTTCAAACGTGCCATAAATATTACTAACGGCCTGAAAAGGGCTTCCTTTTACTTTTTTAAACAAAATTGCCGGACCCTGCTGGTCAAATACCTGACGGGTTATTTCCGCAATTTCGAGGTTGGGATCTACTTCCTGCTCAATTTCGAGCAGCATATTGTGTCGTTTCAGGTCTTCTACGGCGTGGCGAAGGGAGTTATAACGCATTGTGCAGCGATTCTTTTTGGTAAAAATCTGCAAAAGGAACAAAGCCCACGGTACTTAGTTGTTAAAAAGGTTTATTTTTAGAAATTAAATTTACTTTTCCAAAATTTCCTTAGCATTTTTTTGACAAAAAACATTAGACAAAAGATGTTAGACCATGACTGGCGAATAATAGGTGAATTTTTCGATGGTTTCTGGCTAAACGCTTATGTTTGCATTTTTAAACAACGCAAATTCAATCTCTATGAAATTAGGTATCCTTCTGCTTTTTAGCCTTATTTGTTGCCTTTACAGCACACCTGCTTCCGCACTTGCCCTTCCTTCGGCACCCACTTTTGGAAGTGCGATATTGCAAAATTATCCTCCGGGAAAAAGCATAATGTCCCGGGACAGCACCGTTCAAACCCCCGAAAAGCACCTCAAATTAGCCAATAAATCGCTGCGATCTGGGTTCGGAACCCTGTTTTTTATCATTCTGACGGCCTTGTTTTTGGGGATGATTCTGGGTTTTCCAACCGCTTTTTTCTTTGGAATGCTTCCCGGTATTTTCTTGGGATGCCGTGCCCTCATTTTAGGGGCAAAAGTCCTCAAACGAGCAAAAGGTGATGATCCGGTCTCTGGAAAAGCCCGCCGTAGAGCCACCGCCGGTGTTGTTTTTGGCGGAATTTTCGGCACGTTACTTTTTATTTTAACGGTATTTTTTATTTGGTATTGGATGGCATTCGAGCGTTAATCCGATACGCGGCGGGAAAAGACCTTAGATATGAGATATAAGAGATTGGAGAATTTCAAAAATCTTATCCAGCGCCGCGCAAGCCCCCCAAAACCGCCGTGTGGCTTTGTCATCCAGAAGGGATCTATGGGATCACAATTAGGTCATCCCCTCCGTTCCTCCGGGATGCACATCTCGCCGCCGGACACACTGTACAGGTAAGGTTCATGTCTTTTGTCTAACGTCTTCTGTCTGAGATCTTCTGTCTTTTGTCTGAGGTAAAACCATTGCTTATCAGCCCAATACACATCGTGTTTAAATATTTGTGTAAAAATGACGCAAAATACTTGCGGTGTATTACTAAGCATCCCTAAATTTGCGTCAAAATTACACAAAATGAAATTTCTAAACCTTTCAAAAGGACTTCAGTGTACACCCGCCATTGCCCACGAAACCTTTGTGTTCAGCGGCGGCGAACCACACCTGAAAATTACCGATGGGGTAGTGGGCGAACCGGTGGGCATCACCGTTCAAGCGCGTACTGCTGCCGATTTTATCCTGCTTTTGTTGGCCATCGAAGCCTTGCATAATCTGGGAGCCGCATCCGTGGAGGTATTTATCCCGTATTTCCCGGCCGCCCGCCAAGATCGCCGAATGGTTGGTGGAGAACCACTGAGCGTAAAAGTGTACGCGCAAATGCTCAACACGGCCCAGGTCCGGCACGTTTTTACCTTCGATGCCCACTCCGAAGTGGCTCCGGCTGTACTTGACCGCTGTGCCAATATTTCTAACCACGAATTCATTCGTACGGTCGTATCGGCCATTCCGTCCAATAACCTCGCTTTGGTTGCTCCCGACGCTGGTTCAGCCAAAAAAATGCACCATTTGGCGGCGGCTTTAGCGTGGAAAAACGTGGTGCAGTGTGATAAAACCCGCAATGTTGCTACCGGACAATTATCTAATCCCAACGTTTTTGCGGATGATCTGCGCGGCATGGATTGCCTCATCGTGGACGATATTTGCGACGGCGGCGGCACTTTTATCCAATTGGCCGAAGCCCTGAAAAACAAAAACGCGGGCCGGATTTACCTGGCCGTCAGTCATGGTATTTTTAGCAAAGGCCCCGACGTGCTGGAGCCGCATTTTGAACGCATTTTTACCACCAATTCTTTTTACAACGGCGGCACTACGGCGTTGATTGAAATGGTGCCTTTGTCTTTTCCATCCTTATTTTAACCACTAAATTTCCTTATTTATGTCAATCATACATCTTACCGATGGCTACAAAGTGGACCATCGCAACCAATATCCTAAGGGTACCACCCTCGTTTATGCCAACCTGACACCCCGCAAAAGCCGCATGGCTGGGGTGGAACACGTGGTGTTTTTTGGGCTTCAATACGCCATTAAAAAATACCTGTTGGAAGAGTTTGACCGTACGTTTTTCCAACGGCCCAAATCCGAAGTGGTGGCCAAATACAAACGCCGCATCGAGGCCTACCTCGGCCCCGGTGCCATCACCTTTGAACACATGGAGGCATTGCACGATTTGGGTTATCTACCCCTCGAAATCCGGGCGTTACCGGAGGGTAGCCGCGTCCCGATGAAAGTGCCTTTGTTTACCATTCACAATACATTACCCGAATTTTTTTGGCTGACGAATTACCTCGAAACCTTGTTATCGGCGGCCCTTTGGCTGCCTTGCACCAGCGCCACAACGGCGGCCGAATACCGCAAAATGCTCAACCACTATTGCACTATTTCGGGTGGAGATCCGGCGTTTACCGATTGGCAGGGCCACGATTTTAGTTTCCGGGGCATGGGCGCAGTGGAGGCGTCGCTGGTGAGTGGCGCGGCGCATTTGCTCAGTTTTACCGGCACCGATACCATTCCGGCCATTGATTTGCTGGAGGAGTATTACCACGCCAATACCGATGCGGAATTGGTGGGCGGCAGCGTACCAGCCACCGAGCACTCGGTGATGTGCATGGGCACGCAGGACGGCGAAATCCATACTTTTCGCCGGTTAATTGAGGAGGTGTACCCCAATGGTGTTGTTTCGGTGGTGTCGGACACCTGGGATTTTTGGCAGGTGATTACGGAGTTTATGCCTTTGCTAAAACCCACCATTTTACAACGCGATGGCAAATTGGTGATCCGCCCCGATTCCGGTGATCCGGTGCACATTATCTGCGGTGATCCTAATGCCGCTCCCGGCAGCCCGGAATTCAAAGGTGCGGTGGAGGCACTTTGGGAAACCTTCGGCGGTTCCCTGACCGCCACCGGATACAAACAATTGGATCCGCACATTGGCGTCATTTACGGCGATAGCATTACGCTGGAACGTTGTAAGGCCATTTGCGAGGGTTTATTGGCCAAAGGTTTTTCCACGGGTAATATCGTTTTTGGCATTGGTTCATTTACCTATCAGCACGTTACCCGCGATACGTTTGGTTTTGCCATGAAAGCCACCTACGGCGAAGTAAATGGCGTTGGTCGCGCTATTTTTAAAGAACCCAAAACGGACGATGGCACCAAACGCAGCGCCCGTGGTTTATTAAAAGTAACAAAAAACGACGCGGGCGAACTCGTTTTGCACGATAACTGCACCTGGGAAGAGTCCCGCACGGGTTTATTACAACCGGTGTTTTTAAACGGCAAAATGGTCCGGGAAACCAGTTTGAAGGAAATTCGGGCGCAATTGTGGGAGAGTGAAGAGTGAAGAGTGAAAAGTGAAAAGTGAAGAGTGAAGAATTGCCCGTCGTAGTGTGTTCATTTTTTAGTTAAAAATGCGTTGTGACGGGCAATTTCTTATACCAATTATTGTTTATACAGCCCAATAAGGCATTTAAAACCTACTCTTCGTTTTTCACTTTTCACTCTTCATTATTCACTTTTCACTCTTCATTATTCACTTTTCACTCTTCATTATTCACTATTCACTCTTCATTATTCACTTTTCACTCTTCATTATTCACTATTCACTCTTCATTATTCACTATTCACTCTTCATTATTCACTATTCACTCTTCATTATTCACTATTCACTCTTCATTATTCACTTTTCACTCTTCATTATTCACTTTTCACTCTTCATTATTCACTATTCACTAAAAAAACTACGCTTTTCTTACAAATTCAGATTTTAAGCCCATAGCACCAAACCCGTCTATGCGGCAATCAATATTGTGGTCACCTTCGGCCAGCCGGATGTTTTTTACTTTGGTGCCCGCTTTAACTGGTCTTAATTGTCCTTTTACCGGTAAATCCTTAATAACAATTACAGAGTCGCCGTCCACCAGTTCGTTGCCGTTGGCATCCAGTACTTTCAGCACGGCTTCGGCAGCAACGGTTTCGACCACGGTAACGACCGCAGCAGGGTCCCACTCGTGAAAACACTGAGAGCAAGTCATCAGGTTGTCGTTTTGGTAGGTAAGATCAGATTGACAGTTGGGGCAGATAATTACATCAGACATAGTTGAGTAGCAATTCAGTTTTAGAATGAATATTGGGCAAAGGTAGCGCTAATTTGCGACTTGGAGCCTTTGCCGTTATTTCTTCACCGCCGCTAGCACCGCCGCCGCAATATCGCGCGTGACTTGCGTGGGCGAGTGACAATCGCAATTACTAAATCCAACCACGTAAATATCTTCGCCCGGAATGTATACGCCCATCGTTTTGAACCCAAAAACGCTGCCGCCGTGTTCCCGAACCGGGGTGCCCTGCATCTCTTTGAGGTGCCAGCCGTAGCCGTACGTAAAGGCTTCACCGTTGTTTAGGGTGTATTTCGTAAACGCTTTTTGGGTGGTAGATGCTCGCAAAATCAGGTTTTGGTTCAGGGCATTTTGCCATTTCAGCATATCGGCGGTGGTGGACATGAGGGCACCAGCGGCAAACGGTACGCTGAAATTAATCATCGTTTTATTCAAGTATCCGCTTTCTTTTTTTTGGTAACCATAGGCCCGCTGCGGGATAATTTTCCGGTCGGTGGCGTACCGGGAAGATTGCATACCCGCTGGTTGAAACAGGTGTTTTTGAACAAAATCCTCGTACGTTTCGCCGGATACGACTTCGATAATGTGCCCCAAAAGCACGTAGCCGGAGTTGTTGTAATCGAATTTTTCACCCGGCGCAAAATCAACGGGTTCGTTTTTGAAAAAATCTACCATCATGGCCGGGGTCATTTCCTTTTGGGCAATGTCGCGCAGCGCTTTCATTTTGGTAAAATCTTTGATGCCCGAGGTATGGGTCAGTAAATGATGAATGGTAATTTTATCCCCCGCCGGATAATCGGGTACGTATTTGACAATGGAGTCCCGCACGTTGAGTTTTCCCTGTTCTTCCAATAAAAGAATGGCAACGGCCGTAAATTGTTTGGTCATGGAACCCAATTGGAACACGTGTTCGGGCGAGAGCGGCGCGTCCAACTCCAAATTGGCTTTACCAAAAGCCTTGTGGTAAATTGGTTTTCCGCGTTGTGCCACCATAAAAACCCCGCCGGGGCCGTTAGGGTCGGTAAATTCGGTTAAAACCAGGCTGTCAATTTTGGCGTGGAGTTGCTGCGCCAACAGGGCACCCGAACATAAAATAAAGGTTAAAAATGGAATCAAAAATGGTGTCTTTTGTTTCATTGCTATTAAAATGTTTTTGTTAATAATGGCTTTGAAAAAAGAACACGAGGATTTACGCGGGGCAAAGGTACTAATGTTTTCCTATAAAATGCCGGGGCAACTTCGAGGCGCCCCGACATTTTGTTCCATCGAAATTTTATTTTAACACGGATATTCACCGTGCCTTGATGAGACTTGCACAATATACTATTCTCAACGCTTAAAAATTAGCCCGGGCGCTCAAAATAAAATTCCGGCCCGCGCCCGCCATACCCGAACTGAAGGGGCGATAGCGTTGGTCGGTGAGGTTTTCCAAACCGGCGCTGATGGAAAAATTGCCCGAAATACGGTACATCGCGTAAAAATTCACGGTGTACCAACTGGGTGAATAGGGTTTTCCGTTGGCATCCACGGCGTAAATTTCCGTTTTAGCCTGCTCTTCCTGCGGCAAATCTTCGTATTTTTTTTCACCACTGTAATTCAGGGACAATTGGATATTCAGGTTTTTAGCCCCCAATGTCAAACGCGAAACCCCAAAAATGGGAGCCGCGTGCCGCGAAGGACTGGTTTCGCCGTTGTCTAATTCCTCTTCCCCTTTTTGAAAGTTCAGATCACTCGAAAAACCAAAACCAGCCGGAAGTTTGATTTCCAAACCCGCCTGCACACCGTACACTTTCGCCACGGCGGCATTTTGAATAGCCTGTACCTGACTCAACGTGCCGTCGTAATCAATGCTATCCTGGCCATTTAACTGAAAATTGCGGCGCACCAACGCGTTTTGCAAATTGGTGTAATAACTGGTCACATCAATTTTGACCCGTTTCCCAAAGGTTTTGGCAATACCGAGGTCGCCGCTCCACGCGTATTCCGCTTTCAGATCGGGGTTGGGAATCGTTACCGCGCCCGGTTCAGAGTCGAATACCTTACCCACATCGTCCACGTTGGGCGAACGGAAAGCCGTAGCACCGTTGGCCGAAATCACCAACGATGGCACCGGGCGATACACTAGACCCAAACTACCGGTAAGCGCACCCGCGCCCAATTCGGCCGTTTCAAACGGAAATGGGTAAAAAGTACGGTCAAAATCGGCGTTTAAGGAGAATACATTGTACCGTACACCCGCCTGAAGGGTCGTTTTGGGATTCACTTTAAACTGGTCGGTGACGTAAATTCCGTACGAAGCCCAGGTTGATTTGGGGTAACGGGATGGCCCGTCCGCCGAGGTTCCGGCCACAATATCTTCGTCCGTACCGGTTGAAGTAACGTCATTTTGCACCACCTCGGCCCCGTAAAACAGGGTGTTTTTGCGGCCCGCCAGTTTGGTAAAATCGAGGTTGGCCGAATACGCCGCCACTTCTTCAAGGCGAATATGGCGCTCGACTTTGTTGATGTCGCGGTCAATTCGGCTTTCTTCAAAGTCCTGGCGCGCCACCCGAATGGCCATTTGATCGTACAGTTTGTTGTTGCTCGCGTGGGTAATGTTCAGGTTGTGCATGGCCCATTTTTGGGGGCCATAGGCCCATTCGCCGTAACGGGGCTGACCGTTGCGGTAACGGATATGGCGGTCGTAACGCGCGTATTCGGAGGTTTCGGAGAAGTGAAAACCGTATTGAAAATCCCATTTTTCGTTGGGTTTAAACCGCAATTTTTGCATCATATTGATCTGCGAATACCCCGACGGGCGTTGTATTCGTGGGTCGTCGTTGGTCACCACCACGTCCACGCCGTTTTGGCGTTGCACGTAAAAGGGGCGTAAATATTCGTCGGGACCGTGGCTACCCATGCGCAAATCGCCAAAATCGTTGGTGCTAATGCTCGATACCAGCGCCCATTTTTTCCAACCCACGTTCACGTCGAAGTGCCCCGTGCGCTCGTTGTTAGCCGAAGCCGTGCGGGCAATGGCTTTGCCGGAAACAAACGTTTCGCCGTTGAGCGATAATTGCGGGGTCAGGGTTTGGAAACTCATCACCCCGCCAATGGCATCGCTGCCGTACATGACGGACCCGGGGCCAAACGCTACTTCGGCGTTTTCGGTGGCAAAAGGATTGAGCGAAATCACGTTTTGGATGTTGCCACCCCGGAAAATGGCCGTGTTCATGCGCACGCCATCCACGGTATAAATCAGGCGGTTGGTGGCAAAACCACGAATCATCGGGCTACCGCCGCCCTGTTGGCTTTTTTGGATAAATACCGCGCCCGATGCACCCAATAAATCCGCCGCCGTTTGTGGGTTTTGAAGGGCAATATCCCGCGCCGAGATCCGGGTAATTTTGGTGGGAATGTCCTTGGTGGATTGGTTCCAACGGGTAGCCGATACCACCACCGCGTCCAGATTGAGGGAATTTGGTTGCAGTACAATTTCAAATTTCAACGTCCAGATATCGGTGTACGTCAGGGCTTTGGTTTCGTAACCTACCGCTTTTATTTCAATAGATTGCGTTATATTTTGAAATACATCAATGTCCACCTGACCGTGTGCATTTGTCGTTGCCGAGGCACCCGATTGCGCGGCCGATAACGTGGCCCTCGCAATGGGCAATTGGGTTTCGAGGTCCCGAACGGTGATAATTTGGGCGAATATATGGGTGGTTAAAAAGAGTATGGAGATAAGGGTGAGTATATTTTTCATTGCTAATTTTTAAATGAATATAGGGGGCAAAATGCCCCGCAACGCAACGCAAACGCTTCCGCTGCGGGTGCAATGGACCGTAGTTTTGGGGATTTTAAACCCTGTGAATGGAAAAGTGCGTTCTGAATTAAACAATCTCCGCAGACATTGCGCATTGGCGGCTCTTTGCACTAATTGACACCAATGTTCGACCCCTGCCGGGGTCGTTGGGGAAACAATTGTCACATGTTGCTACCAATGTTCGACCCCTGCCGGGGTCGTTGGGGGAATGTTTAGCAATCAACGCCATACGATCTTGGTAGAGATCGCACATTGGTAGCAACGTTGGTAATCAACGCTTTACAATCTCGGTAGAGATCGCACATTGGTGGCTCTTTGCCCTAATTGAAACCAATGTGCCCTGCCGGGGTCGTTGGAAAACAATTGCTCATGTCGCTACCAATATGTGCGACCCCTGCGAAGTTAGTAACGTCCAAAAAACGTTACGTTTAATTCAGAACTTATATTTAATTCGTGGAAATACCGTTCCCGGCCGAATGCGGTTCCGGCGGCGGAGAATTGGGCGAAAAAACGCCCGTGGGAAGGTGGAAACGGAACGGTAAATGAGGTGGAGTAGCATCGTGGACCTCGGCGAAAACGGGCACCGGGGCGGTGTTTTCCGCGCAGTATAGCAGTTTAAAAAAGTCGAATAAACGCTGTTCGTTTTGTTGTTTTTGCGGCGATTTATCCCAAATTCCGCTCGCTATTTGGGCCAGTTGTTGGTTTAATTTTGTTTCTTCAGCATCGCGCCAGCAATGGTACGTTACCGAATCGGCGTGTGGTATGGCGCGAACGACGTCGAACATTTGCCCCTGATACTCAAATTCGTGTTCGTTTTCCCACTCTAAAACGGTTTGAGCATCCGCTTGCGAGAAAGTAAATGTGGTTAATTCGGCCTCGTCCAACCCGGCGATAAGTTGTTGTTTTACCATTTTTTTAACCAAATACTTTTGGTGCTGCAACCCAACAATCGTCAGGGCGCAGGGCGCAGCAAGGCAGATGAGCAAAAGAAATCCGGTGAGCCGGTGTGGCATGATGGGTGCGGAATTAAGCGCGTAAAGGTAGTATCTTTTTGGTGGAAACAACTACGCTGCCCGCACCAAGGCCGGGCGGTGCAACATCTCGTGGTAACAAATCACGTCGTCGGCGAAATAGTGACAAACCATACTTTTGCGGGTTACCGGTTGGTCGGGGTGCGCCGGGGCGCCAATGATGGGGCTGCCGCCGTGGAGCAGGTTGTAATGCCACACCAGCACGTCGCCGCGTTTGGCCAAAAACTGCCGGGGTTGCAGTTGGTGTTCGGCAATCACCTCGGCGATTTTTTGTTCGTACCGTTCGTTGCTGTGGCTGCCAATGAGAAACGTGGAATCGCCCGAATCGTAATCTTCGGTGCTGATGACTGGCAAGCGGTGGCTACCGGGGTAATACACCAACGGCCCATTGTACGGCGTGCAATCTTCCAGTGCGTACCACGCCGCAATCATGTAGCCCTGCGGTTGGGTGGTCATATGAATGGCGTCGGAATGGGGTTTTTGTTCGGAACCGAGGGTGAAATTGAGCGTTTGGAAGGGGATAATTTTTTTGCCCAATAAAAAATGCAACATTTGAATCAATTCGGGCCGCCGGAAAAAGTGCTCGTTGGCCAAGGGGCTGTTTTCAAACAAATTAAATATTTTGCGACCGGTGAAATTAAATCCCGCTTTGCCCTCGACCAGCAATTGATCTACTTCGGCATTGAGCGCGTCGGTGTCGGCGACGGGTGCAAAGTTTTCTAAAACCAGGTAACCTTCGGTGATAAACTGTCGGATTTTTGCCTGAATATCGGGCGGGAAAGCCTGGTATTCGGCGTTATTCGCCAGCGATTCGAGGGCATTGGGGCGATCAATCCAGGGGATGTCCTGCTGTTCCATTCTTTTAAAATCGCGGCTCGAAATGGGGCTAAAAATGCTTTTTTTTAATCCCCATTTTTTGTACAACGACTTATTGCGCTGCAAACGGGGCGCATTGAGCAGGTTGTTCACGACGTACACGGCTTTTACCGTGCGCAAAAAGCCGGAGTATTTGGCAAAGATTTTTTGTAAAGAGATGGCCATGGCGCAAAGGTATTATTTTATCATTAAGGTATAGTTGCGGTAACCACTTTGGTCAACGTTGCGGGCATTTTCGGGGGCGCTGTGCCAGTTGGTGCCATTGACGACAAACTTAAATTCGTGGTAACCCGCGCCTAATTTGCTTTTGGGAACGCGCAGTTCGTAGGAGCGGCGTTTGGTGTGGGTCATTTTCCAGTTGTCGTTTTTGGGGTTCCATTCGTTAAACGATCCGGTGACAATGACTTGTTCAATTTGCGCCATATTTTGTTCTTCCGGGACTTTAAAACGAAACACGACATCGGAGCCTTTTAGTTGGTAGCCCAATACTTTTTGGTTTTTGGGCGGTGGCAACGGGCCAAAAGTCATGGTTTGCACGTATTTCAGGTCTTTGGCCGGAACGTACCCCGATTTGAGCAAAAATTGACGCGCGTTTTCGTTGTTGGAATAATCCATTTCCAGCATCTCGCGCAGGGCCAGGGTTTTATCGGGGGCTTGGGCGTAATAACTTTTGCAAATTTTATACCCCATAAAATACCCCAAATCGCGCATGTGCTCACCGTTGATGGGAAAACCTTTGCGGTCGTACATCCACAGGTAAAACTTGCCTTTGGCGTCGGAGTACATGTATTTTTTAAAGGCCTTCCACACGGCCTTTTCGTTTTTATTGCCAAAATCAATGTAACCGCCGGGATAGGTTTGGGCCAAATCTTCTTCGTTGACCAGTTCGGCCACAAAATCGGCCATACCTTCCAAAATAGAGTGGGAGAGGAGGGCATCGTCGCTCATGGTTTGTTGGGTGTGCACAAACTCGTGCAACACAATCGGAACTGCCCAGTTGGGGCGGTTTTCGGCCACCACTTCGGTCCCGATGATGAGGTTGGTGCCGGATACCCGGCCGCCAAACACCCCGGTTCCGATAATCATGTACACGTTACCCGATTTGAAATTGGGGTACAATTGTTTAAACCGCTCGATTTTGCGCTCCAGCGTTGCTTTTTGTTCCAATACCGACAGGGTGAGCGGGCGAATTTCTTCCAGCCGTTGTTGTTGTTGGGCAATCATATCCACCCAGTTTTCGGCGTTGGCCGATTGAAAATCGAGGGTGTATTCGATACCAAAACTGCCTTTGTCCAAATAAAGGCGTTGCACAAAATCAATTTGTTTCTCGCGTACTGAGGTGGAGCGCACGCTGTCGTAAGCCTGCCAAAAATGCGTGATATCGGTGGTGATAATGTCAATTTGCGCCGAAACGGGCGCGGCGAACAGGCAAAAAATAAACGAAAGAATAAGATGGCGCATAAGAGGGTATAAGTGGTTTTTTAAAAAAACTTTAGGTCAGCATACCGATTGCTACCTGGTTAACGGCTTCCACGGCTTCCCGGATTTTCCAGGCGGCGCGGTTGCGTTTTTCCACGTAGTTGGAAATGCCCCGAACGGCCACAAACGGTTTTTCGGCAACGAGGCAGGCGTAAAAAAACGCCGCGCCTTCCATCGTTTCTACCTGGACTTCGGGGTAGCGGACCTGCACGGCAGCGATGGAGGGTTCGTAACCGTGGACTTTATTCACCGTAAGACCGTGTACTTTGGGCAAAAATTGCGCCTCGAATCCCCGTGGGTCCAACAGTTTTTTGTGGGTAAACGGCGCTTGGTTGGGGGCCAAAAGTCCGGTGTCGAACAAATCTTGCAACGAACCATCGGCTTGTTCAATGGCCAGGTCGGCGCAGGTTTCGCTCACCACGTGCACCACCGCGCCCAAGGGCAAAGAACGGTCAAATGCCCCGGCAATACCCACATTAATCACCAGATCGGGGGCAATATTGCCCAGTACTACGCCCAAACTAAAAGCCGTAGCCATCATCCCGATGCCCGTAACGAGCAAGTGTACCTCGGTGTCGTCCCGTTGAAAATGCCGGGTGTTCAGCGCGGTCCAGTGCTCTTGCAAATGTTGGACAAGCGGGGCAATTTCGGGTTCGGTGGCCGCTACAATCAGGATTAGCATGTTTTTTACAGTTTTTCGCGTTCGTGCAACAGTGATTTGCGTTCGGGGTGTTGCAATGCCCGCAAGGCTTTAAAGGCGCGTTCGGCCACTTCTTTGTACACGATCGAAAACCAGTACAACAGCGGCAAGGCAAGGGTGAGGCCAATCCAAGTGGCTCTGCCGGAAATAAATGCGGCAATAATCAGCAGCATTAGCCAAAGAAATCCCACGAAAAATTCCACGCCGAGGTAAATACTACTTTTAAATTCCCGTTTCCGAATTTTGTTGCTCATCATATAATTGGCCAGTGCCGCAATGGGCAGCCGCGCCAACGCCCCCGCCAAAAACAACGGAAAACACAAGACAATAAAAATCCAGCGGCTGATACTGGCCCATTCCGGGTGCAGCAGCGCCTCGTCGCTGATATTGGTTTCTTTGAGCCGATTATTGTATTTTTTGGTTTTCTTTTTTAATTTTTCCTTTTCTTCATCGCCCATATTATTTACCCAATCGGTTACCCTTTTTTCTTGGCTAAAAGCATTGGTATTGTAGCGGAATACCGGAAAATGCGGCACCGGATGCTCGCTGCGCTGCAAATGGAGCAGGCGTTCGGCCAGTTTATCGTCTTCGGGCGATTCCACGTGGTGGCACAGTGGTTTAATGGCTTCGTAAATGTCCTTACAAAGTTGGTGCGTTGCCTGAGCGGGTAAATTTTGGTACAACTCCCAATAATCTTTCACAAAAATGGGTTTGCCTACGTTAATGTACGCCACGTCGCGGGGTTGATCGGTTTCCCAATAAGCGCAACCCACCGGGATAATTTGTAAATCATCCTGGCGGTGTATTTCGTACGAAGCAAACGCCACCCGCGCTATACCTTTTTGAATGGGTAAAAGGCGTTTGTCGTAGTGGTGCATACCTTCCACAAAAATACAAAGGGCTTTACGCGCCTCCATACTGTCTTGCACGTATTGGGTCATTTCGTCCAGGCGGTCCATATCGTTAAAGCCGTCGCGGCTCCGTTTGACCGGAAACATATTAAACGACTCAAACACCTTGCGCGCCAGGGGTTTGGTAAAAAGGTCTCCCCGCGTCATAAAATACAGGGGAGGCTGGGTAAATACCCCCAGCAGCACCGGGTCCAAAAAGGCAGTGGGGTGATTGGCCGCGATTAACACGGGTGTATTGGTCGGTATGGAATCCAAACCGTTAAGATACAGCTGACGAAATTGGTTGCACATTTGCCAGGGAAGCAGGGATTTGCCAAAATGGTACAAAAAACCACTACTTTTGCCTCGAAAATTATACTTCATGGCGCGAAGGTACTAATACTTTAATTATGCAACATCTTATTGTGGTTGGCGGTGCAACCGGAAGTGGCAAAACAGAGGCCGCAATTCGGATTGCCGAACATTTCGGGACGGTGGTACTGTCGGCCGATAGTCGGCAATTTTATCGGGAAATGAGCATTGGCACGGCCAAACCCACCCCCGAAGAACTGGCTCGGGTACCGCATTATTTTATCAATTCGTTGTCTATCCACGACGAATACAGCGTGGGCAACTTTGAAAAAGATGCGTTGGCATTGCTCGACCAACTATACAGGTCGCACCGGGTCGTTGTGGTTGCAGGCGGCTCCGGTTTATTTATCAATGCTTTGTGCAATGGCCTCGATCATTTCCCGGAAGTAGACCCCGACGTCAAACGCAGCATTGACGAAGGTGTTGCGGCGGGTGGTTTGGACTGGTTGCAGGCGCAGGTACTGGCCCACGATCCGGGGTATTTTGCCAAAGCCGACCAACAAAATCCCATGCGACTGCGCCGGGCCTTGGAAGTAACCCTCAGTGCCGGGCAGCCGTACTCGTCGTTTACCACCGGGAAAACCGAAAAAAGGCCATTTGAAGTGCATCAGGTGATTACCGATTGGCCCCGGGAGGTGCTGTACGAACGCATTAACCAACGCGTTGATCGCATGATTGCCGAAGGTTTGGAAGAAGAAACCCGCGGTTTGTTGCCGTTTCGGCACCTGACGGCGTTGCGGACGGTGGGATACGAAGAATGGTTCGACCATTTCGACGGCACATTAACCCGCGCCGAGGCCATTGATAAAATAAAACAACATTCGCGCAATTACGCCAAACGCCAAATGACGTGGTTTCGTAAGTTTGGCAATTGGGAACCTTTTGATTTCTTAAATTTTTCAAAAATTTTAGAATACCTAATACAGCGTACCAAAATATAGTTATACATTTGTAAAAATATTGCTGATTCATTCCCCCCGTGTCCCCCTAATGTTATCGGCAAAGTAATCCCAACTTTCGTTTTTTTATACTGAGCGTCGCTTGGTTTGTGCATTCCAACATGGGTATGTGCGCAAAACTTGCTGCGTTGAATTTTATCTCAACCTTTCTCTGGCCGATTTATGAGAAAACTAGTCTTTTCGCTTTTATTAGCGAACGCTGGCGCTATTGGTTTAGTAGCGCAATCTGCAATGCAATTACAGCATCCGGGATCTATTTGCTGCGATCAGGTGATTTGTCCGGGTGATGCTATTTCGCAAATTACGCAAGACGCACCCACTACACCCGCGCCTCCGCAGGTCAACGTGGAGTACGCCTGGTACGAACTGGTAGATGATTCTACCACGAGCAGCGGCACCCGCTGGTACAAAATTCCCAACACCAACCAACTGAATTTCCAACCGACCCAAATCAACTCACAATTTGGCGGTTTTTACATGCGCGGCGTGCGTATTACGGGCACTTTACCTTATTTGTTCTCTAATATTATCAACATTAAAGAACTAAGCCCCTCTAATCCCACTTGTTTGTCATCATCAGGAGAGGCCCCCGCCGGGTCGCAAATTACCATCAGCCCTAATCCGGCTGAATCATTTCTTTATATTTCATCCATTAACGAGGTCATCCCAATCCACGGGTATCGCGTTGTTGGTTTGGGTGGCGCTACCATGTTATCGGCGGTCGTTGAACCGGTTACCCAACTGCAATTAGATATCCAGTCCCTGCCTTCGGGACTTTATTTTGTGGAATTAATTTTAAAAGATGGTAAAACATCCGTACATAAGTGGGTAAAAGTATAAAAAGCCCTACCTTCGCGGCTTTAAGGTGCTGTTACAAGGCACCGTCTTTTTAAACACTTATTGATGGAGAAAATGATTGAACGCTTCCCCGCCCAATTGGAGGAAGCCTTGGAGATTGCCGGCAAAGTCACTTTGGCCCGGCACAGTGCCCCTTTGCGTTCGGTATTTATTTCCGGCCTCGGCGGTAGCGGTATCGGCGGCACTTTTGTATCCGAATTCGTACGTTCCGAATGCAAATTGCCCGTTGTGGTGAGCAAAGGTTATCACGCGCCGCGTTGGGTCAACAAACACACGCTGGCTATTTGTTCTTCTTATTCCGGCAACACCGAAGAAACACTCAGCACTTTTGAGCAGTTACTCGGTACCGGTGCCAAAATTGTGTGCATCGCTTCCGGCGGTAAACTCATCGAACTGGCCAAACAACACCAACTCGATTATGTGCAGGTGCCCTCCGGCTGGAGCAGCCCCCGTGCGTGCATGGGCTATTCTATTGTTGCCCAACTCGCCGTGTTGCGCGGTGCTAAACTCATTAGTAACAAAATATTTGGCCAAATTGCCAAGTCGGCCGACGCATTGGCCAAAGACCAGGCTGCCATTCGCAAATCGGCGGTTAAAATTGCCGCTCAGATTGGTGCGCGTACACCCGTTATTTACGCCGCTGACCACAATGAGGCCGTGGCCATTCGCTGGCGGCAGCAAATCAACGAAAACGCTAAAATGTTGTGTTGGCACCACGTATTGCCCGAAATGAACCACAACGAACTCGTGGGTTGGCGCGATCAGCGCGACGACGTGGCCGTTATTTGGTTGCGCAACAAAGACGATTACCAACGCACCGCCATCCGCACGGATATTACCAAAGGCGTGACCGATAAATTGTCGAAAAACAGCGTCGAAATTTGGTCAAAAGGCAAATCCGCCGTGGAAAAAGCCTTTTATCTCGTGCACCTCGGCGATTTTATCTCCGTAGAATTGGCCGCAGCCCGCGGCGTTGATCCCATCGAAATTAACGTAATTGATTACCTAAAAGGCGCTTTGGCAAAGGTATGAACCCATTTTTAAGTTTAGATATTGACTATTGTTCCCGCTTCGTGGGGGAACACGAGATACATCATATATCGGCTTCGGTGGAGCAGGCTGCTGCTTTATTAGACAGCCAACAAGGCCCCGGTAACGATTTTTTGGGCTGGCTGGACCTGCCCGAAACCTACGATAAGGCCGAATACCAGCGCGTAAAAGCCGCCGCCGAACGCATTCGCGCCAACAGCGAGGTATTGGTGGTGATTGGTATTGGTGGCTCGTACCTGGGTGCCAAAGCCGCGTTGGAATTTTGCGGCCACGCGTTCCGGAACCAGGTAGAAAAACCGGAAATTTATTTCGCCGGTACCAATATCAGCGGCATGTACCTGAACCAGTTAATTCAGGTGATTGGCGACCGCGATTTTTCGGTGAACGTGATTTCCAAATCCGGTACCACCACCGAACCCGCCATTGCGTTCCGCGTATTTCGGGCGTTGTTGGAGAAAAAATACGGTAAAAAAGGCGCTTCCGAGCGCATTTTTGCCACTACCGACGCAAAAAAAGGTGCCCTCAAAACCCTGGCCGACAACGAAGGTTACGAGACTTTTGTGGTGCCCGACAACGTGGGAGGCCGTTTTTCGGTGTTGACCGCCGTGGGGTTGTTGCCCATTGCCGTTGCCGGGATCGACACCGATGCACTGTTGGCCGGTGCCGTGGCGGCCCGCCAAAAATTTGCCGCAACTTCGGTTGCCGACAACGATTGCCTGCGCTACGTGGCGGTGCGGAATATCCTGCACCGCAAGGGTAAAGACATCGAAATGTTGATCAACTACGAACCCCGACTGCATTTTGTGGCCGAGTGGTGGAAACAGTTGTTCGGTGAAAGTGAAGGCAAAGACGGCAAGGGGATTTTTACCGCTTCCGCCGATTTTACCACCGATTTGCACTCCCTCGGCCAGTATATTCAAGACGGTAAACGCCATTTGTTTGAAACCCTCATTTCAATTGACCAACCAGAATCGGATGTGGTGCTGGCCGCCACTGAAGATGATTTGGACGGGTTGAATTACCTCGCGGGTAAAACGATGGATTACGTCAATAAAAAAGCCGCCGAAGGTACCCTGATGGCCCACCGCGACGGGGGCGTACCCAACCTGCAAATCCGGCTGCCGGAAGCCACGCCTTACCATTTGGGCGCGTTGTTTTATTTCTTCGAACGCGCTTGCGGCGTGAGTGGCTATTTGTTGGGCGTAAATCCGTTCGACCAACCCGGCGTGGAAGCGTACAAAAAAAATATGTTTGCCCTTTTGGGGAAGAAATAGGGTAGTAGGGTGGGTTGTGAAAAAATCCGGTGGGGCTACAACGCAGTTGCCTCGACTGGATTTTTTCATAACCCGTAATTATTTTATTAAAAGAGAAAAAAAAGCAATTGCTTATTTGAGGAGGTGACGACTATCTGCGGTCATTAACGGTTATTTAATTGATCTTTTTTACGGCTATTTTTATTGAAAATTATCTTAAACAATTTACATAATGAACAAACAGAATTACATTTTTTTGCTTATTGTTTTAAGCATGTTCACAACAATCAACCGTTCTTTTGGACAATCGAAAATGATTTGGTCGGAATATTCCGGAAAAATTTCGCAATCTAATTTGGACGGATCGGAAAAAGTAGTAATACACGCCCTACACGTTCCTTACGATTTACAGGCAGACACTACGAACCAAATCATCTATTGGTCGGAGAACGGTACCAAAAGTATTTGGAAATATTACATCGCTCTGGATTCCATGGTGAAAATATTTCAAGCCAATGAAAACCTCAGGGGAATAACTTTAAACCAGGATAAGTTGTATTTTATCCTTGAAAGTGGCATCTATAAAATGAATTTTGATGGCTCACAGGTAGAAAGCGTCCTCGCGGTGAGTGAAGCTACTGATGTGGCGGTCGTTGACGAGAAATTATATTGGTGCGATTTATTCGGTGGAAAAATCTGGACCCGTAATGCTGCCGGAACGGGGAATATTACGCTGTTTAGCAACCTAAATAACCCTACTAAACTTGATTACAACCCATCGGATATGAAGTTGTACTGGATGGAGTATTGCGGAGGAGGAAATTGCAGCGGGGTTAGAAAAGGAAATACATCGGGAGGAACCAAACAGGTGGTTATCAATGAATTAATATCCGGTTATGTCCTTAGTACAGCGGGTGACAAAGTCTTTTGTACCTACGATATTTTCGACGAAATCTTTTCGGTAACGATCAACGGAACTAACCGGACTACGGTGTTGGATGTTACTTCATCGCCCCGGAACGTGGTCGTTGTTGGTGACCGCCTTTACTGGTTTGATTTTTCGTATCGGAACTATTTGTACAGCAATAATTTCGCGGGAACAAACCCAAAAGTTGTTGCGTCGTCCCCGGTGTATAATACTACCCGTTTTGTAATTGATTCCGTTGAGAAGTGGATGTATTGGGTAAACCGATCCGGTTCATTTCAGTCAGATAATTCGGAAAGTATTCTCCGGTCCCGATTGGATGGCAGTAGTGTACAACAACTTCAGGGTAGCAACCAATTGGATGAACCTTTTGGGATTGGGCTTGATGTAGTCAATCAGAAATTATATTGGACTGGTTCGGGTAATGAAATCAAGCGAAGTAACACCAATGGTACCGGAGTAGAAACCATTTTGTACGATGATGGATCTTTTGCGGAGGCGGGAGACATTGTGGTTGATGGTGCTAATCATCGTATGTTCTGGACGGATTCAAAGAATGGAAAAATTCAGCAGTCTGATTTAAATGGTACTCAAATTATTACATTGGCGGATGGAATTGCCAATCCTCGGTCTTTGTACTACGAACCAACGGCGGGTGATATTTATTTTGCGGAATTTGCCGGTGGAAAAACTATCCAAAAAATAACCTTATCGAGCGGTGAAAGGGATACGATTGTTACCATTACCGATGCGTCTCAAAAGGTTAATGCTATTTGGGTGGATTCCTCAGAAGGATTTTTGTATTGGACCGATGGAGCCAAAAATCAAATTAACCGCATGGCGTTGGATGGCAGCAATAATACCACGTTGCTCACCACTGCCAATGGTATTAGTAATCCAACGGGGATTCAGGTTTTTCCGGCCAATGTAATTGTCAGCACTACGTTCCCAGTACCACAAAAATGTGTAGTATTTCCTAACCCATTTTCAACTTCATTTACGTTGACCAATGTAGCAGAAGGAGACCATGTAACGCTGGTTGATATGGTGGGCCGCATTGTAAAAATGCAGGTTGCTAACGGAACGGATGCACTTCAAATGGATGCAGCCGGACTTTCCAATGGGATGTACTGGTTGGTTGTACAACGCAAAAATGGCCAAAAAATGGCTCAAAAACTAGTAAAAATGCAATAAACTCGAAAGTGTCAGATACACTACGACGTAGAAGTTGTAGTGTATCTGACACCTTCAATTCGTTTTCAACCAACCCGTAATACTCATCCGAATTTCCTGGGTGACGCGTACTTCGTGTTCGAGTTCGCTGCTTTTAAAAAAGACACATTTTCCGTTTTCGGGCGCAATGACCTGCTCGGCTTCACCGGCGTGGTAAATGCACAATTCGCCACCGTCGGCGGGTTTCCAGTCGGTATTGAGGTACATAATCATCGAAAACGCGCGACTGGTATCACTTTTAAACTGATCGAGGTGTTTTTTGTAAAAACTGCCTTTTTCGTACAAAGCGTAGTGAAATTCGTAATGGGTGATGCCAGTGTAGCAACTGGCGTTCAGAAACGCCACGAACTGATCCATGAGGTCAAAAAAACGATTTTCGGAGGCGTTGTTGTGCGCACGGTCAAGCCAATAAATTTTATCGGTACGAATGGTTTTATTTTGGGTTAATCGCTCATTATTGCCAATGCCGGCGGCCTGAAAATGTTGTTCGGCGTACAGCGCCAGCAGGTTTTGTTTCAAATCTGCCGCCAATACTTCGTTTAAAAAATGGCGATCAATCCCCACTTTGTCCGCGATATAACTATCCACGAGGCAATCAAAATTGTTTTGCAATGGTCATAAGGTTGAGGCATTGGCGTACAACCAAAGCGAAACAAGGTACGGAAATATTTATCGGGCGGCTTATTCCTGCCTAAAAACTACCTAATCAGCGTTGTTTGGCCGTAAAAACTATCCTGATAACCATCTTCGTATTCCACTTCTGCCGTCCAGACGTACACGCCCGGGTCACAGGCCAATCCTCGGAAAGTACCATCCCAGCCCCGGTTTATATCGTTGACCTTAAAGTTTTTATCTTCGTAAATGAGTTCGCCCCACCGGTCGTAAATTCTAAAGACCGACACGGCTTTTACCTGGCGGCCTTTGCCAAAAACATTTAATAAGTCGTTCGTATTGTCGCCATTGGGGGTAAAGCCCGTTGGAACATAAATATCGCGTGGTTTTTCAACGGTATAACGGGTGTATGTTTCACCAATGCAGCCTTTTTCATCGGTCGCCGTCACGGTAACGCCGTTGGTAAAACCAGGGTACAGGCTGATGACACTACATTCATTGCCAATGACGCATTCAAAGGAATCCACAAAATCAAAATCCCAGGTGTACCGAACAACACCCTGTTGATTAACCGAAGTCGCCACCAAAACGAGTTGGTCTCCGAAGATTAATTCGGCGTTATCGGGCGATACCGCCACCTGAAGTTCGGGTGGCGATGCCAAATTCGCCGTTGTGGTGTACACGCAATTGTTAAAGTCAACCACCCGAATTTGGTAATTACCGGCTTCCAGGGCGATAAAGACGGGCGAACCGGTGAGTGGCTCTTCGTTTAAACCGTATTTAAAAGGAGCCGTTCCGCCATTGATGTCAATTTCAATGCGGCCATTGGTCATATTAAAGCAGGTAATATCCTGAACGGAGACCGTCAGCGTTGGAGCAACGGGTTCATCAATGCGAATAGAATCGGTCATGGAGCAACCGCGTGCATCCGAAACGGTGACCAAATACAAGCCTTTGGGCAACTGGGTGATGACTTGTTCGGTGGATCCGGTGTTCCAAACGTAGGTATATGGTGCCGTTCCGCCGGTGGGCAGTGCGGCCAAAACCCCGGTGGCGTCGCTGGCGCATTTAATTTGGGTGCGGTTAAAGGTGAAGGAAAGCGGATCGGGTTCGGTCACCACCGCCGAAGCGGTACCGGTACAGCCTTCCGTATCGGTTACCGTGACCGAATAAACGCCTTTTGCCAGACCAAGGATAAAATCAGTGGTGCTTTGGGTATTCCAGTTGTAGGCACTCAACGGATGCTCGCCCTGGTGCCCGCTAACCAGTATCCGGCCATCGTTGGCGCCGTTACAACTGATATTGGTCACCGTAAGGGTTGGTATTACCGGAATGGGTTCGCCTAACATTAAATTATAAGTACGGCTGCACCCGGCCTGATCAAGAATGGTCAGGGAGAAGGGTTGGTTGCCGGGTAAGTTGCCCCAGTATTCGCCGGTGGGCGCACCGGGCAAACCACTCCATTGATAGGAATAATTGGAGGCCTGACCATTTCCGGCTCCACCCAATACAAGGTTAACGGCCGCTTGTCCATCGGTGCCGCCAAAGCAGGTGGGCGCAATGAGCAAAATATTGGCGTAAATACTGTCGTACGCGGTAATATCAACCGTTGCCGTAGCGGTACATTGTTGATCGTCGGTGGCGGTAACGGTATACGTGCCGGGAACCAGGCTGGTTGCCGAAGCGGTCGTCATGTTGTTGCTCCACTGATAATTATAAGGGAAACCATTGCCGCCGCTGGCCGTTGCCGTTGCAATGCCGCCGGGTACCCCAAAACAAGAAGTAGTTGTTTGAACGGCGGAAACGGTGAGTGGTGCATTGGGTTGTACTACATTGACCGGACCAAACACCAGCGTACAATTGTTGCTGTCGGTGATGGTAACAGTGTAGGTATTCGCGCCAATTTGACCGATATTTTTGGTAGTTGCGCCGTTACTCCATTCATATTGGTAAGTACCAGTGCCGCCATTAACGGTGAGATTCACGGCCCCGGTTTGGGCGTTAAAACAATCAACGGGTTCGGGTACCGCGCTGGCCGAAAGAGCGGGTGGTTGGGTGACGGTGGTCGTTGCCGAGAGACTGCAACCTTGTCCGTCGGTGACCGTAACGGTGTACGTGCCCGCGACGAGGTTGGTTGCCGAAGCCGTGGTTTGGGCGGTTGCTCCGCTCCACAAGTAGGTGTATATTCCGGAACCGCCCGTTACCGACACGGTTGCCGTGCCGTTGTTTTGGCCGTTACAAAGTACCGCCGTGGCGTTGATGCCATTGAGTAGCACGGCATCGGGGCAGGTAAGGGTTTGGGTGGCCGTTTGGGTGCAATTGTTGGCGTCCGTGACGGTTAAAGTGTAGGTAATGCAGGTTAATGCCGTGATATTCGCCGTTGTTGCGTTGTTGCTCCATTGGTAACTGAAGGGGCCATTGCCACCCGAAACCCCCGTATTAATGTCGCCATCGGCGATTCCCGGGCAACTTGGATTGGTGGGTTCCAACAGGATATTGATGGGTGCCGCCGGGCCAATGGTAACGGTCGTTTGGCTGGTGCAGGCATTGGCGTCGGTGATAGATATTTGGTAAGTTCCCTCGCACAAAGCCGAACTACTGAGTGCATTGGGCGGAACTGTTGGGGTATTCCAGTTAATCGAATAAGGTGTTGTGCCACCGGTAATTTGTAGCGTCGCCGCGCCATTGCATTGGTTGGGGCATTGTACGGGTGCCGACGCACTCACCGAACTCAGCAGGGCCGCCGGGGCAGTTACGGTACTTTGGGCGGTAACGGTACAGCCATTTTTGTCGGTAATGGTCACGGTATAGTTGCCCGAAGACAGGTTAATAGCCGTTACGCTGGTTTGACCATTTCCGCCCGACCAGGCGTAAGAATAGGGTTTAGTGCCACCGCTGGGGTACACTGTAATTAAACCGTTCCCTTTGCCAAAACAACTTTCGGGACCCGCCACAATACTATCAACGATGAGTTGTTGTGGTTGCCGAACGTTCACAACCGTTGTGGCGCTGCAATTCGCATTATCCGTTACGGTAACGCTGTGAAATCCGGCCGGCAGATTGGTCGCCGTAGCCGTGGTATTGGAATTGGACCATAAGTAAAAATAAGGGGCTTCTCCGCCAGTAACAGTAACCGTAGCCATACCGTCGGTGCCGCCAAAACAACTGACTGAATCCTGGGAGGTAGACATGGCCAACGGAGGATTTTCGGTGATGGTAAACGAAGCCGTATTGCTACACCCCGTAACGTCGGTGACCGTAACCTGGTAGCAGCCCGCCGGGATATTCAGGATAAATTGCCCCGAGGCGGCGTTGCCCGTGCCGGGACAATTGCTCCACAAATAGGTGTGGTTACCCGTTCCGCCCGAAGCCGCCACGGATAAAGAACCCGTACTAGTGCCAAAACAGGCCACATTGACAGCCGTTGTTGGGGTAATATCAATTCGAGGGGGTTCTGTTATGGTAAAATTGGTGGTGTCGCGGCAGCCTTGGGCATCCACCGCAAAAACAAAATAGTTACCCGCCGGGTAAAAGGTCAAATTGCCGTTAACGTACGGCGTATTGGGGCCGTAATTGGTGTAAAAAACGGTTTGACCCTGCCCACCGGTGGCCAGTACATCCACCGCGCCGTCGGTATAACCATAACAGGAACAAGGTGTTGTAAAATTAAGTGTCGTTTCCAACGTACAGGCAACAAAAACTTTGCTGGCCGTGGCTACCACTGGCGGACAATTCACAGACCCACCCAAAGCGCGCAGTTGTACGGCTACATTGTCCCCTGGATTCAGCCCGGAAACGTTATAGGTCGTGCCATTGACACTTACCCAACCCGTGTTGTTGATGTTTATTTCGTATGTCGTTACATTGGGCAGTGCGTCCCAGGTCCAGGTCATTATACCCGCCTGCATTTGCACCACCTGAAGGTTGGTGGGGGCGGGAAAAAAGTTTTGGGCAGTGACTGTCACCGTGTCCCGGTGAACACAGTTGAACCCGTCCGTGGCCGTCATGATATAGGTCGTAGGCGTTGTTGGGGTTGCAATGGGATCGGGGCAATTATTGCACGACAGGCCATTGCTGTTGTTCCAGGCGTAGGTGACATTGTTGGGGATATTAAAGCCAATGTTCCACGAATTGAGCGTACCCAATTGGTTTTGGCCAAAACCATCCGAAACAATCAGTTTCCAATCGCCATTGATTTGTGCGCCCGTTAAAGAAGTCCAGGCACCTTCGGGGGCGTAAGTGCCGTTAAACGGTGCCGTTCCACCCGTAATGGGGTTAGTGGCCGCGGGTGAAAAACAGGTCACTTTATAGTTGTCGCCCGCGCCGCCGTTGCCGGAGGTGAGTTCAATTTGTTTGTTATCCGGCGAGCGCAAAAACACGATCAGATCGGCGTCAAAATCGGTATTAATGTCCATACACACCGATTTTATCTGTTGTACGGGATTGGTTAATAAAACGTATCCCAAACTATTTACCGCCACCGGCGATACATAAGGGTTGCTGTGGGGGTGATTACTGGCCCCAAATTTATAACCCGGCGATGCCTCAAAACGCACTTCCTGGGTGTTCCCGGTAACGGCGGCCCCATTTAATTGCACCGGGTCGCCCACGCACAGGGTGGTGTCTTTTAAGGAAAAATAATTCCCTTGGCAGGAGAAACAGTTTGGATGGGTAAAAGGCAGCACCGTTACATTGAGCGTCGTATCCCATTGGCAACCATAACTGTCGTTGGTGGTAAATGTGTAAGACGCAATACCGGCATTGACGGGCGAGGCCGCAATGGAATCCTGGCTATAATAAAAAATGGTGGATTGTGGTTGCCATTGCCAACTGACCAAATCCGGCGAAAATGTTTCAATTGCCGGGTATAAATCTTGGTTAAAATTGACCCCCCAACTAAAAATATAACCATTGTCCTGCGGCCAATAATCCGTAACCGTCAAGGTCCATTCGCCGTTCAAGGGGCACCCAATGAGGTTGGTGAGGGGTTCAAAACTCTTGTAATCGCCCTCCGGCAAGGTATTGACATTGGTTGAATTAAAGTACTGTATCCAATGGGGATTGGTGGCATCAGGTGTCCAGCAGTAATCGTAACCACTGCCAGGAACGGGGTTGAAATTGTCGTTATCGTTCGGGATACCCAAATACACTTGCGAACCAATGGGGCCGGGGTGGTTGTGCAAAATAACGGATGAACCGTTGGGGCATTCGATTTCAATTTGAATATCGCGCGCCCAAGAGTGTTCGATGTTGACACAAATGCCTTCCAAATCGTTGATATTGGTCAATATTTGCCCCGGCGAAAACTCCGTAAAATAAACGCTGGTTGAATACGGAATACCCGTTCCATCGGGTAAGGCCAACGAATCGGAACGGGTGCCGGACACCTGAAAACTGCCGTTTCCGGGCGATACACCCAGGTTGTTGGCGCTATTGGCCGCGTTTACCGCCGCCGATAATTGCAAGGTGTCGTTGGCGCAAATGGTGGAACTGTACGCATTGGCCAACTCAAAACTGGGTTTGGGTGCCACCCGCACGCGCTGGCTCACCAGATTAGTACTCACGCAACC
>JAAFJN010000027.1 GCA_013298845.1 Chitinophagales bacterium
CTTGTCAAAGAACTATCTTGAAAATCAAAAAAATTGAATGAACATCAACTATTCTTGATCATCTTTTACTTTTTAACCGAGTGGGACTCTCAACTCAACTATGTCAACGTTTTGCGGGCGTATCCAGTGAAAAGTGATGAGAATGAATGTTTTATATGTTAACCACAAAATATGTAGTACGCCCGTGAAATACGCTTAAAAAAGCACATACCGAAAATTTAGCCCTGAAAGAGCGCAAGTAATCAGCGAGGTGGCATCGCCCCTCGCGATTATTCCCCCCTCGCGATTATTCCTCCCTCGCGCTTTTGGCCCAATATTGCGAAAAAAACGGGAGCGGAGTGACTGGCATCACCCCGCTCCCCCAACTATTCATTTTTCACTCTACACTATTCACTCTACACTCTTCTCTTTTCACTCAATAAAGCGGAAATCCCTGCATGTAGTTGTGGACTTCGGTGCGTACTTTGGCCTGCACGGTAGCATCATCCGGGGCGCTGAGTACTTCGTCGATCCAGGAAACGACCTGACGGCAATCCTGTTCTTTAAAGCCCCGTGAAGTAATGGCAGCCGTACCCACCCGAATACCCGAAGACGTCATTGGGGGTTGTGGATCAAACGGGATCATGTTTTTGTTCACCGTAATATCGGCCAAGCCCAAGGCATGGTCGGCGGCTTTACCGGTTACTCCTTTGCGCCGCAAATCGAGCAACATCAGGTGGTTATCGGTGCCGCCGGAGATAATATCGTAGCCACGGGCGACAAACTCGGTGGCCATCGCCTGGGCATTGCTGATCACCTGACGGCCGTAAGCCGCAAACGAAGGATCGAGCGATTCGCCAAATGCCACGGCTTTAGCGGCAATAACGTGCTCCAACGGACCACCCTGCATACCGGGAAACACCCCCGAATCAAGAATAGCCGACATCATAATGGGTGCGCCTTTTTTGGTGGTGCGGCCCCACGGATTTTCAAAATCTTTACCCATCATAATAATCCCGCCGCGCGGCCCACGAAGGGTCTTGTGCGTGGTGCTGGTCACAATATGACAGTGCGGAAGTGGGTCATTGAGGAGTTTACCGGCAATAAGGCCCGCCGGGTGCGCAATATCGGCCAATAAAAGCGCCCCTACTTCGTCGGCAATGGCCCGGAAACGCGCATAATCCCAGTCGCGGGAGTAAGCAGAAGCCCCGCAAATAATCAATTTAGGTTGTTCGGCGCGGGCAAGTTCCGCTACTTTATCCATGTTAATCAGGCCGGAATCGGGTTCAACGCCGTAAAAAACCGGGCGGTAGACCTTACCGGAAAAATTCACCGGCGATCCGTGCGACAAGTGGCCGCCGTGCGCCAGGTCGAAACCCAAAATGGTATCGCCGGGTTTAAGGCAGGCGAGGAAAACGGCGGCGTTGGCCTGCGCACCAGAGTGTGGCTGTACGTTGGCCCATTCGGCGCCAAAGAGTTGTTTGAGGCGATCAATGGCCAATTGTTCAATTTGATCGACCACTTCACAACCACCGTAATAACGTTTGCCGGGATAACCCTCGGCGTATTTATTGGTGAGGCAACTTCCCATGGCGTTGATAACCGCCTGGGAGGTAAAATTTTCAGAAGCAATTAACTCTACGCCGTTGCGCTGGCGTTCGAGTTCTTTTTGAATAAGGGAAAAAACGGGATCCATAATGTGCTTGTGCGCTTAAATGAGGGCACAAAAGTCGCACTAAAAACGGAGAAAATAAAATTTCGGCGGCACTGAAATGGGAAGTTCCTGTTGTGGCGATTATTTAGAACATGGATAAATTTTCTGCCAAAGGCGATAAGCGGCAAATCCATTTGTACGCTTTTGATGGGCGGGCCGGATTGGATACTTTAAGCAATAATGTCAAATGCTTAATTTTAGCAGAAAAAACATATACCTCACAAGCCGTGTACATGCTTAACTTTGTCCCCTACTTTATACCTTCTTTATGCAAATACTGTCTGAATTTCCCAAACTAACCAAAGAAGCGTGGTTGGCGCAGGTATCCAAAGATCTCAAAGGTGCACCGTTGGAATCTTTGAATTGGCCCGTTTCCGAGGGCGTTACTGCCAATCCGCTGGTAGATGCCAGCGACGTTCCCACTGGTTCATATCCGTTGGCCGAAAGCCCCAACAACTGGGAAATTTGCGAAAAAATTACCGTCAACGACCCGGTAGAAGCCAATGCCCACGCCTTGGATGCCCTGCGTGCCGGGGCCGAAGGGTTGTGTTTTCACTGGCTGCACACGCCGGATAGCGCCCGTTTTTCGACCGTCATGGAAGGTATTTATCTCGATTTTATCGGGCTGCATTTTGAAGGGGCACCGGTGGTGGAAAACCCCGGTCTTTTCCTTGCCTTACTGGGGCAGGTAGCCGCGCAAAAAAATATACCCACCACGGCGTTAAAAGGCTCGTTAAACTACGACCCGGAAACCCAGTCGAACCGGACCGATTGGCGTTATTTGGCGGAGTTGGTGGAAATGGCCCGCGGGCAATTCCCCGGTTTCAAAATAATTAACCTTGCTGAAGTCGGCGGCGAAAACCCCGAGCAATCACTGGCCGCTGTATTGTCCCGGGCCAATGTGTACACCCAAAAATTATCGGAAGCCGGGGTGCAACCATCGGTCGCGGCGGCGGCCTTGGAGTTTGAATTGCAAATCGGGCCGCATTATTTTGTGGAAATTGCCCGCTTGCGCGCGTTCGATACGCTATGGCTAAATTGGTCGGCGGCGTGGGGAATTCCCCTGGAACGCCCGTTGGTAGCGGCGACATTTGACCCCAATGCCTACTCCGATGCCATTTATACCAACATGATTAAATCTTCTACAATGGCCATGTCGGCAGCGTTAGGTGGGGCACAACGTATCTTGGTGTTACCGTACGACGAAGGACGCGAACATTTGGCAGAGTACCCCAAGGCTTTTGCCCGCCGAATAGCGCGCAACGTACAACATTTGTTAAAATTAGAAAGTAGCCTGCACACTTTGAGTGATCCGGCCGCCGGAAGTTATTACATTGAATATTTAACCCACCAAATTGCGCAAGCAGCGTGGGCAAAATTTGTTTTATAATCAAAAATCATACCCTTACTTTAAATTTATCATGCTCAAACGTTTACTGTGCTCGTTCGTTCTTCTCATGAACGTAGTGGTTCTGTTTGCCCAGCAAAATGCGCCCCAATTTTGGAAGGACGCCGCTGAACAGAATGTAGCCAATTTTGCCGGTCAGTACGATCGGTTTATTTACCCTTCTGCTTATCGTACCGTTGAATTGGACGTGCATACGTTGCGCCATTTTTTGCGCAATAACATGACCGAAAACCAGTCGGTGGTGATTGAATTGCCCATGCCGGATGGCACGACCGAGCGCTTTCGCGTTTGGGAAGAATCGGTGATGCACCCCGACTTGCAAGCCAAATACCCCGATATCCGTTGTTATACGGGTCAGGGCGTAGATGACCCGCAGGCGACCATCAAATGCGATATTACACCGCAGGGTTTTCACGCCATGACGCTTGGTGCCGCCAAAGGCCAAATGTTCATTGATCCTTTGTACCACGGATTCGACGGCGTTGGTATTGTTTATTTCAAAAAAGACTACGAACGCACCGCCGAAGACCATTTTGAATGCCACCAAACAACCGAAATGGAACCCGCTGATGCTACCGAATTAAAACCCGGCTCGCCCAAACGTTACACACCACAAACGGATTTTGCCGGCGATTGCCAAAAACGCCGCTACCGCCTCGCATTGGCTTGTACCGGTGAATACGCTTTGTTTCACGGCAATACCAAACCCCTCGTTCTGGCGGCCATGAATACCAGTATGAACCGGGTAAACGGCGTGTACGAGCGCGATTTTGCCGTAACCATGCAATTGGTGCCCAACAACGATACTTTGATCTTTTTGAATAGTGCTTCTGATCCTTACACCAATAACAACGGTGGCACGATGTTGGGACAAAACCAAACGACTGTTACGGCCCGCATTGGTTCAGCCAATTACGATATTGGTCACGTGTTTAGCACGGGCGGCGGCGGCGTTGCGGGTTTAGGGGTTGTGTGTAACAATGGCAGCAAAGCACGCGGGGTAACCGGTAGCGGCAGCCCCATTGGCGATGCTTTTGACATTGATTACGTTGCCCACGAAATGGGGCACCAGTTTGCCGGAAACCACTGTTTTAATAACTCCTGCGGTGGTAATATTAACCAATCTACCGCCATGGAACCCGGTTCCGGCTCTACGATAATGGCCTACGCCGGGATCTGCTCGCCCAACGTGCAAAACAACAGCGACGATTATTTCCACGCCATTAACGTACAGGAAATTGCGAACTATATCACCACCGGCACCGGCAACAATTGCCCGGTGAAAACCGTAACGGGCAACAACGCGCCCGTGGTGAACAACGTACCCAACTATATTATCCCCAAATCAACGCCCTTTGCGTTAACCGCTGTTGCAACCGATGCCGACAATGATCCGCTGACGTATTGCTGGGAACAAATGGACGCGCAAAGCGCTACCATGCCACCGGTTTCGACCAGCACGGGCGGGCCATTGTTCCGCTCTTACGATCCGGTGGCATCGGGGACCCGCACGTTCCCGCGTTTGCCCGATTTGGTGAGCAATACCAATAATACCTGGGAAGAATTGCCCGGTGTTGCCCGCTCGATGAGTTTCCGGGTGGTGGTACGCGACAATAATGCCCTTGGCGGTTGCACCGACGAAGACGACGCAAACATTACAGTCAACGGCAACTCCGGTCCGTTTTTGGTATCGGCCCCCAACACCAACATCATTTGGCAGGTAGGCGAACCACAAACTGTTACCTGGGACGTAGCCAACACCACCGCCGCACCGGTGAGTTGCGCCAACGTAAAAATTTCGCTTTCTACCGACGGTGGTTTTACTTACCCCGTGGTATTGGCCGAAAATGTACCCAACAACGGTACGGCCAGCGTTACCGTTCCGAACAATATTTCCAATACCTGCCGCGTAAAAGTGGAAGCCGTGGGTAATATCTTTTTTGATATTTCCAACGTCAATTTCCGCATTCAGGCACCGGCAGTACCCACATTTGTCCTTAACTCAGGTTCTTCAGCCGAGGCAGTATGCGCCGGTGACAGTGTAACCATTGCGCTTTCTACCACATCGTTGGTAGGTTTTTCGCAGCCTGTAATTATGAGCGTTGTTGGTCTTCCGGCGGGTGCAACGGCGGTGTTTAACCCGGCGGTAGTAACGCCCGGTCAAAACGCAACGTGCACCATTGGCGGTCTTACTTCGGCGATGGCGGGCAATTACACGGTCGTTATTTCCGGCACATCGGGGACGATTAACCGGAATGTTTCGTTGGCCTTGGCGGTACTTCCGGGCGCTCCGGCGGTGGCCCCCGCGCCATCTTTCCCGGCCGATGCCGCAACGGGCCTGGGTTCCTCCACCGTTTTAGAGTGGGGTGCCATTGATTTTGCCCAAAATTACACCATCGAAATGTCCACCAACCCCGGTTTTAACCCGGTGGTGACGCTCTCTTCGGATACTATTGTCACAACGGCTTCGGGTTTAACGGCAGCAACGCCGTATTACTGGCGGGTCAAAGCAACCAACAATTGCGGTGAAAGCACGTTTGGCGAAGTCTTTTCGTTCCAAACCGGTTTGGATAATTGCGGCAACGTATTTACCAACAGCACCCCACAAACCATTGACGTGGGCGGCGTGATAGAGGTAAATTCCAATATTACCATCAACACCGAACTAATTGTGGCGGATCTTAACGTGAGTATCAACGTTGATCACACGTGGGTAGGTGACCTCGATGCGGTATTGTTTAGCCCCACAAACGACTCTATTTTGTTGTTTGATCGTCCGGGATCTCCGGCATCGGCGGATGGTTGCGACGGTGATGATATGGTAGTGACTTTCGACGACGAAATGGCACAAACCGCCGCCAGCCTCGAAGATGCGTGCAGTGATGCACCGGCTATTTCGGGCACGTACAACGCCTTGGGTAACTTATCCAAATTTGACGGCACCAACGCCCAGGGCACCTGGCGTTTACGCCTTCGGGACAATTATGAAGCATTTGACTCCGGTACGCTCAACAGTTGGAGCCTTAGCATCTGTGTCCCCGGTGCTATTGCCGGTTTGGATGGTTTATTGACCAATAACCCGTTGAATACCCTTAATGCGGCATCAAAAAACATTACTAACGCTGAATTGGCGTTGGCCGGAGCCGCCGCAGCCGCCCAAAAACGCTTTACGCTCCTGAGTTTGCCCGCCAACGGTACGCTGAACATCAACGGTGCTGCCGCAGTAGTGGGCCAACATTTTACCCAGGCCGACATCAACGCCAACGCCGTGGTGTACGTACACAACGGCAATACCAGCACCATTACCGACCAGTTTACCTTTGACGTGTTGGATCAATCCACCGGCGGTTGGTTGCATAACGCAACTTTCCTGATAAATATCCAGCAAAACTCGTTGAGCGCATCTTCGAGCGTAACGCAAGCGGTATTGTGCAACAACGGCACCAACGGTCAAATTACCGTAACGGCCAACGGCGGCACCGCGCCTTTGCAATACAGCCTCAACGGCGGCACGGGCCAATCTTCCAATGTGTTCAGCGGATTAGCGGCCGGTACGTACACCGTAGTGGTGTCCGACGCCAATAACTTTACCATCAGCGCAGGTAGCGCCACCATCGCCAATCCGGCGGCCATTACGGCTTCCGCTTCGGTGAGTTTTGATGATTTAACGGTATCGGCCACGGGCGGTACCGGTACCCTCGAATACAGCATTGATGCCATTAGTTACAACGAAACGGGTCTTTTTGAAAACCTGGCCGATGGCATTTACGATTACATCGTGCGCGACGACAATGGCTGTACCGCCACGGGCGAAGTAGCAGTATCCGTGAGCGCTTTGCTCGCAACGGTTACCCAAACGGCGGCTATTTTGTGCCACGAAGCGGCCCAGGCTGCTATTACGGTCAACGTAGCGGGTGGTTTTGCCCCTTACGAATACAGCATTAGCGGCACTAATTTCCAAAGCAGCAATGTGTTTTCGGGTTTGGTGGCCGGCAGTTATACGGTTACCGTTCGCGATGCCAACGGAGCAACCTCTTCAACCAGCCCCATTACCATCAACCAGCCCGCCGCGTTATTGGCCAATGCAACGGTAGAATTTAACACAGTAACACTGGTAGCCACCGGCGGCACAACGCCTTACACATACAGCGCTAACGGCGGTGCGGGCCAAAGCGGAACGCTATTTGCCAATTTGAGCAACGGCGTATACGATTTTACCATCGCCGATGCCAACGGTTGCGCAACCTCTACGGCGGTTGAAATCAACATTCCGCCTTTGTCCCTGGTTAGCGCCACTGCGACGGGTGTAAACCCCTGTACCGGGGTGTTTGATTTGGAAATCAGCGCCACGGGTGGTATTCCGCCGCTGCAATACAGCATCACCAACGGCAGCATCGTGTTGAACAGCCCAACGCCGGTGTTCACCGATTTGCAGCCCGGCACCTACACGGTTGTCGTGACTGATGCCGCTTCGAGCACCGTTTCCACCACGGCTACGGTCGCGCAGCCGGTAGCCCTGGCCGCAACGTCGGGCGTAACGGGTAACGATGTAACGGTGAATGCCACCGGCGGTACGTCGCCGTACACGTTTACTTTGGCCAATGGTATTAATAACACAACAGGGTCTTTTGAAAATTTGGCCAATGGTGCTTACACAGCAACGGTAACGGACGTAAACGGCTGCACGATAACCTCTTCGTTTGTGGTGAATTACAGTGCTATTTCGGTGAGTTTTGTGGTGACCAATGTTTCCTGCTTTGGCGGTAACGACGGTAGCATTATCTGGAATATCAGCGGCGGTTTGCCTCCGTATTCCGTAGTGACGCCGTTCCCACAAATGAACCTTACGGCGGGTACTTATGCGATTACGGTAACGGACGCGGCCAATTCAACGTTTTCCACCTCGGTGACCGTAACGCAACCAGCGGCCGCATTGGCGCTTACGGCAACGCCCAACGGCGACGGCACGGTAACGGCAGCAGCCAGCGGCGGTACACCACCGTATTCGTACAGCATTGACGGCGGCGCCACTTACCAGGCAGGTACTGTGTTCACCAACGTGGACAATGGTTCCTATACCCTCACCGTTCGGGATTCCAAAGGTTGCACTGTGACCAGCGCCGAATTTGTGGTATCGGGTATCCGGGAGGTGGCTGCAACGTGGGGTTTGGCGGTAACGCCCAATCCGTCCAGCGGTCTATTCCGCCTTACCTTGGGCAATGCACCCACGGGCGATCTGCAATGGAGCGTAACGGATGTGTTGGGTCGGACGATCATTGCGCCAACAACGCAATCGGCCAACGGGGTATTCCAGGCCAATATTGATTTGACACCATCGCCAGCCGGGGTGTACATGTTGCACCTGACGAATGGCGTTCAGCACACGACGGTGTTGTTGGAGAAGATGTAGTACGCAGAGAAGTATAGACTGAGTGATGCCCGTTTTTGGGCATTTATATAGTGGACATGGGTCAATTCCGGGTTACGGGGTTGGCCCATGTTGTTTCCGTAAAACAGGCTATCTTTAGAAAAAATTTATTTCGCTTATGACAGAACGTTTTTTTGAAAAAGACATAAAACCACCCCAAAATTGCGCTTTTTTCACAAAAAACATCTATCATCCTGTAACCTCCCGATTCATCGGGGGGCGCTGAGGTTTCCACCATCACATCTATTATCCTGACAAACATCACATCTTCCCCAGTAGCGGCGATGTGATGTTTGTCAGGATAATAGATGTAAAAGAGCGGGCACGATGGCCGCCGACTAAAGTACGGCGGTTACAGGATGGTAGATGTGTTGCGGTGAATGGGTACAATGGAGTGGGTGATAAGTATAGCAGATCCCCGTTCGGTTACAGATTTATAATTATCTTACCGGACATTTACCGCAACAACTTCCTAAAAAAATTGGCAATCGTCCAGTGTCCCTTTGGTTCACCTCGAACGTCAGGTGGATTTAATTGGATTGTTTCTGGTTCCAATGGCTCGTGTTCAAATGTTTTCCTTTTGTTTCGGGTGGGTTGGGGCAAATTACCGAATAAGTGTATGCCGAATCCGGCGTTTTGTAGAACGGCTTTAAATTGGTTTAAAAACATACCTAATGCGTACGGCAGTTTGGATACATCGGTGGAATAGTGCCCCCGTTCATACGATACACCACTTTTATAAACGGCAGCCTCTTCGTTGTATCGCCAAACCGCCCAGGCATCGTCGATTGAATTATCGCGAAACAGTTTTTCGATCTCATAACTTAAAAAATATTTAAGTTTAGTGAGATCTACACGGTCAACGCTGCATTCGTTCACCAATGCTTGCAAGGATTTGTCCAAATTTTCCTTGTTAAAAAGCGGATGTTGAACCAAATGGATTAAGTCGAATAAGTCTTTAAAACGCGGTCTTACCAATGTTTGATGAATTTTCCAAGATACTTGCAAACTAATGGGAACGGCGCATGGCACTAAAAAAGGTTCACCTGCCAATGGCCGATACATTAAAGATACCGGCGGTTGTTCAATGTCCAAATTAAATGAAATATCTAAATTAAAGCAGACTGTTTCATCATTAACCGTGCATTCTAAATCTGTGTTTACGGTTGGAAAGTCATCAGCCATGGCGTAGTCAATTCTCCGCCAGAATTCATTTTCTTTAAAACTCCTGAATTTTACGTGGTCATCCAATTCCAATTCCGTTACCAACGTAGCCCATTCATTAAATTTTTGTCTGGCGTCTTGTTCGTTTTTTACCGTGCCTATATATACCCAATCAAGGTCGGCCGGGATTCGGTCATTAGGGTTTTGGAAATATTGGCGGGTGACATAACTTCCTTTCAGCATAAAAGGCAAATTCACCCTTGACGCCCGGCGAATAAACGCTTCATAGGCCAACATTTCGCGTTTTGTGTTGCTGTTCATGTGCGTTTTGTATATTACTGAGGGAGCCAACCATGATCCAAAAAATCATTGTTATCGTAAATACAGTATTCCGATTGCTGTTTCAAAACAGTCCAACCTCCGTTTTGCAAATCGTGTAAAAGTGCCGTTTTTCTTTGTTCAAATTCGCTTTTTGTCCCATATTCTCGCAAGGTGACAAAACGGATATTTGGCTCGTTTTTTAAGGAATTCAACGATAGATGGACTTTGTGGGCTTCACAAAGTTGGAGCAGTTGCTCGGTTTGAGTGTAGGTTATTTTACAATGCCATTCAAAATACTTGTCAAACGTTGTGGAATGATCTTGGAACAACTCAAAATGGTCCGATGGAATTTCAATTTTAAGCCTTTTTACATTGAAATCCTGCTGATTTAACGCGTTTGAAATGTCGGTGGCAATCGCCAAAACCTGGTCAAAATCATTCGAGTACACAACTTGAGTATACATTGGCTGATGCACAAAGTCCCCTTGTGAAAGTTCTATCATCAAAGGTTTTGCTGCTCTTGCTACGCAAAAGTCTATAAATGCCGCCTGACGGTTTATGGTAAAACTGTCCGTTGTAACGTGCATTTCAAATGGAATTTTTGAATCTAACATTTCGTCCTGTAAGTAGTTTAATGTACTTTGGTTTGGCTAGTAACGTTCAGTATAAGTTTACGTTTAACAAAGATAATATACGCAACTCGCTTACAAAAACACACCGCTATATTTTAACTATTTTAGCCATAAAAGGGCTTCCCCTCTTTTACTCACGCATAATAGTTTGCCCAATCATACGGTGCAGGATTCGTCAGTTGATAAATCATCTTTTCGCGGTCGGTCAAACCGTCGAAATATGTACTAAAATGCATCATATACGCTTCTCCTAATCCCATTCTCCAAAACATATCGTATAGGGCAACCGAAGGGAACTTTGTCCAAGGTGCTTCGACGGCGTTATCCAATGGTTGAAAATGTCCAAATTCTTTTAAAAAATCTCTTACCTCCATCAATGCAAAACCGAGTAAATTTTGTCCTCGCCAAGCGTAAATATTGTCAATATCAGCGTTGTCCGGCGGAAGTCCAATTCCCCAAATGGTATCCACCGGGCTTGCTAATCTAAATTTTTTATTTGCGAACACCCACAAAAACCACGTATTCCCAAAGGCCAAAAAACGCCGACTTAATGGCCACGTGCGTTTGAACAAAATGCGTTTGGGCGCAAGCCAGCACCTGGCCTTCCATCCGAACGTGGTTTTTTCCCATCCACCACCGAAACCAGGGCCATCGGGTTTGGTGAAAATCAACAATGGCAATAATCCCTCCCGATGACAGATCGCGGTAGGCACGTTCAAGGGCGGCTTCGTAACCCGGATTCATCATCGTCAGCACGTACGAAAACAAAATGATTTCGGGTTTGTGGGGTGGAATAAAAGATTCCTCGGTGTACGATACCTGGTGCAAAGAGATTCTTTTACCGTAAGAAACGATTTTGTTGCGCGCCTGCGTGAGCATATCAGGTGAAATATCCACGCCCATAAACGTCATTTTGGGGTACTGATCCGCCATGTAGGTGATATTCGTGCCCGGGCCGCAACCCACTTCCAGCAAGACATAATCTTCGAGGGGTTGAATCCGCAGGCGGCGAATAATTTCTCTCCGGCCAAATAAAAAAGCCCAGCGCGTCATTTGGTAAATGCGGGCGTGAAAGCGATAATACCGTTGAAGGGTATCGTTGGTGGGCGTGGTAGTATCGGGCATCATGGCAGGTTATGCGCGGTATTGACCAAGGTGAACGCTGGCGTAGGTGCCCACCCGGTCCAGCCGGTGTTGCGCCGCTGCGGCTTCGGTATCAAATTCAATTTGGCTAACAATGGATTCGGGCACAAAACGCAGGTCGGGACCGGCCGAACGCAACAAATATTTAGCATTGTTCGCACTATTGGCCAAAATCAATTCCCATTCTTCGCGCAGGGCTTTTTGGTCGTTGGCGGCCAGCCAATCCTGGTGATCGAGCAACACAAAATGCGTGTATTGGCCGGGGTTGTTTTTCAAAAATTCAGAGATGGAAGTCGTGTGCGTTTTTAAAGCAGCGCTGTTGGTTTTCAGCGTTTCAAAATGCTCGGGCAACAGGTAATTGGGGCAACAATCGGGAGTGTAATGCCCAAAAAAGTACAATTTCCAGAAGTAATTATCGCGCAGGGGCAATTCGGTGAACACGTGGCGGAAGCAGGCCCGAACGTACCCGGCCATGCCATCTTTAAATTGAGCGCGGGCCATTTGTTGCTGCGATTCGGGTACGCCCAACAGGCTTTGGGTGAGGTGACCATCGAGGAAACGTACAAAAAACGGGTTAAATAACCGCGCTTCGAGGCGGTAATACAGCACTTTTTGCATCTCCGGGTCGGCACAATCGAGGAGGCGATACACGAGGCGGGCGGTTTCCTTGCTGGTGCCAATGAGGTTTTTTACAATGTAGGCGACCAAACCCGAACTACCGTAATAATAAAAACTGCGACGCAGCCCTTTGCCCGAAAAATAACCTAAATGTTTGCGCCAATACCGGGCGTGGGGTTGGTCAAGCCCGTGCCGGAGGGCATCTTCAAAAATGGGGCGGGCTTGCCGGTGTACCCCCTGGCCAAAAAACTGAAACAGGTCGTGGTGGGCACCGTATTGAAAGATGGATTTTTTGAGTTCCAAAAGGGCATTTTGGCGGGGATTAAGGTCCACACAATCCACCGAAGCCGGGTGATCGAGCAAGTAATCAAGGGCATTACAACCCGCTGAGGTAATCATCACCACCTTGCTGCTGTCGTCCAGTTGAAGCAAAGCACGGTCACAGCGGGGATCTTCCCAGCAGGTGTTATACACTAAATTGGAATGATGAATACGGTTAAAAATCGCCTGTTTGAGCATCGTCTTAAAAATGTTGATGCAAAGGTCGGGCGGGCGTATTAACCGCAGATAAAGCGGATTTTATCGCTGTGTTTATTTCTTTTTGTCCAGTGTAACGTGTTCCAGCGTGTAATAAGGCTGCGACGTATCGGTGCTGTTCAACTGAAGGCGACCGGTAACGGTGATAAAATCGTCGGTTTTCAGGCCCTTTTGTTGTTTGGAAAACAGCACCGACATAATAGAGGCGGGACTGGCTTTTCCGCAAAAAAAGCACGCGGAGTAAGGATTGGCAGAGAGCACAATTTGGTTACCGGAAGGGTCGAGCGGAATGGCATAACCTTCGATAGTGATGAGTTTGCCTTCCAATTGTTTAACGGCTTCGGAGAAAATGGGAAATGGCGGCTCTTCGTTGGGTTTCCAAGTGCCCTCCAATTCAATGCCAATTAAAGTGTACCAATATACTTTTTCGGATTGTGCCTGCGCGGTCATCCAACCGGCAAAAAAGAATACAACGAGTGCGATGATGTGTTTTTGCATGCTTTCAAAACTTTTGGCCGCAAAGTTAGCGCATTTCCGGGGCAATGGTTGTGCGTTCACAATTTGTTAGGGGTTAGGCATGGCGGATGCAAAATATTGCTACATTTGCCAAAATACTGTACAATACATGGAATCTGAAAACGACGATTTTTACACGCCTTACGCCAGTTACCTGCCCGATTTTTTGAGGCTGTTGCAGCCGATAAGCGGGAAATTGGCCTTTTTTGCTTCAAATGCGCCCGACGACGGAGGTTTTTTCAAATCGCTTTCGCTCGATATGGAATGTGCGCCTTTTGCTTACCGCGATCCGTTTTACCACGATTTGCCGGTAGAGCCGCGTTCAATACACATTTATGAATTGGAAAAACTGGAACGCAAAAACCTCAATGATCCTTATGATTTTGTGGGATTTGTTTGCGAAACACCCGATGCGCTGATGCCAACGGGTTACTTTTCCAATTCCCTCGATATTGTTGTGCGGCGGTATGCTTTTGGCGGCATTCACCAAGGGGTGATTGACGTGGAAATTACGTTTTTTATCACCAATAGCGACAGTTATGGTTCAATGACGGGCAGCCCCGAAGATCATGCACTGTTTCAAAAAACGGTGGCACTGCCCGTGCAAATAGAAGTTATTTATGAAGATGTACTGGGAAAAGGCGTTGAGCACATGGGGGAAATTTTGCGCCCCTACCTGTTCGACCTCGAAAACGCACGCGTCAGTGAGGTTGGTTTCCGGCATTCGGCTTGTCAGGGGTTGCGTTACCGGCTTGGTTTACTCAGCGCCAGGTAACTTTTGGGCCAATATCATCGCGTTTACCCGGAATCTCTGGCGCGGCGGACCACCCCATGTAAAACAAACCGAGGCAGCGTTGTCCGGGTTCCAGTCCCAGGAACGCATCGGCCTTTAAAATAGCCGAAGGTGAACTCCAGTAAGCGCCCAAACCAACGGCGGCACAAGTGAGCCACATGTTCTGAACGGCCATGGCCACGGCGGCTATTTCTTCAAATTCCGGCAAACTTTCGGCGGCTTCGCGCTGCATGATAATGGCAATTACGGCCCCGGCGCGGACCGGATTTTCGAGCATTTTTTGGTATTTTACCTCCGAAATTTGTCCTTTCTCCGTATTGTTTTGGTAAAAATCGCCCAAATATTGCCCCAGTTCCCGGCGACTTTCTTCGGAGTGAAACACCTGAAAACGCCACGGCTGCGTGAGTTTGTGGTTGGGTGCCCAATTGGCATTTTCCAATACCTGCTCCAATAGATCCCGCTCAATGGTTTTGCCGGGAATGTACACCGCCGGAAACACGGAGCGGCGTTGTTGAATCAGTCGGGTAATCTCTTGAAGCGTCATTTTTTTTTAGTGAAAAACGAATAGTGAATAGTGAAAAACGAAAAGTGAAGAGTAAAAACGAAAAGTGTAAAGTATTCTTTAAAATATTGAAAATAAACACTCTACGCTTAATCTATTCTTAGTGATAAAAGAACACCCTACGACGAGCAAACTCTTCACTATTCGTTTTTCACTCTTCACTTTTCACTTTTCACTTTTCGTTTTTCACTCTTCACTTTTCACTTTTCACTTAAATCGCGCGATTAGTATCAAATTGCTCTAAGTAGTCGGCTACGCGGCGGAGGAAAGAGCCACCGAGCATACCGTCCACGACGCGGTGGTCGTAACTGAGCGAGAGGAACATCATTTGACGGACCGCGATCACGTCACCGTATTCGGTTTCGAGGACGGCCGGTTTTTTACGAATGGCACCCACGGCCAAAATAGCCACTTGTGGTTGGTTGATAATGGGGGTTCCCATCACGTTCCCGAAAGTACCCACGTTGGTAATGGTAAATGTACCGCCCTGAATTTCTTCCGGTTTGAGTTGGTTGTTGCGCGCACGACCCGCCAAGTCATTTACCTGTTTGGTGAGTCCGGCGAGGTTGAGCAGATCGGCGTTTTTAATCACCGGCACGATGAGGTTGCCGGATGGTAAAGCGGCGGCCATACCAATGTTGACGTCCTTTTTGAGGATGATTTTAGTGCCGTCAATGGAGCAATTGATCATCGGGAAATCACGGATGGCGCGGGCCACGGCCTCCACAAAAATGGGGGTAAAGGTGATGTTTTCGCCGTATTGCTTTTTGTATTGATCTTTTACGCGGCTGCGCCAGTTCACCAGATTGGTGACATCGGCCTCCACAAAAGAGGTAACGTGCGGGCTGGTGTGTTTGCTCATCACCATGTGGTCGGCAATGAGTTTGCGCATGCGGTCCATTTCGATAATTTCCACGTTTCCGCTCACCGATACTGCGGGGGCCGATACGGCAGGAGCAGCGGGTGCCGGAGCGGGCGCGTACACCGGAGCCGGGGCGGCTACTGCGGGTGCGGCCACCATAGCGGGGGCCGATTTGCGCTGGGCAAGGTAAGCCAACAAATCAGATTTGGTGAGTCGGCCCTCGGCACCAGAACCGGGAATAGCGTCTAATTCAGCCTGTGAAACGCCTTCGGTTTTGGCGATATTACGCACCAAAGGCGAATAAAAGCGGTCGCCGGTGTTACCGATTACCACTGCGGCGGGTTGGGCGGCGGGAACAAACGGTACATCAGCGGGGGTAGGCGCGGCTCCGTTGGATGTGGTGGTGGGCACATGCACAGCGGGTGAAGCAGCGGGTTGCGCCGCACTGGCCTCCGTTTCGATGATGGCGATGGCCTTGTTAATGGCCACTACGTCGTTTTCCTGAAAGAGAATTTCGACCAAAATCCCGGCAACGGGCGATGGCACTTCGGAATCCACTTTATCGGTAGCAATGTCGAGAACTGCTTCGTCGAGTTCCACTTTGTCACCGGGCTTTTTCCTCCATTTGAGGATGGTTGCCTCCATAATACTTTCGCCCATTTTGGGCATCACTAATTCTACGCGAGCCATGTAAACAATATAATTTGGTAAAGCGCGGCAAAGGTACGTTCATTCCGTTATTTTTTTGGAAAAACGACCGTCGTTTGCTAACTTATTTTTTTCTATCTTTGTCCAATGTCTAAAAAAATGCGTACACCTGTTTTATTCGTTGTAATAGCCCTGGTTCACCTGGCGGGAGAGGCTTTTGTGCATCCGTTGGTGAATTACACCAAACCGCTGCTCATGCCTGCTTTGGCCCTGTGGTGGTGGACCAACAGCAAAGGCGACCCTATGCGGCTGTTTGTTTTAGCGGCTTTGTTGTTTTCGGGCCTGGGCGACGTATTGTTGATGTGGTCGGGGGTATATGCGCATTATTTTTTGCTGGGTTTGAGCGCATTTTTGGTCGCGCACCTGTTTTATATTTACGTGTTCCGGCGGTTAAGTCGGGGCGAAACGGGGCTGCTCACCCAAAAACCGTGGATGGTATTCCCGTTTATGATTTTTTTATTCCAGTTATTGGCCCTGTTGTGGCCCAATATTCCCATGGCCATGAAAGGCGCAGTAACCGTGTACGGATTGGTGATTAGTACCATGGCGGCTTCGGCGCTGCATTTGCGGGGGATACTGCCCCGGTCGGCGGCCAACTGGTTATTGCTGGGGGCCGTCTTGTTTGTTTTGTCCGATAGCATGATTGCCATTCATAAATTTGGTTTTCCGTTTCCCGAATCACGGGTGGCCATTATGAGCACCTATATAATTGGACAATTTGCCCTTGTGCGTGGATTGCTGATGCGGGAAAGTCGGGTCTAAAACCATTTCGCCTATGTTTTGTTTATTACTAAAACCTTCGTTTTCGCTAAAAAACCTTTTTAAAATAGATTTTTCGCCGGCTTTAAAAACAAAAACATTTACTCAAAAGACACTTTGCTTACGTTTTCGCTGATCTTATTCCAATCCCTATCCCGCTATTCCAAATATAATTTTACAAACGGCGCAAAAACAGCAATAGGATGCGACCCTTTTTTTATTTACAAAACAATCCATTGAAGATTAAACAGATTCAAATTATTATTCCAAATTTTCGCCTTTTCGCTACTCCTAACCCTACCTTTGCTGCCGGAAATACCAAATTATTATTCGCTTGTACGGGCCGTCCTTGTGGCTGCCCCAAATCATTGAAACATCCTTCGTTCCTATTTTTCCAGGCCGTATAATTGGCCAAACGCAACCGCCCTTTCCGAACCGTTTCCTCCGTCACCAGCGGGCATGATTTGATACTAAAAATAACTTTTTGATTATTGTTCAACAAACAAAATAAGATTGGCTTATGAGTACTTTTTCACTTAAACGGACTATTCCTTTTGCTTTATTGGCACTGGTCTCTTTGGCTGCGGCCCTTGTGCCAACGCTTCCCAACTTTGTAGACGAGGCAGGTGCGTACAATGCCGCCGACATTACCTGGGTAATTGTGGCGACGGCGCTGGTTTTTCTGATGACACCCGGTTTGGCCTTTTTTTACGGAGGTATGGTACACCGCAAAAACGTTATCTCTACCATGATCAAAAGCGTGGTAGCCGCGGGCGTGGTGAGTGTATTGTGGGTAATTGTGGGCTTTAGCCTCGCTTTTGGCGAAAGTATGGGGGGTTTTATTGGCAACCCTGCCACTTTCTTTTTCTTTAATAACGTCAATTCGGGTGCGCCCTGGAGCCTGGCCCCCAGCATTCCGCTCACGTTATTTGCCCTGTTCCAGTTGATGTTTGCCATTATCACCCCCGGCCTGGTGGTTGGTGCGGTCGCCGAACGGATTCGTTTTACCTCTTACATTCTGTTCATTGCCCTGTTTGGTATTTTTGTGTACGCTCCCTTGGCGCACTGGACCTGGCACCCCGACGGATTCCTGTTTAAAATGGGTGTTTTGGACTTTGCGGGCGGTACCGTAGTACACATTTCGGCCGGTTGCGCCGCTTTAATGGGTGCTCTGGTGTTGAAACGCCGGATTGCGCACCTGGAACACAAAGAAATTCCACCGGCGAATATCCCCTACGTATTGATTGGTACGGGTTTGTTGTGGTTCGGTTGGTTCGGTTTTAACGCCGGTTCGGCCTTGGGTGCCAACGCATTGGCGGTATCGGCCTTTGCCACTACCAACACAGCGGCGGCGGCTGCTGGTTTGTCCTGGATGTTTTTTGACGTTATCAAGGGCAAAAAACCGTCCGTTTTGGGCTTCTGCATTGGTGCGGTCGTGGGTTTGGTGGCCATTACGCCGGGTGCGGGTTTTGTGGCCATTCCACAAAGTATTTTCATTGGTACGATCTCAGCCCTTATTTCAAATATCGCCGTTTATTACAAGTCTAAATCTTCACTCGACGATACCCTCGATGTATTCCCCTGCCACGGTTTAGGTGGTATGGTGGGTATGTTACTCACGGGTGTTTTTGCCACCAAAGCCGTGAACGGCGCGGGTGCCGATGGCCTGTGGTTGGGTAATTTCGACTTTTTCTTTACCCAGGTTAAAGGTCTGTTGATTGCTGTTGCTTATAGTTCTGCCGTTTCTTTCGCCATTTTTAAATTAATTAACTTGATCGAACCGCTCCGCGTAAGTTCTGAAGACGAAGAACTGGGCCTGGATGCTTCTCAACACGACGAGAAATACGTTCAGGGTACCCTGTTGGTTTCGCAGAAAGATGGTCTGTTAAAAGAAGTGGTGAACGGCGGCGAGTAATTGTCTCCGTGGCTATTTCTACCGAGTGGGTGTGTCTGAGATGTACATGAAATCTTAGGCACACCTGCTCCAAATACAATAAAAAAAGGGTACGGCACACTTCGGCAAAAGTGTAAGTGCCGTACCACAATTCATTTCACTAATAAAAAATGAACTGCAATGTTACAACGAATTTTTGTGACAGGCGCTACTTTTTTTTGCCTGCAACTGAGCGGATTCGCTCAACAAACTGCAACTTCGGTTGCCCTCGACACCACCGCCGCTACCGCTCCAACGGAAGAGCCTAAAGCCACAACGGTGATTTCCGGTTTTGCCGATTCATACTACCGTTATGACATGGCCAAAACCCCCTTCAACAACCGCACCAGTTTTACCAATTCGCATAATTCCTTTGAATTGGGCATGATTTCGGCCAAAGTGGACCAAACTTTTGGGCACGCCGCCATGACCGCCGACCTTGGTTTTGGTCGCCGCGCCGAAGAATTTTCGTACGCCGATGGCAATACGCGCTTTATTATCAAGCAGTTGTTTTTGAGTTATTCCTTCAAACACGATATAAAAGTAACGGCGGGATCGTGGGCCACCCACGTGGGTTACGAACTCGTAGATGCTTACGCCAACCGCAATTACAGCATGTCGTACATGTTCTCTTACGGTCCGTTTTTTCACACGGGGGTGAAGGTGGAAAAAACCTTTGGCAAGGTGGGCATTATGGCCGGTATTGCCAATCCAACTGATTTAAAATCGGCCACGTTGAGCAACAAATACGGCATTGGGCAGGTGAGTTACGGCTCCTCCGACGGCAAGTTTAAGTCGTTCCTCAATTTCCAGGGGGGCAAACCCGTGGATTCCACGCGCTACACGCAGGCCGACTTGGTGATGACTTATGCCTTTACCGATAAGTTTTCTTTGGGATACAACGGTACGGTGGCCAATTACCAGCAAAAAGAATTGGAAGGCGATGGCTTCGGAGAGGCCAGCCATTGGTGGGGTTCGGCATTGTACGTCAACGTGAACCCCTCTTCGTGGTTGGGTTTGACGTTGCGCAGCGAATATTTCAGCGACCGCAAACAATTTAATATTTACGCGGCACAACCCGAGGGCGGCAGTGTATTTGCCAACACCCTTTCGCTGAATCTCAGTAAAGATCACATTACCTTGATTCCGGAAATCCGGTTAGATACTGCTACTAAAGATGGATTCTTTGCCGACAAAGACGGCAATGGTACCAAAAGCGCACTTAGTTTCCTGTGCGCCGCAATTTACAAGTTTTAACAAACAGAATTTGGCAACGCATTTACAGGCTTTAATGGCGGGCGGGCGTAATGCTCTCCCGCCATTTTTTTTGTACAACGGCGAACTATTTCCCGTAGTTATTCTGCCAATCCATAATACCACCCAACACGTTGCGCACATTGGTAAAACCATGCGCCACGAGGAGTTGTTTGGCCATGCCACTGCGTGCACCCGAACGGCAGTGCACCACAATTTCGTCGTTTTTATGGTCTTCCAATTCGTCCATCCGCGTCATGAGTTCGCCCAGCGGCAGCAACTTCGCACCGAGGTTGGCCTCTTCGTATTCCCAGGGGTCGCGGACATCAACAAATACGAATTGTTCGCCGCTGTCTAATTTATGTTTCAGTTCTTGTACAGTAATATCCTGCATAATATTCAAAAAATTAAGTTTATCGGCACCCTTGGGGTACGTCTTGAGTGATGTAAAGGTCAACGGTTTGTCCGGGTACAATGCCGGTATTGGTAGGCGCGGGGTTTTGTTTCCACACGTAGGCTGCCGACATATCATTCACGGTGCCATCTTTAAACACCTGACCCATCGCGAGGCCGCTGTTGGTAATAATAAACTGCGCTTCGTCGTAGGTCATACAAATGAGTTCGGGTACTGCCAGTTCGGCGGAAATGGCTTCGGTGACCACAAAATCGAGGATGGTGCCCATTTCTACCTTGTGCCCGCGCCGCAACAACGGCGTGATGGTATCGGAACGGTGAATCACCGCCAAAATGACGTTGGGTTGCAATTTGCCCGAAGGCACCCGCGCCGAGATGCGGGTTTTTACGTTCATCCGGTTGCATTGCCGGGCGTACAACTCGTAGTCATCGTTAGCCGCCAGATTGGGCAACGTCACCATATCGGCGCTGCTTTTGACAATGGTTGTATAAATAGTACGCCCCTCTTTCACGTGGCTTTTGGCCTTTGGGCTTTGGGTAAGTACTTCGCCGGAGGGTTTGCCTTCGAGGTAAACCGAATCGGTGATGGCCAGGTCGAGGTGATTGGCTTTGGCAACCCGCAGGGCTTCGCGGTAGGTCATACCCACAAAATTGGGCACTTCGGTGCTTTCGCCGTGGTTGGTATAGCATTTTAACCACCAGATGGTGGTCATAAACAACAGCCCGACAAAGGTCACCATGCCGAGGCAATTTTTTATCACAAAGGGAGCGGTGAGGAAACAATAGATCTCCATCCCCATTCGCCTGATTTTTTGCCAAATTTGACTCATCATGGTGCAAATGTAATTGAAAAGTAAAAAACGAACGGAAAAAATGGAAACTATGGCGGGTTGGCCACGCCTTATTTCGGTTCGGCTTTTTCCAATGCCCGCACTTTTTTGGCCAATGTTGGTAAATCTTTAAACACGATATAGGCCCGCACGTAATCGTTGTACGGAATGGCGGGACTGCCAAACACCGCCGTTCCTTCTTCTTTAATGGTCGAACCCAATCCGCTTTGGGCCTGGGTTCGGGTGCCTTTGGCCAGCGAAATATGCCCGGCAATGCCCGTTTGGCCGCCCAATTGGCAGTTCGGGCCAATTTTGGCGCTGCCCGCCACGCCCACTTGCGCGGCCATTGCGGTATTTTGGCCCACTTCCACGTTGTGCGCAATGTGCACCAAATTGTCCATAATTACCCCGTCGTGGATATAGGTGCTGCCCATTGCGGCGCGGTCAATGCAGGTATTGGCCCCAATGTCGACGCGGTTCCCAATCACCACATTGCCCACGTGGGGCACTTTTTGCCAGCCACCGTCAGGAAGCGGCGCGTAACCAAAACCATCGGCCCCGATCACGGCGTTGGCGTGCAGGGTGCAATGCGCGCCAACCTGAGTATGGTGGTACACTTTTACCCCCGGGTGCAAAACGGTATGGTCACCAATCACCGATCCTTTGCCGATAAACACCTGCGGATAAATGGTGCAATGGTTGCCAATGCGCACGTCGGCTTCCAGCACCACAAACGCCCCAATGGACGTGCCCTCCCCCACCGAAGCACTGCTGTGCACGGCGGCCTGGGCCGAAATTTCGGGGGCGGCGGTGTCGGTTGCACTAAATTGCGCGAGTAAAACTGCCAATGCCCCGCGCACATCGTCCACGCGCAGGAGGGTTGCCTGAACGGGCTGGGTGGGTGTAAACTGACGGCTGACCATCAGGACCGAGGCCTGGGTCGAATAAGCGAAATGCTCGTATTTGGGGTTATCCAAAAAGGCAAAATCGCCCGGTTGGGCCTCTTCGATGCGCATGGGGCGCGTTACAAATGTGTCTGGATTGCCCTCGACGGAACCGTTCAAAAGGGCGGCTAATTGTGCTGCGGTTACTTTCATTATTGTCTATGACGTGAAAACGTGGCGCAAAGTTGCGCATTCATCAAATAACCGCTTTACCTTTGCCCAAATTTTTCCATACTTTTTGATTTATGGCTACAACTTTTATGGATTTCGAAAAGCCCTTGGAGGCCCTTTATGAGCAATTAGACAAGCTCAAAGAAGTTGGCGAGCAGGGCGAAGTGGACGTGACGATGATGGTGCGTGAACTGGAGCAAAAAATTGCTGCAAAAAAAGAAGAGATTTACTCCAACCTTTCCGGTTGGCAGCGCGTCCAATTAAGCAGGCATCCAGAAAGACCTTATACCTTGTTTTATCTCACCACCATGTGTGATAAATTCATCGAATTGCACGGCGATCGTTACGCCGGTGATGACAAGGCAATTGTGTGTGGTTTGGCCGATTTTGGCGGCAAAACCGTGGTGGTAATTGGTCATCAAAAGGGTACCAACACCAAAATGCGCCAGTATCGCAATTTTGGTATGGCCAACCCCGAAGGTTACCGCAAGGCCCTCCGCATGATGAAAATGGCTGAGCGCTTTGGTTTTCCGGTCGTGACCCTCATTGATACACCGGGGGCATTCCCGGGGTTAGAGGCCGAACAACGCGGACAAGCCGAGGCTATTGCCCGGAATCTGTTCGAAATGGCCCAGTTGAAAGTGCCCATCATTTGTTATATCATTGGTGAAGGGGCTTCCGGGGGTGCATTGGGGATTGGTTTGGGCGACCGCGTTTTCATGTTGGAGCACACCTGGTATTCGGTAATTTCGCCCGAAAACTGCTCCACCATTTTGTGGCGCTCGTGGGAATTTAAAGAAAAAGCCGCCGAAGCACTCCGCCTCGATGCCGATTCGATGCTTTCCTTCGGCCTCATTGACGGCATTGTGAAAGAACCCATTGGCGGGGCGCACAACGCACCCGAAACCATGGCCCATACGTTAAAGGCCCATATTTTATCGGCTTTGTCCGAAATTGAAGATATGGACCCCGAAGAGCGCATTACGCTCCGCATTAAAAAATACGAGGCCATGGGCCGTTTCGATCATTTGCCCGCCGAAGAGCCGGTTGAAAAAACACCTAAAAAAGCAAAGAAATAACGAGTATGAAGCAGACCACTATTCAACATCCGGTTTCCCTTCGGGGCGTTGGCCTTCACAGCGGCAAACAAGTGACGCTTACTATAAAGCCAGCAGTTGCCGGACACGGTTACCGCTTCCAACGGGTTGACCTGGACGAACAGCCGGTGATCCCCGCCGATGTAAAATTGGTTATTTCTACGCACCGCAGCACCACGCTCAAAAGTGGTGAAGTACAGGTTTCTACCGTCGAGCACGTATTGTCGGCCCTGTACGGTTGCAACATTGACAATGTTTTGCTCGAAATTGACGGCCCCGAGATGCCCATTATGGATGGCACTGCCATGCCGTTTGTGCAGGCGATTCAGGAGGCCGGGATGCAGGAACTGGAACAAGACCGCGAATATTTTGACATTACCGAACCCATTTCGTACCGCGATGAAGTGACCGGCACGGAACTGATGGCGCTGCCCGCCGATCATTTCGAGGCAACGGTGATGATTGATTTTAATTCGCCCGTGCTGGGGCCACAGTTTGCTTCTTTAAACAGCATTGACCAATACGTTGGTGAAATAGCGCCTTGCCGCACCTTTGTTTTTTTGCACGAATTGGAAAAACTCATGGAAATGGGTTTGATCAAAGGGGGCGATTTTGACAATGCCATTGTGATTGCCGACCGCACGATGGAGCAGGACGAATTGGATGTTTTGGCCAAAAAACTGGGCAAACCTTCCATTAAAATCGAACGGGAAGGCGTTTTAAATACCCTTAAATTACATTTCCCCAACGAACCGGCCCGCCACAAACTACTCGATGTCATGGGCGATTTGGCGTTAATCGGCAAACCTATTCGCGGCAAAATTGTAGCCACCAAACCGGGGCACACCGCCAACGTGGAATTTGCCAAAATTTTGAAAAAACACTACACCGAAAAACGCAAACTCGTTGGCGTACCGCGTTACGACCCCGAAAAAGAGGCCGTATTGGATTACGCGGGAATTATGCAATTGCTCCCGCACCGCTATCCGTTTTTGTTGGTGGATAAAATTATCGAACTGAGCGAAACCCACGTGGTGGGCGTCAAAAATATAACCATGAACGAGGGCTTGTTTCAGGGGCACTTCCCCAACAACCCGATATTCCCCGGCGTGTTACAAATTGAAGCAATGGCCCAAACAGGCGGCATTTTGGCGTTGTCAAATGTTCCCGATAAAGGAAACTGGGACACCTATTTTTTAAAGATAGACAATACCCGCTTCAAGGCAATGGTTCGCCCCGGTGATACGTTAATACTGAAACTTGAACTTTTAGAGCCTATTCGCAGGGGCATTGTCCACATGCAAGGCACTGCTTATGTGGGAAATAAAATTGTTTCGGAAGGCGAATTGACCGCTCAGATCGTGCGCCGCAACAAAGAATAAAGACCCGCGTAGCCCAATCAATAAACATGAACACTCCGTCACCACTTATTTCCTCTGCCCTGAAGGATGTGCATCCTAAGGCCAAAATTGGCAGTAACGTACACATCGGTTCCTTCACGGTCATCGAAGAAGATGTCGTTATTGGCGATAATTGCCGCATCGGTTCCAATGTTCACATATTTAACGGAGCGCGGATTGGCGACGGTGTTCAAATCTTTCCCTTTGCCTCCATTAGTGCAACCCCGCAATCGCTGCGCCGCGACGAAGAAAAAGCCATTCTTGAAATTGGCAATGGCACCATTATTCGCGAAGCCTGCACCCTCAACCGGGGTAATCCTTCCTTTGGTGGAACAACCAGTATTGGTCAGGAATGCCTCCTGATGGCGTACGTGCACGTTGCGCACGATTGTCACGTGGGCAACAATTGTGTTTTGGCCAATAACGTGACCCTCGCGGGCCACATTGAAGTGGGCAAATACGCTACTTTGGGCGGTTTGGTGGCCGTGCACCAATTTGTACGCCTCGGCGAACAGGTGATGATTGGCGGTGGCTCGCTGGTGCGCAAAGACGTGCCGCCGTTTGTGACCGCCGCCCGCGAACCGCTGTCGTACGCTGGCATCAATTCCATTGGTTTGCGCCGTCGCGGGTTTTCCATCGAAGACATGCACCACATCGAAGATCTTTACCGGATTTTGTTTGTGAAAGGGTATAGCATTCGCAAAGCCATTGATGTTATCGAAAACGAATTGCCGCAAACCCGGTATTCGGAACAAATTCTCAATTTTGTCCGCAACGCCAAACGCGGCCTGATGAAAGGTTTTAAGGAGCGTTAATTCGCCATGTTACTGCTTTTTTTGGCGTTGGTATTGGCGGGTGTTACCGCGCTTCAAATACTGATCTGGATTTTTTTCCCGGGGCGTTGGGCCTGGCAATACCGCCCCGATGTCCCCCCCGAACCCGCCGCGTTTTTTCCCGTTTCGGTGGTTGTTTGCGCCCGCAACGAAGCCCCGCGCCTCCGGCAAAACCTGCCTTTGATCCTCCAACAGCAATGGCCCGCGCCCTTTGAAGTAGTGGTGGTAGACGACGATTCTACCGACGATACTCCGGCGGTATTAGCCGCGTTAAGCACCCAATTTCCCCATTTGCGCACCCTGCGCATCCATCCCAAAGACCATCCCGGTAAAAAAATAGCCCTGACGCGCGGTATCTCCTTTGCGCAGCATCCCTGGCTACTGTTCACCGACGCCGATTGCCAACCGGCCTCGGCGGCGTGGTTATCTCAAATGATGCGCCGCGCTTCGGCACCCGGTTTTGTGTTGGGGTACGCTCCGCTGTTGCCCGCGCGGCATTGGCTCAATGGTTGGGCGCGGTTTGAAACCCTGTACACGGCCATGCAGTATTTTTCCACGGCGTTTGCGGGCTGGCCGTTTATGGGCGTGGGGCGCAATATGGCCGTTCACCGCACCCTTTTCGACGCGGCGGGTGGTTTTTCGCGGCATTTGCACCTGACCGGCGGCGACGATGATTTATTGGTCAACAGCATTGCCACGGGGCGCAATACCCAATGGTGCCTCGATCCGGCGGCGTTTGTGTATTCGCCCGCCAAAGACACCCTAAAAGGCTGGTTATTACAAAAAAGGCGGCACGTTACGGCGGGAACGGCGTACAAAACCTGGCATAACCTCGTGTTGGGCGGCGTGGCGTTTACACACGCGGTGCACTATGGTTTAAGCGCCATTTTACTCATTGCGCAACCGCAGTGGGCACCCTGGATCATTGGGGGGTACTGCCTTCGGTTGGTGGTGGTGTGGCCCGTGTACGCTCGCGCCTGCGGACACCTGCGCGCCCGCGACCTGGTGCCGTTGGTGCCCTTGTACGATGGCATTTTGGCGGTGTGGCTGGGGGCGATTGCACCCCTGTTTTTATTGTTTCCGTCTAAAAAGACTTGGTAACAGTTCACACCGGGCCCTAACAATGTCATTATTTTAACCGTTTCCAAGTACGACTTCGCAATAAAACCGATAAATCGGTTTAGTCCAATAGAATACCACCTGTTATCCACGACTGAAGTCATGGGTTGATGCGGTCAAGAGTGGGCTTATCTTCCCAAAAAAGCACTACCTTTGCGGCCGTTTTTATTAAAATCACAATAACAATGCAACCAACATTATTGATTTTAGCCGCCGGTATCGGTTCCCGTTACGGAGGTTTGAAACAGGCCGACAGCATGGGGCCGAACGGAGAAAGTATTTTAGAGTTTTCAGTATCAGACGCAGCGGCGGCGGGATTTGGAAAAGTCGTTTTGGTAATTCGGAAAGACATCGAAGCCGAGTTTAAAGAAAAAGTAGGCAGCAAAGTGGAGCATATTTTGCCCACCTTTTACGCATATCAGGAAATGGATACGGCCCTGGAATGGTTAGACGAAAAACCCGAACGCCTCAAACCCTGGGGCACGGGGCACGCTATTTTGTCGGCCCGCAAGTACCTCACCGAGCCGTTTGTGGCCATTAATGCCGATGATTATTACGGCCCCGATGCGTTTAAAACCATTGCGCATTTTCTCACCACGGCCTGTGCTCCCGATACCTACGCAATGGTCGCTTACCGGTTGGCCAATACCTTGTCGGAAAACGGCAGCGTATCGCGCGGGGTTTGCGTCGAAAATGCCGAAGGTTACCTCACCGACGTGACCGAACGCACCAAAATTGAACGCCTCGAAGATGGCATTTACTTTACCGACGATAACGGTGAAAAGCATTTTTTGGCCGATAGAACCTTGGTATCGATGAATTTTTGGGGTTTTCACCACAGCCTGCTGTTTGTCATCGACGAAATGTTTCGCGCGTTTGTGGCGGCCAATACGGGCAACCCCAAAGCCGAGTTTTACATTCCAACGGTGGTGAATGAGCAAATCAAAAGTGGCGCGGCGCGGGTAAAAGTGCTCACCAGCGATAGTCAGTGGTACGGTGTAACCTATCCCGAAGATAAAGAAACGGTGCAAACCGCTTTGGCGCGGTTGCGTTCTTAAAATTTTGACAAAAAAAGAATAATATTGCGTTTTTTAAAAGTCAAACACTACTTTTGCGCAATATTATTTCCATAAACACCCAATTTTATGATTAGAACCATTTATGCACTTGCCCTGCTGTTGTTGGTCGGGCAAGTGGTGTTAGCACAAACCAGCCCTTGTTTAAGGCTTTCTACCGACGCTGGTGCTTGTGGTAACCCACCTTCTTCATTAAGCAGCGCCATTCAGGCCGTCAATTTCACGCACAAAAGCACAACCGCCGGGTTGTCGGCCAACCCCGAAGCCCGTTACAAGGCGTTTTGGATTTTTGGTGACGGGAATTTCATGTTTTACCCCGACCGTTCCAAAGCCTTGGACGAGTCCACGTTGAATCAAAACTACGTGTACCACCGGGGCGGCAAATACAACGTTCGGTCGGTATTGGTCGAGAAAAAAAGCAACAAACAGCCACCGGATAAAGAACTCATTTCGGTGGATGTGGAATTGAGCAGCAGTAAAGGTGCCGGTGGGCCTACTTTGCCGGGTACGGCATTTACGACGCAATTGGCCGATAACAACCGCGCAGCGGTATTTAACCACGAAAAAGTCCGCCTGGGCGGTTACGAAACGGCCTTGGTCGTATCCTCTTATCTGCCCGCCTCCAGCGCCCAACCCATTGCTTTGGTGTGTTACAACAGTTATCGCGGCAATAGTCGGCGGCCGTTTTCCGGCGGTCAACTGTTTACGCGGAGCAACGTTGAAGTGGAAAAAGCCAATTACACCTCCAACGACTTTCCGCACCAAATTGGGGCACCCACCAACCTCGACGGTACGCTTGGCAATGCTTTGACCAGCAGCGGTTACGGCAATGTTATTATGCAACCCGTGCGGGTAAATTCGGATTTAATTGCGCCTTCTTTTAACGAATTTCGTTGTTTCCCCATTTTCCGCACCGAATCCCGCAATGCCAGCGGATTGTTATCCAGTACGGGCATCCCCGATTTGGACACGACGGGCATGGGCGAAACCCAGTTTTTGGTGTTGATTTTGGAAGGCGCAACGGTAAATCCGCAGTACAATCCACAAAGCCTCGAGTCGCAGTTGTTGTTTGGTAGCGGCCCGGTAACCAATCAGCCGTTTATTTCGCCCATCACCGCCGCCGAGCGCCAACGGATTTTGAGCCTGTTGCAAGCCAACTGCCCGGCCTTGTATCAAATTGTGGATACAACTACATTGGCTTTGCCCAACGGCATGTACATCCGGGGTGCATCGCACCGGGTAGTGTCCATTGTGTCGTCCATTGACCCCACAATGCTGGAAGTAAAATCCATTTGCGCCGCCGAAAATGGCCTTTACGACGTGGCCATGAAAATGACCATTTGTAACGAAGGCAACGCCGAAGAACCGCATATCAGCGTGCGCATTGACAATTTGGCCGGTATTCAAATCATCGAACCGAAATTTGACTCCACTGGTTTGGATTCGTTTTTGTATCAACCCCGGGTTATGCCCACCTGGAGTTTTGCTTATTTGAAGGGGTTGGCCGGGGCTTACAACGAAGCCGGGGAATACGCCCCGAGTTGTATTAGCCGCGATTTTTCGTTTAAAACCGATTGGAACGGTGCCCAAAAACTGGCGGTAAAAGGTTCTCTCAAAGCAACGGTTACATTCCACACCGCGCTCATTAAACCCACCCAGGAATTCCCCAATGTAATGGACGACGCCACCTTGTTGAGCAAGGAAAACGGTTATAACTGCCAACCCGACGGCAAAGGGAACTATTGGTGGTTGTGGCTGCTGTTGTTTTTGTTGGGCCTCATTATCTGGTGGTATCGCAAAATGAACCAAGAGGACTCGGGGAGCAACTAAGCCCCGTTTCCATTGTATATTATGCCTTGTTTACTTCACCCGCATTCATCCAAACAAGGCAACGGACATTATAGACAAGACCTGTATCTGATACTTTTATTGGCTCTTTTGGCTGGTGCATGCCAGCCAAAAGACACCAATAAGGTAGCATTCCCCGTTGCCGATTACCAACCTGACCTAATCCTGGCCGATTCCCTTCGTCAATCCGACGTACCGCAGGATATTTCCACCGCGCTCCAACTGTACCGGCAGTTAATTCCCGCCACCCGAAACCGCGATAGTTTTGTCGATTGGCTGACCGCTAATCGCCGCGCCGCCGATATACTCGACGGAGAACTGGAACAACACACAGCCGCTTTGGCCCTGATTGATTCGGCGCTGAATACCATGAAACAGTGGCGCGAACCAGCCACCACCGACGAATATAAAAGCCTGGCGCGGCTCTATAACCGGGCTTTTAGCGCCGCCCGCGACGAAGGGTCTTTTGCGCGCCAAAAAGCCTATTTCGATCAGGCCGAGGTGATTCACAAAACCAAAATTTGGGGTAAAGCCCACAGCACCACGGGGTATTTTTTGGGTGAAATGGCCGCTTATTACGTCCGAATGGGCGATTTTGACAATGCCGTGCAGTATTTTAAACAGTGCATTGCCTACGAACAGGAATTTGACCAACAAGGCACCCTCACCGATTACAACAATTACGGTGATTTGTACCTGGCGGTCAACGATTACCCCGCCGCTTTAGAGCAATTCAACAGCGGGCTGGCGGTCATACCGCGCACCGAAGATACCTATTACGACCGGGTGTTGTTGCGGTTAAACAAAGCCGAAACCCTCGTGCACCTGGGGCAATTTGAGGAAGCCAACCAATGGAACGAAGCCGCGCGGAATATGATTAGCCCTGATTCCATCGACAGCGAAAAATACTACACCCAATGCCTCGCCGGTTATTGGGAAAACAAAGCCATTATTGCCCAAAAACAGGGCAACTGGGCGGGTGCGCGGGCTTTTTTTGAAAAAATAACCGCGCCCGATTTTGCCCAAAAACTCCAACGCCGCAACCTGGCGGGGTTTTACACCAACCTCGCCGAAACCTGGTACCAGCAGGGCAATTACGCCAACGCATTGGAACAATACCACGCTGCTTTCCTGAAATTTTATCCCGGAGCGGGCAATTCCCCCGATGCGTTACCCGAAGCCGGAACCATGCCGGGCGATAAAATATTGGCCAATATCCTCGAAGGGAAAGCCCGTTGCTGGGCGGGATTGGGGCAATACGAACCGGCTCTGGCGGCCTACGCGCTGATTCCCGAAATTGAAACGCAACTACGCGCCACCCATACTTTTGAAAAAACGGTGTTGCTCGCTTTGCAAAAAAGCCGCCAACGTTTCGACAATGCCGTGGATATTGCGTGGGAAGCCTGGCAAAAAACCAACGACCCGAAATACGCGGCCCGCGCGTTTTTATTTACCGAAATGGCCCGCGGATCGCTGCAAACCAAGGGCCTCAACGCCAACGAAGCCCTGGCACTGCTTCGCGACGACCAACAACAACAGGACAAAACCCTATCGGATCAAATTGCCGCCCGCGAAACCAAACTGGCCGATACCGAAGAAGAAACCGCCATTGCGGCGTTGATGCAGGAGATTCGCCGGTTAAAAAACGAACAAAAACAATTGCGCACGACGTTTGCGCAACAAAATATCGCCTACGGTGCGGCCATTAGCGACCAGCAAATATTACCTTTTCAAAACGTAGCCACCTTGCTGCGGCCGGGCCAAACCATGCTTGATTTTTATTTTTCCGGCAAAAATCGGCTGTACACGTTTAGTTTCGACGCCCAGGGCAATGCCGCCTGGATGCAGCAAAACTGGTCAATATCGGACGAAAACGCCGCCGATAGTTTGTTTCAGATCCTGCGCCGCAACCCGGAAGACGGCGATTTGACCCGGTTTGTTCCCCCGGCGTTGGGCTTAGGGCAAAAACTGTTGCACCGCCCCACGGCGGTATGTTTGGGCACTCAGGCTCCTTCCCTGGATACCGCGTTGGTGATTGTACCCGATTTAACGCTCACGGCCCTTCCGTTCGAGGCATTATTGCTGGCGGCACCGGCCTCGGCGCAGGATTGGGCGGCATTGCCCTTTGTGGTGCAGCAACACGGCATTAGTTACGCGTATTCGGCCACGTTGTTGTTGGTTCAAAAATCACTCACGGCCAAGCGTACCGGTAAGGCCCGGATTCCGTTTGCGGGTTTTGCCCCCGCGTACAGCAACGGTGCCGATGCCCTCGACAATGCCGAAGACGACGTGCGTTTCGGGGCGGAGTTGTTCGGCGGCAAGCCCTACGTTGGCCCCCAAGCCTCGGAAGCGGCTTTTCGGGAAATTGCCGAACAGGCCCAGGTTTTGCTGCTGAGTATGCACGGCATTTCCAATTATACCCGCCCGGCGTTGTCCAAACTGCGTTTTGGCGATGAATTGCCCGGCAATAACCCCGATAATGTGTTGTACGCCAATGAATTACAGGCCATTCCCTGTCGCGCTGATTTGGCTGTGATGAGTGCTTGTTTTACCGGCGACGGCCCCGTTCAATTGGGCGAAGGCGTGTACAGCATGGCGCGTTCATTTGCTATTTCGGGAGTGCCCGCCACCGCCATGAGTTTGTGGAAATTCCCGGTGCGGTCGTCCACGCATTTGGTCAAAGATTTTTTAAAAGCCATAAAAAATAAATCCAACAAAGACACGGCCCTGCGCACGGCCAAACGCCATTGGCTGGCCGCTAACGCCGGGACCAAACTGGCACACCCTTATTTTTGGGCGGGCATGGTAACGGCGGGCGATTCTGGGGCATTGAGCGTGGGCGGTACAAATTGGTGGTATTGGCTGGCCGGTTTTGTTGTGGTGGCTGTTTTGACCTTGTTTTTCCAAAAAAAGTATAAAAAATGATGGATATTCGCCAAGATACCCCCGCTTGCCTCGACAAAATTCACCTGAACAACGCCGGTGCTTCGTTGCCACCTCTGGTGGTGCAAAATACCATGCGCGACTATTACGAAGTGGAAGCCCGAACGGGTGGGTACGAAACCGCCGATCTTTACCGCACGCAAATCGCGGCCTTCTACCCCACCCTGGCGACCTTGCTGAACGCTCAGCCGCACAATATTGCCTGGGCGGCCAGCGCCACCGACGGCTATGCCCGCGCCCTGAGTACATTTAACTGGAAAACGGGCGATACGATTCTCACGACGGTGAATGATTACGTGTCGAATCAACTGGCTTTTTTTTCGCTCCGCGACCGATACGGAGTGCAAGTCATTCGAGCCAACGACCTGCCCGAAGGCGGAGTTGACCCCGACGATATGGCGCAAAAAATCCGCCAATACCGCCCGCAACTGGTGGCGGTGACGCATATTCCGACCAACAGCGGCTTGGTACAACCCATCGAAGTGATTGGGCAACTATGCCGCGAAACCGACACCTGGTACCTCGTGGATGCTTGTCAGTCGCTGGGCCAACGCCCGCTGGATGTGCAGGCCATCGGCTGCGATTTTCTTACGGCAACGGCGCGCAAGTACCTGCGCGGGCCACGCGGTGCCGGGCTCATGTACGCTTCGGACCGGGCTTTGGCGCGGACCGATATGTACATGTTGTTGCCCGATATGGTGGGCGCGGATTGGGTACAGGCCGATCAATGGTCGGTGAATCCCACGGCTAAAAGATTTGAGTATTTTGAACACGCACCGGCCCTTAAGTTGGGCATGGAAGCCGCCGCCCGGTATTTTATGGAGGTTGGGCCGGAGACTGCCTCGGCGCGGATCAATGCCCTGGGAGCCGACCTCCGGGAGCGTTTACTTCAGTTGGAAGGGATACGGGTATTGGACAAAGGTGCTGATTTGTGCGGCATTGTAACGGCCTGGCACCCGGCGTTTGAAGGCCAAAAAATGATGCATTGGTTGCGCGAACGCGGGGTAAACACCTCCGTGAGTACCCGGGCCGCCGCGCTTCTTGATTTTGACCAAAAAGGCGTGGAGGCCGCCCTGCGCATGTCGGTGCATTATTACAACACCGAAGCGGAACTGGAACGCGCCGTGGCACTTTTGGCGGAATATTTGGGATAAACCGGGTTAAAAGCCGCCTAATTCGAGCGTAAACCGGCTGCCTTTTCCGGCTTCACTTTCGCAGGAAATCGTTCCGCCCAAGATATCAACGTAATTTTTGACGATAAATAACCCCAATCCGGTGCCTTTTTCGGTACCGACGTTACTGGCGCGGAAAAACTTGCCAAATAATTGTGCCTGTTCTTCCCCGGTAATACCAATACCGTGATCTTGTACGTGAATGGTCGCTTTACCCCGTTCGATGAGGCTGTTAATGACAATATCCGAGTGTTCCGGCGAGTATTTAATGGCGTTGGAAATAAGGTTAATCAAAATGTTTTTTAACAAATGCCCGTCGGAATCAAACTCCGGTTCGCCGGTGTGTTGGGCAATAACCGATTGTCCGGTTTTGGTTTGGTATTTGAGTTCTTCGCGTACTTCGTCCACCAAATTGGGCAAATGCACGGTGGAAATACTGGCCACAATCCGCCCCTCTTCTAATTTGCCCAACGACAAAAAGTCGCCCAAAATACTGCTCAGGTTTTGCACCGAATGTTTGATGCGCTCGGTGTGTCGTTTAATTTTTTCGGGTTCGGCGCGGTCGTTGTACATGGCAATTAAATCCGCCGACGAAGCAATACTGGTCAATGGCGTCCGGAATTCGTGGCTGGCCATGCTCACAAAATTACTTTTTAGTTCGTTGAGTTCGCGTTCTTTATCGAGGGCTTTTTGGGCCTGTAACTGCGCTTCCTGCCGAAACTGAATTTGTTCTTCGAGTTCGTGGACGGTTTCCTGCAAGGCATACGTGCGTTCTTTCACCCGGTTTTCCAAATCCGCGTTGAGGGTTTCCATGGCCGTCAGGTGCTTTTTACGGGCAGTATTATCCACCACAAACACCATAATATAACTGTTAGTCCCGGTCGAATACGGACTCAGGCTCACTTCCACGGGGACTTCGGTGCCGTCTTTGCGAAGCGCGTAAAGATCCAGCCCGCTACCCATAGAGCGGGGTTGCTGGTTTTGGTTGTATTTGCTTCGGTGGTGTTGGTGTTGATCGCGAAACCGCTGCGGAATCAGTGATTCGATGGTTAAGCCCTCCAATTCGGCGGCGGTGTAACCAAAAATTTGCCAAGTAGCGGGGCTGCTTTGGATAATCACCCCTTTTTTATTCACCAACAGCAAACCGGTACTGGTTTGGTTCCACACCGCCATATTGCGTTCATTGGCAAAAAAATTGACGCGCACGGCAAAATACGCCGCCACAATGGCCACCGCCGTAATGAGGCGATTGATGATTTCGGTGGTTAAAATGATATGATCCGGTTTAAACAACGGCGCGATGGCCGTCAGGGCCGAAACCCAAACCGTAGCGTAGAGCGCAAACCGCCGCTCCGGCACAAAAGTGGTCAGCAGCAACAGTGGCACGTACAGCACCGCGACGTTGGTGTGTTGCGGCGATACCATATCCAGCACAAAAACAAAAAGACCAACCAATATAAAGGGAATGACCCTCGGCGTTTGTAGCATATTCTAAAAGGGTTATTTTGCTGCGCAAAAATACGCAAAATAAGCCAAAAACGAAGGAGCCGCCCGGAGTTCTCCGAACGGCTCTCGTCAACTTATTAAATTTGTATTTAAAGCCTGTTTATGCTCCTTTTTTGGTCGGTACCAGCAACGGCAATTCTTCGTCGAGGAACAGGCGCGATTTGATCACAAACCGCAAACCCAACGGTATTTCCAACGAAAAACTCGCGCCGCGACCTTTGGTGATGTCCAGTTCCAACTGGGTATGCTCCCAATATTCAAACTGAAAAGCCGACATGTAAAACGGGCAACCGTGCACTTCTCCCAGCCAAACATCCTGCTCCCCCACCATAAACTCGCCGTCAACGTAACACATGGGGGCCGAACCGTCGCAACAACCGCCGCTTTGGTGAAACATCAAAGGGCCGTTGGTTGCACGCAATTGATCAATAATTGCTTTGGCGGCGTCGCTGATTGTAACGCGGGGTACCATTAGAAGAAGCCCAATTTGCTTTTGCTGTAAGAAATCAGCATGTTTTTGGTTTGGCGATAGTGATCGAGCATCATTTTGTGCGTTTCACGGCCAATACCCGATTTTTTGTACCCACCAAATGGCGCGTGCGCCGGATAAGCGTGGTAGCAGTTGACCCACACGCGGCCCGCCTGAATGGCGCGTGATACCTGGTAAGCCTGGTGCATGTCGCGCGTCCACACGCCTGCGCCCAATCCGTAGAGGGTATCGTTGGCAATTTCGAGGGCTTCGGCTTCGGTTTTGAACGTGGTTACGCACACTACCGGGCCAAAAATTTCTTCCTGGAACACCCGCATTTTGTTGTTACCCTTCAAAATAGTGGGCTGGATATAGTAACCACCGGCCAAACCATCGTTGTAAGCGGCTTTACCACCACACAGTACTTCGGCGCCTTCTTCGCGGCCAATTTCGATGTAGTTCAGGATTTTTTCGTACTGATCGTTGGATGCTTGCGCGCCCATCATGGTTTCGGGATCGAGCGGGTGACCCAATTTGATGCTGTTGGTGCGCTCAATCACGCGGGCGATAAACGCGTCGTAAATGGATTCATCCACCAAAATACGCGATGGGCAAGTGCACACTTCACCCTGGTTGAGGGCAAACATCACCGCGCCTTCGAGGCATTTGTCAAAAAACTCGTCATCGGCATCCATGATGCTTTTGAAGAAGATATTGGGCGATTTGCCCCCCAATTCCAGCGTTACCGGAATGATATTTTGGGAAGCGTATTGCATAATGAGGCGACCGGTAGAGGTTTCTCCGGTAAAGGCCACCTTGGCAATGCGCGGGCTGGAAGCCAATGGTTTACCGGCTTCGATCCCAAAACCGTTCACAATATTAAGTACACCGGCGGGCAGGAGGTGTTGAATCAATTCCATCCACACCAAGATACCAACGGGCGTTTGTTCGGCGGGTTTCAGGATCACGCAGTTACCGGCCGCCAGGGCAGGGGCCAGTTTCCAGGTCGCCATGAGGAGGGGGAAATTCCACGGAATGATTTGAGCCACCACGCCCAAAGGTTCGGGAATATTGAGGGATACGGTCGTAGAATCGAGTTCGGCAACGGAACCTTCTTCGGAACGGATAACACCGGCAAAATAGCGGAAGTGGTCAATGGCCAATGGCAAATCGGCGGCCATGGTTTCGCGGAGGGGTTTACCGTTGTCCCAGGTTTCGACTTTGGCGAGCAATTCGAGGTTTTGCTCCATGACATCGGCAATTTTGAGCAAAATATTGCTGCGTTCGGTGGCGGAAGTATGGTTCCAGTGCGGTGCGGCGGCGTGGGCCGCGTCCAGGGCGAGTTCGACATCTTCGGAAGTAGAGCGGGCTACTTCGGTGAATGCCTTACCGTCGACGGGAGAGATATTTTCAAAATACTCGCCGCGTACGGGTGGCGTCCATTTTCCGCCGATAAAATTGTCATACGATGATTTAAACTGGGGTGGTGTTAATTTGGTGCTGACACCAGATGCGACATCTGCCATAGTAAGAAACGAAATTTAAAAAGTTAAATGAGTGTAATTCAGTTTTATGTTTGGCTAATAGCGTTTAGGGCGTTTTATTTTTTTGATAAAGCAAAGGACAAGGCTTTTTAAGCCGGTCAGTTAGCACGATTCTTCCAATCAATATCACAATTCTATCATTTTGCATTCCGGCCCTTATTTTCTATTGTTTATACTGTATCTTTGTGGCATCCGATATAAAATTTGCCATCATTAGCCCTCGGTTTTATTTTATGCTGCTACAAGAAAGTCGCTTACCCCGTCGAAAATTGGAACTCCACGTGGAGAACCGAACCGTTTATAGCCTGAACAACGCGGAACTCAACATCTACGAGACGCACCAAAAGGCCAGCATGATTGAGTTAACTTTTAACGCGCCGGTATTGGCCAGCATGATTAAAGGCAAAAAAGTGATGCACCTGCGCGATCAGGATTTTGATTTTTACCCCGGCGAATCGGTGATTATGCCCTCCGGCGAACCGATGGTGATTGATTTCCCCGAAGCCAACCTCGATAACCCCACCCAATGCCTCGCCCTGACCATTTCGGAAGATAATATTCAAAAAACGGTGCAGCAACTCAACGAAGTAGCGCCGCGCCTCGATGAGCATCCCGAATGGTCTTTTACCGACCATAATTTTCACTTTACCAACGACGTGGCGGTGAACCAAATCATCGCCCGACTGATTTGGATTTTTACCGAAAACCACCCTTCGCGCAATCTTTTTGCCGAAATGATGCTCAAAGAATTGGTCATTCGCCTCATGCAAACCGAAGCGCGCACCCTGCTTTTTGATCCACAAACCACCCTGCAAAACCATTCGCGCCTCGCTTTTATCGTCGAATTTATTCGCCAAAACCTGCAAACCCCGCTAACGGTCGAACAACTCTGCAAAAAAGCGTGCATGAGCCAAACCCATTTTTTTCGCTCTTTTAAAAATGAAACCGGCATTTCGCCCATTGATTTTATCAACATCGAGCGCATAAAACTGGCCAAAAACATGCTCACCAACCCCACCAAAAGCGTTACCGATGTGTGCTACGCGAGCGGTTTTAACAACCTTTCGTATTTCACCAAAATTTTCAAACGCGCCACCAACCTGACGCCCTCCGAGTACCGCCAAAAAATCACGCACTGATCCATTATTTGCCCGTATCTTTCAACATTAAACGGTTAACCAATCAGTACAATCCACCAACTCCGGTGTATATTTGCCGTCTGTTAACTTGCTTGTATGAAAAAGATACTGATAATTGAAGATAATACCGATGTTCGTGAAAATTTGGAAGAAATACTCGAACTCAGTGGTTACGCGGTAGCCAGTGCGCCAAACGGTAAAGAGGGCGTTGCCAAAGCCCAATCTGAACTCCCCGACCTTATTCTTTGTGATATTATGATGCCCGAATTGGACGGGTACGGGGTGCTGCACATTTTGTCCAAACTGCCCGCCACCGCCGATATGCCGTTTATTTTCCTGACGGCCAAATCGGAAAAAGAGGATTTCCGACGAGGAATGGCCCTCGGTGCCGACGATTATATCACCAAACCATTCGATAATACGCTACTGCTGCAAACCATTGAGGCGCGCCTGCACAAAAGCGAACGGCTGCGCAATGCATCGGCCAAAGATTCGGGTTCCCTCGAATTTTTTATCAACGAAGCCCGCGCCCTGGAGGCCCTGAAAAACCTCTCGGAAAACCGCGAGTTGCGCCATTTTCGGAAAAAAGACCTCATTTTCCGCGAAGGCGAACACCCGCGTTGGTTGTATTACGTGGAAAGTGGTAAAGTAAAATTGTACAAAACCAGCGAAGACGGCCGCGAACTCATCGTTAAAGTGGCCATTGCCGGCGATTTTTTGGGCTTTTTGCCGCTGTTGAGCGAATCTACGTACCCTGAAAACGCGGCGGCTTTGGAAGATTGTGTGCTTAAATTGTTGCCCAAACAAGATTTTACCGCCCTCATTTACGGCAACCGCGATGTGAACGCGCGTTTTATCAAAATGCTCGCCGGACACATTGCCGAACGCGAGCAACAATTGGTTGAACTGGCCTATAATTCGGTGCGCAAACGCGTGGCTACTACCCTCGTGCGCCTCGTGGAACAAAGCCAGGACCCCAAAATTCAACTGTACCGCGAAGACTTGGCGGCCCTCACCGGCACCGCCAAAGAAACCTTAATTCGCACCCTCACCGACTTTAAAAACGAACAAATGCTCGACATTAAAGACGGCGTGATTCAGGTACTCCAAGTCGAAAAACTCAAAAATTTGCACAATTAATAACCCAACCCGCAAAATTATTCACATTGACATGGATGCCTTTTTTGCATCCGTGGAGCAACGGGATAACCCCGAACTGCGCGGCAAGCCCATTGCCGTTGGGGGCGGAGGGCCACGTGGCGTAGTTGCAGCGGCCAGTTATGAAGCCCGCCAATACGGGGTGCGTTCGGCCATGGCCGGGTCAAAAGCCCGCCAACTGTGCCCCCACCTGATTTTTGTGCGGCATAATTTTGACCGATACAAGGAAGTTTCGCGGCAAATTCGGGAAATATTCCACGAATACACCGATTTGGTGGAGCCGCTTTCGCTCGACGAAGCCTACCTCGACGTTACTTTTCCAAAAATGGGGCCACCTTCGGCCACCATTATCGCCCAAACCCTGCGGCGGCGCATTTTTGAAACCACCCAACTCACGGCTTCCGCCGGGGTGTCGTATTGCAAGTTTTTGGCCAAAATGGCCTCCGATTTAAACAAACCCAACGGCATGGCGCTCATTTTACCCCACGAAGCCGAGGATTTTTTGGAAAAACTCAGCATCGAAAAATTTCACGGCATCGGGAAAGCAACGGCCGCTAAAATGCGCAAAATCGGGATTCACAACGGCTACGACCTCAAGCAACGTTCGCTCATCGAACTGGCCCGCCGTTTTGGCAAAACCGGCCGCTTTTATTATAATATTGTGCGGGGCATTGATGAGCGGCGGGTGCAAAGCCACTCGGTGCGCAAATCCATCAGCGTCGAAAATACCTTTCTCACCGACTTGGACCAAACCGAAGACATGATGGAACAATTGGTCGAAATTGCCCAGGACCTGCAACGCCGCATCGAGCGGGCCGATAACCCCGGGCGTACCCTCACCTTAAAGGTCAAATACGCCGATTTCCAAAGCGTTACCCGCTCCAAAACCGTGGACCACGACATTAGTGCCGCCGACGAAATGTTAGTCTTGGCCCGGCTACTGCTGGCCGACACCGAAGCACTCACCAAAAAAGTGCGGTTATTGGGCCTGGGCGTATCCAATCTTCGGCGCGAGCACGAGCAACAATTGCGCGAAATGCTGCTGCCGGGGCAACAAATGGAGTTCGATTTTTAACCTTTAGGAAAAAACTGGTGCACCGAGGAAGCGTGAATTTTCCACTCGCCATTTACTTTTTCGAGGTAACGCATTTCGTGGGAGTTTACTTTATCCCCTTCTTCGGTAGCAACCTCCTGCGAAAAATAAACGAGTGCGGTGGTACCGTTGATAAAAAACAGATAATCAAACTTGCGCACCTGCGCGTGGCCTTCCGGTGGCGTTGCTGTGAGCGCCAACAATTCATCTTTTTTCATTTGGAGGTGATTCCCGTCCGGCATAGTGGCCATAGCGACGGTTTTATCGTCCAGAATCCAGTGTTTTTTTACCACGTCGGCAAAAGACATTTTGCCAAAATCGGCGGTTTCGGCTTCCACTAATTGTTTAATTTTTTCTTCTTCCGTTTGGGCGAACAGGGTTCCGGCGCACAACAGCGCCATAAAAAGGCTCGTTAATTTTTGCATAAAAAGGTATTTGTTAAATAATAAGAGGTTATGCTTCCTTAACCCTTAGGTGTGAACTGGTGCACCGCCGAAACCCTGATTTTCCATTCGCCATTCACTTTTTCCAAGTATCGGATTTCGTGGGAGTTCACCCTCGGTGGTGACTACCTGGGTAAAAGTAACCAGTGCGTATTGCCATTTATAAAAAACTGGTAATCGCTTTTTTGTACGGTAGCGTACCCGGCGGGTGGCACCGCCAAATCGGCCAGTAGTTCTTCTTTTTTTCGATCACGTGGTTGCCATCGGGCATGGTCACGAGTACCATTGCTTTATCGTCCAAAATCCAATGGTTTTTTACCACGTCGGCAAAAGCCATTTTGGTAAAATCTTCGGTTTCGGCGTTGAGTAATGCTTTAATTTTTTCTTCTTCCGATTGGGAAAACAAAGCAACGCCAGCAAGAAGAAATCCTAAGATTAGCAAAAATGATTTTTTATTCATTATTAAACCGGTATGGACTACACCTGTTTTTGGGAAAATGTACTTCGACGCTGTAGGGTTTGTGCACGAAAAGGTGTTCTGTCCCGATAAACGGATGCGCAAACCCCAACAATGCCCAGTACAGAATACACACAAAACAGTGTAGAAAGTGAGATAAAATGGGACTAAAACGTTTGGATTACAGGAAACGAAACGCAAAGTTATTAAAAACAATGAAACGGCCAACGGTAAAAATTTTTCACTACGCCGTAAAGCCTTTGTGCGACGCGCACAAAGGCCATTTATACCCAAATAATATTTCGGAAAAAGGTATTACTGCTGCCCTCTACTTGGGAATAGTTTGGTGCAGGGTGCACATGTGGATCCGCCAGGTGCCCTCTACTTTTTTCATCACCCTGAACTCGTAGCTGATAACGGTAATTTTATCTTCGGGGATAAAAATTTTCACCATGTCGGACACCGTGGCGTAATCGCCGTGAATGTCATAAATAAAGTCGGATTTTAAAATTTCGGCGTTGGCCACCCCGGTGACGATATTGGGCAGTGCCATCATACCGGCTTTGTCGTAGTGGACGATGGTGCAATCGGGGGTACAAAGGTTGAGCACCGTTTTATCGTCCATCAGCCAGTGTTTTTTCCACACTTCGTGCAGCGGGCTGTTGGAATACGTCACTGTTTCGGCGTCCAAGACCGCCCGAATGGCGTCTTCTTCGGACTTTTGACTGAATAGTAACGGGATGCAGCAAATAAAACAACCAAGGGTAATGAGTATTTTCCTCATTTGTAGCATAAAAAAAAGGCAGTTAATAGGTACCCGCGCGGGCCATTACGCACGTTTGGGCACTCAATAGTTCCATGTATAACAGTGCAAAGATACATCATAGACCTTAGACAGAAGACAGTGGAAGTTTTATGGATTGTGCCAGTATGTGTCTTGATTTAAGAATTCCGATATAAGATTTTTGATTTTTGAATTTCTCCTCTCTCATAACTCATATCTCATCACTCCCCCGCTCTCTTCCAGCACAAAATAAAATTTCCGTCGGTATCAATGCAATACGCGCCGGGCAATTCGGCTTTAAAGACATCTTCGAAATAACGTTCGGAATGCACCGCGTCTATTTTGGTGCGGGAAAGTCGGTTAACGAGCAGCATACCGCCGGGATGGAGGCGGGCAGCGCAGGCTTGCAAAAAATCGGGGGTTTCAAAAACTTCGGGCGTTTTATTGTCCTCAAACAGGTCAATAATGACCATATCGAACATTTCTTCGCAGATGTCGACAAAAACGGCGGCATCGGCGGTGATGATTTCGGCGGAACTTTTCAGGCGCGAAAACGTGTAGCGGTCGGCCAGTTCCGACACGGCTTCATCCCATTCAACGGCAACGTAATGGTATTTTTGTTGGTGCACCTTTTCGAGGATATAAGGCACACTTCCAAGACCCAAACCGAGGAGCAGTACGTCCTGATAAGGGTATTGTTCGGGTTTTATTTGCGCAAATGCTTTGGTAAAATTATGGTAAAGGTCGTCCCACGAATAAATGGCATTGCCACTCAAAAGTTGTAACCGGCCACGGTCGAGCATGACGGTCAATTCGGGGTTATACTCGGAGGTCCTTTCTTCCAACTGGATCGGGGAAACATAGGAAAGCCATTTTTTCCAGCGGGAAATTTCCATGAATGACGAAGCAAAAAGGGGAGGTTAACGCTTTTCGATTTTTTGGGACGAAATCGTCTTTTTGTTTTTGTCCTGCAAATGAATCAAATAAATGCCTTTGGGCAAATCTCCGATGTAATAACGCTCGTCTTTTACGTATTCAAACTCGCGGAGGTTGCGCCCCATGATATTGTAAACGGAAATGTAGCCGGTCATATCGCCTTGGTCGGCCACTGAAATAAATTCGCTGGCGGGATTAGGAAACACCTTTAATGGTGCGCTTTTGGCAGTTTGAGCAACTGCCGCCGCGCCACAAATGGTAAAGAAAAAGAGTACAAGTAAAATTTGTTTCATGCTTATGAAATATCTGTTGATGGGAAATCGTGTGCAATATAGGACTAGAAACGGCAGTTGGTTGCGTAATGTTCGACCATTTTTCAAAAAATTAACAGTTTTGACACAATAAACTGACCGAAGGTCGTTTCTACGCTGTTCATTATTCATCTATTTACTCCTCCACGCATGAAATATTGCTTCGGCATTGCGCTGATTTTTTGTTTGTTGTGCCCGATTGGAGCCGCTGCCCAGGCACCATTTACCACCGTAAAAACAACTTCCGACAAAGCCCTCAAAGCCTTTAAAGAGGGCCGCGAAGCCATGCAACAGGGCGATCCGGCCGCCGCCATCCGGCACTACCGAAAAGCCACCGAGGCCGATCCCAATTTTATTGACGCCTGGATTTACCTCGGCGGTGCACACCGCGAAGCCCTGCTTTGGCCCGAAGCCGAAACGGCCTTTGAAAAAGCCCTGGAACTCAGCCCTTCCTATGAGGTGCGTATTTATCAGGCGTTGGGTTCCATCGAATGGGAACAGGACAAATACGAAGAAGCCGCCGCCCACCTCAAAGTGTATCTCCAAAGCGACATCAACAACCCGCGCGACCGCCTCAACGCCGAAAAACTGTACAAAGACGCGGCTTTTGCGGCCGAAGCCATTAAAAAACCGGTGGCTTTTAACCCCGAACTGCTCGGCGATGCCATTAATACCAGTAAAGACGAATATTTCCCCGTGCAAACCGCCGACGGACAAACCCTGATTTTTACCCGCAACGACGACGATGACGAAAATTTTTACGTCGCCCGCCGCGCCGCTACCGATCAGGAAACCTGGGAAAAAGCCCTGCCGCTGGAGGGCGTCAACACGACGTTTAACGAAGGGGCGCAGGCCATTGGCCCCGACGGCTCGTGGCTGGTATTTACGGCCTGCGACCGCCGCAACGATGGCTCGCAGGGCGGCTGCGATTTGTACTGGTCGCAAAAAAAGGAAGAGGGCTGGACCAAACCCGTGCCGTTCAGCAACGTGATTAATTCGCCTTCGTGGGAATCGCAGCCAACCATCAGCGCCGATGGCAAAACGATTATTTTCGCCAGTAAACGGACCGGTGGACTCGGGGAAATTGACCTTTGGGAAACGACCCGTCAGCCGGGCGGCAAATGGAGCACCCCGCGCAACCTCGGCGATAAAATTAATACGCCATTCAGCGATTGTTTGCCTTTTTTACACCCCGACGGCCAAACGTTGTACTTTACCTCCAACGGTCACCCGGGTTTTGGTAAAGATGATATTTACGTATCGCGCAAACAACCCGATGGCACTTGGGGCACCCCCGAAAACATGGGTTATCCCATTAATACCAAGGCCCACGATGCCAACATGGTGGTGACGTTGGACGGGCGCACGGCGTATTTTTCGTCGAAACGCCCCGAGGGCAAAGGCGGCATCGATATTTACAAATTTGAAATGCCCGAACACTTGCGCCCGCGCCCGGTCACGTACGCCCGCGCCCTCGTGAGCGACGCGGCTACGGGCTACCCCATCTTGGCCAAAGTGGAATTTACGGACTTGGCAACCGGGCAGTTGTTTGCCACCGCCAGCACCAAAAAAGACGGTACGTTTCTCGTTTGTTTGCCCGCCGGACACCGTTACGCCCTGAACGTGAGCAAAAAAGGGTACCTGTTTCACTCCGAATATTTCGACCTCGATTCGTCGGCCACGTTCCTGAAACCGTACCAGTTGTCCATTGATTTGCGCCCGGTAAACGACAGTACGGGTAAAACCGACGTATCAAAACCCATTGTTTTGCGCAACGTATTTTTTAACACCAATTCTGCCGAACTTTTGCCCGAAAGCCGCGTCGAATTAGATGCTTTGGTGGCGCTATTAACCGAAAATGCGGCCTTGAATATCCAAATCAACGGCCACACCGATAACGTGGGCGACGATAAATCGAACCTGCTGCTGTCGGAAAAAAGGGCACAATCGGTGTTGAATTATGTATCGGGTAAAGGAATTGCGCCCGCTCGCCTGCGCGCCCGTGGGTACGGCGAAACCAAACCGCTCACCAACAACGATACGCCGGAAAACCGGGGAAGGAATAGGCGGACGGAGTTTGAGGTGTGGAAGTAGGGATTGGTGAGGGCCGGAATACATCGTATTAACATCATAACAAATTAATTTCCATGCCGCAATCACTCACTAAAGTTTATGTTCATATTGTATTCAGCACCAAATACCGTCAACCCCTCATTGACGACCAACTCAAACCAGCCCTATTTGCCTACCTCGGTGGCGTTTGCCAGGGCATGGAATGCCACCCCATCCGCGTAGGTGGCCACCACGACCATGTGCATATTTTATGTACCCTCTCGCGCAAAGTAGCGCTCATGGATTTATTGGAGGAAATCAAAAAACGGTCCTCCAAATGGGCCAAAACACAAGGTGAAGCCTACGCTAATTTTTATTGGCAGGACGGATACGGCGCCTTTTCGGTAAGCCAGTCCGGGGTAAAAAAAGTGATACAATACATTGACAATCAGGCCAAGCACCACAGCAAGCAAAGTTTTCAGGATGAATTTCGCAGCCTGCTGGAAAAATACGAGGTGCAATACGACGAACGCTACGTCTGGGACTAACCACCTCCACCCCCCAAGCCCCAACGGGGCGCCATCACCAGCATAGGGCACCGCCCTATGTATTCGTATGTGTGCATCCGTACATATATTCGTGCCACAGATCCGGCATGTACACCAGCATCGCTTCGCGGGTATTCATAGGGCGGGTGCCCTATGTTAATGATTACGCCCCCTTGGGGCTATACTTCCCCAAGCCCCAACGGGGCGCCATCACCAGCATAGGGCACCGCCCTATGTATTCGTGTGTGTGCGCCACATATGCATATTCGTTCCACAGATCCGACATGGGCACCAGCATCGCCTCGCGGGTGTCCATAGGGTGGGTGCCCTATGTTAATGGTTACGCCCCCTTGGGGCTATACTTCCCCAAGCCCCAAAGGGGCGCCATCACCAGCATAGGGCACCGCCCTATGTATTCGTATGTGTATTCGTGCCACAGATCCGACATGTGCACCAGCATCGCTTCGCGGGTATTCATAGGGCGGATGCCCTATGTTAATGGTTACGCCCCCTTGGGGCTATACATCATTCGTGGGTACGCACACCCATCTTCCCCAAGCCCCAACGGGGCGCCATCACCAGCATAGGGCACCGCCCTATGTATTCGTATGTGTATTCGTGCCACAGATCCGACATGAGTACCAGCATCGCTTCGCGGGTATTCATAGGGCGGATGCCCTATGTTAATGGTTACGCCCCCTTGGGGCTATACATCATTCGTGGGTACGCACACCCATCCATTTGATTCAAAGCACTAAGATATACGCTTTGCAATCTATTTTACAAAAAAGTGGGCCACCCCGAACACCTCGGAGTGACCCACTTTTTTATGTAACAACGGACAAAAAATGCCCGATGATATTACTTGGCAATCACCACGGATTTACCAACGATGTATTTGCCGTTGGAAATGTGGAGCATGTAGTTGCCCGGAACAAGACCCGCCACGTTGATCGTTTTGGTGCCCTGAATATTGGTATCCATGCTCATCACGCGCTGACCCAATTGGTTGAACAGAATCAACTGAACGTCACCTTGCAATTCGGCGGCCTCGATGGTGAGGTTAATCACGTCTTTAGCCGGATTTGGTGCTACGTTGACTAAATTAGACTTCAACAGGTTAGTCGTAGAAGAAGTTGGACCAAAATTATACTCGCCCGTTGCAGAGTTGAGGGTAACGCGGTAAGTACCACCCGTGATAGGGATATTTGGACCAGCCTGTACACCAACACCGGAAGGCCATTGTCCCAAACCCCAGTTTACATCCCACTTACCTTCTGCCCGGAATTTGGCTTCACCGGTAACCAGATCAATGCTTGGAAGTACCCAAAAGGACTCGTCGGCGGCGTCTTTGTTCATGAATACGTCATTTTCCCAGTTGGCATTGGGCGTAGCCGGGCCGATAAGACCAATACTGTCGTACACCACCAATACTTCAAAATTGTATTCGCCCGTGGTAGAGTTAAACGTGATTTTGTATTCACCGGCGGGAATTGGAATGTTGGCACCGCCATTTTCACCCACACCAGCGGGAAAATCACCGGCCCCCCAGTTAAATACCCAATCGTCGTTGGCGCGGAACTTGGCTTCGCCGTCAAGAAGAATCAGGCGTTTGGTCCAAACCGATTCATCCGTTGGGCTTTTGTCCATGTCGGTATCGTCATCCCAGCCACCGGGCGTAGCGTCGCCGATAATGCCGATGGATACGAATGGTTCAATTTTGAAGAACTTGTACTCCGCTGTGCTGGTATTAAACGTTACCAAATAACGACCGGCAGTAACCGGGATGTTTGGACCGTTGATAATACCAATACCCGTGGGGAACAAGGTATCACCCCAACTAATGGCCCAGGCGTCATTCGCGCGGAACTTGGCATCACCGTCCACGAGATCGAATGTACCTTTCCACAGCGCGGGGTTGCCCGGGTCGCGTACCAAATTGGTATCCACGTCCCAGCCAAATGGCGTTGCCGAACCGATCAAACCAATGGTAGAAAATTCAATCACTTCTTCAAAAGAATAAGCACCGGTAGATTTGTCAAAATCAACGCGGTATTTGCCCGCAGTGGCAATTGGAATATCCGGACCACCGGGAATACCCACGCCAATCGGGAAATCCAATGCGCCCCAGTTTACAGTCCACGCGTTGTTGGCGCGGAACTTACAGGCACCTTGCGTAAGGTTGAGGGTGATGAAGTACTTGTTGGTATCTACGGCATCGCGGTACATATCGGTATCCGTATCCCAGCCGCCGGGGGTGGCGTTACCGATGATACCAATATCGGAAGTGTAAATAAAGTTGTATTCGCCCGTAGCCGAATTAAACTCGATGGTAAACGAACCGGCAGCCGGTACCGGAATGTTGGCACCGCCTTGGGTACCAATACCCGTTGGGAAATCGGTGGCTCCCCAGTTGATGTCCCATGCATTGTCCTGGCGGAATTTACACTCGCCCTGAACAAGGTCGAGCGTCAAAGTCCATACGTTGGGGTCAGTTGCACTTTGGTTAAGGTCGGTATCAGTATCCCAACCACCGGGGGTAGCAGTTCCGATAATACCAATGCTTACCTGGCTAAAACCAGATACCAGCACGGCGCAGAACAGAAGCGAAAAAAGTAAGCGTAACTTCATTGTTAAGTAAGTTAAGTAATAGTATAAAATAGTTAGTGTAGATTTGTGGCAAAGTTACATTGTTCGCCCAAACAAACGCTTAAGAATATTAAAGGAACTTAGTGTAACTTTGCCGCAAAGTTAATTTGCTTTTTGAAAATCCAATGCTTTGAACTATCAAAATGAAATATTTTGACGGAACTTGAAAATTTAGCCTAAAAAGGAAATCCCATTCCCAATAATTGACAGAACTTTATCCCTCTTTTGGGCGATGCAGTTTTACTTCGACTAGCGCTCAGTATGTAATCGGCTGACGCGAAGTACATAATTCGACTGACGCTTGGTATATCATTCGGCTGGCGCTCAGTATATACTTCGGCTGACGCTCAGCATAAAAACACAACACTATTCTATACTATTAATATATGCGAGTTTTTACGACATTTTCATTAAAAAAACTGTTGGTAATGAGCGTGTTGCTGCTGGGGGCGGGGTTCGCCTTTAGCCAACGCACCGTCACCGGAACAGTACAAGACCAGGAAACCGGTGAATCCCTCATCGGAGTAACCGTGGTGGAAAAAGAGAATCGGGGTAACGGTGCTGTTACCGACCTCGAGGGCCGCTTTAGCATCAAAGTAGGCGCCAATGCCACCGCTTTAATTTTAAACTACACGGGCTTTGCCGAACAGGAAGTTTCGATTGTTGGCATCAACGATGTATCCGTTGAACTGGCCACCAATTCGGTTCTGAAAGAGGTTGTGGTGATTGGTTACGGTACGGTCAAACGCGAAGACGCCACCGGCTTGGTCCAAACGGTGTCTTCCGACAAGTTTAACCGGGGGGCTATTACCAGTCCGCAGGAACTGATTGCTGGTAAAATTGCCGGGGTAGCCATTACCACCGACGGCGGCCCGGGCGGCGGTTCGCGCATCCGCGTGCGCGGCGAGTCGTCCCTTTCGGCCTCCAATGACCCACTGATTGTGGTAGATGGTGTTCCGCTCAGCAACGACGGCGTTAGTGGCAGCCGGAACCCGCTCAACCTGATTAACCCCAACGACATCGAAACCGTAACCGTCCTCAAAGACGCTTCGGCGGCGGCTATTTATGGTAACCGCGCCTCCGGAGGGGTAATTATCATCACCACCAAAAAAGGTACCCTCGGTAAAAAAATCTCCGTGGGTTACAACGTTAACGTGTCTTCGGGCGAAACCTTTAACCGCGTGGATGTACTGACCGCCGACGAATTCCGGACGGCAGTTGGCAACCGATACGCGCCAGACAGTGACGCCGTAGCATTGTTGGGCACCGAAAATACCGACTGGCAGGATGTGATTTATCAAAAAGCCTTCGCCCAGGACCATAGCCTCAATTTATCCGGCGGCGTGGGTATGGTGCCTTATCGCGTGTCGGTGGGTTACACCAACAAAGACGGCCTGTTGCGCACCGATAATTTTAGCCGTTACTCCGGCGCGGTCAACCTCAGCCCTAAATTTATCAACAACCGCCTCCAACTCAACCTGAATTTTAAAGGAATCTTGTCGGATAACCACTTCGCCGATCGCGGTGCCATTGGTTCGGCCCTGAGTTTTGACCCCACCCGCCCGGTACGCGATACCAGCACCCGGTACGGCGGTTATACCACTTGGAAAATTGGAAACGGCAACCCGAATGGCTTGGCGGCAACGAACCCGCTGGCGTTACTCGAACTCCGCGACGATAACTCTACCGTAAAACACTATATCACCAGTGCTTCGGTGGATTACCGTTTTGCCCGCATACCGCAGTTGCGTTACAACCTGAATGTGGCTTATGACCGCTCTAATGGTTCCGGAACTGTAGTTATACCTAATTTCGCATCTTTTGCTTTTGATGTCGTGAATGGTGGAGGCGTAAATAATACCTACGAGCAAACGCGTACTAACTCGGTGTTGGAAACCTACGCTAACTTTAAAGAAACCTACGGCATTCATACCGTGGACGCGATGGCGGGTTATTCGTATCAAAAGTTTGCCAACGAAAGTTCCTTTAAAAATTCGGATACTGCCGGATCTACCCAAGAGACTCTTACGGGCGAAGATGGCTCCGAACTGGTGTTGATCTCGACGTATGCTCGTTTGAACTACTCGTTAAAAGATCGCTACCTCCTCACGTTGTCGGCGCGGCGCGATGGTACTTCCCGTTTTGCGCCCGAATACCGCTGGGGTAATTTTTACGCTGCGGCTTTTGCGGTAAAAGTGATTGATAACAACAATAAATACCTCAACAACGTCAAATTACGCGCCAGTTGGGGTAAAACCGGCCAGCAAGCCATTGGTGACGATTACGCCTACAAAGCGCGCTATCAGGTTGGTACGCCAACGGTTCAATACCAATTGGGCGATAGTTTGTACACCATTCTCCGCCCGAACGGTTATGTACGCGACATTAAATGGGAAGAAACCAGCTCATTCAACCTTGGTGCAGATTTTAGCCTGATTCGCAACCGCATCAGCGGTACCGTGGATATTTATCAACGCAATACCAGCGATTTGCTCAATTTTATCGCCTTTCCTGCTTTATCGAACCTTACCAACTTTGCCACTGACAATATTGGCTCGATGGAAACCAAAGGTATCGAGGTGAGTATGAACTTTACCCCCATTGCCACTAAAAAAGTACAGTGGGAGTTAAACACCAACTTCGCGTACAACCAAAACCGCATTACGAAACTCACCAATAGTTCCGACGATAATTTTGCCGGGGTATTAACCGGTGGTATTTCAGGCGGGGTAGGTAGTAATATCCAAATCCACAGCGTTGGGTATGCGCCCTCTTCGTTTTACGTGTACGAACAAAAATACGACGAAAACGGGGCATTATTAGAAAACCAGTTTGTCGACCAAAATGAAGACGGTATTATTAATAGTGCCGACCGCTACCGCTACAGACAACCCGCTCCGGTATATTCGATGGGTTTTACCAGTAACCTTACCGTGGGTAATTTCGATTTCTCATTTGCCGGACGTTCGTACCTCGGTAATTACGCCTATAACAACGTACAAACTGACATGGGTTATTTGGCGCGGTTGTATCAAACCAACGGTGGACCGTATTTAACCAATGTACACCAATCGGCGGTTGATTTAAACGTTGCACAACAGGCAAGTCTTACGTTTAGCGATCATTTTGTCAAAAATGCTTCGTTCCTGCGTTTCGACCACTTTACGGCGGGTTATAACTTCGAAAAACTGGTGGGCCGCTACCTGCGCCTGTACACCACCGTCCAAAATCCATTTGTTATTACCCAATACGACGGTCTCGACCCCGAAATTGGCAATGGCATTGACAACAGCACCTATCCACGCCCCCGCACCTATTTGGTGGGAATCAGCGTCAATTTTTAAACCATAAACTACACTCTATACGATGATACGTTATTTTAAAGTACTCAGCGTTGCACTTTTTGTTTTTGGGGCTTCTGGTTGCTTCAAAGACCTGGATACAACTCCCATTGATCCCGATATTCTGACGGCCGAGGTCGTGTACGAAGACCCCGCTGCCTACAAACAGGTATTGGCAAAACTCTACGCCGGTTTGGCAGTATCGGGCCAGCAAGGTCCGGCGGGACAAGCCGATATTTCGGAAATTGACGAAGGTTTTGGTCAATATCTGCGCGGTTTTTGGTACCACCAGGAACTGTCTACCGACGAGGCTTTAATTGGTTGGAATGACCAGACCATCAAAGATTTTCACGGCCAGACCTGGGGCGCAAGTGACGGTTTTATTTACGCATTTTACAGCCGCGTTTTTTACCAGATTGCGTTGTCCAATGAATATCTCCGCGAAACAGCCGACGAAAAACTGGACGCACGCGGGGTGGCTGGTCCATTGCGCGACCAAATTAAAGCCTACCGCGCCGAAGCCCGTTTTCTGCGTGCTTTGAGTTACTGGCACGGTTTGGATTTGTTCCGCAATACGCCATTTGCCACCGAAGATTACGTATTGGGCAGTGCGCCACCGCCACAAACCAACGCGGCCGATTTGTACGCTTTTATCGAGTCTGAATTAAAGGCCATTGATGCCGACCTCGTGGCACCCCGTACCAACGAATACGGTCGCGCCGATAAAGCCGCCGCCTGGATGTTGTTGGCTAAATTGTACCTCAACGCCGAGGTGTATACCGGCCAAAGAAAATACCAGGAGTCGCTGGACTACTGCAAAAAAATCCTGGAAGCGGGTTACACCTTGGAACCAACGTACCAAAACCTGTTTCTAGCCGATAACCACAATTCGCAGGAAATCATTTTCTCCATTAATTTCGACGGTGTGAGCACCCGTACTTGGGGCGGCATGACCTTTATCATTCGCGCTGGTATTGGCGGCAGCATGGACCCCACCGAATCGGGCGTGGTCAGCGGCTGGGGCGGTGTACGCACGACTCCCGAATTTGTGGGTAAATTCCCCTCGGATCTGACGGGGGTTAAAACGGGCTTTAACGATGGCAAAACCGTAAGTTACCCCAAAGTGTACGTACCTGGTTCTCACCAGGGTTTCGACGCCACCCAAACGAGCAACTCTTTGGCATCGCCCACGAGCAACAAAATTTACGAAGGGTACAAATATTTCCCCGACGACAATACACAAATTTATTTTACCCAAATTTCGTCCAACAGCGCGCCTAAATTTGGCGATAACGGGGCCAACGGCTCGCTCGAAACGGGCGGCGCGGCCATTGTTATTCCCCAAAAAGGATTTTATTATTTCCGGGTTGACCTAAATGCCAAAACGTACACGTACGAAAAGCGTGATTTGAGCATCGTAGGTTCGGCCACCGGCGGCGTAGATATTCCGATGGTATGGGAAGAAGAAACCCAAACGATGGTAGCGGCCGGCCAATTGAGCATAGGTACGTTTAAATTCCGCGCCAACAACGCCGATGTCGTCGTCTACGGCGACGCCGACCGTGACTCTCTGCTGACCCTCAACGGTGGCGATATTACCATTGACCAGGCGGGCGGCTACAAAATATTATTGGACCTGGATAAACCCGACTACACTTACCAGGTGCAGTTGACCAGTTTTGACCGCCGCGGTATGTTTTACGCCGATGGCCAACGTTTGGAAATTGACGACTTGTCGTTGTTTACCGATGGTTACGCGGTGCGTAAATTCCGCAACGTAACGTCCACGGGAGTGCGCGGCAAAGACACAGACTTCCCGGACACGGACTTCCCGATGTTCCGCCTCGCCGATGTGTACCTGATGGCCGCCGAAGCCGTTTTGCGTGGTGCCGAAGGCGGCAACAAAGAACTGGCAGTTCAATACTTCAACAAAGTGCGCGAACGGGCCTTTACGGGTTCAGCGGGTAATTTTAACGCTGGCAACCTTACATTGGACGTGATTCTGGACGAACGCGGCCGCGAATTGTACTGGGAATGCCACCGCCGTACGGATTTGATTCGCTTTGGTCAATTTACCGACGGTACTTATCGCTGGGCCTGGAAAGGCGGCGTTAAGGAAGGTAAAGCCACCGAAAGTTTCCGCAATATTTACCCCATTCCATCGAATGACATGGGCGTAAATCCAAATTTGGTGCAAAACCCCGGGTATTAATTGTTCGTAGTTATATCCCAAAAAAAGCGGCATCCGGTCATCCGGGTGTCGCTTTTTTTTGGGCTCAATGCTTAGAAACTGTTTACAGTGGTCACGTGTGCCAGCCAATGCTCCAGGGTTTTGCCCTTCATCACCCGCGGAATTTTGGTTTGGCCGTTCATTTTGCCCTGGCTCGACAACCAATTATAAAAGGTATCGCAGGGCAACAGCGTGGCGCGTACGTGGTGCAGGGCAAACTCCCGCTCCGTCGCGTAGTCGTCGTTGAGAATTTTGAGGTGCTGATCCACCAACTGAATAAACACTTCGGGCGATACCGCTTGGTTTTCCATACTAATCCACCACTGGTGCGCCCAACCCGTGCCTTCGCGGAAACCCGCCACGGCAAACTCGCGTACACCCGCGTGCAAGGCCAGATCGGCCCGGCGAACGGCTTCGTTGATATTATCCACCGATAAATGTTCGCCGCAAACGCTCAAAAATAATTTGGTGCGGCCCGTAATTCGGAACGTGAGTTGCTCCACGTCGTTGAACATAATGGTATCGCCCAGCAAATAGCGCCACAAACCGGCGTTGGTAGAAATAACGAGAGCGTAGGAAACATCATTTTGTACTTGGTCGAGGCCCACCACTTCAGGGTGTTCGCGCAAGTTGCCATCTTCGTCAAAGTTGCGGTCATTGAACGGCACAAACTCGTAATAAATACCGTTGTTGATGAGCAATTTGAGCGGGCTGCCCGGTTTGGGCTGATAGCCAAAATAGCCTTCGGAGGCCAGATAAGTATCGGCATCGAGTACCGTTTTGCCCAATAATTTTTCAAAAGAAGTACGGTACGGCTCAAAAAACACGCCACTGTGGGCGTAAAAGCGGAAATTGGGCCACAACTCGTGAATATGATTCAACCCGTAATGCGCAATTATTTTTTCAAAAACAATTTGCACCCACATCGGGTTACCCACCACCAGGCCAATATCCCAGCGTTCGGCGTTTTGGACAATGGCCTCAATGCGGCTGTTCCAGTCTTTAAGGTCGGTAATCTGGCGGCCGGGCCGGTAATACGGCTCCAGCCAAACGGGCCGGTTGAGGCCCATAATGCCGCTTAAATCGCCGGTGTAATGTTGCCCGTCGCGTTGCAAACTGGTGCCGCTGCCAATCATCAGGATGGATTTAAGCACCTGCCCCGGCGGAATTTTGAAGTGAACCAGGTCAAAAAACGAACGCATCACCGATCTGGTCATGCTGCTGAGCATATCCTGGGTAACGGGGATGTATTTGCTGGCCGCTCCCGAAGTACCGCTGCTGAGCGCATAATACGGAATAATGCCCGGCCAGGTAACATTTGGTTCATCCTGGAGGGCAAACCGGAGCCATTTCTGATAAAATGTATCGTAATCGGTTATTGGCACGATGGCCCTGAACAGGGAGGAAGGTGTAGCAGCGGCGGTCATTTCGGAGAAATGATGATGACGCCCAAACTCCGTTTTGCGCGCTTTATGGAGCAGTTTGTACAGCTGCATTTCCTGCTGCTGTACCATTGCTCTACTGCTAAATAAAAAGGGAAATTTTGGTGAATGCTTATGTTTAAACGCTTTTGCTGAAATCATGTTTGCTGAGTTAAAGGGCATCGAACGCCGCAATGTGCGCCGGGTTGGGGATAAAATCCTCCGAAGCCTGTGCTTTGACCTGTTGGTCGGTTCTGTGTTTTACCTTGAGTTTTGGGTTTACCAAATCATAATCGGCGGGATCGTAGGTGTAAATCCCCCATTTGCCGTTTTTGTACTCGAGCGACGTGAGGTGTTCTACCCAATCGCCAGAGTTCAAATAGGTTACTTTTTTGCCGTTTTTGCCGGTAAATTCGCGCATTTGGGGCATGTGAATGTGCCCGCACACCACGTAATCGTAACCTTTTTCGGCAGCCAGTTCAACGGCTGTTTGTTCAAAATCAGAAATGAACTTTACCGCGCCTTTTACCTTTTTTTTGACTTTGGCCGAAAATGACACCGGCCCTAAACCAACAACACTGCGCAGGCGATTGATGGACCGATTAATACGAATCAACAAATCGTATCCTTGTCCACCGAGGCGAGCCAGCCATTTGGCGCGCTGAATACTGCTGTCAAATACATCCCCGTGAAACACCCAATGGGTTTCGCCATTAATGGAAAAAACCAGTTTGTTACGCAGGTGAATTTGGCCAAAACTCATGTCGGCAAATTTCCGAAACAAATCATCGTGATTTCCCGTCAGATAATACACTTTGGTGCCGTTGACCGACATCTTCATGATGCGGCGCAGCACTTCGAGGTGCTCTTTTGGAAAATAACTTTTTTTAAAGTTCCAGATGTCAATAATGTCGCCGTTCAGAATCAGCGTTTGGGGCTGAATACTTTTCAGGTAATTGAGCAATTCCACCGCGTGGCTGCCGTAGGTACCTAAATGGGCATCGGAAAGGACAACAATATCGGGAGTGCGTTTGAAGTACATTGATTAAATTTTGGGCAAAATTGAGGGCGTTTGCTTCAGATTACGGTTAAATGAATATTAAGTGTACACTAAAATTCTGCTACTTAACACAAACTTCACATAGGCTTAAAACTGGCTTTCCTATTGCCGCCTATGGCCAAGCGACCTTTGCGCCATTAAATATCCGTCAGTATTAAAATTTTTAGTTTTATGAAATCCGTCCAAGTACTTTTTTCTATTTTATTTATGTTCGTGGCAACGGCGCTCGTTGCCCAAAACAAAGGCAAAATTGCCGGTAAAATCCTCGACAAAGCCATCGGTGAAGACCTCATCGGGGCAACCGTACAAATTGAAGGCACCAATATTGGTGCCGTTACCGACATCGAAGGCAAGTTTATTCTCGCCGTCGCACCCGGTACTTACACCGTTGTGGTAAGTTATATCTCTTACCGCACCGAAAAAATTCAGGCCGAAGTAAAAGCCGACGAGGTAATTTTCCTCAACGTAGCCCTCGAAGAAAGCAGCAGCAAACTCACCGAGGTTACCATTACTTATACCGTACAAAAATCGAGCGCACTGGCCCTGCTCACCGAGCGCAAAAACGCCGCTACGGTTTCCGACGGGGTTTCGGCCGAACTGATTCGCCGCACGCCCGACCGCTCTACTTCCGACGTGTTGAAACGCGTTACGGGAGCCAGTATTCAGGAAGGAAAATTTGCGGTTATCCGGGGTATGAACGACCGTTACAACGCCGGTTACCTCGACGGTGCATTGTTGCCTTCGACCGAAAGTGACCGTAAAGCGTTTGCTTTTGACGTTATTCCGGCCAACTTGATTGATAATTTGCAAATTGTAAAAGCCGGTACGCCCGATGTAAGCGGCGATTTTGGCGGTGGCATTATCAAAATCAACACAAAAGCCGTTCCCGAAAAATTTACGCAAAGCATTTCCATCGGTGGACAAACGCACTCGCTCACTACGTTTAAAAGTTTCAGCGAAGCCGCTAAATACTCCGGCGAAGCATTGGGTTTGGTCAACAACAAACGCGATTTACCCAATTTGGCGGAAGGCGAACTCAAACTCGCCAACTTATTCCCCTCCACCGAACAAAAAGAACAATTGGCCACCAGTTCGCGCCCCTTTAACCACGATTGGAGCAGCACTTCTAAAGATGCCATGCCCAATACCCGTTTTGCTTACTCGCTCGGCCTCCCAATTAAACTCTCCGACGACCGCAAGTTGGGCATTTTGGTGGCGTTGAACTACAGCAATACGCGTCGTTTTTCCGAAAATAAAATCAACACCTTCGATGGTTCCGGTCAAACGGCATCATTAACCGACCAAAGTTTTTTGCAAAATATCACATCCGGTGGTATTTTGAACGTGAACTACGTTTCGGGTAAAACCCAAATCAGCCTGCGCAACTTGTTAAACGTAAACGCCGATTATAATACCGTTCAACGCGAAGGCATGAGCGATATCGTCAATGGCGTTGAAGCCCGTACCACCGCTAATTTGATGAGCAATAACCGCCTCGTCAACAGCGCAGTATCGTTGAAACACGTGGTAGGTGATAATTTCCTTACGATTCAGGCGAACGCCAACTACGCCAATGTACGCCGCCGGATCCCCGATTTCCGCATTGTAAGTTACACTAAAACACCCGAAGACGAAAATTTCCGCTTGGCAACGGGCGACTTTTTCAACTCCAGCACGGGTCGTTTTGCTTCTGATTTGAACGAAAACCTCGCGGGAGGACAATTGGAAGTATCTAAAAGTTTGGACACACGCCGTTTCAAAACCAACGTAAAAGTGGGTACTTCGTTCCAGCAACGCAACCGCGATTTTTACGGCCGCAGTTTTGTTTATAATGGCAACATCGGTCAGCCCACCTACGATCCGGCCAAAGATCTTTCGGCGGATAATATTGCGGGTAATCGCCTCTATATGTTGGAAAAAACCTCCGACGATATTGGTTACTACAACGGCAAACAACAGGTAACTGCCGCTTACGCCATGGCTGACCAACGTTTTAACGAAAAGTTCCGCGCTTTGTACGGGGTTCGTTACGAAAACGCCATGATTGATGTGTCCAACGAAAAAATCGGCACCGAAATCGCCAATATTAAACAAGGCGTGGTGTTACCATCGGCGCACTTGACCTTTGCCATTAACGATAAAATGAACCTGCGCGGTTCGTATTTTGCTTCGGTTAATCGCCCTGAGTTCCGTGAATTGGCGCCGTTCTCGTTTTATGTTTTTGACAAAAACGCCGAAATTCGTGGTAACCAAGACCTTAAAATTGCCAACCTGAACAATTTTGACCTTCGTTGGGAATTTTTCCCGTCGGGCAGCCAGGTCATTTCAGCGGGTGCTTTTTACAAAAAAATTCAAAACCCGGTCGAGTTTAACATTGATATCACCCAAGTATTTACCACGTTTACTTTTGAAAACGAACGTTCGGCCGATATCTACGGGGTAGAATTTGAGGTGCGCAAAAACTTCGACTTTTTGGGCGACCGCCAAGTGTGGAACGACATCGTGGTGTTCTCTAACCTCGCTTTGATTCGCTCTTCTTTGTCCTTTGAAGAAGGCTCACAGGCGGCTCCTGATCGTCCGTTGCAAGGCCAATCGCCTTACGTTTTGAACGGCGGTATCCAATATGAAAGTGAGCAAAATGGTTGGTTCGGTAGCGCGGTATTCAACCGCATTGGTCGCCGGATTGCTTTTGTGGGCGTTGATCCGCAATTTGGCGATACCCGCCAGGACATTTACGAAGCCCCCCGTACGGTGGTAGATTTGCAAGTGGGTAAAAACTTTGGCAAACTCAACCTCAAATTCACGGTAGGTGATGTATTGCGCCAAAAACTTACCTATTACCAGGATGCCGATAAAAGTGGTAAATTTGAAAAAGGTGGTACCGACCGCCAAATGTTCCAGTTTATCAACGGCACAACACTCAGCCTCACCGCCGGCTACACCCTCTAAGAAATTTTAATACACAACAATAGACGGATTTTTTCGCCCTGTTTTGACTTAGTGCTAAAACAGGGCATTTTTTTGTCCAATAAACTACTGATACCCTTTGGCTTGCAAATGAAACAACTCGGCGTATTTGCCATTTTTTTCAATGAGTTCGGCGTGGCTGCCGTATTCGAGCATTTGTCCGTATTCGAGGAAAAGAATGCGGTCGGCCATCCGGACGGTGCTGAACCGGTGGCTGATGAGTACCGCCGATTTGCCTTTCATCAGTTCGGCAAAACGCACAAAAACCTCGTGTTCGGCGCGGGCATCCAGGGCAGCGGTGGGTTCGTCGAGAATAATCAACTGGGCATCGCGCATGTAAGCGCGGGCGAGGGCCACTTTTTGCCATTGTCCGCCGGATAGTTCCACGCCATCGGAGAAGCGTTTGCCGAGCATTTGGTCGTATTTGTGGGGTAATTTTTCAATAACGGCATCGGCGAGGCTTTTTTCGGCCGAGTTTTCAATCAATGACCGGTCTTTAATCTCCTCAATGTTCCCAATGGCAATATTTTCGGAAGCCGTAAACATAAACCGCACGTAATCCTGGAAAATTACCCCGATTTGTTGGCGCAAATCTTCCGGGTTGTATTCGCGCAGGTCGCGACCATCGAGCAAAATACGCCCTTCGGAGGGTTCGTACAACCGGGCCAGCAGTTTGACCAGGGTAGTTTTTCCCGCGCCATTTTCACCCACCAAGGCCAGTTTTTCGCCGGGTTGCAGGGTAAAGTTCAGGCCGCGCAAAGCCCATTTTTCCGATTCGGGGTATTTAAAACCCACATTTTCAAATACAAAACCTTGCTGCACCGGCCGGGGCACCAGCGCGTCACCCGTGCCTTTTTGTTCAAAAGTGGGTTTCATTTCCAAAAAGTCAAACAAATCCTGTAGGTAAAGCGCCATTTCACCAATACGCGAAAAACGGTTAACAATGGCCTGCAAATACGATTGGGTCCGGTTAAAAGCCCCCGCCAAAAACGTCAGGGTACCCACCGTAATGGCCCCGACTACCGCCTGCCAAATCACAAATGCGTAGGCTCCGTAATAACTCACCGTGCCCAAAGCGCTGAACAAACTGCCCCAGGCAGCCCGGCGCAGGGCCAACTTTCGGTTGGCTTTGTAATATTCCATACTAATGCGCTCAAAACGATTGGACAAAAAGTCTTGCAAACCAAAAATTTTGACCTCTTTGGCGGTTTCGTTGCTCGCCCCGATAAAGCGCAGATAGTCCAGTTCGCGGCGTTGGGGTGTCCAGGAACGCGATAACGAATACGAATCGTTGTTAAACTTGGTTTCGCCGATAAACGAAGGAATAACGGCAATCACCAAAATGAGAATCAACCAGGGGTTAAAACTTAATAAACCAATGCTCAAAAACACAATGGTAATAATGTCCTGCGCCTGCATGAGCACCAAGGTCATGAGGGCAGTGCGACCGGCGGTTTGGGAACGCGCCCGTTCGAGTTTATCGTAAAAAGTGGCATCTTCAAACTGGTACAAATCGAGCGTGGCAGCGTGGCGAATAATCCGCACCGAAGAGTCATTATTGACCAAATCGCTCAATAAACTGTCGCTCAATGTAATGCCACGGCCCAACAAACTGGACAATACGGCCAGGGCACCTTCGGCGGCCAGCCAGTACCATATTGTACTGTAGGCGGCCCAACCCGGCGCAGTCCCGGCCGATACATTGGTGGCGGCAATGACTTCATCAATAATTTCTTTGCCCACGTACAACATCAAGAGGGGAATTACCGACTGAAAGAGGCGTAATGCCGCGTGCCAAAGCGTGAGGGAAGGGCTAACCTCCCAAATCATGCCAAAAAAGCGCGGCAGATTTCCGAGGGATTTGAGTTGGTCGGTTATAGAGGGCATGGTTGCGGGTATTTTTCTAGATCTTCGAGAAGGAATCATAAAGGGATAATAAACGGGCGTTGCCACCCGCGATGATAGATGTGTACCAAAGACAATACTAGCGGTAGGGCGAGCACCCTTCGGTACAATTGGTACAAATGTCAATTTTGTCGCGTCCGGCCAAAATGGCTTTCCGGAACGCCTGATAAGCGCTGCCCTGCCACAAGGAGCGGAATGAAGCCTGGCGCAAATCGCCGAGCCGGTGCGTGGCGTCTTTGTCAAAACAGCAGGGGACGACCATGCCATCCCAGGTGATAACGCAGGCGTGCCATAGTTTCCAGCAGTGGTTGGCCAGGGCGTGTTTTACCGTCCAGGTACCGTCTTTTTGCATCCGGTAACGGGCGTATTTTTCTTGCGTAGGAATGAGCGGATTGCCGTTTTCGTAGTCGTACACCTGCGCCGATTTGAGTTTCACTTCATCCACCCCGATTTCTTTGGCCAGGCGATAAATTTCGGGAATCTGGTGTTCGTTGGGGCGCACCACCAAAAATTGAAAAATCACGTGCGGGTGACTGGCATTCAGTTCTTTTTTCCATTTAATAATGTTCCGCGCTCCTTGCAACACGTGTTCCAGATTCCCCCCGATTCGGTACTGCTCGTACGTTTCCTGGGTTGTTCCGTCCACGCTGATGATGAGCCGATCGAGGCCACTTTCGATGGTTTTTCGGGCGTTTTCGTCGTTTAAAAAATGGCCATTGGTGCTGGTAATGGTGTAGATGCCCCGGTCGTGGGCGTATTTCACCATGTCCAAAAATTTGGGATTGATGTAGGGTTCGCCCTGAAAATAAAAAATCAGGCACATCAGTCTTTGGTGCAGTTCGTCGATGGTTTTTCGAAAAAAATCTTCGCGCAGGTTACCCGTGTCGCGGGTAAAGGAGCGCAACCCGGAGGGGCACTCGGGGCAGCGTAAATTGCAAGCCGTAGTAGGCTCAATGCTGATGGTAATGGGGAGACCCCATTGAACTGGTTTTTTTAGCCAACGGGTGATGTAATAAGAACTAAAGACCAGTCCGGCGTTGTATAAGCGAAGTATTGTGAGTTTAGAAATAAACCGAATACTATCTTTTATGTTTATTTGCATGGGAGCGCAAAGGTACTTAATAATTGGCATTCGGGATTTTGTTGTACCTTTGTGCCAGTCATTTATGTGTAGTTTTCTTCCTGAACCGGTTATTTATTTTAATCCATTAAGAGGCATGTTGTTCACCCCAAAGGCATAGCACTGTAATATTTAACAAATGACCCAGTTTAACATTTTTATCTTCGTGCTAATGTCTTTTGCGGCATTAGCGCAACCGACCCCACGTATCGCAATTTTGGCCCAACAGACGCACGCTACCTGCGCCCGTTCCGATGATGCGATCATTACCATTACCATTTTAGAGGGTGAGGCACCGGCCGTAATACAATGGAACAACACCACCGAATCGCTGTTTGGAGCGGCTATTATTCCCACTTCGGGCGATCCGTTTCATCTTTCCGGACTAAAACCGGGCAATTACAAGGTTTATATTTCCAATACCGTGGGCGCCGACACCGCTTTTTCGTTGGTATTAAAGGCCCCGCCGCTGCTGGAATATAAAATAACATTTGAAGCCGAAAAGTGTTTCAGGGCAAACACGGCTTTTATCAGTATTGATACAATATTTGGCGGGATACCACCTTACTCGGCTCGAATCAATAATGTCCCAGAACCCGATTTTCGCTGGGAAAACCTCGAAGCGGGTACGTATTTTATCGAAATGGAAGATGCCGTGGGGTGCATCCGGGAAGATGCCGTTATTTTACCCGCTGGTCCTGAATTTAGTTTCGACCTCGGTGGCCCCGCCGTGGTATTCACCGGCGACACCGTCTTTGGCACTTTTACGGCGGAGCGAACGTTGAGCAGTATCACCTGGATTCCCGAAGATTGTTGCACTTTCCACGTGGATGGAACGTACAATATTTACGCCGACAAAAGTACCATGGTCAACCTCTGCCTGACGGACACCAACGGTTGCAAAGCGGTAGATGACTGGTTTGTTACCGTCAAACGGCGGCGCGACCTGTACGCACCAAATGTATTCACGCCCGATTCAGGGGACGAAGAAAACCGCCATTTTTGCCTGTTTGCCAACGACGGTGTGGCCGATCTTGCGTGGATAAAAATTGCCGATCGCGAAGGCCGCATTTGGTTTGAGGAGAAAAACGTACCCGTAAATGCGCCAATGCGCGGCTGGAACGGAACGGCAGGCGGCCAAAAAGCGCCCTCTAATGTTTATTTTTGGGCGGCGCAGGTGCGTTACACCGACGGGCGAAGTTTATTGTTTACGGGTGACGTAACGGTGATAAGATAAGCATTTAGGCCAAACGCCATTCGTACACCCCAAAACAAAGGGCGTCATCTACTTCATCGCGCTGGTACTCAAATCCAAGTTTTTCGAGAATCCGCACCGAACCAGCGTTTTCTTGCACCGCCCGACCAATCATGTGCCGGATGGCGAGGGCATCTTTACCGTAGTCAAAACAAGCCTTTGCCGCTTCAAAACCGTAGCCCATACCCCAGTATTTTCGAAAAAAGCGATAGCCTAAATCCACCGTTTTTTCTTCGGCCAAATATTTCAAGCCGCTCCAGCCAATAATTTCATTGGTATCTGAGCGTTCCACCACCCAACGAGCGATGCCAAATTCCAGGTATTGGTCTTGGACGTATCGGATAATTTTTTGGGCACCCGCCAAGTCTTCAAAGGCAGTATCGCCCGTGTAACGCACCACTTCGGGGTCGCTGTTCAGGTCGAACATGGCTTGCGCATCCGTATCTTCAAAATGCCGGATGCGCAAGCGCGGTGTTTCGATAATAACCATGTATGTATTAGTAGGCTTTGGCAAACAACACGCGGCGCGTGCTGGGTTGGCCGGAAAGAATACAAACGCCATCTTCCAATTCGCCATCCAACGGAATACAACGGATAGTGGCTTTGGTTTTTTCCTTAATGGCCAATTCGGTTTCGGTAGTACCGTCCCAGTGGGCGGAAGCAAAACCGCCTTTTTTTTCCAGCACATCTTCAAATTCCGCCCAGGTATCCACTTTCGTGATGTGTTCGTCGCGGTATTGTTTGGCGCGGTTAAAGAGGTTTTGCTGAATATCTTCGAGTAATTTTTCCACGTATTCGTCAATACCATCGAGTGAAACGCTTTGTTTTTCTTTGGTATCGCGGCGGGCGACTTCCACCTGATTAGCGGCAATATCGCGCGCACCAAGACCCAGGCGCACGGGCACCCCGATCAGTTCATATTCGGCAAATTTAAAGCCGGGGCGATTTTGGTCGTCGTTGTCAATTTTCACCGAAATACCACGTTTGCGCAAAGAAGCCGCAATTTTATCCGCCACTTCGCTCAATTCGGGACTTGGTTTTGGAATGGGTATAATAACCACCTGGATGGGCGCTAATTTGGGCGGCAACACTAGCCCACTGTCATCAGAGTGGGTCATGATAAGTCCACCCACGAGGCGGGTGGATACCCCCCACGAAGTAGCCCAAACGTGCTCTTGTTGGTTGTCTTTGTTGAGGAAATAAACGTCAAACGCCTTAGCGAAGTTTTGCCCCAGGAAGTGGGAAGTACCGGCTTGCAGGGCTTTTCCGTCTTGCATTAAAGCCTCGATGCAGAAGGTTTCTTCGGCACCGGCAAAGCGTTCATTGGCGGTTTTTACGCCTTTAATCACCGGCATGGCCATAAACTCCTCGGCGAAGGTGGCGTAAACATCCAGCATTTGGCGGGTTTCGATCATGGCTTCGTCGGCCGATGCGTGGGCGGTGTGACCTTCCTGCCACAAAAACTCGGCAGTACGGAGGAAAGGACGCGTCCGCATTTCCCAGCGCACGACGTTGGCCCATTGGTTAATAAGCAAAGGCAAGTCGCGGTAACTCTGAATCCAGTCGCGGTATGTGTTCCAGATAATTGTTTCGGAAGTTGGCCGCACGATGAGTTCTTCTTCCAGTTTTGCTTCGGGGTCCACCACGACCTGGCGGTTATCGCCTTCGCCCACGGTTTTGAGGCGATAGTGGGTCACCACGGCGCATTCCTGCGCGAAACCATCCACGTGTTTGGCTTCTTTGCTCAGGAAACTTTTGGGGATAAACAAGGGGAAATAGGCATTAACGTGGCCGGTTTCCTTAAACATGGCGTCGAGGGCATCGCGCATTTTTTCCCAGATGGCGAAACCATGCGGTTTAATTACCATACACCCTCTCACCGGAGAGTTATCAGCCAGTCGCGCCTTTTGTACAATATCGAGGTACCATTCCGAATAATTTTCCGAGCGGGGTGTAATTTCCTTTGCCATTTTTAAACGATTATTTGATAGAGTTGAATCTTTTGCAAAAAATTAAGAAAAGTGAATGTAACTTTCGGTGTTGAAAACCATCTAATACGCGGTATTGTTTACTGATTAAAGTTTGGTCTAAAACGCAATGAATCAATTGTTTTTTAGCCGTAAAAAAGGACTTTGGGCGTAAGAAATCTTTTGTTGTATATTCATTTTAACAAATAAGATCCTTAAAAGGGCTTTTTTTACAAACTTTAACTATAATAATTTACCTAATTAAATTGGTTTTAACCAAAGAAACGGGCGCAAAGGTAATACATTTGCCTCGAAAACAGGCTTTAGCCAAAACTTGTTACCTTTACAATTAAAAAATTTTGTTGCCATGAGAAGCATAACTAAATTTTTATCCAGTATTGGAGCCTTCATGCTTGCTATCTGTTCCATTGGCCCGGTCGCAGCGCAAGATGACCTCTATTACGATCCTTCGGCACCACGCCCTGTGGTCACGAAGACAACTACCACCACTACCACTACAACAACCACTACCGAATCTTACGGTGATGAGTATGATAATGCGGGCAGTGTCAATAATGTTGCCAACGAAGACGGCTACAACGAAGACGAAGATGATTACGCTTACGAATATACTTCGCGCATTCGCCGTTTTCACCGCCGCCCGGTAGTAGTGGATTATTACGATCCATTTTTTGTTGACATGTACTTCTATGATCCTTATTATTTGCCCGGATCAAGTATCTACGTATCTGGATTTGACGATTATTGGACGTATCGCCGCTGGCGCCGCTGGAATCGCTGGAACGCCGGTCCGGCTTGGGGCTGGAATGCTGGTCCGGCCTGGGGCTGGGGCGGTGGCTGGAATAATGGCTGGGGTGGTGGCTGGAATAATGGCTGGGGCGGTGGCTGGAATAATGGCT
>JAAFJN010000028.1 GCA_013298845.1 Chitinophagales bacterium
GGTGTTTGTTCGATAAAAAGAAATCGCGACGTTGATGGCGATGCGGTATAGCCAGGTCGTGAGGGTGAATTGCGGGTTATAGCGGTGCGCCGATTGCCAAATTTGGAGCAGGATTTCCTGGATGAGGTCTTCCCGGTCAGATTCGAGCGGGCAATACATCCGCGCTACCTTGTACAGGATGCCCCGGTGCGTTTCGACAATTTGTTGAAACCATTTTTCCCGATCTGAGTGTATGTCTTGCGTCATTTTGATGTTGTAGTTCCACCGGTCGTGGGCGCAAAAATAGCGGCTGTGTGAAACTACAACCAATTATTCGCCGGGTGGCCTGAATTCTCACACTGCTGTACAAAAAAAATCTCAAACATCACACCATTTGATGTGGTGCTTGTCAGGTCTATCCCCGATGAGTCAGGATGATAGATGTAAAACGAGTACTCGTTTTTCCCCGGCTTGAAAGCCAGGGTTACAGGATGTTAGATGTATTTTGTGGATTTTTGCAAAAAAACTTCAAAAATAAAAAATCAATAATCGGAGTTCTTATATCAAAAAACATACTATCGCAACCCACAAAATATGCCAACTGGATGGCCATTCCTAACTATGCCCATTCAACCACATTCGCATTTGTGCGTACTTATTTTAGGCAAATGATTTACTTTTGCCCACTTGTACAAAAAAACACACCACACCATGCGCCTGATTTACACCCTCGCTTTATTTTGCTGCGCTGCGTCCACCGCCGTAGCCCAACCGGAATTAGAAAAACAGATCCTTACCCAAATGATTATGGCCGAAGAAGGTGATGTAGTGGAGTTGCCCGCCGGTACCATTCGGCTCTCCGGTTCGCTTTCCCTCGACGACAAAAAAAACGTTACCGTTCGCGGGGCCGGGGAAGGAAAAACCATTTTGTCGTTTAAAGGGCAAACCCAAGGCGCCGAAGGTCTAAAAGTGACCAATTGCGCCAATATTGTCCTCGAACAGTTTACCATCGAAGACAGCAAAGGTGATTTAATCAAAACCCAAAACGTAACCGGTATCGTGTTTCGGCACATTACCGCCCAATGGACCGGAAAACCGAAAAAGACCAATGGTTCTTATGCCCTTTATCCGGTGCAGTGCCAACGGGTTACCATCGAACATTGCACGGCCATTGGGGCATCGGACGCGGGTATTTACGTGGGACAATCGGACAGCGTGTGGGTGCGGAATAGCGTGGCGCGGTACAATGTAGCCGGTATCGAAATTGAAAATACCACCAACGCTTGGGTGTACGATAACCTGGCGGAAAACAACACCGGCGGGATTTTGGTGTTTGACTTGCCCGATTTGCCCAAAAAACGCGGCGGTTTCGTGGAAGTTCGCAATAACAAGGTGTATAAAAATAATTACAAAAACTTTGCGCCCAAGGGCAATATCGTGGGCAATGTACCACCGGGAACGGGCATTATGGTGCTAGCCTCGAACGACGTGGATATTCACCACAACGACATTCAGCGCAACAAAACGGCCTCTACCGCCATTGTGAGTTATTTTATTACCGAAATTGAGGTAAAAGACAAAGACTATAACCCTTACCCGGCGCGGGTGACGGTGCGCGAAAACCTGTACAGCAAAGAGCGAAAAATGCCCACTTTAAAAAATAAAATGGGCGTGTTGTTCTTTTTGAAATTTGGCCGAAAAGTGCCCGAAATCCTCTACGATGGTATCCAAAATCCCGAATGGACCGATAAAAACGGCCTTTTGAAACCGGAATACCGCATTTGTGTGCGCAACAACGTGAACGGTACTTTTGCCAATATCAAAGCCTCCGATGGTTTTAAACACATGGAACGCGAGGGGCGCAACCTGGGCTGCGAATAATCAATATTGCAACAGCCAAACGGCCGCGTACGTCAGCACAAACGCAAATACGGGCGTAATGGCCCAAACGATAAAAAATTGTTTGACTTTCGGGTTGGAGAACGTGGTTTTCCAGCCCGTTTTATTGACGCTGTGCGCCATAAAGGCCAAGGCATTCAACTGTACCAACGAAGTAGGAACCCCTTTCACCACCGAGGCCAGCAGCAGCAGGGTAGCGGTTACCAGCGAAATCATCATACCGGCCAGCGGACTAATGGGGATAATTTCTTTTCCGGTGTTGCGCAGCCCTTTATAACCCAACATTTCGCTGCCAAAAGCAAAACAAGGCGCAATCACCAACACCGAAAGGATCATAATAATGGTAAAATTGTTGGATTGGGGATCAATGCCCATTTCCAAAATCGCCATCGAGGTCACCGGCCCGGCGGCGTTTCCGACGTTATTGGCCCCAATCGAATACGACACGTACAGGCAACTGGCCAGTACAAAAAAGCCAAAAATCGAGTTTTGGCCCGCTTCCCGGAAGTTTTTGGCGGCATCGGTACGAGACAGGTAGGGGATAAGCAGTTTGCCGGCAATCCAGACGATTACAAAAGCAACTATGGGTAAAATAAACCAGGTGGGAATAATTTCCAACACCAGTTTTTGCCAGTTCAGTTGCCCCAGGCACACGGCCGCTCCGGCAATGGACATCACGGTGGCCTGGCTGGTACTCTGCGGAATACCCAGCAGGTTGGCAATCAGGAGCGAAATGCTGATGGAGCCTAATATCACCGAAGTGGTTTTTAAGGTAAAAAACTCCGAAGCCAGAATCCCTTGTCCCAACGTAATGGATACCTCTTTGCCCGAAAAAACCGCGCCCAATAGTACCATCAGGCCAAATAACATGGCGATTTGGTGTTTTTTAATCAAATTAGCCCCGTAGGCGGCGGCAAAAGCCGGTGCGGTGCCACTGCCACCCATGTTAATGGCCAAAAACATGGCGAGCATAAAAGGTATAAGGATAAATGTCAGCAAAGTATTGTTTGTTTTTACGGCCAAATATTCAACAATTACGGCGCAATAAAAGAAGTTTTTGCCGTATTTATTTACGAATACGCCAATGTTAAGTTTTTGGAACAACGCGAAACTTAACATTAAATTTAGGTTAAGTTTCGGTCCTTTGTGGCATTCATTTATTATTACAAAAAAACAATGCATATTGGCTTTGTCCATTGGGTATAGCCAAATGACCGTAAAAGTTGCGTATTATGTTAAAAGAAAGTACAGATTCCCCCCTGAAAAATTGGATTGCCAAAGTGGTAAAAGCCGAAAAGGCGATGAACGAAGCCTTTAAAAAATTTGAAGACGAGGCCGAAAAATATAATAAATCGGCCAATTCACTCGACCGAAACGAAGCCAAACGATTGTTGGCTTTGGTGAAAATCGAAAAATTCAAGTATAAAATTAAAAAGTTCGAGTACAAACTGGCGGCTCTGGATTTGAAAAAAGCGCAAAAAGCGCAAAAAGTAGCGCAAAAAGCCGCCAAAAAGGCGATTGCGGTTCAAAATGCGGCTTCTTCCAAATCAGCCGAAAAGAAAGCGTCCGGTGCTTCAGATGATACCGCCGTTAAAGCCGCCGAAAAACCCAGTAGCCGTAAAAAAGCGACGCGTAAGGAACCATAGTTCGCGTCATGGTGTTAATGACAAGTTTAGGTTAATTTTCCGTGCGTGGCTTGCATTTTAGCCAGATTCCTGTATTTTTGCAAAGTTATATTTGGTGGGAACGTTTTGACGAAACACTTTGTTTTGTGGTTATTCGTCAAAAATCAACGAACTCAATTAAAATACTCATATACTTATGCAATGGAGAAAACTTAATGGTCAACGCATCGAACTTCCACTGATTGAAGCCGTTGAACAAACGATTATTCGGGAAACCGAAGCCGGGTACAAACTCAAAGTGTGCATCGGGACCGATTCGCAGGTGGTGGGAAATGAAGTACTTTTCGCCACCGTTATTGTTTTTTTGCGCGAAAAGCGCGGTGGATTCATGTTTATTTCCAACGACCGTACCGAACGTAAAATGTCGCTCCGCGAGCGGATGATAACCGAGGTCGGACGTTCCGTAGAAGTCGCCTATTCGCTGTGTACACTACTCGACTTGTACGACGTTGCTTTGGAGGTACACGCCGATATCAATACGGATCCGGCCTTCGAGAGCAATACGGCTTTGAAAGAGGCTATGGGCTATATCCTGAGCATGGGGTTTGTGTTTAAAGCCAAACCTGACGCTTTTGCCTCTTCATCTTGTGCCGATAAGGTACTTTAAATAAAAAGCCCCCAATCTGTTGATAATCAACAAATTGGGGGCTAAATATTTACGAATCAATTATTGCTGCTCTGATTTCAACGGAGCAAAATCGCTCGGTGTAGCGCCACCGCCGGTGCCTACCACGAATACAGCAACAATACAAAGCAAAATCAACGCACCGGCCAATACCCAAGTTGCTTTTTCAACAAAGTCAGTAGAGCGTGCCGCACCAAACAATTGCTGTGCCTGGCCACCGAAAGTTTGGTCAATACCGCCACCTTTCGGGTTTTGAATCAATATGGTCAACATCAATAAAACGCTGACAATGGTAATTAAAACTGTAAGTAAAGTTAACATTATTTAAGTGACTATTTTTTAAGTTCTTCAATTGCGGCGGCAAATATCGCACTTTTTTCCGGATTTGCAACCATTAATCTTTGATACATTGAAATTGCGCGGTCTTTATACCCCTGACGGACCAAAATTTTGGCCAAAGTCTCCGATGCCACCTCTTCTTTTTCCGCTACACTGCGCTCGGCCAACTGCTGCGCCATCCCTTTTTCTTTTACCGCAATCACCGGTGCATCCTCTTCCTCCTCCGCAATAGCGTACCGGGGAGCCGGTGGGGGAGGAGCAACCGTTACCCGAGGGGTTTCCGATTGAATGGAGGGCAGGTTGAACTGCATCACCCAAGTCGAAAAACTGGGAGCCGGTGCGGCTAACTCCGGTTCGGGCGCCGTGATCTCTGCCGTGGGTTGGGGTTCGACTGCTTCGACTATTTCCGGGACGGCGACAATGGCCTCCGTTTCGGGTGCAGTGACTTCTTCCGCAGGTTGTGGTTCGACTACTTCAATTACCTCCGGGACGGCGACAATGGCCTCCGGTTCGGGTGCAGTGATTTCTTCCGCGGGTTGGGGTTCGACTGCTTCGATTATTTCCGGGACGGCGATAATAGCCTCCGGTTCGTGCGCAGTGATTTCTTCCGTGGGTTGGCGTTCGGCTATTTCCACGATGTCGGGAGCCGGAGCAATAACCACCAAGGGTTCTTCGCTCGGTATATGAGCAGCGGGTTCGGTTGGTAAGACAGGGGTGCTCAGCGTCACAACGGTTTCGTCGGTGGGTATTTCCTTGCGTTCTACCGGCGCGATGGCTTCGAGGTTGCGCAATACCGTTTCGATGGGTTTTAATTCCAGTACTTCGAGTTGCTGGCGTACGGGGCTGGGCATCACTCTTTTGAACAATAATCCCCGGTCGAGGCTGTGCGCAGCGGCGGCGGCCAGGTTGCGTTCTGTCTCGTGGTGCTGGATTTGTTGCGACTTGAGCAAGAGCAATTGGCGCAGGTGGTGCGAGTACGGATAGGCCAATACAAGGGTCTTCAATTCCTCGTAAGGAATGAATTCCAGTTGTTCCGGGTGTTGTAATAGACGGATAAGGCGCTCTGCTGTCATAAATTGGTCGCAAAATTGGTGTTTTTTCGACAATAAACCTTTGTTTTTCAACAAACTTTTTTGAAACAATTCTTTTTTTATGATAAAATGCCGACTTTTGCGCGATGAATGATATTTTCGAGCAGGTACGGCAAACCATTGCACAGGTACAACAAGAACAGCCGAACAATACGCAGGAACTGGAAGCGTATCGTATTCAATATTTGGGCAGCAAAAGCACCATCAAGTCTTTGATGGAAGGCATGCGCGAAGTTCCCAATGAGCGCAAGAAAGAATTTGGCCAATTGGTCAATAGTCTCAAGCAACAAGCGGAGGAAAAGTATCAAACCCTGAAGGCGGCTTTTGACGCGCAAGCGGAAGCGGCTTCGGCGGTACAACTCGACCTTACGCGCACCCCGGAACCCGCGTCGCTGGGCGCCCGTCACCCAGTGAGTATCACGATGAACCGCATTATCCGCATCTTTGAAAAGATCGGGTTTGTGGTGGCCGATGGCCCGGAGGTGGAACATGACTGGTATAACTTTACCGCCATGAATACCCCGGAAGATCACCCGGCTCGCGACATGCAGGATACTTTTTACGTGGTGGATGCCCCGGGTTTGTTGTTGCGTACGCACACGAGCAACGTGCAGGCCCGCGTGATGACCTCGCGCAAACCGCCCATTCGGATTATTGCACCCGGTCGGGTATTCCGCAACGAAACCATTTCGGCACGCTCCCACGCGCAATTCCACCAAATTGAAGGTTTGTACATTGACGAAGGCGTGTCTTTTGCCGATATGAAACAAACCCTGTACTTTTTCGCGCAGGAAATGTTTGGAGCGACCAAAATCCGGTTGCGCCCCTCGTTTTTTCCGTTCACCGAACCCAGTGCCGAAATGGACGTGTGGCTGGGCACCGAGACCGAAGAAACGCGTCGGCTGACCAAAGGAACCGGTTGGCTCGAAATTTTGGGCTGCGGGATGGTAGATCCACAGGTGCTTGAAAACTGCGGTATCGACAGCACTCAATATTCCGGTTTTGCTTTCGGTATGGGGATCGAACGCCAGGCGTTGCGCCTGTTTAATATCCCCGATATTCGTTTCCTGTTTGAAAATGACGTGCGGTTTTTGTCGCAATTCAGTCAGGTTATTGCTTAACGCGTTAGAGGTTGTTTACATTTTCATCCAGAACATTCTTACCTGTAATGGTGTTCAATTTGGATCAATACCACGCACAGAATCCTGTACGTTTGGTCAAATTAGCCCTTTGATCATCGATCCAAATAACAATTATATACGAGGAAACCACCAAACTCACCACAACCCTTTAAACATGGATTTTTCAGAATTTGATCTTCACCCCGATTTATTAGACGGGATAGATGCTTTGAACTTTATTAATGCTACTCCGATTCAGGAACAAGCCATACCCGTTATTATGGGTGGCCGCGACGTTATTGGGGTAGCACAAACCGGAACCGGCAAAACCGCCGCTTTTGTTTTACCCATCCTCGATGCCATTATGCGCTCGGATGTGTACAACGTAACCCAGGCGCTGATTGTGGTACCTACCCGCGAATTGGCGGTACAAATTGACCAGGCGATTTCAGCGTATTCGTATTTTTCCAATATTTCCTCCATGGCCGTGTACGGCGGGGGCGACGGAAAGGTATTTATCCAGGAAAAAAGCGCCCTCACTTCGGGGGCCGATATTATTATTGCCACGCCGGGTCGCCTCATTGCGCACATCAAAATGGGGTACGTTAACTTCTCCAGTTTGCGCTTTTTGGTGCTCGATGAAGCCGACCGAATGTTGGATATGGGTTTTAAACCCGATCTGCTGCGCATTATTGATATTGTGAGCAAAGAGCGCCAAACCTTGCTTTTTTCGGCGACCATGCCCAAAGAAGTGCTCAAATTGGCGCGTAGCCTCACCAAAAACCCGGAAACCATTACCATCGCGTTGTCGCGTCCCGCCGAGGGCGTTTCGCAAGGGGTGTACATGGTGACCGATCGCCAAAAATTACCGTTGGTATTGGATATTTTAAAAGACCGCCACGGTGAACGTATCCTGATTTTTAGTTCGACCAAACAAGGCGTAAATACCCTTTTTCAACAATTAAAAACCAAAAAACTGGTGGTGGAAGCCGTCAGCAGTGATTTGGAGCAGGAAAAACGCGAAGCCGTGATGTTGGCTTTTCGCAATCGGCAGGTGGATATTATCGTCGCCACCGATGTATTGAGCCGCGGGATTGACATTGACGGGATTGATCTGGTCATCAACTACGATATTCCCCGCGATGCCGAAGATTACGTGCACCGCATTGGGCGTACGGCCCGTGCCCAGCGCAAAGGTGCCGCGCTCACGTTGGTTTCTCCCGCCGATGTGCGCGGTTTTAAAAAGATCGAGCAGTTAATTGGCAAAGATGTACCCCGGATGCCGCTCCCGCCGCACATCGAAAGTATTAAGCAGGAAACCAAAAGTGGTGAAGGCAGTGGCGGTGATCGCAACAAAAAACGCCGCCCATCGAGTGGTAGCAGCGGAAATACTTCTTCCGGCAAATCATCTTCTTCCGGGCCACGGCCACCAAGAGCACAAAATACCGCGACAACGGCGGCTCCAACCGCGCCGCAACCACCCGCAAGCACGGAAAATAACGCGGCTAATCCATCGGCTGCGGCCAATAAGCGCCGCCGTTGGAAAAACAACAAAAACAAGGGAAATAACAAAGGGTCAATCCCGGAAGGAGATTAGTTTTTGGTCAATAACCTTTTTATTTCGTCCACCATTTCGCTAAATGCCAGGTCGCGGTTGCTGTAATCTGAAACCGTTCGGCCCAAAGCGGGCAAACCTCGAATATCGGCAATACCCGTACCTTCCAAATCCGTTTTTTCCAGCCGAATAGGAATGAGTTTTTTGCCTTTTTCGAGGGCTTGAAGAATAATTTTTAGCCAAAGCGCCTCGGTGTTAAAAATATTGGGAGAAATGAGGGCGAGTACATAATTCGCCCGTTCGAGGGCTTTTGTGGCCATGGCTTCTACCGAGTACGTTGCTTGGGTTTGGTGTACCGCAAATACGTCAATTTTTCCGGTTAAACGCAAAACGGTCAGGTGTTTATTCAACTGATCGGCATTGCTGGCGTCCTGCGGGTCGTACAGCAGCACAAATTTGACGTTGGGTTTGTCGTTGAACGGGTCGGGAAGGTCGCTGGTTTCAACGGGCGTTTGGGGTTGTACGGTGGGTTTTGTGGTATTGTTGAATTCCTGCGCTATTTTGCACAATTCCAATAAAGCCAGGCGAATGCGGTTGGTGCTGGCCGTAAATTCAGTTCTGGTGATGGCACCGTCCAATTCGTACGATTGTTTGGCATCTTTGTATTCTGCTAACCGATTAATCACTCGCGATTCAATCCCCGCTTTAATGATTCGTTCCAATTGAATTAACTCCTGGGCGGCTTCTTCAATTTGATTGTCGGCAAGCAGGTTTTTGATCGCGTTGATGAGATCGTTTTTTTGTTCAAAAGTCATATTTGGATTAAATGAGTCGGTTATGCCAACTTTTTTCCAGCGGAGCCACCCAGTTTTCCCGGAGGTCTTGTAAATTATTAGCCAAAGAGTTAATCATGGGGGTATCGGGGCGGAGCACGCCCTGGGCTTTTAGCGCCGTCAGTTCGTCGCGGGAATTAAATTGCACTTGTCCGTCCGAGTCCACCCAGCCAAAACGCATCCGGTCAAACAGGTCCACGCCGAGGCGTTGGGCTTGTTGTTCGAGAAAATGTACCGATTTGTCAATAGAACATCCGCTGGCTCCGGCTTGGGTTTCATCAACGACCAAAATAATTAATTGGTGTTCGTAAATTTCGGCGTAGGCTTTCAGGGCGGCGTTGTGGGCCGTCCATTGTTGCACAAAAACGTTGAGTTGCGTTTGCAAATCGGTCGCCTCGGCTTCGGTTAATGGCCGGGCGGCGGTATAGATCCAAACTTTGGAAGTGGGTGAAAAATCGTGCATGAGATAACTGTGGTTGGGTATGGCCAAAATGGGCCAATATTCCATTCGGGATAAACAAGAACGGCAATTTATGAATATACCTTTTTAGGGGCTTCATAAATTGCCATTGAGTGTACACCAATTGGTGATTAGAGCAAGTACTATTTTCTACGACAAACGGAAGGACGAAGCGCCGAGTAATCCTTTCTCGCAATAAATTGCCACGAGGTAATTACCCGCTTTTAGCCGGTCTTCCAATTTGTAGTTAAAAATCATGCGTTGGGTGTTCATCAGCACGGTTTGTTTGCTTTGGATGGCAATAATTTCCACCGGTCCGCCGGGTGTGCTAATGGTTTTTTTGGTTGGATTGGCCGCTGCAATCGGGTTGCCTTTGTCGTCGGTAACCACCATATAAATGGTTTGGCCACCCTGGAAAGGTTGCGGCACGTCGATCAGGTCAAAACTCACCTGCAAATCGCGGGCGCGGCGGGCGCGGGCGGTGGTTTTGTCTTTGCGCAGCAGTTCTACTTTAAAAGAAGTGGCTTTAAACGACGCCGACTGGGTTTTTTGGATTTGTTGTTTCAACTGTTCGGCGAGGTCCGTGACTTGTCCGGATAATTGGTCTTTATCCGTTTTCAACTGCGTGTTTTCCTCTTTAAGTTGAACGTTTTCGCCTTTCAACTGCGCATTTTCAGTTTTCAGGACGTTGATAATGGTTTCCATTTCGGCTTTGGCCCGTTTGAGTTCTTCCACCTGAGCGCGCAGTGCTTCGAGGTCTTGGGTTCCTTTTACGGTAATTTCCTTAATCGCGGATTCTTTTTGGCGGACCAATTGGGCCGTGGAAGCGATTTTGCTGGTGAGGCTTTCGTTTTCGGTTCGAAGTTCTGAGTAGGCATTGGAGAGGCTATCCAAAGAACGGGCGATGTTTTCCTTTTCGGTGTTTAATTTTTTTACTTCCAGGGCCTGCTTTTCTTTTTCGGCAAGCATAGACTGGCTTTTTTGCCAGAGGAAGTAGCCTAAACCGGCGGATAGTAACAACAAAATGCCAATGATGATGCCATAGACGCTGGAGTTGTTACTGGACTGCTGTTCGCTCATAAGTAAGTTAAATTAAAAAAATGTGTGTATAAAATTTTGTTATGCGGCTGATTCGGACTGTTTCTGTTTACGTTTTTTCTTATCCTCGTTATTACTATCGTAGATGCAATATTGGTCATATTTAACGCGATCTTTGGTAGCCCAAATATCTTTACCAATATCGCATATAGTAACTAATTCCGTGTAGATTTTATTGCCTTGTTCCATCCGTCTTTCTACGGCAATATCGCGGTCGTGCAGGCGGTCTTGCTGGATATTCAGGGCGTTTTCGAAGGTTGAACAGGCATCGGTGACGCGTTGCAGGATATTTTCGTTCATGCCTACCTCGGCCAGAAAATCAATTTGGGCGCGGGCAACCCGCACAACGCGTCGGCCGCAGAATAGCAATTGGGGGTCGGACATATCGCCCAGTTTAGCGGTGCCAAATTTGCGGTATCGGCCGGTTTTATCGTGAAACTTGAGCGCCACCCGCGTCATTACCCCGCGTATGGCCGTCCGGAGGTTTTCGGCTGCCTGGTTCTTTTTTTCGGTGGTAATCATTTGTTCGCCCACCATTTCGTTGTCATCCGGTAGTTTTTGGAACAAATCGCACATGGTCATAAAGGTTTTAAGCCGTTCCATGCTGTAACCATATTGGTGAAAATGCTCCGCATCGCGGTGGGCCAGCCGAATGGCTTCGAGGCACCAGCGGTACAGATCGGCGTCTTGGGTGTTGTAGTTTCGATTTATGTACTGTTTTTTCATTCAACAATTTGTATTGTTCCAAAAAACTGTTTTAATCGCCTTTTCCGGCAGAAAACAGTTTTTAAGTAGTTGATTCATAGCGCATTTTTGTCGGACAAAAGTAATTCTTCTTTTTGAAACTAAAAAAGAAACAAACAAAAATTTAGTTATTTTTTACTTTTCCAAAAAAATCTCAACAGGAAATGAAGAGTTGAATTTGTTTGGAAGGGTTGAATTTGTTTTGCCCGTTGTAGCGTACACGTTTGCCCGTCGTGGCATACACATTTTCACCACTGAGGCACTAAGAACACACTAAGATTCACTAAGCGTAGCGTGTTCATTTTAAAGATTATAAAGAAAAATACTTTTCACTCCACATTTTTCACTCTTCACTTTTCACTCTTCACTCTTCACTACACTCCCGATGCCATAATTGCGCAAAAGGCAATTTTACCCTAAAATAACGCCGGTGAGGTGTGGAATTTCCCGGCCGGCCTGTATCTTTGCCAAGTATTTTTTATTGAATCCATTCAAATTTACTACGAACACATGAAAAAATTCCAATTCCTGGCCCTCCTGATGGCCTTTTCCGGTACTGCGCTGATGGTCACTTCCTGCGACAAAAGTGACAATTGTGGTGATACACCACCAACGTACACTTCTGAAATGAAGGCCATTATTGATGCCAAATGCGTCAGTTGCCATAAAACGGGTGGTCCGGCGGAGTCTGTGGGGGTTTATTCCACGTACGCCTCCATGAAACCTTATCTCGAACAATCGTGGAAAGAAATTGACGCGGGTCGTATGCCACAGGCGGGTTTCCCACAATTGACCGACGCTGAGAAGGCCGCTTACGAGTGCTGGAAAAACGCGGGCTTCCCCGAAAACTAAATTTTGCGTACATATCGCCATAAACAGCCGCTTGGTCGAAAATTGTAAACCTTACGTCCGGGCGGCTGTTCCTTTTTTATGATTTGGAGAATTTTTGCTCAAGCCTTCTTTTGGGCGCTCATTATTTTTATTGTCGCTTATCTCATTCGTAAAAAACCTTACGAAGCGTTCCATTCCACCGCCAAAAACCGGTTTTTTAAATGGGCTTTTTTTGGCGTTATCGGTTATCTACCCGTCGCTATCCCGACGCTCATGTTCCTGAACAAACGCGGCGACCCGGTTTTTAATTTTTTCCTCGGGTTGGTGTTTGTCTCGCTGTTTACGCTACTCATACTTTTCCTTTATTTTTTGGTGCAGGATATCGTGCACGCCGCTGGGCGATTGGTGCGGTACGCTGCTACCGGGGCCAACATGATTATGCCCAACAAAAGCCGCCGGAAATTTGTGCGTCAGTTGGGTATTGGGGTGGCTTCCATTCCGTTTTTTTCGTTTTTGTACGGTATTACCAAAGGCAAATACGATTTTACGGTGCGCAAAGTGCAACTGTTTTTCCCCGATTTACCTTCGGCGTTCGACGGGTTTCGGTTCACCCAAATCTCCGATGTGCACAGCGGTAGTTTCGACGACGTGGAGGAGGTGAAACGCGGTATTGCCATGATTCAGGAGCAGGCTCCCGACATGATTTTGTTCACCGGTGATTTTGTGAATACCCGCGCCGAGGAAACCGAACCCTTTATCCCGGCCTGGAACGCCTTATCGGCACCCATGGGCAAATTTGCGGTGTTGGGCAACCACGATTACGGCTTTTATGGCAATATTCCCAACCTCGAAGAACGCGAACTCAACCACAAAAACGTGCAACAGCGCTACGCCGACGCGGGTTTCCGTTTGTTAAAAAATGAAAACGTCAAAATTGAAAAAGACGGCGAATTTATCCGGCTCATCGGCGTAGAAAACTGGGGCAAACCTCCGTTCCCGCAATTTGGCGATCTGGATAAAGCCACTGCCGACGTGGACGATCAGGAGTTCAAAATCCTGATGTCGCACGATCCTACCCACTGGGATATGCACGTGCTGAATTTCCCTAAACTGGTTCATTTGACCCTGAGCGGACACACCCACGGCATGCAAATGGGCGTGGATATTCCGTGGCTCAAGTGGAGTTTGGTGCGTTTTGTGTATCCGCGCTGGATTGATTTGTACCAGGAAGGCAAAAAATACCTGTACGTTAACCGCGGATTTGGCTGGTTAGGAATGCCGGCCCGCGTGGGTATTTATCCCGAAATTACGGTTTTTGAATTGAAAAAAGGCGATGCTTAACCCCGAAAAACATCCACTTTGGGTGTTTATGGAGCAGTATACGCCCGTTTCTCTCGTTACCTGGAATTATATAGAGCCTTGCCTGCGATGCACGACCGTGCGCGCGGGCGATCTCATTTTGGAGGAAGGCAAAATTTGTCGGCATTTGTATTTTTTGGAAAAAGGTTTGTTGCGTTTTTTTGTTGTGTACAACGGCAACGACGTTACCAAATATTTCACCGATATTCCTTACGTTTTTACTTCACAAAAAAGTTTTGTTGAACAAATACCGGCCCGGGAAAGTATCGAAGCGCTGGAAGACAGTATCGTTTGGCAAATGAACTTCGACGATGCCCACCGTTTGCTGGTGTACCCGGAGTGGAATGTTTTTATCCGCAAATTAGTGCAGGAAGTACAAAATTTTACCGACGAAATTCTGGAAGCCGTACAAACGCAAACGGTAGAAATGCGTTACCGGACCATGCTGGAGCAGGAAAGTGCGCTGTTGCAACGCATTCCACTCAAACATATTGCGTCTTATTTGGGCATTGCGCAGCAATCGTTGAGTCGTATCCGCAAAAACATTTTAAAAAAAGACGGAATTTAACATGGGTTAAATGCTTTGCCCGTTACGACCCGGAACTTTGCGTAAAATTTCATCATTATGCAAAAAATTCTGATCTTTTTGGGCATTTTGTCGGCCGTACAAATGCCTGCTCAACAAACCAACCGTCATTTTAGCCACACGGTTACCACTACGGCCCGCCCCGAAACAATCTGGGCCATTTGGACCAATGTCCCGAACTGGCACCAATGGGATACGGGTTTGCAGTCCGCTACCTTGGAGGGTACGTTTGCGCCCGGTGCGCACGGGCGGTTAATTCCCGATAAAGGCCCAACCTCAAAATTTACGCTCACCGAGGTACAAAGCCCCACTTCGTACGTTTTTTACACCAAATTACCACTGGGAAAACTTTACGTAAAACGCTACTGGCGGGTCAATAATGGGGTCACCGAATTTACCCACGAGGTTTGGTTTAAAGGCGTGAGTAAAGGTTTGTTTAGCCGGGTTTTGGGTAAAAAATACCGCGCCATTTTGCCCGATGTGATGCAAAACATTAAAACCATAGCAGAATCCGGCCAATGAGTACAAGCGCGATAAAACTAATGTATTGGGCCAATATTTTGGTAGCGGGCTGGATTAGCATTACCAGTTTATTTTTCCCAAAAACGGCGCAAATGACGGTATTTAGCGGAAACGTAGCCTATTCCGAAGTGATTCGGCTGGTGGGGGCGTTGTGGGGAGCCATTTTTATCCTCTCGGTGTTGGGGTTGTTTTTTCCCCTCAACATGAGCCTGGTTTTACTGTTTCAATTGATCTACAAAGCCGCCTGGCTGCTGTTGGTCGCGCTCCCGGCGATGCGCTCCGGGCAACCGTACCCGTCGGGAATGGCCGTTTTTTTTCTGGTGTGGGTACTGATACTGCCTTGGATAATTCCCTGGGGGTATTTGTTGGGTAAGCCATAGACTACAAAAATAAATGCTTACTTTTGCCGCGCATTTGGGATTGTGAAAAATGTCCTGCCGGGGCTTTTTTACAATCCTAATCACCAAAAAAATTGAACACCATGAGAAACATCGCAGTTTTTGCCTTTTTATTCGTTGCTCATTTTTCACAGGCGCAGTTCAGCATTGGCGTGCGCGGTGGCATTATCAACGCCTCTTTTAATTATTCCGAACTGGCCGCCGGTCAATCGTCCGGCGAACGTCTGGGTTTGGTGGGCGGTTTATTGGCCGAATATCGTTTTAACGAAGGTTTTGCCATTCAGCCGGAAGTGAATTACGTGCAACGGGGCGATAAAAAGACTGCGTTATTTACGTTGCCGTTTATTTCCAACATTGAAACCACCAACGAGGTTCGAATCAATTATTTGGAAATTCCGGTGATGTTGAAGGGCGGCTTTAAGATAGGCCCGGCCCGATTGGATCTCTTGGCTGGCCCTTCGTTGTCGCTGGCCATGAGTGGAACCGATAAAACAAAGATTGTCACCACCAATCTGATTACCAATACCACCAGCGAAGATTCGTACACCAATGATTTGGACTTTGAGCAAGACATTCAAAAGTCCGATGTCAACCTGCAAGGCGGCGCTATGTTGTCGTTTGCTTTGGGCGGAAGTCGTTTTTTTGTGGATGGCAGATATATTTATGGCCTAACCAACCTGAGCAAAACCGATGACGTGGAAATTACCAATCGTGGTATTTCCCTCACCGCTGGTTTGTTCTTCGGATTTTAAGATGCAGTTTTATTCACTTCAGGTAAAAGACATTTGCCAGGAAACCGCCCAGTGCGTTTCCGTTTCATTTCAGGTGCCGGACGAATTGACCGAACAATTTCGGTTCAAACCGGGCCAATATCTCACCTTACGCCACACCATTGACGGACAGGAAGTCCGCCGTTCGTATTCGATTTGTACGGCACCGCACGAACAAGACTTGCGGGTGGCCATCAAAAAGGTACCCGATGGCGTGTTTAGCACCTTCGCCAATACGGCTTTGCAAGCGGGAGACACCCTCGAATGCGCACCGCCGGAAGGGCGTTTTGCTTTGGAAACACAACCCGAAACGAGCCGTTTGTTCGTGGGGTTTGCGGCGGGCAGCGGGATTACACCCATAATTTCCATCCTCAAATCGGTGTTAAACGAAGAGCCAGACAGCCGTTTTATGTTGTTTTACGGCAACCGGGGTTTTGATCAGATTATTTTCCGGGAGCAGTTGGAGTGGCTTAAAAACAAGTACCCCAACCGCCTGTCGGTACACCACGTATTTAGCCGCGAATCCATGAATAATGCGTTGTTCCAAGGTTATTTGGACGCTGAAAAATGCGCCAAATTTGGCAAAGTGTTTTTTGCCCCGCAAGAAGTAGATCAGTATTTTTTGTGCGGACCTTCGGAAATGATTTTTGCGATCAAAGACAGCCTGAGCGGTTTGGGTGTAGAGGACAAACGGATTAAATTTGAACTGTTTAATACAGGTAATCTGGTCAGTGCGCCGCGCAAAAAATCCACCGAACAAACGGCTTTGGACGCCAAAATCACGGTAATTCAAGACGGGGTAGAATACGATTTTAACCTGCCTTCCGACGGCAGTACCCTCCTCGACGCCGCCATGCGCGCGGGTGCGGATCTGCCTTTTTCCTGCAAAGGCGGCGTGTGTAGCACCTGTAAAGCCAAAGTACTGGAAGGGCAGGTGGACATGGATCTCAACTACGGCCTCGAACCGGACGAAGTAGCGGCGGGTTACGTATTAACTTGCCAGGCGCACCCGGTTTCGGATCGGGTAGTGGTGTCGTTTGATGTGTAGTGATGCGATGCGTAGTGATGAGTTAGGAGTGATGAGAGATGAGTGTTTTTTTTCTTTAAAATATTCAAAATGAACACTCTACGCTTAGTGTATTCTTAGCACCTTAGTGGTGAAAATACCCTACGACGGGCCCCGCACGCCCAAAGCGTCCAACGGTATAAATATCCGGTCATCCCCGTGAAATTCACCCTCGCCACCCACGTACAAAATCAAATCGGTAGCAGAAATACCCCACATAATTACATAGTTGCTGCCGGTTTCGTACGCCCGCAGGTTGATTTGCCGTTGGTGTTGCTCGTTGTAAGCCTGTACAAAAGGGTAGAGGCGGCCGCGGTCGAATTGAGGAAACAAGTCCTCGGGGCGACCAAATGCCGCTATTTGTCCCGTTTTAAGTAATTCGGGGTTGAGCACGATGGAATGATAAATTTGATGTTTTTCCCGTTCGCCGTATGATAGTACATCTTCGGTAAACTCGATGGAGAGTACATTTTTGGTGGCCAAAATCACCTTAAAATCGCCTTTGATTACGTTTTTTGCGCCCGAATGGGCGTCGCAATTCCGGGTATATCGTTCATATTCCACGTAATTTTCCAAAATAAAGTCCAATTCGCGGTTGATGGTCCCGTCATCCCATTTCAGCACCGGATAAAAAAAGGTTACGGAACAGCGTTCATCGTCCACCAGCAATTTGAATTTTTGTTCAACGCGGTAACCGTTGGGGTTGGTGCAACTGCCCCAACCCAATAGTCCCAGCAGGGCGACAACGTAAAAAAATATCCTGCTCATCGCACCACCAATACCGGAATTTTAACGGCGTGCCGCACCGCATCCACGGTGGCACCAAACACCAGATCCTTGAGTAATTTGTGGCCGTGTGCGCCCATCACCAGAATATCCACGCCTTTTTCGGTGACCAATTTGGGAATTGCCTTGCGTGGCGAACCGTACCCGATCACCGCCTCGGCGCGATAACCCATTTCCCGCAAAGCCTGTACGTATTGTTGCAGGGTATCTTCGTCCACGTGGTGCTCGGCATCGCGAATATCGGCTCCCATCACCACCGCACCCACACTTTCGATGGCGTGAATCAGGAAATACTCCGCATCTTTACCGCCCAGATGCAACGCGTGCAACAGGGTTTTTTTATCCGTTTCGGTAAAATCCAGGGCCACGGCCAGTTCTTTGTATTCGGGCATGGGTTCTTCCGATAAACCCGTAAACACCCCGTGGGGCGCGTGCAAATGCCGTTCCCGACGCGCACCCAACCACGGCCCAATGGTGATGTACAACAACATAAAACCGGCAAACAACAACAGCGGAATAACAATCCCGTAAATCACCCACGTGTGGGCATTGGCGGCGCTGAGCCATTCGCTTATTTTTTGAACAACCAAATTGATATTGAGCACTACAATCAGGGTTGCGCTCACCCAACCCGCTAATTTTGTCCAAAAACCAACCGCAAAATTGCCCATGCGCGACTTGCTGCTCACGTAATGCAGCAACGGAATAATGGCAAAACCCAACTGCATACTCAAAATCACCTGACTCAACACCAGCATATCGCCCGTGGCCGATTCGCCCATCGTCACAATCACAATCAGGGCCGGAATTACCGCCAATAAACGGGTAATAATGCGGCGCAGCCACGGTGCAATGCGCAAACGCAGGTAACCTTCCATCACAATTTGCCCCGCCAGCGTACCGGTTACGGTGCTGCTTTGTCCGGCGGCAATCAAGGCCACGGCAAACAACACCGGCGCGTAACTTTTGCCCAACAATGGCTCCAGCAACCGGTGCGCATCCTGGATTTCGGTGACGCTCGCGTGGCCATTTTTGTAAAAAACCGACGCGGCCAAAATCAAAATGGCGGCATTAACGAACAACGCCAAATTGAGCGCAATGGCCGAATCAACGATATTAAACCGAATGGCCCGCCGCAAACCTTCCTGCGTTCGTTCCACTTTGCGGGTTTGTACCAGCGCCGAGTGCAGGTACAAATTATGCGGCATAACGGTCGCCCCAATAATCCCGATGGCAATAAACAAGGCTTCGCTGTTGGGAATAGACGGTATCAGCCCCGAGGCAATACCCGTCAGGCTGGGTTGGGCCAGGTACATTTGAATGGCAAATGCTCCCCCGATAACCGCAATCAGTCCCAAAATAAACGCCTCCAATTTCCGGATGCCCCAGTTCATCAGCAACATCAGGAGGAAGGTATCGAATACGCTGATGGCAACGCCCCACACGAGCGGCAACCCAAACAACAATTGTAAACCAATGGCCATGCCCAGTACTTCGGCGAGGTCGGTAGCGGCGATGGCAATTTCGGCGAGGATATAGTTAAAAATATTCGCGGCGGGGTGGTACAAATCGCGCGATGCCTGCGCCAGATCCCGTTGGGCCACAATACCCAAACGCGCACTCATACTTTGCAAGAGCAGCGCAATGAGGTTGCTCATGACCAATACCCAAAGCAACGAGTAGCCAAATTTACTGCCGCCAGCCAGGTCGGTGGCCCAGTTACCCGGGTCCATATAACCCACGCTGACTAAGTAAGCGGGGCCTAAAAAGGCCAATAAACGCTTCCAAAAGCCGCCTTTTACGTTGGTTTCGACGGAATTGTTGACTTCGGAGAGGGATACTTCAGAATCGTCAATTTTGTGGTATGTTTTGTTTTTCATGTCGTTAAACGCCGGTTTTTACAAATAAATGCTGCACTACTTTTTCACTTACGGTCATTTGTTGTTCTGCGGTTTGGATAATCATGGAGTTGTCGTATTCCATTCGGTGGACTACGGTAATGGTAATGCCCAGGCCCAGGCCCAGTTGGTTCAGGTATTGTAAAAACGCCGTGCTGTGGTCATCCACGCCGGTGATAACGCCTTTTTGGCCCGTTTGTAAAGTACTCAACAACACCTGATGCTGCCGGAACCATTTGCCCTCGGCATCGGGGATGGGGTCGCCGTGGGGATCAAAACGCGGGAACCCCAAAAAATGATCGAGGCGTTCGGTGAGTTCTTCGTTGTTGATATGTTCCAGTTCTTCGGCCATATCGTGGACTTTATCCCAGGTAAACCCCAGTTTTTCGGTCAAAAACACCTCCCACAAGCGGTGTCGGCGAATTAAATCGGTGGCCAAGGCGCGGCCTTTGGTCGTCAGTTGAACACCCCGGTATTTCTCGTATTCCAAGTATTCTTTTTCGCTCAATCGTTTGAGCATATCCGTCACCGAAGCCGCACTGGTTTGCATGGCCGCCGCCACGGCATTCGTATTTACCGGAGCCGCCGCATCCTTTTCCGATAGTTTAAAAATCGCCTTCAGGTAGTTTTCTTCCGTAATAGACATTTTTTTTAGTGAATAGTGAAAAGTGTAGAGTGAAAAGTGAATAGTGTAGAGTGAAAAGTGAATAGTCTATGGGTTTTACATCGTTTAAACGGGATTTTACACGATTAGCAACGAAGACACATTGTTTAATATACCTGGAAAAGTCTCCACTCTACGACGAGCAACTATTCACTTTTCACTATTCACTTTTCACTAAAAAATGCTTTTGCAAAGTTGAATAAAATTTTTAGACTAGCCTAAATTTTTTTTGTTTGTTTTTGAAAAATTTTTTTTCCCAAAAAAACGAACACCCTGCGACGAGCCAAAAAACAAAAAACGTGTATGCCACAACGAGCAACAAAAAACGAACACCCTGCGACGGGCAAAACAAATTCAACCCTTAACAACAAATTCAACCCTTCCAAAACAAATTTAACCCTTAACAACAAATTCAACCCTTCCAAAACAAATTCAACCCTTAACAACAAATTCAACCCTTCCAAAACAAATTCAACCCTTATCTTTGCGCCACTTCTATCCGTAACCTGCCGCATGTCGGCGTAAATTTTTCATTATGCGTTTTTTTATTTTATTAACTACCGTTTGTCTTTTCCAACAATTTCTTTTTGCGCAATCCGACGCCTGTACTACATTCCGGGCCGCCACGGGTTTTTACGACGGCGAATCGCTGTGGTGGCGCGAAGACGAAGCCGATCAGGTGCTGACCGGCCAATGCACGTTTCAGTTCAACGAAGCGACGCGCACGTTTACCCTTACCTCCGCCGTTCCCATGTGTTATTTGGGTTTTGAGTTGGTGAGTGTTCCACACCCCGATGTGTGCCCCGCGACGCCCTGCAACTGGCAATGGCAGTCGGGGCCGAACCAAAGCAGCGTATTAACCGTGCAGTTTCCCGCCACCATTGCGCCGTGTTTAACCGCTTCGGGGCAGATGAACGAATTGTACCATTTTCGGTTCCGGGTTTATTACAAAAAGCCGTTGTTTGAGGCGAAAAATCCCAAAACGTAGGTCTTTTCCCGGCCATTGGGTAACTTTGTGGGATGTTTATGATCCCTTCTTTCATTTGGCTTTTGGTAGCCCTTTACCCCCAGTTTTCCCTGAGCGCCGCTTGGTTTTGTGCACCACAAAACGAGGGCATCCCAAGGTTTTTATCCACAAAACCGGCGGAGCCGAAGTATAACATCACCGATTTTGGTGCCAAAGGCGACGGCATGACGAACAATATGCAGGCCATTCAGCGCGCCATTGACCAATGTTCGGAGCAGGGTGGGGGTGTAGTCGTCGTTCCGGCGGGGCGTTTCCTCACCGGCAGTATCCGCTTAAAAGATAATGTACATCTTTGGCTGGATAACAACGCCGTTTTGTTGGGAAGCACCCGCCGCGACGACTACCAAAAAAACCGGTGGTACGCCCTGATTTTGGCCAAAGACGCCAAAAATATCGCCATTACAGGCGGCGGTCTCATTGACGGACAAGGGACGGCCCTCGCCGCCGATGCCGACCGAATGTACAAACTGGGGTTAATCGGCGGCGGCTACGAAGACAACCGCACCGACGAAAGCGAACGCCCGCAAATCATTGATTTTGAATTGTGTAAAAACGTCACCGTCCGCGATGTGACCATCAAAAACTCGGCCTGTTGGGTGCAACGTTACGGCAAATGCGATAGTCTGACCATCGACGGGATTACGGTCGAGAGTGTGGCTTTTTGGAACAACGACGGCATTGACCTCGTGGATTGCACCAATACCCTCCTGCAAAACAGCAGTTTTAACGCCGCCGACGACGGCATTTGCCTCAAATCGGACGTTCGGACCCTCGCCTGTAACAATATTTTAATTCGCAATTGCCGGGTGCGCTCCAGTGCCAGCGCACTCAAATTTGGCACCAATTCCTACGGCGGTTTTAAAAACATTAAAGTGGAGGGTTTAGAGGTGTGGGATACCTACCGCTCGGCCATTGCCCTTGAGACGGTGGACGGCGGCACCATCGAAAACGTGGAAATATCGAACGTCAGGGCCAAAAACACCGGGAACGCCCTGTTTTTGCGCCTCGGGAAACGCCACACCAAAACCGCCGGGGTGCTGCGCAACGTGTACATCCACGACGTAACGGTGGAAGTGCCCCGTGGTCGCCCCGACAAAGGTTACCCCTTGCCTGGACCGGCGGTCAAAGAAGCCCAGAACCTTGCGCCTTCGTCGGTGGTGGGTTTGCCGGAGCAAGCGATTGAACAGGTGCGTTTGGAGCGCATCACGATTGTATTTGGCGGCGGCGGCACCTGCAAAAAAGCCTGCGTTCCGGCGGATAGTTTGGCAAAAGTTCCCGAACGCCCCGCCGATTACCCCGAGTTTACGATGTTTGGGGAGTTACCCGCCTGGGGTTTTTACTGCCGCCACGTTAAGGGGTTGCAATTGCGCGATATTCAACTGGTTTTGCGCAAAAAAGACTACCGCCAGCCGCTGATTTTTGATGATGCGGAAGTGGTGACGGAGGGCGTTGTGGTGCGGCGGAAAAGATCCTCATCGCTTTACACTCCGCAAAAGACAAAGCAACGTAAATAAACCCACATTTGCTGATTTATGACTATCGAACAAATAAAACGCAAAATCATCTTTAAAAACGCCGCCCTCATTATCTTTTGGCTGGGTATGTTGGGCCTTAAACGGGTGTATAATGACTTCCCGATTAACGCTGCTTTTAGTGTGGGGATGTTATTGATCTATGGCTTGCTGTTTCTTTTTTTTAAAACCAATTACCTGGTACAATATCGGCTTGAAGGGCAGTTGCTTACGATTGAGTATATGAATGACCATTTAAAAACCTTTGAACGCACGTTTGATTTATCGCAAATCATTCGCCTAAAATACAACCGCAAAACCTGGCTTAATGCCCCAGGCTCCGTTTTTATCCGCGAAAACGAGGGAAAAGACGCTTTAATAATCTTAGGGTTAGGCCCATCGGTACTGGAAAAAATGCAAAATGAAATACCCGCACTGAACCGGCTCGAAAATATTTCCGCCAATAATGAACGCTCCTCTGCGTAATCTACGCTACCTTTATAGGAGTTCGATAAAAAATCGCTCGTGTATTCACCGTTTAAAAACCAAACACCATGAAAATAACCTTTTATTTTACCCACGATTACGACAAAACGTATTTTGATGCCAATAATCAGACGCATCAAATACAGTACGTGCCGGTTGCTTTGACCGAAGAAACCGCAAGACTTGCGCAAGGCAGCGCGGCAATATGCGCCTTTGTAAACGACAAACTCGATGAAACGGTTATTCGTATCCTTTCCGAAATAGGCGTGCGTTTAATTGCCATGCGCTCTGCGGGTTACAATAACGTAGACTTACAAGCGGCGAAGCGATATGGCTTGACCGTTGTGCGCGTGCCTGCTTACTCGCCGCACGCCGTTGCCGAACATACCCTGGCGCTCATACTCACGCTCAACCGGAAAACCCACAAGGCGTATAACCGGGTGCGCGATGGTAATTTTTCCTTAGATCGTTTGTTGGGTTTTGATTTGTACGGGAAAAGCGTGGGTGTTGTGGGCACCGGAAGAATCGGGTCGGTTTTTTGCCGTATCATGCTTGGGCTGGGTTGCCATGTATTGGCTTACGATATTCAACCCAACCCCGACTTAGCCGATACTAAAGTGCAGTACACAACCCTGCCGGATTTGTTCCAAAATGCCGATATCTTGTCGTTACATTGCCCACTCAACGAGTCAACGCATTACCTCATTAATCCCCATAATTTGAGTTTGATGAAAAAAGGCGCGATGCTGATTAATACGAGCAGAGGTGGTTTAATTGATACAAAAGCCGTGATAAAAGCCTTAAAAACCGGTCATCTCGGTAGTTTGGGGCTTGATGTGTACGAGCAGGAGGATAAACTATTCTTTAGGGACTTTTCGGATACCGCCATCAAAGATGAAATGATTTTACGGTTAATGTCGTTCCCCAATGTGCTCATTACAGCCCATCAGGCGTTTTTTACGCACGAAGCGATGACGGAAATTGCCAAAACAACTTTGCAAAATATTAGTGATTTTGAAAAAGGTTTGCCCTTGAAAAATGCCATCCTTTAATTTCCTACACAGGTGGTGCAAAAGGGGTAAGTTTATTCACGTACGCCAGCACCTGAAGTCCCGTTGATCTAAATACGGTGGAGCCATCATCGTAGCGGGCAACAATGTCGCGGGCGACGATCATAGACTGCGAAATGAGGGCCAAAGTACCTTTGTTATCCGTGAATTTTCCGTTGGAAAAATAGCCTGGTCCTTCTGAATTTTTCCAATCTTTTAGGTCAAACAACGAAGCAAGTAGCCAGGGACGATTGATATCCACCCGCGAAAACGTAATAGTGAGGGTAACATTTGGGGTGGTGTCTGCCACAGGAATAGTGAGTAACGGCCAGTTCACAGCCCCTTGGGGATCCACCCAATTTTCGGGGTTGGTATAAGAAGGATGGTAACTAATACCCGGGTTTTTAATACTTTGTAACGTTGATCGGGTAAAAATTTGTATTGCTTTAAAAAATACGGTATTGGCATCAAACGGATAAAAAGTATCTCGCGCGCTGGGGGTATTTTCCGTTAAGGCCTGTAATTGGTTCCACGTGTCAATTCGCTTTTGTTCTAATGAGGCATCGGGTTTAATTTCACCTTTATTGGCGGTGGGTCTTGCGGCGGTGTTAGGTTGTTGTTTTTCGGTGGCAAAACGGTGTGCCAATACGGCGGCGGCGGCGTTACTGTGCGCAATTTCCAGGTTTTTCAGGTTAGCGGCTTCCGGGGTCAGGTACAAGGTTTGGATAGTGGATTGATCTGGCAGGGTGGTTTCTACCATTTTTTGTTTTTTCAATTCGGCTTTGACGTTGGGGGGCAGGGAAGCGGTATCGGCAGTTGGGTCGGCATCCATACTACGAGGGGTATCAATGGCTTTGTTTTCGGCGGCGGGTTTGGCCGTTGATAACAAATATTCGTAAACTTCTTCTATCGTACGGCCCGATGCATTGTACCACTCGCCAATCTCCGGAATAGTATTGACCAGCGTAGAAAGGTTTTCGGTGGCCAACATCCAGCCTTGTTTATTGTAGGGAGTCCAGGCGTTTCCGTATTCCTTTTCATCAATGAGTTGGCCCGGCCATAAACGCGTAACTAAAATATTGTTATTCTGATACGGTGAAGTAGAGGGGTCGTTGGTATTTGTGCCATAGGCGGCGAGTATGGTGTCGAATATTGTGTTCCGAATTTTTGTTATCAAATCCATGCGTGTAATTCGTTAAAAATCGTGCAAAAAAAGGTGAATGTACTGGCAATGGTAAACTTTGTCCAGGTTTGGTATTGCCGAAAAAAATACAGCAGAGGCAGTATGCTGTACCAATCTGCGCTCTGCTGTAGGTTATTTCCGTAAAAAAGAACTATAGTGGTGGACTTTTGTGAAGAACAGTGTTGATCCAGCCAATAATTTGCAGGCCACTGCTTTCGATGGTTGTTCCGTCGAATTTGGTGGTGTGCGTCATATCGCTGCTTGAACTTTCGTAATTACCGCTGATCCGGAAAGGTCCCCAACCAAAAGAGGCTTTGGTGGCCAATTTACTGGTAATGAGTTCGTAGTCTTCTTTTCCCCATTTTGCCGAAATTTTCAGGTTTCTGATGGCAATAAATGCAGTGGGTAAAATGGGCATCATGTTGCCACTTTGCGTCTTGGTGCCATCAGAGATAGATCCCTCCTTTTGTCCCGTCAGGCTCCAACCGTTTACATCGTACAACAAGCCATTGAACCAGGGGCGGTCTATTTCGACGCGGGTATATTTGAATGAAATTTTGATGTCCGATGTTTCTTTTGACATACTCTCGTGACCGTCTTGTTTGTCAAAGCCACCACTGCCGGACCACAATCCCCAAGAAGCCGAAGCGCTGGCGCCGTATTTGGTAAAATCGGAATGCTCAGCAACTTTCATTTCTTCGGAACTCACGGTTGTTTCCGTCCAGGTATCGGCGTTTCCGGGGGCAAACCAGGCGGCTGGCCGGGCGTAACTGGGGTGATAACGAGCCCCCGGTGTTTTGGTGCTGGACATTGTGATGGTTTTAAAGTTCGTTTGGGCTTCCATGAAGAGTTTACCCACCTGGTTATTTGAACTTTGCGCCAGTGTAGCCAACATGTCTTCAACTCTAGTTTTTTGGGCGGCAAACCAGTCTTTCATCGCTGTATCCACTTTTTCCTGAAGATTTGGCCCTAGAATTGCCCATTTCCGCTGATCTTCCGGCTTACTCATATCCAGCAAAAGGTACTGGTTAAGGAAATTGGTGGATGCCGATAAGTAGACATCTTTTTTCCTTTTGTAATTTGCATAAATAGGAGAGTCTCCTTCCGTTTTGATGGGTGCACCGGTATTATCATCGTAACCATCTACCTGAGCCGTGAGGTAATCTTTAGCCTTTTGGTAAGCAGCCTTTTCTGCATCGGAGGACTCCGGGGGCGTTACTTTGGCATCAACAACCAATGCGTGAACGTCGGAAACTTTTTTACCACTGGAAGAATAACCCACACCAATGTTGGGGATCGTATCTACCAGGTCACTGAATGTTTCAAGCGCGTTTTGATTTCCGGTAGGATTGGCCGGACTCCAAGGGTTGGCAAACGTAGCCATGTCGATGGCCTGGCCGGGCCAGTTTAAAATTAATACGGTTTTGTCGGCTTCACTTCCTTTTTCACCACCGGGAGGGGCACCGGTAAACACACCAAAAAGTGAATCAAACAACGACTGAAGCATTTTGTCTTGTTGAACTGCCATAAGGAAAAATATATAATGTATAGGTCCTACTCGTAAGGCTTTTCGGAAACGCCCCGTTTTTTTAAATGATCTCTGGACTTCATTGTTATTGGTTATTTACAGGATTGACTTTTGCCAGTTGAGTACCACAGCATCTCAGAAGGTTCAAATACGATAATCGCACACGCAGGCTCAACTAAAGAGAATTAATTTTACACAATCAACATCACTTATCTGACTTGGCAAAGGTATCGAAACAGTTTGCAGGGGTTTAAGCGTAAAAATACTTGTATGTAAAAAACAAGTGCTTTTACTTGATTCGCTAAAAATTTCATTTCTTCAAAATATCCGTACTTTTGCCTCTTTTCTAATCAAAAATTAACCATTTTTGCGATTTGCTACGATGAAATACGGATATTTTTCTTTGTTCCCCCTTTTGTTAATGGGCTTGTACCACTTCTCCGGGTCGCCCTCGAACCCCCAATTTGATGTCCAAAAAGACCTCCGGGCCGGTGACCTCATTTTTCAGGATTTAGACTGCGGACCGCTCTGCAATGCCATCGAAAAAGTGACCGACGGCGTGGATGGAAAAGACTTTTCGCACCTTGGGTTGGTCGTGGCCTCGGGTGATACCCTGGCCGTGGTGGAAGCGATTGGGAAAGGGGTGCAACTCACGGCTGTGCCGAAGTTTGTGCAACGGAGTACCACCGCCGACGGTCGTCCGAAAATTGTGGTGGCTCGCCTCAAACGGCGTTGGTCCGGCGTGGCGAAAGGCGCAGTTGTGGCAGCCTTGGGGATGGTTGGGGTGCCGTACGACGATGCATTTTTACCCAACAACGGCCTTTTGTATTGCTCCGAAATGGTGGCGATTGCCTTTCAGGCGGGTAACCGGGGCGAACCTTTTTTCGAGCAGCCGCCCATGACGTTTAAAGATCCCGATACGGGGGCGTTTTTTCCGGCTTGGGTGGATTATTACAACACCCTGAAACAGCCCATTCCCGAAAGTACACCCGGTTGTAACCCCGGCGGGTTGTCGCGGGATAGCCGTCTGCGCATTCTTTTTGTGGGCTTTTAGGCGTTTTTTTCGTTACTGTTTTTCCTTAGGCCGCCCGGTTTTTTCCGGCGTTCATTGTTTTGAGTTGGCTGTCACTCTCATAGCCCGGTAGTTTTGCACCGTACAACACGATACAATAACTATAAACTGAACAACAATGAACAAAGAATTGATTTTTTTGAGGACTTTTGCCGTTGCCACGGTATTGGGTGTTTTGGCCCTCGCTACCATGTCTTTTCACCGTCTGGGTAACCAAAAATTTACCGAAATTGACGTGGAACGCATTAACATCGTGGAAAAAGACGGTACGGTAAAAATGGTTATTACCAACGTGGCGCAGTTTCCGAACGGTACCGTAAAAATTAACGGAAGAGCCACCAACGCTGACCGCAAAAAACGCGCCGGTATGCTCTTTTTTAACGAAGATGGCATCGAGTGCGGGGGCCTGATTTACGATGGCCAAAAAAATGAAAAAGGCCATAGTTCGGGCTTGTCCCTGACTTACGATCAATACGACGGCGACCAGGTCATGCAACTCAAAACCATTGATTTCAAAGAAGGAGAGCGGCGTTTTGTGGCCGGTAGCCTCGTGTTCAATGACCGGCCCGCCAACGAGTCGCAGGCCAAAACTGAGGCCATTATGCGCGAATTGGACGCCATTCGGCAAAAAGACCCGGCGTTGTGGGAACAAAAATGGAAGGAATACCAGCAACAGGGCCTCATCGGGGAAACACCCCGGATTATGCTTGGAAAATCCCGGGGCATGAGTAATGGCTTGTTTATTAACGACGATAAAGGCAACCCCAAAGCGTGTTTTTACGTGGATAAAAACAACAATGGCAAATTGGAGTTTTTTGACGATAAAGGCAACGTGACGGCGTCTTTTCCCGAAAAGAAGTAACTAATATGACCTGGAGGTTGTTTCGAGGCCCGAAGCAACCTCCATTGTATCTTAACGGATATGAAAAATGCATTGTCTGCCGTTCGGCGGCACCAATATTTTTTGTGGTTTATCTTTTTGTTCGCTTACGTGCAGTCGGTGCAGGTGCGATTTATGACCAACCACGACATCAATGCCTTGACGTTCACGCCGGAAGCCGCGGTGGTACAATGGGGCAATGCCTGCATATTATTTGCCATTATGCGGTATTTAAGTTCAAAATGGCCCACCTCGAGCGTGCCCGAGTTTAAACATTTGTTGGGCATTTTTACTTCGTCCATTGGGTTGTATTTTGTGGCTATGCAGGCGTTGGGTTTGCTGATTGCCGGTTTATTTGGCACGTTTGAACGGAATTTTAACGCCAATACCTTGATGCACTCGTCGTTCGGGTATTTTTTAAATGCTTTGATTTACGGTAGTTTTTATTTGTCCTACGCCTATTATCGGCGCAACAAACAGCACCAGGAACAACTTAAAAACTACGACCGGGCGTTGGCCGAAAGCAAAATAATGCAATTGAAAAACCAGATTAACCCGCATTTTTTGTTTAATAACCTCAACGTTTTGGACCAGTTAATTGAGGAAGATAAAACCCAAGCCTCCGATTTTTTGAATAATTTTGCCGAGTTATACCGTTTTGTTTTACAGGTATCGGATCAAAAACTGATTGCCCTTTCGCAGGAAATTACCTTTGCCCGGCACTATTTTAATTTAATCCGGTACAAGTTTGGGGACGCTTATCAATTGGAATTTGACATCAACAATTCGGAAGGGTACATTGTGCCCATGACCATTCAGTTATTGATCGAAAACGCCATCAAACACAACATGGGTTCGGCGGAACAGCCCGTGGTGATTCGCGTAAAAATTGACCGCAACGTATTGGTTTTCAATAATCTACAACCCAAATTGAATCCGGCTTTTACCTCCGGCAAGGCGTTAAATAACCTAAAAGACCAGTACCATTTATTGAGCCGCCAACAGATTGTTATTCGCCGCGACGCCTCGGTTTTTGCGGTGGAAATACCTTTGATTAATACCCTGAACAATGATTAAAATACTCATCATTGAAGACGAAATTCCGGCCCGGAACAAACTAAAACGCTTTTTGGCCGAGGTAGATACGGCCGTGGACATTGTGGCGGAGTTGGATTCGGTGGAAAAGTCCGTTGCGTTTTTAAACCAGTCGCCGTCGGTAGATCTGATTTTTTCCGACGTTGAGTTGCTGGACGGGCGGGCGTTTGACATTTACGCGCGGGTGCCCGTGCGTTGCCCGATTATTTTTACCACGGCTTACGATCAATTTTGGATGAATGCCTTTGAAACCAACGGCATTGAGTACCTGCTAAAACCATTTTCGCGGGAGCGTTTCGACAAAGCCTGGCAAAAATTCCGTTTGCTGCAAAAAACGTCGGATAGTGAGGTGTTGCGGCAATTGTCGCAGTTGTTGGGACAGGCTCCCGTGGCCAACGTTTTTAAAAAGAGATTTACCGCTCAAACCAACAACGGCATCTACTTTGTGGATACCGAAAATATTACTTATTTCTCCGCCGATGAAGGCGTGATTTGGGCGTTTGATACGAGCGGTAAAAAGCACCTGCTGGCCGAAACCACCCTAAAAGTTGTGGAAAGTCAACTCCATCCCGACGATTTTTTTAAAATAAATCGCGGCGAAATTATCCACCGGCAACACATCGAAAAAGTGGAGCGGTATTCGAAAAATGCCCTATCCGTCAAAGTTAAAGGAAGCACCCAGCCTTTGCTTACGAGCCAAAGCACCACTTCATCGTTCCGGGATTGGCTGGAAGCGTGAGCAATTTACGCCACCATCGTTTTTTGCGCAATGACAATGGCCCGGGCCATAATTTCGGCCAATACTTTCCTTTGGGTGTTTTGTGCCGGAGTAGCGACGTTGTTTCAGATAAGTCAGTTACCTTTATCGCCTAATTTAACATTGGTTTTTTGCTGAATAACGCAGCATTAAATGGCTTATCTTATTTCACAAAACTACTTACATGAACCGCTTCATTCTTTTTTTTACCCTTTTTTTTCCCACGTTTATTTCCGCACAATCCGCCAACATGGCACGACTCTGGTCAACGCCATTACCCACGGAGTTGGAGTCTGTGTCGGGGGAACGGCGCATTCACCCCAAATCGTATCAAACGTTTGCATTGGGCATCAATAACTTGCGCGAGCAGTTAGAAAACGCCCCGATGGAGCGAACACCCGCGGCCAAAACCGAGGCTCCGGTGCTCGAAATGCCACTGCCCGACGGCAGTATGGCGCGTTTTAAAGTGTGGGAATCGCCCATTATGGAAAAGGGTTTGGCCGATCGTTACCCGGGTATCCGCACGTACGCGGGCCGCGGACTGAATAACCCGGCGATGAACATTCGATTCGACCTCACACCGCAGGGGTTTCACGCCATGATGTTCACCCCCAATTTTGGTACGGTGTTTATTGATCCTTTGTCCCACGGACAAGATGGATTGTATCAGGTGTACGCCAAAAAGGACTTTGTTTCGGACAAACAACCAGCATTTTCGTGTTCTTTTAGAGAGCATCCCGAGCAGCATATTGTTTCAAACAGCCCAAAAGGTTCCGGGCTTTTTGGCGATTGCAACTTGCACACCTACCGCCTGGCCCTGAGTTGCAATGGAGAGTACGCTACTTTTCACGGTGGTACGGTTCCGCTGGTTTTGGGCGCAATGGTGACTTCGATGAATCGAATCAACGGCGTGTACGAAAATGATTTTGCGGTACGCATGACCATCATTGCCAATAACGATACACTCATTTTTTTAAATGCCCAAACGGATCCTTTTTCCGATGGGATTGACTTTTTGGGTGAAGAGAATCAAGCGCTTATTGATGAACGGATTGGCGACGAGGGCTACGATATTGGCCATATTTTTGGCATCGGTGGCGGCGGATATGCTTATTATGCGGCCGTTTGCGCAACCGGTGCCAAGGCTTTTGGTTACACGGGCCTTGGTTCGCCAGTGGGTGATCCTTTTGATATTGATTACGTCGCTCACGAAATGGGGCATCAATTTTCGGGCAGTCACCCGCATCACGGGTGCGGCAATAACGGTTTCCCTTCTCCGACGCTGGTGGAACCCGGTAGCGGTTCTACCATTATGGCATACGCGGGTATTTGCCCGGATAATGTTCAATCCAATTCCGACGCTTATTTTCACGGATTTAACCTGGAGGAAATGTCCACATTTATTGTTTTTGGGGGAGGACAAACCTGCGGTGAACATACGCCATTGGACAACGAACCGCCGGTGGTCACCAACGACGGACGTTCTTTCGTGATTCCGGCAAGGACACCTTTTGCCCTGACCGCAGTGGCCAGTGACCCCAATGGCGACCCCATTACGTATTGTTGGGAGCAATTTGACACTGAAATAAGCACCCAACCTCCGTTATCCACCAACACGGGCGGACCCCTGTTCAGGACTTTTGTCCCGTCCGCCAGTCCAACCCGTTATTTTCCGGCTTTATCGGCTTTGGCCAACGGCGGACCTTTTAATTGGGAAATATTACCATCGGTGAATCGGGAAATGAATTTCCGAGTTTCCGTACGCGACAATGCCATTGGCGGAAGTTGTTCGGACATGGGAGACACTGTAAAAGTGGAGGTTAACGCGGCCTCCGGCCCTTTTGTCGTGACTGCTCCCAACACAATAGGCGTTACATGGTTGGCCGGTGGGCAAGAGTTGGTGCAATGGAATACCGCCAATACCCAGTTTGCGCCGATTAATTGCTCCGAAGTAGATATTTTGCTGTCAACCGACGGAGGTCTTAGTTACCCCATCGTTTTGGCGGCCGGCGTACCCAATTATGGTATTTATCCAGTGGATGTACCCGATATCAATACCAATACAGCGCGGGTAATGGTTGCGGCCAAGGGGAATATTTTCTTTGATATTTCAAACAATAACTTCCGAATAATAGCACCTCAACCGGGTTTTTTGCTGGTGAGCAATCCCAAATCCAGCCCTACTTGCGGGTTGGATACGTTGAATATTGAATTAGAGGTGGCATCAACGGGAGGTTTTTCGGGTTTGGTAGATTTGGTCGTCACCGGATTACCAGCCGGGGTGACGTCCACGTTAAGTCAAAGCAGCGTCGCTGCCGGAACCTCGGTTATCCTTACCCTGGAGGGGTTAAGCAACGCCCAAACGGGACTTTATTCCATTGTTATCACCGGCACCAGTACAACGGGAACTCAGCAAACAACTTTTGTACTTAATGCTACGCCAATATTGTTCAGTGATCCCCTTGTTTTAGTAGCACCGGTCAATGATGCTATTCAGGTTCCGGCATTGCCTTTATTGGTTTGGAAAAAGATCCCTAATGCCAGCGCTTACACCGTTCAAATTGCCGATAACCCCGGTTTTGCCCCCATTTTAGTGCAACAAGATGGAGTAAATACCAATCAATACCAGGTTCCTGAAATTTTGCCCACCGAAACGACGCTGTACTGGCGGGTAAAGGCGCGTAATTTTTGCACGGAAGGTGAATTTGGCGCGGCGTTTCAGTTTTCTACCGTTGGGGTCATTTGCACCACTTTAGTGAGTACTGGTCTTCCACTTTTTATTGAGCCATTGGTAGAGCCGGATACGATTTTGGCCAAAGTAAACCTTCCGGTATCCAGTGTTGTAACGGATGTGAACATTCCGCTGTTGAAGGGCGATCACGACTACATGAGGGATCTTCGGTTCACGCTCATCAGTCCTTCGGGTACATTGTTGGAAGTAGGCGGACCCATTTGTGATGCAGAACAAGATTTTTACTTTAGTTTTGATGACGAGGCTACGGCACCGTACAATACCATTCCCTGCCCACCCACCGACGGTGGTTTATACCAACCGCGCACACCGTTGTCGGTGTTTAACGGAGAACCATCACAAGGCGAATGGATCATGCAAATCACCGATGTACAACAACCCGACGGCGGTTCATTAACCAATTGGTCGCTGGAAGTATGTTATGTCGTACCACCGAATTTCGGGTGCAATTTATCGGTTACTCCAGTGATTTCATCTTCGGGCAATTGCGCTCCAAGTGACTGTAAAACGGATATTACCTTTGAATTAGCCGGGGCTAGCGGACAAGCGGCTTATCTGTGGAGCGATGGTTCGCTGGATGCGGCCCGAATTGGACTTTGCCCGGGTACTTACACTGTAACCGTTGTAGATGGGGCAAGTTGTACGGTCGTTGTTCAAATTCCGGTAGTTAGTGGTAATCTTAGCGTTCAGGCCATCTCTACACCGGCACAAGGCGGCAATAATGGCACCGCGACGGCAGTTGCTACGGGGGGCGCTTTTGCGTATACCTATCAGTGGAGTACGGGCGCTGCTACGGCTATGATATCGCAACTGGCACCCGGTACCTATACCGTTACGGTAACGGATGCCAGTGGATGTACTGCAACAACGCAAGTGGTGGTAAACCTGGTTTCCGGGATTGAGGAAACACTGGGTTTACAAGATTTTCGCGTTTTGCCCAATCCTACGAATGGGCAATTTCAGGTGCAACTTACTTTTGAACAAAACAACGAAGTGATTGTAGAATTATACGCAGTGAACGGGCAACGACTCGAAAGAAAAGTCGGTAGTGGGTCACAAATTAGGGTTGCTTTTGATTTAACGGACCAGAGCGACGGCGTGTTTTTTGTGCTCGTGCATACCGACAAGGGTAGGGTAGCCCGATCGGTTGTTTTGGTCAGCGAGTAGTTCGGGTATCAAGTGCTCTTAGCGTGCTGTGCCGGTTAGCAAGTGAAAAACGGCACAGCACGCTTATGAGCAGCGAGCGGGAGTCGAGTTTGATTCGGTGAGAAAAACCCGAACTCGCTCTTTTAGGCCACAATCGTTTTTTGCGCAATGGCAATGGCTTGCGCCATAATATCGGCCAATACTTTCCTTTCTTTTTCTTTTAAATTGCGTTTGCCACCTTCGGCCCCGGGAATATGGGCGGGAATGGTGTTGTTTTGGCAAATTTTATCGTATACCTCCAACGTCATCGGATCGGTGAGGTTGCCCTTGAACTTGATCTTAAACGCAGTGGTAATGTCTTTTACCAAATTCCACACATTCATACAATCCACGGCATTGAGTACCTGATTGGGGTCCGTGATCCAGTCCTGAACGGTATCAAAATTGTTCACCACCGGGGCTTCGTCCACCAGCGGAATCCGTTGCGCGGCGGCGTAAGCCTGCACTTCGGCGATGGTTTCAAAGGTGGCTACCCGTTTATCGCGCACGAGCACACTGTCTATTTTGTCCGAAATCCAGATTAAATACCGGTCTTTTTGGTCCAATCGGTACCATAGTATGTAATGTCGTTTCATGGGGCGAAGGTAAGAAAAAAGCCCCGCAGCGTGACACTGCGAGGCTTTTATAACCGCTAAAAGTATATAATTTTTTACTGTTGTTGTTGTTTTACGACCTGTTCTAATTTGCGTTTTTCGATGCTGTTGGGGGCCTCTTTGGTTTTTTCGGCGGAGTTTTTGGGTGCGCTGTTGTTGGCATCGGTGGTGGTTCCCGGTGCTACAGTCGTTGGGGTTTTACTCGGTTTGTCCGTTGCTTTTGTTTTTGCCGCTGCCGTATTATCTGCCGGTTTGGTGGTGGGCACTTCGTTGGTAACGGGTGCGTCCGTTGCCGGTAGCGTGGGCGCTACTGTCGGTTGTTCCGCCGGAGTGGCTGGTAGCGTAGCGGCCGGTTCGGTGCGGTTAAAGGCCCAATACGCGCCAACTAAAACCAGGGCCGAGATGGAAACGGCTGCGAGCCATTTGGTTCCGGCCGACCATCCGCCGGTGGCGGGCTGGACATGGGCATTAATATTTTGCCACACCCGGTCGGAGGGCGTGTCCCAGCCATTATTGGCGGGCGTAGCGGGTAAGTCGTTAAAGGACTTGCGAAAGAGTTCGTCAATGGAATTGAATTCCTGATTATTAGCCATTTATATCAGTTTTTGTGATGGATTTTGGTTATTTCTGAGGTTCAAAATATGATTTGTCCAGGATTTTTTTCAAAAACTCCCGGGCTTTGTAGAGTTGACTTTTACTGGTTCCAATCGAAATATTTAACTGTTCGGCAATTTCTTCGTGGCTAAAGCCCTCAATGGCGTACAGGTTAAATACCGTTCGGTAACCGGTAGGTAGTTTTTGGAGCAGTTTCATGAGGCTTTCGGCGTCCATGTTGGAGGCGGTGTCTTCATCCGTTCGGAACAGGTTTTCGAACGGCGTGAAATCGCCCGTATCGCGCAAAAAATCCTTTTGTTTGCGCAAATGACTCAACGCGGTGTTGATCATAATTCGCCTGATCCACCCCCCCAAAGCGCCATCGCCGCGAAACTGCGCCATGTCTCGATACACCCGCACAAAGGCGTCTTGCATCATGTCTTCGGCTTCGGCGCGGTCCTTGGCGTAGCGCAACAATATCCGATACATCGGCACGTTATACTGCCGATACAGTGCAATTTGATGGGCTGGACTTCCCTTCAAAATGCCTTCCACTAATTCTTGATCGCTCCACTGCTGTTGCATAAACTGAGATATTGACTACTGATTTAAAAATTTGGTTGCCCGGTTTTTTTTTAAAAACGTCACAATATCCGAATATTATCTTTTTAATCGGCCCCCGTGCGCATTTTTGTCCATAAATTAACCAATTTTCATCAATATTATTCAAATATGAGACTCTTTTATTTAACGTTAGGAGGAGTATTTTTTCTCTTCAACACTTCTTATGCCCAAAAAAGTAATTTTGTCAGAACAGCGGTAGAGCGGATGATGGGCGAAAAACTGAGGGGATACCCGCTGGCGGAAATCCAACAATGGCAAATAGCGCATCCCGGCGAACCGTTGCCCGGGCACCTTTGGCAACACACCAACAACACCGCCCTGGACCGTTCGGGCGAAACGGTTGTCTCCGGTAACCCGGAAGCCGAATCGGAAGTACACGCGGCCATTAACCCGGCGGATTCGGCGAATATTATTGTTTCCGGCATTGTGCAGGATGCGGCCAATTTTCTGGCCCCGCTCGATGTACCCGTTCGTTACACCACCGATTTTGGCCAAACCTGGAAAACCTCTAACGTGGATTTTAGCCCCGGCAGTGGTTTTGCGTTGGTGGCCGGTGGCGGCGATCCGGTGATTGCTTTTGATAAATCGGGCAATGCTTATTTGTCCTGGCTGGTGTTAACCATTGATGTTTTTAGTGAACCACCCGTCAAATTGGCGCTTTACGTGAGTAAATCCACCAATAAAGGCGCAACCTGGGGTACACCGGTGCTCATTGACGAAGGTAAAGTGCCCTTGGAAGTGCTCTCCGGCGGTGCCGGAATGGGTGATTTGGTGGATAAACAATGGATGGCCGTTGACCAAACCAGCGGCGCTAACGAAGGAACGTTGTACGTGGCCTACACCCGTTTCGAAATTCTGGATTCCGTGACCTCCACGGCCCAAATTTTACTCCGAAAAAAGGCCAAAACCAGTACCACTTTTACCAGCCCTTCGGTGCAGGTGCACACCAATAACTACGGCATTGTGCAGTTTTCGAGCATCGCTATTGATGCCGCTGGTCGCGTTCACGTGACGTTTTTTGCGGGCAACAGCACGACGGATATGGGCATTTACCACGCCGTTTCGACCGATGGCGGCGTTAGTTTTGCGCCGGAAACCAAAATTTCGGACGTGTATTTCCCCCGTTTGGTGGGCGGCACCAGCCTCGATAGTATTGCGGGGATTAATAGCGACCGCTTGTATCCCTGCCCCCACGTGGCGGCGGGCAAAACACCCGGTACTTTGTTTTGTACCTGGACGGCCAATGGCCTGAGCAGCGCCCAAACGGCGGGTTACGATGTTTGGTTTTCTAAAAGCACCAACAATGGTCAAACCTGGAGCGCGCCGGTGCGCATCAACCCCGGACCGGATGAAGAAGCCCACCAATTTTACGCGGCCTTGTACGTGAACAACACGGGCTTGTTGTGCGTGTCTTATTACGACCGCTCGGATGATCCCACGGGCACCAACACCGATTACGTTATTGCGGTCTCGGAAGACGACGGGGCTACTTTTTCGACGGCCCAAAAAGCCAGTTCCGCGCCTTCGGATTTTAGCAAAATTGGTGATTTAAACGCCGGTTTTGGCATTGGGGAATACACGCAGGTCATTTGTACCGATTATTTCGCCATTCCGGTTTGGGCCGATGGCCGCTCCAACGACGGGGACATTGACCTGTACGCGGCATTTATTCCGTTGAACAATCCGGCCAGCAGTACTTACGAGTGGTCGAACCTCACGGATGCTTTTGGGGTAACAATCGTTCATCCGGCCATCCGTTCGGCGAACATTGCGGTACAGTTAAATAAAGCAACGCCCGTTTCGGTGGAGATTTTTGCGCTGAATGGTCGCACGGTGGTTTCGGATATCCAAAGTAATACCTTGCCGGAAGGCCGTATCGAGCGCCATTACCCGTTGGCTGCGGGTATGTACATGTGCAAAGTCACCACGAATTTCGGCAGCGTCGTTCGGAAAATAATGGTTGGGAGTGAAAAGTGAAGAGTGTAGAGTGAAAAGTGAAGAGTGTAGAGTGAAAAGTGAAGAGTGTAGAGTGAAAAGTGTAGAGTGAATAGTTTGCTCGTCGTAGGGTGTTTTTTACCACTAAAGTAAGAATGCACTAAGATTCACTAAGCGTAGAGTACTCATTTTAAATGTTTAAAAAAAGTTTTTCACTTTTCACTATACACTTTTCACTACTCTACGCTTAGTGTCTCTTACATTTCTTACCACCTTAGTGGTGAAAATGTGTACCCTACGCAGGTCGTGGCATAAATCTACCAAATCTTTCGGATTTTACAGATTATACCCATTTCGTTTTAAGGAAAAATGTTTTTATACCATTGAAAATGAACACTCTACACTATTCACTTTTCACTCTACACTATTCACTTTTCACTCTACACTATTCACTTTTCACTATATAAGTTTTTTTGGCGTAAAACTTATCGTTCAGGTATTGTAATTCGTAGTCGGGTAATCCATCTGGTCGGTAATAGCATTCGGTGACCATAACGGCCCGTGGTTTTAGGAGAAACCAACTGTTGAGGGCAACTATAGATTTTGGATAGGTATAAGACATGGTTTCGCGGGTCATTTTTCGTCCCGACCCGGCGTGGTTTTCAAATGTTTCTACCAAAAAATACGTTTTTGATTGGGCAGTTCTCAGGTGTTTTCCCTTTTCGTCGTATTTAAAGACCTCTTTCTGGTATTCAGGCAACAGCACCTTTTTTTCTTTTCTGACCCCATTGGCGTGGTACTTGTATTTTTCGTGTTGGGTTATTTTTCCATCTTTTTGTTTGATGATTTTTTGTTCGATTAAACGGCCTTTTTTGTCGTACACATTCACCGATTCAACATTGCTTTGATTTGATTGCATATAATTTCGGGTCCATTTTAATTCTTTGCCTGCGGCATCGTAAAAACGGGTGACTTCATAAATGGGAGTATCTCGCCGGAAATAAGCCATTGTTTCCATCAAAGTATCGTGCAGATAGGTGTACCGGTAAGAATCTTTGATGCCCAGCGAATCATAAATATCAATGCGTTGTCTTTTTCCCGTTTGGGAATTGAAGTGCTCGGCGGTAATCAGGGTAGAGTCGTTTTGGGTGGGCGTCATTTTTAAATACCCCTCGATCCGTTGGATGTTCAACCGGGAAATCAATTCGGGTGGATAAGGATCCTGTGCGTGTACGGTGCCCGCCAAAAGCAGCAGACATGCAAGTTGTTGCAGTAAATGGATGGTTGTTTTGTAGTGCATGGTAAAATTGTTTATGTTGATGATAAGGTGCATTTTTGAGACCTAAAATCGCCGGAAATAGTGGTCGCACAGGTCAAAATTCGAATAATTGAACTCCACTCTTTCAAAGCAAAAATGGATCGATCCCTGCACTTCGCTGATACTGGGGGTTGTGACCAACGAAAACTTAGTACCGCCTTGTTTAAGTGACCAGGCGGCCGTTTGGGTAACGACGCCATTTTCGGTTACTTCGAGGGTATTGTCGGCTTTAAATTCGATGGTAAAATCCGAGGTGGCTGGAGATTCGCCTGCGGAACAGCGGATGTACTCCAGGCGCCATTGGTCCACTAACCTGTTTCTGATGGCGGTCGAATCCCACGTTTGTTCGCCGTGGCAAGCACTAAAATCCGCCAGATACTGTGCTTCTTGTTCGTTTTTGCAGGCGTAGAGGAGTAGGGTAAAGAGGAGGAGTTTGTATGGCATGGTGTGGATTTTATTGTTTTGTGATTATAATGATTACAACCGCAAAAGTAGTGCACTTTCCTATAATTTCTGATGCATAATAAACGCACTTACCAAACCTTTTTCCCGGTGTTGGAACGCTTCGGGAATTTCACCAATAATCGTAAAACCAATTTTTTGCCAAAGTTCAACGGCTTGGGTATTGGTGGCCACCACCAAATTAAACTGCATGGCCCTGTATCCCAACCGACGCGCTTCGTCGAGCGAAAACAGTCCCATTGCCTTTCCTACGCCTTGTCCCCGGGCCGCCGGGGCCGTCATGTAGGAGGCATTGGCAATGTGCGCGCCCAGGTCGGGTTGGTTGTTTTTCAGGATAAACGTGCCCACCACCCGGTCGTTGATGGTGGCGACGTAGGTATGTTTATCGGCTCCACACCAATAATCCAGCATTTTTTCCCGACTGGAATCGGGGCTAAACGCGTAAGTATCGCCCCCCGCAATCACTTGTTGAATAATCGCCCAAATGGCATTTTGGTCTTGATCGGTTGCTTTTTTGATTTCAATCATCGCGTATTTTTTAAAATGCCCAAAATCACGGTTTTGACATGCTCTTGCAGGCACCGCTAAAATAAAAATAGTGGCGCGAAGTTAGCGCAAACGATTCAATTAAGCCCCCATTGAAGTGTTGAACATCGAACACCGAACAGCGAACATCGAACATCGAACAGCGAACAGCGAACACCGAACACCGAAGTGTTGAATACCGAACGCCGAACGCCGAAGTGTTGTTTAATTGAATAAGGTTTAAATACGACGTAGCGCATGATGTGGTTTTATCCCGCGTCTAAATAACGATTACTTAGATTATGCACCGCATTTAGGCTGATAATTGAACAGTCTAGTCTCTGCGGTAAGGCTGTTTCATAAGCAGATACTTCGGCGTTCGGCGTTCGGTATTCAACACTTCGGTGTTCGGTGTTCGATGTTCGATGTTCAACACTTCGGCGTTCGATATTCGGTGTTCGGCGTTCGATGTTCGATGTTCAACACTTCGCTGTTCAAAATTCAAAATTCAAAATTCAAAATTCAACACTTCGCTGTTCGGTGTTCGATGTTCGGCGTTCGATGTTCAAATGTTCGATGTTCAAAACAACCAACCTCACTAGTTTAGCCCAAAAACAAGGTCTGTTTTATCCTCCAAACTCCACTTTGTACGCCAAAATAGGTAGCAACGGCGCCTGGTAATACGTTTTCACCTTTTGAACGCGCACATCATAGTAACGGCCCTGCACGTTTTTGCGGTTCGTCGCGTTTTGAATATCCAGCGAAACGGTAGTAGTCACCCGGCTAAAATTGCGTTTCAGGCGCACCCCGGTATCCAGGCGCAGGTAATAGGGCATGATTTCTTCAAAAGCGCGCGATTCATCGTACACGGCTTTGCCCTGAGCGATGGAAGCCTGCACATCAATCGGTGTTTCGCGCAATCCCCCCGAATGGGTCAGTTTCAGGTTCAGCCCGATGGTCCGGTTTTTACGGCGCGTATTCCAGTTCCACTCTTTACCCGTGGTGAGGGTATTGATAAAACCGGCGTTAAAACGGGTATCGTGCCACACGCCGTTGCTGCCTTTGTACTCGGCGTTAAACAGCGACGACGACCACATGCCGTAAAAACCTTTGGTCAAAAACTTTTCCACCGTCAATTCGAGGCCGTAATTCCGCCCCATGCCTTTGTTCACCACGTAACGATCTTCAAAACCCGCAATCAGGTTGAGCATTGAATAAGCGTCACTGGTGGCACCACTCACCGGCGCATCGGTGATGGCCTGGAAATACAGTTCCGGTTTGATGTGCCAGTTGCCGCCCCAAACCCGGTCGTACGACAATACCCAATGGTGCGCCTGCGTCATGCCCAGCGAGCGGTTAGGTTGGGTAATGCTGCCGTTATCGTCGGTAATTTTGGTAAAATACGTACCCAAAGGCTGCATTTGGCCGTGTTTCCCGTACCCGAAACTCAGCGTTTGTCCGGGGCGAAGGGTGTATTTCACCGATGCCCGCGGCTCCACCGAATACGTGTTGTTGAGGAACAAAAAGAGGCCGTGCAGACCCGCACTCCAGGTCCATTGCGCCGATGAACGGTACTGCCACTGGGCAAAAGCATTGGCGCTGGTGGTGGCTCCTTGGTCTTGCAAAACGAGGCGAAGCGCACTTTCTTCGTCGTTCCAACTTTTTTGCCGCAGGTTATAATCCAAAAAGTTCACGTACGCCCCCGTGCGCAGGAGGTGGCGGCGGTTAAATTTGTGGTTCAACGTGGTAGAAACGGTGAGTTTGCGTTGTATAAAGGAATTGTCCTGAAAACGGTACAGGGCGTAATTGGGGTTGTAGCGGTCGGTGACATCGCCGTTGCGGGTGCCGGAAACGGCCACTACCGATTTTAAGGAAGTTTGGTTGCCCAAGATCAGACTGTGGGTCATACCCGCCACGCCCGAATTAGCCAAAAACAAACCATCGTATTCGAGGTTGGGATTATCGAGCCATTGCAGTGAATCGGCCTTGCCGTAATAACGCTGGTCACTTTTTCCGCCCATTCCAAAGAGGGTAAACACGCCCGCCCGGCCCGCTGGCAGCCAGATATTCCACGAAAGATCCTGAAAATTGGTAACGGCATCGCCGAGGGGTACCCCGATTTTGGCTAACACCGACAAGGTGGAATAACGGTAATTGACCAAATACGAACCAGTGCGTTTGCCCACCCGGAAAGGGCCTTCGGTGGCGACATCAAAGCCTAGTACCCCCGCCTGAAACGTGTATTCGCGGCGGTCGCTGTTGCCTTTGCGCATTTTCAGGTCAAATACCCCGGAAGTGGCGTTGCCGTACTCGGCGGGAAAAGCCCCGGTAAGAAAATCGGAATTGGTGAGCAATTGAGCGCTCAAAATGGAAATGCCGCCGCCCGAACTGCCGACGTTGGAAAAGTGGTTGGGATTCGGAATATCCACGCCTTCCATGCGCCACAGGAGGCCATTGGGCGCATTCCCGCGAATGACGATAATATTGTTCCCGTCGGAGGGCATGGCCACCCCGGCGAACGACGAAGCCATCCGGGCGGGATCGTTCACCGCTGCCGCAAAACGTTGGGTTTCTTCCACCGAAAAGGTGCGGGCGCTTACCGCTGATAATTCGTTGAGGGCTTTTTGTTTTTCTACTTTAGCGGTAATCACCACTTCGTTTCCGGCAATGATATTTTCTTCCAAATCAACGGTGATATCGGTTTCTTTACCCGAGTTGAGGGTGATATTGGGTAAAAAAGCCTCTTTGTACCCCACGTAACTAATGCGCAGGGTGTGTTTCCCGAGGGGCAGGGCCGCAATGCGAAAACGGCCTTCGACATCGGTGACGGCACCTTTAACGGGTTCTACCGATACGACGCTGACCGTGGCACCGATCAAAGGCGCTTTCAGGGCTTTGTCCAGCACCACGCCTTTGAGGGTTTGGGTCAAAGTTGTTTGGGCAAAAATGGTATTTTGGGCAAAAAAGCAAAACAAGGTCAGGACGCTGAATGGCATCCAGGTTTGGTGTATTCGTAGCATAATTTTGTAATGGTTGTGCGGGCGCTGCGTGGGTGCAGATGCCTGAATAGCACTGCGCCCGGGTGAAAAGAAGTGCCTTCCGGACGACACTTCCATGATGATCAAACGCACCCGTTATGAGTTGAAAATCACCCTTAGACACATAAGCCGCGGTTTACCCTGATTTGAAAAGAACTTTGACGGAAGACATCAGATGGAAGACATTAGATGGAAGACATCAGACGGAAGAAAGAAGTTAGACTTTGGTTGATAGACGTAATACATTCATAATGGCTTGCTTATGCACTAACGTCCATTAAAGCCGCCGTGTGGCTTTGTCTTTCAGGAGGAATCTATGGGCTTGCCATTGGGAATAAAAGTGAAAAATTAAAAGTGGCCATTAAAATGGCTATTGTGGATATGTTTTACAGTGTATTAGCGGCTTTTATGTACCATCACGATCCCGTAGATCCCTTCTGGATGACAAAGCCACACGGCGTTTTTTTACTGATATTTTGTGGTCTGGCCAGTATGTACCTCAAAGGGGCTTGGATTTTGGGCAAAAGACGATAAGTGGGGGAGCGGACAAAAAAAATCTTCTGCCGCGTCAGGGTAATATTTACCTTGCGTGTCTCAGAGCATACGAACCCGTTAAAGTTTTGAAGTATCAGGAATTACACCACGAATCAGAGGCGCTACGCCGGGGCGATGAATCCGCTTTCGACGCCGTTTTCCGAAAGTATTATGAACCACTTTGCCGCTACGCAATGGGATTGACCAATGGTGATCCCGACGAAGCCGAAGATTTGGTGCAGCAGGCTTTTGTAAAACTGTGGGAAAAACGCACATCGCTCGACATTGCCTGGTCTGTAAAGTCGTATTTGTATAAAATGGTCCACAACGCGGCCCTTAACCGAATCCGACACGCAAAGACCCGGGAAAAATATCACCAATTTAACGCTCAACCATTGGAGAATGCACACGAAATGCCGGAGGATACCTTACCGGAACTCCGCCAGAAATTTCAAAAAGCCTTGCAGGACTTGCCGCCGCAATGCCGTAACGTCTTTGAACTTAGCCGTTTTGAAGAGTTAAAATACCGCGAAATCGCCGAACAACTCCAAATTTCGGTCAAAACCGTCGAAACCCAAATGGGCAAGGCACTCAAGATGATGCGACTCCATTTAGCCGATTATCTGGTGACCCTCGTTGGTCTCTGTTTCTACCTTTCACTCTTTTTTCAACGTCTATGAATCCTATCTACAGCGATATAGAAACCCTCATCGCCAAGCAATTCGCCGGGGAAATCTCCCCCGATGAGGCCATGCTGGTGGCGCATTGGCTCGAAGACAGCGCCCAAAACCGCGCTTATTACGACCAATTGTACCGCCTCTGGGAAATGGCCCCCCAGGCCCGCCCAACCGCTCCGTTTCAGTTCAATACCGAGGCGGCGCTGACGAAGGTCAAAACGCAGGTCAAAACTGCTCCGGTTCCCGCCAATACCTGGAAAGTATTTTTACCCTACGCCGCCGCCGCCGCCGCCGCCGCCGCCGCCGCTATTGCATTGCTGGTGGTGGCCGCCTGGTGGCTACACGGCCCCTCCGATACGGCGGTAACCCAACTGGCTACTTTGCCCACCGAAATCCAAACCCACCAATTACCCGACGGCAGTACGGTGACCCTCAACCGCAATTCGGGACTCAGTACCCAAAGCGGCTTTAACCAAAAAGAACGCCGCATCGCCCTGCGCGGAGAAGCCTATTTTGAGGTAAAACCCGACCGGGAAAAACCGTTTGTGGTGAGCGTGGAGGAACTGTCGGTAACGGTCCTCGGTACGGCATTTAACGTGGACAACAACACCAATCCTAACCGGGTATTGGTCAGCGTTACCCACGGAAAAGTAGCCGTTTCGGCCCGTCAGCAGACCATTTATCTCACCGCCGACCAACAGGCCGTGTACGATAAATCGAGCGGTACCCTTGCGTTATTGGCCCCCGAACAGCAAGACCCCAACGCGGTAGCGTACAAAAACAAAGTCTTTCAGTTCAACGCCACACCGCTGATTGACGTGGTGGCGGCGCTCAACAAAGCCTACGGGGTGCAGATTGTCCTCAAAGGCCAGCAATTGCAGACTTGTCCGCTCACCGCCCGGTACAACAACCTGGGACTCGACCGCGTATTGGAACTAATTGCCGCGTCGTTTTCCATAAAAGCCGAAAAACAAGCCGATGGCACCTACGCCTTGTCGGGGAATGGCTGCGAAGAATAAAACATTACGAAAGGCTCATTGCGGGCCACATTTACCCCGGCGAAAAGCACCTTGGGGATAAAAATTAACGCTATGAAACATAAAACAACCCATTTTTGGATATACCTCGCCGGTGTATTGTACGGCACGTTGTTGTCGGCGCAATTGCAGGCCCACGATATTTTGGCCCTGCGCCTGAATGTCTCCTTTTACCAAACGCCCATCGCGACGGCATTGGACGAAATATCGGAAAAAGGCCGTTTTCAGTGGTCGTACAACGCCAATATTCTCGAAAAAAACCGCCGGGTGACCTTTGCCAGCCAACAACAAACGGTGCGCGAAATTTTGCACGAAATTTTGGGCGGCGAATACACTTTTAAACAAAGCGGCGAATATTTGATTTTGAAAAAAGTCAAAAAGCCCGAACAACGCGTCAGCGGGTATTTGAGCGACAAAAAAACGGGCAAAAAACTGCCCAACGCCACCATTTACGACCGCCAAACGCTCAAATCTACCACCACCGACGAAAACGGCTATTACGAATTGCCCGTTACGCCCACCTCGGAAATCGTGGTGGCTACCCTCGATTACAAAGACACTGTGTTGCAGGTGACCTCACAAAGCCCACGTTTTATCAAAATTGAAATGCTGCCCGATTCTTTGGGTAGCCCTGGTTTGCCCAAAAGTTTACGCAGCACGGTGAAGGAGGATTTTGCCAAAATGCAAAGCGATTTTACCAAATTGTTTAACCTGTCCAAACAGGAAATCAACGAACGCAATACCCGGAATGATTCCCTGCGCCGCTCGTTTCAACTGTCGTTTATGCCCCATATCGGTACCAATCACCGCATGAGTGGCAGCGTCGAAAATGATATTTCGGTCAATGTGCTGGTGGGTTATTCCAAAGGTAACCGCCTGGTGGAAGTGGGGGGAATTGGCAATATTACCCGCGAAAACATCGAAGGGGTGCAAATTGCCGGGGTTTTTAACGCCGTTGGCGGACTAGTGAACGGCGTACAAATTGGCGGCACCTTCAACGCCGTGGATGGCAATGTGGATGGCGTACAACTCGGCGGGGTAATGAATGCCGTGGATGGCAACGTGGAAGGCGTGCAAATTGGCGGCGTATTAAATGCCGTGGACGGCAACGTCGACGGCGTGCAAATTAGTGGTGTTGTTAATGTAGTAGAAGGCAATGCCCTCGGCGTTCAAATTGCCGGATGCCACAACCAGGCCGACACGGCGACGTTGCAAATTAGCGGTATCAGCAACATTTCTCTATACCAAAAAGGCCCGCAGGTAGCCGGTATTTTGAACATCGCCGAACACGCGGATAACGCCATTCAGGTGGGGGGGATTTTGAACATCAGCGAACACGGACAAACGCCCACCCAGGTCGGTGGCATCGGGAATATCGCCGATACCACCGTTGGAACCCAGGTAGCGGGCATTTTTAACCGGGCCAATTTTGTAAAAGGGGCGCAAGTAGGATTGATTAACTCCGCCCGCACCATTGACGGCGTACAGTTTGGACTGCTTAATTTTTCGCGGTACGGCGGGTATTGCACCGTTGAAGCCTCCACGAACGAAATTCACTGGGCCAATGCTGCCCTCAAAACGGGTACCCACCGTTTTTACACCATTTTCACGGCGGGTTATTCACCCGAATCCAACACGGCCGAAAATGAAACCCTGTGGAGTTACGGCTTTGGCGTGGGCACTTATCTCCGCGCCCAAAAACGCCTCGGGGTGTCTTTTGATTTGATCCATCGTCACCTGAATCAGGGCCGTTACAGCGATGATTTGCGCGAATGGGAACAACTGGCCGTGGGTTTCAACTGGCGTTTGGGCAAACACCTGCATTTGGCCGCCGGGCCATCGGCAAACCTGCTCATTACCCGCGATCAAAATTTTAAAAACGAATTCGTTCCGTCGGGTTATCCGCAATGGAACCCGACAAATAGCGACAATTTGCGGTTCTGGCTGGGCGGTGTTGTTAGTGTGAAATACCGGTTTTGAGTGAAAAGTGAAGAGTGAAAAGTGAAGAGTGAAAAGTGAAGAGCGATTTTTGATTTTTTAATGTATTTGAAAAAGTAGTAACTATCCAGCCGCTTTCCACTGACCTCTACCGAGGTCATAGATGGCGGGAAAGCCCAAATTTTGTACGTTTTCCCCGCGTAAAGTGGCTGGGTAGTTACAAAAAGTACGCTACAATGGGCAACAAAAACGTGTACACTACGACGGGCAAATTAGCGGCATACATCTGCCAAATCTGATAGATTTTGCAGATGTACGGGCGAACCTTGTGGTCGCCCCACTACAACGGAAAAATAAATTCAACTAAAATAGCAAACAGCATGAAACAAATCAAGTATTTAGTGAACCTTTTGTACCTGGGAGGACTATTTTTTATCATTCCGGCCTGCGATTGGGCGGGCACCCGCGGCAGCGGCGATTTCAAAACCGAAACCCGGTCGGTGAGTAATTTCCACGCGTTGGAAATTGACGTTCCCGGCGAAATTGAAGTCCGCGTGGATTCGGTTTTTAAGGTAGAAGTGACCTGCGAAGAAAACATTATTGACGATCTGGAAACGATTGTGGACGACGGCACTTTGGAAATTTCCTTCGACCGCCGCGTGTACAGCGTGGATGATTTGAAAATAATCGTTTATGCCCCGGCCTGGGATGCTTTTGAACTCAATGGCAGCGGAAACATTAAAGTGCGCGACCTGATTACCGGCACCAAACTCACCCTCGATATTTCCGGCAGCGGTAATATTGACGTTCCGAACGCCGTTTTTGGGCAATTTGACCTGCGCATCAGCGGAAGTGGCGACATTGAACTGGATGGCGAAGGCGACCACCTGGAGGCCACCCTCGACGGAAGCGGCGATATTGACGCCGTAGAATGCCCCGTAAAAACCGCCGAAGCCGACCTGACGGGCAGCGGCAATATTCGCCTGTACGTGACCGATACTTTGGACGTGGAAATTGACGGCAGCGGCAACGTAGAATACAAAGGTGAACCACAGGTCACCAAAAACATTTCCGGCTCCGGCAAAATCAAAAAGATTTGACCTGATCTTCATCACCCCCTTTAGTGTCTCAACTCATCCGTTGGTTTGACGTGTATCATTTTTCACGGCGGGCAGTCGCCGCAACTTTGTGGTGAAAAAGAAACAATATTTACCCTGGTTTCTTTTTCAATTTATTCATTCAAAACAAAGTAAGTCGTGAAAAAGATACTCGTACCAACGGATTTTTCCGTTAACGCCGACAAAGCCCTTTATATAGCAGCCGAGATGGCGGCCAACGCCAATGCAACCCTCGAAATTCTGCACGTTAACACTTCTGCCGCGTACACGCCCTTGATGCCGGAGTATGCAATCCCGGACGATGGTTTCGACGATTACGCCGAATCCGTCAGTTCCGACCTGCACGCCCTGAAACGCGTCTTGGTCTCCCAGCCTAAATTTGCTAATCTTACCGTGGAAAGTCGGGTGGAAGATGGATTTCTGCACACCACGATGAACCGTATTGCCCAAGACGACGGTTGCGACATGCTCGTCATGGGAACTAAAGGGGCTACCGGTGCCACCGAATTTTTTGTGGGTTCCAATACCGAAAAGGTCATCCGCACGGCTTCGTGTCCGGTGCTGGTAGTACCCCAAAATACCAAGGATTTTAAGATCCGAACCGTTGTATTAGCCACCACACTCCGTCCTGACCAATACTCCGCCTTCGAAACCCTCGTCGAATGGCAAAAAACCAATCTTTTTGACGTAAAAGTATTGTACCTGAACAATCCTGGCGGATTCGCAAATATGGAAGCGATTTACACCGCTTTAAATGAATTTTGCACCCGTTCGGGCCTCATCAACGCGGAATTATTTACCGCAACCAATACTTTTAACGAAGAAAGGACCATCCTCAGTTTTGCGGATGAACATGCTGCGGATTTGATTGCAATGGCAACGCATCAGCGCCGTGGCGTATCCCACATGATGTTTGGCAGCCTCACCGAGGACACCGCCAACCATTCTGATATCCCGGTTTTGTGCATACCAATTCATAATTAATTAGTGAAGTTCGGGCGCTCTCAGTAGAACTACTGGGGCGCTCATTTTTCATTTTGCGATACAAAAACAACACTATGAACAAACTTTTGGCCCTTACCTTATTGGCTTCCTTTTTGCTGCTCAACGCCTGTTCGCCTTTTTCCAAAGTGTATTCGGAAGAAGAACCGGGCGTAAATATGTACAAATACCACACCTTTAACTGGCAAAACAACGAAAACACCACGGAAGGCAATAAAGGCCCCGAATGGCTGACCCGCAGTACCCAAACGCAGATCCGCAACGCCGTGGAACAACACCTGGAACGCCAGGGATTTGCCAAATGCACCGATAAACCCGACCTGATTGTACACTACCACGTCGTGGTCAAAAATGAAGTTTTGTACGTGCCCGAATGGCCTTGCGACCGCCCCGGTGAAGGACATAACGGCGGCCACTACGACCGCTGTAACCGCATCCGGCCGGTGCAGTACCGCGAAGGAACCCTCATTATTGACCTGATTGACACCAAAGACGGCACTCAGGTGTGGCGCGGTGCGGCAGTAAGCACCCTCAATAACATGATGCCCAACGAAGTAGACGACCGAATCAAAAGCGCCATTAAAGCCATTTTTAAAAAATTTCCAACAAAGCCCAAAACCCTGGCTTAAACCCTGCTCATCCTTTTAATACCTTCTTGTACATGATGCATTCAAAAGTTATAAAAACCATAAAATCGGGCGGAGATAGATGACCGGCCCTAAAACTGCGTTTTTGGGGCCGGTTCTTCGCTTTGAGGGGCTTTTGTACACTTATGAAAAAATATTTTGTTTTTGTAGTTCTGGCCGTGTTATTCACCTCGGCACCGTTGTTTTCCCAAACCTACAACACCGCCGCCGGGGTCCGCATGGGCGAAGGTTTTGACCTGACTTTCCAACAATACATTAGAAATAACTGGACCGCCGAGGGCATTTTACACGCAGGTATTTTTTCCAAAAAAGTGGGCGTATCGGTATTAGCCGAAAAACACCACAAAGTGCTGGTTCGCAATTTTGGGGTCTATTATGGTTTGGGCGCGCATTATTACGCCCGCAAAAACCAAAATCGAATTGAACCCGCCGAACGCACCAACAATGTGTACGGCCTGAGCGGCATCGCGGGGGCAGAAGTGTCTTTGGGCCGCCTCAATTTTGCGCTCGACCTGAAACCCGAAGTGCATTTTGGCGGCGACCAAACGTACCCGTTCGAGTGGAACCCGTTTTCGGTGTCGGTGCGGTACATTATTGATAAACGCGAACGCAAAAAAATGCGCGATTGGAAGGTTTGGGATAAGTTTAAAAGGGGGTAACCTACTCCTCCCAACGCCCCAAATGCCGCGTTGGCAACGTGTCCTCGTGCAGGTTATCCCAAAAATCGAGGCGCAACAGCGGCGCATTGGCGTTGTGATCGGCCGATAAAAATGCCGTTTTATCCCACCAGCGCACATCCACGATATAATCATCTTCCCGGACGTGCTCCATACTCACGGGGCCAAACTGGTCGCCCTCCGCCGGGTGGCATTGAATCCAGATATCGGCCATCAGGGTTTGGCTTCGGAGGTCAAAAAACTCATTTACAAACCGGATTCGGCCCGCCCGCACCCGCAAACCGGTTTCTTCGTGCATTTCGCGCTCTACGCCCCGAAACATATCTTCATCGGAGAGTTCCATGCCGCCGCCGGGTGTGGACCAGCGCAAACGGCCCGTGTAGGGGTTAATGTGTTGTACCAATAATACCTGGTTATCCTGAATGGCCAATCCGGTTAAACGAATGCGATGTTTGTACTGCATTTTGTCAAATGTTGTATGTTTGCGGAAACATTTAAGAGTTATGAAAAAAATCTGTTTTTGGGCATTGATATGGACCGTATGGGTCAACACGGTAACAAACGCACAATCTACCGCTTATGTTTTCAGCGGCGGCGGTACCATTGGCACGCAGCGTTGGGACAACTCGTTCGATCGGCAACCAATGTTGGCCTGGCATGGCTCTCTTTCCATCGAATCGGTGAATAACGACGACGACAGCGGTTCTTTATTTGCCCAAATCGGCTACCACGTAAAGGGCAGTTCGATACGGGTACAGTACCTTAATTTTAACGGGAATGGCGCTTTTCGGGCTTCCGAGAGGTTTAAATTTAACAATATCTCGTTGTTGTTGGGCGCTAAACAAAAATTCCAACTGGCGAACGGGGCTAAATATTATTATTTTGGCGGTATTCGCGGCGATTATACGGTAAGCACGAATTTAGAAGAATTATTGGAAGGCAATCGCGGCAATCCGTGGGCCGCTACGTTTTACCCTTTACCCCAATTCGTGAACAATATCATGGGGGGCGTTTCGGTGGGCGGCGGTCTTGAGTTTCTGCTGTCGGAACTGGTCGGTGCCGAACTTAAATTGTCCGTTAACCCCGATTTTACCCTGCAATACAACCAACCGCCCATCCCGAATATCATTATTTCGGATCCTTTGTTTCAGGGGCAAAGCAACACCATTCCCGAACGGCGCATCCGCAACACTACGGTGGAAATCTCTTTGGGGTTGAGGCTGTTGCGCAAGGTGGTGATTGTGGATTAATTCAACCGGAGCACCGTTCTGATTTTTACGGCCGCCAGCATTTCGTGGTAATCTACCGCCACCACTTCGCGGTCAATAATCACCGAAGTAGCGTGCCCGGCGATGTTTTGATACAGCCAGGCGAAAATTTCCTCCAGCGAATCCGTTTCGGAAAACGTGAGGTACATTTTGATACTTTCGTTAAACCCAATGCCCGTGCCCCGGTAATTGGCGTCAATAATAATGGAGGCTTTGGTGCCTTTAATGACGTATTTATCGCCTTTTTCGAGCCAGCGGTAATGCGTGCCGAACAGGTGGTATTTCAGGTCTTTTTCTTTGGTAATAATTTCAATTTTTAGGTTTTTGTAGGCAAACTGCGGGTTTTCGCCCAAGGCTGGTTGTGCAGTAGTAGCCGCCGCAGTCGCGACCGGCCCGGAAAAATAAGTATGGCGTATTTTTCCGGCCAATTGTTCAATTTCTTTAAATTTTTCCCCGGTCAGTTCTTTAACGATATCATCGTCGTACTTTTCAAATTTATCCGGGTGGTATTTGGTGCGTAATTCGCGGTGTTTTTGTTCAAATTCATCCAGCGTCAAGTCTTCGGGTTGTTTACCAAAATACTCCAAAACTTTACTTTTTTCGCCGGGGGAAAGGGTATGTTGTTCCATAATTGTACTTTTAATACTTCGACTCGGCGGATTTTGTGCGTGAAAACCTTGGAATGTCTTCCTATTGTTGGGCACAAAATCCAGCAGCGCTCAGTACTAACACTCAAAGATACAAAAAGTTACGAACCCGACGCCCCTGCGGCCCATACTGCCGCTTCGGCGGTTTTCCGGCCGTTGCTAAATTTCCTCCAACGGATCGCGGTGGTGGACATGCTGATGTTTATAGTGCGAAGGCGACTCCCCGGTGACTTTTTTAAATTGGTTGGACAAATGCGAAACACTGCTGTAATGCATTTTCCAGGCGATTTCTGAAATGTTCAGTTCGCCGTAGGTAATCAATTCTTTGATCCGCTCAATTTTGTGCGCAATCAGGTACTGCTCAATGGTCGTACCCTGCATCTCTGAAAAAAGATTGGACAAGTAGGTGTAATCGTAGTGTAGTTTTTCGCTTAAAAAATGGGAGAAATTAACCTTTATGCCTTCGTTGGAGTGGTGCACCATCTGCACCACCGTATTTTTGATTTTTTCAATTAAAACGGCGCGTTTGTCTTCCACTAAGTCAAAGCCACCTTTAAGGAGTTTCGTTTTCAGTTCGGAACGTTGCCGGGCCGAAAGACTTTCTTTTACCTCCACTTCCCCGAGATCAACGATGCCGGGGTGTAACTGAAGGCTCAACAGAATTTCTTTAACAGCCGTTTTGCAACGGTTACTTACCATGTACTTTATGTATAGTTTCAAGTTTGTTTTTTCGTAAAAACATTAAAAACAAAGGTAATCAAATTTTTTCACAAAATGGCTTCGTTGAGGCAGAAAAAAGTTGCAAAATTCACTGGTTTATTAGGACTTCCCGCTAAATTTTGCTAAAACGAGCCGCGCCATCAAATAACTCAGCGTAGATTCGGCTCCTTGGTTCAGATTAACGTGGTATTGCTCCAGTCCGTCGTAACAACCGCCCGTGCAGGGGTTGTACACAATTTGGTGCAGGTGGTTTTTGCCCAAAAACCAATTGAACGCAGCGGTCATTTTTTGGGCGTATTGTTTTTCTTCAAATACCGCGTAAAACCGCTCCAGCGCCAGAATGGTGTACGCTACATCAATGGGTTGTTCGCCGTATTTGGCGGGAGTGGCACCTTTTTGCAACCAACTTTGGTTCGAAATAACGTTGATTTCGGTGCCTTTGAACGTAATCGTCAGCAAAAAATCGAACGATTGCCGCGCCATTTCCAGGTACAGCGGGCTACCCGTTTCCTGGTAAGCGCACAGCAATGCTTCGGGTAAAATGGCGTTGCCGTAGGTCATATACCCCTCAAACCACTGCCATTCCGGCTCCGATTCGTGCAAATACATCTGCACCAGGCGGTTGGCCAGGGTCGTGATATGCGCCGTTATGGATGCTGAATGGTGGTGCTGATTGTACAGATACAGCCCTTTGATCGCAAACGCCATCGAACGGGTCGAGTGGGTAGTCGCCAACCAGGAGGTACTTTGTTCCAGCAGGGTGCTGGCTGTTTCCACCAAATGGCTGGGCAAAATAGCGCTTTTAGACACCAAAAATCCCAAAGCCCACAAGGCCCTTCCATTCGAGTCCGAGAGGTTGGTTTCCCGGTTTTGGGCCGTAAATTGCCCTTCAATATCCACGTAATTTTCAAAATCACCGGCGGGCAGTTGGCAAAACCGGATAAAATTCAGGTAAGTCTCGATGTAGGGCAAATCGGCCGGATCCTGGCTGTGTTCGTAGTGCATCACCAGGGCAATCAGGGCGCGGGCATTGTCGTCCAGCGTGTACCCAGAGTTCATATCGGGTTGGTTGATGATCGAAAATTGCAACATCCCGAATGCGGTGGTCATTTTTTTGACGTGTTCGAGGTTGATTTCCGGCCTTCGGTATTGCAGGGATATGTGGCGCGTGGGCGCTTCGGTGGTGAACCGGTGGGGCGGCACGGCGGGTTTGGTGACAGGCGGAACCTGGCCACCTACTTTTTGCAGTAGTTTAGCGTGGGCAATCGCCGAGTTTTCCCAGGCGGTTGGCAAAATTTGTTGTAAGGTATTGCTAATGAAGGCGTTGCGCAGGTGGTCATCGCTCATTAACCGGTTAACGGCGGCGGCCAGTTGCGTCGAACTTTGGAAATCAATGATAATGCCGTTGTTCGGGTTCAGCACTTCTTTGGCGTGTGGTATGGGCGTAGAAATAATGGGGCAACCGCAACTCAACGCGTACGAAAACGTTCCGCTGACGGCCTGATTGGGGTCTTTGGACGTAAACAGGTAAATATCGGTGAGTTGCAGGTATTCCAGCAAATCGGCGAGGGGCAGGTACCGGTTAATGAACCGCACGTGGTGTTGGAGTTGCAACGCCGTCACTTTTTCTTCCAACATGGTGCGGTAGGTTTCGCCTTCGGCTTTTACCACGCCCGGGTGGGTTTTTCCAATGAGGAGAAAAATGGTATCGGGGTGCTCGGCAATTACGGCCGGCAGGGCATTTAAAGTGGTTTCAATGGCTTTACCTGAGCCAAGAAGGCCAAAGGTGGCCAGTACTTTTTTGCCCGATAAACCGTATTTTTCCTTCAAAATACCTTTGTTCAAATGCGGAACAAGGTGGGTGCCGTGGGCAATTACTTCAATTTTATGGGGCGCAACCTGGTAATCTTCCACCAGAATTTGCGCCGCATTTTGGGTCATCACAATAATGGAATCGCAGGCGGCCACAATGCGTTGTACTTCCCATTTTAAGTCGCCATTGGGGTTGGGCAATACCGTGTGAAATACCAGAATGGTGGGTTTGGAAAGGGTGCACAAAAATTGTAGCAACACGCTGGTGCCGGCTTGTTGGAAAAACCCAAATTCGTGTTGCAACACAACGGACTGTATACTTTTGTTGGCATTAATGCTGTGCGCCAGTTCGAGGTATTGGTCGGGATTACCGGTGTCGAGGGTGTATTTCACCTCGTCGGGGTAATCGTGGACGTGGTTGCCCGATTCCAGCGCGCACACCATCATGGAAAATGAGTCTTTGAACTTATTGGTCATGGCCTTCATCAAGTCCTGCGAGTAGGTAGCAATGCCACATTCGCGGGGCGGATACGAGGTAATGAACAAAATACCCGGTAAAGTAACGGGTGCGTCGGTGGTGGGCGCTTTTTGCCGTTGGGCAATAAATCGTTGGAACGAAGAGTGTCGCTCTTCTTGCGTCGGGTTGAAGGTGGATGCCTGGTTCATACTATTTTTTATGGAGCAAGAGTTCGTTGATAAGTTCAGATAACTGCACAGAGGCACAGGCGATGCGGGAATCAGCCGCGCCGTAATAAATAAATAAGGTATCTTCTATCAGGGCCGTACCCGTTGGAAAGCACACGTTGTTGACTTCCCCTTTTAATTCCCAATCCTGAGCGGGTTTAAAAAGCGGGTAGGGGAGGCGGGCAATTTCTTTACCCGGATTCTCCAGATCTAATAAAGCCGCGCAGGCGGTGTACACGTAACCTTTCGTGGTGTCGAATACGCCGTGGTATATGAGCAGCCAGCCCTGTGGGGTTTCGATGGGTGGGCAACCGCCACCGATATAACTCACCTCGTGTTCGTGGACGGGGCTAAGCACAATGTTGTCGGTCAGTTGCAGCAAATAATTATCCCAAAAGTCTTTGTTCAGTTCGCTCAGGTTTTCCACCGATGCAATTTGAATGTCGGGTTTAATCCGGTGCAAAAAGTACAATTTTCCGTTGACGCGCCGGGGGAAAAAGAGCAGGTTTTTGTCCCACACCAAAACAGATTTGTCGGGGCGAGTCATTAAATTGCTTTTATCGTTGTAGCGGGCGTATTTTTCGTTCAGGTCGCCCCGGCAACCAGCCAAGTGTTTAAATTCGTCGTACGTTACTTGCGGAACAATAATGCCGTGTTTTTCAAACCGGGAGAGGTCGGTGGATGTAGCGAGTGCTCCCATAGCATTTACGCCATTATACGCGGTGTAAGTGAGGTAAAATTGGTCGTCGATGTACACAATGCGCGGGTCTTCTACGCCGTGCGATTCGTATTCGTGTTGCGGAAACAGCAGCGGAATTTCAAGTCGGGAGTCAACGCGCAGCGGGTTAATGAGGTTACAATACCCGATGGTAGAATAATTATCGTGGCTAACTGCCCGGTAAAAAAGATGGATACTGTTGCCGTGTTGGATAACGGCCGGGTTCAAGGTGCCACGGACTTCAAAACTCAAGTCCGTTTGTTCAAGAATAATACCGTGTTTGTGGGGTATAATCATTTATCTTTTTTGGAATCCGGCGTTCGCGGTTCCGTTTTTGGGATAAACGCGCTTAAGGTTGGGTCTTTACTTTTACCCTCGGACTTATAATCCGAAACGCGTTTGTCTTTGCCATTCGACCGGTCGGCCGGGGCTTTTTTAGTGTTTTTAGTACCTTTATCTTTGCTCATGGTGTTGGTTGTTGATTGTTGTGAAAATAGTGGGTGCGTTGGTTGAGCGGTGGTTTTGCTTTGGGGAATGGACAATCATCCGCGGCTTAAAAGTTTTCATTGGTTTTAAGAGGAACGTATGATGCTACTTGCCTACTTTTTGTTGTTAACGGTCAAATCTTTTAAAGATTGACCAATGCCATCCATGTCGTGGTTGAATTCGCGTTTAAACGATTCCCATTCGGTTTGTCCGGCGTTGTATTCGTTCAACCGCGCTTTGAGTTTGGCATTTTTCTCCTCTAACTCATCCACCATTTTGGCTTGGGCGGCGTCGGCTTTTTTACCCGCTTTTTTAATGGAGGCTTTCAGGGCGGCGATGGAAATATCGTTGTCATTAATTTTGGTTTCCGACTCCAGTTTGTACGTTTTCCAGGCTTCGGCGTAAGTGGCTTTAGCGGCGGCTTCGTCGGCGGCCTTTTGGGCTTCGTTCATGCTTTGGGTGGCATCTTGGAGTTTGGTGTCGGCTTTGTCCGATTTTTGAGCGGCCGAATCACAACCCACCAAGAGGGTGGTCGTGAGGGCAACGGCAAGGAGGGCAAAGGTGAATATGGACTTTTTCATAGTGTCTTATTGTATTCCCGAAAACTGTCGGGAGGCAGTGGTGTAATAAGTTGGTACAGGGATAGTGGGTCAGACCGCGTCGGCGCCGGTTTGGATAACTTTCATCAGAACGGAAATCACGGCAACCACCAATAGCAAGTGGATGAAGGCGCCGGCGTTGTAGGCAAAAAAACCAATTGCCCAAAGGATAACCAGGATGATGGCGACGGTGTAAAGTGCTTTGTTCATGTTGGTGGAGTGTTTGTTGTATTGTTGCTACAAAGATACAGGTGGTATTAGGGGAAATTGTTACATAATTGCGGTGAATTGTTGTATAATTCACACATTGGTTTTGGAGAGTGCTGTCATTCTGGTTTTTCGCGAAATGAATCAAACAAGCCGGATACCCCCTTTTCCAAGGTTACAAAAATGGACGGGTGTTTAGTCAGCCAAGTGGTAACCCCAAATAACAGAGCGGCTCCGAGCAGTTTTTGGATAGATTTGTTTTCAATGCTGTTGAATAATCGTCGAGAAATAAAGCCGGTGCCAAGGCCCACCGCCGCGTGCAGGATGTGATTGTTTTCGGTAACGGATACTAACGTGTTTTTAAGCAGGTGAAGGGGGCTGAGGTCGTCAATAATGTGGTGAAATTGTTCCTTCACGCGCTTTTTTTGTTCAATTTGCTCCGCTTGTAGCCGTAAAATGGCCGCTGCGAAATCAACGTCAGAACTGGGTGGTTGCATAAAACTGGTTATTGTTTCGATAAAAAAAGGTAATCGGTAATTTGGCAAACTGGAAGTAGCGCGGCAAAAGAGCCGCGATATTATTGTTTAGATAACGAAAAAAGGTAATCGGTGATTGGCTTTTGAATCCATCCATGCAAGAAAAAATGGAAGGGTACCCCTAAAACGAGATAAATGGCGGCTACCATAAAAAAGCCGTAAGACATGCTGTTGAGCCATTGACCCCAAAAAAGGGCCAATCCGATGTTTAAAAACAAAAAAAACAACAACATCAAAGCCACGACGCTGATTCGTTTTACCAGCAAAGCCAGCAGTACACTGCCCGCTGCCATTGCCTTTAATTTATTAAGTTCGATGGTGGTTTTGCCGTATGTTTCAAGTTCGTCCATCAATGATTCGATTGGATGAATGGGAGACTCCATAAGTATAATACTTTTTACAAGTTAATTTGACAAGGGGTCAGTTGGTTTTTTAAATTCTTTGGCGTACATTTTTACTAAAAGCAAAAACATGGAAATAATAATCGGGCCAAAAATAAACCCGATAAACCCCAATAATTGCAACCCGATAATAACCCCAAATAAAGTGATCAGCGGATGGGTATGCCCCATTTTATTCATGAGCCACATCCGGGCCAGGTTATCCACCGAACCAACGACCACAAAGCCGTAAATCAGTACAAAAGAGGCCTCCCGGATTAATCCTTTCGACACCAAAACCATTGTTAACGGAATAACCGCCAGCGAAACGCCCAAAAAAGGGATCATACCGGCCACAAACGTCATAAAAAACCAAAACCAAAGGTCCTCTACGCCAACTATGGCATACCCAATTACCCCCACAATACCCTGCACCGTACCCATCATCGGGATACCAACGGCGTTGGCCAGTACCAGGTTATCGAGTTCTTTGCGCAGTTCCGTCGTATGGGCGGGTTGGAACGGCAGCCAACCAAACAGAAGCCGCTCCATCGCTGCGCTCGCCGAGAGCATGAACCACAATATACAGTACGTAATGAGCAGCATCACAAAGATCAATAACGTCGCATTAACGACTTGACTGGCCTGCTGTACACCCCATTCCGACAGTACTTGGACCCGCTCCGGCGTGCGCAATTCGAGGTTGGTGTATTTTTCAAACTTCAAAAGGGTAATTTCCAGGGGAATGATGATGGCCTCTTTGTTTTGAAAACCATCTTTGATTTTTACGCTCAAAACGCGGATAAATCCGTACATGGGCGCTAAAATAATCAAAAAAGAGACCAACATCATGATACCCACCGATAATTTTTGGGGCCATTTTCGGGTGTTCGTCAGGTATTCGCAGGGTTTGCGCAGCAAAATGTACAACGTGTAAGCCGCTAAAAATGCCGGGGCAAATAATTTTAAATTCCAAAATATCAGCCCAAACAAGGCCACAATCAGGAACATTAAAAGCGCCTGCCGAATGTGCGAAATGTGAATCATACCCGCTTGTTGTTATGCCTTACAGTACTTTGTTGGCATTCACATTGTCGGTGGCCAATATGGATTTAGCCTTGGCGAATTGTTGGGTCGCTTCGTGTTTGGCTTCCTCTTTCAGGTGTTCAAATTTTTCGGTGATGCTATCAACCAATTCGTTGAACTTGTCGCCCATGCCGTTGGCGTAGTCATCGCCTTTTTGGCGAATCTGCCGACGGGTAGTGCTGCCTTTTTCGGGGGCAAATAAAAGACCCAACGTGGCACCTACTGCGGCGCTGATCAATATGCTCAATACTACTTTACTAGAATTCATTTTTTATTGTTTTAACTATATTTGAAATAATTTCTACTGCAAAGGTAAGGGTAGTTCCGGCCAGATAAATTACACAATTATTTTAAAAAATTACATTATTCACGGATGCGGTGCCGATGGTGCTTTTTATTCAAATAATGCCTAAAAACGGGCTTTTTTGCCCCAAAAGCGCTAAACTGTGAATCCTGTAACTTATTAAGGCAATTGTGCAAAACCGTTTGATACCCCGCCCCGTACCTTTGTGGCATTAAAAAGTTTCACGTTTGAATCAACTAAAAATGAATAAGATACGCTTTATAGTATTGGTTTTGTTATGCGCCGCAACAACCACCAACGCACAAGATAATAAATTCGGGCTGGGCCTGAAAGTAGGTGCCAATTACTCCAATGTATACGACGAACGGGGCCAGGATTTTTTCGCCGATCCCAAATTAGGGTTTGCTGCCGGTGGATTTTTGTCCATTCCCATTGCCCGCCACATCGGGGTGCAACCGGAGTTTATGTTTTCTCAAAAAGGTTTTGAAGGCCGGGGTGCGCTGCTGGGCAGCCCTTACTCCCTCACCCGCACCTCCAATTTTATTGATGTGCCTTTGTTTTTGGCCATTAAACCGGTGCGTTATATCAGTATTTTAGTAGGACCGCAGTTCTCCTATTTAATGCGTCAGAAAGATGTATTTGAATCGGGTTCGGCCACGGTATCGCAAGAGCAAGTGTTCAAAAACGACGATATCCGCAAAAATATACTTTGCATCGCCGGTGGTATCGACGCCACCATTAAACACATCGTACTAAGTGCCCGCTTCGGCTGGGATTTCCAAACGAACAACAGCAACGGAGCCGCCACCACACCGCGTTATAAAAATACGTGGGTACAGGGTACCGTTGGTTATTTACTGTACTAATATAAATCCCAAAGTACCCAATGAATGTTTCATGCAGTTGTGCCTTTACGGGTCAACTGCATGTTTTTTTTTTGATAAAAAGATCGAAAAACACTAAAGCCTTTATTTATCAACGTAAATCTGTAATTTTGCCCAACATAATAAGATGAAAATGAAAAAGTCACTCCCGGCAGTTTTTATTACCTATAACCCAAAGTCTGAATTTGAAAGAACTTTGGCTTTTCGTTTGCACACACTTGGCGCGGTTCATGGTTATCATGTTTCACTACCTGATCGTCAAACCGGGCGGGAAAAAGTGTCTCCCGAAACGTACACGCGGATTGGTAATTCCGATTATTTTATTTTGTTTTCTACCTCTAAGTTGTCGTCAACGGTAGAGGAAGAAATAAAAGTAGCCTGGGAACATTTGCATGATAAGTCAAAAATTATCATCATCTACGATGGTGTTAAGAATTTGAAAGACACCCAAAATTGCACTGAAATCATTGTTGATTCAGACAATATGCCCTTAGAGCAAATCGCAATGAAGGTGATGGAGAAATTAAAATCTAATTATGCCGTCGTACCTCCGAAAAACAGTGTTAAAAACAAAAACAGTAATGATAATGTATTGGCCGGTTTGTTGATAGCCGGACTTGGCCTGTTATTACTTGGAGCACTTTTAGAAGAGTCTAAATGACAGCATTTCGTACCATCATTGATACACAGAGTCATTTTCAAAAGAAGTAAAACGACTTTTGCCTAATGTAAAAATAATGAATACCCTGCATGTAGTTGCCATGCTTGATTTACTTGGATATTTGAGGGATTTCAATGGCTTTGTTAAAAATTTATATACAATACGCCCTATCAACGAAGGTCATTTTATTCATTGCTATCGCGAGGCCGCTCGAAATTTGGGGTACCCGATTACTCAAAAAGAACTGTCTGCAAAGATTGATTTTGAAAAAATAGGGATTAAAAGAAATTAGAAACGAGTGCACGATATTACCCAACTCCTCGGCCACACCGACATTTATCTGCTCGATCAAATCATGAAAGGGCGTTATGCCGCTACCGATACCATCCTCGACGCGGGCGCGGGCGGCGGTCGCAACCTGCATTGGTTCATGCGCGAAGGGTGTACCGTGTACGCCACCGACCGTGCCCCCGAAGCCCTGGAGGCCCTGCGCGACAACTATCCCGGCTTGCCATCGGCGCATATTAGCCTGGCACCGGTAGAGCAACTCCCTTTCCCGGATGCGTTTTTTGACCACGTTATTTGTTCGGCAGTGTTGCATTTTGCCGATAGTACCCAACATTTTGAAAAAATGTTCGCCGAATTGGTGCGGGTGCTGCGCCCCGGCGGGTCGTTGTTTATCCGCGCCACCACCGACGCCGGACTGCCCGTTGCACCCCAGGCACTGGGTCAGGGCCGTTTTTTCCTTCCCGATGGCACCGAACGGTTTTTAATTACCCGCGCACACCTGGAGCAATTGCTGCAACGGCACCGGTTGGAATTATTGGAGCCGTTTAAAACCGTATTGGTAGAAGACCTGCGCAGTATGGCCGTGATCGTATTGGGGAAATAAAAAAATAGGGAACACGCCTTACGGTATGTTCCCAGCCTAAAAATATGCTGTATAATAATCAACATTAGTGTTCCTACCTAAAAATATACACTGTCGGGGTAAAAATAATCTTACCCCGACGGTGAATATACTGTAACGCTCGGGTTATTGGCCTACGATGTCAGATTTCATTGGGCCAAGAATAGCCAATAAATCGTCTTTTTCTTGCTGTGGGACGTTAAATTTGTCCAATGCAGCCACCAAATCACCAACCAACGCATTAAATTGTTCTTCGGTGATGGCCATACCCTTGTGCGCTTCCTTCATGTTTTTGCCTTTGTATTGGCAAGGTCCACCCGAACCGGCGCAAATTTGGTCAATCAAATTATTGCGCAGCAATTGGGCGCGGTAAGGATCAGCCGCCGTTGCCGCAAATTGCGCGTTGATGACCGGGTCACCCACCACATTCACAATAAATTGATCCACTACGGCCGAAATAGCCGATACACCGCCTAAACGTTCATATAATGTGGGGGGAACAACTTCTTCGTCTTTTTTGCAGGCGGTAAATACCACGATGGCCACGAGGGCAATCGCACCCAGCATTTTTAATACATTTTTCATAGTTTTGTTATTTTAAATATTAAAGTTGATATGAGTTTTTTTCTTTGTTCCGGCAAATTGACTTTTTTTGAGCAAGGTCAGCAGGCTGATTCCCCCAAAAAACAACCCCGCGACCAACAGGTAGCCGGGTAAATGTGCAATCAGGCTGGCGGGCACGGGGCATTGTGGCCCGGTGGTTGAAAACACCTTCTGCTGTATTTGTGGACCTGCCGAGGCGCGAAGCCGATTCAATACGGTGCTTTCGGAAAGTGTCGCCGCCGCACTCACCGTTAACAAGGCGGATTTGGCGTTAAAATTGGCGGCCGTAATGCCCTCCCAAGTAAGGACTTCCGCTTTTAGGGCCTCGCCGCGTTCAAGGGCATTGCCCGTTAGTTCAAACGCCGCGTACCAAACCTTCGGCAAATCATCGGTGGGTGATGCCGGGCGGCGGGTAGTCCACCATCCACCGAGGGAAAGGACTGCCAAAATCAAAAAGGAATAGCGTATAATTTTCATGGCAAGCATATTTTCCAATACATACGAGCGGGATTTGTTGTTGGATTTTTTTGGGTAAAAATTTTTACAAAAAAATGTTGTTGCTCAAAAACGGTCCGCAAAACCGTTTTTGAAACGGCCCGCATGCGCCAAAAAACCAGCAACCCCGGAAACCAAATGCCGTTTCACCTGTTATTTTGGAAAGAACCAAATCCTCATGTGCCCAACCCCGGGGCGACACAACCTTTATTAGAATGACTTTAAAAGAAAAACTGCTCCTTTTCACCCTTGCTGCGCTCAATTTTACCCATATCATGGACTTTATGATCATGATGCCGCTGGGTCCACAGTTGATGAAATTATTCAGTATTACCCCTCAGCAATTTAGTTTGGCGGTTTCGGCGTACAGTATCACGGCGGGCATCAGCGGATTTATCGCGGCGTTTTTTGTGGATCGTTTTGACCGCAAAAAATTGTTGTTTTTTGCGTACATCGGTTTTTTGGTGGGCACCTTTGCCTGCGCTTTTGCCCCCGGCTATTACGCCCTGGTGGGCGCACGTGTGTTGGCGGGTTTGTTTGGCGGCATGATTGGCGCGCAGGTATTGTCCATTGTGAGCGATACCTTCGAGTACGAACGGCGGGCCAGCGCCATGGGCATCCTGATGACGGCTTTTTCGTTGGCTTCGGTGGCCGGGGTTCCCAGCGGATTGTGGCTGGCATCCCGGTACAGTTGGCACATTCCTTTTGTGGCCATTGGGTTAATTGGGGTTTTGGTGGCGTTTTGCATTGTGTTTTTTATCCCCAATATGACCCGGCACATTGTTAAAGATGCGCCCAAAGGAAACCCCATGCAGGTGTTGACGGACATTATGAACACGCCCAATCAAATGCGGGCACTCACGTTGTCCATTGTGCTGATGATGGGCCACTTTGCCATTATTCCCTTTATTGCGCCCTCGTTGGTGGGCAATGTCGGGTTCCAACAGGACCAAATCTTTTTGATTTATCTGGTGGGCGGGTTATTGACCATCGTGGCGTCGCCGTTGGTGGGGCGTTTGGCCGATCAACGCGGGAAACTGCCCGTTTTTCGGTTTTTTGCCCTGTTTTCGTTGATCCCCGTTTTTCTGATTACCAACCTTTGGCCCATGCCGCTTTGGGTTATTTTGGGTATTTCGGGCATGTTTTTTATTGCCGCCAATGGCCGTATGATTCCCACCCAGGCTATGGTTTCGGGCGTGGTAGATGCCCGGCACCGGGGCGGATTTATGAGTATTAACTCGTCGGTACAGCAATTGGCGAGCGGATTATCGGCCAATATCGCCGGTTTTTTGGTCTCAGAAGGGCCAAATGGGCGAATTGAGCATTATAATTACGTGGGTTATTTTTCCATCGTACTGATACTTTGCTCCGTATATTTGGCCGGCCGGGTAAAACCACTCGAATAGTTGAATTCAGTATGTCACAAATAGTTACCACCGACGGATCACACACGCTTTTTTCGGAGCAGTATGGTGTCACTTACCATTCGCGGTACGGTGCGGTAACGGAGACGGCGCACGTGTATATTACCACCGGTTTGCGCTACAAGGCGGTCATGCAAAGAGAAATTAGTGTGTTGGAAATTGGTCTGGGCACCGGTCTTATCGCCCTGATGACTTGGCTGGAAGCCGAAAAACGGGCTTTGGTGGTGGATTACACCGGCGTTGAATTGTTCCCGCCGCCCCTTGAGGTCATTAAAAACCTCAATTATCCCCAGTTACTCGGGGTGCCCGACCGCGCGGCGGATTTTTGTAAACTGCACACCACCCGTTGGGGCCGTCGGCAGGCTTTTTCCGAGGTGTTTTCATTTACCAAACACAAAGTTCCCATCGAATCCTTCTCCGCCCCCGATTCCTTTGACCTCATTTTTTTTGATGCTTTTGCGCCCCAGGCCCAACCGGAACTCTGGACGGTAGAGGTGTTCAAAAACATGTACGAATCCCTTCGCCCCGAAGGCATTTTGGTCACCTACTGCGCACAGGGGGAGTTTAAACGCAGCCTGAAAAAAGCAGGTTTTGTCGTCGAACGCCTGCAAGGCCCACCCGGAAAACGGGAAATGACGCGCGCCAGTCGGTGTTAAAAAACGCCGGCGTTTCGACTAGCGCTCAACGCTCGACGTTTTTTAACAGCGACTGGTGTTTTTTTAACAGCGACTGGTGTTTTTGGGCCTGCCCATTGTTCGTTACTTTATTACTATTTTATTTCCGTTCTGGCCCCGCTGTGTGGGCTATTTCCGCTTTACTGCCGTTCCGGCCCGCCGGGTGCTATTACTGCTTTACTGCCGTTCCGGCCCGCCGGGTGCTATTTCTGCTTCACTGCCGTTCCGGCCCGCCTGTGTGCATAGTTACCGTAGTGTGGCTTTGTCATGCAGCAGGCATCTGTTTCTCGTGGGGAACGGGGGAGAATAGTACAACTAGGATTTTCTTGATTTTTATAGGATTGAAAAGGATTTTTTGATGATTGTAGGCCGTTCCGGCCCGCTGTGTGCTATTACTGCTTTACTGCCGTTCCGGCCCGCCGGGTGCATAGTAGCCGTAGTGTGGACTTCTATGCCCTGCCGTTCCGGCCCGCCGGGTGCATAGTTATCGCTGTGTGGCTTTGTCATGCAGCAGGCATCTGATTCTCGTGGGAACTGGGGAGAATAGTACAACTAGGATTTTCTTGATTTTTGAAGGATTGAAAAGGATTTTTTGATGTTTATAGGCCGTTCCGGCCCGCCGGGTGCTATTACTGCTTTACTGCCGTTCCGGCCCGCT
>JAAFJN010000029.1 GCA_013298845.1 Chitinophagales bacterium
CCGGGATGCACATCTCACCGCTGGGCACGCTGCGGCGGGGAAGAAATCCTGAAAATCCTGATTCAGACAATTTTGCCGGATACTATTCCATCACCCGCGCCCAGTTGTCTTGGGGCAAGTAGTGAATGGCTTCTTTTACACCGAGGGTCATGAGTAATAAGGCCAACCATTCCTGGGTGGTTTGGTCGTTGCCTCCGAAGAGGGGTTTGCCGTTGATTAATTCAAATTTTACTTCGCCGCCCCAATGAATAAACTCCTCGAAACGGATACTGACCGGATCGGGTGCCAGACGCGGCACAAAAGGGCAAGGCCGCTCTGCCGTTGTGCCGATTTTTTGCGGTTGCTTCATCAGGCTGTTCGGCACCGTAAAAATATCCAATGGAAACATGCCCGACTGCTCCATACCTTCAAAAATACGCTCGTATTGTATGGAAAAACCGGGAATGGTTATAGACGCAAATCCCGCATTTTCGACGGGCGGGGCTTCATAAGCACCGTTTTTTAGGTAAAATGGCCGGAAATGCCGTTTTTCAAAGTCAATCATCCATACTTCCGGCACCCCAGCCGCAGCATAACGCTGGAGCCGGGTTCCAAAATCGAAAACACGCATATTAGGCGATACTACCTCCATGATAAAGTCGGGTGCTCCATCAAAATATAGATCATGCTGGCGGTGCTGATTTTCGGGCCGATACACGTAAATATCGGGCATAAAAACGTCGGTGCCCAATTTGACCGCCATCGTCCCTCCCCACGCGTTGACCCGTTGCAGGTACAGGTCCATGCGCAGGTCGGCGGCCAATTTTTGAACGCGATAATGGGGTTCAACAACGCCAAAATCCGCCAACGGCCCTGGCCCATCGCTCCGCCCAAATACATCAATCATGGCATCTTTTAATACCTCGCGGGGCACGAGTGCGGCTACTGCTTCAGCCCCTAACTGCTGCACCATAAAAGCCAATGCCATCGCCGATTTGTGCAGGCTACCACCGAGAATGAGGCGGCCGTCCACTAATTCGGCCTTGTGCTTGGGGAGCGCTTCGTGGAAACGGTAACGGTTTTGCATGGTTATTTTTAGCATGAATGTAGCGATAGAATGGGTGCAAAGTTAATTCTTTTTGGTGTTGATAAAATCGGGGACATCTGTTATTCTGACCAATATTACCTTATGTGCCGCCAAAGCATGGGTTTGGTAAAAATTTGTTCTTTTTATGCCAACTTCCTACTTTTTGAGGCCAAAAAGTAGGCAAAAAGCCCGCGGCTGACGAAAAATCCTACGATTTTGCTTTCCGTTTCCGGCCGCGCCAAAAAAACTCGCCGGTCACACTCACAGGGGCTTACGCCCCGCTAATGACGTTTGGCTCAAACAGTTTTTGGCTTCATCGGCCTCCAACGGAGCAAAATCGGGATTTTTCTAAGGCCGCACCGGTAAAGGACGGATGGGGATTAGTAACGCTGCCCAGATTTTGTTATACTCGCAGATATAACTTTGTGAAAAAGTTGGACATGGATATAATTTGGGACTTGCCAGATGTTTTAGAAAAGGAATCCGGACACCTGACGGAGGATGAACACCACGAACTCCTGCTGCTGACCAATCTGGTTGAGGTGGCTCACGCGGTGCGCATGAAGCATTTATTCAACTTGGCGGCACTTCGCGGGACGGATATTCTTCCATTGATGCAGTCATTTGGAATTAATCACCGGGCCGAGTATGCGTAAAAGCCATAATAGCCACTTTTTCAATGGGGCATACCGCCGCACAAAGTATATTGTAGCACCCGTTCGTCGTCACTGATGTACAAGCCCCAGGGAAATTCATCGGCGGGGTTGGTATCATCAAAACCAGTATCTCGCAGGATTTTACCCCAATGTTGAAAACGCTTTTCGTCGTTTCCGGTTTTTGCAAAATTGGCGGCACTTTTGTAAGCATCTTTCAAGGTATCGCCTTTCGCTAAATTTTTATAAAACCGGATAGCGAATTTAGTAGCAAGTGCATCGTCCACGCTGGACGAAGTGGCAATTACCGCTTTTACCCCCTTTTCTAGCAATCCTTGAACGTGCGCCTGAGTGGAACAACCATTGAGTACCACCACGCAAAGTGACTCCTCATTGCGCGACACCAGTTCATCGGCCAACGGGCCAAAATCGGCGTGAATATCCTGCAAAGACAGGCCCTTGTGGTTGGCGTGTCCGGCGTAGTGGAACAGGGAAATGCGGTTTTGCCAATTTAGCAAATAATCAAAATACTGTTCCTTGCCAATATCTGCCCGGTCGGTGTAATTAATTTTTCCGTCGGCCAATAACGTTTGTAAGGCATCTTTGATCTCATTCTGCTCTTTTTTCAGGCTTTGCAGGTCATTTTTCGGATTGGCAAAGGCGGTGAAAACAGTAGGAATTTTGGAAGAAAAGGGAAATGTTTTAACATGGCTATCCCCTTCGATTATTATCCGATCAATGTCACTTTTTTCCGAAAAAACATTACCCAAAAGCGCATGTATCGAAACCATTTCAAAATTGGGGGGATAACCACATTCAATGGTTTTTCGCTGCACACTCAATCTTGTTTCCAATTCCGACAAATTAAAATACCACTTGTCCTCCACCTTTTCGCAACGCGTACACACGCAGGGAATTTTCTTTTCCACCTTCAAGCCCGCCCCAAAAGGTTTGTGTAACTCGTCCATTTTCCCATTAACAATTGTCATCAAATCGCGGCGTTTGCGGCCCTGAGCGCGAATACCAATGGTTTGCTTACCGTTGCGTTTTTGCAAAAGCACCTCGGCGCGGGCATCACCACCGGTAAGTTCGAGCACGGCTCCGTCGCGCCATACAAGACGGCGCTCTTCGGCGATAAGCAGATGGCACTCTACGATGAGTTGCGACATAAGGCCCAGCGGCATAAAATCGTACTCAAAGTACATGGTCAGGTCTTGTTCCGGCTGCCAGCAATAGCCCTCCGGCGGATTGGGTGGCAGCAACTGCGGCGCGATAAACTCGCCATCTGCTTTGAGCGGGTAGCAGAGGCGGAAATGCTTCATTAATTGCAGCAATTGCAGGCGCATTTTGCGGTATTCGGGTTGGCACCAAATGCGCGGCAGGTCGGTTTTTTGATAAAAAAGCCCTTGTCGCTCCGCAATTTCGGCATCGTCAATGACCCGATATGCCGCATCGGTGGCCCATTCATTTTTAACAATGACGTATTCCCGCAAATCGCTGTCTTGTTGATAATGCAGGATAATGCCAATATCGTGCAAATAGGCCGAACAGCGCAAGGCACGGGCTTCATCCATGCCGCCATTTTCGGGCAAAGCGCATAGGGCCAAATAATCTTCCATATCAATGACCTGCTCTTCGCGACGGGCCAGCAGGGCACGACGGACATTGGCCCAGGATTTGGGTATTTCCTCGTGTACATGGGGCAGGCGCGAGGCATAATACTCAATTCCGCTTTTGACTTCGTCCCAGCGCCGATCGGCAAAATCACCCAAATTCACGTCCAAACTATCCTTGATGATCTCGCCAAATCGCTCGTATTTGGCGCGGCTAAACTTGCTGCGCACATCGCCAAACAGGTTATGTACGAGCAACAAAGGGCTGTTTTGACCAAACAACTGTGCCGTATCCAACCAATAATCAAAGTCATTGGTAGCAGCATCGCCATTGAGGCTGACCATGACGTAGAGCGTATTTTTGGAATAAAAAAAGTGGTGCAGCGGTTTATAGTGGTCTTGTCCGCCAAAGTCAAATACGTTTAGGCGCATTTGCTCCCCACCCGGTATTTCGTAAACATATTTTTCAATTTCAATGTCCAAACCCTTTGTACGGTCTTTCTTATTGGGCAAAGCAGTGCCCGGACGCAGCAGACGGGTGAGCAAAGAGGTTTTGCCCGCCTGTCCTTCACCGATGAGTACGACCTTGGCTTCAAGGCTTTTTTCGGTACCGCTGCGCTCTTTTTCCGCAAAGTAGTTCAGTATCGCCTCATTTCCCTGTTCCACAATTTCGCGGGGTGGATTGGTGAGGGAGCAGTCTTCGACCAGAATACCACCAATTTCGTATTTTGCCCATTTTACAGGCACCCCTTTTTTAATCAAAGGCAAAAGCGGCGACAAATCGCTCACTTGCGTGTCGGAGCAGTCAAGCATCCGCAATTGGGACAACGCGGCCAAAGGATACAAATCGCTCACTTGCGTTCTGGAGCAGTCAAGCATCTGCAATTGGGACAGCCCGGCCAAGGGTGACAAATCGCTCACTTGCGTGATGGAGCAGTCAAGCATCTGCAATTGGGACAACGCGGACAAGGGTGACAAATCGCTCACTCGCGTGATGGAGCAGTAAAGCGCCTGCAATTGGTACAGCCCGGCCAAGGGAGACAAATCGCTCACTCGCGTGGCGGAGCATTCAAGAATCTGCAATTGCGACAGCCCGGCCAAGGGAGACAAATCGCTCACTTGTGTAGAGTAACAGAAAAGCGTCTGCAATTGCGACAGCCCGGCCAAGGGAGACAAATCGCTCACTTCCGTAGAGGAGCAGAAAAGCGTCCGCAATTGAGACAACGCGGACAAGGGAGACAAATCGTTTAGTTCCCATTTTTCTACCGAATCAGCATAATGCTTTGCCACCACCAATTTTTTCAAATTCGGCAGTTTTTCTACACCTTTGATGGAGGTGATGTGGTTGGATTTGCCTTTGTTTTGGCTTATTTAAGTTTCCCATTGCTTTTTCTCCAAATCATACTCCTCCCACCTATTACTCAAAATCAAAGTCTCCACCCAAACACATTCTTCCAACTCGGGAGGCAGGTGCTTAAGGCCGCAGCGGCCCAGTTCGAGGTATGTGGCATCTTCACCGCGTTGGTGTTTTTTTATATTTTCCCGGATAAGTTGTAAGGCGAGGTCGGACATGTCAACTAGGATTTTCTTGATTTTTTATGGATGTAAAGGATTTTTTAAACATGTAGTCGCCACAAATTTCACGAATTTTCACGAATTTTTATGATTGTGGTCATTTCCGTAATTCGTGTTAATTCGTGTAATTCGTGGCTAAAAATGCGACCAACGCCACGAAAAAAGATTGCACATTGCATCATTCTTCGGAGACTTTGTACGGCAACATTCCACCGGCAAATATGCCACTTTTTATCACACTATCCAAAAAATCTTTTTGTGTTTTTGATCAAAAAACTGGCCGGTTTTGTTCAATATGTTTTTTAATACCTTTGCGCCACTATGCTACAACGATTTGATCGCTACGAACCTTTTATTTTTATCGCTTTATTGCTGCTGTGGTTGCTGCCGGTGCTCGGTCATGATTATTTCGTTACGGGCGACGGGCCGTGCCATTTGTACAATTCGCGGTTATTACTGGATTGGTGGACGAGCCGCAACCGCGATTTTTTCCTGCATTTTTACAGCATTAACAAAAATATTGATCCCAACCTTATTTTTAACCTGATCACCACTCCCCTGCTCGCTGTTTTTAGTCCCACGACCACCGAGAAGATTTTTTTTGGGGTCTACGTGGTGACCTTTTGCGCGGGTTTTCGGTATTTTATTGGTCAAATCAATCCCTCAGCGCGTTTTTTGGCGCATATAGGGTTGCTGTTTTGTTACCACCGTTTACTGATGTCCGGTTTTTTAAATAACGCCATGAGTTTGGCCGTGTGGTTTTGGGTAGCGGGTTGGTGGTGGAAAAACAAGGACCAAAGCGGTACGCGGATGCTGCTCATTGGTACGTTGTGGTTTTTGCTGCTGTACACGACCCATCCGATGGGATATTCCTATGCCTTGATGACGATTGGCGGGCTGTTGACGGGTGCTTTTGCGTTGGATATGCGCCAAAATACCGTTGGGGCGGCTTGGGCAACGGCCTGGAATCGGGGTAAAAAACTGCTCCTGATGACCTTGCCTTCCCTGATTTTGTCCGTGCAATTTGCACTGCGGCGTAGTTGGTCGCAAGACACGCGGGTGCACGATATCAACGCGACGTTGAACGGTATTGGCCATGCGTCTTCGCTGCGCACGATGGATTCCAGCGAACGTCATTTGGCTTTTGCGGTGGCCATTACCTGCGCGGTGTTTTTAATTATGGCCATTTACCAGCGGTTAAAGGCCCGCGTTTGGCATCCCGCCGATGGACTTTTGCTGTTTATTGGACTGGTGGTGGCGACAACTTTGGTTCCGCCGAGTAGTTTTTCGGGCGGCCTGGAGGTTCCGTTGCGCATGGGCATGATTCCGTTTTTTGCTTTTTTGATGTGGAGTGCCACGGCAACGTTTTCGGATTGGGCCAAATGGCTGGGTTCGGTTGCCGCTACGGTATTGGTCCTTGGATTTTTGTACGTGCGCATGCCTTTGTACGAACGGGCTTCGGTGTACGCGGCGGAAGTGCGGACTTGTGCTCGTTTTATCCACGACCGTTCTACTTTATTGGCGTTGAACTACAATTGGAGCGGTATTTTACCCAACGGACAACCCCTCAACGACGGGGCCTGGTTGTTTAACCACGTGGATTGTTACCTCGGTACGGACCGGACGATGGCGATTTCGGATAATTACGAAACGAATTACGGGTATTTCCCCATTATTTCGAGGGGCGAAACGGAGATGTACCAACACACTTCGGAGGGGGGCATTACTTTTGACCACCGTCCGCCGCGCGCGAATATTTTGGATTATAACCGCCGAACGGGTCAATTCATTGACTATGTTTTGTTGCTGTGTTATACCGATGCGGATCAAAATCACCCTTACACCCAGGAAATTAGGACGCAATTGGCGCAGGGATACGATAAGATATTTACTTCGGAGCAGGGGCGTGCGGTGTTGTATAAGGCGAAACCGTAGGAACCGTGCGCACCTTCCGGCTCTCAACAACCGCGCACTCCGGGGTTCCCGGCAGAAACCTGCCAAATCTTTCAGATTTTGCAGGTTGGCACGATCGTGGAGGCGGGCCAACTAAGGAACGCGGGATAAAATTGGGGCAGGGTGCCTTGTTTCCCGGTATTATCTCCTTAACGAGGGGTTTGAAACCCCTCGTTAAGGAGATAGATGCACTTAATCGTCCCGCGTACTTTCCGCCGCTATACGTTCGCGCAGCAGCCCGATGAGCCGTTCCATTTCCTGATCCCAGTTGGGATTATAATGCTGTGGCTCCACTTTTTGGTAATAAGCCACGGTGCCGTACTCCCGCGCCAGTTCCAGGATTTTTTCGGAGAGGAGCAGGAGTACCTGGTAAAAGTGGAGGAGCGGGACGACTTCGTATTCGGGTTCAATAGGATCAAATGCAATCAATATCTCATTTCGCCTGATATATAAAAGTTCACCATTCCTTTCATCACTATCCCAATCCCACTCGCAAGGACCTTTGACAAGTAGGCAAGACCCATTGTATAAGCCAGGCCATTCATATCCCGGTGTTTCAACCAAGGCGTTTCCAATTAAATCTGGATATCGACTGGGCTTGAACATAATGAAAAAATATTTCAGAACTGGATGTTCTATATTTTCTATGAAAATGCCGTTAAGTACATAAAAGCACTTGTTATTTATATTTATTGAATTGATAACAAAGTCATTTGTGTGCAATACTGTCAAATCGATTTTTATATTTCCAGATACCATGTTTTTATATTGTTGTTTAAATCCATGAAACCTACATAGTTAGAACCATTGATTGTCACGTCGAACTTATATCGGTTTGGTAACAGTTGGAAACTGTTATTTTCCATCCCCTCTTTAAAAATCCGATGACCCAATTCTTTGACGGATTGTTCCGATGCGGGCGCGGGATAAAATGGGGTAAGGTACCAGTTTACCGATATGTATCTCCTTAACGAGGGGTTTGAAACCCCTCGTTAAGGAGATACATACCGGGAGAATTGTTCCTGCTGCGCGGGACAAAATTGGGGCAAGGTTCCGGGGTTCCCGGTAGAAACCTGCCAAATCTTTCAGATTTTGCAGGTTGGCACGATCGTGGAGGCGGGCCACCGGAATTTGATTTGGAGCAATGGACGCAGCCGAAGCATGATAAAAAACAATGTAGGTTTGTACATAAGTTTACCAAACCAATTTGCACAAGTTTTCAGATTGAGCCAACTTTATCCTCCGGCGGAAAAAATCCTTTCTAACCATTTAAAATCAAGAAAATCCTAATCCCCCGGTGTATCCCTTACTATCTCCGCCACAATATCTTCGGGTGTATTTTCGGCGGAAACACGCGTTACATCCTCCGAATATTCCAAAATATCAAACTGCGATTGTAGTAACGCCGGTGGCATATAATGTCCTTTTCGGGCCTGCAAACGGCCCATAATCAGGTCAAAACTACCGTCTAACAGGATAAAACGGGTGTGTTGCTCCAGTCCCGAAGCGAGCATTGCGCGGTATTGCGTTTTTAGGGCCGAGCAGGCAAATACAGCCCCCTTACTTGCGGCTTCGGTTTGGGCCTGCCGGTGCAGTGCAGCCAGCCAACCGGCGCGATCCTGGTCGTCCAAAGGGATACCAGCGCGCATTTTAGCAATGTTTTCGGATGGGTGAAAATCATCGGCATCAAAAAAAGGAAGGGAAAGTTGTTGGGCCAATAACTGCCCGACGGTGGTTTTCCCACTGCCCGACACCCCGGCAATCCAATAAATCGTCATGTTCAACTATTTGCCCCAAAGGTATAAAAAGAATAGCAGCAACTGAACGTATCAGTCACTGCTATTACTCTCCGGTCAGGGCAACGGTAAAATTTTTGTTACACAGTTAATCGGTTTAATAAAAGGAGTTTAGCCGTGTACATTAGATTTTGGTTTTTTGAGTTGTTTTCAAGATCAGGTTGGAATAAACAAGTTTAATTTTTTTTCAAAAGGTAATTTGAGATTGTTCACTTGCATTTAGTGTTTTCTCAGCAATATGTAGGTTTAATTTTTCAGGTTAATTGGGGTATTTTCAAGGTTTTTCAGGGCAATTCTTCAAGGTATTAGAGGGGTATTCTCTTGATTTTCGGGGGTATTTTCAAGGTTTTTCGGGGCCATTTCCTGGCGTTTGGGGGTGCTTTCTGGTTGAATGGCGTGTTTCACGCGGTAATTTTGGGGGTCTTCATCGTAATCGGTTATTTAGCGTTATCACAAGGTTCTCCGGGGCTATTTTCATGGTATGGTTGAGTCAACCTTCATTCAGTAATTTGGGGTTATGTTTTCCGGTCTTCAATGTCTAAGTGTTGTTTTCACTCCGTGTGTTCACTTGTTTCTGATTGATGATACAAATGTACGTTCGCCCCGATACACCATACAAGTGTACCGGGGCGAAAGGTGCGTATCGGCGGGTGAATTGTTGGGTTTGGGAGGGTGAAAAAATTCCTACTTTACCGCATCCGCTAAAATTTGTTCCAGTTCCGTTAAAGCGTAATAACTAATGTGATCCGTGGCGACTTCTTCAACGCGGTCGAAACCACCCGGAACCGCCTGCATACTGTTTACCCGCACGGCCATATCGTTGGGTTCGTTGCCAAAAATGGCGTAATCGGCCAAAATATACACGCCGCGTTCTTTTAAACCCGTGAGCACTTGTTTAAAGACCGATTCGTCTTCGCCCGCCGATGATTCAATAATGGAGGTATTACCGGCCACTAACCAATACGGAATATCGCTGCTGCGTTGTCCGCCGTTGAGTTGTTGTAAAAATTCGGACTTGGGGTCCATTTGTTTTAAAGTGCGGAATACGCTGCCGTCAATGCCTTTCCACAGTTGGCTGAGCAAACCTAAATACGGTTTTATTTTGCTAATGCCGTTTAAACCCAATGTTATCCAGCCAAATAACCGCTCCCGGAATTCATTGACCTCCGAACCGCCGTTGGGCGTACCCAACAGGACTAATTTGGAGACCAATGACGCAGCGTCCAATTGCTCCATCATGTAACGGGAGACCAGACCTCCCATCGAATGGGCCAATACCACGAGACTTTTGTCAGGAACGCCAGCGTTGCGCAACAATTGCAGCAATTTGCCCGCCGTTTCTTCGATGGGGGTATCCAAGTTTTCGTATTCGTAGGTCAAAATGGCCGAAAATTGCCGCCGCGTCAATTCGGATTTTTGAATAAACGCCAACGGATTGTCCAAATCGCCAATAATCCCGTGTACCATCAGCAAAACCGGACCGGCGGCGACTTTGGCTTTAATCTCGGCGAGAGCGGCCTGATCGGCGGCGTTGTTCGGATGGCCGCGATAAACGCTCGAAATTTGGCCGCTTTCGTCCAACAACGACAAGCGGTTAATATTGGGCCGACCGGTGAGTTTGCTCCACACCAATTTTTGGAAATACATTTTAAAGGCCGTTCCCAACGAGCGCTGGCCTTCCACTTCCTGCCCCAACGAACCCGACGTTTCCGCCGGTAACTCGTTGATACACACGCGGCCCTGTTCGTCGGTGTAACCAATGGGGTAATACACCTGATGCTCTGGGTCGTAAGCCATGGGCAAAATGGATTCGTCCACTTCCAATGCGTCGGCGGGTGTAATGACCAGCGGCGCATCTTTCGAGATGGTGCCCTGTACGTTGGTTAATTCCACAATGCTGATATGGGTATCGGGCGAGGCTGCTACTCCACGCGCAAATACTTCGGGGCGGGTATCGGCTTCGGCCCAAAAACTGAGCGGCGGTACACCCGTTAAACCGCGTTTTTGCCCGGAATCTTTGGGTGTAATGGCTTCCACGGTGGCCGAAAAACCGCCGGGAGCCGATATGCTAAAAGCCCCAAATGATTTGGTCAAACCCTCGGTGAGTTCTTGTTTGGGTTTTGGAATGGCAATTTGGAGGGGTATTTTTATGGTGTACCAATCGTCTTTTTGCAAAGGTTCGTCGCTGTCGAAACCCGCCGAACGGGTAATATCGAGTTGGATGCCCGATTGCTGGTATTTAGAGAGGTCAAATTGACGGGTAGAAACGAAAATAATGAGGTAGTCCTGCACTTCGGTGACCCCTACTTTGGCCCAATCTTTATCAATTGTGAGCGGAATGGCGCTGTACGATTTACCCCCGGTATTAAATTTCAAGTCCACAAAAGGAGATTCTCCGTCGCCGCCAATCTTTTGCACCCGCAATAAACCGGGATCAATGGCGCATTTGGCATCGCAATACAAGGCACCCACCCAACACGGTTCTCCCTGCGGCGAAATCCGCACTTTGATGGCGGGTTGTTGCATTTTGCCGTTGGCTAAGGCTTTAGCGCTTACCCGAACCACTTCGGGATAAGGCAAACCGAGCGATGCAGGTTGCACCACGTTAAAACTGCTTTCGGGGATACTGTTGAGCGTATCTGGCCCAAAAGACACGCCTTCGAGGGTTTTTATATCCACTTTTACCGAGTTTCGGGGTAATTCAGTTTGTGGATTATCCAATTTTAGCACGTATTCATACCGCAGAACTTTGGCCAAATCGCCCATAAACGCTTGCGCGCTGGGCGTGCGCATAAAGAGCGGAGTCAGGCTGCCGGGACGGGTTAATACGTAACAATCGGAGCCGCTGCGGTCTTTTAATACGCTGATATTCAAACCCGCGACTTCCTTGGGTTTGGCCAAACGACCATACTGGGGTTTGTGTTCGGAAAATGCAGCGGTGATAGTTGCCCGCATCGTTTCGGGCATTTCGGGGCTGATTCCGATTTTTATTTCGGGAAATGGCATTTGGTGCACCGTGGCCATCAGGGTGAGGTTGGCCTCGTCATCGGGGGAAAAAGAACCGCTATCGAGGACGCTGTACGTACTTTCTACCCGCACAATGGGAATGATACGGCCATCATCGAGGCGCAGGGATGCCGGGCCATAATCGGGGCTGATCCAGCCGTTAATAGTACCGGCGTTCACGCGCCATTCGCCACGTTCAAACATGACCTGATAGCGCAATTCGGGCGTTTTTAACTCGTTACGCAGAAAATAAAGGTTTTCATCGTCCATTTCGGTGCTGCCCAACTGCGGAATTTGGTTATCCACCCGGGCGCGCACCGACATTTCGGCGCGGCGGATCAGTTCACCGTACGTGATATTCACCCCACCCTGGCGCAAGGTTTCCAAAACGCTCCAGGTAAACACCCCACGTTTGCGTTTGCGGCCGCTGGGGTCTTCAAAAAATATTTCGTAAGCGCTTTCACTGTCCCGCGCCCCGGAAATATTGATATAACGAGCGTGGCGCAAACCACCTTCGGGGTTCACCGTGGTGCGGCCGTTGAGGGGCGCGTAAAAGCAATTGCCCTTGGGATCAAAACCGTGAATGGTGGACAAAGGTGGCCCTTGCACCGCCATCCGGGACACTGGTGCCTCGTCGTTCATGCTGCGGGTGACGGTGCCGGAGTGACAACAGTCAATAAAAGCGAGAAAATGCACACCTTTTTGCGTCGCCGAAGGTTCTTTCCCTTCCAATGCGCTGGCAATGAGGTAGCCCAATTCTTTGTCCAACAAATCGGGAACACTCTTAATGCGGCTGTCCACGCAACAAATGGTTTGGAGCATATCGCCGGGCGCGTACCCTTTAAATTCGGCGGGCGCGGTTACGGTCGAGCCGTGTCCGCTGTAATAAAGCAGGCAAAAATCGCCGTCCTGGGCCTGTTTAAAATGGTCAAAAGCCGCAATGATGTTTTGGCGGGTTGGTTTTTGAAAGTCAACGTTACTCAATTCGTCAATATTGCCAACATCTTCACCGTTGGGGGCGAGGAGATACAGCGGTTTCCACTCCAAATCCCCTTGGCTTTTGCACAGGTGTTGGAAATAATCGGCTACGTCTATGGCATCGTTCACGCAGCCGTTCAACGGCATGAAAGGGTAAGCGTTGATGCCGATAATAACAGAATAGAGTTTTTTTGACATTGTTTTTGCAGTTTTGAAGGCTGTACAGCGATGGAGTAACGTTATTGCAGCCCAACTGCGATCAAACCGTGCACGTAATCACCAAAGCAGGCGGCAAATTGAGCGGAATAAAATCCGTATCAGTGTTGCCAAACACCCGGCGGTACAGTGGAATGAGCAGCGGGGAATAATGAAATTGTATAAACATGCCACCCGCCCGAAGCCAATTTCGGCACTTGGTGGTAATATCTAAGGTAAGGGCTTCGGGCAGCATCACAAATGGGATACCCGAAACGAAATAATCCACTTTTTCGACGGCATACGTTTCAAAATAACGCTCCATTTCGGTCGCTGAATCGTGGATGAGCACCAGCCGAGGTTCGTTAGCAAACGCTACTTTAAGATGTTCGATAAAAACATCGTTAATTTCAAACACAAATAACCGCGCATCGGGGCCGATCCGATCCAAAATATACTGCGTAATCACCCCATCTCCCGGCCCCAATTCTACCACAACTTTGGTTTTTTTGGGGTCAATTTTTTGCACAATAGCCTGACACAAATAACGCGAACTACGCGCTATACTTCCCGTATTCCGCAGGTTGCGGATACTTTCTCTCAATAATTGAAACCGATCCGCCACGTTACTTTACAATCTTCAAACTAAGGTCAAGTGGTTGTGCAGAATGCGTCAGAGCGCCCACGGAAACATAATCAACGCCGGTATGGGCGTATTTGCGCACCGACTGGAGGGTAATCCCGCCCGATGCTTCGGTCTCAAACTTGCGATTTACCGTCGAAACGGCTTCGGCCAGAATGGGAATTTCGAAATTATCAAACATAATACGGGTTATTCCACCGGCTTCGAGCACTTCGTGTACTTCTACCAAATTGCGCACTTCCACCGTGATATTGAGTTGGAGGTTGTGTTCTTTTTGGTATTGGTGCGCCAATTGAATCGCCTTTGTAATGCCCCCGGCGGCGTCCGAGTGGTTGTCTTTAATCATCATCCAATCGTAGAGGCCCCAGCGGTAGTTTTCGCAACCGCCAATTTTGACCGCCCATTTTTCCAAAAAACGAATCAAAGGGGTGGTTTTGCGGGTATCGAGGATTTTAACGGGCAAATCGCCCACTTCAAAAGCAAACCGGCTGGCCAGGGTGGCAATACCACTCATGCGCTGCATGGTGTTCAGCACGAGTCGTTCGGCCTGTAAAAGAGCGCGAGTATTGGCCTCCACTTCAAAAGCCACTTGCCCGAAAAAAACATCTTCGCCGTCTCTTTTGTTGATTTTAATGGAACAAGTGGGGTCAATATATTGAAAAATGCGCTCGGCCAGTTCTACCCCGGCTAATACGCCATAATCTTTAATTTTTAAAACGGCCCGGCTACGGCTGTCCGGAGAAATGCAGGCCATTGCAGTATGGTCGCCATCGCGGATATCTTCGTACAAACCTGCTTTGATAAAATCGGTAACCTGCTGCTCTGTTATTTGTGGGAGTAACATGCCTGTGTGTATGGTGAGTTTTGAAAAGTTGTGAATAACAAGTTATTGCTGTCTCTTGGCGGCCCAAATGTAGGGACAAATGTTTATTTTTACCTGTTGATTTCGTTATTTCTTGCGTTTGCACGATATAATGTAGCAAATTTGCGCAAAATTATAAAAACGCGACCGCTCCCTTTTTGGTCAAAAATGGTTCGTTTTTACACCAAACTTTATTTTAACACACCATGCACTTGTCATTTTTCAAACACAGTATCATCCCGTTTTTAAGTCTTTTTATCACCTTTTTTGTTGGTTCAACGCCCAATTTTGCGCAAACCGCCGCTCCCGCCGCCGCCGAAAAGTATATATTTTATTGGGGCGAATTGCAGGCTAATCTCATTGTGGAGGAAAAATACACGGGGGAAATCCGAACGACCTACAATACATTTCGCAAAACTATTTTTAGCACGCCATCCATGTGGAATGGCAAAGCACTGGTGCGCCAATTGCAGTTTCAAGTGGGCGATATACCCGTAAAAACGACCAATGCCGCCGATTCTTACAGCGCTTTTATTGTTGATTTAGACCAAAAACTGGGCCGTTCGCTCGTCAACGGGGACACCGTTCGGGTGACCAATATTTTGCTGGATGGTGGTGTCGTGGGGCAATTTAATATCATTTTGGAAGAGGCTAGAAAACAACCTAACCAACCGCCCAATTGGAATAATTTCACGTCGTCGTACAGCGAAAACCTGAACATTATTCAATCGTTGGAATGGGGAAAATGGCTTAAAACCCAAAATAACAGCGAATTGAAGGAGTACTACACCGTCGCCGAATTTGAAGAAACCATCAAACTTTTGCCCAATCTCAAGTTCAACAACGACTCTTTGGGTCAGGATATGGTGTTATTTGTGTATTTCCGGCAGGAACAGACCGATCTGAACAGCATTAAGGTATCCCTAAAACCCGACCAATACCACCCACAAATGAAAAAATTTATGCTGCCGTACCAGCACTTGATTCAGCCGGGCATGAGCGTTATGTTTGAATTTGCGGAACGCACCCCATCCAATACCGAAATCCGGTGGATGCTGAATATTGTGGCCGATGACGATCCGCGCCTGCTCCTAAAACTTCCCCAAGATGCCCATAATGTACAAATTGAATGGGGCCAATTCCGGGGCAGTTATGTCAAATACCTCAAAGGTTTTCCCGACCAAAACGGTAAAATGCGATACGCCGACCGCCCCAGCACCATGCGCCTGACGCAACAGGTCGTGAGCAGCGGTCCTTTTGCGGAGGAGGATAATTTTTCCAGAAGAAAAAACCTGGAAACCATGATCAATACCCGCCCCGTTTTGCGCGTGGATAACAAAGAAATCTGGCCATATTCGTTCACCATCCACTATTCCGGAACGGATTACGCCATCGGGGAAGCCGAATTATTGCCCAATGAACTCAAAGAAGGTTTGCTACAAATCAAGGCTGCCCAAGACCAGCGCAACGTAGTGCGTTCGGTCACCATCAAAAATATTAAAAGCAAATCGGGGCACGAGTTCGGGCCTTTGGAGTTTCATTTGTTTATTCCGGTGTATTGATTTTGAAAACAGAAGACTTTAGACGAAAGACCTCAGACTTTTAGAATGCCCGTCGTAGAGTGCTTTTACCACTAAGGGCGTAAGAAAATGTAAGAAACACTAAGCGTAGTGAAAAGTGTAGAGTGAAAAGTGAAAAATATTTTTCTTTAAAACCTTTAAAATGAGCACTCTACGCTTAGTGAATCTTAGTGTATCCTTACTTTCTTAGTGGTGAAAGAACACCCTACGACGGGCAAAATAGTGGCATAAATCTGCCAAATCTGATAGATTTTGCAGATTGGCACGCCCGCAATAGTGAGATAATTCAACCCTAATACGCGTAATCTACGAGGGCACAAATGTCTTTTGTCTAAGGTCTTTTGTCTAAGGTCTTCCCTCTAATACTTCACCTTCATTTTTTTCTTGGGCCGGTTGCGGTCGTAGAGTACGACCTCGTAGTTACCGGGCGGGAGTTTGGTGGTTTTAAAAAAGAAGGAATATTTGCCTTGGCCGGGCGGATGCGGGTATTGATCAAAAATAGTACGCACGGTATCGCCTTTTTCGTTCAGCACCAACACCGAAATGAGGGTGGAATCGTTGGTGTGGTAAATAAAATCACCTTCTACGGAAAGCGGTTCGCGGGTCATAACCGGACGTGGCCGGGCCACCCGGCGGGGCGGCGGCGGGGCCGTTGGTCGGGCGTAATTCACCTTGTATTCGGGTTTGGAGATATTTAACAACTGGCAGGCGGTACTGAGCAAACCCGGGTGGCGCAAACCGGCGGGATTCATACTATCGGTCATGCACCAAATGGCCAATTGCGCCTCTTCGTGTGCCCATAGTTTTTGACCGGCGATGTATTCGGCCATTTTCAGGGTGTTTCCCTGCGCCATTTTCCCCAATTGATAGGCCATTTCTTTGATGGGGGAACCATGGGAGGCTTCGGCACAAACGCCGTTCAAACGGATGAATTGCTTTTTGGCTTTTAGGGCAAATTCTTCGCTTTTTAGCACAATAATGTCCTGATAAGCACTGTCGGCGCACTCAAAAATGTGCCCGGCGGGGATTTGTATCCGAATGGGATCGTCGGTGAGGCGTTCAAAATGCACCGAAATGCACTGGCCGGAGTGCCCACCCTGGCTTTTGACCGATACCAAAATTTTACCCTCGGCAAGTGCTTGGGTGAAAAGTTGGGCTTGTGCAAACAGGGCATTGGGTAAAAACAAAAAAAAGAGTAAAAATCGCATGTAAACCATTTATTTCCAAATATAAAACTCTATTTGGAAATAACGTACAATTCAAACCACTTATTTCCAAATATAAACCCATACCTGGAAATAACGCTCTTTTTTTACCACTTATTTCCAAATATAGCCGCGCAAGCACCCAAAAAAGCACAAAAAAAGGGGTACGACACCCGACCAAATGCCGGATATAGTACCCCAAAAGGAATGAGGTTACGTTTTGTTAGATGAACTAACGTTCGATCCCAATTACTTCCACAAACTTGGCTTCGGTGAAAAACCGGGTTTGTTGTTCGGAAGTGATATTATCGGAATAATACTTCCCGTCGCAGGAAATAGGATTAACGATAATATCCACGCAAGGTGAATTAAGACCAAAATAAAGAACGCCATTAAGTTGATACACATTCAATGTGAGTTTGCATCCTGCATCCCCACCGGGAAAAGGATTCATATCAAAACGTTCTAGCATGTCACGATAGCACTCGTTATCCGGGAGTTCAGCATCTGATTTACACGTCTGAGACACGAATAGAAATAGTGCAATGATCGAAGATAAAATGTATTTCATGACGGGGAAACTTTAATACTGTACAAAACTGAGAGAGAATTACATTATGCCAACAAAGATACGGGTGTTTCACAAATTAGGTTTGGTTTAATCCAAAATTTAACACAGTAAAATATGGGAAACCCCACATAATGCCCGCATATTACATTGATAACCAATGAGTTGGCGGTAACTTTTTCAGGGTATTTATTCCCTTAAAAAAGCCGAAATTTTCGACGAAATTAATTTTACAACGCAAGAATACCGACCAAAATCAGGCAGGAACCGATCAAACGCTCTTTAAAATTCTCTTCGGTTAATAATTTGGCACCAAAAATCACGCCAAAAACAATACTCATCTCCCGCGTTGGGGCAATTAAATGCACCGGTGCGTGTTTCATGGCGTATAATACCATCAAAAAGGAGATGGGACTAATAATGGCCACGATTAAAATACGACCGTAATATTGGTGCCAAAGTGCTTTTATCTCGGGCCATTTCTGAAAAGCGACCGGTGCCAATACCGCTACCCGCAACGGGTGCGAAACAAATTCAATCAGTACCGGCGTAATGCCCATGACTTTTACCGCGTAGCCGTCCAATACCGTGTAAGCCGCAATCATTACGCCCGTAGAAATGCCATAAATGATGCCTAAACGCCGTTTCTCCGGGTCCGAGACGGTTTGTCCGCCAATCATGCCCGACACCAACAACACCCCCACAATAACCAGTATCAGGCCACCTACTGAACGCAACGCCACCGTTTCGCCCAACAACAATACCGCCCCGAACGTAGAAAAAATTGGGCCACTGCCCCGCGCCAAAGGATACACTACGGACAAATCACCCACCGAATACCCTTTTTGCAACACCATGAAATACACCAAATGCATTAATCCCGACACCACTAACACGACACAATTGACCAAAGACCAGTCAAAACCAAAATACCATACCCAACCAATGGCAAAAGGAGCCAACACCAGACTCATGATGACCGCCAGTAGCCACACAAACTGCCCCCCGCCGGGGATGGTTTTGGCAAAATAATTCCAAGTGGCGTGGATAAATGATGACAACAATACCAGGAGAAAAATATCAAAGGGCATAATTCGTGCGGTGTTTTTTATTAAGCCACAAAGGTACCCGACCAATGCACGGCCAACGGACAATTGGATGTTTTTTTAGTTTTTTGAACAAAAATTGTTGCGCATTAAAAAACAGGCATTAACTTTGCACCTCAAAGTACTTTTAATGGAAGATAATAACTACCTTGAACATTTACAAGGCATCAAAGGAATCTTGGAAGAACGCACCAAATTCAAAGCATTAAGCGGCCTTTCGGGTGTATTTGCGGGAATTTGGGCACTGGCTGGTGCCTACGTTGCTAACGACATTATTTACAACGCGCCGCAGATCATTTACACGGATGTGAAAGAATACGACGTGTCCTCGCCCGACCTTCGTTCCCTGCTGCTGGTGAGTTGTATCACGTTGGTGGGGGCCGTCAGCACCATTATTTTGTTCAGTTACCGCAACGCCCGCCGGAGCAATACGCGCTTTTGGAGCCGGGCGGCGGCAAAACTGGTGCTCAATTTCAGTATCCCGATGGCAATGGGTGGTGTTTTTGTGTTTGCGTTGCTTTATCGGCATGATTTTGGCTTAATTGCGCCCTCGTGCCTCGTTTTTTACGGTTTGGCCGTGGTAAATGCGTCCCATTACACGTTTTCGGACGTGCGGGCATTGGGCATTGCGCTGCTCATCACCGGCAGTATTGCGCTGTTTGTACCGGGTTGGGGGCTGTATTTATGGGCATTAGGTTTTGGGGTATTGCACATTATTTACGGTGCCATCATGTATTTTAAATACGAAAAGTGAATATAGACGCATTAAATAAGGCTTTTGAAAGCAGGGTCCGATTGGGAATCATGGCCCTGCTGCTGGTAGAGGACAGTGTTGAATACAACACCCTAAAGGATGCGCTTGACCTCACCGACGGCAATTTGGCCAGCCACATTAAAGCGTTGGAAAAAGAGGCGTATATAACGGTGCAAAAAACGTTTTTGGGCAAAAAACCAAATACCCGCTACGCTGTAACGCCATTGGGGCGCGAAGCCTTTAACCAGCACCTCAAGGCTTTGGAAAATTTGCTCCAATCGTTTAAACCCACTTAGTCATTCCATTTACGCCCGTTCGCGGGCTTTTTTTTCATCTTTTCACTTTGAATTTCAAAGCGCTTTTAAACAACAATATTTTAAATTATGGAACAGAACTTCAGTATTGCCCCCAAAGACCAAAGAAACCTTATGCTAAAAATTGGTTTTATTTTACTCCTCACCCTCCTACTCATGATTCCCATGGCCTGGATTCAATCGCTGATTGACGAACGCGCGGTACTTCAGGATCAGGTTGCCGCCGACGTAGCGGCATCGTGGGGCAAAGAGCAAATGGTGCAAGGCCCGGTGTTGTGTATTCCATACACCGAAACTATCCAAACGCAGGGAAAACCGTACGGCAGCGACCATTTATTGTTTGTTACGCCCGATGAGTTAAAAGTGACGACCAAAGTAATTTCGGAAATACGCACCAAAGGCATTTTCAACACGGTGGTGTACACCAGCAACAACCGGCTGACGGGGGCTTTTAGCCTCGAAAACATCCCCAAAAAACCCGAAATCACCTACCATTGGTCAGATGCGATCCTGATTACCGGCATTACCGACCCGGCGGCTATCTCCGACAAAATCACGACTCAATGGAACAATACCGAGGTAAAAACAATGCCCGGCGTACAGCACCAGGGCTTTACCACATCGGGCTTTCACAGCGCGGCCCCTATCACTACCCAAACGGGCAATTTTTCTTTTTCACAGGAATTTTCAGCGCGGGGAACGGCCGGACTTCGGTTTTTACCCACCGGAAAAACAACCGATATTGACATGAGTTCCAACTGGCCATCGCCCTCGTTTACGGGCCGGATTTTGCCGCAGGAACGCAATATCAGTACCAACGGATTTGAAGCGCATTGGGATGCCAACGAATACAATCGCAAATTTCCCGACCATTGGAGCGACACCGATTCGGGCATTCAGGCCGGAGGAAACGAGCATAGTTTTGGGGTTAATTTTATCCAAACGGCCGATCATTACCAAAAAAATATGCGCTCGGCCAAGTACGCCATTTTGGTAATTACCCTCAGTTTTTTGGTGTTTTTCTTTTACGAAATTCTTTTAAAAATCCGGATTCACCCCATTCAATACATGATGATCGGGTTTAGTTTGGCCATTTTTTACGCGTTGCTATTGTCTTTTACCGAACACATTGGATTTAACACCGCCTATCTGATTTCGGCCGGTGCGGTGACGGTGCTGATTACGATGTACGCATACGCCATTATCCAAAAAGCCAAAATGATTGCGTGGTTAACCACCCTTTTTGTGATGTTGTACGGTTATATTTTTATCCTGCTCCAATTGGAAGACTACTCCCTGTTGGCGGGCACCATCGGGTTATTTGCCATTTTGGCGGCCGTTATGATGTTGTCGCGTAAAATGGATTGGTACAAAATTGGGCAGGGATAATTGCCCGTTAAAAGCATATTTAAACCATTTTTTGGCGTTTTACCATCCAGGTCTGCAAAACGGGGAAAAAACCTTTTTCAATATCGGCTTCTACGAAGTCAATATTGTATTGCAGGCAACGCACTTTCAGTTGTTCCATAAATTTGGCAACCTGGGTGGTATAATATTCCTTTACCTGATTGGGGAGCAGTTTCACCTGCTCTCCGGTTTCCATATCCACAAAAACGTAGGGGCGATTTTCGAACTCAAAATCAAGTTCGTGTTTGCGGTCAGTGACGTGAAAAAGAATCACTTCGTGTTTGTTGTGTTTCAAATGCTGCAACGCCGAAAATAGTTGATCGGCCTGGTCGAGGCGCTCCACTACATCGGTAAAAATAACAATCATGGAGCGTTTGTGCACCGAATCGGCGACCATATGCAGGCTTTGCGCGAGGTCGGTGGCTTTGTTCAACTCCGGGTTTTCGATGCGTTTGCTCAGGTGCGTGAGCAATTGGCGGTAGTGGGTGGTGGTCGATTTGCAGCCCGTTGCCACCCGAATTTCGTTGTCGAACAAGGTCAGCCCAAAGGCATCGCGTTGCATTTTGAGGGCATTCATTAATACTGCTGCCGACTGCGCCGCGAAACAAAATTTATTCTGGTATTTATTGGCCTCTACCTTTTTTTCGTCGTACGGGTAGTACATGGTAGAAGAGGCATCTACCACGATTTGGCAACGAAGATTGGTTTCTTCCTCGTATTTTTTGGTAAATAGTTTATTGGTCCGGCCAAATACCTTCCAGTCAATATTACGGGTTGATTCGCCGGGATTGTAGAGTCGGTGTTCGGCAAATTCCACCGAAAAACCGTGAAAAGGGCTTTTGTGTAGGCCCACAATAAAGCCTTCCACCACCTGAGAGGCTAACAGTTCGAGATTAGAACCTAATCCGCGCACTTCGCGGCTTTCCAGAACATTGCTTGAAATCATAGTGTGCAAAGGTAGTATTTTTTCAATGGAGGATGGACTATGTTTGGCACAAATAGCGTACAAATGCAAAACCCACGAGGCAAAACGCCAGGTTAAGGATAATGTTTAGGCCAGCCAGGAACCAATGACCATTTTGTGCGAGCGAGGTTGTCTCGGCGGCAAAAGTAGAGAAGGTGCTAAACCCGCCGCAAAAGCCAGTGGTGAGCAACCATTTTTGGGCATCGGAGATATAATTTTTTTCGAAAAAGGCCAACGCCGCGCCCATGATACAGGCGGCAAAAAAATTAGCCAGTAGTGTAGCCAACGGAAAACGCAGGGCGAAAGGAGCCAAAGTAACCCCAATAAAGTAGCGGCAAAGACTACCTAATCCGCCACCGATGAATATAAGTAAGGGTACCGGCATAAAAAAAATAACCCCGACTCGTACAGCCGGGGCCACAACTAAAAAATTAAGCTATGAAAACAAAAACTTCTTTAGTGGAAAAATTGACCGTGCAATATTAGGGGATTTCGTGGAAACACACCCAACATTTTGACTAAAAAAAATTATTCAGTCACGTCACGGCCACCGATAAGCATCTCTTGATACTCTTTCAACTCGTCAAATTTACCTTCCGCCGCGAACTTCGCCTGTGCGGGCCAAGTGGTTGGATTGTGAATTTGGTAACGAGGACCGGCTGCATCCAAAATTTCTTTCAGGCGATCAACTTCGGCTTCTGCGAGTTCAGCCCAGGTATTAAAACCACCTTCTTTGAGTAATTGTTCAATTTTCGGGCCAACACCTTCGATGATTTTAAGATCGTCGAGTTTTGGACCGCCTTTTTTCGCGGGTGCCTTTTCTTCAGCAACTTCAGCAACGGCTTCTACCACGGGAGCAGGAGCAGCAACTTCAGCGGCGGCTTCCACTACGGGAGCGGCTTCGGCAACCGGAGCAGCAGTTTCCTTTTTAGGAGCGGCGACTTTAGCGGGTGCTTTTTTTGCGTCAGAAACTTTTGTCAACACTTCAGCCGCAGTTGCTGGCTTGATGCTCACGTATGTACGGTCGTCTTTACGTTTTGTAAACGTTACGATACCGTCAATTGCAGCGTGAATCGTGTAATCACGACCCAGGTACACGTTGTCGCCGATGTGGAAACGTGTGCCACGCTGACGAACGATAATATTACCGGCGATTGCTTTTTGACCGCCGAACAATTTTACACCGAGACGTTTACTTTTACTATCCCGGCCGTTATCGGTACTACCGACACCTTTTTTGTGTGCCATTTTTTCTTAAATCTTGATATTGTGAAAAACTGAGAGGATAACGCAGCAGCGATTATCCGGCGATGCTATCGATTTTTACCTGTGTAAAGGATTGGCGGTGACCGTTTTTCTTGCGGTAACCTTTGCGGCGGTTCTTGTGGAATACCACCACTTTATCACCTTTAAGGTGCGTGATAACACTCACTTTTACGCTGGCACCTTTAATATTGGGTTCGCCAATACGAACAGAGCCGTTGTTGTCAATGAGGTGTACGGTGTCGAAGGAAACTGAATCTCCTTCATTCGCTGCCAGCCGGTGGACGAAGATCTGCTGACCTTCCGTAACTTTAAACTGTTGACCGGCGATGGAAACAATTGCAAACATTGTTCAATCAATTATTTATGTGATGAAATAAAACACCATAAGTCATGGTGTTCCTTAAAAGCCCGCAAAGGTACCCATTAATACAGTATTAGCCAAATATTTTCCAAAAATAAACGGAAAAATTAATCGGCCAACAATTCCAGGTACCGTTCGATGTACGCTAACTTCTCTTTTGATTTGTATTGCATCACAAATCGGGGGTGCTCGAGTGGTATTAACTGGTCAAAATACCCTTTTTCGCGGTTAAGTTTGTCCAAAAACTTAAAATTCTGCCCCGATCCCATGCAAAACGCCTTGTCGCGCCGCACGCCGAGGGTCAGGTGTTTGTCCATGCTATCGAGTATAAAATCATATACGGCGGCGGTGAGCGCTTTGCTGTCGTAATAGTTGTAATTGACCTCTTTTCCTTGCTCATTGGTTTTGGTAAAACCCAAAGGACAGGGCGAATTGATGTAAAAATCGCCAAAAAACGCCTCCAAACCACCGTAGGCCGCCACTACCTCGTACACAAATACCGAAGACGGTTCGTGGGCTTTGGGGCCACTAAACGGAATTCCGCACTGCTCGGCCAAGCGCTTGGGATCGGTGAACGGAATGCCGGTTAATCCCGCACCGTGCCGCCCGGGGTTAATCCCCAAAATCAGCCGACGGGGGCGGTTATCGGCGTAAAACTTGTGGTAAAACTGCGAAGACAGGTCCAAAACCGCCGGATTTTCGCGAAAAGGGTTCATAATCTGGATACCATCGGGCAAAGAGCCGGTGTATTCCAGTTGGGTATTAAAGGCAATTACTTTATCGGCAAACGTCATTTTTTGTAAGATTAAGGTATATATACAACCAATCGCCCAATTGTTTGTTGCACGCTTACCATGAATGCAATAAATATATTCACCAAACAGATGCTTGTTATTATCGCCGGGCTATTGGCAACGGTTGTTCTAACGGGTTATTTCTTATATTTTAAAGGCGGCAGCGCCATACATCAACCACCCAACATTATGGCACAAGATTCAGTACCCTCTATTTTCCCCAACTTTTCACTCAAAACTTTGAATGGAACACCCTTGGAAACCAGTCAGTACAAAGGTAAAAAGATAATTGTACTCAACGTAGCATCCGAGTGTGGATACACCCCGCAGTACGCCGATTGGCAAAAGTTTTACGAAGCCAACCAGGAATTTGTGGTAGTGATTGGTTTTCCCAGCAATGATTTTGGTGCGCAGGAACCCGGGAGCGGAGAACAAATTCAGCAGTTTTGCCAAAAAAACTACGGGGTTACGTTTCCCGTCGTGGAAAAAGTAGCGGTAAAAGGCTCCAACCAATCACCAGTGTACAAGTGGCTATCGGACCCCGAATTAAACGGCTGGAATAAAGAACTGCCTTCTTGGAATTTTTGCAAATACCTGATTGATGAAAACGGCAAGTTGGTGCGCTTTTTTGGGTCAAATATTAAACCCGATCACCCAGAGTTTTTAAAGGCGTTGGGGTTGTAGTGCCCCTTTTATCTGTCAAACAAAGAAGTATCCTTCCTATCACAAAATCGGTTGTGAAATTAGTCCAAAATATTTTTGTTGGGGTTCTTGCCAAACAACAACTCCAACAAAAAATATTTTTAAAACAAAACAAAGAAATTTTTTGTTTTAAATAATCAGTATGTACCTTTGCCCCATCAAACTTACCTATCCGATGTATCTTGACCTCATAGACAAAATACCGTCCGATTTTGGGCCCCATAAACATGACCGTTTCTTCCGTTATGCCATGCAGCATAAAGAACTTGCGACTGCCCTTATTCAATTTGCTTTACCGGCGGAACTATGCGCAGTGCTTGACTTTGACACACTAACGCACACCGAAGAAAGTTTTTTGGATGATAAGTTGAAGCAGCATTTTACGGATATTTGTTACTCTTGTTTAACAAAAGATCGAAAACCCGTAAAAGTTACCATCATTATCGAGCACAAAAGCCGGATACCGCTTAAAGGCACTATTATCGAACAGTTGCACCGTTACACTGGAAATGTTTGGGCCAACGACATCCGGCAGCAGCGGCCGTTGAGTGTTACGTTGCCCATCCTTATTCATCAAGGCAAAACCAAACTCAAACAGGAAAATACTGCCTCTTACTTTGAGGGTATTCCAGAATATTTAACCCGATTTATCCCTAAATTCGACTACATTTTAGTGGATTTATCGCAATTAGATGACAAGCAAATAGCGCAGATCAACAACATCATGTTGTATCGCTTTTTACTCGCATTAAAAGGTGCTAAAGATGCCGTTTTTTTGGAGCAACATATCGAAAAACTGGTTATTTTTGCACCAGAATCCACAGAATCAGAAATAGTTGTGAAACTTCATCTGGTCTGCATATCTTATTTAATTGATACTTCCAATACATTTCACCAAAAATTAAAAACTATGGGTACTCCAGAAGCATCATTGCCCGCATCAAAAAAACAGAAAAAATCGTCAAACTTATTGTTGCAATTAGTGACCGAAAGTATGGAAAAAGGCATGGAAATTGGCGTAAAAAAAGGCGAGGAAATTGGTGTAGAAAAAGGCGTTCAAAAAACCATTTTGGCTTTTTTGAAAAAAATGCCCCAAATCACGGATGAAGAAGCCGCTGAATTGTTTGAAGTTTCGACTAATGATATTAAAAATCTGCGGAACGAAATTCAACCCTAATTTAAAATGAAGCAGATGAAAAACATCGTAAAAACTGCTATTTGTGTGGCCTTGTCCAACATTGACAAAAACTACCAAAATAAAATCAAGCAAGGAAAGAACCCCGACAAAACTTACTTTCCATGAACCTTCAACGGGCGTTTTTCAAAACCTTTTGGCTGCCATTTTACCGCTATTATAGCCTGCGTTATATTCAGAGCAACCAAAAATGGCGCAGCCACGGGCTTTCTCTCCGGGTGCCCAGCGGTGTGTTTCACCCCGGTGTATTTTTCAGCACGCCCATCTTTTTGGATTTTTTGGCTTCCGTGGATTTTACAAACAAAACCGTACTCGATGTTGGCACCGGAAGCGGCGTATTGGCGTTGTTTGCCACCCAAAAAGGTGCCCGCACAACGGCCATTGATATTAACCCATTGGCCGTACAAACCACCCGGGAAAATGCCCGCCGGATGAATGTTTCGGTTGATTGCGTGGAAAGTAATTTGTTTCAAGCCCTATCCCCTGCCCTTTTTGATCTGGTGTTGGTGAATCCGCCGTATTACAAAAAACAGCCAAAAACCCTTACCGAAAATGCTTTTTTTGCGGGTGAAAACTTAGCGTATTTTCAACATTTTTTTTGCGAAATACAGCCTTATTTGGCTAAAAATGCGGCCATTTGGATGATTTTATCCGAAGATTGCGATTGGGACTTCATCACAACCGAGGCCCAAAAAAATGGATTTATCCCCTCGGTGCCCTACGAGCGCCGCCACTGGGGGGAACGATTTTTTGTGGGACAATTTACGATTGCGGCATTTTCGCCAATTGACCCAGCCTAAACGCATCCCAACGGGCCATTGGAGCGTAGTAAAACGTTAAAGCAGCCCGGCGAAATGGGGCTTTTTGGCCGTTTATTAACGATTTTATGGCCAATTTGCCTTGTTTTAGCCGGAAACGTTTGTGCACCAACCGGTGCAGGCGGCGGTAATAATCGGGTGAAAAAGTAGCCGGATACATCATATCCAAATCATCGCTGTCGGTCCAGTTTTGTTTTTCACCCAACATAGACTTTACTTTTTCGTAAAACTTAGTACCCGGCAGGGGGTAACTCACCGATATACCAATGTCGTGCGGCACCAATTCCTCCACCATCGCAATGGTTTTATCAATGTCTTCCTGGGTTTCGCCGAGGTAGCCAAATTGCAGAAAAAAGCAGACTTCTACCCCTTTTTTCTTCAAAATCCGGGTGGCTTCGTAAATTTCTTCCACTTGAGTACCCTTGTCCATAGCATCCAGAATTTTTTGCGAGCCGCTTTCGGCCCCTACCCACACCTGCCGCAGGCCACTTTCCACCAGCGCATCAATATTATCCTCTTTTAACAAAAGATCCACCCGACTCTGGATTTTATAACTAATGTTCAGGTTGCGGCGCTGTACTTCGGCCCGAAAAGCCTGCACCCATTTGGGCTGCAACCCAAAAATATCATCCGACATCCAGAAATAGTGAACGCCGTAGCGCTGCCCGAGCATTTCTATTTCGGCGGCAACCCGTTCGGGCGAGCGGGTATTGTATCGGTTGCCGTAAATGGGTTTGGCGCACCAATTACATTTATACGGGCAACCGCGCGTGGTGGCGATATTTAAAGAAAAATGGCCGTGTCGCTGCATCCAAATGGCCCGATATGCCTCAATATCCACCAAATCCCAGGCCGGGTCGGGGAAAGCATCCAGGTCAGTTGCCACGGGCCGGGGCGAATTTTTTTGTACAGTTGTACCGTTGTTAAACGCTATTCCCAGCGTATCGGACACCCCGCGGCCCGCATCAAGGGCCGTAATGAGTTCGCGCAAGGTCACTTCTCCTTCGCCCAAAATAACGTAATCGGCCCCATTGGTGAGGTATTGCTCGTAATGATCGGTGGAGTCGCTACTGCACACCACTACCGTACAACCGTGTTGTTTGGCCATTTTGGCCATCGCAAAAGCCGCTTCGCGCATACGCGTGAGGCACATTTTGGTCAGGTAGTTAAAACCGTCGTCGTAAATAATCAGGTACGAGGGTTGATCCTGCACGAGGCGTTGTTGCAACCCGTCTATTCGGTCCAATAATCCCGTGTCGAACAGGCCCACTTCGTAACCGCATTCGCGCATGACCGCCGCCGCGTAAATGGTCCCGTAAGGCGGGTACGGCTGAGCAGTACGCCACTGTTTGGCGTCGAAAGGATAAAAATAGGAGTGGGTGAAAAGTAACATTTACCGGAAACGAATGGCTTTTACGGGTGCAATTTTAGATACAACCAAAGAGGGAATCAAAAGGAATAGCAGCGTAATGAGCAATGTCCCGATATTGATGGTGAGCAAAGTCATCCACTCGAACCGCACGGGCGCGTAGGAGAGGTAATAATCGGCTTCGTTGAGGCGGATAAATTTAAATTTTTCCTGCAAAAGACAAAGCCCGATACCAATCAAATTGCCCCAAAACATGCCATTGAGGGTAATTACCGCCGCGTGATACAGAAAAATTTGGCGAATGCGGGCGTTTTTTTCACCCAACGCCTTCAAAATGCCAATCATGTTGGTGCGCTCCAACACCAACACCAACAACGCCGTAATCATGTTAATAATAGCCACCGCCAGCATCAGGCCCAAAATAACAAATTCGTTCAGGTCTTGCAGTTGCAGCCATTCAAAAATGGCCGGAAACCGCTCCCGAATACTGGCCGATACCAAATCCGGCGGGATGATTTCGTTGTAAATATGGTTATTAAAAGCGTCCAAATCGCGAATATCGTCGAGCCAAACCTCAAAACCCGCCACTTGTCCGGGTTCCCAATTGAGTAGTTCCTGCACTTGACGCAGATCGCACAACGCAAATTTGCGGTCGTATTCTTCCAGCCCCGTTTTGTAAATGCCACACACCTGAAACAACCGTTTGGCTTGTTGGTCGCCTTTTACAAAATGCACAATAAACTTGTCATTTACGCCCACTTGCAGGCGATTGGCCGTTTGGCGACTCAATAAAATATCTTGCGAAGCGGCAGTATCGCCCACGGTTGGGGCGCGTCCTTCTTCGATGTAGGGTTTTAAATTCTCCCAATCAAACGAACGCCCTACACCTTTGAGCACAATGCCCTCCATTGCGGTTTTAGAACGAATAATGCCCGGCTTTAAGGCAAATTCCTGAATATGGCGAATGCCGCCGTGGGTGGTGTGCGGCACTTCTTCTTCCGTTTCAAACCCCAAAATGGTGCGCGGAGCATCGTATTCAATTTGGCCGAGTTTCCGCAAATCGGCCACAAAAGGCAAACTATCGGAAACGGGTGTTGCATCGGCGGAAGGGGAATCGGTAATGGCAGATGAAATGTGGATATGCCCCCAAAACTCGAATATTTTTTTGCTAATTTCGGTTTTAAAACCCGAAATCAGGGCCGAAGCGGCAATCATAACCGCTACGCTGAGCGATACCGCCACGATGGCAATACGAATAATGACGCTGGAAAAATTGCGCTTTCCGGAAAAGGCAATCCGGCGGGCGATAAAAAAAGGCAGGTTCATGGTTTTTCCGGTTGTTGGGTCAATAATTGAACGGCTTCCTCGGTTTGGCGCAACCGCTCCCGACAAATGCGCACCAAAGCGTTGGCGCGCTCTACTTTGGCCGTCAGTTCATCCATACTAACGTTGCCCTCCTGCATTTCGGCGAGGATGGCGCGCAGTTCGGCGTAAGCCGCTTCATAACCGGGTGTATCTGTTTTTTTCACGGGGCAAAAATAGCATTTAGGCGGTCAGCAACATGGTATTTTCCCCAAAATAATCCTTAAAAGCCATTGAGAACTGGCCGGGATTGGAAAAACCGACCATTGCCGAGATGGCCTGCGGGGTTCCGGCGCGTTTTTCGAGCAGGAAACGGGCCTTTTCGAGGCGCAATTCGCGGATGAGTTGGGCCGGTTCTTTGCCGGTGAGTGCCCGCAGTTTGCGCACAAAAAGCGGATTGGTCATTTGCATTTTGCGGGCTATTTCGTCGGGCATGAGGTCAATATTGGCCAAATCCGACTCGATATAAGCCATTGTATCGGCTATGAAACGGTTTGGAATAACCGGCCGGGCATCGGTGAAATAGAGTTGGAGGAGGCGGGCAAAATCTTCGTGCCGCGATTTTTGTCCGTCAATGAGGTGCCGAACGGTGACATTGAACTCGTCGCTGTGCATGGGCCGGGTAAACCAGGCATCGGCACCGGCTCGCAGGGCATCGAGGCGGCCGTCGTTGCCGTGGTGTCGGCTCAAGAGCACCACCGGGATGTGGTTGGTGCGTTCGGAGAGTTTGATTTGCCGGACAATATCAATGCCTTCCTGCCCATTGAGGTGCGCGTCGCACACGATGAGGTCGGGAATGGTTTCGTGGGCCATTTTGAGGGCTTCGGCGGCCGTATCTACGGTCGTCACTTCAAAATTACTACTGAGCAGCGAGCGTACATAAATGGCAATTTGGCGATTGGGTTCCACGACCAGGGCCACTTGCGGCTCTTTTTCGTACATGGAAAAATAGTCGCGGCGGTTGGGTTCATAGGCCGAAATGGCATTGGCGGCGGCAGTGGCCGAAACCACGCTGGTACCGGTATTGGTCGCCGTAGAAACGGTTGCGTTCGGCGTTTCGGAGGGCGGCGGCAGGGTACGTCCCGCCGTGCTTAGTTCCCATTCGGTTTCGCGTTGCTCCCACTTGCGTTTCCAGCGGTTATTCAGGCTCATTTGAGCCACAATTAGACCCAAAATCACAAAAGCGGCGGCGGCTCCCAGCCCCAGGGCTTTGTATTTATCAAGGGTAACCGTATTGCTTTTTACGGCGGTAATAGCGGTAAGTTCTTGTTGTAAGGAGTCAATTTTTTGTTCAAAATGCCGGGTTTTTATACTCAAACGGCGGGCATTGAGGGTATCCTGGGCATTGGTGAACAATTGCCGCACTTGTGTAGCGCGTTCTTCGTTGCCCCAGCGTTCGTGTTCTTTAAGAATAGCGGCCAGCAGGGTAGATTTTGTTTCGGGGTTTTTATCGCGTTGCGCATCCTGTTCGGCATCGGCGAGCATTTGCATGGCGCTGATACGGTCTTTGTTGTGCCAATAAATGCCGGAAACCAGCCCAAGGGTGGCGGGCGGGAAATAAATCACTTTGTCTTTCATCCAGGTGCGCAAAGCGGTGGCCTCGATTTGGGCATCCTCGTAATTTTGCTCTTGCACCAATTCGCGCAGCAATTTGGTTTTTTGAAACAAACTATCGCGCCAGGCAATGCTCGACTGCGCGGAGAGCGCAATGGAACAGAACAAAGCAAGAACCAGTAATAGTGATCTGGGCATTCGGTATTTGATTTTGTTGATGTTGAACCGTATTCTTTACTCCACAAATTTATAGCCAACCCCGCGCATGGAATGGAAATGCTGCGGATTTTTCGGATCGCGCTCAAAGTATTTCCTGAACGCCAAAATAAAGTTGTCAATTGTACGGGTACTGGGAAAAACATCGTACCCCCAAACAGCCTGCAAAATTTGATTACGGCTCACCACTTCGTTTTTACGCTCCACGAGTAATTTGAATAACATGGCTTCTTTTTTGGTCAAAACAATGTGTTCGCCGCGCCAGGTAGTGGCTTCAAAATGTTCAAAATGCACTTTATTGCCCCCAAATTCGTAACTATCAACGGCTTCGCCGCGCACCCGTTGGCTCCGGCGCAGGAGATTTCCCACGCGCAGCAACAACTCTTCGAGGTTGAATGGTTTGGTTAAATAATCGTCGGCTCCTTTTTTCAAGCCCATAATCCGGTCTTGGGCCTGGTCTTTGGCGGTTAACATTAATATAGGTGTGTCCTGGTTACTCAGGCGAACCTGTTCGGCAATGGAAAAGCCGTCCATTTCGGGCAGCATCACATCGAGGATGAGCAGGTCAAAATGCTGCCCTCCCACCATTTCGACGGCTTGGCGACCGTTACCGCAGGGAACAACCTCGTACCCCTCCAATTCCAAATTGAGTTTCACCGCGTCGCGGATGGACTCTTCGTCTTCAACAAGTAATATGCGCATATTTAATTGAGTGCTTTATGGTTTACGCAACGCGCTCGGATTCCGCCCGTCGGTGATTTGGAATAAATCCTAAAATAATGTCACTTTGTGGTACTCCACGCCGTGCTAATTCTTCGGCAATGGGAATATCCGTGTTATTTTGATAAAGCCACACTTGTCCATCCGGTTTGATTTCAAAATGAAACAATATGGTATAATCAAATGCACCTTCATACCACCCGGATTGCACCACTTGATAGTGATGTTTCTCTTTATCCGCAATAACCACTGATTTCATATCAGTTTGCGTTGCGTGACGCTCCCACGCAAATTCGTTGAGCAGATCGAGCAAAATATGCTCATATTTTTTTATCTTCCTATCCATTTAACAATAGTGTGATGAATTGAATCGTAAACCAAAATTTGAATATCAAAAGCCTTACAAACTTCGTCAATATCAGGCAAGGAGAATTGTTGATCATAAACATCCGCTGGTACAGCCAAAAATGGTTTCCTTTCAGCATCTCTCGTTTGAAGAAAAAACCTGTAAATTGAATATTGACCAAACGCACTATTGAACTCATAGGTAAATGACGATTCTCGAAAACCTTTCACTTCAACCACAATTTTTTCGGTTTGACGTTCGGCAGCTATAAATCTTTCCGCGCCCAAATCTATTTCCCTTCTACGATTAGCCCCAAATTTAAGAATGTACGGATCATGTGTAATGACCCAACCATCCTTTTCCAAGGCTGCCCTAACAATTTGATGATCAATATCTCTTGCCATATTATTTTACCTACAAAAGTACAACAATTCTACAAAATCCTTTTTTTCTCAACAACCAAAACAATAAGAGTGTTTAGGTATATAAGGTAAATTCAACGATACGCTATCTATCTTTGCCGTAAATTTTCGATTCACAACATTATGATAAAATACGTTTTTCCGCTGTTCGCAGCGCTTTTTGTTTTAGCCCAATGCAACCGGGGCACTTCTGCCGAACAAATATTGGCGCGTAGCAAAAAACATTACCAAAAAGAATGCGCCTCCTGCCACGGCACCGAGGTAGCGACTTTTGTGCAAAAGCCCTGGAAATACGGTAATTCGCGCCTTGACCTGATCAAAAGTATCAAAACCGGAGTGCCGGATGTACCGCAGCATAGTTTTGCCGGTCGCCTCAACGACAACCAAATCCTTCAGTTGGCCAATTATTTGCTGCAAAACATGACGGAACAAAAGGAGTCCCGTATCCAAAATGCAGCCCCCAAAGATAATAAATTTGTATCGGAAGGCATGACCATTCGCTTGGATACCGTGGCTACCGACCTCGAAAACCCGTGGGGAATGGTCTTTTTGCCCAATAACGACCTGGTTTTCACCGAACGCTCCGGGAAATTGTGGCGCTTGGGCAGCGACCGGAAAAAAACCGAAATTAAAGGCGTTCCGCCCACGTTGGTCGAAAGCCAGGGTGGTCTTTTGGACGTAGAACTGCACCCCGATTTTCCCAAAAATGGCATTATCTACCTGAGTTATTCCAAATTTAAAGAAACATCCGACGGAAAACTCAGCACCACCGCCGTATTCCGCGCCAAACTGGAAGGCGATACCCTCACCTACGGCCGCGATATTTTTGTGGCCGAACCGTACACCAAAACCCGTTACCACTACGGGAGTCGCCTCGAATTTGACAAAAAAGAATACCTGTTTGTGAGCGTGGGCGATCGCGGAATGCAGGATTCCTTCCCCCAAATTTTGAGCAATTATCCCGGAAAAATCCACCGAATTAAGGACGATGGCAGCATCCCGCCCGACAACCCGTTCTTATACCAAACCGGTGCGTTGCCGTCCATGTGGTCGTACGGACACCGCAACCCGCAGGGACTGGCATTGCACCCCACCACGGGCGAACTTTGGGAAACCGAACACGGCCCGCGCGGTGGCGATGAAGTAAACCTGGTTCAACCGGGCAAAAACCACGGCTGGCCCGTGGCCTCGTACGGGACCCACTACGATGGACGGTCATTTACCGATATTACGGGCCGCAAAGACATTGTGCCACCCCTCGATTATTGGGTGCCGTCCATTGGGCCTTGCGGATTGGCGTTTTGCACCAGCGACCGCTACCCGGCCTGGAAAGGCGATTTATTGGCCGGTTCCTTGCGTTTTAAATACCTCGATCGTTGCGATATTGAAAACAACAAACTCGTAAAACACGAAATGTTGTTGCCCAATATCGGCCGGATGCGCTGTATTGCCACCGACCGCGAAGGATACCTGTACATTGCGGTAGAAGAACCCGGTATGATTTTCCGATTGTTACCCGAATAAAGATATTTTTATGAAAAAAAACGTAAACCGCCCGATGGCGGTGCTGTTGGTGGCCGCAATGGCCTTGTGTTTCTGGCGTTGTGAAACCCCCAGCCGGGGTTGTTTGGACATTGAAGCCACCAACTTTGCCTTCGCGGCGGATAAACCCTGCGAAGACGGTTGCTGTACCTACCCTAATTTAATTTTGGTATTCAACCAAGAGTTTGACGGCGAGGTGTGGCTTCAGGATAGCGTGTACGTGAATAATTTGGGGCACCCGTTTATTATTCGGGGCACGGCTATGTATTTTTCGGATTTTCAACTGGGGCAACAAGGGCAGCAATACGGCGTCGCCGATACCATTTCGCTAAAAACCTGGACCGGCAGCGATTCGGTGACCATTAATTTTGTGGATGATTTTGTTTTAGGCCGACGCATACCACTCGAATACACGGTGGGTACCTTCAAAAAAAGTGGCTTTTTTGACGAATTTCGTTGCCAATTGGGCCTTTCTGCAACCGCTAATACCATTGTTTCGTCTAAAACACCGTCGGGGCATCCTTTGAACAAACAAAACGATAGTTTGTGGCTAAACAATACCGATAAATTTGTGTGGCTGCAAATTGCGTACAAAAAAGATACACTTTCCAGCACCCCGACCGATACTTTGCGGTTTGGAGCCAGTGATTTTGGCGGGCAACCGTTTATGATTTCCCGCACGGGAAACTTTGAACACCAAACCGGTACCGATTTCCGAATTTCAATGACGCTTGATTATGCTTTATTGTTTAAAGACGTCAATTTGGCTAATATTGGTCAATCGGAACTGAAAGCAAAAATCATTTCTGCCCTTAGTGGTACTTTTGAGGTAGAATAAAGTTTACTTTTCTTCTTTTTTTTAACAAACAACTCAACAACAATGCGTTACATAAAATTTTTATTTGCACTATCTACGCTTTTTTTCTTTGCGGCCTGCGATAAACACCACGAAGACGGTGAAACAACCGAACTCACCATTACTTTTAAAGCACTGTACGACGGTCAGCCATTAGAGAAAAACAAGTTATACGATTACAGTACTTACAAAGTAGAGTTTTCGCAATTTAACACGTATTTATCCGACATAAAACTGCTCAAAGGAACGGCCGAAACGTTGGTTTCCGAAATTGAATGGGTGAACTTCACCCCCGATTTTGCCACCGATAACAAAGCCGTGGACGTAACCATTAAAGCCACCGTTCCGTCCGATCATTACACCGGGATTAAAATGGGCTACGGCGTAAAACCCAGCCTGAACGCCAAACGCCCCTCCGATTTTGCGGCTGGTCACCCATTGAACAAAGAAGTAGAATTTTGGCCCGGTTGGAAATCGTATATCTTTAACAAAATTGAAGGCCAGGGCGACAGCGACAACGACGGCACTCCCGATATTTTTATGCTGTTCCACTGCGGCTCGGATAAAGTGTACCGCGAATACAGTTTTGAAAAAGAAATTCACGTGCACGATGCCACCTCCAGTGTAGCGGTTGAATTTGACCTGAAAAACCTGTTTTACACCAATAATACCTGGTGGGATATGACCGCCAGCGGAAACCAAGCCACCTCTAATCTGGCCACGGACGTGCGGGTTGCGCAGGTTTTGATGGATAACTTTGACGAAGCCACCACTCTAAAATAAGATTCGCCATGCAAAAAAGTCTCATTTTTTCCGTTTTTGCGCTGCTTCTTGGACTCATCGCCTGTGACCAAAGCGATCCCAACCCACCCGAAGAAGTGGGCGACTTGGTGCAATACCCGTACGAACCAAAAGCGTACACCATCAAAAAACCCGACCATTATCCGGCCGTTCCGGTGCCTGCCGATAACCCCATGACGTACGACGGGGTCCAATTGGGCCGCCGTTTGTTTTACGACCCCATGTTGTCGGCCAACAACACCATGTCGTGCGCATCGTGCCATTTACCCGCCAAAAGTTTTACCGACGGCAAGCAGTTTTCGACCGGTATTGACGGTATTCAGGGCAAACGCAGTTCGATGAGTTTGATGAATATTGCCTATATCGTTCCCGATAACCCGGCAGATACGTTCCTTTTGTTTTGGGACGGTCGCACTAAATCGTTGGAAAGCCAGGCTTTATTGCCAGTGGAAGACCCTATCGAGATGCACCACCAATGGATAAACGTCATTGAAGACTTCAAAAACCACCCGGATTACCCGGTATTGTTCCGCAAAGCATTTGGCATCGCGGACCGCAGCCAAATTACCAAGGAATTGGCCGCGAAAGCCATGGCGCAATTTGAACGCATCCTCATTGGCAGCGGCACCTCGGTGTATGACCGCTATTTGAACGGCGAAATCAGTCTGCTGCAAGACGAGGCATTGGACGGCAAACTGATGTTTTTTGACGAAGGCAACCCCTTTGGTTTACCCGATGGCGAGTGCTTTCACTGCCACGGAACGGGAACCTTATCGGGGCGGGGCTTTTTTAACAATGGCCTCGATCCGTTCGATTTGATTGTGGATAAAGGCCGCGAAAACGTCACCGGAAACCCCAATGACCGGGGTAAATTCCGCGCCACAACGCTCATGAACATCGAATTATCGGCACCGTACATGCACGACGGGCGCTTCTCGAACCTCAACCAAGTGGTTGATCACTACCTGTTCGATGCGCACCCCACGCCTTACGCCAACCCGAATTTGAATTTGCTGATTAACAAACGCCAGATTTATACGTCGTACCACCGAACGGCGCTTGTAGAGTTCCTGAAAACCTTAACCGACACTGCATTTATCAACAACCCCGATATCCAATCGCCGTTTTAAACAACTATGCGTTACCTGATTATTATTGCACTGTTTTGGGCCTGTTCGCCCCCCAAAACCAAATTTTCCGCCAATCCGGCCGCACCGGGTTTTGACGCTCCAGGCTCCGATATTCGCGCCATTACCATTGCCGACGAGGTGATGCAGGCGCAGGGAGGCCGCGGTGCCTACGACGCTGTTCGGTATATTTCCTGGAATTTTTTTGGGGCGCGGACCCTTGTTTGGGATAAATTCACCGGCAATGTGCGCATTGACTGGCTGAAAAAAGACCAAAAAGTAGTGGTCAACATTCAGAACAATACCGGTCAGGTAATGCTCAACGGTGTGGCGCAAACCCACCCGGACTCCATTGCCAAATACCTGAATATTGGCAAAGAAGTGTGGATCAATGACTCCTATTGGTTGGTGATGCCGTTTAAACTGAAAGACAGCGGCGTTACGCTGAAATACCTCGGCGAAGGCAAAACCGAAAGTGGCCTCGACGCGGATATTTTACAAATGACCTTTAAAAGCGTAGGCGTTACCCCCGATAACAAGTACCATATTTGGGTGGATAAGTCGTCAAAATTGGTGCGTCAGTGGGCATTTTTTGAAAAATTTGCCGATGAAAAACCGCGCTTTACCACGCCGTGGGACGACTATAAAACATTTTCCCCAATTCCCGTCAAACTATCGGGGAACCGGGGAAAAAACGCGTTGGAGTCCATTCAAACGCCCCAAACCGTGCCGGCCGGGACGTTTTTATTGTTTTAAGAACCAGCAGCCTTAATGCGTGTCTGCCAATAAAAAAACCGGATCAGAGCAAGTCTCTGATCCGGTTTTTTTATGACATCTCCCCAAAAACACCTTGAGCGGGGTAATATCTCGTTCTGTGGATTGCTTATTCGCCGCGATTAAAATATCGAATGGCTTCCCGGCGATACTGATTACTTTTTGTGCCGTAAATTATTCCGGGAATTAACGATCCTAAGGTGAGCAACGACAGACCGTTATTGATCTGCGCGTTCCATGAAGGACTGCTGAACGAATTATTAGCCAAAGAAGCGGCATACCCAACTTGCATCCAGCGAGTGGCCTTTTGGCTGTATTGTTCTGCTCTCTCCAATTCGCGATTGGCTTTAGGATATGGTCTGAATTGGGCCTTTAACGCCGGACTATACACAACGGGAAGCCACGGCTCGCGGTACAAATCAACTTGTGGCGGAATGCCGTTTTGCCAATTCCCAAGATTGAGCCACTGCGGGCGAATAACGTAATTGGAGTCAATGAGCGCCGGTGCAATAACTACCGGACGGTAAAAATGCGGGCGCACATACTGCGCCATTGCCGAATGGGTAGTAGAGGCCATAACGGCGATTAATGTGCATTGAAAAAAAAATTGTCTCATGAATTTGCTGTTTAAGGAAGTTAATTTTGCTTCGCGGCCAATGAAAACAACGCACGTAGCGATTATCTGCGATAATTTAAGTGATCTACGGCCCGTTCCAATGCCTCGTTGCTCCGGACACTGTACAACGTAACTGGGATTATCATGCCGAGCGATGCTATGGTTAAACCCGAATCCCAAACTTCAAGCCGAGGATTATTTATGCTACTGATGCCAACAGCCAACCCAACGGCGGTGGTGGCCAACAACGCGTACATCCACCGATTTGATTTTATATTGTATTGCTCGGCGCGCATCAGTTCCCGAGCGGCTTGCGGATACGGATTGAAATGCGCTTTTACGTTCGGCGAATAGCGCCCCACCCATACGTTCCGATAAACCCTGGCAACTGGTTTTTCTCCTTTTTGCAATTGCGGAGGTGACCAAAATCGGTACTTGATTGAATACAAGGTGTCGGTCGGTGCGTACGCGCCGGTGGTAACGGCATTGTTAAGACTGGACTGACGGAGAAACTGTGCCGATACTTCATGCGTGAAACCCAGAAGTATCCAAAGCGTTAAAAGACTGAAAAGATGCTGTTTCATAGTGATGTTTCCTTTTTTACGTTCCCAAGCCAATAAACCAATAGGGGCGCTTTCTTCGATGCCATTGAATCCATTGGCAAAGGATCTTATGTTCATTATTTATATACAATAGTGAACAGAAAAGGAGGAGGAATGTTTGGAAAAGCACTGTTAACAGCGGGGCTTTTTTCAAAAAAAATATAAAACAGTTTACGGAGTGAATGCACATCTCAAAGCGGTACAGATTTCTGGCCAAAGACATTCGCTCTTGTGTCAGATAATACAAGGGACACGGATTTTTTGTTGCTTCGGAAAAATCCGTGTCCAATCCGTGTAAATCCGTGTCCAATCATTTTCGGGCTGTGCCGAAAGCAGCATGTAGCGACTTTTTTTGCGTATTTTGTGGGCTATGCCAGTGTGTTTTTTGATATATGATTGATGATTTCTGATATCAGATAGCAGAAGTGTCCCGGAGGTACGAAGTGGATGACATCTCAAAGTGAACGGTAAGGAAGACATTGGACAAAAGATGGAATGGAAAACCGCCGGATGTAGCACTTGACGGATGCGCACCGGGGTTGCGGTGCCGGTGGCGTATATTTTCGGCTAAAATCTACCAAATCTTACAGATTTTGCAGATTAGCCCACCTGAACCTTGTGCGTTTATTCACTCGCTTTTTTAAAAAAACTACCGATATCTAAAAAACTACAACTTGGTCAAACTGGCGCGGTCAAAAATATCGGCACTGCCGTTTTCCAAACGCAAAACACCACGTGGACACACGGCCGAACATACGCCACAGCCTACGCAGGAAGCCCGAACGATGTCCTGCCCGCGTTGGGCGTACGCTTTTACATCAATGCCCATTTCGCAATAGGTGGAACAGTTGCCGCAACTAATGCACTGTCCGCCGTTGGTGGTAATGCGAAAACGCGAAAAATATTTTTGAAAAATACCCAAAATGGCGGCTTGTGGGCAGCCAAAACGGCACCAGGAACGATTGCCCAAAATGGGATAAAAACCCGTGCCCACCACACCCGAAAACATGGAACCGATGACAAACGAATAGGTTTTGGAGACGGTTAACGACCATTCGCCCAAAACACCGCCTTGCGAATAGGAATTTACCCACAACAAAATCGTTACCAGCGTAATAAATACCAATACGCTGTAAATGAGGTAACGCTCAATTTTCCAGGCGCGCAACGATTTATCGCTCAGGGTTCGGAAACTATCGCCCGTGGTTTCGGCCAGTGCCCCGCAACCGCACACCCACGAACAATACCATCTTTTTCCAAAAAAATAAGTCAGCACCGGAGTGGCAATAAATGTCATCACGACGCCCCAAAATACCAAAAAGATGCCCAAATTTGTGCTATTTTTCAACCACGACACCGTTGAAGGAAACAAATAATCGTATTTCAGCGGCCAAAAATACGTGAAATAAAACTCCGGTTGGTTCATCATTAACATCCAGGCGGGAATGAGAAAAGCAAACATCAACTGGAAAAACATAACTGATAAGGTGCGGATAATCTGATAGCGGTTGTGCCGATACTTATAGATAAATTTGACGCCCAATACCAAAACACCCAGGGTGTACAAACTGCCGTACACAAACCATTGATCGGCGGGACGGTGGCGAAAAAACTGGCTCAAAGGGTCGAATAATTGAATAACGCCCGTCATGTACTCGGCGTACCAATACAGGCAAACGTAAAATCCGGTGAGCAAAATACCGGTCAAATACGCCCAAACGCCGCGATTACTAAGGCTACTGAACATCACCCCGTTGTTTTTGATGCCTTCCGGCAAATGGCGATAGGTAAAATGCGCGTAACCGATAACGCCCGCCGTAATGGTCAACAGCGACAAAGGCAACGCCAAACCGGGTGCAAACAGCGGTTGTTGCCCCCACCACGACAACAAAATGATGAGTAGACCAGTGCCGCCCAAAGCAATGGATATTTTTTGTGGAATGCTCAAATGGGTGGTTTCCACCAAAGCCAGCGAAGTGTCCGTTTGTTGTTTCATACTAATCTGCCAGATTTAAAAAAGCCAAAACTTTGTTTAAACTTCTTTTTGAGGTTAATTTTAGTTGTTTGTTGTTCATTTGATTGTATTGCTGCACCAAAAACGATTCATATTCGTCGAAAAACTCGGGGTCAAAATTGGCCAATGACAACTGTTGCAGCACTTCTTCGATGGGCGTATGGTGTTCGAGCCAACGTTCACAAACCTCGTGGCGGTACCGGATGCCCATGAGGTTAAACCCGGTGACGTGCCCCAAGTTGGTTTCGTAGTTGATGCGCACCGATTTTTTACCGCCGGGATGCTCCCAATACAGGCTGCGGATATTGTCGGGCAAACGGGTGGGAATATCGCCGTATACCTGGTATTCGATGTCGAGGAATTTGGCGGAATTGAACCACAAACGCGGCACGTAAGGCGTTGGGGTACCACAAATCGTGTGTGCGACGGCGCGGCCCATCATGCGGCCCGTATACCAAATGGCTTCGATGGGGCGGCGACCGGCCGTGGGGCGACGCAGTTGAACACAATCGCCAATGGCGTACACGTCTTTTGCCGAGGTTTCGAGAAATTCATCGGCCAATACGCCCCGGTCGAGTTCGATACTGCTGTTTTTCAAAAAATCAACGTTGGGGCTTACGCCTACGGTAATTCCCACAAAACCGCAGTCAATCCGTTCCCCCGATTTGGTGATGACGGCGGCGGCTCTTCCGTTGGCATCGGGGAGAATTTCCTGTAATTCAGAAGAAAGTCGCAAATCAAACCCATGTTCCCGAATGTGGCGGTTAATCATGGCACTTTCTTCGGCGGGCAGCACATTGTTCCAAAAACTATCTTCGCGCACTAGTAAAGTAACCGGAATGTGGCGCGAGTGAAACATCTCGGCCATTTCGATACCGATGAGACCGCCGCCCACCACCACGGCGCGTTGCAAACCGGGGCTATAGCGCTCCATTCCTTCGAGGTCTTGTAAATGGTAAAGCCCCTGGACACCTTTCAGATCTTGTCCGGGCCAGCCGAATTTATTGGATTTGGAACCGGTGGCAATAATGAGTGCATCGTAAGAGATTTGGGTACCGTTGCTGAGATAAACCCTTTTAGCGTCGGTTTGCACATTTTCGACCCGCGCCAATACACGTTGGATGCGATTTTTGGCCCAAAACCAATCTTCGTACAACTCGGTATTTTCCTGCTTGAGGTGGCCCATGTACACATACATCAGGGCAGTACGCGAAAACGGCTGTAACGTTTCCTCGGAGATCATGGTGATCTCATGGTCGGATAGTTTTCGGATTTGGCGGGCGGCATTCGTTCCGGCAACGCCATTACCGATAATAACGATGTGCATAATTTGTCAAGCGTGTTTTAGAGGAGCAATAGGTAGAGTGAAAAGTGAAGAGTGAAAAGTGAAGAGTGAAAAGTGAAAAGTGAAGAGTGAAGAGTTTATTTTTCACTATTCATTTTTCACTATTCATTTTTCACTCAATTTTTAGTTTAATTCGGCGATGCCAAAAAGCACCGAGAACTGTTTGCACCAAATTAAAACGAGGCGCTTTTTATCGGTATCGGTGCCGGCCGGAACTTCCAATTCATAACTGCCGTTATTTACTTCGGTAGAGACTTCGGTGTAATCGGTCGCGTTTTTATCTGCCGAAAGATATACCCGCAGATCCGGGCCATTGTCGGTGGTGAAATTTTCAAAAACCAGGCTCAATTTGTTATTTTCGCGCAGTACCAACTTTACTTTACCCGAAGTGGAGTGCGCTACACCGGTAAAACTACCCGTCATTAAAATGCTATCGGCGGCGGTGAGTACCGGCGGATTATCCACCACGTTAAGTTCTTTGGAACAAGAGGTTGCGAAAATCAACAGGCCGAAAGCAAAAAATAGTAAATTTTTCATAAAAATTGTATTAAATTGAATGTTTAAAAAAATCGGTTTACAAAATAGACGGCTAAAGTAGCGCATAAGTTTGGAATAGATTGTGTTAGCGCGGACATTTTAGCGTTAATCCTCGGATGGGGAGGCTTTTTTTTGTATTTTGGAATAATACCGCTACTTTTGTCGCGCTTTTACAGCAAGGTCCCGTAGTTCAATGGATAGAATAGAAGTTTCCTAAACTTTAGATATGGGTTCGATCCCCGTCGGGACCACTAATTTTCGACCAACCCCTTGCGTTTTCCATTTCTTTCCTTTGCCAAAGGCTACGCCATTTTTACCATTATGTTGTTTCACGCGATGCAACGGGTGGCTTTGCCTGCTTTTGCCCAAAAAGCCATTGTTTTTGGTGGAACGGGGGTACATCTCTTTTTTTTATTATCGGGCTTTGGGTTGGCGCTGTCCAAACACAACGACAGCGTTGGGGGCTTTTACCGGCGGCGACTGTTGAAAGTATGGTGGCCGTATGCCGTAGCACTCACCCTGAGTTGGGGGCTGGCCGCCGGGTTGCATTTATTCCCCGATGGCGGCGCGGCCTGGCTGGCGGGCGTATTGGGATACCAAATGTTTTTCCCGGCCTACATGGAGAGTTTTGGGGGACATTTTTGGTTTATTAGTACCATTTTGCAGTTTTATCTCGTGTTTCCCGGCTTGCTGTGGTTATTCCGGCGCTGGGACAACGGCCGGTATTTTACGGCTTTCTGCCTCTTGGTATCTGCGGTATGGTGGGTAGTGGTTTTTGCATTGGGCAAAGGTAGTATCCGCACGTGGAACAGTTTTTTTATGCAGTTTTTGTGGGAATTCGGGCTGGGTATGGCGTTGGCGCACGCCGTTACCAACCAAAAAATGCCGGAGTGGGCGGTTCGATGGTGGCAACCTGCAAAATGGTGGCTCTGGATCTTGGGCGGATTGATCGGTGCCGCCGTGATGTTGTTACTGGTGTTAAAAACCGGACAATTAGGCCCCATTTTTAACGATATTCCGGCCTTAACGGGTTACGGAATGCTGTGCGTGGGGGTTTATTGGTTAGCCGTGCGTTACGCGCCGGTGGTTGAGCGTTTTTTTACGTGGTTGGGAGAAATATCGTTTTCAGTGTATTTGGTGCATATCATTGTATTGGAATTGTTTTTATTAATTTTACGAATCAACGGTTACACCTTTCAAATATTTTGGATACCTTTGTTTTTGACACTGGCCTGTTTGGCAGGTTATGGCTACGAAAAAATCACTAAAAACATACCTATTTCCAACAAAAACAACTAAATTATGCTAAAAAAACTACTTCTCACGGGTTGCTGCGCCCTCGGTTTGTTAACCGCAAAAGCACAATTATTTATTGATCCCAACTACACCATCGAGCAAATGATCAATGGCTTTTTTGGTAGTACGGGCGATAGCATTTCAAATATTGCATACACCGGATCGCCCGTTTCTTTGGCATTTTTTGAAGGCAGCCAGTCCAATATTGGTCTCAACGCCGGGCTTTTTATCAGCACTGGCGAGGCCATTAGTGCCGTTGGTCCAAATGTTTCGGAAAGCACTACGGGGAACCTTAGTAATTCGGGCCACGCTTGGCTAAATGCCCTAATTCCTGGTTATGATACCCATGATGCGCGTCTTGTGCGATTGTCCATTACGCCCGTGACAGACACGCTGCGGTTCAAGTACGTTTTTGCGTCAGAAGAATACCAGGAATTTGTGAATACCCAATTCAACGATGTTTTTGCGTTTTTAATAGATGGCCCGGGATTGCCCGCCAACGATTCCATTTACGTCGCTCCGGATGTCTTATACATTGATGTTTATTGTACTGAATGTGTAGATACATTTTTGATTGTGAGCGAGCCATTTTGCACCTCAGTTTCGATAGACTCGATTATTTGTTACGAGGTAGGTGATACTTTATTGACGTATTGCAGCTCAATTATTTGCGGCCTTGACAGCATCGTTTATCCTGAATATTGGTATTACTCGCCGGGCGGCCTCAACATTGCTATGGTGCCCAACACCAACCTTCCGGTGGCCATCAACAACCTGAACCAGTTTATTAACACGGCCTATTTTGTGGAAAACGACGGCGGCCAAACGGTAGAGTTCGACGCATTTACTACCCCGCTGTGGGCAGAAGTGCCCGTAATTCCGGGCGAAACCTACAACATCACCATTGCTATTGCCGATGCCGGGGACTGGTCCTTTGATTCCGGTATATTCCTGAGTATTGAAAGTATTGGCGGCGACTCATTGCTGCCCGTAAACGTCGCTTTTGATGCGCTGGTCCCTCCACCCGGCGGCGGCAATACCGTTAATTTTGAAAATAACACGTTTTGGGCCACCAATTGGTCTTGGGATTTTGGCGATGGCGCTACCAGCACCGAACGCACGCCCGAACATACGTACGCTGCACCCGGCACGTACACCGTTCAACTGAAAGCCAGCAACTGGTGTTCGTCGGAGACCTTTACCCAAACGGTTCAATTGGGCGTTTCCAACACCCAAGAACCCGCCGAAAACGTATTTCAACTCAGCCCCAACCCTACCCAAGGCGTGGCCGTTTTGCAACTGAAACAGGGCGAAAACGCACGCGTGCGGGTGACGAACCTGGAAGGTCGTACGGTGGCGGATCGTTGGATGACCAATGGTGCCACCTTGTCGTTGGCCGACCAACCCAAGGGCATTTACACGGTGCAGGTCGTGAGCGAAGGGCAAATATTTACGCAAAAACTCGTTAAAATATAAAAGTTTTGACCAAAAAGTCATTTTTATCGCTGCTGAATTCAACCTGGAAAATGGGATTTTTCCTGTTTTCCAGGTTACCCGGTGCCTGGTTTATGGGCGTACGGGTGCGCCGTTGCGACGGCCACACTGCCGAAGTTGCCCTACCTTACGGTTGGCGTTCACAAAATCCTTTTAAAAGTATTTATTTTGCCGCTCAGGCGGCGGCCGGTGAATACAGCACGGGTATTTTGGCCATGTACGCCATGCAGGAACTACCGCCGGTATCCATGCTGGTGACGCGGGTAGAATGCGAATTTTACAAAAAAGCCAGTGAAACCCTCGTTTTTACCTGCGACGAAGGGCCTTTGGTGCAGGAAACCATTGACCGGGCATTGGCCACCGGCGAACCACAAGTGCTGCGCATGAGTTCGGTGGGGCGTTTACCCGATGGCACCGAAGCCAGCCGGGTGTGGATTACCTGGTCGTTTAAAGCCAAAAAAATAGTTTCTTAAAATTGATCGCGTACCATCATTTCCAGATACGCCATTTTATAGTCGTACCAACTATCCAATATATCCAGGTCTTCTACCGCTTCCCGAAAGGCTCGAAACGGTTTTCTTTCGCGCAAAGCACCCCGTATTTTTTCAACGTGGGTGTCGTTGTTCACCGTATCGGCAAATCCTTCCATCACTTTAAAGGACTCGGAAGAGGTTAAAGGCCGGAACCGGATATAACTGTCGGGATCCATATCCACAATATCCATAACTTCTCGCATTAAATAGTCGTACTCGTCGCCCGCTTGGTCGAGGTCGGGGAACGATAATATTTCGCCGGTTTCGCGGTGCACGTACACAATTTCGCCGGAGTCAATAATTTGAGCGACTTCGTTGATGATTTCGTTGATATTCATGGTGCAAAAGTAGCAATAATGAACCAAAAAACAATGCCCCGGTTTCCCAACGAAGGAACCGGGGCATTGCTATGATTTACCCTGAAAAAGAGCCAATTGGCCCATTTCGGAGGTTAAATTACATTTTTTTCTTCCACTCCGCGATAGACTTATCGTTCATAGCGGGGTAATCTTTGTTACCTTCTTTGGTAGCCAGGGCGCTGCTGGCCTCGGCTACTGAAATAGCGTCTTTATAACGGCCAAGTTCCGCGAGAATTTGCGCTTTGAGGCGCAGAATCCAGAACTTGTCACCACCTTTTTCGAGGGATTTGTTTACCCATTCCAACGCCGATTTCATGTCTTTTTTCTCGTCGTAGTAGTAACGGGCAGAAGCATAATACGTGCTGGCCGATGGGCCGTCCATTTGTGATTTGATATCGGCCATTACCTTAGAATCAGTGTCCAATTTCACTGGAATAGATACTTTGGTGTTTTCCCAAGAGATTTCGAGATCGGCACCGTTGCTGCGCAGGTTGTCGAGTGAAATCGTGAAAGATTCCACGTTATCGGCCACTTTTTCAACGTTTACGTCAAATTTGGCGGCTACTTCTTCCTCTTTGTAGTTCTCGTCGGGGGTGCCCCAGTAAGACGTGTTAGAGTAAAAAATAATTGTCCATTTGTCTTTGTTGGGAATGGTGTAAATGGCATAAGTACCTTTGGTGAGTTTGCTACCGGCTGGTCCAACCATTACATCGTCGCCAAAAGTAATTTTAGAAGAAGCATTAGCGCCGGTACGCCACATTTCGCCGAAACGAACGAGTTCGCCAAAGATTTTACGACCTTTGGTGCTAGGGCGAGAATATTCGAGATCAATTTTTGTTAAACCAACTTCCTGAGATACTTTGGCAACGGGACTTGGTTGTGGTGTTTTGAGTTGGGCGAAGGATACTTGTGCGCACAACAATAAAAAGGAAAGTAAATAAAGTACTTTTTTCATGGATATTTTTATGAAAATGTGAAATAATTTTTCGGGCAAATGTAGATATTCTGCTGCGCATTGCGTGGTTTTATGCTCCTAAATATGGAATAATTGCCACGCAAGGTCAAAATATTGGGTTGCAAAAGGGTTTTTCGTTGTTCCATATTTCCGTTGGCAACACCCATCATTTAGTGTTTTAACACCTAATCAAAGCCATTTATAACAAGTACGTTTATAAAAGGTTGCTTGGGCGCAACCTTTTCTCCAAAAATAAGACCTTGTACGGGCAACTAATAGGAAATATCCTTGTTTATTGCGAACTTTGCATCTTCTCTTTTGATACACTCGAATTTTCGATAAAATATAATGAATAACTACAACTTACTCATTGAAAAATTAGACGCGTTCATTCGCAAATTTTACATCAACCACCTGCTGCGCGGCTCTTTGTACACCGTCGGAACGGTATTGGGTTTGTTCGTATTATTGAACGTTCTGGAATACTATTTTTACTTTTCTACCACCGTCAGAACCGTATTTTTCTGGAGTTTTGCGGGCATTTCGGCCCTGGCACTCTGGAATTGGGTCGCCGTTCCGCTGATGCATTATTTCCGTCTGGGCAAAATTATCAGCCGCGAACAGGCCGCTTTGATTATTGGTGACCATTTTGGCAACGTAAAAGACAAGTTGATCAATATTTTGCAGTTGAAAGAGCAAAGCAACAACGCCATTTACGCCGAGTTGATCAACGCCAGTATCAACCAAAAAAGTGAAGAAATCAAGTTGGTGCCCTTCCAGGCAGCCATTGACCTGGGCAAAAACCGCCAACACCTGCGCTGGGCACTCCCGCCGCTGGCCCTGTTGTTGTTTTTGATGCAGTGCGCCCCCAGTATTCTCCGCGAAGGCTCCATGCGCCTGTGGAATGCCAACCAGGAATTTGAACGCCCCGCGCCGTTTAAATTCATGATCAACCCCGATAGCCTCCGCACTGTACAGTTCTCCGATTACGTGCTGAAAGTAAAAGTAGAAGGCAATACCCTCCCCAACGAGGTATTTATTGACCTCGGTAAAGTGCAATACCGCCTCTCTAAAGATGCCGCCAACGAATTTTCTTATAAATTTACCAACGTACAGGAAGATACCGAATTCAAATTGTTCGGTGGTGGCGTCGAAAGCCGCGAACTCACTTTGGCCGTACTGCGCAAACCCAGTATCGCCTCTTTCGACGTAAAACTCGATTTCCCCGAATACATTGGCCGCCCCGACGAACAATTGGCCAACGTAGGTGATTTGGTGGTGCCGCAGGGAACTAACCTCAACTGGGTTTTTAATGCCCAAAGCACCGAAAATATGCGCCTCAACTTCGGTGGCGATAACGGCAACGAAGCCAAACGTTTTGATGATAATTTGTTCGCTTTCAGCCGCCGCGCCATGAAAGACGAAACGTATAAAATATTCATTTCCAATAATTTACTCCCCAACGCTGATTCGGTGGCCTATACCATTACGGTCATTCCCGACCTGAATCCACAAATTACCGTGGAGGAATTTAAGGACAGCACCAACCGCACCCAAATCTATTTTGCGGGCGATGCCAGCGACGATTATGGCCTCAATAATCTAACGTTTAATTATCAGGTTAAAAAAGCCAAAGGGGGCCAATTGCCCATGAATACCCTCAAAATTGAAAAAACACCGGGCAAACAAACCGCTTACCAGTACGCCTGGGAAATAAAAGACCTGTCGCTGGAACCCGGTGACGAACTGAATTATTACTTCGAAGTACTGGATAACGACGCCGTTAATGGTTCAAAAAGTGCCCGCACCCAGGTGATGCAGTACCGCGTTCCTACGTTGCAGGAGTTCCGCCAAGAACAAGCCGCCAACAGCGAAGAAATCAAAAAGAACCTCGAAAAAGCGCTGAAAGAGAACATTAAAGTGCAGGAAGACATCAAAAAACTGCGCGATAAAGTATTGCAGAAAAAAGAACTCGACTGGCAGAGCCGCAAGGAATTGGAGCGTCTTATGAACCGCCAACAACAGTTGCAACAGGAAATCGAACAGGCCAAAAAGTCGTTTGAAGAAAACATGGAGCAGCAAAAAGACATGAACCAGCCCAAAACGGAGGAATTGCTGCAAAAACAGGAAGAGTTGCAAAAAATGTTCGATGAAGTGATGAGTGAAGAGATGAAACAACTCATGGAAGACATTCAAAAAATCCTGGAGGAAATGAACAAAGATCAGGCCCTCAAGGAAATGGAAGATATGCAGTTGTCGAACGAAGAATTGAACAAAGAACTCGATCGTTTGCAGGAACTCTACAAACAGTTGGACGTGGAGCAAAAATTGGAAGACCAAATCAACCGCCTCGAGGAATTGGCCAAAGAACAGGAAAAACTGGCCAATGACACCGAGAATAGCAATAAACCACAGGAAGAATTGGAGAAAAAACAAGAGGAATTGAAGAAAGAGATGGAAGATATTGCCAAACAACAAGAAGAATTGGAAAAGAAAAACGAAGAGTTGGAGCGGAAACAAAAAATTGAAGACGTGAAAAAAGAAATGGAGGAAACCCAGGAAGATATGGAGGGTGCTCAGGAAGATATGAAAGGCGGCGACGATGACAACAAACAAAAGCAGGAGCAGGGCAACAAAAGCGCCAGCAAAAAGCAGAAAAAAGCCGCCAACAAAATGAAAGATATGGCCAACAAAATGAAGGCCGGTAAAGCCAAGGGGGAAATGGAAGAGTTGGAAGAAGACCTGGCCACCATCCGGCAATTGTTGGAAAACTTGGTGGGCTTGTCGTTTGGGCAGGAACAAAACATGAAGGAAATTAAAACGGTGAACCCCGCTGCGCCGTACTACGTGCAACTCACGCAACAGCAGTTCAAACTTCAGGATGATTTCCGCCTCGTGGAAGACAGTCTTCAGGCATTGGCCAAACGCCAGTTCAAAATTGAAGGCATTATCACCGAAAAAGTAACCGAAATTAAAGGCTCCATGAAGCGTACCCTCGCCGAATTGGAAGAACGCAATACACCGGTCGCCAACTCGGAGCAGCAGAATTCGATGAAAAACCTCAACGATCTGGCGCTCCTGCTCGCCGAAGCCATGCAAAATATGCAACAGCAAATGGCGGGTGGTATGCCGGGTAATCAGGCTTGCCAAAAACCCGGCGATAAAGGCGATGGTAAAGGCCGCAAGCCCTCGAACAAAATGTCGAAAGGCCAGGGCGAAATGGGCGAAAGCCTCGAACAAATGCGCGACCGGATGAAAAAAGGGGCCATTCCGAGCAAAGAATTTGCCCAAATGGCCGCCAAACAAGCCGCCATGCGCAATGCACTGCGCGAATTGCAAAAAGGCAAACAAGAGCAGGGCAAAGGCAGTAAAGTACTCGATGAAGTGATGGAGCAAATGAACGAAATCGAAAATGATCTCGTGAACAAACGCCTCACCAACGAAACCATGAAACGCCAGGAGCAAATCATGATTCGCCTGCTGGAAGAAGAACGCGCCGAACGCCAACAGGAAGAGGACGAAAAACGCGAGGCCCAAACGGCACAACAACAAAATGCCAAAATGCCGCCCGCGTTGGAAGAATACCTCAAAAAACGCCGCGCCGAAGCCGATCAGTTCCGCACGGTATCACCTGCGTTGAAACCTTATTACAAAAATTTGGTAGAAGAATACCTGAAAGGGGTGAGTGGCGGCGGTAAATAACCATCCCCGATTTACAAACCATTCAGGTTTTTCGCCTCAACGAACAAGGAAAATACGTCGGTATGCGCCCCGCTGTTACGGGCGATTTACTGACTACCCCAATTATACCCAATTTGACGGTGAATGTAACGGATGTTTTTATGCTGTAAATAACACTTAGAATTAGTACACAACCATCCACAATAATCTCTTTACCATTACATAATATAGCGATAACGTGCGTATAACAGGTCTGCTTTTTTTAACAGAGACCTTTGTATCCTCGTTTTATTTAACGCTATATATTGTATGAAAAAACATTTAGCACTATTATCAATTGGCATATTGGGATTATTTTGTATTAGCCCACTTAGTGCCCAAAATTTCAGTTTAACCCGTAGCATTTTATCCACGGGTACCATCGTTGAAGACAGTATCTCCTTTGAAGTTTCTTCTGACGATGCCGAGCAGGAAAATGACGAAATGGATTCATTGTTTGACGATGACCTCGATGCCGGATGGGAAGGTGCCCCCGAAGATCAAAACCGGTTATCGACGGGACTTCGTTTCCGGGACATTTACCTGCCCAAAGGTGCCACTATTGATTCCGCTTTTTTAATACTCACCTCGCACGAAGCCAAAAATGCCGAGGATATTGCCCGCATTACGATTGTTGGTGAAGCCACCGATCATGCCCTTACTTTTGACGAACAAAATCTGATCAGTGATCGCCCCCGGACCAATGCGTCCCTTTTGTGGGAAGTAAATACCCCCTGGGAATTGTGGGGAACTTACAAAACACCGGATTTAAAAAATATCCTTCAGGAAATTATCAACCGCAATGGCTGGAACAGCGGCAATTCGCTGGCATTGTTTCTTTTGGGTGAAAACCAGGGTGTTACGGAGGTTGAAAACGCCCGTGAATTTGAATCCTTTGAAAATATCTCCGACCCCGAAGACGGCGGCGATGGTCAAAACCATCCCGAGCGCCGACCACAGTTGCTCGTTTATTTCTCCGTAAACAACGCTTACCTCGAAATTCCGGTCGCATTGACCGATACCATTACCGAAGACGGAGTAACCTTCGAAGCATCATCCGATGATGCCGAGCAGGAAAACGATGAGATGGACTCGTTGTTCGACGATGACCTCGACGCCGGTTGGGAAGGTGCACCGGAAGACCAAAATACCCTGACCACCGGTATTCGTTTCCGGGGCATAGGTATTCCGAAAGGTGCCGTCGTAGACTCCGCTTTTATTGTTGTTGTTTCCCACGAAGCCAAAACCGCCGAGGATATTGCCCGCATTACCATTACCGCCGAGGCCACCGACAATGCCCAAACCTTCACCGAAAACGCCCTCATTACCGACCGCCCACGCACCTCGGCAGCGACCATTTGGGAAGTGAGCGAACCGTGGGAATTGTGGGGTACTTACCGCACGCCCAACCTCAAAAATGTGGTTCAGGAAGTTGTCAACCGCAGCGGCTGGACCATTGGCAACGCCATTGCGTTTATTTTACAAGGCGAAAACCAGGGGCTTTCGGACTTTGAAAACGCCCGTGAATTTGAGTCATTTGAAAATATCTCCGACCCCGAAGACGGCGGCGATGGCCAAAACCACCCCGAACGCCGACCTAAACTTGTGGTGTATTATACCTCCGGCACTTCTTCGGTATTCACCCCCACCGATGCGGCGGCCTTAGCCCTAAAGTTGTATCCCAACCCAACCAATACCGCTTTGGTAACCCTCGAATTGGCCAATACCGCCCCGGCCGACATTAAGGTTTTTGATCTTCAGGGCCGCTTTATCATGGCGCAATACACCGAGGGCACCGCTCAGGTTTCCTTAAATACCACTCGTTTGCAACCCGGTGTTTTTGTGGTGCAAGCCATTCAAAATGGCCGTTTGTACCGCCAGACGCTCGTAAAATCCAATTAATTCCTTTTGTACGCACCGGCGTTATGCCCGTTTTTGAAAAAAATCAAAAAACAAGCATAACGCCGGTATATTTTTTTATTGCTATGATTCAACGCTGTCTGGTTGGTCTCTTTACGCTGCTTTCCACAGCCGCAATCACGCCCATTTTTGCCCAAATAACCCTTACTGGTCAGGTGTACGATGCCAGCACCAATGAACCATTGGTGGGTGCCACTATTTTTATTGTCAACTCACGCCTCGGGGCGGTTAGCGACGGAAACGGGGCTTTTAACATTCAAAACATCGAACAACGCACCGGTACCCTGCGCGTTGTTATGATTGGATACAAGGAGTCGACCGTTCCTTTTTTGGCCAAAAACAACCTTGTAACCATCAATATTCAGTTAACCCCCAATCAATCGACATTAGGTACCGTAGAAATTACCGGTAAGGCCGAAGGTCAAATCAAAGCATTATTGGACCAAAAACAAGCCGAAAGCATTAAAAACATCGTATCTGCCGAGCAAATCGCCACTTTTCCCGACATGAACGCCGCCGAGGTCATGCAGCGCATTCCGGGTATTACCTTGCAGCGCGACCAGGGCGAAGGGCGTTTTGTGCAATTGCGCGGCACCCCGCCCGAACTCACTAATTTTAACATCAACGGAGAACAGGTACCTTCGCCGGAAGGTGGTGTGCGGTACGTAGGGATGGACATTATTCCATCCGATCAAATTGACATCATCGAAGTATCCAAAGTAATGACCCCCGATATGGATGCCGACGGTATTGGCGGTTCGGTGAACATTAAAACCAAAGACGCCGCCGACGCCATTCCCGATGTGCGTTTCACCGCTGCCGCCGGGTACAATCATTTGCGCAAAACCCCCAATTACCAAATGCAATACGCCTACGGGCAAAAATTTGGGGGATTTGGGTTTCACGTGAATGGCAGTTATTTCCAAAATCAGCAAGGTTCCGACAATATCGAATACGATTTTGCCAAAGGGCCATTTTTTGGCAACCAACAGGCCGGGCAAAATAATTATTCGGTGCAAATGCGCGAGGTACAGTTGCGACATTACAATATCACCCGCACCCGGCTGAGCGTGGCACCTACGCTGAGTTATCATTTTAGCCCAAAATCGTCCATTTTTTTACGCGCCATGTACAATCGGTTTAGTGATAACGAGGTGCGGCGGCGAAAAATTTATGAACTCGACGATGCCTTATCGTTTGATTATTACCTCTACGGAGGAATTGTGCACGATGTACGCGCCCGTCAAAAAATCCAGGAATTATCCACGATAAGCCTCGGCGGAGAACATACATTGGGCAAAATAAGCATTGATTATCAATGTTTTGGTGCATTGGCTTCGGAACACGAACCCGACCGCATCGAAGCGGCATTTGAAAGCCCGGGCCAAGCCATTGCCATTCGGTTCAACTTTGAAAACCCCGATTACCCGATCGCCGAGTTCCCCAACGCCAGTAACGCGGTCAATGCAACCCGTTACGATGCCTTTGAACTGAGTGAAATGCTGCTGGAACAACGAAAAGTAACCGACTACAACCTCACGCCGCGTTTTAACGTACGTATTCCTTATTTCTTAAATAACCAACACAGCGGTTACCTGAAATTTGGCGGAAAAATAAGGGCCAAAAACAAAAGCCGCGATATTCAATCACAGCAATACGCGGCCTATTTCAAAACCCCGTTGGGTTATCCCGGACAGGGGCCGGACCTTTCGCTGCAAACCATCAACGGCGGGTTCCGGGAGGATAATTTACTCAATCGGGGTTATTTGCTCGAATACATGCCCGATGCCCAACAACTACGCGACTTTTACGAGTTTTATCCGCAGCATTTTGTGTATGATCGAAATGCCACCAAAACGCAGTCGTTTGGTGAAGATTACGAAGCACGGGAGCGCATTTACGCCGGTTACGCCATGTTTCGGCACGATTTCAGGCAATTAATGGTGATCGGAGGCATCCGATACGAACAAACGAATATTGATTACCGGGGCGCACGGATTGTGCTGGACGGCAATAAATTTAAAAGTATTGATACCCTCACCGACCAACGTACGCACGCGTTTTGGTTGCCGCAACTCCAGTTAAAATACGCAGTTACCCCCCAAATGAATCTTCGGGCAGCGGTAACGTACACTTATTCACGACCGAATTTCGACGATGTGCTGCCCTATCGGGAACAGGACCGGGAGGAAGTAAAATTTGGAAATCCAGATTTGCGGTATCCGCGCTCAACCAACGTTGACCTGCTGGCCGAGCGGTATTTTTCCACCGGTTTGTTGTCGGGTGGTATTTTTTACAAACACATTGACGATTTTATATTTTTTTTCAAACGTTTTGCCCACGAAGGCGACCCTTCCGATTTTGGACTGGTCGAAATCACCAAAGCCGCCAACGGGGAAAGTGCGTCTGTGTACGGTGCCGAACTGCAATGGCAGGCAAAATTCAAGACCCTTCCGGGAATTTGGAAAAATTTTGGGGTGTACACCAATTATACATTTACCCACGCAGATGCCCGCATCGGGAAGCGGCAACCCGCCAATTTCACCGATGCCGTAGTGGTTTTTGGCAACGACGACCTCAGTATTTTGGCCAATGCCACCGAAAAAGAACGGGTTACGCTGCCGGGCCAGGCCAGGCATACCGGCAATTTTTCACTTTTTTACGACAACCGAAAATTATTTATTCGCCTGACGGCCAATTACCACGACGCGTTTTTATTCCGTTTTGGTGCCGATGCAGATTTGGATGAATATTACGATGAGGAATTCCGACTTGATTTGACCGCCAACTTTGATATTAACCGAAAAACCAACCTCTTTTTTGACGCCATCAACCTCACCAATACGCCACTCCGCTACTATTTGGGCAACAAAAACCGCATTAAACAACTGGAATATTATTCCTGGTGGTGCCGGGCCGGGGTTAAATTTAATTTTTAGAACATGACTCGAATTTTATTTTTACTCAGTTTAATTGCCCTCGTTTTATCTAATCCGGCGTGTCACACTGGTAAAGTAGCGGCCCCCATGAGCGAAGAAGACCGTCTGGAATGGCTTGAAGATTCCGTAAAACACGCGGTTGCCCTGAAAAAACAGGCCATGATTCAAACGGCAATTACAGCGGTAGCCGAAACGCGGGAGGTATATTCCAATTCAAAAAATGACGATGCCGCCGATGACCCCGCCATTTGGGTCAACATTGCCCGTCCCGAAAAAAGTCTGATTTTTGGCAGCAACAAAAAAGGTGGTATTGAAGCGTATGATTTATCGGGCAAAAAAACGGCTTTTTACCCCGTTGGAAGCACCAACAACATTGATATTTTGTACAATTTCCCCCTCAACAACCAACAAAAAACGGATATTCTGGGGGGGACCAACCGCTTCGATCAGTCGTTGGATTTATTCAGTATTGATTCCGTTACCGGCCAACTCACCGACATTGCCGACGGTAAACTGGCGTTGGACACCACCGAATTTGAGGATCTGTACGGTTTTTGTTTTTACAACGCCCCGAGCGGTCATTTTTTGTTTGTTAACGGTAAAAATGGTTTGTTACGGCAATACGCCCTAAAAAGCACGGCTTCGGGCAAAATAGCCATTGAACCGGTGCGCTCTTTGAAACTTACCACGCAAGTAGAAGGTGTGGTGGCCGACGAAGCCAACGGAATACTGTACATTGGGGAAGAAGATTTGGGAATTTGGAAATGGAATATCGAGGCCGGTCACAACACCCCGCCCACCCTGATTGCCCGTAGCGGTGCGGATAACCCTAACATTGCCTTTGACATTGAGGGATTGGCCATCTGTAAAACATCGGCCACCGATGGGTACCTCATTGCCAGTTCACAGGGTAATTATTCCTACGCTATTTTTGACCTTTCGCCGCAAAATCGGTACATCGGCAGTTTTAAAGTGACCGATACCACGCACTGCGACGGCTCGGAAGAAACCGACGGCCTTGACATTACGACCACCGCTTTGGGCAAAGATTTTCCCAATGGGCTGTTGGTTGTTCAGGATGGTTTTAACTACGAAAAAGGTAAAATTCGCAAACAAAATTTTAAATACATAGACCTTGGCTCCGTGCTACAACACATTGAAATTTGGCAAAAAAGGCGTTAGACAGAGACACAAGACCTTAGACAGAAGACTTTAGACAGTGAGACGATAGACATTGGCACAAGAAGTTACTGTGCAATGGGCAATGGGTGGAAGGGGTTAGATGGGGTCGTTGGATATTTTTCAAAGCCAATTAACCCTACTCCCGTATAAACACCTGCTCACACCCCGTCTTTATACGCTTGTACAGTATTTTTCCTTTTTTGATATTTGCCCAATTTTTTACGCGGTTTTTGCCGTTTTCTTTTATAAAATTGGTCATTTATGAAAAAAGCATTTATTTTCATTAGCATTGCTGCTGTTATTTTCGCTTGCTCCCAACTCACCGTCAAACCAACCACCAACGGTTCTGCCGTTTGTTTTTGCGCGCAGAACTGCGCCAGTGATTCGTTGTGCGCTTACCTGCCCCGAACGCTGGTATTTGATCCCAAGGTATTTTTGCCCGGCTACCAGGCCGTTTTAGATTCTGCCCACCAAACGCCGTTTGACTATTTTTCGTGGCAAACCTTTATTGCCCTCAATTGGCCCGCCGATGCCAACGGAAAACCCACCGGTTACATTGGGCAAAACCCCGGCGCATTGCGGGTTTGGGAATCCTTCTCGGATGTTACCAGTATTTTTGGGGACACTACCGGGTTGCCCGTGTGCGTAAAGGAAGCCCTGCGCAGCGGTAAACGGGTCCTCAGTGCCACCTCAAAAGGAGATTTTATCATTGATCCCGACGGCGGATTTGCCGAATCTGACGGGCACGCTTTGATTGATAAAAACCTGAATTTTGTGCTCTACGACCTTCGGGTAAACAGCGACGAAGAAGCCTACATTCGCAACAATGGCTTAAATACCTTCGCCACAAGGCAAAAATTTTTTGAAAAAGGCGGAAACATCAGTCTGCCCGGCGGCAGCAACGACACGATTGGTGCTATTGAGTTAAAAGCCAGTTGGCGCATTATTGACCAAAGCCGGGGCGACGATCCCAGCCGTTACCTCACCCGCGACGCGGTGGTGTACGTACCGGCCAAAAACAGCGAAACCGGTCAGGAACGCTGCATTCCGGTAACTGTTGGTCTGGTGGGTTTACACATTGCCCGTAAACTGAACGGCTTAAAAATTGACCCGTGGGTTTGGTCCACTTTTGAACACGTGGACAACGCACCCGACCAAATTGAAGCATCGGCTGGCGGCGTGGACGGCAAACACTACTCTTTTTATAACCCGACTTGTGTGTATTGCGACATTAACGTGCCGCCGGCTCCCCTTCCTTCCGATAAAGGCAACCTGAAATGGGCGGCGAACCCACCTTACGCCGCCAAATACGCCACGGTGATGGACTACGGCCCGCGTTTTGGCAAAGATTCGTTTGGCACCCAGGTCATGCGGATGTTCCCCATTTTTTCCACGACGCAACAAATTAATAAAATTTGGCAAAAAAAATTGGCCGGAACGGTGTGGGAGAACTACCAATTGGTGGGCACCCAATGGCGTACACCCAGTAATGGGGGCGCCCCTTATGAACTGGACGCCCCCATTTTATTGTCAAATACGACCCAGGAAACCTATTTCCAGGCCAAACGGATTGCTTCTTGCGCGTTTTGCCACGCTATGGCCACCGTGCCATTTATTATTACCCCCGACAGTACGGTTAAAAAAGACGCTGACCATAGTTTTATCCTGAGAAGAGCGCGTTAACAACGGCTTCTTTTACAACACAATCACCTTCAACACCACGGCATTAATTTCACGCTGTACGTGCACAAAATACACACCCGGTGCCAGGTTCTGAAATGGAATCTGGTACCAGGGTTGTTGCCGCAAAACGGTTGTTTGGAGCACCCGACCGTTAAAATCGTTCAGCGAAACCAGTACATCTTTGGGTTCGGTTAACGAAATATCGAGGTTAAACGCACCGGGGGCCGGATTCGGGTACACTTCCACGTAGTCAAATACATCGCCCGGCGGTAAGGTGCGACAGGTGGCAATTTGTACGGGTTTGGCCAATGATAAATTTTCACATTCATCGCTGGTGGCGGTAAGCGTCACGTTGTAAATCCCCGGATCGGTGTACACGTGCACCGGATCGCGCTCGTTGCTGGTAGAACCGTCGCCAAATTGCCAAGAATAACTGTCAACGCCCACCAATACCGCCGAAATATCAAAAAAGTGCAGGGTATCGCCCGTGCAGGCCAATCCACTCACCAATAAATTACTGACAAATTGTTCGCCCGATTGGATAAATATCGTGGCCGTGGCACGCTCCGAACAACCATTGGCGGCCGTCACCGTCACCGTGTAGGTCGTTTCTTCGGTAACGGTAATGGACGAGGTCGTTGCGCCGTTTGTCCACAAATACGTTTCTCCAACCACCACGGGTTGCAAACTAATTGTCCCCGATTCGCCGCAAGTAACCAATGTATCGGCCAACAGCGGCTCCGGAGCGGCGTTGATCTGGGTTTGGCTATTTACCGAAACCGTACAACCCTGCGCATCCTGATACGTATAGTTCAACGTAGCAATGGTCCCGCTGGCGAGCGACGACGGAATAAACGTCACATCGGTGCCCGTAGGAACAAATGAACTGACTTGCGGGCTGGTGTACGAACCGCCCACCGGGCTGCCGGAAACTAAAACCGCAGCGTCGTTATTGCAATATTGGGCGGCTAAACCATTGATGATCACCACAGGTAAAGAATTAACCAATATTTGCGCAGAAGCCGTGTTGGTACAATTGTTGGCATCGGTGTAAGTGTACACCACCGTTTGGGTGCCTTGGCTGGGGTCAAAAATGCCATTATTGACGTTGTTGCCGCTAAAAACACCGCCGCCGGGTGCCCCTTGCAAGGTAATGGGCGTGGCATTTTGGCAAATGGGCGCGTAACTACCTGCGTCCACCGTGGGTAAAGCGCTCACGACAAAGGGTTGAACAATGGAATCCGTACAACCATTGGCATCGGTGTACGCGTAGGTGATGGTGTACGCATTACCCGTGGGTACCGCCGCCGGATTGAGTTGATTACCCGAAAAACCAACGGGAGCAGTGCTGGAAAAAACACCTCCGGCGGGTGCCCCGGTCAGCACCGCAGAGGCCGCACTGACGCAATAACTGGCATCTAAACCCGTCATTTGAACGGCAGGAAGGGCATTTATGGTCACATTTTGGCTCGTGGTTCCCGAACAGCCGTTGCCATCTTCGTAGGTGTATGTTAAGGTATAACTGCCCGCCGGTATAAATTGCGGTGAAAAAACGGTACCATCTAAGCCGCCCGGTGCGGTAGTGGTGAATAAACCACCGGCCGGAATACCGGTCAGCACCACCGATGGGCCTGCCGCGCAATACACCGAATTAAGCCCCGTAAAATTGACGTTCAGTGCCGCATTGACTTCAATGGTAGCGTTGGCCGTGTTCGTACAGCCGTTGCCATCGGAATAGGTGTACAGAATAGTTTGGGTACCTTGCGCCGGGTCAAAAGTATTGCCCGTTACCCCAATCCCGCTAAATACACCACCGGCCGGAATCCCCACCAACGGAATGGCATTCCCCCCCAGACAGGAAGGCGCGTAAGTACCGGCATCCACCGTGGGCAATGGATAAATGACCATTTCGGTTTGAGCGCTGTTCGTACAGCCGTTGGCATCGGTAACGGTGTAGGCAATAACTTGTGTGCCCACCGAAGGATCAAACAACGAACCAGTAACCCCTACTCCACTGAAGATACCACCGGCGGGGGTACCGGATAACCCAATCTCGTTGGCATCAATGCAGGCGGGGGCATACGTTCCGGGGAAAACAGCCGGTAAGGAATTTACCAAAATTTGGGTTTCGTCCGTATTGGTGCAACCGTTGGCCGTGTATGTATAGGTTATTAACTGTGTGCCCACCGAAGGGTCGAAAGTATTATTGGTTACTCCAACACCACTAAAAGCACCACCAAACGGGCTGCCGCTCAAACTAATGGGCGACGCATTTTGGCAAAGTACGGCGTAGGTTCCGGCTTCCACCACGGGTACCGGTTTCACGGTAATGACCGTTTGGGCAACCCCGTCACAGCCATTATTATCTGTATAAGTATAGGTAATAGTTTGGGTACCCACCGAAGGGTCAAAGGTGTTCCCATTTACCCCAATTCCGCTAAATATGCCCCCGGAAGGCACGCCCGACAACAGTAAATTACCGTCATTGGCGCACACGGCCGGGTAATTTCCGGCTTCTACCGTGGGCGGCGGCACCACTGTGATAATCGTCTGGTCACTGTTAGAACAGCCGTTGGCATCGGTGTAGGTGTAGGTAATGGTTTGGGTGCCCGCAGCCGGGTCAAACGTATTATTTACCACCCCAACGCCCGTGTATATACCACCCGCCGGAGTGCCGCTCAGGGCCACCGGAGTAGCATCCTGACAAACGGTCGAAACCGTACTGGCATCTACCGCCGGAAGTGGTGATACCGTGATGACTACCTGATCACTCACCACGCAGCCGTCGGCGGTGGATATGGTATAAGTGATGGTTTGGGTACCAACGGTGGGGTTAAAAGTAGCACCCACTACCCCATTACCCGTAAATATGCCCCCCGAAGGTGTACCCGACAAACTCAACAAGGGCGCGTTTACGCATACTATAGGGTAGGTTCCGGCGTTCACCACGGGGATTGAAATCACCGTAATAGTGGCTTGGTCGGTATTGGTGCAGCCGTTTGCATCCGTGTACGTGTAGGTAATGATTTGAGTGCCCACCGATGGATCAAAGGTATTACCAACGACTCCAACGCCGCTGAATACGCCCCCCGCCGGACTGCCCAACAAGGGTATATTCGCCGCATTTTCGCAAATATTAGCGTAAATACCCGCATCCACCGTCGGCAACGGGTTCACTGTTATTGTCACCTGGTCGGTATTCGTACAACCATTGGCATCCGTAAAAGTATAGGTGATGGTTTGGGTACCAAACGACGGGTTAAACGTTGTTCCGCTCACGCCAACGCCGCTAAAAGTGCCACCCGCAGGGCTTCCGACGAGGTTGACCAATGGGCCATTCGCGCACACGGCCGCGTACGTGCCCGCGCCCACGACGGGTAAAGGATACACCACAATGGTAATTTCCGCGCTGTTGGTGCAGCCGTTGCCATCCGTGTAGGTGTACGTGATATTTTGAGTGCCAAAAGACGGATCAAAGAAATTACCCGACACCCCGATTCCGCTAAAGGTGCCACCAGCCGGGGTTCCGGCCAAGGGCACAAATGGCGCGTTGGCGCACACCGGATTATAAGTACCCGCGTCCACCACGGGCAAAGGTTGTACGATGATGGTAAAATTATCGCTGTTCGTGCAGCCGTTGGTGTCCGTGTAAGTGTAAGTAAGCGTTTGGGAGCCTACCGATGGATCAAAACTATTGCCCACAATTCCCGTTCCGCTAAACGTTCCACCCGCTGGACTGCCTACCAACGGCACGTTGGGCGCATCCACGCAAACGGGAGCGTACGTACCGCCGTCCACCGTCGGCAACGGGTTCACTGTTATCGTCACCTGATCGGTATTCGTACAACCATTGGCATCCGTAAAAGTATAAGTGATGGTTTGGGTACCAACCGACGGATTAAACGTTGTTCCGCTCACGCCAACGCCGCTAAACACACCACCCGCCGGGCTTCCGACGAGGTTGACCAATGGGCCATTCGCGCACACGGGCGAGTACGTGCCCGCGTCCACCACGGTTAAAGGATACACCACAATGGTAATTTCCGCGCTGTTCGTGCAGCCGTTGCCATCCGTGTACGTGTACGTGATATTTTGAGTGCCAAAAGACGGATCAAAAAAATCGCCCGACACCCCGATTCCGCTAAACGTGCCACCCGCCGGACTGCCCGCCAAGGGCACAAATGGCGCGTTGGCGCACACCGGATTATAAGTACCCGCGTCCACCACGGGCAAAGGTTGTACGATGATGGTAAAATTATCGCTGTTCGTGCAGCCGTTGGCATTCGTATAAGTATAAGTGAGCGTTTGGGAGCCTACCGATGGATCAAAACTATTGCCCACAATTCCCGTTCCGCTAAACGTTCCACCCGCCGGACTGCCTACCAACGGCACGTTGGGCGCATCCACGCAAACGGGGGCGTAAGTGCCGCCATCCACCGTTGGCAACGGATTCACCGTTATTGTCACCTGGTCGCTGTTCGTACAGCCGTTAGCATCCGTAAAAGTATAAGTGATGGTTTGGGTACCAAACGACGGGTTAAACGTTGTTCCGCTCACGCCTGTTCCGCTAAAAGTACCACCCACTGGGCTTCCGACGAGGTTGACCAATGGGCCATCAACGCAAACGGGCGCGTAGGTACCTGCATCCACCGTGGGCAACGGGGCCACCAAAAAACTTTGGTTGGTAGAATTGGTACAACCGTTGCCATCCG
>JAAFJN010000003.1:0-54978 GCA_013298845.1 Chitinophagales bacterium
ACGACGTTCGCGCTGTGGAGTTTGCAAATTTTTTGTCTTGTCGCTTTGTTCATTTTTCATGCCGAAAGATAATGGTTGGGAGTGGAATTCTCAACTCTCTATGTCAATGCTTTTCGGGCATGTCCACACTCTTCACTCTTCACTCTTCACTCTTCACTCTTCACTCTTCACTCTTCACTCTTCACTCTTCACTCTTCACTTTTCACTCCAAACGTCTGATTCTCGGATCCACCCAGGCGAGTAGAATATCGGCCAATAAACTGCCACTAATGGTCAATACGGATATCATCAGAACGATGGTCATCATTACATCGTAGTCTTTAGCCATGATAGCGGTGTAGGTGGCGTACCCTAATCCGTTGATGCCAAAAATCAATTCGGTACTGATGGCACCACCGATTATACCGGGGATCATAGCACCAAAAATAACAATAATCGGGAACAGGGCATTGATAAAAATATGCCGCCACACGATGTGCCTTTTGGGCAAACCTTTGGCGTATGCCGTGCGAATATAGTCTTGTCGGGCCACCGCGAACACACTGGATCTCATTTGTAAGGCAATAAATGTCATGGTGTGCAGGGTAATGGTCAGAATCGGTAACAAGAGACGGCCTTGGTTGGTAATGAACCAGCGCCACAAGGTTGTTTGCTCGGGGTTGTACAACGATGTCCCGGTTCCCCCAATGTAAGTGCTGTAAAACCCATGCCCGGAAGTGGCAAATAAATAACGCAAAAGGCAACTCAGCAACAGCATTGGAATAATATAGGTGATCATAAGGGGGCGTTTGCTCCAGCGGTCCCAACGCGGCGAAGTGCCCAAAAATAACCCCAACGGAATGCCGAGTAAAAAACTCAATACCAACGATATGGTATTGATGAATAGCGTCACGTTGAGGGAATAGGTAATTTTTTTCCAGGGTGATCCCAGTTCCTGACTGTATTTGCCGGTCAACCAATGGTGGTATTGGTTGGGAATACCGTACCACGTTAATACCGGATAACCGTAACCGTCCCGGGGGGCAATGCCGGGTAATTTGTTTTTTAAATCCTGCAAGGCCCAACCAATATTGGCCGAAGGAGGCAGCAGGTTGCCAATTTCTTGCAGCGATGTTGCAATAACGGCCGTATCCGTGGCGGTTTTGAACCTACTGATGGTCTGGTTCAGGCTGGGGGATTGTACACTGTCAGGAAGGGCTTCGAGGGTGCGAATCAAAGCAGCAACCGTTTGGTGCCATTCCGCCACCGGTTGCCAGGCACCGCATTGCAGGGCCTGAGTGCGCATGGTGTTTTGCCGCCATTGGGGATATACTTTGTACAAGGTATCGGGTAGGCAATTCAGGTGGATGCCCACGTAAAAATTGGGCAGGTTCACGTGGAGGCGTTCGGCCTGACGGGCCATAAAAACCGCCTCGGCGTCCGGGTCATTGGTGGCGGCCGTGAAAGCCTGCCCGCCGTTTTCCATCACCGGGTCGCGGGTGAGTTGTTGCCCCAACAAAAACACCACCACCGAAATAAGAAACAAGGTGGGCAGGGCAATAAGCAGGCGACGGGTAATGTATTGCAGCATTATGATGGTTTAATAAGCCCCAAAATAACGTCTTAAAAACCACTCCAAGGCCAATAAAGCCGCCAAAATCGCAAATATCCATTTTAGATTAATGATTGGATTGGTTTGCGAAGTCTGGTAAATGACCGGCTTGATGGTTTCTTTGTTTTTAATCAGGTATTCCAGTCCGGCCAATCCTTCGGGGCCAACGGTTACGCCACCGTATTGGGCCGAAAGTTGGCGCAGCGCCGCGTGGTTGGCGGTGGTTTCAAAAAACTCCAGTTGCAAGGGGCGTACGCTGAAACGGCCTTCAAAACTCAGCGATTGACCGTTAAAATTGGTAGTAGCGCGGTAGTTATAATTGCCCACGGGCAAAATACCGGCGTCCAGTGCGTAGGCTTTTCCCTGTTTGTTAAACGTATAGGTAAACTCCCGGCCATCCTGGTTTTTAACGGAAATAGCCACGTCGGAATCGTTCGTGAGTTCGTAGTTATCGTTGTAAAGTTCGGCCCCGAATAACACGGGTTCGTTTTCGTTATAGACCGTTTTTTCGAGGGTAACGCGGAATTTGCGTTTGTCTTCTTTTACGGAAAGAAACTGCACGGTTTTACCCATTAATTCGTCAAAAACGTCGTGGTTTTGGTGCTGCATATAATCAAATAAGCGCCATTTCCACAAACCTTCGCCGAGGAAAACCCCCGTTTTAATGCCGTTGGTTTCGCCCACGGCCAGCAGCGGTTGGTCGGTATCTACCTTGCCAATGCGTTTGCGCAACACCACCTGCGCCGTCGGATTTGCCTCAAAATTGCCAAAAGGACACAAGACGGGGTTAAACTTGGGGAGTTCTTCCACCACGCGCGGGGCGAGGCTGAAGGCGGCAAATTGTTTGGAAAAAAAGCCTTGTACATCGTCACTTTGGGCACCGTCGCTTTGGGCCGAAACCAAACCCTGCGCTTGAGTCAGCGCCGTAAAATTGGTTTGCATCCCGGCGATAAACAAACGGGGGATCCGTTTGTCGTTGAGTACGCGCAACACACCGGCCGCCTCGTTGGTGCGGGAAGGGAGGTTGTGTAGTACCACAAAATCGTATTTGCTCACGTCGAGACCGGGGTCGGTGGCGTTGGCAACACTCACGGCGTAGTTTTTATTCAGGTCCAGCATTTGGCGCATCGCGCTCACATCGGGGTGGGCACCATTGGCCAAAATCAGGATTTTTTGGCGGGCATCGAGGACATCAATGAAGATTTCGCGGTTGTTGTTAACCGTTGAAGACTCGTTCGGGATTTTGGCCAAAGAAATAACGTATTGCGCAACACCGGGTGTTTTGGCTTCCAGTTCCACGGTTTTGGTCACAAAAAAGTCGTTGCCGGTGACGTTTACCGGGATGGTTTGCAACGGCGTTACGTTGTCGCCTTCGCGTTTACCAATGTTCAGGACGGTTTGTGCGCCGCTGCAATTGGTAGCGGTAACGTCAATTTGCAGGGTAAACTTATCGTTGAGGTAAACGATATTGTTGTGGAACACCCGTTTGAGAACGAGGTCTTTTTTGGGCGTTGTATCGCCCAAAGCTACGGTATATACGGGCGCGGCAATGGTCGCGCCGGAATAAGCGGGGCTGCTGCCTTCGTTGTAAATGCCATCGGAAGAGAGGATAATGGCCCCCAGGTTTTGCGCACCGTAGCGGTCGTACACATCGCGGAGGGCTTCCGAAATATTGGATACTTTATCGGTAAACTCAAAGTTAACCCCTTCGCGCACTTCGTTGCCAAAAGCCAGTTCGTGCACTTCGTAGTTTTGGCTCAACGCATCGCGCAACGATTGCCAGTTTTGGCGGTATTGGTTCAGTGCGTCGCCCTGCAAAACGGCACCCACACTTTCCGATTGGTCCTGCAACAGGGCCACCACCGGTTTTTTGACTTCGGTAATTGTTTTTTTGATCAAAGGCGACAACAACAACGCACTCAGCAGGGTAATCACCAGCCAGCGAAGGCCAAATAACAAACGGCGCAACCACACGGGTTGTTCCTTAAATGTGGTATCCCGGTAGTACAGTAGTGCGGCGTAGCCCAGACCAAGCAGTACACACAAAATGAAAAACCACGCCGGGTATTGAAAAGATAATTCAGGCATTGTCTAAGTTTACGTTATGTGTTTTCATTTAAGAATTTTTTAAAGCCATAGACCATTCTAAAAGCATCCAAGATGCAAAGTTGCGTTAATTTCTTCATTTTTTAACGGATTACCGCAAAAAACAAGATTTGTAAGGCCAATAACCACGGTGCAGCCGCATTGCGCAACCCGGGACTCATGGTTTTTGTGTACATCATGGATACCACCAGCGAAACAAAAAACCATCCGGTATAGTTCTCAAACGGCGGTAATCCGGTTTGCCAGGTCCAATAACCCAAACTAATGGCACCCGGCTCCACCAGATAATCGAGCGCGGTGCAGCCCAAAGCCGCCAGTACCGCACCGGCCAGCAAAGGTGCCGAGGCTGGTAGTACCCGCCACACCATTTCGTTCACAACGTACGTCACCAACAACCAGTTGATGCCGATCATGGGCGGGGTTCCCCAAATTTTTGGGCCTAATGCCGTGCCGTAGGCGTAATCACCAAAAATTAATCCGGTATTGATGCCCAGTACTTCGGAGCCAAAACCAATTAAAAATGCCCCGGCCGCCCACGCGTGGGTGCGGGTAGTGAAAATGGGCTGGTGCCACAACAATACGGCCGTGGAGAGCAGCAACGTGAACGGGGTCATGGAAATAAACCAATCGCGCCACGCCGATTGCATACCTATAATGCCGGAGACGTAGACCAATACCGTGAAATACAACGCCATTTGGGGCGCAGTGGAACGCGGGAAGATCATGGTGCCAAAATGACGACAATGAAATAATCGGCCAACAGGATCATAATATCACTAAAAACAACGGCGCGGGTACTGGCTTGTCCCAGTTCAATGCTGCCGCCTTTTACGTGATAACCCTGGTAGCAGGATACACTGGTGAGAATAAAAGCAAAAACGACGGCTTTAACGTACATCATGGTCACGTTGCGTTCCATAAAAAACGACCGCAAACCGCGCATGTACTCATCGTCGGTGAGGTGCCCGAACGGGACCGTTGCCACGTAACCGCCCAAAATGGCCACAAAAGCCGATAAGGTTACCAACAAAGGAATGGTAAACAACGCGGCAATAATTTTTGGGGTAATGAGGTAGTTGGCGGTGTTTACGCCCATAACCTCCATCGCGTCAATGTGTTCTTTCTGGCGCATACCGCCAATTTCAGCGGCCATATTGGCACCCACTTTACCCGCCAAAACCAGGCAGGTAAAAGTGGGTGACAATTCGATAATGGCCAAATCGCGCACGATATAACCAATATAATACCGGGGAATTAACTGTCCATCCAACTGATAAGCAAACTGCAACGCGGCCACCGCACCAATAAAGATAGAGATGAGGCAAACGATAATGAGCGAGCCTACGCCAATGTCATTCATTTGGCGCGCCGTTTCTTTCCAGTACATGCCCATCTTTTCGGGCTTGCTGAACGCTTGCCGAAGCAGACTGATATACCGCCCAAAATGATAAAGATAATTATATTTTTCCATTAGCCAATCGCCAGATCAATCACCTCTTTCATTTTTTTAACGTAATGAAAACGAAGTCCCTTGATGTATTCCGGCTCGATATCTTCAACGTGTTTTTTATTCTCGGCACAAAGTACGATTTCCGTCAGACCTGCACGCTTGGCCGCCAGAATTTTTTCTTTTATACCACCCACGGGCAGTACTTTTCCGCGCAAAGTGATTTCACCGGTCATGGCCAAAAATGGTTTTACCGATTTTTTGGTAAACGCCGAAGTCAGAGCCGTGAGCATGGTAACCCCCGCCGAGGGGCCGTCTTTGGGGATGGCACCTTCCGGAATGTGGATGTGAATATCCGTTTTTTCCACCTGTTCGGGGTCCACGCCCAGTTCTTCGGCGTGGGCTTTGATGTACGACAGGGCCGTAAACGCGCTTTCTTTCATCACTTCGCCCAGGTTACCGGTGAGTTGCAGTTTGCCGTTGCCTTTGCTTAGGCTCACTTCGATGAACAATATTTCGCCACCCACGCTGGTCCACGCCAAACCAACCGCCACACCGGGTTCCTGTTTTTCGGTGTAGATATCACTTTCGTATTTGGTTGGCCCCAGTATTTTGTGCAAATGATCGGGTTTTACGGTGGTTTCGTACGGCTCGTCCATCGCCAGGTTTTTAGCCGCGTAGCGCATCACCGAACCAATTTCGCGGTTGAGGTTACGCACCCCGCTTTCGGCGGTATAATCGTGGATGATGGACATCAGGGCCTTGTCCGTGATTTTAATGTCCGACGTTTTCAGGCCGTGTTCCTTGCGTTGTTCGGGAATGAGGTGGCCTTTGGCGATTTCCAGTTTTTCTTCCAGCGAATAACCCGCCAACGAGATAATTTCCATCCGGTCGAGCAACGCCGGTTGAATGGTGTTCAGCGAATTGGCCGTGGCAATAAACAATACCTTCGACAGGTCGTATTCCAGTTCGAGGTAGTTGTCGTGGAACGTGGTATTTTGTTCGGGGTCCAATACTTCGAGCAGCGCCGATGACGGGTCGCCGCGAAAATCTTTGCCTACTTTATCAATTTCGTCGAGAATAAAAACCGGATTGCCGGATTTTGATTTTCTCAACGATTGAATGATGCGGCCGGGCATGGCCCCGATGTACGTTTTGCGGTGTCCCCGGATTTCCGATTCGTCGTGCAAACCACCCAGCGACACGCGTATGTATTTGCGTTTCAGGGCTTTGGCAATGCTGTTCCCAAGGGAGGTTTTGCCCACCCCCGGCGGACCAACCAAACACAAAATGGGTGCTTTGAGGTCGCCTTTGAGTTTTAACACGGCCAGGTGCTCGATGATGCGCTCTTTGACTTTGGTGAGGCCAAAATGGTCTTTGTCCAATACCTGTTTGACTTTTTTCAGGTCAAAATTGTCTTTGGAATATTCTTCCCAAGGCAGGTCGAGTATCGTTTCGAGGTAATTAATCCCGATGGCGTATTCGGCAATTTGCGGGTTAACGCGCCGGATTTTATTAATTTCTTTGTGAAAAGCCTCTTCGACGGTTTTGGTCCATTTTTTCTTTTTGGCGCGTTCGAGCAGGGCGTTAATTTCTTCTTCTTGTGGGTTGTGGCCCAGTTCTTCCTGAATGGTTTTTAACTGTTGGTTCAGGAAATAATCGCGCTGTTGTTTTTCAATGTCCACGCGCACTTTAGACTCAATTTGGTCTTTGAGTTCGAGCAACTGCAATTCGCTGTCCATGTGTTTGAGGATCAGCGAGGCTTTGGTTTGCAATTGATTTTCTTCCAGAATGGACTGTTTTTCCTTCAAATCAATGCCAAGGTTGGAGGCAATAAAGTTCAACAGGAAATTATCGTTGTTGATGTTGCCCAACATGACCGCTGCTTCGGAGGGAATTTGCGGCGACAGTTCGATGATGTGTTTGGCCGAATCGCGGATACTGCTAATGGCGGCTTTAAATTCCATTTTGTTTTTGAGTTTTTCGTACTCCAAAATGGTAATTTCACCCATCATAAACGGATCTTCCGATTCCATCCGCACGAGGCGGAACCGTTTGCGGCCCTGCAAAATGGCGGTGGTAGAACCATCGGGCATTTTGAGTAATTTGAGGATACGCGCCACCGTTCCCACCGTGTGCAGGTCGTCGGTGGAGGGCGTTTCCAGTTTTACGTCTTTTTGCGACAGCACTCCAATGAAGCGGCCGGTATCGTAGGCGCGTTGTACGGCGCGGATACTTTTGTCGCGGCCAATCGTAATGGGGGTAACGATGCCCGGAAACAGAACCGTATTTTTTAACGGCAGGATGGGCAGCGTATCCGGGTACACTTCATCCTGTCGGGTTTCTTCTTCATCTTCCAATGAAAACAGCGGGACGAAATCAGGTTCGTCGTCGGTGGATAGTGGCATTACTAAATGATCAAACATACTTACACCAAATCTAAGCGCACCTTCGGGATTTTGCCGGGTATCGGGTCAAAATCCCGAAGATGCTTTGTATCAAACAGAAATTATGCAGCCTCACTGCAATTATGGCAGCAAAGATGATAACATTTTAAGGTTTATGAGGGTTGCAAATGTTTTGCCAATACTGTTTTTGTGTAAAATAGTGGCAGAATGCAGACAAAAAGGCAGCCTTATACTTCGGTTGTTACAAACTGTCGCTCGTACAACTCCCGGTATTTGCCTCCTTCGTTATTTAACAGTGCTTCGTGGTTGCCAAATTCCAGCACTTCGCCTTTGTCCAACACCAAAATATTGTGCGCGTGCCGGATCGTCGAAAGCCGGTGCGCAATGATGATACTGGTACGACGGTCAATGAGTTTTTCAATGGCGTATTGGATAATCGCCTCCGATTCCGGGTCAATGGACGACGTGGCTTCGTCCAGTACCAAAATATCGGGGTTAAACACCAGCGCCCGCACGAAAGAAATCAGTTGGCGTTGGCCCATCGAGAGGGTAGCGCCGCGTTCCATCACCTGGTAGTGGTAACCACCGGGTAATTTGGTGATAAATTCGTGGGCACCAATCATTTTGGCGGCGGCAATGGCCTGTTCTTCGGTGATATTGGTATCGCGCAGGGTAATGTTTTCCAGCACGGTACCACTAAACAAAAATACATCCTGCAACACCACGGCAACGTGTCGGCGCAACGCAAACAGGTCGTATTCTTTAATATCGTGCCCGTCAATGCGAATGGAGCCACCGTCAATTTCGTAAAAACGGCTCAGCAGGTTAATAATTGTTGATTTGCCGCTGCCCGTGCTGCCCACAATGGCCAATGTTTGGCCGGGTTGAATGGCAAAAGAAACTTTTTTCAAAATGGGCGTGTCGGGGATGTACGAAAACTCTACGTTGTCGAAGGCCACGGCACCTTCCATTTTTACGGGTTTTAAGGTGCCCGTATTTTTGATAAAATTATCGTTCTCCAAAAGGCCAAACACGCGTTCGGCGGCAATCATACCCATTTGCAGGTTGTTAAATTTGTCGGCCAGCATTCGAATGGGTCGGTACAACATATTGATGTACATCTGGAACGCAATCAGGGTACCCAGCGTAATATCGGCGCTGAGTACGCCCCGCGCCCCGTACCACACCATCAAACCCAGCGAAAGCGCGCTGATGATATCCACTACCGGGAAAAAAATGGCGTAGGCCAAAATGCTCCGCAGGTTAGCACCGGTATAGTCGTGGTTAATTTTTTTGAATTTTTCGGACTCGCGTTGTTCGGCGTTAAAAATTTGCACAATGCGCATACCCGAAATGCGCTCCTGCAAAAACGAGTTCATGGTGGCAATGTGGTTGCGCACTTTTTCGTAACTTTTGCGTACGCTTTCCTTAAACTGGTAACTGCCCCAAATCAGCAGCGGGAACACCGACAAAACGACCAGGGTCAATTGCCAGGAAGTGGCAAACATAATCACCAAAACGGCCGTAATACTCATCAAATCGGAGAGAATTGTCACCGAACCCTCCGAAAATACGGTGTTTATACTTTCAATATCGTTGATGGTTCGGGTAGTGCTTTGGCCAATGGGCGTGCGGTCGAAATACGACAGATTGAGGTTGGTTATGTGGCGGAATACCTTGGTGCGCATGTCGCGCAGTACCGCCTGCCCCAGCCAATCGGCGTTGTATAAAAAGAAATAACGCAAAATCACTTCGATTAATAACGTTGCAAAAAGAAGCCCGGCCATCATGGTCATGCCGGGAACATCTTTCATCACAATGTACTCGTCCACCATACGCTCCGTCAAATTGGGGCGCAATACCGCCAAAGGTGCCAGTATTACCGTAAGTACTACCGTCAGGGTAAAAGTGCCTTTGTAGGGTTTTACCATCGCCATCACCTGTTTAAACAGGGAGAAATTGAACTTTTGTTGCTTTGTATCTGACAAGTTGTTGAGAAGGGTTGAATTTGTTGAATTTGTTTTGCCCGTTGTAGATTATGTTTTTTTTGTTGCTCGTTGTTGCGTACGCGTTTTTGGGGTTGATGTATATTGGACAATGTTTGCCAAATATTGTTTAAAAAAATACCTTAACCTTTGCGAAGACCCCCAAAACGCACCGTTGCGGGGAGGGACTTCAATTATCCTTTTCCATCGGCTTCTATGTTTTTGAATAATTGCCGGTGAACGTTTGAAAAAATAGTTTTTACAAAAAACGGGACGGGCAAAAAGGTCTTAAAGGTAATGGTTTCTTGCACAAAGGTTGCTGATTCTTTTGGGGAAAGGGCGAATAAAATGTCAATGGTGACTATTCCGAGCAAATTTGCCCGCATGTGCACTTCGTTTTGGTCGGTATTGGTACTAATGGTCGCGGTGTACCGGAGGTGCAACGGAATGAATCCCAATTGTAAGGTTTCGTAAAATCGGTACGTTTGATCGCTCATGTGCTCGTAGCGATAAATGGCGGGGTGTACGCGCACAAACTGCTCGGCATTGGCCAAAAAAGGGAAAACCTGCCCGATTGGGCGCTGTACTATGAACTCCAGTTTCATCGTGCGACAAAGGTACTTGAACCCCAAAAATATTCCGGCATTCTTTCATTATTTCATGCGCTGCAAAGGCATAAACATCGTCAAAAAGTAGCCAATTGCCTAAATGACCGTCGGGTTACACAATGGGCTGGCTTACTTTTGTTTTTGAAATGCAAAAACAACATTTATTAATACAATTTTAGCCTGACAGATTAAATATAAATCTACTAAACATGAACAAATTTTTTATTTCCTTTTTGGCCCTGGCCCTCGGTTTTTCCGTTGAAGGCTGGAGTCAAAACAATACCTCCAAATTTTGGCAGGAAACAACCGCCGGGTCGTACACGTTGCCCGAAACCGCCGTTCGGGAATTTGAGCCTGATACCTATCTTACGTACGCCCTTGATTACAGCGGGCTACTGTCCGAGTTATCCAAAGCCCCCATGGAATTCACCGCTGCGGGGAGCAACCAACCACTTCGGATAGCGTTTCCAATGGCCGATGGTTCCATCCAAATATTTGCCATTAACGAGTCCAAACTGGTGAGTGACCGCGTGTACAACAAGTTCCCGGATATTCGCTCGTACACCGGATATTCGCTCAAAGACCCCGCTACCAAAATCAAAATTACGGTATCGCCGGATTGGGGTTTTAAAGGCACCATCCGGAAAGCCGACCGCGGCATTGACTACATCGAAAGAGTGGCCCGTGGCAACCATAACTATTATATGGTGTACGACCGTCGCGCTTTCCCCACCCAGTTCTATCGCCCGGACTTGCAACAGGAACCGGATTTTGTGGAATTACCAGCGAGTGCCAACGATATTCACGACCACGATACCCCCGCTACCGCGGAACCGGTAGTGCCTCAGGAGCGCGACGCACAGGCGATTACGCCCGTGGGCCTGAAAGTGTATCGCTTTGCCTGCGCCACGACGGGCGAATTTGCCCAGGACCACGGCGGCACCACGGCTTCGGTGCTGGCCGCAATGGTCAATTACGTGGCGCAGTTGAACGCTATTTACGAGCCGGAATTGGCCATTCGTTTGATTTTGATTGATAACGTGGAATCCATTTTGTTTCTTGATCCGGCAACTGATCCCTATACGGGTACGTTGGTGCCCGGCTGGCGCAGTCAAAACCCTCCTGCCATGATTTCGACGATTGGTTTCGACAGTTACGATATTGGTCACCTTTTTGCGCGGTACATCGAAGGTCCCGTTTTGGGGCAGGCGTCGTTGTCCAGTTGTTGCACCGATTTTAAAGGATTGGCTTGTTCGGGCGGTAATTTGCCCTATGGCGACGCGTTTTTGAACACCATTGGCCACGAAATTGGCCACCAATGGTCGGCCGGCCACACGTTTAACAGTTGTAGCGGCAATGAAGGCGCGCTTTCGGTTTCATCAGCGTGTGAACCCGGCAGTGGTACGACCATCATGTCGTACGCCGGAGTCTGCGGTCCCGATAATATTTCGGGTGGTACGCTGGGCCTGTACTACAACGCTTGTTCGTTGTCCGAAATCCGGCAATTTATTCAGCAGGAAGCGGGTAGCACTTGCGGCGAAATCATCACGGCGATGAACTCGGCCCCACAAGTGACCATTTTGACACCGACGGGGCTTACCATCCCGATCAGTACACCATTTGTACTAAAATCGGATGCAATTGATCCCGACGGCGACCCCTTGACTTATTGCTGGGAACAAGCCGATTTAGGGCCATCGGTGCCGCTGGGACAGGCGCAGGTGAACTCGCCGTTGTTCCGTTCGTACCCGCCTTCGCCCAATTCGGACCGGGTTTTCCCACGGTTGCAGGCCATTGCCCAAAACCAAAATAACCCCGCCGAATTGCTGCCTACCTACACCCGCAATATGCGCTTTTCGGTGACTGTTCGCGACGAAAAAATGGGCGGCGGCGGCGTTACCCTCGATACTATTTTGGTAAAAGTAAGCGCTAGCGCCGGTCCTTTCCGCGTCACTTACCCCACGGCCAATAGCATCGTGTGGCACCCGGGTGAATACCAAACGGTAACCTGGTCGGTGGCGAACTCAAATTTGGCGCCGGTAAATTGCCAAAAAGTCAACATCAAACTGAGTAAAGACGGTGGCCTGACGTACCCCATTACCCTGGCCCAAAATACCACGAACGACGGAGAAGCCTGTGTATTGGTGCCCGCCGAAATTGGAGCCGCCAACCGCATTATGGTGGAAGCCGCCGACAATATTTTCTTCGATATTTCCAATAATAATTTCCGGATTGAAGCCCCTACTGTTCCCGGTTTTGCCATTTGTACCGCCGAAACGGAGTACACCGTTTGTAATCCTTCGGGTTTGGCGTTGCCGGTGGGCAGCGGGGCCTGGGCTGGTTTTAACGAAGCCGTGACGTATTCCGTTCAGGATTTGCCCGTGGGTGCTACGGTTTCTTTTTCCCAAAATACAGCGCCCGCCGGTGATGATGTGGTGGCTAATTTTGATTTTGCGGGCACCCCTGAAGGCACTTATGAGGTGTTATTAATTGCCAATACCGCCTCCATTATTGATTCGGTTTCGCTTAAATTGACCGTTGTTTCCAATAATTTTGCGGGTTTAACGCTCACTACGCCGGTGGATGGTGCACCGGGTGTTTCCCAGTCTCCCTTGTTGCGCTGGACGGCCGTTGCCGATGCCAACCGATACCAGGTGCAGGTGGCGAGTAACCCGGCGTTTAATGCCGGAACCATCAACTTGGACAATGCTGCGGTAACGGCGGATTCGCTGCTGGCCAACGCCAGCCTGGAAAAAGGCACTTTGTACTACTGGCGCGTTCGCCCGATCAATGAATGCGGTACCGGCGACTGGGTTGGTCCGTTTGTATTTGCCACCCAGGTTGATGCGTGTTCCACGTACGTGGCCACGGATGTGCCTAAAAACATTAGTTCGAGCAACACCAATCCCGTAGAATCACAAATTGTGGTATTGGCCAATGGTAGTATCAGCGATGTAAACGTTAAAAAAGTGGGTATTTTCCACGATGCCTTTTCTCAATTGGAAGTGCGCCTGATTGGTCCGGCGGGCGGCAATGGTGTTCGCTTGTTCAGCAACCGTTGCGGCTTTTCGTCCATCACGATGGATGCCGGTTTCGACAATGCCGCTTCCATTACAACGTTCCCTTGCCCGCCCAATGGCGGGGTTAGTATCCGGCCATCTCAAATGTTATCGGCTTTTAACGGCCAAAACAGCGCCGGAACGTGGAAACTTTGGGTAAAAGACAACGAAACCGGCTCCGGCGGTTCGGTGGGTGCTTTTGAACTCGAAATATGTTCCGGGGTTTCGTTGAACCCGCCATTTATCGTGAACAATAGCCCGTTGGCATTGCCCAGCGGTACCAACGCTTCTATCCCCACGACGTTGTTGAAATCGGACGATAACGATAACACTGCCGCTGAGTTGCGGTATTACCTTTTGGCGACTCCTGTTAATGGTCAACTCTTTTTGGAAGGCTTTGGGGCAATGAGTGCCGGTGATTTTTTCACGCAGGCGCAGGTAGACCAAAATCAGGTGCGGTATTACGATTGGGGTTTGCAACAGGGTGGTGATGCGTTCCGCTTTGCTGTAACGGACCAAGAAGGTGGTTTGGTCGTGGGTACCTTTGTTATTGCGCCGGTTGTGGGTATCAATGACCTAAACCAGCGCATTGCTTTTTCGTTGGCCCCTAATCCCGCGCGCGAAACGGTGCGTTTGGATTTCGGCGATGGCTTAACTTCCAATGCCGACGTGCAATTGTTTAACGCGGCGGGTCAACTGGTGCGCTCCTTTGTGATGGGGGCCGGAATTGCCTCCCGCGTGGTATCGGTGGCTGATTTGCCCGCCGGATTATACACCGTTGCGGTGCGTACCGCCGAAGGAACGGCTGTGCGTAAGTTGATGGTGGAATAAAATATTGAACACCGAACATCGAACATCGAACACCGAAGTGTAGGATGAGGAGGCAGCCTCACCACATTTAATCATCGGTACTAAAAAGCATGTATAAGCGTAAGCAATCCCGCTTAAACGCTGGATAATGCCACATAATGTTCTATGGAGTATTTATTACTTCGATGTTCGGTGTTCGATGTTCGGTGTTCAAAATTCGATTCGGTGTTCAAAACCGTTTTTGCGCTTCTTTAATCATAAAAATCTCCGCGTTTTCGGGGGTAATACTGATGAGGTTGCCTCGGCCGCTGTCGGAAATGGTTTTCAGATTTTGACCGGGTTTGCTGCCAAATTTGAAGACCGACAACGTGATACCCGCTTCGGCGTGTTCCAAAATAAGGTCAATGGCCGATTTGGAGAGGTTAAAATCGCCGTCGGTGGCCAAAATAATGCGGTTGTTGCCGCCTACTTTAAAGTTCTGCCGGGCCGTTTGACAGGCCAGCCGAAGCCCTTCTTCAATGTTGGTGGTGCCGCCCGGTTTTAATTCTTCAATCGTTTCGGTAATGCGGTCCTTTTTTTTGCCCGACGTGGGAGACAACAACACTTTGGCTTTGCCCGAAAAACTCACTACCGAAATTTCGTCTTCTTTGCGCAGCAATTGCGCCAAACGATTCATGGACGATTGCAACAACGAAAGCCGCTTTTCGAGGTTCATTGAGCCGGATACGTCCAGCAAAAACACGAGGTTATTGGGCACAAAACCTTCCAAAGAATAAAATTGCGCACCCACGGCGGGCGGTTTTTCCAAATAAATGGTATCGCGAATGTACACCGTGTCGCGCTGCACCGACGGGTTTTTGTCGGCGGTAACGGGCGTTTGGGGTGGGGTAGCGGGCGGCGGCGTGGGTTTGGTAACGCCCGTCGTTGTGCGCGGCGGTGGCGGAGGTGCCAATTGGAATAAATCCATTTGGCGGGTATTTTTGAGCAAAGGCTGCCCCGATAATTCCACAAAACGATTGTAGTTGTCCACGATTTCGTTGTACAAATACGTAAAATCCGAGGGCTTTTTTTTGTCGGGTTGCCGGGCGTATTCCACCAGTCGCCGCGATTCCGTCCAGATGTCTTCGTACGGCGTATATGGGCAAAGGCCGTTGTAGCGCCCCAGTTTTTCGATGCCTTTTAAATTTTCAAATTGGTCCTGAATACTTTTTACGGCGGCGTTTTCCACGGCATCGGGGGAGAGGGTAACGGGTTTGGTGCCTTGGCGAAACTGCGTTTGGGCGGCGACGAACAAGACTTTGTCAGCCCGCATCACGTTGGTGAGCGCGGCGTAACTGCGTTGCCACGAGGTTCCGGGGTTGGCAGCGGGCCACGATTGGTACATGGTTTCGACGGTAGCAAAGAGCGCTTCTTTTTTTTGGTCAAATTGCTCGAACAATACCACGTAGCGGTCGCGCACGCGCTCAACGGCGGCGTACCCTTCTTTTTGCCCGCGTTTTTCGCGCGAAAAATCCACCAAATATTGCCTCAAATCATTCATTTCGACCGATATATCCATGAGTTGTTGCGCCTGCGTCTCCAGTGGTGCGCGGTAAGCCTCCGGCAAGTGGCGGCTGAGGTAACGGGCATCGGCGAAGAGGCTGCGCGGCAGGGTATGGATATCGTAGTTGAAATACAGGCTCTTGCCTTCGGGATAAGGTTGGTAATACAGGTGGTTGTTGTTCAGCACCATCAGGAGGTAGTTATTTTTGCGGGCGCAGGTATTGGCAACATCCAAATACGCGTTGAGGGCCAAAGCGGCATTGGTCCCGATGGGTTTGGTTTGTGGTTGGGCCTGCCACGCGGGCAGGGGCGTATCCCGGAACGTTTTGACAGCCGTATCGGGGGGCGTATGGGTTTTGATCAACGCACATTTGGGCGTTGTTTGGGTCATTTTGACCAAATTCGCGCTCGGCGCGGCATCGGTGAATTGGTTATAAAACGGCACCAGACAACCGTTGTATTGGTTGAGCATATCGCGGTAAAAGTCGTTGGCGTGCTGGTCCGATTCCTGGGTTTTGTAGTTGTAAGCATCCACGTAGTCTTTTTGGGTACCAAGGGCATCCCGGGCGCATTTGAGGAATGCAGTGTAATAACCGGAGGCCGGGTAATCTAATTTGACCGGGTGCGCTGCCGCATCATCCAGGGCGGCTTGGAACGTTTCGATGTGTTGTTGTACCTGGTCCAATGGCCAGCCGGTGTGGGCATCTTCGTAAAAATTATACCGCAACTGCGCCAACAAGTCGCGGTGCAGGGCCGCAATTCGGTGCATTTGGGTGTCGGCGGGATTGTTTTTTTTGGGAGATGCCGTTTCGATGGCATTTTCGTAGGTTTTTTTGCTTTGTTCAAATTCCGTCAAAACGGGCAATAATCCCGTTATCAGGTCCAATGCCCCGGCGTATTGGTCCTGTTTAAAAGTTTCCAACGTGCAATAGGTTTCGAGGGCGCGGCATTGTTGGGTGACTTTGGCCAAAGCCGCAGCGTACCCTTCGGCGGCGGCGCGCAGTGAAGGGCTGGCGTTGCCTTTTTGGGCCTGTTGCTGGTAATAAGGCTCGTCGTTGAACGGACAACGGTACCGCAGTGCGTTAGAATGTTTCTCGCGGGTAATGCGCAAGGTTTGGTCGTACGCCTCCCGGAAACTTTGCACGATATTTTCCACCTCTTTTGCGCTGGTATTCACCCATTGCACGTGGTTATTCAGGGTTTGCCGCGTGGGGTTTTGGGCGAAACCAGCGGCCAGAAGGAGGCAAAAGAGGGTTGTAATGGTGTGTTTCATGTTTTTTGTACAAAAATACCAAAAAAAATGCCCGCCGCACAAAAGCACGACGGGCATTAATTATATCGAAATCAGAAATAAATCAGATTAATCAACACTCAAGTGCTTCACGGAATAGAAAAAGATCGTTCCGAAACCAAAAGCCAACATCGAGTGGAACAGCACGAATGCCGTGTTGTCGGTGCGGTAACCCAAAATAACGGCGGATAAAAATACCAACGCCATAATACCTTCGGCAATGGTGATCCAACTGATTTTTTTGGCCACGTAAGATGCTTTTTTGAAGGTGTTTTGGTTTTTGTCAATCCCGTACTTTGGTGTGCGTACAAAAGAAGACGCTTTGCCCATGTAACCTTCAATCACCGCAATGGCGTTGTACAAAGACAAACCAAGGGAAATAGGCATAAAGGTGATAAACAAACCAAAGAAACGCAGTTTCTCCCAAGTTGTCGCCGGAACCTCGCGGTTAAGGGCAGCCGTGATGTTGGCCGTGTAAGAAATACCGGCAACGGAAAACAAACCAAGGATCGAGAACGACAGGAAGTGGGTAGAAATACCCAATTCGCGGAACGCAAACGCCAACGGAATGGAACTGATAGCGGCAATAAACACCCAAAGGAACACACCGTAGGCCAATAATTGGCTGGTGGCATGCATTTTTTGAATCCAGGTGAGTTTGTTGGCGCCTTCCGTCCAGATCAGGTGAAACAATTTACGGGCGTTTTGCGCACCGCCTTTGTTCCAACGGAATTGTTGGGTTTTGAGACCGTTCATTTCCACCGGTAATTCGGCGGGGCTTTCCAATTTCTCGAGGTATTGAATTTTATAACCGAGAATTTGAGCGCGGAAACTCAAATCCAAATCTTCCGTGAGGGTATCGCTTTGCCAGCCGCCCGCTTCGTTGATTACTTTTTTGCGCCACAGGCCCGCTGTTCCGTTAAATTGGAGCAACAAGTTGCCGTAAGAGCGGCCCGCCTGTTCAACGGTAAAGTGTACGTTCAATTGCAACGCCTGTAAACGGGTCAAAAGGCTGTAATCTTTGTTGATGTGCTCCCAACGGGTTTGTACAATCCCTACTTTTTCATCTTCAAAATAAGGCATGGTCGTGCGCAGGAAGTCTACCCGTGGTGTAAAGTCCGCGTCAAAAATGGCGATAAAATCGCTTTTTACGTGCGGCATTGCGTCTTGGAGGGCACCTGCTTTGTAACCTTGGCGGTTGACGCGGTGCAAATGCACAATGTCGAACCCTTTGGCTTTGTATTCGATCACTTTTTGGGCCACGATGTCCACCGTTTCGTCGGTAGAGTCATCGAGAATTTGAATTTGGAAGCGGCTTTTAGGATATTCCTGGGCAGCCACACAATCAATGATACGTTCTGCAACGTACATTTCATTAAACATGGGCAACTGCACCGTCACGAACGGCACTGATTCGTCGTCCGCGTCATATTTGCGATAAGTAATGGTCGGATTGGCTTTATGGTACTTCTTGTAAAGGTACAGCAGGTGGAACTGCAATACGCAGTACACGGTTACCGCTGTCATGGCGAGGAAGTAGATAAAGAGCATTAAATAACCGAAATCAACAAACAACTGATAACGGAGTGCTTCGAAGAGCGAGTGAATGCCGAACATGAATAGTTAGCGTTAAATGTGAATTAATTAGTTTTTTATGTTTTTCAGAGACTTTTCAGTATCGTAATGATAATTTTCCAACCGGCTTTAATGGACCCTTTTACCGTTCCGCTGACTTTGCTGTGTCCGGCGGCGCGTTTGCGGTAGCGGGCGGGCACTTCGGTGCAACGGAGTTGGTGTTTGGCCGCTTTTACCTGCATTTCCACGGTCCAGCCAAAATTGGGGTCTTCCATGTTCAGTTGCAGCAGCGACGTCCACCGGATGGCCCGGAACGGGCCTAAATCGGTAAAGTGATAACCAAAAAACACGCGGATTAGCCAGGGAGCGAGCCAGTTACCAAACTTCTGCGGGATGGTCATAGCACCGGGTTCCATGTTGCCCAGTGTTCGGGAGGCAATTACCATGTCCATGTTTTGGTCAATAATTGGCCCTGCCACTTTTGGCAGGTCTTCGGGGTAGTCGGAATAATCACCGTCCAAAAATACCACAATGTGCGGCTGTTCGGACGAGGGCAAATTTTGGAGGTAACGCATACCGGCGAGACAAGCCGAGCCATAACCCCGTTTTTTTTCCGTTACCACAATGGCACCCAGCGCTTCTGCTACCTCGGCGGTACGGTCGGTAGAGCCGTTATCGCAGATAATAATGTGCCGTACCCAGTTTTTAGGAATATCTGCAATGACCAAAGGCAGTGCTTTTTCTTCGTTCCAAGCCGGTATTAGTACGTCAATTACTGGTGTTTTGCCCATTTTTTGTTAAAAAAGCCCTAAAAACCACCGAAGCCGTTTTTGGCGCTTTGATTAGCGATGCAAAGTTAAGGGAATCCGTTAAGAAAACGTTAAAAAGTTTAACAGTAAACATTGTTAAACTTTTGCAAACGGCTGTTGCGTTATGCGTCGAAATGGGGCATTGAGCAAAATCATCTTTTGTAAAACGGCTTTTTGGCGCGGTTTTTCACAAATGAAATTGGGGAGATTGGGCTTTGCCAATTTTTATTTTGCCTTTTAAAAGGAGGGTGTTGGGGCTTTTTGTTAAAAAAATTAACAGCCCGCGGCGGGCAAAACCACGCGGGTTTGCGGGTGTACCATGCGGCGAAAAAGGAGCGGTAATTATCCCACAAGCCGCCAATAATCGGTATCGGAATGCCGGAACACGGCGGCAAAATCAGTCCGGGGTTCGAGTGGGAGGTAGGGATATTCAATCTTGGACAAATACAAACCCTGCGCGTACGCGGGCGCGATGTTTTTGGGGGTAATGCGCTCGCGCAAATGGTATTCGAATGCCTCAAGGCTCATCACCCCGGTGGCCACTTCGAGCAAACGCCCCACGATAATGCGAACCATACCGGTCAGGAAGCGGTTGGCCGAAATCTGAAAACGCAATTGGTTCCCGGCCGCATTGGTCCAGAGTTGGGCGTCTTGTACGTAACAAATGGTGTGCTCAAACGTATTGGGCGATTTGCAAAAAGCGTAATAGTCGTTGTACTGCGGCAATAATTGAATGGCCGCTTTCATGCGTGACAAATCCAGTTGGTGGTCGGCGTAGAGCGCACTTTGCCCGTAGAGGAACGGATCTTTGTGCGTGTGGATAAAATAATCGTAAGTGCGCCGGGTGGCATCGTAACGGGCGTGGGCGCGTTCGTCCACGGGAATCAGGTCAAAAACGGCAATATCGGGCGGAAGTGCCCGGTTGAGGCGGTACACGAGATCAAAATCGAACGATGGTGCCAGGTCAGTATGAAACACGTATTGGCTGGCGTGGACCTGGGCATCGGTGCGGCCGCAACCGGTAATAAACACGGGTTCTTTCAGGATTTTGGCCAAAATAGTTTCAATTTCCTGCTGTACCCCGTGCGCATTTGCCTGCCGCTGCCAGCCGTTGTATTGGTTGCCTTTGTAAGCAATGTGGAAAAAATAGCGTTGAAAGTTGGGCATTGGCCGCAAAGGTAACTAAAGTGAGGAGAGATGAGCGAATACCTCCGTACCTCCTTAGCGTCGGGTTTAAAACCCGACGCTAAGGAGGTACGGAGGTGCGGACGTACTTTCAAATCCCTGTCAAGGTAGCATTTAGCCGAAAAAAAACCATTGTCAGGCAAAAAAACCAATTTTTCATGTGTTGTAGAATATTGTTGGTCAAATGATTAAAACGCAAAACCCACTTTCAGATCCGAGAAAAGATCAAATTTCCCGCCCAGGTTATTGGGAGATGTGTTTATCGTTTGGTTTAAAAATCCCGGTCCAATTCTAAACGCTGCGTAACCGTGTTTAAAAATGCGCAATTGGTAGCCCCACAAAGCGTGTACCGTTTGGCTTTGGGTAGTGTATTTTTGTGCCGATTTTTGACCCGACCGGGTCCATCCTTCACCGTAGGAATACGCTGCCCGTAACGAGATAAACGGTCCCCATAGTTGATTGCCCGCCCGACCAGCGGCAATCCGTTTGGCTTGGTTATAGTACCAGCGCAACCCGGCAGCGCCGCTGAACTGGTATCCCAGATCAGAAAAAAGATCGCTGGTGGTCTGTTCTTGCGCACTAAACAAATCAATGTCCACCTCGGCTTCCACCGAAAATGAAGATGAATCTATTTTTTGTTCAATAGCCACTTGGGGTTTAAGCGCAATACCAGCACCCGGGACCGGATTTTTTTGGTAAAATACTCGAATCAGGTCAAGGGTATTAAGTTTAAACAGGTGCTGCTGGTCATCCGAAACGGGTAAAACCCCCAAGTTGGTGCCCGAATAATTCGTTTTATCTTGTTTTTCAAACACCGCCAAACCGAGGCGCAATTGTTGGTTTAATTGTATAGTATTATTCGATCTGGATGAATAATCCGGCGAAGGCGGACTGTGCGATAAGGTGATTCCGGTGCTGTAATCGAAAAGGCCGTTTTTGCGAAGGCGTCGTTGAAAACCGTACCGTGTTTCCAATTGAAAAAGGTGAAGACGGTCGAGCGCCGGACGGGACTGTGAAATAGAAATACCGGTGCGCAGCCCCCAATAAGTCCCCGAAAAATTATTGGCAGCACTCCCGTGGTTTTCCAGTCGTGCCATTTGGGGATACCAACGTTGTTCGAGGGTAATGTGGTGAAATTTCAGGTCGCTATTAGGGATCGAAAAAGGTTGTTGTTCGTACGTGTAGTTCACCCCCATCGAAAATGCAGTGTTTAACCTAAATTCTGTTCTCAAAGCGAGGGAAAGGGTGTTTTTGTTGTCAAAGAAGACAAAATTATTGTTAGGGCTGACAGACATATTGACCATCCAGCGGGCGGGGACTTTTGCCCCGAACGTGTGGTTGGCTTCGGTCGTTGGTTGTTCCAGAGTCTCCGTTTTGGTGAAAATGCGGATAAAAGAGGTATCCTGAGCGCTAGCATTCGCCGTAAAAAACACCATTGTCAGGCAAAAAGTCCAGTTTTTCATACCTTCTGGAGTGTTGTTGGTCAAATAACTAAAACGCAAAGCCCACTTTTAAATCGGAGAAAATGTCTAATCCCCAAGTTGTTGCATCCCCGGCGATATCGCCCCCGATTTGGTAATACCCCGGGCCAATTCTAAACGCCGCGTAACCGTGTTTAAAAATGCGCAATTGGTAGCCCCACAAAGCGTGCAAAGCCTGGCTTTGGGTAGTGTTTTTTTGCTCCGGCCCAGTGCCCGATGATGACCATCCGTTGCCAGTGGAGTATCCTGCCCGTACCGCCACAAATGGCCCGGATAAGTTATTGCCCGAGCGCCCGGCGGCAATGCGTTTGGGTTGGTTATAATACCAACGGAGGCTACCCGCACCGGATAGTGAATACCCCCGGTAAGTTACCAAATTGTTATAAAGAGCGCCTTTGGCCATGTTTATATCGGTTTCGGCTTCGATTGAAAATGGGGAAGATGCCAACTTTTGCTCAAAAGCAATATTGGGGTTAGTATTAATGCCAAAGTTTTTTTGACCATAGTTAGAATAAAAGACATTTAACAGATTCAGCGTGTTGATCTTAAGCATCCGGTGGTTATCTTCAAAACAACGCAGTATTCCACAGTATGCGCCCGAATAATCGGCATTTTTATTGCGTTCAAACAATGCTAAACCAACCCTGAATTGCTGGTTGAGTTGTATGTTGTCGCCAGTTGCAAAACGCACTTGGGAACGTTGTACGTTAATACCAGCGCTGTAATCGAAAAAACCGTTTTTACGCCAGCGCCGTTGGATACCGTAGCGTAGTTCGGTTTGTGCAATCAATTGTTTTGAACCAGTATCAAAGATAACCCCTGTCCCCATATCACCTGGTATATACTGTTTGCCGGCCGGAGAATAAAGCAGACCGGTTTTTAATCCCCAATAAGCCCCTGAAAAATTATTGGCTGCTTTCCCTTCTTTGATTCGTTGCGCCATTCCGGGGTACCACCGCTGTTCCAGCATGATGTAGTGGTTGTTTTTCTGGTTGTTGAATCCGTTTATTCTCTTGTAACCATACTGAATGCCGGTAGAAAAACCGGGAAGTAGTTTAAATTCGGCTCCTAAAAAATAGGTAAAATTGAACGAACCAGCGTTGAGATTACCGATGTTGTTACTGTACGGGCTGGCGTGTACATTCACCATCCAACGCGCGGGTACTTTTACCCCGAACAGGCGGTCGGCTTCGGTTTCAATTTGTTGTTGTTCCAAGGTGCCCGGTTCGGTAGAAATACGGGTGAAAGTAGTGTCTTGGGCGGTTGCATTCGCCGCAAAAAAGGCCATTGTCAGGCAAAAAATCCAATTTTTCATGTGTTGTAGAATATTGTTGGTAAAATAATTAAAAAGTAAAACCCACTTTTAAATCGGAGAATATGTCCAATCCCCCGGATGGCACGTAACCGGCGGTGTTTACCCTGATTTTTGCATACCCCGGCCCAATTCTAAAGGCCGCGTAACCGTGTTTGAAAATGCGCAACTGATAGCCCCACAACAGGTGCAAACTTTGGTTGTTAGCGATTGTTTTTTGTTCGCCGGCATTGAGTATGTTCTCCCGGTTTTCCGAATATTCATACTTGCCGCGTACCGCCACAAACGGCCCCGATAAGTTATTGCCCGCCCGCCCGGCGGCAATGCGTTTGGGTTGGTTGTAGTACCAGCGAAGCCCGGCCGCGCCCGATAACGAATAACCCCGGAAAATGGTGGCCTTGTCATTGAGGGAGCCATTGGTAAAGTTTACGTCGGTTTCGGCCTCCACCGAAAAAGGAGCCGAGCCAAACTTTTGTTCCACCGCAATATTGGGTTTAATGGCAAATCCCAGGTTGCTTTGATCGTATTTTTGGTAAAATACGTTTAACAGGTTCAATGTATTGACCTTAAACATGCGGCGGTTATCGTCAAAACACCGCAAAACACCGCAGTAAGACCCCGAATAATCCGTTTTTTCACTGCGCTCAAACAGGGCCAGCCCAATGCGGAATTCCTGGTTTAAACTGATGGAACTGGCGGTTTGGCGGCTGCCATTTTGAATGTTCGGGTAGTGGTTAAAGGTAAGGCCCGCGCTGTAATCAAAAAGACCGTGTTTGCGAATCCGGCTTTGGATACCGTATCGTATGTCGGCCTGAAAGTGTTTCACATGGTTGCCGCCGCGGGTGTACTCATTCCCCTGGCCATCGCGGAATGTCCATTCGTCTTGAAAAAAATATTGCACCCCCGTACGCAGCCCCAGGTAGGTGCCGGAAAAGTTGTTCGCTCCGGTACCCGCTTGTATTTTTTTAGCCATTTGAGGATACCACCGCTGTTCCAGTTGGAAAAAGTGTATGTGAGCGCTTTTGGCAAATTGATCAATATCGGGTTGCCATCCGTAACCGTATTTTAAACCCGTTGAAAAACTTGGGCTGAGTTTTACTTCGATGCCGATGGGCGGCGTTGTATTGGCATCATTGATAAAATTATTATATGCCGGGTAGTACGGCTTAAGACCAATGTTCACCATCCAACGCGCAGGTACTTTGGTGCCAAAGAGCCGGTCGGTTTCGGTTTCGACCGTTTGTTGTTCCAGCGTGCCCGTTTCGGTGGAGATACGGGTAAAAGTGGTATCCTGAGCGGTTGTTTTTGTCATAAAAAACACCCCGAGGAAGATCAGTGCGGTGATTTTGTTGCTCATGTTCTGGAAAAGTTACCTTTTAAAAATAATGTCGGCAAACGACGTAATCATGGCGATTTTGTTGGTTTTTCCAGCGTTTTGGGATGGCCGCGTGGCGTGGCTGGATTTATCGGAATCGGATTGTTGCTCGAATTGGGCCGGAGCCGAAATAATTTGACCGTATTTAGTGGTCAGTTCAATGCTGTGGTCGATGCTGCCAATATTTTCTAAAGTAATGGCCGATTTATTGCCTTTTACCGATACATCGGCGCTTTGGGCCGAGGCGCGATACACGATTTTTCCGTATTCGGCGTCCACCGTGCAGTTGCCGCGCACATCGTCGAGGGTAATATCGGAGCGTTTAGACTGCACTTCCAGCGGGCCTTTCAGGTGTTCGGCCTGGATGCTGCCGTATTCACTTTCCACGTTTACATCGCCGCTTAGGTCGGTCAGTTGAAAGGTGCAAAATGCGCCGGTTAACGCCATTGGGCCGTCCAAATCTTTGATGTTGGCTTTGCCGAATTTATTGCTCAACTGCACGGCGCAGTGTTTGGGCACTTTCAGCACCAGGCGGGCTTTCATGTTCGAGGTGGGTATCGATTGACCGTTGGCCAAACCAATATACGCCCGTACGTAGAGTTTTTTGCCAATGGTATTTACGACGAACTGCCATTTTTGGGCATCCAGCCCGGCGGTATCGAGGTTGGGGTGCCGGGCCGATAGTTCAGCGTCAATGTACACCGACGCGGAATCGGTGGGTTCGAGCAAAATATCGGCTTTTTCGCAGTTGATCACCAGTTCAACGCCCGGTTTCCAGTCGGCGCTTTTTCGGATATTTTTGGTAACTACCTGCAACGTGGTTTGGGCGTGGGACGCAAAGCCCCAGCACAAACAGAGAAACAAGGTGAAGGAACGTATTTTCATAGTTGTTAGATGAGTTGAATCATTTTTTGGATAATTTCGATCCGGTTTTGTTCAATTTCTACCATTTGCGATACCAGTTCGGGGTCATCGGCGTATTGGCCAAGCGCCTGTTGAAGTGCTTGTTTTGCGCGGCTTAATTCATCCAGTTCACTTTTAAGGGCTTTAAAAGCGGGGTTTTCGCACACGGGCAATTGTTCCACGCAAATTTGCTCAATCAGCGCAAAAGACTGGTCTTCTGGCGTTTGGCAGGCATCGAGCAGGGCATTATCCACCACCACGATGCTTTGGGTCGTAATTTCTTCCGGGTTGCGAACGGGCACCGGGGCCGGGCGTTGTGGTCTCGCTGTGGCGGGTACCGGGACGGGCACCGTTGTTGATGGTTGCGGCGCGGGGGTATTCATCGTTGGGGTATTGGCAACGGGGTTAATGGCCATTTCCGGGGTATTGGTGCGCCAAAGCAACCACCAACCGGTAAAAACCACCAACAGCACGGCCGCAGCGGCGGCGTAATGCAAGCGGGTATTGGTCCAAACCGTCCAGCCCGGTTGGGGCGCGGCGGCAGCGGGCAATTGGGCCTCAATCGAAGCCCAGATGTCGGCCGGTGGCGCGTATTGGGGCAAGGCACTCACGGCTTGCGCCAATTGGGCCTCTTCGTTGAGTACCTGGTCGATACTGGCCCAAATGCTACCGGGAGGTGTATGTTGGGGCAGGCGTTCCAGTGCTTGTTTCAGGGTGTTGTAATGTAGTTCGGTCATCTTGTTTGCGGGAATTTAAGCGTATATAATACCTGCCGCAAAGAGGTCTTCGCGGAGTTTTTTCTTGGCATAATGCAGTTGTGATTTGGAGGTGCCCTCCGAAATTTGGAGCATTTCGGCAATTTCGCGGTGGGCAAAACCCTCTACTTCGGCCAGCACAAAAATAGCGCGGGCACCTTCGGGCAGGGCTTGAATGGCTTTTTCCAAATAATCGGTATCGAGGCCATTGGCGCCCCAGTCGATCAATTCTTGCTGGTGTTTATCTTCCAATTCCACAAAAGCCAGTCGGCGGCGGCGCAGGTGACTAATGGCCGTGCGGACGGTAATGGTTTTGATCCAGGCCCCGAGGGTACTGCGTTGTTCAAAATCACCGATATGCCGAAAGACCTGCAAAAAAGCATCTTGAAGTACTTCGCCGGCATCCTCAAAATTGGAAGTAATGCGGTAGGCAACGGTGTACATCGCTTTGCAGTACCGCTCGTATAAAGTGCGCTGCGCCAAACGGTCGCCTGCCCTGCATTGTAGTATAAGTTGTTGTTCCGTCATGTCATTATGATTGTGGTATGATATAAAGAGGCAGGGCAATACAAAAAGGTTGGAATGACGGCAAAAAACGTAAGGGCACCCCTCGTGGGTGCCCGTATCGTGGGTGCCCCGTTACCCGTGGGCACCCACGAGGGGTGCCTCAAATACGTTACGTTACCCGTGGGCACCCACGAGGGGTGCCTCAAATACGTTACGTTACCCGTGGGCACCCACGAGGGGTGCCTCAAATACGTTACGTTACCCGTGGGCACCCACGAGGGGTGCCCCTACGGGCAACGCGACAACAACGCCCGCACATTTTCCAATGTAAAATCCTGTTTGGGATTGCCCCATGAATGTTGAATGAAATTAAGAATATTGGTTACTTGTATGTCGCTGAGTTCCCGGTTGGCGGGCATCGCCTGTCCAAAATAAGTTTTACCATTCACCACAATGGTGTCATTGAGGCCATTGACCAAAATACAAGCCAGTTCATCGCGGTACTGGGTGATAAAATCGGCTTGAGCCAACGGTGGAATCAATTCGCCAAGCCCCTGGCCGTTTTCGCCGTGGCAATTGGAACAATGGACAGCGTACAGGCGGCTGCCTTCGCGGTAGGGATCGCGCTGACAAAAAACGGCGAGCGTGACAATGGTGCTCAGTAATAGTATTTTTTTCATGCTGCAAAGATGCGGCAGAAAAAATTATTTTATATTTTGTCCGAAAAAAGGAAACCCGATTGTATTGATTCCAAATAAGTATTTATACTGAGCGTTGCCAGGTTTTGCGCACTGTTTTGGAGATCGCCCTGCGTTTTTATGCACAAAACCTGCCATGTCGAAGTATTTCATTCAAACAAACAATGTATAAACGATGAAAAAAGCCACCTTGATGTTTCTGGTATCGGTCGCGTTGGTGGCCTGCCACCAAACGCCACCCTCCGGCGCTGTGCCGCCCCAAAACAACCCCAACGAGGCCCTGGTACAGCAGTATTTCCGGTATTTCAACCAGCATGACTGGGCGAAAATGGCCGCCATGTACACCGAAACCGCGCAGTTCAAAGATCCGTCGCTGGGGGCGGGAATTGTACCGCAAACCCGCGCCCAAATTGCCCAAAAATACGCCGAACTCAACGCCGTTTTCCCCGATGTGCGCGACAGCCTGGTACAGGTGTATCCGGCGGGTGCGCAGCATGTGGTCGTGGAGTTTGTATCTAAAGGAACTGCCCCCGACGGCTCGGCGTTTGAACTGCCCATTTGTACCATTTTTACCTTTGAAAATGGCCTGATTAGCCGTGATTTTACTTATTATGATAATTTTGAGGCGGGCAAGTAGCCCACAAAACGGCTGCACCGGGAAGGTGCAGCCGCAATCAAAATTATTCAATGCGATCAAGAAGAATATATTAATGGTTAAAATGGCTAAACTTGCGCGTTTCTACGCGTTGATCGGCCACTACTTGTACTACAAATACCCCATTAGGAAGTTCGCTGGTATTAAGTTGAGTGGTTGCGTCGGTACTTTCCCGGCGTTCCAGCAACTGGCCGGCCAGGTCGAAAATCCGGATTTCCTTTTGGCGTTGTTGTTCGTTCGATAAATCCTGAATGAGTAACTGGTCGTTGCTCGCGTTGATGTCAATTTGAGCCACTTCCGAGCCGGTCATACTGCGTTCAGTACCACCGCCGCCGCCAAAGGGCATTGCCGATGAAAAATACCAGTAATAAGGATATTTAGTGGTCCGGTTACCACATTGATCGTACACGTACACTTCGGCAACAGCCCAACTAAATCCGGTGGAAGTGGTGACGCAAACCGTGGTGCCGGTTACCGTGATATGCAGCCCCGGCTGGTTGGTCGTGATGCTTAAGCCGGAGATGCATAGATCAGTGTACGTGTGGCAAATTGGGGTAAACCCAGGCATAAACTGAACCATAAATGCGGCCGGTTGGGGCAATGTGGACGGACATACGTCATTGTATGGCTCATTAACTACGCAGGGCGAAAGTGGAATATTGTTATTGATAATATTGATGGCGTTGCCCGTCCAGATATCCGTCATGTTGGGTACCAGTGTCGGCTGCATAATATCTGTACCGGGTACCGGAGTTGTTGGTGTATGCGCCAAACCAAATATGTGACCTAATTCGTGCGAGTGGATAAACTTCCGCTGCGCGTCATTGATGGGCAAAAACTCAGAATAAACACTGTAGCGATATTGGCCGCACAAAACGGAGTTTGCTGCTGTAGATTGGTACGACGACGCGTACACCTGGGTGCCGCTACTGGTCATTTTGCGCGTTGAGCGAAATTCGCCGTAATCGTAACCATTTGTCCCAAAACCACCACCTTGGGCCCAGGCTGCAAAAGCAGTAAGCAACTCATTGGTTTTGGTTATGCCCGGGAATAGGTCGGTTTCCGAATCGGCTGCGAAATATTCGCTGTACAAAAAGAGTTTAAGTGGTTCTACAAACTCGTAGTCCCAGTGAATTTGGCTGGCATTCAAAATAGCCATCATGTAGATGGTAAGGTTGGCATTGGAACCAAAACGGGTGGTCATGGATTGGTCGTACGCTACCGATATTTCGATGGTTTTAGGCCCGCAATTTTCTCGGGTGGTATCGTTGCGATCTTCAACGTGCGCCTCGTGTTCTTCAATCTCCAAAGCGGCGCAGTAATTTTCGAGGTCTTTTTTCACCGATTTGCTTTCGTACACCACAAATAAGTCATTGGCCACTCCTTTTTCAAAATACCGCAATGGCTCTACGTAATAAATGTTGTCGCCAACTTTAAAGGAGCCAGTCAAAAAGTTATCCGCGAACGTTAAAGCGGCTTTGGTTTCCCGGTCGGCACCGACAAATGTGAACGCCACCGGGCGGTTGTGGCTGTCGGTAAAGCCCGTTGCGGTGGCCGTACGAGCGAAGTAATTGGGCGAAATAACCGTTGAAGGTTTCATAGTACCCGAAAATTCGGGTACACCTTCGAGGCTGATAACAAAAGTTTCGGCGGTGTTGTTGGCTGGTAATTCGGACAAGATTTTCCGGGTATCAATGGCATATACCTGGTACTGGGCAAAATGGCTTTGCAGTGTTGCGCCCGAGATACCAACGATGGGTTTGCCAGTGATTTGAAGGGTTTGGCTGAATGCGCTCGTCGTGAGCAGGCAGAGCATCAAGGAATAGATATTGAATTTCATTGTGCGAAAAATTTATTCTGCAGCCCGCTTCAAAACGGGCTGCGGAAAGGTTGTGACAAAATTAATTTATGTTGATTGTGACAGTTGCTACTTCAGTTGTGTTGAGGCACAAATTGGTAATGGTTACTCTAATAGTTGCGATTCCAGTGGGAGTACCATTTAATGCTACAAATTCCTTGATGAATTGATTATTTGGAGATACCGACCAGTTTTGAACGTAGCCATTCCCAGAAAGTACAGCATAACTAATGCTGTAAAGTTCACTGTTCCAGGGTTTACCAGGCGTAACAATTATTTCGGTTTTACCTCCTGGCTGGATACTTGAACTGTTTGCCATTACACTAAAGTTACCATGTCGAAGAAAGTCTGATCTCAGATTAAATGAATTTGTTTGAGGTACCTGATTGCCGCTACAGCCCTTGAACAACACTTCTGCTTTAGTCAATTGACTTGGACTAGGTATCAGGGTGTTGAGTAAAGGAACCGCAGTTCGTTCGCTTTCCGGTGTAGCATTGATATTAAACCAATCGAATTCTGTATTGGGCAGGTTTGACTGCCCCACTAAACCGAACTCAACCTCGTTGCAAGATTTCACCCTTACGGCAATCTTAGTCGGCATTACACAAGTTGGAGTACCACCACCATCGTCATTAGGGTTACATGTTTTGCAGGATGATGTTTTCAATGCGTTGTTTGCACCATAAAGCCCCCCTGCAATAGCACCAACATAGGCGCCCACTACTGCGCCTTGGGGTCCGAAGACACTACCAATCAATGCGCCATATTTTGCTCCTGAAAATGAATAGTAGCTAGTTGATAATGTTGATTTCAGTAAACAAGCAGCACACGCGATGAATGTGTTGCGATCTGAAGCACCACCACCTACATTCTCACTATCACTTTGCATGGCGAGAAGTGCTTTTAAATCTCCTTCGACCGTATTGACAAGGATATGACCACGGCGATAGAGGGCGACTTGCTCAGTTGATACTTCCCCATCTCCTGGGTTGTCAGACCCAGGAGGTGTTGGGGGTGTTGAATAAGTAGTACAAATGTAATCGCGATATCCATTGGCAAACGTTTCAATTGAACTGACACTTAGGTTCTCGAAATCAATCTGTTGAACTTGGGTTAAGAAGGAATTTAATAAGCCCACTTCTGCGTCAGAGTAGCCAAGGGTAGTTCTCATGTAGTTTAGTGTAGCCTGTTGTCCTTGGTTTTCATGCATAGCAATCAACTGTTCTGCCAAGGGTGCTACTTCTGATTCAGGAATCATGGTATACATATCTGCAATTTGCTGATTTTCACCAAATTTCACCGTACTAAATGATATTCCAGCCAAACCAGGAAAGGCATTACAGGGTGCTTCTGGATCACGCATTTCTACTTCGGTTGATAGACCCTCATTAGTAATACCATTATTCTTTTGGCATGATTCCAGCCAAATTAATGACCCAATGAGCAAGATAGCCATTGAAAAATAAGCAAGTGATTTTGGAATTCGGGATAAGATGGATGAGTTTTTGAATAACATAGTATTTGATTTAATTTTTGATGAAGGATTGTTTTTACAGTTAATTAATTTTGTAGCAAGCAAATACCTTCAAGTAGATTGTTAGTTGCCTACTCTATACTGCGCTTTTCGGCTTCCGCGCTCGTTTTTATTCATTTTTTGTGTCAAAAATGGCTTTGCAGTGTTGCGCCCGAGATGCCAACGATGGGTTTGCCAGTGATTTGAAGGGTTTGGCTGAATGCGCTCGTCGTGAGCAGGCAGAGCATCAAGGAATAAATATTGAATTTCATTGTGCGAAAAATTTTGTTTGATTAATGATACAAAGATGCACCCCTGCACCGCCCCCAACGAATAACACTTTGAACCGTAAGTACTGGCCCGGAAAATCATAAAAATGTCATAAAAAGGTCGTTTTTGGTAAAAAAAAGCCTTTTTTGCCCTTGAATCATCAAAAGCATACCGTTGTGACTTCAAATGGATAACAGTTTTGGCGCGAACTTCTGGTAGGAGTTAAAAAATAAAATGACGTTTTTTTTTTGCCGTCTTGGTGCTGGTCATGTCCCAAAAACGCAAACAAAAAAAGCGTATGCAGCGGGGGGCTGCATACGCTCAAATTGGAATTGTTTGTAGGCGATCGGGAAATTAAAATAATTGCATCTCAAGTTCCTTTACTTTTCATCTACGCTAGTTTATATATCAAAGTTTAAATACTTTGGATGTGTGACGAACGCCTTGCTCGGTGCTCACCTGCATGATATACATACCGGTAGTAAGGTCGGCCGTGGGAATAGTATAGGTATTGTTCGTCAATTCTGCCGGTGTAATTTCCAGCGATTTTTGGAGGCCGCCCGTCAGGTTGTACAGTTGTACGCTGACGTTACCCGTCTCCGGTGCTTCCATGTTGAGTGTGAGGTTATCGGTGAAGGGGTTGGGGGAAACGAAAACAGTGCTACTTTCCGATATTTCGTTAGCGCTACTTACTTGTCCCGGATTCTCAGGTAATTCATATCGCATAATTTTTATATCAGTAGCGTTCTCTGACTGGCCACCCATATTTATTGGGTTCAGTGTAATATAGTTTTGATTTGCCTCGATGGATAGTCCAACCTCAGATCCTAAACCGAATGATTTCGTAATCCTAACTATTTTGTTTCCCTGTCCTGTGAATATCCAGCCTTCAGGGTTAGTGAATCGATAAACATGTAGTGTTTTGTCGTTGTTTTCTGCGACTTCAAGGCTTAGTCCGGCCCGAATGAATTCTGTGCCGAATTTAAAGGAAATTCTGTGGTCAATCATGCCAGGGTATGGCGGCGATGGAATAAGTGTGCAATAAGCCGCGCTCAATGGGCCTGGTAGTGAGCAATGTTCTACGTCTGGCTTTCTTTCCATCTCGTGGTGACCCGATACTAAATCAACTGTTATAATATTAACCGATGAAATGTGAGATGCTCCATTGGGACCTATACAATTGCCTAATTTAGGGTAAATAGTTAATATCCGCGTTTCTGCTAAAACAGTCGCACTGCAACTGTTTGCAGAAGGGTTGTTGATATCAAATGTTTGAGGGGGCGCACCACTGGGGTAAGTAATTGTTACCCGATATCCGGTAGCCCCAGCGACAGGATTAAACGTATATTCAATATACGTTGGATCATTGATCACATTGGTTAAATTGGTAGGGGCTGGCAAAGGACAAGAGGATTGTGCCGTTAGCCGAAGTGTAAAAAGCAAAAAGAATGCTGCAAGTAAGTGAGTAAATTTCATGTTCTAATAGTTGTTTTAACTTTGATGCCACAAAGATATTAGTACGCAGAGTCCAAAATTAATAACATTTTTACGGCCAATTTCCACGGCAATAGCACTTTATTATGGCAACTAACGTAAAGATTCTTGACTTGTTTTCCTCCTTGAAAAAAGAAGAAGTAATTGATTTTCATAGATTTATACAATCTCCTTTTTTTAATAAAGGATTGCAGCACGCCGAAATGGAGGCGCTTCTTTTGTATTTAATTGACTTAAAAAAAGGCGGCGACAAACCCGGTGAATTAGAGTTTGACCGAGAAAAAGCATTTGCAAAGGTGTTTCCTGATCAAAATTTTGTCGAAAAAAAAATTGAAAAAGTGCTGTCTGCGCTGCACGGAGCATTGAAGAATTTTGTATCCTATAATGCGTACTGTCAACCGGCCTATCATATTGATCGGCAAATACGACAGTTAGAATTTCTTCGTGAACGAGGTTTACACAATCGTTATAAGAATCTTTCCGCAACTTTGGAAGAGGAAATACTGCGGGTTGAAATAGAAAGTTTACCGTTTTTGAAAAAAACACACGAGTTTAAATACGAAAAGTATTTGTATGACTTTCAATACAATATCAAAAACTCAAGCGCTCCATTTTTTGAACTCATTGAGAGCTTGGAAGTGTCTTATTGGGCTAATAAGTTGGAAATATTAAATCAATATCTGACCATCAGTTATTTCTCCTCAATAGAATTGCCAGATGATGTTAGATCGGTTATTGAGTCGAGTGATTTTCCAATTAAACTAATTGAAAAGCATCCTTTGCTGCATATCACTTACGGTATTTTTATGCTCTTAAGAAACCACGATACGTCTGTTTCTGACGTCGAATACCTCCAAAACCTCTCACGGACATACGAAAATGTTGTGGAGCGGGATAAAATTAAACAAATACTTACCTACTTGAGGAATGTATGCGTGATTGGAACTTTAAAAAAACCGAATGAATTCTTCTCACTCCTCTTTCAACTCTCCAAAGAGCATTACGAGCGTGGTTACCTCTACCACGACGGAAAAATTACCTCCAGTGCCCTCATTTCCATTAGCCAAACCGCCCTGATCAACCGGGAATTTGACTGGTGCAAACACTTTATTGACGAGCAAAAAGATAAAATCCTGAACGATACCCCCGAGCAGGATTATTACCACCTGGCACTGGCCAATTATTATACGTTTAAAGGTGATTTTGATCAGGCATTGTCCTTAGTACCGGCTACCATGCCCACGCCCGATATTCATTTGTTGGCCAAACGAATCGAAATAAAATGTTATTACGAAATAAAATCGCCGCTGCTGGACGCCAAAATTGACGCTTTCCGAATGTTTTTGAGCCGGATGTCGAAAAATACCATTTCCGACCAATTACACCAGTCGAACAGTAATTTCCTCAATATCCTCAACCAAATTCACATGTCCATTCCCGGCGACAAAAAACGCAACCAAAAATTATTGGAGCGCATTGAGGAGAAATCTTACCTTTTTGAACGCGAATGGCTGATTAAAAAAGTACACGAGCGGTAACTATCCCAACGCTGCTTTGCGCAAACGTTGCAAAAAGGGCGACGCAAAAATGAACGTTTGTAATTGTTCGTTTTCGCTGACCAATACCTCGTCTTTGGTGCCGCTCCACTCCAATTTTCCCTGGTGCAGGAAACAAATGTTTTCCCCAATTTCCATCACCGAGTTCATGTCGTGGGTATTAATAATGGTTGTGATATTGTCCTCCTTGGTGATGTTCTGAATCAGTTCATCAATGACAATCGACGTTTTGGGGTCAAGACCAGAGTTGGGTTCGTCGCAAAACAAGTATTTGGGGCGCAACACAATGGCACGGGCAATCCCGACGCGTTTTTGCATCCCGCCGGATAGTTCGGACGGGTATTTTTTGTTGTTACCGGCCAAACTCACCCGTTCGAGGCAATAATTCACCCGCTCCAGTTTTTCTTTGGCGGTCATATTGGTAAACATATCCATCGGGAACCGGATGTTTTCTTCCACCGTAAGCGAATCAAACAAAGCCGAACCCTGAAACAACATCCCGATTTTCATCCGGATACTGCGCATACCCGCTTTGTCCAAATCGGTAAAATCAACGTCGTTGTACCACACTTTACCCGTCGTAGGCGTTTGTAAACCCACCAGTATTTTGAGCAGAACCGTTTTCCCCGCGCCCGAGCGGCCAATAATCAGATTGGTTTTACCAGATTCAAAAGTAAAAGATACCCCTTTGAGTACTTCCGTTTCTCCGAACGATTTGGTGATGTTTACTGCCTTGATCATAAAAATAATTTTGGGTTAAAATGGTGCGTTTCGACTACGCTCAACGCACAAGATTTCGACTACGCAAAGCGTGCCACAAGGGTGCGTTTCGACTACGCTCAACGCACCCTTGTGGCACGCTTTGCGTGCACAATGCACGCAAAGCGTGCCTTATGCGTCGAGTGGCGGCGGGCGCGTTGAGCGTAGTCGAAACGCGCCCGCCGCCACTCGACGCAAAGGTAACAATTTTATGGCCGGAAAAAATACGGGTAAATTTTTCGTTGTTGATGTGACCAAATCTTTTTGGTGCGTATAAAAACTGTTCGCCCGCAGTGAACCAGTTTGCCGAAAAAAAAACGCCCGGCCTACTGATTGCAGCGGGCCGGGCCTAAACATACTATGAGAAAACTATCCGCAAATGTATGTTTTGCTTTTTTATTAATGATGTTGACTTAGGAAACGGTGCGATTTGACAGAAAACCTGATGCATTTTGAATATTACCGGACAAACGTAACCTTTCCTTATCCTATACTCCACACAAAATACACTGAAATAGTCTGTGGCCGACCGCTTTGGTCGGCCATTTTTATTCGTGTTTTAATGCGCAGCGGGAGCGTCTTTGCCGCGCATCCAAAACCACAGGCCACCAAAGGCCGCGATCAGGATCAACGGGAAAATAACAATGTTCGACAAGGTAGCCTGACCCGCCATGAGTTCAATTTGGGCAAATGTTTCCGCCGGAATGGTCCCGAAAAACGCCGAAACGCCTTCGGCATCCATCGCACCTTCGTATTTGTAACCCAATTGAGCAGCACTTTCCATTTTTGATTTATCCAACCAACCGCCCACAATGGGTTGCAACATGGCCGTGGCAAACATACCGGCACCGCCCATCAGCGACATACCTAATGCGCCCGATTTGGGAATGTATTCGGCCGTAAAACCAATCATAGTGGGCCAGAAATAACACACCCCAATGGCAAATAAAACAGCCGATACATACGTCATGACGCCCGTGGCGTGGCTCATGGTGTAAATACCAATGGTGGCCACTACCGCCGAGGCCAACAATACACCCACCGGATTGAGGCGGTGAATGACCGGACCGGCAAAATAACGACCCACGGCCATTAGGCCCGTTACCATTGCTAAAATAAGCATGGGCTGTGCACCCGCTTTACCCAACAGGCGCTCTACCCATTGCTGCGTGCTCAATTCGGTGTTGGCCGTAAGTACCATGCAAAAAATCATAAACAGGTAGAACGGCGTCATCATCCCTTTGAGGTTGTCCAGCAAACTGGCCTGACCCGCGTCTTCACGCTCGGGAAATGCCTGCCCCATGAACAAATAAGCGTAAATCAAGGTCGGTACGAGCATAATGGCAATTTGAATTTGCCAACCCAAATCGAGGCCACTTTTGCCCAAAAACTGCGATAACAAGGCCCCTAAAAATATACCACCGGGAAACCACACGTGAAATTTATTCAACATGGTGGTTTGGTTGTTTTTGTACATATTGGAAACCAACGGATTGCAGGCGGCTTCTACCGTACCATTGCCAAAACCGATGAAGAAATTGGACAACAATAAAGAAGTAAAACCTCCGGCAAAAATCGTCATCAGAATACCGAGCATGTGCGTCACAAACGCCAGCCATACCATTCTTTTGGGACCAAATTCATTGTATAACCAACCACCCACGATGGTGGCAATGGGGAAGCCCAAAATCGCCATCTGGTTGATATAACCCAATTGGGTATCGGTGAGGGTGAATTTGGACGATAATTCGGAAAGAATTCCCGCTCTGATTGCAAATGCAAAAGCCGTAGTTACCAGAGCGAAGCAACTTGCGGTAAATAGTCTTGATGAATTGACCATAGTTATGAAGTTAGTTAAATCGTTACAAAACGAGGGTTTGTCGGACAGTCGCGGCGAAGGTATTAAAAGTTCGTATCTTCTTGCACTTTTCATCTTTTATTATTCGGTATCTTTGCGTCTTGTCTTTATTATTCCGACCAAACATCTGACCATGTTATTATTAGCTACCTTCTTTAGTTTTTCTTTTTTTACCACCGACAGCCTCAAACCCGTCGTAAATACCCCCGTTGTGCAAGCCCGGGTAGAGGCCGTTCGCCGACAAATGAGCAGCACTTTGCCCATTTTGGCACTGGATACGGCGGTGCTGACGCCTCAACAAGCGCAAGCCCAACGGGTAGTCCTCGCCGATACCGAACTGCGTGCCCTGTTCCTCGATGCCGATACCAAACGCCCCCTGCGCAGCGAAATTTTTGGCATTATGCCCGCCCGGCCCAGCGATTATTCAGCAGCACCGGAGTGCAGCGATGGCTCCTGCTACCGCGTCGAATTGTACAATTACGCCACCAACGGTAGTATTTTGGCCATTGTACACCTCGGCCAAAATAAAGTCATCCGGTTTGCGGCCATTCCCCAAACCCAACCCGACATCCCCACGCATTTAAAAGAATTGGCCCTCCACATCGCCATTGAAGCGCCGGAAGTGGAAAAAGCGCTGGGTTTTAAACCAACCCGCGAAAACGCCCTCATGGCCGATACCAAAACTGCCCTCAACCGAACCCGCTGCGAACGCTCGCGCCACCTTTGTGTAGCACCCACGTTTGTAAAAGACAACCGAGCGCTCTGGGTGATTGTGGACCTGACGGATTTGAGCATCGCCGGTTTGCGCTGGACCAACACCGGCAATACCATCACCCGACCCACCGAACGCCGCATTCAAAACGACGAATTGACCGAATGTTATTGCGTAAAAACCAACGCGCTGGAGCGCGACGGCTGGAAACTTAACTACATCATTACCAGCAGCGACGGGTTGCGCATTTCGGAAGTGGATTTTAACGGTAAGCGGGTGGTGCGCAACGCCAAACTCGTGGATTGGCACGTTTCTTACTCCAATACTGACGGCTTTGGTTATTCCGATGCCGTGGGGTGTCCGTTTTTTAGCAGTGCGGCCGTAATTGCCATTGAAAAACCTCGCATCGAAGATATTACCGAAAACGGCGCGGTGGTGGGTTTTTCATTGAGCCAAAATTACGCCAGCGAAGGTTGGCCAACACCCTGCAATTACAACTACGAACAACGCTACGAATTTTATAAAGACGGCCGTTTTCGGGTGGCCGCCGCCAGTTTGGGCCGGGGCTGCGGCAACAACGGTACTTACCGCCCGGTGTCGCGGGTGGTATTTGAAAATGCCCGCCAATTTGCCGAATGGACCGGCACCGACTGGAAACTCTGGACCAAAGAAGGTTGGCAACTCCAAAAAAACACAACCCGCTACACTCCCGAAGGTTACCAATACCAACTCACCGACGGGCAGGGCAGTGGTTTTGCGGTGTTGGCCAATACCGGCCAGATGAACGACGGCGGTCGCGGCGACGAAGCCTACACCTATATTACTAAGAACCACCCTGACCTGGACGAAGGCGAATCGGATTTGATTACCATCGGGCCGTGCTGTAACACCGATTACCGCCAGGGGCCGGAAAAATTCATCGAACCCAAACCCGAACCCATCAACAATAACAGTGAATTGGTTTTTTGGTACGTGCCGCAAATCCGTAACGACGACCGCGACGGTAAAAAATACTGTTGGGCCGAATCGGTGCTGAAAGATGGGGTGTATGAAACAAAGGTGTATCCGTGTTATTCGGGGGTGATGTTTGTGCCGGTTAAATAAACCGCCCCCCTGACCAACATCACTACCCCCACTAATTCAAGTCACTTCCCGCCGAGGGCCGCTCCGGTACTTTTGCCGTCAAATCGCGCAAATTATGTACCTGTTAGAGCAAAACGCAAAAGCCCCCGCCCTGCCGCCCACCGAAATACTGGTGTGCTACCACTGTCACGACAAATGCCCCGATGACAAAATTGTCAGCGCGGACAAACATTTTTGTTGCGAAGGCTGCAAAATGGTGTACGAAATCCTGAACACCCACGACCTCTGCAACTACTACAACCTCGACGAACAGGCGGGCGTGAGTTTGCGGCACAAAAACTCCATTCCGGCTTTTACCTACCTTGATAATGCCGAAATTGAAGCGCAGTTGCTGGAGTTTAAAAGCCCAACGGCGGCCAAAATTACCTTTTACCTGCCCCAAATGCACTGTATCTCCTGCGTTTGGCTGCTCGAACATTTGAGCAAATTGGACAAAGGCGTCACCGCTGCGCGGGTGAATTTTCTCAAAAAACAGGTAACCGTACAGTATAACCCCAACGAAACCTCGCTCCGCAATATCGCCGTGCTGCTTTCGTCCATTGGGTACGAACCGGACATTAAACTCTCCAACCTCACCGATAGCGCGACCACCAAACAACGCCGCAAACTGGGTGCCCAAATTGCCGTGGCGGGTTTTGCCTTCGGGAATATCATGCTCTTTAGTTTTCCCGAATACGTGGGGATGGATGCGCAAACCTACGGCAGTTACGCCCGCATTTTTGGTTACGGCAGCGTCATCCTGGCCTTGCCGGTGTTGTTGTACAGTGCCAAAGATTATTTTTTGTCGGCCTGGCAGGGTATTAAATCCAAACGCCTCAATATTGATATTCCCCTTTGTTTGGCCTTTTTAGCCCTGTTTTTGCGCAGTATTTGGGAAATATTTACCCATACCGGGGCCGGTTACCTCGATTCTTTTGCGGGCTTAACCTTTTTGTTGCTCACGGGCAAATGGTTTCAGCAAACCACTTGGAGCCGTCTCTCTTTTGAACGCGATTACAAATCGTATTTCCCCATTGCCGCCGCTGTTAAAAAAGACGGCCTCGAAGTGGCCGTGCCCGTGCACCGCCTCCAGGCCAACGACATTATTATCGTGCGCAGCCAGGAAATTATTCCCGCCGACGGGATTTTGACCATCGGTACGGCCGATATTGATTACAGTTTTGTGTCGGGCGAATCGGAGCCGGTGCGCGTTCTGCCCGGCGAAAAAATATACGCTGGTGGCAAACAATTGGGTGCCGCCATTGAGGTGACGCTGGTGAAAAGTATGGAACAAAGCCACCTGACGCGCCTGTGGAACAACGATGTTTTTGAAGATAAAAAAGGCCAAACGCTGAGCGCATTGGCCGATCAGGCCGGGTTGTTTTTCTCCTGGCTGGTGTTGGCCCTGGGGGCCCTGGCGGCGTTATACTGGTGGGGCTACAAAGGCGATATGCACACGGCCATTAATGCATTTACGGCCATTATGATTGTGGTGTGCCCCTGTACCATTGCGTTGTCCATTCCATTTACGTTGGGCAATATTATTCGGATCATGGGCAAACGCGGTTTTTACCTCAAAAACGTGGAAAAAGTGGAAGCACTGGCCAATTTCGACGCGGTGGTATTTGACAAAACCGGCACCATCACGCAGGTACACCGCCACGAAATTGATTTTGTGGGCGCGGCGTTGTCGCCCGAACAAAAAATACGGATTAAATCGCTGGCCAACCAATCGGCGCACCCGCTGAGCCGACAATTGTGCGTCAAATTGGGCGATGTACCCACAGCACCCGTCACCAATTTTGAGGAGTTTACGGGGTTGGGCATCAGTGGGGTAGTGGATGGTAAAAAAATGTGGGTCGGTTCCGCCGATTTTGTGCAGGCCGACACCGATAGCAGCGGTCACGTGTACGTACGCGAGGGTGCCCAAATTTTGGGTTATTACGAAGTGCGCAGCATTGCGCGGACGGGATTGGACCGGGTTTTTGGTTATTTCCGGGGTTTAACCCGCAAGCGCAAGCCCATTCCGGTGTTTTTGGTATCGGGCGACCGCGACAAAGATGCCGCCATGATGCAGCCTTATTTTGGCAGCGAAGACACCATGTTGTTTCGCCAGGGACCGCAGGATAAATTAAATTTTGTAAAAAATCTTCAGCAAAAAGGCCGCAAAGTGCTCATGTTCGGCGATGGCCTGAACGATGCCGGGGCGTTGAAACAAAGCGATATGGGTATCGTCATTTCCGAGCAGTCGAACAATTTTACCCCCGCCTGCGATGCCATTCTCGACGCCGATAAATTTGACCGTTTGCCGCAATTTATCCAGTTATCCAAGGCGGGTGTACGCATTGTCAAACAATCGTACGCGGTGGCGCTGCTGTACAACGCCATCGGGATTAGTTACGCCGTAAGTGGCACTTTATCGCCCCTCATTGCCGCCATTTTGATGCCCGCCAGTTCCATTTCGATGGTGCTTTTTGGCATGGGTATGGGCAATTGGGCGGCGCGCCGGTACTTCCGTTAGTAGGCGAATGATGCACATCAACTAAAATCACTTCGGGCAATGACGCACATCACTTAACCGGTTTTGGGATCGCGTCACCTTTGTGTCATCAATTTGATAGTAGTAAAAACACCACATCATGCACATCATATTTTTTCTAATTGCAGTGAGTTTGCTGGTCGCTCTCGGGTTTTTGATCAGTTTTTTCTGGGCCTCTCGCAACGGGCAATTTGAAGATGATTGCACCCCCGCTATGCGAATGCTTTTTGAGGAAAAAGATGAAAGTGAAGAGTGAAGAGTGAAAAACGAAAAGTGAAAAGTGAAAAACGAAGAGTGAAAAATGAAGAGTGGATAATATACAAATAGGCTTCAGGGAACCAAAAACGAAAAAGTAACTAATTCATATTTAACTAACTTTTATGCAACAATTTCAGTACGACAACAAGATTACCCGTGCCTTTGGGATGGCCTCGTTTATATGGGGCGTTGTAGGTATGTTGGTGGGGATAATCATTGCCTTCCAGCTGATTTATCCCGAACTTAATTTTGGGCCGTGGTTGACTTTTGGGCGGTTGCGTCCTTTGCATACCAATGCCGTCATTTTCGCTTTTGTGGGCAATGGTTTGTTCATGGGCGTTTATTATTCCATCCAACGCCTCCTGAAGGCGCGGATGTGGAGCGACCGCTTGTCGTGGATCCACTTCTGGGGTTGGCAGTTTGTCATTTTGTGCGCTGCCTATACGCTCCCGATGGGTTTGACCACCAGTAGCGAATACGCCGAATTAATTTGGCCCATTGACTTGCTCATTACCTTGGTGTGGGTGGTTTTTGGGGTGAATATGTTTGGTACCATCCTGACCCGCCGCGAGCAACACCTGTACGTCGCCATTTGGTTTTACATTGCCACTTGGGTAACCGTTGCCGTACTGCATATTGTGCGTAGTTTGGAGATGCCCGTTACCTTCACGCAAAGTTACCCGCTGTTTACCGGTGTTCAGGATGCTTTGGTGCAATGGTGGTATGGTCACAACGCGGTGGCGTTCTTTTTAACCACGCCTTACCTGGGTATGATGTATTACTTCCTGCCCAAAGCCGCCAATCGCCCCGTTTATTCTTATCGCTTGTCCATTATCCACTTTTGGGCTTTAATATTCATCTATATCTGGGCGGGTCCGCACCACTTGTTGTACTCGTCGCTGCCCGATTGGGTGCAGTCGCTCGGCACCGTCTTTTCGGTGATGCTGATTGCGCCATCATGGGGTGGTATGTTGAACGGCCTGCTGACCCTGCGGGGAGCGTGGGACCGCGTTCGCCAGGACCCCGTTCTTAAATTTATGGTTGTAGCGGTAACCGCCTACGGTATGGCCACTTTTGAAGGGCCACTGCTTTCGGTAAAAGCCGTCAACGCTATTTCGCACTTTACCGACTGGACCATCGCCCACGTACACGTTGGGGCATTGGGTTGGAACGGCTTCCTGACCTTTAGCGCCTTGTACTGGTTGTGGCCTCGTATGTACCGCACCAAATTGTACTCCGTGAAATTGGCCAATATGCACTTCTGGATTGGTACCCTCGGTATCGTGGTGTACGCCATTCCGTTGTACTGGGCCGGTTGGACGCAGGCTTTGATGTGGAAAGAATTTACGCCCGATGGTTTGTTGGCCTGGGGTAACTTCCTCGATACCGTAAAACAAATTCTGCCGATGTACGCCCTGCGCGTGGTAGGTGGCTCATTGTACTTCGTTGGGGTACTTATTGGGGTGTATAACTTGGCAAAAACCGCCCAACAGGGTTCGTTTTTGGCCAATGAAGATGCCGAAGCGCCCGCTCGTGACAAACGTCCCGTGCCCGTTATGGCCGGCGAATCATGGCACCGCTGGATCGAAAGCCGCCCCATGCAAATGTTGTTGTGGAGTACCGTTGCGATCTCAGTAGGTGGTGTTATCCAAATTTTACCAATGGTATTTGTGGATAGCCAGGTACCCAAAATTTCTACGGTAAAACCTTACACGCCGCTGGAATTAACGGGTCGCGATATTTACATCAAAGAAGGTTGTGTAGGCTGCCACTCGCAGCAGATCCGGCCGTTCCGCAGCGAAACCGAACGCTACGGTGAATACTCCAAATCGGGCGAATACGTTTACGACCGCCCATTCCTGTGGGGTAGTAAACGCACCGGCCCGGATTTGTGGCGCGAAGGGGGTAAGTACCCCGACAGTTGGCACTACAACCACATGATTGACCCCACGACGATGTCTCCGGGTTCTATCATGCCGGCTTACCCGCACTTGGCTACCCAAATTATGGATCTGGACGATTTGCCCGCCAAAATCAGTGCTTTGCGCAAATTAGGGGTGCCTTATCCCCAAGAAACGGAAACCAACGCTATTGCAATGGCCCGCAAACAAGCCGATGACGTGGCCGCCAGTTTGGCCAAACAATCGGTGAAAGATGACCAAATCAACGATAAAGAGTTGGTGGCCATTATCGCCTATTTGCAACGCTTAGGTACCGACATCAAAATTTCCAACACCGCTGACAAAAATAAATAAACTATGTATAAATATCTGTTGCAATCGGTAGAAGGCATACAGTGGTTCGATATTGTAGCCCTGTTCCTCTTTTTCGGAACCTTCTGTGCGGCTGCCATCTGGGCATTTATTGCCAATAAAACCGAGATGGACCGCATGGCTAGCCTTCCCCTGAATGATTAAACCATTGTCAATCTATTTTTTATAACATGAAAAGAAATAAGTCATTTTTGATTATACTGCTCGCCTTGGTGGCCATCCAAACGATGGCCATCGGGCAGGCTGCCGACGCGAAAGCCGCCGCAGCCACGGGCGGATGGGAATTTCCCAAAATTATGGGCTGGGTACTGGGTATTACCGGTGCGGCCATTGCGCTCATCGCGATGGGTTTTATGCTCAAAGTCAACCAGATTTTGTACCGCAAACTGTTGGTACTGGAATCCGAAAAAAGGGGTTTGCCCCTGCCCGAATCCTTTAACGTAGTGCCCGAAGTGGAAACCGGCGACGATTTTTGGACGCGGATGCGCAAAAAATACTGGGAAGATGCCGTTCCGGTCGAACGCGAAGGTGAAATTATGCTCAACCACGCTTACGACGGTATTCACGAACTGGACAATAGTTTGCCACCCTGGTGGGTCAATTTGTTCATCGCCTGTATCGTTTGGTCGGTGGGTTATATGTGGTTCTACCACTGGGGCGGCGGCGGTTTGTCGTCGGGCGAAGCCTACAAAGAAGAAGTAGCCACGGCGAAAAAAGAAATCGCAATGGCGTTGGCCGGTAAAGCCAATGCCGTGGACGAAGCCAACGTAGTCGCGCTCACCGAAAAATCGGATTTGAGCGAAGGTGAACTGATTTTCAAAGGCAGTTGCGCCACCTGTCACGGGCAATTGGGCGAAGGTGCGGCCGTTGGGCCTAACCTCTCCGACGAACACTGGTTGCACGGCGGCGGCATCAAAAACGTGTTTAAAACCATTAAATACGGCGTGCCCGAAAAAGGAATGATTTCCTGGCAGTCGCAACTCAACCCGGCGGCCATGCAAAAAGTAGCGAGTTATATTATTTCGCTGAAAGGTACCAACCCGCCCAATGCCAAAGCCCCACAGGGCGAAATTTGGGTAGAGGCCGGTGCTGCTGCCGATACGACTGCGACTAAAGTCAATTGAACATCGAACACCGAACACCGAACACCGAATTTTGATCAGCGAATTTTGAACATGGAAGTATGGTGCTCTGTGGCGTATTTTAACCTTCTTCAATTAAATATTATTTCGGCGTTCGATGTTCGCTGTTCGATGTTCAAACATTCGCTTATTAAATACCACGTTTTTACTCAATACCAATATCATGTCATCTAACCATAAAAAGGCAATAACGGACGATGCGCCCCTGCGCATTACAGATTGGCTGGAGAAAGAAGATACCGAGTCGTATCGCGACCATATTGCCACGGTGGATCAAGAAGGCAAACGTATTTGGCTATACCCCAAAAAGCCAAATGGAAAATTATACAATGCCCGCACTATCGTCAGTTTTATCTTTTTGGCGTTGTTTTTAACGTTGCCATTTATTAAGGTAAACGGCGAGCAGTTTTTGATGTTTAACGTACTGGAGCGCAAATTTGTGTTGTTTGGCCTTTTGTTTACCCCGCAGGATTTTCACCTGTTTGTATTGGCCATGATCACGTTTGTGGTGTTTATTATTCTGTTTACGGTCGTGTACGGGCGGTTGTTCTGCGGGTGGGTGTGTCCCCAAACGGTATTTATGGAAATGTTTTTCCGGCGCATTGAATACTGGATTGAGGGCGATGGTACCGCCCAACGCAAATTGGACGCCGCGCCCTGGACCAACGAAAAAATTCGCAAAAAAGCCACCAAACACCTCGTTTTTTTCGCGATTGCGATGGTGGTTTCCCACTATTTTTTGGCTTATGTCATCGGGATGGACCGGGTCATTGCCATGTTAAAAGAACCCGCCACCCAACACATCAACGAAATTGCGGCCATGTTGCTGTTTTCGGGCGTGTTTTACGGGGTGTTTTCCCGCCTGCGCGAACAGGTGTGTACGACCATTTGCCCCTACGGTCGTTTGCAAAGTGTTTTATTGGTAAAAGAATCCATCGTGGTGGCCTACGATTATCAACGCGGCGAACCACGGGGAAAAATCAGCAAAGAACAACAACCCGCCGAAAAATTGGGCGATTGTATTGATTGTAACCTCTGCGTGGCGGTGTGTCCAACGGGTATTGATATCCGCAACGGCACCCAACTGGAATGCACCAACTGCACCGCTTGCATTGATGCCTGCAACAACGTAATGACCAAAATCAACCGGGACACCGGCCTGATTCGTTACGACTCCATGACGGGTATCGAAACCGGTAATCGCAAAATTTTTACCACCCGCGTCTACGCCTACACGGCGGTGTTAGTGGCGCTGTTGGCGGTTGATATTGTACTGTTTGCCAACCGGGGCGTGATCGAAAGTATTATTCTGCGGTCGCCCGGGCAATTGTACCAACAAAAAGACGAACAACACATCACCAATTTATACACCTACGTACTCATCAACAAAACCCCCAAAGCGATGCCCATTCAGTTGAGCACATCAACGCCGGGAGCCGTGATTAACGTGGTGGGCACAATGCAGGACAGCATTCCGAAAGGTGGAAAAATAGAAGGCGTATTTTTTATGGTAATGCCTTTGGACCAATTAAAAGGCCGAAAAACATCCGTAGAAATTGACATTATTTCCAATGGCCAACGCATTGACCAGGTGGAAACCAATTTTATGGGTCCCGGATCATTAGAAAAACAGTAAAACTTTTAACCATGAGCACAACAACATTTCATTGGGGACACGGCATTGCGCTGGTGTATGCCGCATTTGCCATCAGTATGGTGGGCGCCGTCGTGATTGCGGCCCGGAACCACAACCCCGGATTGGTTCAAAAAAACTATTACGATCTGGACATCAATTACCAAAAACGGATCGAACAAAAGCAAAATACCGCCGGCTTAACCGAAATGCCGCAAATCGTTTATCAACGCGAGGCAATGGCCATCCAGGTGCAATTGCCCGCCAATATGACGGCCAGCGAAGGTAAAGTAAAGGCGTTCCGCCCTGCCATGGCAACGGGCGAAATCACCCAGGTTTTTCAAGGGGTAAATACCTTTCAAATCCCGTTGAAACCCACCGATCGAGGCTATTTCAGAGTGGAACTGGAGTGGCTGACCAACAACAAAGATTATTATTTTGAGACGGTAATCATCATTCCATAAATTTATATACAATGACTAAAAACATGAGTAATTTCGACCGTATCATCCGGTTGACACTCGCTTTGGTCTTTTTTACGCTGTTTTTTACCGGGACGGTCGCCGGAGTACCTGCCAATATACTGATGGTATTTGGGGTGGTATTTGCCATTACGGGAACAGTGGGTAATTGCCCATTGTACGCCCTTTTTGGCATTTCAACCTGCCGCGTGCCCGACCCAAAACAATGAAAAAGAAATGTTTGCTGCATTTACATTAGGTTTGGTAGGTAGTTTACACTGCGTTGTAATGTGTGGACCCTTACTGCTGGCCTTGCCTTTTGGAATCTCAAACGACAAAAACGCACTGCTGAAAGTTTTTCTTTACCATATAGGCCGGATTGGTTCCTATGTGGCAATGGGCGTTGTATTGGGTTTGGGAAGCCGCCAATTGGCCGCCGTTCCGTATATTCAACAGGCACTTACCCTCGTGGCGGGTATCCTGTTGCTGGCTATGGTATTGTACGGCAACGTATTGGAAAACAAACTCCGGCAGTTGCCGCTGTTTAGCCAGTTTGTGGCGCGTATCAACCGGGCCTACGCCCGCCTCATCAAAAAAAGCGGCAATGCCACCATGTTGGGTTTGGGCACCCTCAACGGCCTGATTCCCTGCGGAATGGTTTATGCCGCCGCCGTGGGCGCCATGAGCACCGGCGATGCCGCATTGGCCGGTGGTTTTATGCTGCTGTACGGCCTGGGTACCTTGCCCTTGTTGATGTTGTTGCAATGGGGTGGTTTGCCTTTTGGCCAAAAAATCCGCGTCCAATTGCGAAAGTTGCAACCCGTTTTTTTGGTGCTGCTCGGGCTGTTTTTTATTTATCGCGGGTTGTTTTTTAACGCCGGCATTCTCGAATACAGCGTTCCACCGGCGCAATTGGAGTGCCATTGATACAGATCATTATGCCCAATAACCCGCATCATTCCACCGCCGTGTATTCTCCCGCATTTTTGCAGTACTAATTAATTCAACATTCACTATTTAAACAGCCTTTGGCCAGTATTATGAATTTATTTGCACCAGTATCTGCTATCATGACCGACTATCATAAGTTAATCACCGTTGGTCCTGATGATTCTTTGGCCCACGTCAAAGAAATTTTTGAAAAAAACGCCTTTCACCATATTCCCGTCGTGCGTTTCCGCGAAATCGTTGGTATTATTTCCAAACTTGATTTCGAGCACATTATGGGCAATATTGAAGCCAATAACTATAAGTTTTTGATTGATCGCCGCCTCGATCACATCAAAGCCAGCGATATAATGGTCACCCGTTTGGGTAAAGTGGAATCTACCGACCGCCTCAACGTGGTGGTTGAAATATTCGTGATTAACCGCTTTCACGCCTTGCCCGTCGTGGACAACAACGAATTGGTGGGTATTATCACGCCGTACGATATTTTGAAACGCCTCTCGGAAGAAAGACCAGCCGATCCAACTTCCGTTTACGAAAATAATTCAGCATTATGAGCTACAATGTAAAAGACTATCCCGCCGCCGAAACCACCGGCAAAAAACACGCCCACAAACACGCCCACGACGAAGATGGTTGTGTTTGCAAAAACTGCGGCAAAGGCTGCCAAAGCCTGAAGCGAATCCTGCTTCCCGTGGACATGAGCGACGCGTCGCGTTTATCGTTTCAATTCGCCTGGGACATGGCCGCCAAAACGGGTGCTTCCATTGACGTTTTGTACGTGATGGACAGCATTTTTGACGGAAAACACCCCTCTTCGACGGGTTTTTTATCCGGGTACCAAGACACCTTAAAAAAGGAACTCGACGAGTTTGTCCAGGACCGCATTGCCCAAATTGCCGAAGCGGCCGTGCCGGACGAGGATAGTCTTTTACAAAAAACCAAACCTTCACCCACCATCAATACCTTGGTGGGGTACGGTTTTCCGGAACAGGCCATTACCGCCGAAGCCGAACACTACGACTTAGTGATCATGGGAACCGCCGGGCGCAACAGCGCCATTGGTGAGCGGTTATTTGGGTCGGTCAGCACCGAAGTCGCCAAAAACGCCTTGGTTCCGGTGCTGTTTATTCCGCCCGATGCCAGTTTTTCGGGGTTCCGCAACATTTTGTACGCCAGTAACACCGATTCTTTGTCGGGCAAATGCATCAAAAAAGCCGTGCGTTTTGCCCAATGGTTCGAGAGCCAATTGCATTTTGTGCACGTGGGCCGCGCCGGTGAACCCGACGTGGAAGAGCAATACCGCCTGTTTAAAGGAAATTTCCTGAACGCCGAAGCCGATCAGCATTTTATTTTTGAACGCATGATTGACGACGAAGGCACGGTCAATGCCCTCTACGATTACGCCTTTAACCACCGCATTGATGCCTTGGTGTTTGTCACGCACCACCGCTCTTTTTGGGAAAGTTTGTTCCACAAAAGCGCCACCAGCAAAGCCCTGCAATCAGCGGGATTACCTATTTTGGTGCTGCACCAGGAGGATAGGGAGTAGCGGGGCACTTATTCGTTGGACTTCTTGAATGGAATGGTTTTCCGGTCCATTCAAGAAGTTCACTACGGCAAAAAATACGAACGCAAAAACCATTGCTACCCATGTGTGACCGCTCCGAGGGTGGTGGGAAATGGCTGGTTCATTACGCGTTTTGTGGTGCCGTTGCAAAACGCAATTATTTTTCCAAATCCTCCAACGCATTTTTTACCCATGCTAAATTGTTTTGAAACGCAACGTAACTTGGAAAGGAGGTTGCTAATTCAAGCCACAATGTTTGGCATTGTTCAAAATAAATACGGGCTTTTTGATTGTCGTTTTTGTTATCTCTAAAAAAACACCCTAACTGCGAATAAGAAATCGCTAAACCGTTTTTAAATTCCACATTATTCGGGTAGGCGGTATACAGTTCTTCAGATAACTTGACTTCTTCTTCATATAACCCTAAAGCCTTTTCTAAATTGCCCAATGCCGTGTGCGTTTCTCCAAGTTTTGAGTAAGCAATCGCCAACCCGTTTTTAAATTTCACATTATTCGGGTAGGCGGCATACAGTTCTTTTGTCAATTTTATATCTTCTTCGTAGAGCACCAAAGCCTTGTCCAAATTGCCCAAGGACGTGTGCGTTTCCCCAAGTTTTGAGTAAGAAATCGCCAAACCGTTTTTAAAGTCCACATTATTCGGGTAGGCGGCATACAGTTCTTTTGTCAATTTGAGACCTTCTTCGTAGAACGCCAATGCCTTGTCCAAATTGCCCAAGGACGTGTGCGTTTCCCCAAGTTTTGAGTAAGAAATCGCCAAACCGTTTTTAAAGTCCACATTATTCGGGTATGCGGCATGCAGTTCTTTGCCTAACCTGTTGCGTTCTTCGTACAACTCCAAAGCCTTTTCTAAATTGCCCAGCGCCGTGTGCGTATTGCCAAGTTTTGAGTAAGAAATCGCCAAACCGTTTTTAAAGTCCACATTATTCGGGTAGGCGGCATACAATTCTTTGCCTAATCGGTTGTATTCTTCGTAAAACCCCAACGCCTTTTCCAAATTGCCCAATGCCGTGTGCGTATTGCCAAGTTTTGAGTAAGAAATCGCCAAGCCTTTTTTAAAGTCCACATTATTCGGGTAGGCGGCATACAGTTCTTTTGTCAATTTGAGACCTTCTTCGTAGAACGCCAATGCCTTGTCCAAATTGCCCAATGCCGTGTGCGTTGAGCCAAGTCTTTCGTAACACAATGCAACATTACTTTTATCATTGTTAGACATATATATATTTAAAGCCTTATCGTACTGAATTAGGAGTTCGCCTAATTTGCCTTCCTCACGCAATTTATCTGCAATTTCAATATAAATAGCAGCTTGTGAACCCCTACTGAAGTCCTCATTATTAAGTATAGTTTGTAGTTTTTTTAAATATTCTGCGTGATTTAAACTCTTTATTTGGGCAACAAGGGCAATGAAAATAGCTAAATTTTCGATTTTTTCTTGTAGTTTTCCTGTCTTTAATTCATCAAGACCGCCTTTTTGATAGTCTCTACTGAGATTATTGCCTAATGCGCCCATATTCCATTTTTCATCTGTAATGTAGTTGATGCATATTTGACTACCATCACCAGAACAAGCGTCAGTTTGATACGCCCCAAACAATATCATATCAGCATTGTGATAAGCTCTAAGTGCTTTGGCAGTTTCGTCATTAAAATCTTTAAAGTCATAACTTTCCCAATAGTGTGTTTTGATTTTTAGATGTTCTTTGTCAATTATACCATTTAGGCGTTCTGTTACTACAAAGCCGGCGTCATAGTTTTTGCCATTTTGATTACATATTTGTTTAAAAGGCAAGACTAAAATTTTAAAATTATGGTCTTTGGCTCTAAAAAAACGATTAAAACCCAGTAAGTCCTTTATTTCATTTTTTTGCCAGATACCAATCGCCAATAGACCAACAAGAGCCATAATATAACCGCCTTTGACGTAAATGGAAAAATTAGCCGTTTTAATTTTTCCAATGTTCCAAATTTTATGAGCACTCTGATTAGAAGCAGTTGTCTCCCCTTCTTCGGATGGTTTGTTTCGGAAAATGTAATACCCCGTCAGTAAAAACAAGTAGCTTAAAAAAACAATGATGGGTTCAAATGGAAATTTAGGCTCGTCTAAGAAATCTCTCACAAACCAAACAGCACCAACGAGGAATAGAACAGCCGTTGTCCAAAAATCCCACCTAAATTTTTTTTGTTCATTCATATTTTAAGAAAAGTTGGCGTTATCAATATGGTTGATATTGTAAATCTTCTCCGCATTTTGGATAATAGTCATGCCCTTTTCGTACTGTTCCACCTCCGACCGGATAGCCGCCGATGCCACACCCTGCTCTTCCATCTCTCGCAAAAGTTCCAAAATACCGTGTCGGATTTGATTTTGGGCAATATTCGCCGCCTGAAAATCCACCAAACCCAAGCGAATTTGCTGCATGACATGGCTATAACGGGCCGATTGCTGCACGGCTTCGTCTAATTGCGGGCTGTCTTTGAGCAGCGCGGACAGTTCCTGAATGGCCGTTTTGACCTCATCGTTGGCGATAAGATTGCGGATACGGGCGATAAAAGGGTTGGTATTGGGCATACTGTACTTGTTACACAGCAAAAGTAAGTATATTTTTGGATGGGATTGTTTTTTTAATCCAATGTATTCATTTCACTTTGAAGAATACCCAAAAACCGCTGAAACTCCACATATTGCGGTGCATCACGCACCAATTCCAGCCACAAAGCCTCTGCTTGTTGGAAATATGCCCGTGCGTTGGCTTTATCTTTTAAATTATCTCTGCTAAATTCACCCAATTTGAAATAAGAAACCGCCAAACCGTTTTTAAATGCCACATTGGTCGGGTACGCCGCATACAGTTCTTCAAATAATTTGACTTCATCTTCGTAAAATCCCAAAGCCTTTTCCAAATTGCCCAATGCCGTGTGCGTTTCCCCAAGTTTTTCGTAAGAAATCGCCAAACCGTTTTTAAATTCTACATTATTCGGATAGGCAGCACAGAGTTCTTTCATTAATTTATTGAAATCTCCGTAAAAGCCCAAAGCCTTGTCTAAACTGCCCAATGCTGTGTGCGTTTCTCCAAGTTTTGAGTAAGCAATCGCCAATCCGTTTTTAAATGACACATTATTCGGGTATGGGGCATGCAGTTCTCTCAAAAGTTTATGTTCTTCTTCGTAATATCTCAGAGATTCTTCTAATTTTCCTAAAGCAGTATATGTGTCTCCTAGTTTTTCATAAGAAATTTGAAGATTGAATTTAAATTCCACATTATTCGGGTATTCGGCATACAGTTCATTTTCTAAATGATTGTATTCTTCGTAAAACCCCAAAGCCTTGTCCAAATTGCCTAATGACGAATGCGTGTTGCCCAGATGTTGGTAAGCAATCGCCAATTCATTTTTATTGTATTTATGATCAGGTTGAAGGGCGCAAAGTTCGTTTGAAAGGACACGGCATTTTTCATAAAAATACATGGCTCGGTCTAAATTACCAACGGTGGTGTAATACCTGCCCATACGTTCGCACAATAAAGCCGCATCATATTGTGGGGTTTCAAAAGCCGCCACCACCGTTTCGGCGTAGCGCGTAAAAATGGTGGACATTTTGTAGTTGTCGTCGTGGATTTTGTTCGGATGCAGTTCATCCTTTAATGTTTGAATCAGCGTTTTACAATCATCCAGCAGGGCGGCGGCATTTTTGCTTTTGGTAATCTGCTGAATGACGGGGCTAATTTTAAACGCATTCGTATCATCGTAAAAATCAATCCAGCCTTTTTGTTGCAGGCTGCTGAGGGCATCGTCGTAAGCATCGGCGGGGTCGGGTTGGAGCAGGTGTATAAAGATGGCATAGGGAATGTTTTCGGCGGGCAATACCGCAAAATTATGGAGCAAAAAACGCTCCGTGTCGGTCAAAGCCGAGACATCGTACATGGCCGCAATAATCAGGTCGGGTGTGGCAGTGCGCAGGCTGTCGGCCTGGTATAAGGTTTTAACGGGTTTTATTTGTATGGCCAACAAACTACGTTCCTGCAAGTCGCTCACCAAGGTAGCGAGGCTGTACTGGGTTTGGAATTTGTTAAAAACGGCTAAGTTTTTGGCCAATAACTCAATCACCAAGGTATTGTACCCGACCGCGTGCAGCAAAGCCGCCAACAGGGATTCCTCCGCATCGCTGTGTTTGGGATAATGTTTTTTAAACACTTGTGTCGCAGAATCCCTATCCAAAGGCTGAACGCGGTGCACCGCAACATCGTGCAAAGCCGTCACCCGCGAGGTCAGCAGGATATGGCAATTGGACAAACGCCGCAATACGCCCAAATACGCCTCCAGATCGGTGGCATTATTGGCATTGTCCAAGACCAACAAACAGGGCGTTTCCAAATTATTGATCGCCGCTGTCATCCGCGCTATTTGCGTGTTGGCATCGTCCTGCGGCTGAAACTGCACGCCCAGCGCGTTGGCCAAACTCAATAAAGCATTGCCAATGCCGCTATCCGCAAATACCCACGCCAAATGCTTATATCGGTTTTCGTGCCGGAACCAATACTGCGCCGCCAGGGTGGTTTTGCCCATGCCGCCCTCCCCGTTCACCAAGACCAACAAATGATGGTGCTGCAAATAATCCGCTTCAATGGCGGCCAAATCGCTGTCCCTGCCGATAAAAAAATCGGTGTAGAAGGGTTTTTGGGTGAGGTAGCGGGGGAGTTTATGTTCGACGTAGGTTACATATTGCGTTGCTATATTGGTTTGTTGTTGGACATTGCTAAACGTCGCATTGTTGATATTTTCATTGTTGTAAATCTTGTCCGCATTTTGAATAATAGTTACGCCCTTTTCGTACTCCTCCACCTCCGACCGGATAGCCGCCGATGCCACACCCTGCTCTTCCATCTCTCGCA
>JAAFJN010000003.1:54988-340228 GCA_013298845.1 Chitinophagales bacterium
CCCGCAAGAGTTCCAAAATACCGTGTCGGATTTGATTTTGGGCAATATTCGCCGCCTGAAAATCCACCAAACCCAAGCGGATTTGCTGCATGACGTGGTTATAACGGGCCGATTGCTGCACGGCTTCGTCTAACTGCGGGCTACCTTTGAGCAGCGCGGACAGTTCCTGAATGGCCGTTTTGACCTCATCTTTGGCAATAAGGTCGCGGATACGGGCGATAAAAGGGTTGGTATTGGGCATACTGTACTTGTTACACGGCAAAAGTAAGTATATTTTTGGATGGGATTGTTTTTTTAATCCAATGCGTTTAAAATCTCTTGAACCATACCCAAGAACTGCTGAAACACCACATATTGCGGTGCATCACGTACTAACTCCTGCCACAAAATTTCCGCCTGCTTGAAATATGCCCGTGCTTTGGCTTTATCTTTTAAATTATCATTACTGAATACACCTAATTGAGCGTAAGAAATCGCCAAACCGTTTTTAAATTCTACATTATTCGGGTAGGCGGCATACAGTTTTTTTATTAATATATTACTTTTTTCATGCAATTCCAAAGCCTTGTCTAAATTGCCCAAGGACGAGTGGGTTGAGCCAAGTTTTGAGTAAGAAATCGCTAAACCGTTTTTAAATTCCACATTATTCGGGTAGGCAGCATACAGTGCTGCTGCTAACCTGTTGCGTTCTTCGTAAAACTCCAAAGCCTTGTCCAAATTGCCCAAGGATGAGTGGGTTGAGCCAAGTTTTTCGTAAGAAATCGCCAAACCGTTTTTAAATTCCACATTATTCGGGTAGGCGGCATACAGTGCTTTTGTCAATTTTAGATCTTCTTCGTAAAACCCTAAAGCCTTGTCCAAATTACCTAAGGACGTGTGCGTATTACCAAGTTTTGAATAAGAAATCGCCAAACCGTTTTTAAAGCCCACATTATTCGGGTAGGCGGCATATAGTTCTTTTTCTAAACGATTGTATTCTTCGTAAAACCCCAAAGCCTTGTCCAAATTGCCCAATGCCGTGTGTGTTTCTCCAAGTTTTGAGTAAGAAATCGCCAAACTGTTCTTAAATTTCACATTATTCGGGTAGGCGGCATATAGTTCTTTTTCTAAACGATTGTATTCTTCGTAGAACCCCGAAGCCTTGTCCAAATTGCCCAAGGACGTGTGCGTGTTGCCCAGATGTTGGTAAGCAATCGCCAATTCATTTTTACTGTATGCATTATCAGGTTGGAGGGCGCAAAGTTCTTTTGAAAGGACACGGCATTTTTCATAAAAATACATGGCTCTTTCTAAATTGCCGACGGTGGTGTAATACGTGCCCATGCGTTCGCACAATAAAGCCGCATTATACTGTGGGGTTTCAAAAGCCGCCACCACCGTTTCGGCGTAGCGCGTAAAAATGGTGGACATTTTGTAGTTGTCGTCGTGGATTTTATCCGGGTGCAGTCCATCTATTAAAGTATTTATCAGCGTTTTACAATCATCCAGCAGGGCGGTGGCATTTTTGCTTTTGGCAATCTGCTGAATGACGGGGCTGATTTTAAACTCTTGGGTATCATCGTAAAAATCAATCCAGCCTTTTTGTTGCAGGCTGGTCAGGGCGTCGTCGTAAGCATCGGCGGGGTCGGGTGGGAGCAGGTGCATAAAAACGGAATACGGAATATTTTCTGCGGGCAATACCGCAAAATTATGGAGCAAAAAACGCTCCGTGTCGGTCAAAGCCGAGACATCGTACATGGCCGCAATAATCAGGTCGGGTGTGGCGGTGCGCAGGCTGTCGGCCTGGTACAAGGTTTTAACGGGTTTTATTTGTATGGCCAACAAACCACGTTCCTGCAAGTCGCTCACCAAGGTAGCGAGGCTGTACTGGGTTTGAAATTTGTTAAAAACGGCTAAGTTTTTGGCCAATAACTCAATCACCAAGGTATTGTACCCGACCGCGTGCAGCAAAGCCGCCAACAGGGATTCCTCCGCATCGCTGTGTTTGGGGTAATGTTTTTTAAACACTTGTGTAGCAGAATCCTTATCCAAAGGCTGAACGCGGTGCACCGAAACATCGTGCAAAGCCGTCACCCGCGAGGTCAGCAGGATATGGCAATTGGACAACCGCCGCAATACACCCAAATACGCCTCCAGATCGGTGGCATTATTGGCATTGTCCAAGACCAACAAACAGGGCGTTTCCAAATTATTGATCGCCGCTGTCATCCGCGCTATTTGCGTGTGGGCATCGTCCTGCGGCTGAAACTGCACGCCCAGCGCGTTGGCCAAACTCAATATCGCATTGCCAATGCCGCTATCCGCAAATACCCACGCCAAATGTTTGTATCGGCTTTCGTGCCGGAACCAATACTGCGCCGCCAGGGTGGTTTTGCCCATGCCGCCCTCCCCGTTCACCAAGACCAACAAGTGATGGTGCTGCAAATAATCCGCTTCAATGGCGGTCAAATCCTCGTCCCTGCCGATAAAAAAATCGGTGTAGAAGGGTTTTTGGGTGAGGTAGCGGGGGAGTTTATGGTTGCCGTAGGTTACATATTGCGTTGTTATATTGGTTTGTTGTTGGACATTGCTAAACGTCGCATTGTTGATATTTTCATTGTTGTAAATCTTTTCGGCATTTTGAATAATGGTCATGCCCTTTTCATACTGTTCCATCTCCGACCGGATAGCCGCCGATGCCACACCCTGCTCTTCAATCTCCCGCAAGAGTTCCAAAATACCGTGTCGGATTTGATTTTGGGCAATATTCGCCGACTGAAAATCCACCAAACCCAAGCGGATTTGCTGCATGACGTGGTTATAACGGGCCGATTGCTGCACGGCTTCGTCTAAGTGCGGGCTGTCTTTGAGCAGCGCGGACAGTTCCTGAATGGCCGTTTTGACCTTATCTTTGGCGATAAGGTCGCGGATACGGGCGATAAAAGGGTTGGTATTGGGCATACTGTACTTGTTACAAGGCAAAAGTAAGTATATTTTTGGATGGGATTGTTTTTTTAATCCAATGCGTTTAAAATCTCTTGAACCGTACTCAAGAACCGTTGAAACGCCACGTGCTTGGGGGGAGTTGTTTAAATTATCTGAATGCGTGACAAAATCGAGGACTTCTGTTGTTTTGACCAATGTCACCTCATGCGCCGCTATAAAATAGTGGTTGGTGAAAAATTTGTTCTTTTAAGCCAACTTCCTACTTTTTGAGGCCAAAAAGTAGGCAAAAAGCCCGCGGCTGACGAAAAATCCTACGATTTTGCTTTCCGTTTCCGGCCGCGCCAAAAAAACTCGCCGGTCGTGCTCACGGGGGCTTTCGCCCCGCCAGTTTGGTTTGGCTCAAACAGTTTTTGGCTTCATCGGCCTCCAACGGAGCAAAATCGGGATTTTTCTAAGGCCGCACCGGTATAGGACGGATGGGGATTGGTGATACGGCCTCGATTTTGTTTAACAGCCTTGGCCACCTTATCTACTCATTAATCACCCTATTCAACCTTTCCGCCAAAAAATAACCCGCAACGGCCGTCAGTGCGCCCAAAATAACGTCAATGACGTAGTGGTGGCGCAGGTAAATGGCCGAAAACCATATACCCAGCGTGAGGAACACGAACAAGGCCGTTGGCCAGCGTTGGGGCATTTGGCGGGCGTAAAACAGCGTCACCAAGGGGTACGCCGAGTGCAGCGACGGAATGGCCGCAAACACGTTGGAATTGCGTTGGTAAATGGTTTTGAACAACGGGGCGTTGATCAATTTGTCAAAATTATCCAACCCGGCGGCACTGCGGGCGGTATCTGGGTTAAATACAAATCCATTGAGTTCCACGTACCACGGCGGCGCAGCCGGGTAAAGGTAATACAGCGCAAAACCCACCAGATTGGTGCACAAATAACCGTACGTAAACCGGATAAACAAGGGGCGGTTTTTGGTAAATAACCATACCCCGAACAACATGGGCAAAGGCACCCACGAAATATAAAACGCGGCGGTGATAATGTCCATCAGCGTAGAAGTACGCGCCGCAAAGTATTCGTTTAACGTAATGCGGCCCGCCTCGGTGTTGAGGCCAAACCATTGCTTGTCGAACAGGTAAGGTTCCGCAATGTGCACCGGATTCACTTTGTAGTTGGGGCAAATACGCAAAGAATCGTACACCATCCAGAAGACGGCCAGACCCGCAAACGCAAACAACCATTCGCGGGTGGTATCCGACAATAGATAAGCGCCGGAACAGGCAAAAAACAGGGCGAAATGCTCGGGACGAAGCCCTACCAGGCCGCCAAACCACGCAAAATAGACTACCGCCGCCAAACCCACGTGCACCAGTCGGCGCAGGGTGGCGGGTCGGTTATCAGGCTTTTGGTTCATATTTTTCCAGTGCTTTTTTTGAATCCTGAATCCGCTGATAGGCCGTCCAGTTGGTCAAAATAGCCGTTAAAAACAAAGGGATGGTAAATACGCTGATGTTTTCCAGCAAAGGTTTTGAAAAACCGGCGGGGGTGTACGAAAAGTGGTCGAACCACACGGCGCACAAGCCACAAAGCAGGGCCGAAAGCCCAATGGTCAGAATCCGTTCGGGGCGTTGCATCAGGCCCTCTTTACATTCGATGCCCAAACCTTCGGCGCGGGCACGCACGTACGAGACCATAATGGAGCCAATCATGGCCACAAATGCCACGAGAAAACTCAAAGTATAACCACAAACAATCAGGTAGTAACAAATGCCCAAAAACATGACCAGTTCGCTGTAACGATCCAAAACGGAATCGAACAAGGCCCCAAATTTACTTTCTTGCCCACTTACCCGGGCAAGACGGCCATCCATCATGTCAAAAAGGCCGGCGAGTAAAATCATGGCACCGCCCCAACCGATGTATTGCAAATCTTGTTGGGCAAAATTGGCGCCCCAAATAAATATACCAGCCGCCACTATATTGAGCAAAAAGCCAATTAGCGTGATGGTATTGGGGGTAACACCAAGTTTTGCCAACCAGTTGATCAGCGGGTTTATCGTTTTATAGACAAGTGGTTGCCCCACGTCTTTCAAAAAATTAGACATACACTTACTACTTAAATACTATCTTCTTGTTGAACCAGTAACCCAACGACCAGGCCCCTATTGCAGCCCCTACGCGGGCGGGCCAGGGCGCCCATCCGAACAAATAATGCAGCAAACTTACTAAAACCATATTAGACAGCATACTAATCGCCACGCCTACCGCAAATTTTGCGATTCTGACCCGCATTTTCTGCTCAGATTTGTGCTTAAACACCCAATGATGCTGAACCGAGTACGATACACCGGCCCCCGCCGTGTTGCCGAGCAGGGTGGCAAATACCGTTTCCAAATGGAGGCCGTTTACCCCCAAAAAAAACGTTAGAAAGTCGGCGGTAGTGGCCACCAACGAGTTGATGACGTACTTTAACGTGGTGGTTTTTGATTTTACTTTTATGGTAAGGGCTTTGCGCATTATGAAACGGTTAAAAAGACAATTTGAAGAACGAGATTGCCATATACACCCGCCAACACATCATCCAGCATTATTCCCCAGCCGCCTTCGAGTTTTTCGGCCTGCCGAATGCCAAGGGGTTTTACAATATCGAAAAAACGAAATAGCAAAAAACCGCCCAACAGCCAGGGCCAACCCAGCGGCAAACCCAACAGCGTCACCCACAAACCCACCATCTCGTCAATAACGGTTTGGCTGGGGTCCTCGCCCCATTCATCGGCGACGTGGGCCGAACCAATAATACCGATCCATGTAAAAACAAGAATAGCCACCGTTAATATCAGGGTGGCGTAGGGTGGTGGTAAATATGGTAAGGGAAGCAGCAGCAGGGTGGCCAACGCCGCACCCCAGGTACCCGGGGCCAACGGTAACCACCCTGTGCCAAAGCCGCTAAGCAGAAACTTCCACGTTCGCGTTGAACTGCTCATTGAACTCTTCGTAGTAGTCCTGCCCGAGGTGTGTGATGAGATCTTCGCCCATTAAGTAACGAAGTGTATTCTCCAATTTGCTCAATTGTTTAAAAATGTCGTGCTCGGCGGGCAAACCAGGCATGGTTTGGGGCGCTTTGAAATAAAACGACAACCATTCCTGAATACCGTACAAACCGGAGCGCTGCGCCAAATCGAGGAACAACGCCAAATCAAGCACAATCGGGGCCGCAAGGATACTGTCGCGGCACAAGAAATTGATTTTGATCTGCATGTGGTAACCCAACCAGCCAAAAATATCAATATTATCCCAACTTTCTTTGTTGTCGCCGTGCGGCGGATAGTAGTTGATACGAATTTTGTGGTACAGTTCGCCGTACAGTTCGGGTTGCAACTCGGAGTTGAAAATACCGTCCAAAACGTTTCCTTTTGATACTTCTTTGGTCCGGAAGTTCTCCGGAGCGTCCAATACTTCACCGTCGCGGTTACCGAGGATATTGGTACTGAACCAGCCGCGAACACCCAATGCGCGCGCGTTGAGGCCCGGTGCTACCACGGTTTTCATCAGGGTTTGGCCCGTTTTGAAATCCTTACCGCCAATGGCTACTTTGGTCAATTGTGACAATTCAACCATCGCCGGAATGTCGCAAGTGAGGTTGGGCGCACCGTTGGCAAACGGAACTCCGCATTTCAAAGCGGCGTAAGCGTAAATTTGAGAAGGCGCAATATCGGGGTGGTTATCGCGCAAACCTTGCTCAAAAGTGGCCAGGGTAGCGTGTACGTCACCCGATTCAATGTACGCTTCCGTCGAGGCACACCACACCATAACGAGGCGTTCGCAGTTGTTTTGTGCCTTAAAGTTGCGAATATCGGCCATCAGTTGCTCCGCCAAATCCATTTTGGAACTGCCGGTTTTTACGTTCGGGCCGGTAATATTACGGATGTAGCGGCTGTCAAATACCGCCGACATAGGTTTGATTTGAGATAATTCGGGTTGAAGTTTGTCCAACAAAGGTTGGTCGAGTACTTTGGCGTGCGATGCCGCCTCGTACACGTTGTCATCGAAAATGTCCCAGCCCCCAAAGACCACCTGATCGAGTGTCGAAAGCGGAACAAATTCTTTAATTAAAGGCTGACGATGTTCAGTACGTTTACCTACCCGGATTCGTCCCATCTGAGTGAGCGAGCCAATAGGTTGTCCGATGCCTTTACGCGCGGCAATAACACCAGCGATGAACGTTGTAGCCACTGCCCCCATGCCGGGAGTCAGGATGCCAAGTTTGCCGGTGGCCGGAGCGATTTGTTTGTGTTTTTCCATGAAATTTACTTAAACTACAAAAAAATTCTTGATTCAACGGAAAGTCTGGAGAAGCCCGCCTTTTTTCCGCTACTAACCATTTGGTTAACACAAAGGTATGTTAAAATACTGATTCAAATCCTTTGTTTTTTAACCGGGGCTTTGTGAGATATGAGAAATAATGTCTAAAACGAATTTTTGTTTGCTTTTTTCGGCCAAAATCATTTTGTTTTCCGGCAAAAGCAACCAATTAAGGTACAAAGTCAACGCTGTTAATTTGAATTTTCCCAAGGTGTTTTCCAGGTCTTCCGGTAGTTTTCGGTATTTTAGATAACCATGCAATAGGGCTTTTTCACAAGTGTCAATTCCTGCAACAGGGCGATGTAATCTTATTTCGTTGCACACCACCGCCAAGTCGGTAAGGTAATGTCCGTACGCCAGTTCGTCAAAATCAATCGGGGTGAGTGCATTGCCGTGGCGTACCCAGTTGGAAAAGTGCAAATCACTGTGAATTAGGCCGTATTGTTCCGGGTTTTTGCCCCAATCACCGATAAAGCCCATCAGGTCGTTCATTTTTTGGGTAAATGCCCGTTGCGTTTCGGGGGCAATTTGATCAAACAACGCCGACTGTTTTGTCAAAACCAAAATATCCGCCAAAAGTTGGGCATCAATGTGGGTTAGTTCCAGATTTAACGTTGCCTGCGCGGCGGCCAGGTGCAACTGCGCGATTTTTTGGCCCGCGTGAAAACAGACCTGCGGGGTGATGCGCCGCACTTGTTTTCCTTCTCGCCACGGATAGGCTACCAGCCAGCGCGGGTCACTTGCTGCACCGCGTATTTGCCCATAATCCACCGTTTTGGTGGGTATTGTGAGGGGCGTTTGCAGGCGCAGTTTAGGATACCGGGCATTGGCAAACCTCAAAAATTGACCAATGCCCGGTATCCGTTCCACCAGTTGCCGCCGGTGGGGGCGGTACAATTTTATCACCCGGTCATCGTGGGTGCGCAGAACAACGGTATCCAACGTTTTGAGTATGGTTGCCGTGGCCAAGTGCGCCCATTGTTCCATTAGAATTGCAAAACACCGGTCAAACGCACGCCGTATTTATTGGTCTGCGGGTGATCAAGGTACGTAAAGCGGCGGATCAACTCCACCCGCAACACTTTGAAAATGTTGGCGATACCAATACCGGCTTCCACGTAGGGTTTGCTTTCCAGCGTGTACGTCAGGGGCGTGCCGTCGGCGTACGTTGGGAATTTGTACAGGCCCGAACCGTCGGTGGGTTGGTTTCGGTCGCTCACTTGCCCGTAAATGACCTTAATGGTGGCCAATTCGCGGAGTTTTAGTTTTTTGATTAATGGAATTTTATTGGTAAAAAATCCGTAAAACGACTGCTCCATGTTCAACGAAACGTAGCGGTCGCTCACAAATTCCATAAAGTTCATCATGTTGTACGTCATAAAACGATAGGCCAACGTTTGGTTCCCCCGGTGCACCGCCAACAACGGATAAGGGACTTTGCCAAAAATACCGCTGGCTTCGAGGTAACAATAGTTGTAGCCCAGCGGATAGGTATTGGTAAACTTGTAGGCGCTGAGGAATACCTCGTGGAAATCGTATTGGCTGCCCGCCAAACCACTCACGCCCCGCGAATACCGGGCTACACCCACAAAATTAAACCGAATGCGCTGGCGCCAACCGTTTTTGGTTTGGTAAAACTCTTCACCGGGCGCGTAACGCACCTGGAAAAACGGTTTTGCCGTGGTAATGGGCGCGTCGAGGGGCTGAATATCGTCGGTAGGCACAAAACGAAGGCTGCCCTGCGGCGATATTTCCCGGTGTTCAAAACCCAACATAAACGAAAGGTTATTCTGGAATTCCTTTTCGTATTGCAGGTAAAGTCTTTTTTGGAAAAAGAAACGGTCGTTGGTGCCACGGGTAAACGACGTACCGAGGTTATTGGCCGCAAAAGCCCCAATGGGCACCACGCCGGGCACCATCATATCGTGCTGGTAATTCACCCGCAGCAAATTGTACGGGAAAGCGTTGTACGCGCGTTTCGACAACGAAATATTGGCACCCACGCCAAATTTGAAACGGTCATCTTTAAAACCGTAGGCCCCAAAACCTTCCAATTGCACTCGTTTGCTAAAATCGGGGTTGGTACGGCCGCCAAAACGAACGCGGTCGCCTTCCACCGAGTTAAACGAATAAAAGGAGTTTATCCGCCCAATTTCGATACCGCCGCCGGGTTTGTAGTGGCCCATGGCGAGGGTGAACAGGATTTTACTGGAATTGACAAACAGTTTGGTGCGTTGCAAACTGTCAATATTTTTATACGTGGCGGCTTCCACGGCGTTGAGGGCCGTGTGCCGCGATTCGAGCCAGTACGTGTCGTCTTTTTTGGCGGCACCGTCGAGTACAATTTTTTCGCCAAAGCCGTCGAATACTTTTTCGGGCAAAACTTCCCCAATTTTGGTGTTCCGGTGCGAAATATACCGTTGTCCAAATGTCCCGACGCTGCGTTTGGTTAAACCCAGGTCAAGGCTGAGGTTTTCTTCGGCTAATACCCATTTGCCGGTTCCCGGAATTTTTTCAAACTCCTGCGTCACCTCGACGTACCGCGCCCAGTTCAGGTTCACGGTGGGGCTGATGATAAAATTAATTTTGGTGACCGGGTACGTGCTGTCGAGCGCCACAAACAATTCACCCTGCAACAACATATCGGTTTTGTTGCGCGGGAAAAACTGCAAACGCACCACTTTACTGCCGTTCACCACGCTCGTATCGGCGGGGTAATAGCGGTAGAACAACTCGGCGTTGTTGGCAATCGGGCTGATAAAGTGGTCGGTGAGCAGCACCACGAAATTGTCGTAAATATTAACGTCCTGGTAGAGGTAGCGCACGTAGCGGTCAATACCGTCTTGGTCCATGATCGGGAACAGCACCTGTTTGGTACCGCGCACCACGGTTCGGCGGCGTTTGGGGTCGGTTTGGCTGTAAAAATCCTGGATATTTTCCTGCATATAGGCGGGGATAATGCCTTCGCCCTTGAGTTTGGTGGTATCTACGTTATCGAGGGCAAATTTCCACTGCTTGAGCATTTTTCGGTTTTTGGTTTTTTCCGAAAGATTACTCACGCCCAACATGATTTTTTCGTACTGTTCTTCCTGGAACGTATTCATGTTTTCCACGCGGTTGCGGTCGCGGTTTTCCACCACCAGTTTAATTAATTCCACCGCCGGGTTATTTTTATTCCGGTACTTTTTGGGTTTAATAACGACCTCTTTGAGTTGTTGGGTTTGGGCTTCGAGCATCACGTTAATTTTAATGCTCACCGAGTCAAATTTCACCGGAATCACCGCCGCGATATAACCCACGTAAGTGACTTTAATTTCGGGGACTTTGGTGGTCGTCCGCAAGGTGTAGAAGCCATCATCGTCGGTGCGGGTGCCAAAATTAGTGCCCGGTGCGCCCACGGTAGCGTAGGCGAGAGGTTCTTTGGTGGAAGCGTCCAGCACGCGCCCACTAATAAAGTAAGTGCGTTGGGCCATTGCCTGCGCGGCAATAACGGTGAACAAAAAAATAAAAATCCCCCGAAAAGTTTGGGAAGGTACAATCATATTATTTCTTTTAAAAAGCGACATATTTTATTTTTATCGCTACTAAGGTGAATTTCAGCGGCTTTTTTAAGACGCAAAAATCGGTAAAAAGTTGTATAGAAGACGCAGAAACAAGACGAATGGTTGGAAGTTTTCAACGAATGGGAGAAATTCTATTTTGAATTGTAGAAAAAAAGCCGTGGGCAGCAGAATTATTGTTGGGAGAGAGTGAATAGTGAAAAGTGAAAAACGAATAGTGAAAAGTGAAAAACGAATAGTGAAAAGTGAAAAACGAATAGTGAAAAGTGAAAAACGAATAGTGAAAAGTGAAAAACGAATAGTGAAAAGTGAAAAACGAATAGTGAATAGTGAAAAGTGAATAGTGAATAGTGAAAAACGAATAGTGAATAGTGAAAAACGAATAGTGAAAAGTGAAAAACGAAAATATTGAAAGCAAATACAATGCGCGTAGTAGTTCCTACGGTATGTTATTTTACCAATAAAAGCACACTCTACGACGAGCAAAACTCTTCACTCTTCACTATTCGTTTTTCACTCTTCACTCTTCACTCTTCACTATTCATTTTTCACTCTTCACTCTTCACTCTTCACTTATCTCTTATCTCTCAACGCCGTGGCCCGTTGGTTATCTTCGGCGGCGCGGGCGGTATCGCCCATTAGTTCGAATACTTTGGCGCGTTTTTGGTACAAATCGGGTACGCCGGGTTTGAGATTGATGGTTTTGGTAAAGGCCTCCAGCGCTTGCGGGAGTTTATTTTGGCGGAAATAAATTTCGGCCAGGTTATTCCACGACACCGCGTCTTCGGGGTCGTAAGTGATGTATTTTTCAATGTCTTTTAACGCCAAATCAATTTGTCCGGCCTGAGCGTACAAACTACCGCGAAACTTGTAGGCATCGCGCATTTCCGGGTCGAGTTCCAAGGCTTTGGTAAAATCCTGAATCGCCAACTGTGGTTTGTTCAAGTCGCCGTATTCCACGCCGCGCCCAAAATACATCATGCCTTTGTGGTAATAACCGTTGTTGATGGCGTTGGACACCACCGTAATGGTATCTTTCCACGTGCCTACCTGCCGGAAACCAAGGATGGCGATGCCAATGGTCCACGCGACCACCACGTTGCGGATGAGTCCGGCGCGGGCCGGTTGGCGGTCGCTCCAATACGCCAATACCGAACCAATGGCCAAAAATGCCCCGACGCAGGCGAGGTAATTATAGTGGTCGGCGCACAACTCGAAAGTACCGAGGGTAACAAATGGCAGGGTGAAAAAGATATTGGCCATAAAAAACGCTAAACCAATGTACAAACCGGGAATGGTTTTGCGGTAGTGCCAGGCCGCGTAGGCCAACGCCGCCAGAATGACGGGCGAAATCCAGTATTGCCAGGGCAGGGCACCGTTCACGCGGTCGAAAGAGTAATAAATATTGAGTTTGAGCGGCACCAAAATTTTGCTGAGGTAAAACACTGGGGCGTAACACACCAGTAATAAACGTTCTAACCCCGAAAAACCGTTGGCATCGGTGCCGACGGTGGTACCAGCCGCGTTACGGCTGTAAATGGTGAGCAAACCAAAACCCAACGCAATGAGGAAAAAAGGCGCGTAACCGGCGATGCGTTTTTTTAAATCGAGGCGCGACGGCAACCACCAATCGGCAATGACCATTAACAAAGGCAACACCACCGCCGCACTTTTGGCCAGGTTACCCAATAACATCATCAAAATGGCCAGTCCGTAGTATTTCCATTGGGTGGGCGCGTCGTCTTCCGATTGGTAGCGGAGGTAATAATCGAGGCCCAACAAACAAAACAACACGTAAAAAGGGGTACTAAAACCCGCTACCCAAGCCACGGCTTCGGCCTGAATGGGGTGAATGGCAAACAACAGCGCAATAGGGAAACGCAGCGATTCGCGCACGTTGAGGCGCACCAGCAAACGCACGAGCAACCAGGTATTGAGCAAATGCACCACAAAACCCAGCAGGTGATACCCCCATTCGGCGTTTTTGGGCAATAAATTATACGGAATGGCGTACGCGGCCCACGTGAGCGGCGCGTACATACCGAGGTTAAAATTGTTAAAAGGCGAAAATTCTGTCACCGCTTTGTTCTCAACGGTAGCCTGGTGGTCGTCGAGGCCCAACAAGGGGTAATTGAGGGAGATGAGGTACATCAGACCAGCGGCCAGCACGGGCACCCAGGTTTTCCAGGCACCGGAGGCGGCGTCCGTTTCGACGGTGGGGGCGGGTGTTTTGGGCGTAGATTTTTTTGCCATGCGCTAAATTGCTTTTTTCAAAGCACAAAGGAATGGTTTTTAAACAAATAAATACCGTATCGTCGCTTCATTTTGTATTCACCGGACAATTTTTCCCGGTAAAGTGGTCGCGTTTACCCGTTCCGAAACTCCGACGGCGAAGATTTGATGACACAAAGGTGGGGGTAGCACGAGGGTGGCGGTTAACCAAATTTGCCCGGTTGTTTATCAATTTTGCCCGAAGGAATCATTTAGTTAACTGGGATAAGAGTTGTTCAATAGGCTCTTGTATGTTCATTTCATGAATAAGGCGCATTATTTTGGCCTTATCATGTCCCACTTGGCCTTTACGTTGACGAATAGCATCTGCGTCAAATTTTGAATGAGAATAAGTGATGAATAAACGTAAAAAATTAACCGCTCCTATTTTTGCCAAAAAAGGTCAGATTTGGCCCGGATTACCGTAATTCCACCACTTCCGCATCAATGAGGGTGCTGTCCCGCGTGGCCGGGTTCAAAAAATCCAATTTTAGCAGGGCCGGTTGATAGTGTTTCAGGCGCAAAACGGGGTTGTAGGCCACACCCGCCGCGTCCAATTGCTCTTTACCGCCTTCGCGGACGTAAATCCAGAGTTTTCCTTGTTGTTTACGGTAGTCGAGGGCCTTTTCGGCGCTGTCGAAATAGGGAACAATCTGCCCGGCGTAAAAATCCAAAGCGTGCCCGCTTCGCCCCATGCAGGCCACTTGACCGGGTGGAATGCCGTGTTCGCGCAACCATTGGCCCGCCGTGCTGCTGCTTTGATAAGGCATTAACGCCGGGTAAAAATGAAAATTCAGGGTAAAACCCACGAGAATACCCGTGCTTAAATTGCCCCAAAAACGCCGCCCCTGCACGCGATTGGGCCACGTGAAATACAACCCAAACCCCGCTAATACCACAAACGGCCCCCAAATGGCCAATGACACGGTAGCAAATACGTACGCGGGCAACAAGGCCGCTACCGCAATGGTCAGCGCCGTGAATCCAAAATTAATCACCGCCAGGGCTTTTACCGACTGCAACCGCTCCCAATACGCCGCCGCCAGCACCGAGGCCCAGGGCAATAACACAAAAATATAGTGGGGCAACTTGTACCGCGACTGCGATAAAGCAATAAAAATCAGGATAAAGGCCCCCAATGAATAGTATTCCTGCCCCGGCGACCATAAATTGCGAAAACGACGCACCAAACTACCCGCCAGCCACAGTACCCAGGGTAAAAATGCCCAGGCCATGACGTGCAAAAAATAAAATCCGGACGTGTCGTTTTGCCACACGTTTTCGCCGGTAATGCGCCCAAAACTTTGTTCCCAAAAGAAAAAATACAATCCTGAAACGCCGGTCCGACCGTTGATTATTTTTTCGGGGTGCAGGTCGAATTGGTGGTACAGCCCGTACGACATCGGGAGGAGCAGGATGGCGATGACGGGCAGGGCCAGCAGCCATTCCCAGCGGAATATGCCGCGCCAATTGCCCCGCATCAACAAATGAGCACCTACCGCGACGGCGGGCAAAATAAGCCCCAGCGGACCTTTGGCCAACATGGCTAAACCGATGAAAAAACCAGCCGCTAGTACGTGTATTTTCCGGTTGTTTTGCCCAAAAGCCGAGAGTTGCCACACCGCCGCCGCCGTAGTACCCATGAGCAGGGTATCGGTACGGACATCGTTGCAGAGGAGTAAAAAACCAACGGAAGAGGCCAACATAAACGCGGCCCGACGGGCAATTTCGCGGCTATACCACCGAAAACAAAACCCAAATACGGCCCATATACCCAACAATGCACCCAGCACCGACGGCAATTTGTAAGCCCAGGTTTCCTGGCCAAACAACCAAAACGAAATGGCCGATAACCAAAACAGCAAGGGCGGTTTATCGAGATAATCGTGGTGGCGGTGTTGTACTTCTAACCAATTGCCGTTTTGCAACATTTCCATCGAAATGGAGGCGTACTGCGAGGCATCTACGTCCATAACGGGAATAAACAGCCCCCGCAGCAACACAATGCCCAGTGCTACAGCCCAAAAATACCAGTACCGCTGCGGATCAGAATGGAATATCCTCATCGTTCATCCGGGATGGAATAACCGTGGATTGGGTGTAGGGGCCAGCCATAGACACATCTAAGCCGGAGAAAGACGGATCGTCGAGGTTGGTAAATTTCGCAAACGTATCGAGGAATTTAATTTTAATGGTATCCAATGCGCCGTGACGGTGTTTGGCAACGATAAATTCGGCGATATTTTTGAGGCTTTGGCCTTCTTCATCTTCCAAAATACCGTAGTACTCGGGGCGGTAAATAAAGGATACAATGTCGGCATCCTGCTCAATCGCTCCCGATTCGCGCAAGTCACTGAGTTGCGGGCGTTTGTTGCCGCCACGGGTCTCCACGGCGCGGCTCAACTGCGACAGGGCAATCACCGGCACGCTGAGTTCTTTGGCCATGTTTTTCAGGGCGCGCGAAATACCCGAAATTTCTTGTTCGCGGTTAGTGTTTTTGCCTTCCGACGAACCGGTCATCAATTGTAAGTAGTCAATAATGACCAATTGAATATCGTGTTGCATTTTTAAACGGCGGCACTTGGCGCGCAATTCAAAAATATTAATACCGGGCGTATCGTCAATAAAAACGGGGACTTTAGAGAGGGTGTCCACGGTTTTTTGCAGTTGTTGCCACTCGTAATCTTCGAGTTTGCCATTTCTCATTTTTTGACCCTGAATTTCGGCCTCCATCGAGATCAAACGGGACACCAACTGGGTGCTTGCCATCTCCAACGAGAACAGGGCCACGGGTTTGCCAAAGTCTTTGGCGGCGTTGAGCGTCATGGCCAATACCATACTCGTTTTACCCATACCGGGGCGCGCGGCGAGGATAATCAAATCCGAGGGTTGCCACCCGGAGGTGAGGCGGTCCAGATCGGTGAATCCGGTGGGTACGCCGGTGAGGCCATCGGCTTTGCCCGACATTTCCTCAATTTGTTTGAGCACCTTACTGGCCAGCGTGTCCATGGATTCGTAACTGCGGCTCAGGTTGCTTTGGGTAATCCCGAACAGCCCTTTTTCGGCGTCGTCGAGCAGGTCAAATACGTCGGTAGTGTCCTCGTAGGCATCTTTGATAATGCCGGTGCTGACCCGAATCAATTCGCGTTGGATGTGTTTTTGGGCAATAATCCGCGCGTGGTATTCAATGTTCGCCGCCGAGGCCACGCGGTTGGTTAATTCCACCAAATAATAAGGCCCGCCGATGCTTTCCAACACGCCCGATTTGCGCAACTCTTCGGTCACGGTGAGCAAATCAACGGGATTGGAGCGTTCGAACAGTTTGATAACGGCGCGGTAAATGTGTTGGTGCGCTTCCAGATAAAAACTATCGGGGCGCAAAATATCCATTACCACGGGCAGTGCTTCGCGGTCGAGCATGAGTGCACCCAAAACGGCTTCTTCTAAGGGAAGCGCCTGCGGCTGCACTTTTCCGAAAACATAATTGGACAACCCTTCGGCGTTTTGCCGGGTCGAGTTTTGGCGCGATTTTCGGGTCGCGTTGTTTTGTTGGTCGCCTCTTGGAACTTCTTCAGTCATTTCGCAAACATACTATAATTACGGGAGAAAAAATGATTCAAAACAATCCGTATTAGCCCACCCCTGTGGATAACGCTGTTGGCAATGTTGATAACTATCGAAATAAACGCTGTTATTCACATCGTTTTTGCGTTTTCCACAGGGGTTGTCCACATTGCCCTTTTAATGTTAAGCCTGTATTAAGTCGTGAAAGTTAATCAGTTACCGTGGAACATGAGAGAATTCGCCGCTGGTAACCATCCTTTCTGATCAATGTGGAGAAGTTTTTTTAAAAAAAATTTGGCCAACAAAGATACGATTTTTTGTTTTAAAAATGTCGGAGCGCCCCTCGTGGGGGCAGTTCGGATGATGTTGTCTTGTGAGCAGATGCTTGAACAGCGAAGTGAACATCGAACAGCGAATTTTGAACAGCGAACACCGAACCGTCGAATTTTGAACACCGAACATCGAACACCGAACACCGAACACCGAATTTTGAACAGCGAACAGCGAACACCGAAGTATCTGCTTATGAAACAGGCTCACTATATTCAATGAGCATTACCAAAAGCCCTGTATAATTTAGGCAATCGCCACTTAAACGCGGGATAATGCTCTACGGCGTATTTCAACCTTATTCAGTTCAACATTACTTCGGTGTTCGGCGTTCGATGTTCGGTGTTCGATGTTCCCAACGTTAATCCACCCAATCCGCCACAAAAACGTTGGTGTCGCGGGTGCCGCCGTTATCGCGGTTGCTGCAAAACACCAATTTTTTGCCATCGGGCGAAAACATGGCGAAAGCGTTAAAAATACTTTCGGAGGTGATTTGGGTGAGGTTTTTACCGTCCACGTCAATCATGTACAACTGGAAATCGTAGCCGCGCACGGATTTGTGGTTGCTCGAAAAAATAATTTTTTTGCCCGAAGGGTGGAAATACGGTGCCCAGTTGGCTTTACCGAGGCTGGTAATTTGTTTGAGATTGGTACCATCTACGTTAACGGTGTAAATTTCCATGTTCGTAGGGGCGACCAAACCTTTGGCCAAATAGTCTTTGTATTCCTTAATTTCGGCTTCGGTTTTGGGGCGACTGGCGCGAAACACCAATTGTTTGCCATCGGCGGAGAAAAATGCGCCGCCGTCGTAGCCCAGTTCGGTGGTAATTTGTTTTTGGTTGCTGCCGTCAATGTCCATGATCCACAATTCGAGGTCGCCGGAGCGGTCGCTGGTAAACACAATTTTGTCACCTTTGGGACTCACCACGGCCTCGGCATCGTAGCCTTTGGTGTCGGTGAGTTTTTTGATCACTTTACCTTTTTTATTGGCCACGTAAATATCGTAGGTATCAAAAATCGGCCATAGGTATTTGCCGCCTTCGCGCAGGTTGGGCGTGTGCGGGCAAGCCTCGCCGCCCTCGTGGGTGCTGGCGTAGAGGATATCTTTACCGTTGGGCATAAAAAACGAACAAGTCGTTCGTCCTTTCATGGTGCTGACGGGTTTGGGGCGGTACTCGGGGTTATTGGCCCCTTTTTTTACGTCGTAGCGAAAAATCTGGTCACATTCCAGGCCCCATTTTTTATAGTTGCTTTGGAAGGTCAATGATTTGCTGTCGGGACTCCAGTAGGCTTCGGCGTTATCGCCCCCAAAAGTAAGTTGGCGAATATTTTTCAGATGTTTGCTTTCATCCATTTTAGGCTCCGCAGTAGTAGTCGTTGCGGGTTGTTGCGCCGATATAAGTTGAACGCTGAAGACAGCGAGGAAAAGGAATGCTTTACGCTTTAATTGCATGGTTGTACTTATTTTAAATTTGACCGCAATGTTAAGGAAATCCCGCCGGGAGATGGTCAATTTTTAGTCAATCTTTCGGTTTGGGGGGTAATTCGGTTGCGCATTGTAGTGCCGAACGCGATGCTCACCGCCAGGAAAACCTGATGGTACGCCAAGAAAACCTCTACCTGAGGAAAATGGCGTTTGGCGAGGTGGAGGATATGGTGGGTGCGGGAGAATAGGTATCTGAACGGGCTTCGGCCGGATATTTGGAGCCTAAAAAATCTTTTTTTAAAAAAATTTGGAAAAAAAATAAAAATTTCAGGCTATTTTACAAAGTTTTTTCTCAACAAAATTATTTTTTTGACCACAAAAAGGCGCGTTTTTTTGCCAAAATAAAACACGAAAAACCGCTTTTATAATATTTAAACCGCTTAACCGCCAAAAATACACAAAATTGCTTTTCAACAAATCCTTTATTTTGCTCTTTGCAACTGGGCCAACCTGCCGCACCTTTGTATCATCAATAACAAACAAGGCAGGGACAACGAAACGAGATGACAGTTATTGATCAACAAATTTGCCACTTTTCATGAGATTATATACGGGAAACCGAGCGCGCCGCAAAAGAGTGGCGCGCTTTTTTTTTGTACCCAAATAAAAAAAACTGCACGTTTCGACTTCGCTCAACGTGCGGGGTTTCGACTACGCTCAACGTGCAGTTTTTTATTTGAGACGCTGCGCGTTTCGACACATCGCACGTTTCGACTTCGCTCAACGTGCGATGTGTCGAAACGCACAGCGTGCGGTATGTCAAAACGCGCAGCGTGCGGCACACCAAACGCACAGCGTGCGTCACATCGAACGCGCAGCGTGCGTCACATCAAACGCGCAGCGTGCGTCACATCAAACGCACAGCGTGCGGCACATCAAACGCACAGCGTGCGGCACACCAAACGCACAGCGTGCGTCACATCGAACGCGCAGCGTGCGGCACACCAAACGCACAGCGTGCGGCACATCAAACGCGCAGCGTGTGGCACACCAAACGCACAGCGTGCGTCACATCAAACGCACAGCGTGCGGCACATCAAACGCGCAGCGTGCGGCACATCAAACGCGCAGCGTTACAAGCACAATCCCAGCGGGCGAAGAAGGGGCAAAATTGCGCGTTGAGCGAAGTCGAAACGCGCAATTTTACCCCTTCTTCGCCCGCTGCATCGGGTTACCTGCCTGACTACCACCACCGCGACGACCGCCGCCGCCACCGCGCGATTTGTAGAGTTCAAAACGATTCACCTTAATTTCGCCTTTGGGCCACAACTGGTTATTTTCGTCAATATCGGCCGTTTCCTTAAACGGATCCAACACGATAGATTTCACCTCTTTGGTTTTCAAAAACGATTTTACCACCTTCGACTCATTTTTACGCCAGATATAGGCGTTTATGTATTCGGTGTCGCTGGTGCCGTCGGTGTAATTCCATTGCACAATAATAGGCATGGGCAAACCACCTTTGTTTGTGAACGTCAATTCGTAATAGAAGCGGCCATCGTATTTTTTGGCGTCGGCATCCGAAATTTTTTCGGGTTTGGGGGCTTCCGGGGTGCTGCCACCCGCCGGACGTTCACCGGCTGCCGCTGGTTGGCGTTTTTCGGGTTTGTAATAGTAGTAAAAATCGCGGAGCGAAGTGTCGCGGTCCACCAGGAACGACAAACCACTTTCTTTGTTCCGGCGCGTACTGATGCTCACAAAATCTTCATTGTCGTTACCGCCGCCGTTGCCACCGCCAAAACCACCGCCCGAAGGAGCCGCTATGGGTTCGCCACCGGGGCCGTAAGCGAATACCCGCACCGAATCGAGGGCGATGTCCACGGGTTGAATATCGTAGAACCAGCCGCGCCAGAACCAGTCGAGATCCACGCCCGAAGCATCTTCCATGCTGCGGAAAAAATCGGCGGGAGCCGGGTGTTTAAACGCCCAACGGCGCGAATATTCTTTAAAAGCGTGGTCGAACAGTTCGCGGCCCATCACCGTTTCGCGCAAAATATTGAGCGCAGTAGCGGGTTTGGCGTAAGCGTTGCTGCCAAACTGATTGATGTTTTCGCTGTTGGTCATAATCGGCTCCAACTGATTGGGCGGCAAACGCATATAATCCACAATTTTGTAAGCCGGGCCGCGCGACGACGGGTAATTGTTGTCAAACTCCTGTTCGGCCAAAAACTGCACAAAAGTGTTCAATCCTTCGTCCATCCACGACCATTGGCGCTCATCGCTGTTGATAATCATGGGGAAAAAGTTGTGGCCTACCTCGTGAATCACCACCGAAATCATGCCGTATTTGGTGCGCGACGAATACGTGCCATCGGCTTCGGTGCGGCCAAAATTAAAACAGATCATGGGGTACTCCATCCCGTTGCTGGCCTCCACGCTGATGGCGGTGGGGTAGGGGTAATCAATGGTGTGTTTGGAATATACCCGAATGGTGTGCGCCACTACTTTGGTCGAATAACGGCGGTACAAGGCGTAGGCTTCTTTGGGGTAAAAACTCATACACATCACGTTTTTGCCCGCTAATGGCTCGGTCATGGCATCCCAGATGAATTTACGCGAACTGCCCCAGGCAAAATCGCGCACGTTTTCGGCCTTGAATTTCCAGGTTTTGGTTTGGGTCGTTTCCGGATTTTTTTCGCGTTGTTGGGCTTCTTCCAGGGTAACCACTTCCACGGGTTCACCGGAGGCCTGGGCTTGTTTCCAACGGGCCAATTGCTGCACATTGAGTACATCGGCGGCGTTTTGGACGGTGCCCGTGGCGCATACCACGTGGTCGGCGGGCACTTTCATGTTCACTTCAAAATTGCCAAACACCAACGCAAATTCGCCGCGACCGGTGAATTGTTTGTGGTTCCAGCCCTGGTAATCGCTATAGACGCACATGCGTGGGTACCATTGGGCAATGGTAAATACCGCGTTGCCGTCGCCCTCGAACATTTCGTAACCGCCGCGGCCACCTACTTTGAGGCGGGGAACAATTTTATAGTTCCATTTTACCTTAAACACGTATTTTTTACCACTTTTGAGCGGCTGCGGCAGGTCAACGCGCATCATGGTGTTGTTGATGGTGTATTTTAACGGCGCACCCGCTTTGTCGGTGACTTTCAGGATATTGACCCCAAACTCTTTGAGGTTATTGCGAAAGTCGAGTTGCTCCAACTGGAAATCGGTGAGGGGCGTTTCCAGCGGGCTTGGGTTAAAGTTCACCGCATCGCCGGTAGCGCGGTGTTGGTTTTCGTCGAGTTGCAACCAGAGGTAGCGCAACTCGTCGGGGGAGTTGTTGAAATAAGTAATTTCCTCTTCACCGTGCAGGCGCAGGTCTTTTTCGTCGAGATAGGCGTCAATTTTATAATCGGCGCGTTGTTGCCAGTATTCGTGGCCGGGTGCTCCCGAGGCAGTACGGAACGAATTGGCATCGGGTAAAATGGTACCGAGTTGCTCAAATTTGTTCCCGTGGTTAGAAGTGGGGTTATTCTGTATGTTTTGCGCCAACACCACATTGGTCAACATACAAATAAACAGGGAGTAAACTATACGCATAAGTGTAATTGTATAAAAATTTAGAATGAGTTTTTCAACTTTGTTTGTCTCAAAAGGGAGGGTTTGTGTGAAGATATGATCGTACTTTTGCCTTTATCATGCAAAGACACAACTTTTTTGGCAATTTTTGCTATTTTTTAACCCTATGTATGTTGACGCTGTGGCCCGTTTCGTCGAGGAACTGCCCAAACGAAGCGCATCCATTCTACGTGAGTGTCACCGAAATTCGTTCCGACAGCCAAAAACAAACGTTCAGCGTTAGTGTTCGGATGTTTACCGACGATATTCAGCAGGCGTTATTTAAATTATACGGCTATAAAGGTGAACTCAACGCCGAAGATGGCAGCGCGAGCGCGTATTTGGGTAAATACATTGCCGAACGGTTGGGCATTACGGTGGCGGGCAAAGCCGTGGCCTTGCAGTGGGTAGGGTACGAAACGGAAGAGGAGGCCACGTGGTGCCACTTGGAAGTGAGCACGTTTCCGGGAACGGGCGCGATTGCCGTTACCAACCGGATTTTGTACGATTTTATCGAAGAACAAACCAATTTGGTGCATTGCTACCGCGACGGAACGCGCAGTAGTTATAAACTGGTGAACCCGGAAGTGTTGGCGCAGTTTTAAAAAACATCGAATGTTGAATTTTGAACACCGAATTTTGAACACCGAACATCGAACACCGAACATCGAATTTTGAACACGTATTAACCCGCGACTTCAGTCGTGGGTGGGCGCATCTTCCATTCGTTTGTCAAACGGTTTTAACCGTTTCCAAGTGCGATTTGGCAATAAAAACCGATAAATCGGTTTAGCCAAATGCGATGGCGGCCCTTTGGCCCACGACTAAAGTCATGGGTTAATATGGACGCTGCCCCGATCTTGTCATGCATGCCTGTGTAATACAGGCCTTCATCACTTAAACGCGGGATAATGCGCTACGGCGTATTTTGACTTTATCTAATTGAATATTACTTCGGTGTTCGGCGTTCGGTGTTCGATGTTCGGTGTTCAAAAAATTCCGCCTACGGCTCAAATTCCAACATCCGGCTGCCGTACCACGAATACAATTCGCCGTCTACCAACCGAATTGTGGCGTTCGGGCAAATTTCGGCAAATTCGGCGATGTGTTTTTCCTGAAACGGGTATGGTTCCGAACTCAACAAAATACATTCGGGATTGGCTTCGGCCAGTTCGGCTGCCGACAACGACGGGTAACGGGTCATGTCGGCGAAAATATTGACATACCCTGCATGTTTCAACATGTCGTTGACAAAAGTATCACCGCCGGCCACCATAATCGGGCTACGCCAAATGAGATAAGCCGCTCTTTTGGGCGGACCATCCACTTTTACGGCGGCCAAATGTTGCTCAATTTGAGTGCGTAATTCGGCGGCTGCGGCTTGCGTTCCGGTGAGTTCACCCAGTTCGATGATCATCGCCAGCGCGTCTTGTACATTTTTGACATCGGTGGTGTGCACGGGACAAAACTGCGCAATTTCTTCAATTTGCTCTCGTTCGTTTTCTTCCTTATTGGCAATGACCAAATCAGGTTTTAGTTTGCGCAAATTGTTGATGAGAATGGTTTTTGTACCGCCCACTTTTTCTTTGGAACGAAACCACTCGAAGGGGTGTACACAAAATTTGGAAATGCCGACTACACGGTCGCCCAGCCCCAAATCATATAATAGTTCAGTTTGTGAAGGCACCAGAGATACGATGCGCTTTGGGTAATTTTTTGCCATATTTTTTATCGTTTTTTAAATCTGTAGGAGTACAAATCTTCTTCACCTTCGTAATAACCATCCAGAATTATATTATTATGTGCGTTTTTAACGGCGTCTATTGCCTCGCTTAAATCGTTGACCCGTGCCCCATTGACGCGGGTAAGGATAAAGCCAGGTTGCATATTGGTGGCATAGACCAAACTTCCGCGCAATACACTGCTCACAATGGCCCCTTTCAGGCCAAGGCGGCTTTGTTCGGGTTTGGTGAGGTTGCGCAATTCCATACCAATGTCATTCAACAATTCGTCGCCTTTAAAACGCGAAATTTTGGTGGAATTAGCGCTGTCTTTGAGCGTTATTTTGGTGCTTAGTTTTTGGCCATTGCGCCAATATTCGACCGTCACCGTTTCTCCGGGGCGGTAACGGCCCACAATTTCTTGTAATTCGGGGGTGCTTTTGGTGGGCGTATTGTTAATGCTGATAATTACGTCGCCGTTGCGCAGTCCGCCTTCGTCGGCGGCACCGTCGGTACTGACGCGGGTAACCGATACGCCCTGGGCGTTGGGTAAACCCAGTTGGAGCGCCATGTCGCTGTTGACATCTTCGATATTGATGCCGAGATAGGCCCGTTGCACTGTACCAAATTCGCGCAAATCGCGCACTACTTTTTGCACCAAATTGGAAGGTACCGCAAACGAATACCCTTCGTAATTCCCCGATTCGGTGATAATAGCGGTGTTAATACCAATTAATTCGCCCGCCGAATTTACCAACGCACCGCCGGAATTGCCCGAATTAACGGCCGCGTCGGTTTGCAAAAAAGACTCGATGCTGGCGCCGCCGCCTAAAATGTTGATATTGCGGCCTTTGGCGCTGATAATGCCCGCCGTTACGGTACTGGTCAGGTTAAATGGGTTGCCCACGGCCAATACCCACTCGCCAACCCGCACTGAATCGCTGTTGCCAAAAACGACAAACGGTAATTCGGTGGCCATAATTTTTAACAAAGCAATGTCCGTGGAGGGGTCCGACCCGATGAGTTTGGCTTTATACTCGCGTTTATCGGCCAAAGTGACTTTAATGTCGGTACTGCGTTCTACGACGTGGTGATTGGTAACGATATAACCATCGGGAGAAGCAATGACCCCCGAACCCGATGAACCCGCCATGGAGCCACCGCGAAACATGCCGCCATCTACCTCAATGAGTGCTTTAATGTTGACCACGGCAGGGGTGGCCATTTCGGCCGAAGTGGTAAAATCGGTGGGTGCCGACGACTGAAAGTTGCCATTGGAGCGGGCGTTGAACAACTTCTCCACCAAATGGGTATAACGCGCTTCGCCTTCGTGGTCCTCCCACACAACGCGCGTTGGTGGGCCGGTCCAACGGTATATAAATACGGTTGCCAATGAACTTAGCAAGGCAACTGCCACAATTTTCAGATTTTGAACCATAGCGTATTGTTTATTTGCAGTGGGTTGTAGGATTTTATACATCAACTCCGCCGGTTTTGTGCAGGAAAACCCTGAAAGGTCCTCATCTGGTGATGGAGAAAACCAAGCGACGCTCCCTGTAAATTGGTACTATTCAGATACAATAAACACAAAACGTTGATAAGGAATAGTTTAGTATTAAAACCGCTACCTTTACCCAACATTTTTACATACAACCATGCGTATATTTTTTTCAACCATTTTGTATTTGTTCCTGTATAACACCGCAATGTGGGCACAGGTTCAACCGGCCGCCGCGCGCACCGATCTTTACCTTCCTTTGTTAAAAGGTAAAACCGTTGCGTTGGTGGTGAACCATACTTCCATGGTGGGGTCCAAACATTTAGTGGATACATTGTTGCGCTCGGGCGTATTTGTTAAATTGATTTTTGCGCCCGAACATGGTTTTCGGGGAAAAGCCAACGCGGGCGAACTCGTGAACGACAGTGTGGACACGCGAACGGGCATTCCGATTAAGTCGCTGTACGGCAAAAGTAAAAAGCCTTCGCCCGAAGCCCTGGAATGCGTTGACGTGGTTATTTTTGATATTCAGGACGTGGGTACCCGCTTTTTTACCTACATTAATACGCTCTTGTACGTGGCCGAAGCCTGCGCGCAAAACAACGTGGAACTAATGGTGCTCGACCGGCCCAATCCCAACGGTCACTACATTGACGGCCCGATGCTGGAGCCGCCGTATAAATCATTTGTGGGGCTTGTTCCCATTCCGTTGGTACATGGGTGTACGGTGGGCGAACTGGCCAATATGTACCAGGGAGAATGTTGGATCCGCTCGGCCGACAGCCTGCGCCTGACAGTGATACCGATGGAAGGTTATACGCACCAAACGTTTTATGCCCCGCCGGTGAAGCCATCGCCGAATTTACCCGATATGCGGTCTATTTTGTTGTACCCGTCCATTTGCCTCTTCGAAGGGACCAAATTCAGCGTAGGTCGCGGCACCGATTACCCCTTTCAGCAGTTTGGCAGCCCCGATTTTCCGGCGGGTGATACCAGTTTTATTCCGGTGCCCAACGCCGGTGCTTCGGAGCCGTTGTACAAAGGCCAAATTTGTTACGGTTTTAACCTTCAGTCAATACCCGTGGATACGTTGTTTGCCCGCGCTCAACTTGACCTTTCCTGGCTCATCGAATGTTTTCAAAAAAGCCCCCGAAAAGACGATTTTTTTCTTAAAAATGGCTTTTTTAGTAATTTAGCGGGCAATTTTACGCTGCGGGTGCAAATTGAACAGGGCACCAGCGAAGCCGAAATACGGGCGTCGTGGCAACCGGGATTAACGACCTACCGGGAACTGCGAAAACGGTATTTATTGTATCCCTAAATTACAGCAACCGGGAAGGTCTTGGTTTTTACGTAGCCGCTGGTCCCTGGGCCGAATTTGCCCTCCGTGGTAAAAATAAAAGCGTTACTACCACGGGAAATGTTACCTTGCTGAAAATTAACCTCGATTACACTACAAAGGCACGGTATTGTGCCGTTGCCGGGATACAGTTTCTAACCAGATTTTCACGTTTTAAATTTTAAAAACATTATGGATACCAATTCACTGATTATCATTCTCGTCGTTGGCGGCTTCTCCGGATGGCTCGCTGGTCAAATCAAAAACGGTTACGGCTTTGGCCTGGTCGGCAATATCCTGGTGGGTATTGTGGGCAGTTTTGTGGGCAGTTGGATGTTCACCAAAATGGGTATCAGCGCCGGTGGCGGCTTACTTGGCTCAATCGTTATGTCCGTGGTAGGTGCCTTGGTCCTGCTCGTTCTGATCGGTTTGGTGCGCTCAAAATAGGCGTTTTTTGCCCAAAAAAAGTAACGCTACGACGGGCAAAAATCCGGCGTAGCGTTTTTTTATGTCAAAAAATCTTTGCGTTTCTCCTTTTAATTCACCCCAAATTCAATGCCCAGTTTTTCCACGGCCTGCAAAAAGTCGTTGTCCACGTTTACTTTTCGGGCGGAGGAAATGAGGGAAACCTTGTCTTTATTGGTAAAATCGAGCAATTCTACTTTTAGTTCGTGGCGGCCTTTGTAGGTTTTGCACAGGTTTTCGATGCTGTCAATAAAGGCTGCGTCAATTTTCGTCAGCGGGATACGCAGGGTCACCGATTTGGTTTTTTCGGCCCCGATGGATTCGAGCAAACGCACGTCGTTCACCCGGAATTCCATTTCGTCGCTGTTGAACCGCTGTTTGTATTCGCCTTCGATGTAGAGGCTGGCGCCTTCGTCAAAAAAGGCCCGGAATTTTTGGTAAGTATCCGAAAACATGGTCATTTCCAAAGATCCCACGTAGTCCTGAATCGTAAAACGGCCCCAACCCGTGCCTTTTTGGCTAATGCGGTGTTCGGCTTTGCTCACAAAACCGGCGACGTTAACCTTGCGGCCCTGTGCACTATCCATTAATTTGTCGAGCGGAATGGCGAAATTTTCCCATTCGTAGCGGTAATCGTCGAGCGGGTGACCGCTGAGGTAAATACCCACCACGTCTTTTTCTTTTTGCAGTTTGAGCAGCAGGTTCCAGGGTTCGGCCTTGGGCACCACCGGTTCCTGAATACTCACGGTATTGGACATGTCGCCAAACAGGGAATTGACCGACATGGTTTTGTCTTCCTGGTAAGCGGCGCCGTATTTGAGCAAATGTTCGATGTACGTTTCGTATTTGTCCGAAGGTTGGAAAAACGCGGCGCGATTCGGGATATATTCGTCAAAAGTACCGGCCATCACCATACTTTCCATTACCCTTTTATTCACGGTGCGCAGGTTCATGCGGCGCATAAAATCAAAAATGGTACTAAACGGCCCGTTGGCGTTGCGTTCGATAATGAGGTTTTCAACGGCGGCTTCCCCAACGCCTTTTACGGCGCCCAATCCATAACGGATATCGCCTTTTTTATTCACCGAAAAGTTCACTTCCGATTCGTTGATATCCGGGCCTTTTACCATCAGGCCCATGCGTTTACATTCTTCGAGGAAGAAGGTAATTTTTTCAATGTTGTTTTGCGAGTGGGTGAGTACCCCGGCCATGTACTCCGAAGGGTAATGGGCTTTGAGGTAGGCCGTTTGATACGCCACAAACGCGTAGCAGGTAGAGTGCGATTTGTTAAAGGCGTACGAAGCGAAGGCTTCCCAGTCGGTCCAAATTTTTTCCAATTTTTCCGCCGGGTGTCCTTTTGCCACGGCTCCCTGCACAAATTGGCCCTTCATTTTGTCCAAAACGGCCTTTTGCTTTTTACCCATTGCCTTCCGCAATACGTCAGCGTCGCCTTTGGAGAATCCGGCTAACTTCTGAGATAAAAGCATAATTTGTTCTTGGTAAACACATATTCCGAACGTGTCTTTGAGGTATTCCTCCATGTCCGGCAGGTCATACACCACCGTTTGACGGCCGTGTTTACGGGCGATAAAGTCGGGGATATATTCGAGTGGGCCGGGGCGATAAAGGGCGTTCATCGCAATCAGGTCATCAAATTTATCGGGTTTGAGGTCGCGGAGGTATTTCTGCATCCCGGCGCTTTCAAACTGGAACGTACCGTTGGTTTCGCCCCGCTGATACAGTTCGTAGGTTTTGCGGTCGTCGAGCGGAATATCGTCAATGGAAATGTCCACGCCGTGGTTTTGTTTGATCAAACGCAGGGCATCGCGGATAATGGTGAGGGTTTTGAGGCCCAAAAAGTCCATTTTGATAACGCCCGCGTCTTCAATCACCGAGCCTTCGAACTGGGTGAGCAACAAATCGGAATCTTTTACCGTGGCGACGGGAATAATTTCCGTCAGGTCGGTGGGGGCAATGATAATCCCCGCCGCGTGTACGCCCGTTCCGCGAACGGAACCTTCCAGAATCATGGCTTCTTTGAGTACAGTACTTTCGGCGGTGCCGTCGGATTCCAGAAATTCGCGGAGACGTTTTACGTTTTCGAGGTCTTCGGTCACGAGGCCCTCTTTTTCGGAGAGTGAACCGTCGCCGTTGATGGGCGCGGTGAGTACCCGTTTGAGCGAAATACCGGGCTTATCGGGCACTAATTTGGCCAATGCGTTGGACTGTTCGAGGGGCAAATCGAGCACGCGCGCCACGTCTTTGATGGACATTTTGGCGGCCATGGTGCCGTAAGTGACAATTTGGGCCACTTGTTGTTTGCCGTATTTATCCACCACGTAATCAATGACCTTTTGGCGGCCTTCGTCGTCGAAGTCCGTGTCAATATCGGGCATGGATTTACGGTCGGGGTTCAGGAAACGTTCGAACAGCAACTGGTATTTAATGGGGTCAATATTGGTAATGCCAATGCAATAGGCCACGGCGCTACCCGCCGCCGAACCACGGCCCGGCCCCACAAAAACCCCCAGGTCGCGCCCGGCTTTGATAAAGTCGGCCACGATGAGGAAGTAACCCGCAAACCCCATTGTTTTGATGGTGTGCAGTTCAAAATTGAGGCGGTCTTCTACTTCCGGCGTAATGGTTTTGTAACGCTCCTTGGCCCCGGTATAGGTAAGGTGGCGAAGGTATTCGTCCTGGGTAGTAAACTCCGAGGGGACGATGAAATTGGGCAGCATAATATCCTGTTTGAGTTTCAGGGTTTCTACTTTATCCACAATTTCGAGGGTATTTTCGAGGGCTTCGGGCAAATCGTGGAAGAGTTTGCCCATTTCGGTTTGGGTTTTGAAATAAAACTGGTCGTTCCAGAACGCAAAACGGCCGTTTTTCATGACGGTACCTTCTTCCACAAATTCCCGGATGGCCGGGGTGGCTTGTTTCTCGCCGGTGTTGATGCACAACAAAATATCGTGGGCATTGGAGTCTTTTTGATCCACGTAATGCGAATCGTTGGAGCAAATGACCTTTACGTTGTATTCTTTGGCAAATTTGAGCAGAATTTCGTTTACTTTATCCTGCTCGGCCATGCTGTGGCGCTGGAGTTCGATGTAATAATCTTCGCCAAACAAATCGAGCCACCATTCAAATTCCTTGCGGGCGGCCTCTTCGCCGTGGCGGAGAATGGCCTGCGGCACCATCGCCCCGATACAACAGGTCGTAGCAATAAGCCCTTTATGATGTTTGAGAATGAGTTCTTTATCAATGCGCGGGTATTTGCCGTACAAACCCTCGATATACCCCATTGAACAGAGTTTGACGAGGTTTTTGTAACCTTCCGGGTTTTTGGCCAGCAATAACTGGTGAAAACGTTTGTCTTTATCTTCTTTGGTAAAAGATTTCCGGTGGCGGTCGGTCACCACGTAAAATTCGCAACCGACAATGGGTTTTACGCCTTCGTGTTTGGCGGCTTCGGCCACAAACTGAAACACCCCGAACATATTACCGTGGTCGGTGATGGCAACGCCTTTCATGCCGTCGGCGGCGGCTTTTTTGAACAAAGCGGGTATGCTGGCGGCACCGTCGAGCAACGAAAACTGGGTATGGCAGTGTAAGTGAGCGAAATTGGGCATCTTTTTTTACTGGTAAGCGGTGAATGGGCAAAGTTACGAAAATGGGTGGAAAAATGGAGGTGGAAGTTATCCACAGGAGTATAGTTTTGGGGGCGTTGTGTATAACACACAAAAAAAGCCCCGGCTGCACTGCCGAGGCTTTTTCAAAAAAAGGTTACGCTTATATTTTATCGAATCGTATCATCCGCCGCGATGATGGTCTTATTTTGCCTGAAGTGATACCGCAGTACCAGGTTCACGTTTCATAGGAGCGTTGATCCAGTCTTCGCCTTCCTTTTTGGCCGCAGTGGCCTTTACCGTGCGGGTCGAAACTTCCGTTAACGCTACGATGGTATTTCCTTCGATACCGTTGGTTAAGTAATCTTTTGACCAACTTACGCTGTATTCTTTGATAGTAACGTTCAATTCAGCGTCGATAGTGGCCGAGGCCAAAGCCGTTGGGTTTACACCGGCAATGCAACGGGTAGTGAGAAATTTACCGTTTTTGTCAAATACCGCGATGTTGTACGTTTTGTACTGGCGGGCAAAATTGCGACCGGTGTTGTAAATAACCGCGTGGTAGTCGGCCGTTTCGAGGGCGGCTACTGGCTCGGGATAAACGGGCATGCGGTTTTCGCGGGCGTCGTCTTCGAGCGTAGGAATAAAGTCGTAATATTCCCAGGCGAGGCATTTAGCCTTTTCAACCGGTGCGTTGGTAGCGCGACTTTCCAATTGGGTGCGCAGTGTTTCGGTGGACAAAGCAAAAGGCAATGATGCTTTAGGAAACTGCTGCAAAAAAGACTCGAACGTTACTTCTGATTGCGCAAAAGCAGTGAGTGTAAAAAATAAGGCGGCGATAATGACGATTCCCTTTTTCATAATTTTATCGATTTAATGGCGTAATCGGTGATTAAACGTAGTATTTATATACTTTAACGGTTGCGAAAACAATGCCAGAATTTTTAGCCTTATCTACCATGTCCGGGGTAGATGAACTAAAAAGATAATGCCCGACAGTGGTAAATCGCTGTCGGGCATTGATAATCAATGTGTTATGAAAAAGAAACTTTTTTTGGAAAAAAATTATTTTTTCGCCTTTGAGGCTTTACCGGTGGCCTTTTTTGGGTCAGCGGCGTCACCTGTCGAGGGAACGGAAGGTATGAGGCCATTCGACGAATCGCGTACGTAGGTACCCCAAGTGAGGTTATTACCCCCCTCTTTGTGCGCCAGCGCTTTTTCGATCACCATATTGGCCGCATTTTCTACTACCCATTCGAAGTTGGCTTCACCCACCGAATGCAGGTCGGCATCGGGGGCCGGATTGCAGAAGTCAATGGCATAAGGAACACCGTCGCGGATGGCAAATTCTACGGTGTTAAAGTCGTATCCCAAAGCGTGGTTGAGGCGCAACACAAAATCGTGCATTTCGTCGCGTTTGGCTTTGTCCACTTGTTTAAAGTCGGCAACGTAACGGAGGTGGTGCGGGTTGCGGGGTTCGTAATCCATGATGCGCACGTATTTTCCACCGAGGCAATAACAGCGAAAATAAGAGTCAAAATCAATGGCTTCCTGCAGGAGCATCACAAGGGTACCGGTTTCGTTGTAAGCCGCGAAGAACTCGTCAAAATTGTGGATTTTGTACACGTTTTTCCAACCACCGCCGGAGTGTGGCTTCATAAACAACGGGAAACCACCGAGGTATTCGATCATCCGCTCCCAGTCGAGCGGATATTTCAGGTTGCGGAAACTTTGGCCGGAGGTATCTGGTGGCATTTCTTTAGAAGGCAACAAAATGGTTTTTGGTACCGGAACGCCCACTTTGGTGGCGAGACAGTTGTTAAAAAACTTTTCGTCGGCACTCCACCAGAAAGGGTTATTGAGTACAGCCGTGCCATTGAGGGCGGCATTTTTCAGGTAAGCGCGGTAAAAAGGCACGTCCTGACTGATGCGGTCAATCATCACCGCGTACGGCGTGGGTTCTCCCTGCATCAATTCATCCACGAGCGTGCGTTCGGCGTACACATTTTTAACGTTTTTAGAATTAACCCGCTGCACAAATGCTTCCGGGAATGTGTTCTCCTTGCCGTGCAAGATTCCGATTTTCTTCATAAATAGTGACTGATTAATGTTTTGTCTGAAATTTCGCCGGCGCGCGTGGAGCGGCTGCCAACATGTTTTGTTGTGCCTGTAAATGACAGGCTCTAAGCGACAAAACTACTTTGAGTTATATAGTTCGTCAAACTTTTTGAAGAAATTTTTTTAAAATATGCTGGAGAAGGGGGGGGAAGGGTTGAATTGACGGAGAAGGGTTGAATTAGTGTAGAAGGGTTGAAATGGTTGAATTTGTTTTGCTCGCTGCGACGTACTCGGTTTTTGTTGCTCGTTGTAGGGTGTTCGTTTTTTTGTTGCCCGCTGTAGCGTACACGTTTTTAAGTGTGCTCATCTGCCAAATCTTTCAGATTTGGTAGATTTCTGCCACAAATTTGCCCGTCGCGACGTTCTCGTTTTTTTTGCTTGATGTAGTATTTGTGGGGGGGTACACTTTTTAGTGGTGAAAAGCGCAATCAGGGCAACGGTGCCTGCGGCGCATATTCGCGGCAGATTGGGCGGCTTGAGTTGTGTTTTTCTAAAGTGAAATAGCGCAATCAGGGCGAGGGTGCCTGCGGCGCATATTCGCGGACGAAATCTACCAAATCTGAAAGATTTGGCAGATTATGACACTTGAATTGTGTTTTTAGGCCCAAAATGCTCGATTGCAGGTCAATCTGATGCGTAAAATGAAGTAAATCAGACAAATAAAAAACGTGTACGCTACAACGAGCAACAAAAAACGGGTGCGTCGCAACGGGCAACAAAAAACGAATACGCTACAACGAGCAAAACCAATTCAACCAATTCAACCCTTCCAACCAATTCAACCCTTAAACACTTTCCTTTCCAACAATTGCACCAGTGCCGCAATGCCCATGACCAAGCCACAACCCAACGGATTATACCACAGGTAGGCATCTTTATTGACAAAGAAAAACAGGTACGCAACGATGGTTTGGGCGAACAGGGCAGCGATAAAGACCGCACGGCCTTTTACTTGTTTGAGGAAAAAAGCCGTGAAGAATATACCCAAAATGGTGCCGTAGAAGATAGATCCCACCATATTTACCGCCTGAATCAGGTTATCGAACAAATCGGCGTAAGTGGCAAAAATGGTGATAAATATGCCCCAAATGACGGTGGCAATCTTCGACGCACGCAGGTAATGGGCTTCGTCGCGGCCAGGCACCAACGACCGTTTGTAGATATCCGAAACGCTGGTGGCAGTTAAGGCGTTGAGTTCGGAGGCCGTGGTGCTCCACGACGCGCAAAAAATCATGGCCAAAATAAGCCCAATCAACCCCGAAGGAATCTGGCTGAGGACAAACCGGATAAATACGTAATCTTTATCTTTGGTATCGGCGTCGGGTTTGGCCTGCTTAATGAGTGCCTCGGCGGAAGTGCGCAATTTGGCACGTCCCTGCTCCAGCGACACCAATGCCGCCCGGTTTTCGGGCGTGTCGTTGTATCCGTGCCCAATAATGGCTTGTTTAACCTTAAAAAGACTATCGGCCTGCGCTTCTAAGGCGCGGTAAGGGGCTTCGTAAGGAGTGCCCACCACGGCTTTGGCGTTGCTTTCGTTAAAATGCAGCGGCGGCGCGTTAAATTGGTAAAAAGCAAACATCATTACCCCCACGGCCAATACCAAAAACTGCATGGGGATTTTGATAAAACCATTAAACAACAAACCAAAACGGCTTTCCTGCAATGATTTTCCCGACAAATAACGCCCCACCTGACTTTGGTCGGTCCCGAAATAAGACAAAAACAAAAAGGTAGAACCCAAAATCCCCGACCAAATATTGTAGCGGTCTTCCCATTTGAAAGACCAGTCGATAACCTGGGTTTTGCCCGTTGCTCCGGCAATTTGCCAGGCTTCGCTCAGGCCAACACCCTGGGGTAAGTTCATCACAATAATAACGAAGGCCATGACCAACCCCGAAAGCATAATGGTCATTTGGAGTTCTTGCGTTTTGCTCACCGCTTTACTGCCGCCCGAAGTGGTATAAATGACCACAAACATGGCCATCATCAGGTTGGTAAACGCCAGATTCCACCCGAATACCGCGCACAAAATAATGCTGGGCGCGTAAATACTAATGGACGCCGCCACGCCGCGTTGAATCAAAAAAAGAATAGCCGTGAGGCTGCGCATCCGCAGATCAAAGCGCTGCTCTAAAAACTCGTAGGCCGTGGTGACCTTGAGTTTATAATACACGGGCAGCACAAAAATGCACAAAAAAATCATGGCAATCGGCATCCCGAAGTAGAACTGCACAAACTGCATCCCGTCGTTGAAACCCTGTCCGGGCGTGCTCAAAAACGTGATGGCACTGGCTTGCGTTGCCATAATACTCAGCCCGATGGTCCACCATTTCAGGTCGCGGTTACCGGCCAAAAAGTCGTGGCTTTCCCCCGCTTTTTTGCGGCCAGCCCAAAGTCCGTAAAGGACGATAAATCCAAGTGTACCTACGAGTACACACCAATCCAATAATTCCATTTGCAAAATGTTGACTTAAAAGTCGCCCCAAAGGTTGCAAACTCTTAACAGATTCCTTAGTTTAGGGTTAATCTTTTGTGATTTTAACATCAAAAGCGCAATCTTTGCCGGTGAAACTGGTTTTTTTGCCCGTTTAAATTATGAAGATATGCGCTTAACCTTTTCTCTCGTATTTACATTTATTGCAATGAGCCTTTTTGGCCAACAATTCAACTCGCGTTTTACCCCCCGCGAGCGCGGTTGGGTCACCTTTGGCATTGACGGCGGTTGGGCTTACCAATCCTCCGATGTCCGCACCACTTTTAACGGATGGGGTGCCGGGTTAACCCTCGGTAAAAACGTGGCGTATCGCCCCGGCGGTCTGCTGTCTTTTGATATTCGCAGCCGTTTGCTGTTTACCCGCTCGTATGGGTCCGACTGGCGTACCAGCGTTAACCTTCAGGACAATAAAGCCTTAAACGGTTCCTCCAACGTTGGGATCAATTACCTGTTGGACAAAACCGCCCCCCTCGATTCTTCGTTTGTTTTTGCCAACCACCGCACCGGCATGGGCGAATTGGACGTAGAAGGTGTGATTACTTTTAACCGGCTGCGCGAACGCACCGGAATTGTGCTCAACCTCTTTGGCGGCATTGGTTTTAACGTTTACCGCGCCCGTATTGACCAAGGCACCACCCTCGGTAACGCTTATAATTATTTGTCCATTAACCAAAGCAACGGCAAAGCCAGTGTTTTGGCCCAATTGGACAACCTCCGCGACGGCAAATATGAATCGCGCGCCGACGGCTCCACCGGAACCGGATTACGCGCCGGATTTATGCCCGATGCCGGGGTGGAACTGGGTTATCAACTCGGTAAACATTTCGTAATGGGCGTGGGTCACAAAGTCACGTTTAGCCGCACCGATGTCCTCGACGGGCAACGTTTCAATGACCAGGGCATTGCGCCCAACGATTGGGCGCATTATACCAATATTTTTATGCGCTGGGATTTGACCCGCCGCGACCGAAGCCGTACCCGCAAACCGGAAGTGGATATTATCAGCCCCAACGATAACCCGTATATCTCCAATAGTGCCAGTGTTTTTGTAAAAGCCGACATAAAACACGTGAACTCCCCCGCCGATGTGCACTATTATGTCAACGGTGAACAACGCGGTTTTGAGTTCCGCAACGGCCGTTTTGGCGGCACCGCCCGCCTGCGCCCCGGTCGCAACGAAATTACGGTAGAAGCCTCCAATCCGGCGGGCCGCGACGAAGAAACCCTGATTGTTATTTGGGAAGACCGCAGCAATCCTTCGTTCCCGCCACCGCCGCCGCCATCGGCACCCGCTCCACAGGTGCGCATTACCAACCCATCGGTGTCGCCATTTCAAAGCGACAGAAACGATGTTTACTTCCGCGCCGATGTGCAATACGTGCGCGATAAACGCGACGTTCGCCTCACGGTGAATGGCGCCGAGGAAGATCGGTTTACCCTCGCCGAGGGCCTCGAAGCGAGTTTGCGCCTCCGCGACGGCCGTAATGTTATCCGCGTAGAAGCCACAACCCCGGCCGGTCGCGCCGCCGACGAAGTGGTGATTGAAGTCAAATCAACGCCCCGAACACCACCAACTACTCCGCCCACCACGCCGCCTTCTTCGGGGCGGAAACCCAACGTCAATTTCACGCAGCCCACCAACACGGCTTCTACCGCCGATAAAGCGTACGATATTAAGGCCACGGTGGTGAATGTTACCCGCAAAGAAGACATTACCCTGTTGGTGAATAACCGCGAGGTCAGCGCATTTAACTACAACAACCGCTCCGGTGAAGTGACGGCAAACATTGACCTGCAACCCAACGACAACGAAGTGGTGCTCAAAGCCCGCAACAGTGCCGGAGAAGTCCAGGATCAGGTGACTATCACCCGTCGTGGGGGTATTACACCGCCCACTACGCCCCGCAAACCCACGGTATCTATCACGGAACCGGGGAATAATGCCACTTTCGACCGCCGCGACGTGGCCTTTAAAGCCAACACGGCCAACGTAACCAACCGTTCCGAAATCGTGGTGGTGTTCAATGGTGCAACGTTTAGCGGTTTTGATTTTGATGGTCGTTCGCTCGTGAGTGGTAATTTGAACCTCAAAGACGGCGACAATACCCTTACCGTTAAAGTAACCAACAGCGCCGGTAGCAACGAAGCCACGGTGCGGTTTAAATACGCGGTGGCCACGCCAAAACCGGTGGTGGATATTATCACGCCCGCCAACGGCAGCGAAGTACGCACTGCCGAAGCCCCGCTGCGCGCTACGGTGAAAAACGTGGACAATAAAAACGATGTTCAGGTGTATGTGAACGGCAAAGCGGTGAACGATTTTGAATTTAACAACCGCACCGGCCAGGTTTCGGTGACGGTTGGTTTGGACAAAGGCGAAAATACCCTGCGCGTGACCGCCACCAACGACGGCGGCAGCCACGAAGCCGTGGTGCGCCTCAAATACACCGTGGCCGTGCCCAAACCCGTCGTGAGCATTGAGGCTCCCGCCGATGGTTCAACGGTACGCACCGCCGATACCGAGGTAAAAGCCACCGTGTTAAATGTGTCCGACAAAAATGCTATTTTGATGTACTTCAACGGTCGCACTATTACCACATTTACCTTTGATGCCGCCAACGGCAAGTTGACCGCAAAAATTAAATTGGGCGAAGGCGATAATACCATTCGGGTATCGGCCAGCAACGCCGGTGGTTCTGCCGAGGCCAGCCATAAGGTAAAATACAGTCCGCAAAAAACGCCCACGGTGGTGATTAATACCCCCGCCGATCGCTCCCGGACAGATAACCCGAGTGCTACGTTAAAAGCCACCACCACCAATGTATTCAGTGCGCGGAACGTGGTCGTGAAACAAAACGGTACTGCGCTTAACAATGTCACTATGGACCGCAGTGGCGTGATCAGTATGCCGCTAACCCTCCGCGAAGGCAACAATACCATTGCCGTGGAAGTGTCCACCCCCGATGGCAAAGACAATGCCGAAGTCACCGTGGTGTACGCACCCAAACCCGCCGATAAACCAACGGTAACGTTCACCCAACCCGGTACGTCGAAGGCTCCAGTCACCAAAAATGTATTTGAATATAAGGCTAAGGTAACTGGCGTAGCGGGTACAGCGAATATTAAAATATTTTTCAATAATTCGCCCGTTCGTGGGGTGAACTACAATGCCAAAACCCAAGAGTTAACCTATAAAGCGACGTTAAAAGAAGGGAAAAACACCTTAAAAGTAGTGGCCGAAAACAACAGCGGCAGCACTCAAGCCGAAGCCGATGTTACTTATACACCTAAGTCCACGGGGGCAGTACCGGAAGTAAAAATCGTGTCTACTTCGCAACCATCCACCAATCCGTTTAACCCCAATACGGGTAAAACTTCGGTGACGGCCACGTTGAAAAACGTAACGGAGCGCAGCCAGATTACCGTTACAGTCAACGGTACTACTCTCAACGATTTTGAATTTACGGCTGCTACCGGGGCTTTAAAATGCGTTGCCAATTTGGTAAAAGGTAATAATACCATTGTTATCAAAGCCATTACCCCCGCCGGGGAGGCATCGGATTCTAAAACGATGGTGTTTTAGAGGGGGGGAGTAGTGTAGTATTAGGATTTGCTTGATTTTAAAGGATTAAAAGGATTTGGGGGGGCAGTAGTATTAGGATTTGCTTGATTTTAAAGGATTAAAAGGATTTTTTGGGCTGTAGTGTTAGGATTTACCTGATTTTAAAGGATTGGAAAGATTTTTTGGTTGGTGTGAAGGGAGAGTGGATTAGCACTTGGGGAATAGTTCATTATAGTGTATCTTGGTTAAGAGATAAACTTTAATGAACTATTCCTTTTTGGTGAATTATTTCGGTTTGTAGCGATTTTTTATTTTTTACAAATTTATATTCATGGAAAAAGGAGACCTTACCTATCGTATTATTGGTTGTGCCATAACTGTGCACAACAAACTCAAGCGTGGCTTTCGGGAATATGTTTATTGCCGTGCGCTGGCTATCGAACTCGGGCGGGAGCAAATTGCTTTTGAACGCGAAGTCTGGTTGCCCATTCATTATGATAATTACAAAATCGCGGCTCGTCGCTGTGACTTTTTATGTAACCAGGCGGTTATTTTGGAAATTAAAGCCAAATCAGAACTGTCTAATGAAGACATCGTGCAAGCAATAAACACGGTGGAGCGCTTAAATATCCGAAACGGTTTGCTCATTAATTTTGGCGGCGAAAGCCTGCAATACCGCCATATTTTTAACAATAAGTTCATTCCCAATCTTCAGGTTGAAGATATTACCCCGGAAATGGTTGGCGAGGCGAATAATGATTTATTTGAGTCCCGCCAGTATTTACCACCGTGGTTAGTGGAAAAAATGCAACACGATAAACTAAAGCAGAAAAGTAAAATGGGATAATGATGTTAGGATTTGCTTGATTTTAGAGAATAAAAGGGTGCAATCACACCCAAAAAAATCCTTCTAATCCTTAAAAAATCAAGCAAATCCTAATTAACTATTACTCCGCCCGCCGTTCCTGCCCTTTTCCATTTACAATAACGCCACCGGTCACCGCTCCGCCGAGCGCAACGGCGCGTTGTTGCTGCGACAAAAAGCCCTGACCGTAATAAAATTCCTGCACGCGGGTTTTACCGTTGGCTAATTGCAAGCGCACTTTGGTATCGCCCGGTGCTAAATGCACCACTTTTGCCGCCGTACCCGTCGCAAATACCCGCATATCGTTGCGGTTTTGGGTGGCCGCGATCATCGCAGAGCCGTCGGGCAAAAACAGGTGCACGAGCGCACGCGCATCATTGGGAACAAAAAAGTGCGATTCCTGCATCGAAACGGGGATGAATTGACCGTTTCCGGCGTTTTTTAACAACAAACCATTAAACGCATCGGCGCGGCCTTGGAGGAGTTCCATGCCGTAATCGTTGCCCACGAGTAATACATCGAGCAGACCATCGCCGTCGGCATCGTGGGGTAAAATCCCGAAGACGGGGGCCACCTGCGCCTGCCACGGGAGGGCCGTCGTTTTGAACTGGCCATTACCCAGGTTTTCGACGTAACAAGTGGCCAATTGTGTAGTTTGGTGAATAATGGCCCCTTCCAATTCTTGTTGGCTAAAAACATCCTGCACGGTAGCCGCACCCAAATCGCCGTACCCAAAAAACTTTTTGCGAATGGAAATCAACTGCCGAATCATATCGTCGCGGGTGTGGTAAAAATATTCGTGTTTTTGGCCCACCGAATCCCGCCAATAGCAGGAAATAAAGGGATCCCAAAAACCATTGTTGTCAAAATCTTTGGCGTAGAGCCGGATCGGTTCGTTGTCGCGGCATTGAAAATACAGGTTTTTACCGTAGTTACCCGCCATATAATCGGTGTCACCGTCGTTGTCGAAATCGGCGGCGGCCAGGCCACTCCACCAACCCGTTTCGCCCCCGATTCCGGTGCTGGCCGTCACGTTTTTAAATTGGCCACCTTCATTTTTCAAAAAAGTAAGCGGCATCCATTCGCCCGCCAACAGCAGATCCACCTGGCCATCGTTGTTAAAATCGGTGAACAGGGCATCGTTGAGCAGACCGATATTGGCCAATTCGGGGCAGACCTGCGCCGTAACGTCGGTGAACAAGGGTTTATCTTTGCCTTTGCTGTCGTTGCGGAGGATAAAACTGCGGTCGGGTCGTGGATACGAACGCGGAATCATGCTGCCACCCACGAACACATCGAGGTCGCCATCGCCGTCCATATCGGCGGCTTTGAGCACCGTACCGTTGGTGGTTTCGACGGGTAAAGCGGTAGAATCGCGGGTAAAACGCCCCGTTCCGTCGTTGACGTACAGGCAATCCTGGTACATTTCGTGGTTTGCCGGGTTTTGCGCACCGCCGTGAACGGCCAGCAAATCATTGTCGCCATCGCCGTCGGCATCGAACAGGAGTACACCCAGTTCTTCTTCCAGTTTGCGTTTGTTCGTTTTAAAATTGGCGGCTTTTTGGACAAACGACCCGTTTTTTTGCGCAACAAAAAACATACCATCCACCCCGCCGGTACCGCCCTGGTACAGATCGTCGAGGCCATCGCCGTTAATGTCACCAACGGCCAAACCCGGGCCGTATTGGGAAAATTTGTGCGGAAGGGTGCGTTGGTGATCGAAATCCACAAAATCATCTTCGTTTTGGACAAAATTCAAACCCACCGATTTGGTATCTACCGACCGGAACAGGCCGCTGCCCGCCAGCCAGGGTTGTTCGACGCGGGCCTCGGTGGGCGCAACGGTGATGGTTTGGTTAGCCGCTACGCCGCGCAAGGTCACCATTTTATTACCCGGCCAACGCACCTGCACCGAATCGGCGGTGGTAGCCGTGCCCAGACCAAAGTGCAGCGTCGTTTCGGAAGCCGCGCTAAAACCCCGCGCCGACAGCACCTGCGCGGTTTGTTGTTGGCCCGCAAAAAACACGGTGGCCGTTGCGCCAAATCCCGTTGAACGCGGTTGCGCACCTTCCACTTTTACGCGCAGATAATTGGGCTTTTGGCCTTCTTTGGCGTCGTTGAGGGTATTTTTAAAGAAAAAAGCATTTTCGTCAATGTTGTTGACCACCAAATCCAAATCGCCGTCGTTGTCGAGATCGGCGGTAGCGGCCCCGTTGGAAAACGCCGGAATGTCCACGCCCCAGGGTTTTGACTGGTCCGAAAACTGCATGTTGCCGTCGTTGCGGAACATAAATTTGGGCACTTTAATTTGGGGAATCATTTCCTGCAAATCCAGCGGCGCAATCAAATTACCCGAATTGGCTTGGTACATCCCAAAATCGTGGTCGGTTACGTCGCGTGGGAAGCCATTGGTCACAAACAAGTCGCGGTCGCCGTCGTTGTCGTAATCGGCCAGCAGCGGGGTCCAACTCCATTCCGTTTCCTGGGTGCCGGTAATAAAAGCCATATCGCCGTAAACGGGCAATTTGGTATCGGGGTCCATGCCCTGAAACACCTGCATGACGTTGCGGCCGTACTGGTATTCGTAGCCGTATTGGTCGTTGTTTTTGTAAACGGCGTAGTTATTGGGGCCTTGGAACAGTTTTTTGCGTTTGTTGTAATAGGGCAACATTTCGGTCACAAACAGGTCGAGGTGCCCGTCGTTGTTGACATCGGCGATGTCGCTGCCCATCGCGGAACCGGCCTGGTGTTTCATACATTGCGCCACGCGGTTGGTGAACGTGCCGTCGTGGTTGTTGATGTAGAGGAGGTCGTTGGTGACGTAATCGTTGGCCACGTAAATATCGAGCCAGCCGTCGCGGTTAACATCGGAGATGAGGGCGCTGTGGCTGTAACCGTCGTGTTTAAGACCGGCCGCCAGCGACACATCGGTAAACACGGGGTGGCCGAGGGTAGGGTTGGGGTCGTTGCGGAGCAATTTATCGCAATTGGGGTCGGAGCCATCGGTGGTTTTTTCGCGAAACGCGTTGGGATTCCGGCGGTCCATGACATTAACGGACAAAAACAGGTCGTCGTCGCCGTCGTTGTCGTAGTCAAAAAACTGCGCGTTGGGCGTATGTCCGTTGTTGTCGAGGCCGTAAGCAGCGGCATCTTCTTTAAACGCGGGTACCCCGTTGGCGTCGTTGCCCTGGTTAATGTAGAGCAGGTTGCGGCGCAGCAGCGGGTTTTTCTGGAAAGTATTACAAACGTAAATATCGAGGCGGCCGTCGAGGTTAATATCGAGCAGGTTAATGCCCGCCGACCAAATGTTTTTATCGGGTTTGGCCAATCCGGCGCGATCGGTAATATCTTCAAATTTTAAATTACCTTTGTTGAGATAACAGCGGTTATCCACCTGATTGCCGGTAAAAAACAGGTCTTGCAGGCCGTCTCCGTTAAGGTCGCCCGTGGCCACGCCGCCGCCGTTGTAAATAAATTCGGACCGAAGAATATTGAGGGTATCGTTTTCGGTGATTTCGTTGTTGAACCGAATGCCGGTATGGTCGCTGTTCAGCCGTTCAAATAAGGTATGTTCCTTTTTGCAGGCCACCAGCAGGCTACAAAATACAGTTAATACAATAAGGTGCTTCATAAGGGGCAAATGTATAGCATCTCATCGTCTTTTCCGTGCAATTGGTCGTGTAATATCGTTGTGGCGGCCCGGATGGATGCTAATATTGCTCATGTAATCTCAAAAAACTTCAAAAAAAACTTCTGCCATCATAAATAACACATAAAAAAATTCAACAACTATGTTCTTAATATTCATTGGAGCCATTCTTTGGGGCGTATTTTCGGCCCTCTCCAAAACGAACCCCAATCTTGTTTCCCTCAAAAAGATTGGTACTTACGCCGGTGGCGCTATGATCACGCTGGGATTAATGTTTTCCTGCACCGAACAAATACAGCCGGGGCAGGTGGGGGTAAAAACCTTGTTTGGTAAAGTGCAGTCCGATATCCTCACGGAAGGGCTTAACTTTATCAACCCCATGATTGACGTCGTTAATTTCGATACCCGCACCCAAAACTACACCATGTCGGGCGTACACGACGAGGGTGATAAAGAAGGCGACGATGCCATTCGGGTGTTGTCCGCTGACGGGCTGGAAGTGACTTTTGACCTGACGGTGCTGTATCGTTTGGACGCGACCAAAACGCCGGAAATTTTGCAAACCATTGGGCGCGAAATTGCGGAAAAAATTGTGCGCCCCATTACCCGCACCAAAATCCGGGATTACGCTTCGGGTTACGACGCGGTGTCGTTGTATTCGTCCAAACGCGAAGAGTTTCAGGCCAAAGTATTTGAAGGCATTACCAAAGAGTTTCAGCAACGCGGCCTGATTTTGGAAAACATTTTGGTGCGCAACGTCACTTTGCCGGCATCGGTAAAACAAGCGATTGAGGCCAAAATTAACGCCGAGCAGGAATCGCAAAAAATGCGTTACGTGCTGGAAAAGGAAAAGCAGGAAGCCGACCGCAAACGGGTGGAAGCCCAAGGTATCGCGGACTACCAAAAAATCCTGACGTCCAGTTTGTCGGACAAACTCTTGCAATTTGAGCAAATTAAGGCTCAAAAAGAACTGGCCAATTCGCCCAACGCCAAAGTGGTGATTATGGGCAGTGGGAAATCTGCACCGATTTTGATTGGGCAGTAGTTTTGGAGCGTGAAGCCCGCCTGGATTTGTTGTTGGATGACAAATTTGGGCGGGCTTTTTTTATGGGTAAATAGGTGCATTATGACGGGAAAGTCTGCAAACACGCCATAAATACGGTGCTTGATGGGATGTTTGTCAGGATGGTAGATGGGATGGTGGCGAGCATCCCATCCCCTCGATGAATCAAGGGGTTACAGGATGTTTAGATGTATTTGGGGTAAAAAGAGTCCGTTTTTGTGTGGTATTTCACTTGGGGAATGGCGGTTTTTGCCTTCCATCCGAGCCGCTTTGAGATGTCATCCACTCCGTTCCTTGCCAATTCGCCAGACAGCGTCTAGCGAATTGGCCGCATTCACGTTGAACTGGTCGCACTATCTCGTCCAGATGCGCATTGAAAACCCTGATGAGCATCGTGTGCACGCAACTATGAGCCGTGAATAGCGATTTGAATGTCTGCCTTCAGCCGCTTTCGTTTATTGGTAGTAAATAGCCAAGTAACTCCCGAAGTAATGGCCAAACTTAGTAAAACGCCTAACTTTACATTGATAAAGTTTAGGAGGATGATCAGCAAAATACAAGGGATAAAGATTTCCGGGATAAAATATCGAGGCTCGATAATGGGCTGCCATTTGCCCGTCTTATCCTGAGCGATCGTGCACGCTAAGGTTTTGGCGGCATTGACAACGATTGCTCCACTGTTGTTTTCGTAAACGTCAATGTAGCCTTTTTGACGCAAGACTTCCATGATTTCAGCGGCCGTACGTTCAGTGCCATAGATGTCGGCATCAAGGATGTTATTTTCCATATTGTGAATTTTGGGCAAAGATACGATCGTTGATTGTTTTAAAAGTCTTTTTTTGCCTTTCACGCTCGGCAGGTAAAAACTTCAAAAATCATATATCTGCTATCAGAACTCATATATAAAAAAATATATTAGCACGCGCCACAAAATGCGCGTTTTGGGGGTTATTGGTTGGTGCGGTGCACTTTTGGACAAATGTCTTTTGTTGGGAATTCGTATTGCTCTGAGATGTCATCCACTCCGTTCCTCCGGGATGCACATCTCGCCGCCGGGCAGTTTACGGCGGGTAAAAACTTCAAAAATCAAAAATCGTATATCGGAATTCTTATATCAAAAAGTCTAAGGTCTTGTGTCTTAGGTCTAATATCTTTTGTCCAAAGTCTGGTGTCTAATGATTTCGTTAAGAAACTTTGAGAAAAATTTAACAGCCGATTGTGCAGCCTTTAGCATTTTTTGAAGTTTTTTTGTCTGCTTTTTTTAACAAATAGTCTTTCAGGGAATGAGTTTGATCCTGAACTACTTGAAAATCAGATCATTATGCATTATTTATCAGCAATCGCCATAACGGCGGCCACCGGCTTAATTGGCCTGGTAGCCCATTTTTCCGGCCTTACGACCTCGGCACCCAAAGAAACCGCCGGGAAATGGTACACCTGGGAAGAAGCCGTGGAATTGAATAAAACCAAACCCAAAAAAATTGTTGTGGATGTTTACACCGACTGGTGTGGCTGGTGCAAAAAAATGGATAAGGCGGCTTTTAGTAACGGTGAAATTACCCAATACATGGCCGATAACTTTTATCCGGTAAAACTCAACGCCGAACAACGCGACCGTATTATTTTTGGCCGCGATACTTTTGCTTTTGTCGAAACCGAAAATGGCCGTGGTGTGCATACCCTCGCTTACGCCCTGCTCGATGGCAAAATGGGCTACCCAACCCTCGTTTATCTCGATCAGGATTTCCGCCGGATTATGATTTCGCCCGGTTACAAGGAAAAAGACGACCTGATGAAAGAACTCAAATTTGCCAAAGAGGAAATTTACAACAAAAAATCCTGGGATGAGTACCGCGACCAAGGTGAATAAGTCCACGATGCGTATTCTTTTCCATTTTTTCATTTTTATTTGTTGCACTATCCAATCGCAGGCCCAATCGGGGTTAATGCTGCGGTTGGATAGTGCCGTTGTAGAGACCGGCGAAGCCTTTTATATCCACCTCGAAGCCCCGGCCGAACCCGATACCCTCGACCTTTCTACCTGGTCGGCCCTGCTTTCGCCCGATAATATTTTAGCCCAAAGTCCCTGGGTAAAATCCGGTAATACCTGGAAAAAAGACCTCCGGGTGATTGTTTTTGAAGCCAGCGATTCGTTGGTATTACCGCCGCTTACCGTACATTTGCGCGAAGGTGTGTTGTTACAATCCGATCCTTTGCCGCTTACGGTGGTGCCAACACCCGTTCCCTCCAACGATTTGGTGGATATGGCCGACCTCAAAGAAATTCACCGCGAAAGTAAAAACTGGACCGACTATATCTGGCTGATTTGGTTGGTGGCCGGTTTGGCCATTACGCTGCTGGTGTTGTATTGGATTTCGAAACGAAAAAAACAGGCCAGTGCCCGTTACCGCAGTAGTGAACTGTCGGCGTACGAATTGGCCATCCGGAAACTGGACCAACTCGAAGCCCAACAATTGTGGCAAAAAGGCGACGTAAAAACCTATTACGCCACCCTCTCGGCCATTGTCCGCGCTTATATTGACGACCGGTACCAGTTACACACCCAAAAATCGGGGGCCGAAGACGCCAGTGTACAAATCCGCCGGACCAATATGGATCCGCACACCCAGGCGCTTTTGTTACAATTGCTCCGCAACGCCGACCTGGCCAAATACGCCAAAGGCCAACCCGACCCTTCGTACCACCCCAAAGCCATCGAAGACGCTAGAAGAGTGATAAGTGAAGAGTGAATAGTGATAAGTGAATAGTGATAAGTGAAGAGTGAATAATGAAGAGTGAATAATGAAGAGTAATTTTGTGGAGTAAGTGTTTTTCTTTGTGAAAAGAATACAAAATTGCATAAAAACGAGCACTATTCAAGTGTAAAATTTTTCACTCTTCACTCTTCACTCTTCACTCTTCACTAAAAAAAGATGACCATTAAACGACTATATATTGTATTGGGTTTTTGGGCGGTGTTGTGCCGTGTTGAGGCCCAGAGTGACACCTTGCGCCTTATTTTTACGGGCGATATTATGGGGCATACCCCACAAATTAAAAGTGCCGAAGTGAGTCCGGGCAAGTACGATTATACGCCCTGTTTTCAGTTTGTCAAAAAGCCGCTGAGCGACGCGGATTTGGCCATTGGCAACCTCGAACTGACGCTGCCGGGCAAGTCGCCGTACACGGGTTATCCGATGTTCCGCAGCCCCGACGCCCTGGCCACCGCCCTGAAAGATGCCGGGATTGACGTGATGGTAACCGCCAATAACCACTCCAACGATAGCCGCGCCCTGGGCGTTACCAACACGATAGAAACGTTGCGCACCGAGGGATTTTGGCAAACGGGTACTTTTAAAAACAAAAAGGAACGCGATGTTTTTTACCCGCTGATGGTGTACAAAGACAATTTTAAACTGGCGTTTCTGAATTACACCTACGGCACCAACGGTGTCCCAACCGAGGCCCCGACCATCGTCAATTTGTTGGATACGGTGCAAATGGCCACCGATTTTGCCGAGGCCCGCGCCCGCAAACCTCATTTTATTATCGCGGTGGTGCATTGGGGCCTGGAATACCAACTCACCGAAAACGCCGAACAGCGCGCACTGGCCCGCTTTATGATGCGCGAAGGCGCGGATATGATTATTGGTATGCACCCGCACGTGGTGCAGCCCCTCAAAATGGAATCGTACAAAGGGAAAAAAGTGCTGGTGGCGTATTCGTTGGGGAATTTTATCAGCAACCAACAACAACCCAATACCGACGGTGGTATTATGGTGCAAACCGAATTGATCCTGAAAAAAGGGGCGGCTAAAGCCACTTTGGGCGATTATGGATACGTGCCCGTTTGGCGGTACATTCACAAAGGCAGCAAAAAAACGGCTTATTACGCCATTCCAACCTATTTAGCCGACGAAATGAATACTTTATTCCCGGAAATGCCGGAGGTAGCCGTGGCTAAAATGAAGGCATTTGCAACCGCCTTGCGGAAGCGATTAGGGGCCGATGCGGAGTGGACAAAAAAATAGAGGTAGCGCCACCACAGCACTACCTCAGCCCTAACCAAATAAAACCAAATTATTCTCGCGTATTTACTACGTTTTTAAATATGATGCAAAGGTAAGGGCTTTGTGTGAATTTGACAAGAAGCATCCCAAAATTTTTACAAAAAAAGTCATAATTTTATTTTTTGATAAAATAAAGGCGGTTTTTTTGTAAAAATGTTAAGGTTTGCCCGTGTTTTTACCTCGGTACTGAAAAATAATCACAAATCAGCCAAAACAACCTCGAAATACCCGTTTTTCTCAGGCATATTTTGTTCTAAAACATGGTTTACTGCACAAATAATTACAAAAGAACCCACCAAATGGTAAAATCAACCATTTTTGTTAGTGTTGTTTTCACACTTACATTTTTTTCGTTTTCGGCATCAGCGCAGCAAAAAGACAAACAACACGAAGATGCGGTGCGCGCTATTTACAGTCAGGCATTGAGCGACGGGCAGTGTTATCCGTGGCTCGAATCTCTGTGCAAACAAGTGGGCCATCGCCTCAGTGGCAGTGCCGGAGCGGCCAAAGCCGTGCAATGGGCCAAAAATACGCTGGATACCCTCGGGCTGGATTCGGTGTGGTTGCAACCCGTTATGGTGCCGCATTGGGAACGTGGCGCGGCCGAACACGTCGAAATTGTGGGCGGGAATGATAAAAAACGCCTAAAAATTCCTGCCCTGGCTCTGGGCGGTTCCGTGGGTACCGATGGCAAAAAAATACAAGCGCAAGTAGTGGAGGCCAAAAGTTGGAGCGACCTCGAGAAATTGGGCGAGGCCGGTATTAAAGGCAAAATTGTGTTTTTTAACCGCCCCATGGACCCCACGCGCATCCGCTCCTTTGAAGCCTACGGCGGGGCCGTTGACCAACGCGTGAGCGGGGCTTCGCGGGCGGCCAAGTACGGCGCTATTGCGGTGGTGGTGCGCTCCATGACCCAAAATGTGGATCAATGGCCGCACACCGGTTCGTTGCGTTACGATACACTGGTGCCGCGTATTCCGGCCATCGCTATTAGCACGAGGGACGCCGAAGATTTGGCCAAACGCCTCAAAAAAGACCCGGCGACTGCCGTTTCGATGATACTACATTGCCGCTCTTTGCCCGATGTATTGTCGTACAACGTGATTGGCGAAATTCGCGGCAGCGAAAACCCCAACGAATACATTCTGGCGGGCGGGCACCTGGATAGTTGGGACGTGGGCGAGGGTGCGCACGACGACGGCACGGGTTGCGTACAAAGCATGGATATGCTTCGGATTTTGAAAAAAACGGGTTATAAACCCAAAAATACCATCCGTTGCGTGTTGTTTATGAACGAAGAAAATGGCCTGCGCGGCGGCACTGTTTACGCCGCCGAAGCACAACGCAAAGGCGAAAAACACTTGTGCGCCATTGAAACCGACGCCGGTGGTTTTACGCCGCGCGGTTTTACCTTCGACGGACACGGCGACGTTTTTGAAACGCTTTTTGAACGGATAAAACCGTTGCGCCCCTATTTTGAGCCGTACAATATGACCCTGAATCCGGGCGGCGGTGGGGCCGATATTGGGCCGTTAAAACCCCAAAATGTGCTGCTGTGCGGCTATTACCCCGACTCACAGCGCTATTTCGATTTTCACCACACGGCCGCCGATGTATTTGAGGTGGTGAACAAACGCGAGTTGGAGTTAGGGGCGGGTAGTCTGGCGGCTTTGATTTATTTGCTGGATGGTATTTTTTAAAGGGGAAACGCCTTTTCATGGAGGATAAAAAATGCCCGGTGCACGTTTGGTGTACCGGGTATTTTTTTGTTCGCTAAGTAGGGAAAAGATTTGGTGAATATTGTGTTAACAAATTTATTTTATTAAATATGTGAATATTTTTTTTAAAATTTAATGTGGTTCAATGGGCGGGTGAAACGGTATTTGGAAAATTTAATTTTAAATTAATCGAAGTGGCTTGTGTTTGTGTAGATTGCACGTGGAGAATACATTTATGGGGTTGTGTGATAATTTGGGAAGAAAATTTGTGCAAATGACTTGCTGGCGTATTTTTGCTCTCCGATTAAACTGAAATAACCTGTTTGGTTTAAAAAATAGTGGACTAACCGACACTATAAACAATCTCATTTAAGCACAATTTTTATCAAATCACTTTACAAATTTTTCTTTAGCGTATGAAAAATTTTACAAAATTACTTCTATTGTTGGGGGTTATTATCCACTCAACAATTGTGTGGGGACAAAACGTCTCTACTTATTCCTTTTCGTCCAGCAGCGGTAGTTACTCGCCGATAGTTGGAGGGACTAATTTACCCTCTACCACGGGCAGTGCTATTGACGACAACAGTTACGGGAATATCTCCATTGGGTTTACATTTACTTATGGTGGTCTAAACTTTACCGCTTTTGGTATCAATGCAAACGGCTGGATTCAATTAGGGACAGCCACGCCCACCAGCAACACCAGTCCTTTGACGGTTGCCAATAACGTAATTTCTGCTTTTGGGGTAGATGTCATTGGGCGTCAGCATTTTGTGGTGAACCGCACAAGTGGCAGCCCTACACTCACTGTTACGGCCGGTAATACCGCCAATCTTGCGGTAGGTGATGTCGTAACTGGTACGGGGGTAGTTACTGGCTCGACCGTCGTTTCGGTTACCGGTACCACCATCACGCTTTCGGCGAATGCCTCCTCAACGGGTACGGGATCGCACTTGCGGGTGCATCCGCCCAGTGCAGGTATTCGTTACCAAACCATTGGGTCTGCACCTAACCGTCAACTGGTGGTGCAGTGGACAAGTTTTTCCCGTTATTCTACTACCGCCTCCAGCGGGGATAAAATGGATTTTCAGATCATTCTGGAAGAAACAACCAACAAAATATACACGTCTTATAACATCGCAACCCCCAGCAGTGCTGCCTCAATTACGCCGCAGGCAGGTTTGCGGGGTGCTGCCGGAACGGATTTTAACACCCGGTCAACTACTACAGATTGGAGTGCCACTACTGCGGGTGGAAGTAACGGTGCTACGTGTACATTTAGCAATACGGTTGCTCCACCCCCCGGGCTTTTGTTTACCTGGACACCTCCGGCTCCTCCTTCGTGCGGGACTCCCACGACGTTAGCCGCAGTGCCATCCGGTGCAACATCGGCCAGTTTATCCTGGGCGGCACCCATTGCCGGAACTCCGATTGGCTATGACTGGGAGGTACGTACTTCCGGTGCCGGTGGCAGTGGTGCAACCGGTCTTGTGACCAGCGGTTCGGTAGCCGCGCCGACCACAACCGCTACTGCAACGGGATTGGCAGGTAACGTGGCCTATAATTTTTACGTAAGAACCGATTGTGGCGGCAGTGGTACTTCTACTTGGGCTGGCCCGGTCGCTTTTACCATTATTGCCGGGGATAACTGCGGTACTGCGGTGGATTTGGCCACTTTGATTAGCCCGTATTCGGGAACAACCGTTGGTGCCGCCGCCGATTTTTCTTTTGCCTGCAATACCAACACGTCACCGGATTTGATCTTTTTTATAGATGTTCCGAACGGGCAACAATTGGTCATTGGCCAAACGATCAATGGTTACGACTCCGAAGTGTACGTTTATTCGGGGGGCGCTTGCCCGGGTACAACCCAGATCGCCTGCTTTGATGACCCGGATATTCAAAATATAACGTACACCAACTGTACGGGTTCAACGCAACGTTTGTATTGGATACAAGATGGTTATTTTGATGCGACGATCTCAGGTACATTCACCTTGGCTTGGACGTTAAGCCCTATTCCGGTACCATCCTGCGCCGGAACACCATCGCCTACCAATGCAGCAACCAATGCTCCAACCAACCAACAGTTGGGTTGGGCAACAGTGAGTGGGGCCACTTCGTACGATGTGTATTTTGGTACGGCTACCAACCCGCCTCTGGTGGGTAATGTAACTACCCTTACCTATAACCCGGGTACTTTGTTGGGCAATACGACTTATTATTGGAAAGTAGTGGCTAAAAACTGCGCCGGAGATGCCGTAGGTTGCACCGAGTGGACGTTTACCACGGCACCACCGCCACCCGCTAATGATGATTGCGCCGGAGCAACTGCTTTTGCGACCTCTCCAACTGGTGCTTGCAGTTACACCTCGGTTAGTTCCACCGGTGCGCTGCAATCAACCCCGGCACCGTCGTGTACCAGCACCGCCAATAATGACGATGTTTGGTTTACTGTGACGCCGCCGTCTTCTTCTACGTACACTTTGCGTTTCCAGAATATGCTGGCTACTTCGGGTACGGCGACACAATTGGGTTATATATTGTACACTGGAACCTGTGCCAGCCTCACGGCAGTTACCGGGTCTTGTGTAACGGCGGTTGGTTCTGCCGGAAGTGGCAGTACGGTTACGCCCTCTTTAACGGGCGGGACAACGTATTACCTGCGGGTTTGGACCACGGGAACATCGAACAGCGCAACCTGGGATATGTGCCTTGAGTTAAATCCTCCGCCGTTGTCCGACAATATTTGCGATGCTCCCGAAGTAATCGTGGGCGGTACGGGTGTGTCATTTGCTACCGCTGGAGCCACAACGCAATCGGGTGAAAGCACTTTTTGTACTCCCCCCAGTTCAACGAATGGATCTAACCGTGGTAACGCCAACTGGAATAGTTTTAGTCCAAGTTTATCCTCTACGGTTTGGGCCAAATTTGTAGCACCGGCCTCCGGTAACGTTGAAATTTTGGCCGCTACCAGCGGTGATTCGCAAATGGGATTATTCAAAGGAGCGCCTTCCGGCTGCCCTACGCCCAGTTTTTCCGGCATGAGCCACGTACAATCGAACGACGATGATATTGCCAGTACCTCGGCTTTTCAGTCGCGTCTTCGCGCCCGCTTAAACCCCGGAGAAACCTATTATGTACTTGTTGATGGTTACAACGCGGGAACACCATCGGGGACACTTACCGTTACTGAACTCACCACCGTTACCCAAAATGACGGCATTGGGGCAATTTATACCGCTTCGCCCGTACAAGCCGGTAACTACGAGGTAACCAGCGAGCACCCCAGCGATCAAGGTTGGTCATACTACTACTATAACAACGGAACAACCACTAATATCGCCGACGATCAGGTTGTATTGTCTTTGCAAAAAAACAACAATAACCTGGGTATTTACTCGGTAAGCGCAACGGCTTCTCCCACTTTTTCTACTACTACTTTCCAGGTTTGGGGTGGTTTGAGTGCCAGTGGAGCCTCTACATTATCCACCGCGCCTTATGTGGCTCCGGGAGTGAGTTGGGCGATGATGAACCGTTATTGGAACGTTGTTCCTCAAATTCAGCCTGGATCATCGGTAGCCGTGCGAACGTATTACCAGGATGCTGACTGGACGGCCCTGCAAACGATTACCACCGGATTTGTGCCTCCGGTTCCGCTGACGAACAAAACCGATATGGTTTGGGTGAAATTTAACCGAAATACCGGTCATTGGAACAATACAGACTTGAACCCAACGGGTGGCCATTCTACCCTTACCACAAGTGCAGGAACTGTAGGTGTAATTCCTTCCGGTTCTTGGACTAATACGGTATTGGCCAGTGGTGTCAATCAGGCGGAGTTCTCAGTAACTTCTTTCTCCGGCGGCGGTGCCGGCGGCGGAACGGGTATTCAGTTTGGTCCTCTCCCCATCGAACTCAAATCGTTCACCGGTAAAACACTCCAATCAACTAACATGCTCGAATGGGTGACTTCTACCGAGCAAAACGTGCGCGAACACGTAATTGAGCGTTCATTGGATGGTTTCAGTAACTGGTCGGTAGTAGGAGTAACGCCCAGCAAAGGCGACTCCCGCCAAGAGCAGTTCTACAACCTCGAAGACAAAGCACCACTCGCTAAAGCATTTTATCGCTTGCGCTCGGTGGATAACGACGGCAAAGAACAGTTGTCCGGCATGATCAGCCTCACGCGCCTGAACAATACTTTTGGCGTTGTTGCGGCGTACCCCAATCCGGCAACGGAATCTATCAATATTGACTTTAACAGCCTTGAAGAAGGCATGGTAATGGCTAATATTACGGATCTGACGGGCCGCCTCATTCAGCAACAGCAAATGAGCGTTGAAAAAGGGGTGAATACCATGACGCTTCCATTGTTCAACCTCGGTGCCGGTACTTATTATATTTCGCTGCAAAACGAAAAAGAAGTAACTACCCCCGTGCGTTTCGTAAAACAGTAACCAAGAAATACGCTATTGATTTTAGGGCCGTTCCGCTGATGTGGGGCGGCCCTTTTTTAATTGAAAAAAGGGTGCCGATGCTCAACACGCCGGGACCGTTGCAACTTTTTTCTACTTTTGCCACCCGGCCTTCGGCGATACTACCGACGGCAATCACCATCAACCCCGTTGGAGCGCGCTGTTTTTCTTGGTAAAAATTGATTTTCAAATACTTAAATAAAATTGATGTCGAAAAAAAGATATTACGGCGCGGCCTTTTTAATGGCTACTTCGGCCATTGGTCCGGGTTTCCTGACCTCAACCGCCAGTTTTACGGCCCAATTAGGCGCCAGTTTTGGTTTCGCTATTTTGGTATCTATTCTCGTGGACTGGATTGCGCAGGTGAATATATGGCGGGCCGTTACGGCAAGTGGGCAAACGGCCTCCGGGTTGTTGAATGCGGTATACCCGGGTTTAGGGCACGTATTGTCGGGGCTGATTATCAGCGGCGGGCTGGTTTTTAACATCGGTAATATAGCGGGTTGCGGATTGGGTTTGCAGGTGCTCACTGGCCTCGATGTCACCACGGGGGCAGTTATGAGTGCTGCCTTGTGTATGTTGTTGTTTTGGATAAAAGAAGCCGGTGCGGCGATGGATTGGTTTGCCAAAATACTGGGTTTTGTAATGATTGGCCTTACGCTGTACATCGCCGTGGTGTCGCAGCCGCCCCTGGCGGAAGCGTTGTGGCGCACCGGGTGGCCGGAGCACGTGGATTCGTACGTGATATTAACCATTGTGGGCGGAACGGTGGGGGGCTATATTACATTTGCCGGAGCGCATCGGTTATTGGAAGCGGGCGTTGTTGGGCGGGAACAGGTAGAAACGGCAAGCAGAAGCGCAACCACGGCGATTGTGGCGGCTTCTGCTATGCGTATATTGTTGTTTTTAGCGGCCCTGGGCGTGGTATCCCGTGGCATTAGCCTGGATGCGGCGAACCCGGCGGCATCGGTGTTTGAATCGGCAGCGGGCAGGGTAGGGTACTTTATTTTTGGGGTGGTGATTTGGGCGGCGGCCGTCACTTCGGTGGTGGGGGCGTCGTTTACGTCGGTATCGTTTGCCGGGTCCCTGCATCCGGGATTGGAACAGCGGAAACGCGGCCTGACCATTGGTTTTATCGGGGTCGCGGCGGCGTTTTTTGTTTGGTACGGCAAACCCGTAAAAGTGCTGCTGTTTGCCGGAGCCTTCAACGGCGTGATTTTATCGTTGGCGTTGGCGCTGGTGTTGTGGGCCTCTACCCGTCCGGCCCTGATGAACGGGTATCAACCGCCGCGCTGGCTGTTTTGGGCCGGGGTATTGGTGTCCGTGCTGTTGTTGGTGCCCGGTTGTATGGCGGTGTGGGCGCTGATTTAGGCAACACAACCACCTTTAAATCAAACGTTTTTTTGGCCAAATAAAGGCCATAGCCGCTCATAAATCGCCTCGGCAAAGGCCGCCGCATTTGCCCCGTCGCCGTGGATACAAACCGTATCGGCGGCGACGGGCACTAGGATATCGCCCGAGTAAACCGTTTGTTCAGTGACCATTTGCCACACCTGCGCGCACACGGCTTCGCGGTCGTGCAGGAGCGCGTTGGGTTGGCTGCGCGGGGTGAGTGTGCCATTGGGTTGGTAGGTGCGGTCCGAAAAGACCTCGTTTTTGACCCGGAGTCCCATCGCTTCGGCGACGCTGATAAATGGACTACCGCTCAAACCAAACACCAGCAGTGCCGGGTCAAACGCCCGAACCGCCCGGCAAATGGCGGCCGCCAGTTCGGTATCCTGAGCGGCCATATTGTACAACGCGCCGTGGGGTTTTACGTGCCGCAACGTTGCGCCGTGTTGGAGCGCTATATTGGCCAATGTTTCGATTTGGTACAACACCATATCTTCCACTTCTTCGGGGCTAAAGTGCATATTGGTGCGGCCAAAGTTCTCCCGGTCGGGGTACGACGGGTGCGCCCCAATATGCACCCCGTATTCCAGCGCCAGTTCAATGGTTTCGCGCATGGTGCGGTGGTCGCCCGCGTGGTAGCCGCAGGCGATGTTGGCGGAGGTGATAAAGGGCATAATTTGGGCGTCGGTGCCCATGCCTTCGCCCATGTCGCAATTAATGTCAATCGAAAAGTTCATACCTTTTTTGTTGTTGTAGCCATAAAAAACGCGCGCGTTGGCTGGTAATGGGCGCAAATTGCACCGTTGCGCCCGGGGGTAATTGCGCCAGTCGGGGCAGGTCCACGGCGGCCATTTGTCCCACGCGTGGGTAACCGCCGGTGGTTTGGCAGTCGTTGAGCAACAGGATCAATTGCCCGTCGGGAGTGCGCTGAAGGGTGCCGGGCGTGACCGCCGTTGACAGCAATTCGCTTTGGTCGCTGAGGTCCAGTGGCGCGCTGTCCAGCCGACTGCCCATGCGGTCGCTGCGGTGGCCAATGGTGTAGGTTTGTTGGTAAAATTCCCGCTGACCTTCGGAGGTTAACCGTTCAAATTCGGGACCGGGAATGACCCGAAAAACGTTCTTTTTTTCATCGGCAAACGGGAAAAAAGACCGCAACAAGGGGCGAATTGGCCCGTTTTCCGCCCGCCCGATGTGGAGCGTACTGCCTTTTTGCAAAATATCGCCGAGTTGGGCGTTGCGGCAGGGGCTTTTACTGCCCATCTGGTCGGGTGCATCCCAGCCGCCGCGAACGGCAATGTACGTGCGCATTCCGCGGGGGTGAAACTCAATCGTTAAGACGTCGTTTTTTTGCAGTTGAATGACCCGTTCGTGTTCCACCGGGCGTTGGTTCACCAATGCTGCACCGCCGCCGGTCACGGCCAAAACGGCATTGGTGAAAAAAGTAATCACCAAGCCGCCCATGGTGCATTCGATGGTAGCCGCCTGTGGAGCATTGCCCACCAGCGCATTGGCTAATCGGTGCGCGGGTTCGTCCAAAGCGCCACTCACCGGGACACCGTATGCCCGGTAGCCGGGGCGGCCCAAATCTTGCAAAGTAGCCAGTGGGCCGCTGCGAATAACCTCGGCGGCGGGCGATAGTTGCCTTTGGTTGGGTGGGGTAGTGGCCGCCGGGTCGGGTTTTATTTGGTCAAATGCCGTTTTGGAAATGGGATAAAACCGCACGGTATCGCCGGTTTTTAACAAAAAAGGCGTTTGTGCGGCGCCGGGTCGGTAAACGGGCAGGGGCGTTCGGCCAATGATTTGCCAGCCGCCCGGCGCATCGAGCGGGTAAATGCCCGTTTGTTCCCCGGCAATACCCACCGAACCCGCCGCTACTTGCAATCGGGGCGACGACCGACGTGGCGTGGCAATCCGGCGATCAAGGCCGCCGAGGTACGCAAAACCGGGCAAAAATCCCACCATAAAAACGGTGTAATCGCGGGCGGTGTGGCGTTCTACCACCTCCGATTTAGAGCATTGGTGCAGGGCAGCCACCGCTTCAAGGTCCGGCCCGAAGGCATCGTCGTAACAAACCGGAATGGTCACGGTATTACCGGCGGGCAGGGCGTTGTCGCCCATTTTGTCCAATAATTGGGTGATATAAGCGCCAATATCGGCGGCGGGATTGTCCCAGTGGGCGGGCAAATGCGCCGGATCGAAAAAAATGGTGAGGGTGGCGTAGGCCGGTACCATTTCGCACATTCCCGGAAAAGGGTACCGCAATAAAGCCGCTTTTAGCCCCGAAATAGCGCGTAAATGCGCCACCTCAATGACCGAAGGCCAGGCCACAACAACCGCCGTTTCGCCGAGTTCGTAGATTTTTTCCATCCTTGGCAAAATTACACGCTTACCCGCGATTGAAATGTATCTTTGCGCCAATAACCGGTTGGTTTGGCAAAGAATTTCGCCGCCCCCAAACATACGCACCCATGCAAATCCACGATTTAGAGTTTAAAATATTTCTTTCGGCTGCCCAGATTCAAGACCGCGTGCAGTCCATTGGTGCGGCACTCACAACGCAGTACGAAGATAAAAATCCGTTGTTTATCAGTATTTTAAGCGGTGCATTTGTGTTTGCATCCGACCTGATTCGCTCGTTTAATGCCCCCTGCGAAGTTGGTTTTGTAAAATTATCGTCGTACAAAGGCACCCGTTCCAGCGGCGATGTCCAGACGGTCATGGGTTTGGAAAAAGATTTGGAAGGCCGCCATTTAATTGTGGTCGAAGATATTGTGGATACGGGCCGGACCCTTCACTTTTTTCTGGAGCACCTGCGCAGTCAAAACCCGGCTTCGGTGTGTACAGTGGCCCTGCTCTGCAAACCCGATGCGCTCCAGTTTGAAGTCCCGATTGACTATATCGGCTTCGAAATTCCCGATGAATTTGTAGTGGGTTACGGCCTCGATTACGATGGTTTAGGCCGTAATTTACCGGATTTGTTAGTGAAAAGCGAGGAGTGAATAGTGATGAGCTATGAGAGATAAGAGATGAGTATGGACGTTTAGTTGGTTTGATCCGGCATTTTTGAGGTGGGCCAATATTTTTCACCGTTGAATTTGAACCGAACCGGTCGGTCCAGAACTGATTTCTGACAAAAGAAATTTCCCCAAAAGTGCGCCACACCACCTAAGACCTTCAGAAACGCTTTGTGGCTTTGTCATCCAGAAGGGATCTATGGGATCAAAATATTGGGTAAAAAGCGTGGAGCATTGAGCGGGCAGTCGAAACACGGCGACTTTTGGGGAAATATTTTTCGTCTAAGGTCTATCGTCTGAAGTCTTTTGTCCAAAATCCGAGTCGCTTTGAGATGTCATCCACTCCGTTCCTCCGGGATGCACATCTCGTCGCGGGACGCTTTACCGCCAGATTACTTTTGATATCTGCTATCATACATCATCAATCATATATCAAAAAACATACTGGCACAACCCACAAAATACGGCGACTTTTAGGGAAATGTCTGTTGTCTAAGGTCTATCGTCTAAAGTCTTTTGTCCAAAATCCGAGTCGCTTTGAGATGTCATCCACTCCGTTCCTCCGGGATGCACATCTCGTCGCGGGCCACGCTGGCGGCAGCCATTCATGAACGCACCTGTACATTGTGTGCGCATTGGTAGATGCCTTCTGCATGACAAAGCCACTGGTTTTTATGTGCATTTTGTGGGCGGGGTAGTATGTTTTTTGATATATGATTGATGATGTATGATAGCAGATATCAGAAGTTACTTTTCTCTCTTCACTCTTCACTCTTCACTCTTCACTCTTCACTCTTCATCCTTTACTCCAGGTAGTACCCTCCTTACCGTCTTTTACCACAATACCGGCCGTATTAAGGGCATCGCGGATTTGGTCACTGGTGCCCCAGTCTTTGTTGGCGCGGGCGTTGGCGCGCAATTGCAGGATAAGATCCATCAAACCGCTGAGGGTGCCGTCGTCACCGGCCGAAGAGGTATCGTCCAGCAAACCGAGCACATTGATGAGCAGGTCGTTGATGGATGTTTTGGCGCGTTCGAGTACCCAGGCGGATACCTCGGAAGCGTCTATTTGTTGGTTGGCCAATTTGTTGATGTGCCCACTGAGGTCATAAATCGCCGCAATGGCCATTGCCGTGTTAAAATCGTCGTCCATGCCGGCGAAAGCATCGTCAATGGCTTGCAAAATAGCGCGATCAGTATCCGTTTCGGACGTTGAAGTCGTCGCGGTTGCGGGCATATTTTGCAACAATTTATTAAACTCCATGACCTTGCGGTAACCTTTTTCGGCGGCCTGCAAGGCTTCGTCGGTGATATCGAGGGTAGAGCGGTAATGGGCCTGCAACATGAAAAACCGCAACACCATGGGCGAATACGATTTGGTCACAAACGGGCTGTCGCCGGTAAACAGTTCTACGGGCGTAATGGTATTGCCGTCCGATTTGGACATTTTTTTGCCGTTGAGCAGGAGCATATTGGTGTGCATCCAGTAATTGGCCGGATGGCAACCGCAGGCACCGTGGTTTTGGGCCACTTCGTTTTCGTGGTGCGGAAACTTGAGGTCGTTACCGCCGCCGTGAATATCAAAAGATTTACCGAGGTATTTGGTGCTCATGGCCGAGCATTCGAGGTGCCAACCGGGGAAACCAAGGCTCCAGGGACTTTCCCACACCATAATGTCTTCGGGGCGGGCTTTCATCCAAATGGCAAAGTCGGCGGGGTGATTTTTTTCCTCCTGACTTTTTAATTCGCGGGTTTCGTTGTACAAATCATCGAGAATACGACCGCTGACCGAGCCATACACGTCTTTGTATTGTTCGGCAAATTTGGGTACGTTAAAATACACCGAACCATTGCTTTCGTACGCAAGACCATTGGCCAAAATATCTTTTACCATCGCAATTTGCTCCGGAATATGGCCCGTAGCGCGTGGTTCGATACTGGGCGGCAGGGTGTTAAAAATCCGCATCATATCGTGGAAACCAACGGTATAGCGCTGCGCTACTTCCATGGGTTCGAGTTGCGCCACTTTTGCACCTTTCGACATGCGGTCTTCGCCGTCGTCGGTGAGGTGGCCCACATCGGTGATATTGCGCACGTAACGCACTTTGTACCCCCGGTGGCGCAAATAGCGATAAATAACGTCGAAACTGGTAAATGTGCGGCAATTGCCCAAATGTACATCGCTGTACACCGTAGGGCCGCACACGTACATACCTACGTGTCCGGGTGTAATGGGGTTAAAAACTTCTTTTTTGCCGCTGAGGCTATTGTAAATTTTTAGGTCGCGTGGTGGATTCATCCCGCAAAGGTAGGGCAGATTTTGCAAATACCGTAATACCTTTGTGCATCATGCGCATCACTTATATACAAACTTCGCTTCATTGGGAGCAACCGGAGGCCAACCGCCGCCAATTGGCCGAAAAAATGGCCACGGTGTACGGTCGCACCGATCTTATTGTATTACCCGAAATGTTCACCACGGGATTCTCCATGCGGGCCGAAGCATTGGCCGAACCCGCCAATGGCCCTACGTTTCAGTGGATGAAAGAACAGGCCGCCAACGCCGGGGCTGCCATTACGGGTAGTTTTATTTGCCTCGAAAATGGCCAATATTTTAACCGTTTGTTGTGGATGCAACCCGACGGGCATTTTTACCAATACAATAAAAAACACTTGTTTACGCTGGCGGGCGAAGACAAAACGTACACGGCCGGACAGGAATTGGTGCTGATCGAATGGTTGGGCTGGCGCATCAGACCGTTGATTTGTTACGATTTGCGCTTCCCCGAATGGGCCAGGCAACCCCAAAACCCGGAAATGCGGTACGACTTGTTGTTGTACGTGGCCAATTGGCCGCAACCCCGCGTGCACCACTGGAAAAGCCTGCTCACGGCGCGGGCCATTGAAAACCAGGCTTATACCGTTGGGGTGAATATCGCGGGTACCGACGGCAACGGTTTGGTGTATTCGGGCGATTCGTCGGTGGTAGATTACGCGGGACAATTATTGTCGGGTGCGGCTTTTTCGGAACAGGTGGTGACGCTGGAACTGGAACTGGAGCCGCTGCGCGCATACCGGGAGCGATTTCCTTTTTTGGAAGATGCGTAAAAAAAACACGTTCCCGAAAAGGACTAAGTTTTTACGTTTAATTAAAAAATACACCGTAACTTTACGGTCTAAAATCACACTGAGTAATTTTATTTACTAACCTTTTGAACTTTGTTTTTCGCCGGAAGGTGAACAAAAAACAAGCAATATTTACAAATTTATTTGCGCCTTTGAGGTTTTTCCCAAAGGCGCAATTGCTTTTTTAGCGCATTTTTTATTCACTTATTTCTACTTCCTCCGTTTTCCGGTCTTTTCTTTTGCCAAAAAACTTAGGATGCACCACCAATAAACCAAAAGACTCACATTCGTCTTTGGAGTTTTTGGAGTGGTGCGCACCGTGTGCACGCAACACCGCGCGGGAGTACTCGCTATCCAATTGTCGGAACCAGTTGAACCGACGGTGAATGTACACGTCGTGGATCAAAAAATAGGTTAAGCCGTACAGCGAAATGCCAACCCCAATAAAAAATACCCAGAAATACTGATCGGCGTTCATGCTGCCAAACATGTAGCAAAAAGCCGACGGGACGGCAAAAACCAGAAAAAACCGGTCGTTTTTCTCCCAAAATCCGTGTTTCTGATGCTTCGGGAAATGGTGGTCTTCGTGCCAGTTCCAAAGTAAACCATGCATGACGTACTTGTGGGTAAACCACGCCATAAATTCCATGCCGACGTAAGCGGCGAGTGTTACCAGTATGTAAGTAATCATTATGTTGAATTTGTTATTGTGCGTTATCGTACCAAATCCGCCACGACTTTTATCCAGGCGGGGTTATCGTTGAGGCTGGGAACGAGGTCAATGTGCTCGCCGCCCCATTCCTCAAATTCTTCTTTGTATTCGTCCCCAATTTCGATGGTCGTTTCGAGGCAATCGGCGGTAAAGGCCGGACAAAACACCAAAAGGCGTTTGGCATTTTTATTTTTGGCCAAATCCTCGATGATCCGAATCGTGTAAGGCTGGGTCCACGGGTCATTCCCGAGGCGGCTTTGAAACGAAATAGTGTATTGGTCGCGGCGCAGCCCCAGCCGTTCGGCAATGGCGTACGTGGTAGCGTAACACTGGGCCGAATAGCAAAACTGATTCACCGAAGTGAGGGTTTCGCAGCATTTTTCGACCTTCAGGCAGTGGTTGCAATCGTCGGCTTTGCGCAAATGACGCTGCGGCACACCGTGGTAACTGAACAGGATATGGTCGTAACCGTTGATGTCGAATTGACGGGCGTTGTTGGCGTAAATGTCCACCATAGGACCGTGGGTAGCGTATTCGCTGATAAAGTTTACCGACGGAATGACCTGCTGTTTGCTCAAAATACGCATCACCTCTTCGTGCACGGAGCCGGTAGTGGCGCTGGCGTATTGCGGAAACAGGCTAAACACCACAATTTTTTTAACGCGGGCTTTCATCAGGCGGGCAATGGCCGATTCCAGCGATGGGTTCTGATAACGCATGCCCAGTTCAACCACGTATTGGTCGCCCAACTCGGCCTGAACACCTTTTACGAGGTTTTCACCGTAAATTTTGAGGGGGGAACCGTTTTCGGTCCACAATTCCCGGTAGGCTTCGGCGCTTTTGCCGGAGCGGAAGGGCGCTATAATACCCCGTACCAAAATATTGCGCGCCACGGCATTAATGTCCACCACGCGGGGATCTAACAAAAACTGCTTCAAATAGCGATAAACTGCGCCGCGTGTGGGTGCATCGGGGGTGCCGAGATTTACGATGAGTATGCCTGTCATTAAAATGTGTGGTCCGATTTTACCAAATCGAAGTTTGATGTTTGTTTTTAAGGTAACTCAAATAACACGTTTTTCGCGGCACTGTTTAATATTGGGCGTTTTTTTAAGGAAAAAATTACAACACAACGTTGGAATAACCCACAATGCGCCCTTCCCAATAAGCAGAAAAATGAAAAAAAAATCGCCCGAAAGTGGGTGCTTCCGGGCGATGGGTTTTTCGTATTTGTGTCTTTTGTTGTTGGTTATTGCGCCATTTGTTGGGCGGCAGCGCGCATTTTTTCGTCACCGGGTCGCGCCGTTGTTTGCAAATATTGCGCAGCGGCGGCTTGGGCGGCGGCGACATTTCCCGACAAATAATGCGACAAAGCGAGGTAATACCGGGCCGATGCGCTGTAATCGGGGTTATTGCTGTTGGCAATGGACTCCAGCGCCGGAATGGCCGATGCGTAATTGGCCGCGCCTACCCACGATACCGCCTGGTAAAAGGAATAAGCGGGATTGGGCGGGGTAATTTGCCCAAACAAGGCGGCGGCTTCGGGGAAATTACCGGCCTGGTATGCATTGGATGCTCGTTGGAGCAGGTTATCGCTGGTATTGTCGCCCGCGCTGGCAAATTCATTGGGGTAACGGGTGAATGCAATGGCCGATTCGGCCCCCGTTTTGTCCTGAAAATACGGCGCAAGGGCGGGCATTGCCACTGCTATCACAACGATAGCAGCGGCAACGGCCAACAGTGTTTTCGTCCAGATGGTCCAGCCGGAACCACCCGATGGTTTGGATTCTTCTTTTTGTAAGATTGCTTTGAGTTGTGCGCGTTCGTTGCTGATAACAGCAGCGGCTACTTTTTGCTGAAAACCAAAAACATCCGCAAAAACGGGGTCTTTTGTTAGTAAGGTATCCATTTCCCGTTTTTCGTCGGGGCTTATTTTCCGACTGAAATACCGGTCTAATAGATATTCGTAACGCTCTTCCATAACTTTTTGATTAAAAATTAAATACAGTGCTTTTCGTATAATTCCCGCAATTGTTTGAGGCATCGGCGGCGCATTTGGCGCACCACATCACCGCTGGCATACCCGGCAATTTCGGCAATTTCATTGCTGTTTTTTTCGTGAAAAAAAGTAAGTTTGACCACAGCGGCGCAGCCTTCACCCAGCGATTGGATTAATTTTTCCAAACAACTGTTGCGCTGAAGTTGGATCATCTCCTCCTCCGGGCTGTTGACAAACTCGTTTATATCGTCATCACTAATTTGCAGGCCATCGGGCAATGGTATGGGGTCACGGCCACGGCCACGCAAGCGTTCCCGAAGCAAATTCCGGCCAATACCAAACAAAAACGTGGCGGGTTTGGCGGTAAATACAAGGTTGCCAGCCTGTATTTTTTGCCACAGAATAACACAGGCATCTTGATAAACATCAATGACATCGGTGTCACTCAGGCCAGTCCACGACTTTGCCCAATGCGCAAATTTGTTTTTATTCTGGTTGTATAGGTCTGTGAAGTTTAGTCCGTCGTACATGTAATTTCGTTATTTAGGGGGATTCGTTCGGACGATTGTTACTCATTAATGCAGCAAGTACCATTTGTGTGAACATTTTTATGAAAAAAAATTATCGAACAATAAACGTTTTTTTCTCCACCCCAATTCCTTTGAACGTCATGGATTTCCAACGGGCGGGTAATTTGGTTTTGAGTTGCGTTACCCCGGTGGGTGTAATATCCAACCCGCCGAAGCCCATCATGGTGGCTTGCAAAAAACCACCGGCTCCGGTGGCAAAGTACGGATTGGTACCTCCGGCGCATTCGGCCAACACCCCAAACGGTGGCGCTTCGTTGGGTTTATAACTTTTTACCCAAAGTCCGTACGCGCGTTCGGCGTCGCCGGATCGGGCGGCGGCTACCGTCAGAATGGCGTTACCCATTGCCGGGCCTTCGGGCGACATACGGGGTTCGTAATAATCAAGGTCTTTTTTCACCTGTTTCGGGTCCGTCACGATGTGCAGCGGATACGACAACAGGTTTACGTCGGCCTGTTTGATGATTTCGCCGTTGTACGTGGCGTTTTCGCGGGTTGTGCCGTCGGGGAAGTGGAGAATGGGAATATTGGCGGCTACGTGCGCCCAATCGGGGTTGGGTTCCATACCCAGTTCGCGGGCGGCCTCGCTGGCGTAACCGAGCACGGTAATGGCCATGCCGTTGGTAAAGGCGTTATTGTCAATGTTTTCCTGCCATTCGTTGGCCCCAATGACGTTGTTGATATTGTATTTGCCCGGCCCGTCGCGCTCCACGCGAGAGGACCAAAAATCGGCCACTTCTTTTAACATGGGCCAACCGCGCTCGCGGAGCCATACTTTGTCTTTGGTCACCAAATAATATTGCCAGGCGGCCCAGCCAACGCAACCGGTAATATGGTGCTGAAACGGCCCGGTCAACGCCCAAACCGGCGTTTCTTCTTGTCCGGTGGTGGTGCTTTCCCAAGGGTACATGGCTCCTTTGTAGCCGTGCGAAAAGGCATTTTGTTTGGCTTCGTCGAGGAGTTGGTAGCGAAATTCGAGGAGCGAACGGGCAATTTCGGGGTGCAGGAGCAGGAGGGGCGGGTACATCCACAATTCGGTGTCCCAAAACACGTGGCCGTTGTACCCCAATCCGCTGAGGCCCATGGGCGAAAGGCTGAGTGCCGTGCCTTCGCGGGCAAAGGAATACAGGTGGTACATGGCCGAATGCACGTCGCGGGTGGCCTCTACATCGCCTTCGATGGTAATATCCGACGACCAAAGTTGATCCCACGCCTGGCGGTGGCGTTTGAGCAGGCGTTCGGTGCGTTCCAGGGCCGCAAAAATGGTGAGGCGTTCGGCTTCGTTGTGCGGGTCCATGGTGTGCGCCGAAGAAATAAGGGTGCCCACGATGGCAAAACGATAGGTTTCACCAGCCTTTAGTTTTTTGTGAAATTTGGCCAAATGCATGTTGTAATCCCAATCTTCGTGGATCAAATCGGGTTCGGCGTCGTGTTTTTCTTCAAATACAAAACTGCTGGACGCTGCCACCGTGTATTTGCCCGAGGGGCTTTTTCCCACCGAAGTCAGCAGGGGAATTAACACGTGGGGGCGGTCAATTTCGGAGTAATAATTGCGGACGTCTTGTAGCATTTCGGGGGCTTCGATCACGGCCATGGGGGTAATGGTCACGTCTTTTTTGGCCTTAATTTCGATCATGCTCAGGGCCGAATACGGCAGATGCCGCAGGGCCAACAGGGTATGGCTCACCGATAATTTATCACCCACGTTGTAGGTAGTGAGTAGTTCGGCGTTGCGCATATCGAGCGATTGGGTATAATCGCTGATATCGCCCCGGCCCACGCGACGGCCATCTACATCGAGGTTCATGTTGACAAAATTGAACCCTTTGAGGATATTGCTCACGCGGCCGCGCAGGTAATTGTCGTAAGCGCCGTTGAGCACGACATCTTTTACTTTCATCGGTTCGGGCGACGATACGAGGCCAATCATGCCATTAGCGACCGTAATACCGAAATATTTGGAGGGATCAATGTTTTTGGCGGTAATGTGCCATTCGTCATTTTGGGCAAAAGCCCATTGGCATAAACCCAATACAAAAGCGCAAAACAGGGTTGTTTTTTTCATAATCAAAGCGGGTGAATCGTAAATTTATCGGGTAAAGATAGTAGAGGTGCGATGCATTGCGGTTACGGGATGGGGTATTTTATCCACAATTTTATTCCCGGCATTTTATCCACAATCCCATCCGTAGAGACGCACGGCCGTGCGTCTGCACGATTGGGTATTTTATCCACCATTCCATTCCGGCATTTTATCCACGATTGGGTATTTTAACCGCCATTCCATTCGGATATTTTATTGAAAAATCCATTCCGGTATTTTATCCGCAATCCCGCAGACGCACGGCCGTGCGTCTCTACGATTGGGCGTTTTATCCACAATTCCATTCCGGCGTTTTACCAAAAATTGAAATACGTTTGTTTTTTGGAAAATAGTATCTTTGTGTAAGGATTCATACAAACAATGTAAAGACCAATTATGAAAAGTCCATCTCTTATTTTTGCCCTTATACTACTTGTTAACGCATCGTGGGGACAAGTTTCAACACCCATTGAAATAAAGTGGACCAACCATTTATCCGGGAATTTTTCATTTAGAAAAAATTGGAGTTATCCGCTTGGTGTTGATGTAAAGAAGGACGGTAAAGCGGGCTGCGCAGACGGAGGACTTTGTCCCGAACGCTGTTATTCCATGCTTGATAGCAACGGTATTGTCCTTAAAGACTCTGCGTACCTGTTTTATCAGTTGTTGGATACCACCCACCAATTTCACACGATATCCTGTGACGCATTATGCTCCGAATTCGGGGGCACCAACTTCATCGAAGCGATACGCATTAACAAAGATAGTGTCTTCTGCTATACAGCCACTGACATTGCAACACATTGCAGTTTAAAACTGGGCATTACGGGAAATACATGCACCGCAACTATTCAACTCAATAGCATTATCCCCAACGGCGATATGACCTATTATTGTAACGGTGGATTCATTGAAATTGATAAAAAATTTTTGGAAAAAGGCATTCTGAAGTCTAATTTTAATTTTACATTTACCAATAAAAAACACCCTCAACATCCACTTTATTGGAAAGGTAAAACGTACGCCCCCGTTAAACCGGTGAAATCTTGATGACATAATAGCGCTTGACAGTGTTCCAAGAACCCCAAAAGCAGTTACATTAATCGTTAATTATACACTCCACAACAAACAGATATGATAGACAAGGACATAAAAAAATACATCGACGAAAGTGTTTTATGTTGGTTAGCAACCTCAAACGGACAAAATGAACCTAATGTCTCCCCCAAAGAAATGTTTACTTACCAGGACGACAAGACTTTACTTATTGCAAATATTGCGTCACCCGTTAGCATTGAAAATATAAAAGAAAATAACAGTGTTTGCGTAGGTTTTGTCCATATTTTTGTTCAAAAAGGATATAAACTGAAAGGAACGGCAAAAATAGTCCATAAAAACGATGATGGGTTTACCGAAAAAGTGAAGCCTTTAACAGACTTGTTTACCGATGAATTCCCTATTCAATCGGTTATTGAAATAGAAATTAAACAAGTGGACTCTATTCAGGCACCGAGTTATTATCTTTATCCGGAAAGAACGGAACAATTTCAAATAGAAAGTGCCATGAGAACGTACAAAGTAAAACCCACAGGGGAAGACTTGGATTCCCAAAGTTAACATCACCATTGTATTTTTTATCAAAAATCCCGCCGTATTTCCAATTTCCCAACACCATTGTTCCCATAAAATACCGGGAAATACATTTGTTCCATCCGGGCCGGATTTAACGTGAACGTGCCGCTAAACCGTGCCTCCAAAGGAATCCGAAACGTGTAATTACCCACCGGGAGCCGGGTACAAAAAATGGCCGCGCGGTTTTTGAAATATTCGCGGTGGGTTTCGGGCCAGGCCGCCGGTGTTTTTTCGCCGTAAGTGCATCCGGCGGGAATGGGCACCTCCAACATGATGTATTCGGCGGCGGCTTTTACGGCAACCTGCACTTCGAGGGTAGCGGTGGTGCCGTAGGTCAAAGCGGTTGTTTCGGCGTTTTTTGCGTCTAAAATGCGCGTTTTTACCGTAAAAACATCGGTGCGCGGGGTAGGTTGGGCATTGAACCAATCCTGGTAAGCGGTCAGGTACAGCGGCTCCACGCCCGTTTTGACCACCGATAAAGGTTGTTCGGGATTCAACTGCAACTGAACGGGAAACGTTGTTTGCCGTTGACCATTCAGCACCAGCACCGGGGTGGCTCCGCTGGCTTTTGCGGCCAGCAAAACGGGCGATAACAACGCCACAATTTGGGCTTTTTCAAACGTGGTGTATGACATTTGCCGGCTTTGTAACCAATATTGGGCAATGCTGTCGCAAAGATCCACCCAACCCGCTTTTTGGGCAATTTCATACGCCAAAATAGTATTGGTATTGCGGCGGTTGTACCAATCGGTGGTTATTTCGCCGCAGTACAAACCACCCAAAGTCGTTGGTTGCAGCAGCGTGCGCAAGGCAGTGCGCGACACGGGTTGGTGGCACAATTGGCGCAATTGTAACCGCACCAACGAAGGATAAGCATCCGGGCCGGTGGCGTGGGCCGCAATGGTATCCGCCACCGCTATGTACGGAGTGCAATCTTTGTCGGAGCCATGTTGCCGCAACAAACGCAGGGCCTGGATTTGGTCGTTCCAGCGCATTCGGGGTAATTCGAGGCGGAGCAAGGTGTACGTTGGAGCCAAATAAGGCACGTTGTACCCTGCTTCCTGCGCGCTCGACAAGGCATTGGCCACGTAGAGCGTCATCCACCAGTTGGTAGCATCTTTGAACCACCAGCCCCAACTACCGTCGGGATTTTGGCTGTTTTGCAGGCGTTTAAGGCAGGTTTGAATCTCCTTTTCGAGTGAAACGGGCTGTTGTTGCGCCGCTTTTATTTTTTTCAAACTCAACAAAGCCAACAGTCGGCTGGCCGTTTGTTCGTTGCACCCGTAAGGATAGGCGCGCAGGTATTCAATGTCTTTGAGCAAAAGATCGAGCGCACTGTTGTTGGCAAACACCGTAACGGGGCCTTTGGCGGAATCAAAAGCCCACTGAAAGGCCGTATCGCGCCACAATGATGTGTATTGACCACTGTGCTCTTCCATGCCCAATGGCAGCACCGGTAGGGTGCGTACCTCGCCGTCGCGGGTATTTCCGCCGGACAATTCGTAGGTAATTTGCACCGAATCGGTGGAAGATTCGGGCAGGGAAACGGACTGGAATTCGGCCATTCCGTAGCCTATTTTTTGCGTTTTTTCCTTTAAAACGACCTTGTTGAATAAAAAACGGGTGTTTACCAACAACGAATCTTTGCTGGCGTTGGTAGCGCGCCCGGCCACCTCGAAACGGTCGCCCGCTATGGCAAACCGGGGCAATGCCAACTGCGCCGAAACGGTTTTGAGGGCACGGGTGCGGGCCTGCGTAAAACCGGCCTGTCCCCGGCGACCAGCCGCAATGGCGTATTGGTCCCAGGCCGTAATATCGTCGGGGAAACGTACCCGAAACACGGCTTCGCCTTTGTCATCGGTAGAAAGCCGGGGTTGGAAATAGGCCAGATCGTTAAACTTGGAGCGGAGCACCGGGGCAGCGGGCGGCGGTGCCATTGTCGAATCGCCGGATACGCGAATACCGTCTATGTAGTATTCCGTAGTCCCGGCTCGGCTGCCTACTATATTGATTTTGTCTTCACCAAAACCCAACAAACGCACGTTTCCCGCCTGAATATCGTCTAAAATCAAATCGCTCTGGCTAAGTCCGTAATTGACCCCGTACCCTGTTATCACTATTTCATCTAACGTACTGCTGGCCGTTAATTCGATGGGAATCACCGTTTCAAAACCATCTTGCAACACAATACCTTCGTATCGAAACGGGCTGTATCCGGTGTAACTCACCTGCACCGATACCACGCCGTTAAACTGCCTGGATATATTCACCCGGTATTTGCCCTCAACATCGGTCATGGTTGCCCCCAGCAGTATATCGCCCTGAAATACCCGTACCGATGCCCCAATCAGCGGCTCGTTGGCACCCGGGTCGCGCACCACCCCCGACACGACTACGCTGCTTCCCCAACCGTCGGTACCGGGCAACAGCGGGCGTTTGAGTATATGGTTGCCCGGTCGGTTACCAGCGTCGGACAATGGCTGGAAAATATCGTTAATGGCTTCGCCGGGGTTGGGTGCCCTAAACACCGGTTGTTTCCAGCGCAGACAAAGGGTGGTATCGGGTCGAATGACAATGGTTTGGGTGGCAATTTTCCCTGATTTTGCATAAATAACGAGGGTATAACAGCCGGGCGAAATACCCTTTAATTCGGTATTTTGGGCGGAAAAAAGCCCCAAACGCCGGGAATCCGTTGTCAAACTCACCCCCAATAAACTGGTATCACTGAGGATGTGCAGCCGCAGGTTTCCCGCCGCCGAACGCGCTACGTCTAACCGGGCGTAAGCGTACCTCGGTTCAGGTTTGGTTAATAACGGTATGTTGTGGGGCGCCAAAGCCCGTTTGCCCAGCCCGATTTCGGGGGCGATTTCGGGTAATTTACCCAATCTGGCGGGCCAGTGCGATTGGTATAACCGATCCAATTGGTCGTTTATGTCGTATTCAAAACCCGGTTCAAAGTTCAACTGCGTTCTTTCGGGCAACAACGGCGTTTGGAGTTGTACCGGCGAATGGGCCTCCAGCGGACCAATATACACGGGGCCACGGTGGTACGGTTGTTGTTCGTATAAACGGATATTCGTTCGGCTATTCCAAAAGAAATAATAAGTCGGGGTTGGGGAGGGGCGCAATTGCAAAATGGTTTTGCGCAATACCTCTTGCTCGGAGCGGGTTAAGGAATCGGGGCGGGGCTGCCAACGTACCAAAGTGGAGGACAGTAATCCGGTCGTATCCGACGCCACAACGGGTTGAGCAACGCCCGACCAGCCGTTGGCGCACAACGAAAAATGGTATTTTTTACCGGCTTTCATGTGCACATTGTCCAAGGTAAATTCGCCTTTTTTGGTGCGAATCCGAATGTTTTGGCGACCAATTTTTCCGTAAAAACTGTACGGCGTGTATTGGGTCACGCCGTGATAATACACCAACATTTCGTCCACCCAAATCATATAAATTGGCTCGGCCTTGTAATTTTGGATAATAAAAGGCGAAAACTGCGGCTGTTTTAGAAAAAATGAATCTTGTTCGGGTTTTAACGCCTGCGCGGGGTTGGGCGTGGAAAACACCGGCGGTACAATGTTTTGAGCCATCGCCATCGCCGATGGTTGCGCCAAATTCCCCGGCGGGGCAACCTTGCGCAATTGGTAAAAAGGAAGGGAATCCAGCGCCAAACGGCGGTACCATTGGGCGGAAAGCGGTACATAAAACGACGCACTATTCAACGATTCGAGGTCTTCCCACAACGGGTACAAACGAGGGATTTTGTCCTTTTTATCCGAAATACGCGGCGTTGAATACGGTTTTTTGTCGCCAAACTGGCTATTGTAACCACCGGCAGTTACATCGGCACCTGCGACCGGGCGTTGATCGGGGGTAGTTACCGATACTTTTATTTGTACCGTTTCACCCGGCTCCACGCGCGGCGGTGCCTGAAGCGAAACGTTAAGCACTTTTTCAAAAAACGGCGATTTGTCTTCAAACGATTGCTGCTCACCCGCCCAGGTGTAGGCGTAATGCACCGTATAATCGTGGGCAATATTGGCGGTGCTCCAGGTCCAAATGTTATCGGCGGTAGTGCCTTCCGACAGTAGGGTATTGCGCCGAAAAATGCGATACACGAGGGGAACCCGCTGTGGGTTTTGCGCCGTAAAAACAAGGGTGTCGTTCAGGCGTTGGTGCCCAAAAACCAAGCCGTGATCTTCGTGATCCACTATAACCGAAACGGGATAATTTCCTTTGTTATTTACTCGAAACGACTCAATTTCGGGCCGAATTTTTATTAAAAAAGGCAAATCGACCAGACTGTCCTTTTGGGTATCCGGCGTAAAAATGCGGAGTACCGCCTTTTTGCCCAAAGAATCCGGGTGGTTCCAATGGGCCGTCAACTGGCCGTTTTCGGAGCGGGCTTCGAGCGGGGGCAGCACTTGTTTGACCGTTGCCGATAACGCCTTCTTTTTCATTTCGCCGCTGCCGCTCAAAAAATAGACGTGCGTTTGTACGTCATAATTGCCTTCGGGAAAAAACCGGGGTGGAGCGACTACGTCGGTGTAACCGGAAACGGCCAAATTACCCGAACTCCGCCACAAGGTATCGGGTAGGTACAGTTCGTTGGGGCCAAAATCACTCAACTGTCGGGCCATGACGACCACGGAATACGTGCCATCGGGAACGGGCTGTTGGTTGGTCGTGAATGCGCTCAGGCGATACCGCACGGTGTCTCCTTTGGTGTAATTGTTTTTATTCTGGGTAGCGGTGTACACCAATTCATCGAGGACGTAATCTTCGTATCTAAAATCGGCGGAAAACGTGTATTCGACCTTTCGGCGGCGTTTTAGCCAACCTTTCCCGCGCCAATATCCTTTGGAATTCAATTGGATATAATAGTTCAGATCCAACGTTAATGAATCGCCGAGCGGCATTTTATAGGTAAAAACACCGGGTTTTTCGGGCAAAACCGGCACTTGGGCCAGTTTTTTGTTCTTGCCGGTGATCTGCAACGCGGCGGGTTTATTCCAGGGGCGGCCTTTGTAGTCGGTGACCCAAAATTTCACTTCGAGGGTATCGCCGGGGCGGTAAACGGGTTTGGAAAAAGCAGCGTACCCATTCATTCGGATACTGCCGGGACGGGTTCGCTGGAACAGGGCGGCTATTTTTTCGCCCGTGCCGTAACCATACCGCATTTTATACCGCCAATATTGCACTTTTAACCGGGGTTTCATGACCTGTCGGCCCAGCGGGGTGAGGCTCCAACGTGCCCGTCGTTCGGCGGCGGGCGAAAAATTATCGTCTTTGTTGAGTTGGTAAAACGCCGTCATCGAACCCACCGAAATGTCGATGATGCCGCCTTTTTTGCGTTTTTTCAGGCGATAGGTTTGGGTTTTTGAATCAAAAACGAGGCTTTTTTTGCCCAATGTCACTGCGGCACTGCGGATGGGTTGGCCGAGGGTATCTACCACCCGAATTTCCAGGCCACTGCGGGTTTGAAGCAGCAGCGGCGCAAATCCGGGGTTGGACCATGCCTGCACCATGATTCTTTCCTGGTTCGCCCGAACCCATAAATAATGCCCGGGCGGCAGTTGGGTTTGATCAAAATTAAACTGGTATTCCTGCACCGGGGTGTGCAGCCAAAGCGAATCCCAGACGGGATCTTTGGTAAATATCTTTCGGGCTTCGTCGTTGGAAACACGGTAAATAAGGTTCCGGCTGCTGTGCTGCTGCGGGTTTTGGCTAAATGCCCAAAAAGGGGCCAATAAACACCAAAAAAGTGGAATAATTGTGCGCATGGGAAGTGTTGTGGAGAGGTGAATTGGTTGTAAAGGGTTGAATTTGTTGAATTTGTTTTGCCCGTCGTGACGTACACGGTTGTTGCTCGTTGTGGCGTACACGGTTTTTACTCGTTGTGGCGCGTTCGTTTTTTACAAAGAGTCGCTACAATTGTGCAAATTTAACGAAAAACGGGAGTGTGACAATCTGGGGAGTGTGCCAATCTGCCAAATCTATCAGATTTGGTAGATTTTATCCGGGAATAACACCTCACAGTGTACGCCACAACGAGCAACAAAAAACGCACACGCTACAACGGGCAAAACCAATTCAACAAATTCAACCCTTCACAACCCTCCTCACTACCCCAAATAAGCATCAATAGCCGAGCGCACACTACCGAACTGCTCCAAATACTGTTTAGCCGTGTCGTAATCGGTAATGCCAGCCCCTTCCATTACCATTTTTACACCCCGATCCACCAGTTTTACGTTGCTCAATTGCATATCCACCATGCGGTTTCCGCGCACGCGGCCCAATTGAATCATGGTCGCCGTGGAAATCATGTTGAGGATGAGTTTTTGGGCCGTTCCCGATTTCATGCGGGTGCTACCGGTTACAAATTCGGGACCCACCACGGCTACAATCGGGAAATCAGCCTCTTCTATGAGCGGTGCGCCGGGGTTACAGGTGATGCAACCCGTTACGATTCCGTTCGCGCGGCAGGTGCGCAGGCCGTGAATCACGTAAGGCGTCGTGCCCGAAGCGGCAATACCAATAACGGTATCTAATTCGCCAATGTCGTGCGCCTGGAGATCTTCCCAGGCTTGGGTAGTACTGTCTTCGGCGTCTTCGACCGATTTACGAATGGCAGTGTCGCCACCGGCAATAATGCCCACTACCCACGAAGGCGGCGCGCCGTAAGTCGGCGGAATTTCGGAAGCATCTACCACGCCCAAACGGCCGCTGGTACCCGCGCCAATGTAAAACAGCCGCCCGCCCGCGCGCATTCGCGGAACAAGGGTCGTGACCAAGGCTTCCATTTGAGGAATAGCCTTGGCCACCGCCGCCGGAACGGTCTGGTCTTCCTGGTTAATGCCCGTGAGAATTTCCTGAACGCTCATTTTATCCAGGTCCTGGTAATTTGAACTCCGTTCTGTAACTTTTTCCATAGTACCTTTGCGCTATGTTATTAAAATGGCTGTTTACTTTATTGGCTATTCTTTGGCTTTACGAGGCCATTACCCGCATTAACCGCGACCGCAATAACCGGATGAAACCGCCGCGTGGCGGCTCCGGGTACACGGACTACACGGATTATGAGGAAATTAGATAATAGTCACCTTCAAAATTTTATCGCCCACCTGTAACTGGTGCACAATATCCATCCCGGAGCGCACTTTCCCAAAAATGGTGTAACGCCCGTCGAGGTGCGGCGTGGGGGAGTGGGTAATAAACCACTGCGTCCCTTCCGTATCATTTCCCGCCGAAGCCATACCCACCATTCCTTCCTGATCGTACCAAACCGGCCCAATTTCGGTGCGGATGGTATAATCGAGTGCGCCGTAGCCGTCGCCGCGCGGGCAACCGCCCTGCACCACAAAGTTCGGCACCACGCGGTGAAAGGTTTTATTGTCAAAAAAGCCGTCTTTGGCCAAGTTGATAAAGTTTAATACCGATCCGGGTGCCCATTCGGGGTAAAACGCGATTTCAAATTCCCCTTTGCTCGTTTGTACTTTGGCGCGGGTTTCGGGTTTTATCAACGCAAAAGACGCCCATTCGATGGGGTGATTAAAGCCCGGTTTGGCCTGAATGGGTGGCGGTAATTCGGCAAAATAAGAAATGGTTTTTTGCAAAGCCTGGTACGCTTCCACGTCGCGGGGCATTTTGAGGCGGTTCAAGGTTTCGTTGAGGTTATCTACCCGCGCTGAATCGCGCAAAGATTTGTAATTCAACGCATCTACCGTCAGGGCCGCCGATACTTCACTGATGATCCCGGCGTCGCCAGTAGCGATTAGTTCCCGCACGTAATAGTAGAGGTTGCGGCGCGCATCGCGGGAGCCTTCGCCAAACGCCGAATAAAAATCGGGGCGTTCGCAAATGGTGCGCAATGCCGCTGCGGCCGCCGACTTCACCACGGGGTGCGTCGCCGAACGGCCTTTTTCGTAAATCCAGTTGTATTGCCACACAAACTCCGCCAAACCGGCCAAACAGGCGGCCTGTTCGTAAGGGTTAGCGGAGTTTTGGTAAATTTCGCGCAGCCTGAAATTGATATAATCTTTTGATTCCTGGTCTTCCCGCGATGAGAGCCATTTGTTGGAGGCGTGGTACAAGGCCACTTGCGAAGGCCAGGGCAAAGCGCCGTTGTTGCGGGCAATTCGCCAATAAAAATCGCCGTCTTTTGGGCGACCATTGGCAATAAAAAACTCCGAAGCCGTGCGCGAAACGTGCATATTGGCATCGGTAATGGCCGGAATCACCAACGAACGAACGGTGTCGTAGTCGAATTTGGCCAGCGCGTTGATGATATTGCACTTTACCCGCCAATCGGTCTCGGTCCCAATGGCCGTAGACAACAGGCGAAACGCCGGACCGGTCTGCGATTTCCCGATTCCTTTGGCCAATGCCATCCGAATTTCGGGTTCCTGGGCGCGTACAAAAGCGGCGGTCATCCGCACGGCCTGCATACTATCGGGCGCGAGTCCTTCGGTGCGGGCCAGGTAATGCGCTGCCATGAGGCGGGCCGGTTCGGGAATCCGTTCGTCGGCGCAGTATTTTACCATGAGTTCGGTTGCAGCCGGATCGGTAATTTTGCGTTGTCCAAAACGGTAAATGGCGCGGCATTGCCCCTGCAACAATAAAGTATCGGAGGGCAAATAAGTGGTTACGGCGGCGATATTTTTGAGCGCCAGCACACTGCCACATTTGCCCACGGCTTCGAGAATTACGGCGTTAAGGCGTTGCTGCTGCGAGGTAGAATCACCCTGCGCAAAACCGGCAATCAACGGCATTTCGGCCAGTCGGGAACCGGTTTGTCCCAGTGCAAAGGCTGCCGCAATGCGCACCTCGTCCACCGGATCTTTGAGTAAAGCGCTCAATGGCTGCACAATAGTGGAGTCTCCGATGGAGGCAAAAGACAACGCCGCCACGTAACGGAGGGTCGCTTGCGGATTTTTGAGATAAGCCAAGAGGCTGTCTTTCATGTACCGCTCCCTGAAATCAAATACCCGTTGTACCTGTTTGTTGGTCAGGTCTACGTTTACTTTGTCGGCAGCACCCTGCGATTTGTCAGCGCTGGGTGGGACACAAGCGGCAAACAGACTAAAGAAGAGGAAAAAAATGAATATATTTCGCATAATTTGACCCGGCAAAGGTAGCATTTGGGAGGGTTGAATTTGTTTGTAGCGTTGAATTTGTTGAATTAACCCCCTTAAAAGAACAAAGCATTGGCAAATACCAATTTCCCAACTTCCCAAAAAGAGCGAAACAAAGGATTATCGGCAAAATACACTACCGAACCATTCCCCATGTTCTGCACCGCCACCACCGGAGTGTTTTGCAATTGTGGTTTTACGCGGCTGCCCACAAACCCAAACACCTCGATGGCCTCGTCAATGCGGATGGGGGCGTTGAGTCTGGTGTTCATTTGGTAGGCCGTCGAATTGGTTTTTAAGGAATAAAAAGAACCGCCCAACCCGTAGGAAATCGGGTGAGAAGGGTCCACCATGGTTTTTACAATGGCACCGGGCAATTGATCACTGATGTGGTGCCGCTCGGCATTTTGGTACGGGATGGGTTCGGGTTTACCGTCCGAATCTTTTTTATCGTCGGTTTTGGTGGTCAATTCAAAACCATCTTTATCGGCTAATGATTTGGCACCGCCGTCGAAAGCAATGATTCGGCCGCCGTCGGAAGCCCATTCGCGCAAAAAATCGAGGGTACGCTCGTTAAAACGGTAGCCGCCGTTGGGGATAATAAGGGTGTTTATGCCCTGTAAAGACACCTCGTTTACTTTGTCAAAACGCACCATGTCCACTGGGTAACCCAATTCCTGCTCGAAAAAATACCAAACACTGCCAAACGCATTTTCGTCCACTTCTTCGCCGTACAAGACGGCTACGGCGGGGGCATTGAGTAATTTATACTTGGCCGAACCCATATCGGGGCCTTTGCCAATGGTACCCGAATAAATGGGGTATAATTTGACGTTCGACTGCGCCGCTGCGGCTTTTACCAAATCATCCAGCGTTGATTCCAAATTGCGGTTATCGGCGCGGTTGATAATCAAAGTGCCCATGTCGAACTGCTGATCGGCGGCGTTAAATGTCTCGGTGGCGTACCGGATTTTTACCCCTTTATCGGTCAACTGCGCGGCCCAGGTAAACTCGGCCATCGAGCGACGTTGCACGCACCAGGCATACGGCGCAGTGCTGATAACGACTTCTGGGGCTTTGTACGATTCGTACGCTTTTTTCGGATCAATGCGTTGTTTGGCGGCAAATGCGTCCAAACCGTGCGCAAATGGCAACGACCAGGCCGTAATATCGTACGTGAGCGAATCACTGATGTACGGGGCCGGTTCAAACAACACCTGGGTCAAAACGGCTTTGGGCTGATACGCGCTAATGACAATATCGTCGGGTTGAACGGTGTAAGAACCATCTTTTCCGCTGATGTAATCAAAACCTCGTGCGCTGGTTGTTGCGCCTGCGCGCCCGTACTGAATGCGGTGGCGGTCGAGCAGTGAGCAAAGGGTCTGGATGCGGTTGGGGTCATTCGTGGCTTTAATCACAAAAGCACCGTATTGGCCGGGCGGTTCCTGCAAACCCTTGGCGTAAAACATTCGGAAGTTTTCCACCAACTCGAGGGCGTGTTTGCTGGCCATTTCGATGGTCGAGCGGCAGGTCGTCAGGTGGTGGGCAATGCGGTCGTGGAGGGTCAGCGTATCGCCGTTGGCGGTGATAATCGCGCGTCCCGCCATGCCGTGTCCGGCCTGTTCGTAGGTCATACCAATGGAACCGTTGAACATGGGATAAGTATCGCCGTACGATGGATAAAGCAAGTCAAAGACCTCGCTGCTAAAGTACAACCAGCCGTTTTTATCAAAATAGCGGGCGTGGTTTTCGCCCATTTTGATTTGAAAATCGCGTTGCCACGTTGTAATAAAGGCGTGCATGGGTTCGGCGGCGGGGGCAAAATAATACGGATCGTCAATGTATTGTTCGTGCACATCGGCTACCACGTGGGGCATCCAGTTGTGGAATAATTCGAGGCGCAGACGGGTTTCGGTTTGTGTAGCCCAGGCCCAGTCGCGGTTGAGGTCGAAATAATAGTGGTTGGGGCGACCGCCGGGCCAGGGTTCATCGTGTTCGCGCGATTTGCCGTGGGGATTTTTGAGGGTATTCGAGGCCATGCGGTACCAACTCGAATAGCGGTCGTAGCCGTCGGGGTTGCTGGAGGGGTCAATAATCACCACGGTGTTTTTTAACCATTCCCGGAGGTCGGTCTCGCTTTGGGTCGCCAGTTGCCAGGCCAGCAACATACTGCCCTCGGAACCGGAAGGTTCGTTGCCGTGTACACTCATATTTAACCAAACCACCGCCGGGGCATTGGTCATATCGGGCATCATGCGGTCTTTGGCCATGCCCGTGAGGCGGATATTGTTGAGGCGAATTTGCTCCAAACGGGCGATATTTTCGGGCGAAGAAAAATAGGCAACCTGCAAAGGCCGCGCTTCGTTCGTGGAACCGTACCGCTCCAATTTCATGGTAGTGGGCGCATTGGCCGCCAAATACTCAAAATAATCGGTGAGCATATGGTGGGGCGTGAACTGCTCCCCAATTCGGTGCGGAAGAAATTGATCCGGGGTGCGCAATGTCGTTTGAGCGTTGGCGCCGATGCCGGGCAAAAGGACCAACCAAAGGAATAAGTACCTAAATGTCATGGGTATTAAAAAGTGTTCTTCTTGGCGTTATTTTTTTAGCGGTGTAAAGTTCCGAAAAAAAATGATATTAGCCCTTGAAAATATTTACCCATTCCCCATGCGCCGCAACAACCGCCAATGCGATACCACACCGCCCCAATACGTCGTGGAATTGGGCGTAATGCCGTTGTCGGCCAATACTTTGTACAATACCCGACTCATCCGGGGATAATAAAAGTGGTGCACCGCCGGAAACAGGTGGTGGGCCGTGTGGTTGTTAAAACCGCCCAATAAAAAATTGACGGCCCGACTAAACGGGTGCATGTCGTTGGAACTGCCAATTTGGTTCATCACCCACGACGTATGAATCTGCCCGTTGCCGTCCACCTCGGGGTACAACGTGCCTTCCACGTGGTGGGTCATTAGAAAAGTAAACAGCAAAAATACCGACATCAGCAGGTGCATGGCCACAAAGGATGCGATCACTACCCACCATTCCTGACCGGAAAACAGCAACGGAATGACCAATAAATAGGTGAAATAAACGATTTTTTGCACCCAAAACGATATTTTATACGCCGTGGTTTTATACCGCGTCAAACGGGCGTCTTTGTTGGTAAAAAACAACGCAAAGTCTTTGATAAAAATCCAATACAACGAATAAATGGTGTACGCCAACGGCCCGTACCAATGCTGATACCGGTGAAACCACCGCCGGGGCGCGTCGGGTGAAAGGCGAATCAGGCTGGTCATCTGGATATCGGGGTCGTATTCCTGCACGTTGGGGGCCAGGTGGTGCGCCTGAATATGCCGAATTTTCCACGCCTCCGCGTGCGCCCCCATGAGGGTGTACAAGGCCACAAAAACCCAGTGGTTGGCCGCATTTTGCCGAAAAACCGTGCCGTGCGCCAAATCGTGCGCAAAATTAAACGCCAATAACAGGGTGCTGTAACCGTATCCCACAAAAGCAAGGGCAAAGAACCACGGCGACTTTACCCAAAACAACGCCGAATACAGGGCCACACTCAGCCCCGCGTACAGGATAAATGCGGCCCACAGCCAGCGCCGAAAAGGCAGTGCCGACGTGGTAGCATCGTTTTTTACGGCGGTTTGAATAGCGGCCAACAAACGTTGGTCGTTAGGATGGATTTGGTGCATATTGGTGGAATTCTGACCGTTCTAAGTGTTCATCGGTGCCCATTTTTTTCAAAAAACGAAAATGCGCTTTTAACGAATCCCAATAGGGCATTTCCATATACACCACGCCGTGTTTTTGGGCAACATCGCGAAAAATGGGCAAAAGACGGAGATAGTGCACGTGGCAAATTTGGGGCAGCAGGTGGTGCACGGCGTGGGCATTAAAACCGCCCAAGGTCCAGTTGAAAAATACGCTGTCGGCGTTATAATCCACCGAAGTGCGCATTTGTAAGGTGGGCCAACTCATCTTCAGGCGGCCATCGGCATCGGGTAGGGGATGCACGACGTAATCCGATACGTGCGAAACGCCCAGCACAGCCACAAAAATGAGCGAAACCAAGAGGTGATTGAGCAAAAATGCCCCGATAACGTGTTCCCAACCAAAGGGCAATACCAACGCGGGCAACACCATCATATAACCGATGTACAACACTTTAAACAAGATCAATTTGATCACTTCGCCCGGCGGAATCACCACTTTAATGGTGCGGCTCGAATAGTTAAACAGCATTAGGGCTTCGCGGAACAGGAACCAATTGAGCGAATACAGCAGGTACAACAACGGCGCATAATACACCTGGTAGCGGTGAAACCATTTGAGCGGTTGGGTTTCGGTCATGCGAAACAGCGGATTGTGCAAAACGTCAATGTCGCTGCCCTCCACATTGGTGTACAGGTGGTGCGATTCGTTGTGGTTTTTGCCCCACACGTAAGCGTTGTTGCCTTGCAGGTTAAAACTGATCTGGAACAGGATTTTATTCCAAAATTTGCTTTTTACCGCCACGCCGTGCGCCGCATCGTGCGAAACGTTAAACGCCGTGAGCAATACTGCCAAGCCCATGAGCAGGTACCACCCGTAAAACAGGGGCAACGCGGTAGCCGTAATCATTAAGGTGTAAAAAAGGGCAACGGCCGCGAAATACAGCACCATTTTGAATTTAAACAGCGTGTTTCCCGTTTTTTCAAGGCCATTATCGGTGAAGTATTGGTCGGTTCTTTGGATGAGTTCTTTGTAAAATAACGTGCCTTCATCTTGGGTAAATTTTAATCTTTTCATGGTGTGTATAGTTTCCACAAATTTAAGGGAATAACACCATCGAAAAACAGCGATTATTGCCAAAACCACATTATTTTTACTCGAATATCAGTCCGTTTAGCGCTTTTTGGGCGCTCCTCCCAACAATTGACCAACGCGGGCCAATTCGGCTTCGGTTTCTTTCAGATGAATGGCCTCGTACACGTCAATTTGTTCGCGTTTACTCAGGTGAAAACTCAACGAAGCGCTGCGCTGCCGCTTTACCGGTTTGTAAATAAGCCGACTAATGTGCAAAGGGGCGGGGTGGAGCACATCGGCGAGTAGGGAAACTTCGGTATCCTGCATTAAATCCTGAGATGCGGCCAGTTTGGCGGCCGTTTCGGCCGGAGTAAACAAATTATCCACAAATCCTTTTTCGCGCGGGGGCAAAATGGGTTCAAATTTTTCAAAACTGCTGATTTGCACCACCACTACGCCGCTGGTGTTTTTGGCAATCCAGTCTTTAAAATAATGGGCAAACCGCACGGCGAGGGTAATGCCAAAATTATCGCGCAAACCCGCGTCCATAATTTCGAGCGAAGGTTGGGTGGGCAGCCAGGCATTGGGCAACACAAACGGAAAAGTGCAATTCATGCGCAACGCCGTGCTGAACAACAAACTGTCGCCTTGGTGCTGCGCAAACAAACGACTGCATTCCACGCCGTCAATTTCGGTACCCAGGGGCTGCCCTTCGCGGTCCACCGGGCGGGTCAAAAAACTCATTCCGAGCGGACTAACAATTAACCGGCGGCTGTCGTTGACAATAAACGGCGACAATACCATCATGGGAATAAGGGCCGATTGTTCGTCCTGGCGATAATCGGATACTTTTTGGTTGAGGCGCCATTGGAGGTTGGCGTTGAGTTGTTTTTCGAAATAATACCCGCGATCAATGGGGTAATCCTGCCCGGCAAAATGGTATTTTCGGAACGGAAAAATCATGTCGTTCGAGACCAAAGCGGAGGTAATGGAGTTGAGCAAATCGCGTCCGGCATCGCGGAAAAGGGTAGGGTCGGCGGCTTTTGCGCTGCTGTCGGTGCGTTCACGCCGGAGGGCTTCGCGGAGGTACGCCGCGCCCAGCATTCCGCCCGATGCCCCGGAAATGAAGGCTGTTTGTTCCAGCAAACGGCCATTGGTTAGGCTGTCCAAGTGTTGCATGACCCGAATGGCCCACAAACCGGCTTTGTGCCCGCCGCCGCTCACGCACACAAGCACCAATTTGGGTTTGTCCGTTGCCTGGCGTTTTTTCCATTGGTCGAGGGTGCCAATCATGGCGGCTTTGTCCACCGCCAAAATGGAATCGGTGCTTAGTTTTTCCAGCAGCGCGTAATCGTATGGCACGGGCGGCTTGGTATAATCCAAACCGTAGGCGTGGTTGCGGTAATTGAAAAACCCTTTGGCGGTAATGGCGTTAATGAGGGCCAGCAGCGCGAAAAAGACCAAGGTGCCCCATTGGCGAAACCAAAAAGCAATGGCTCCAAAAAACGCCATAACCATACTGCCCAATACAAATACGCTCACGCCCGTGGGTACCTGCGCCCAACTGATTTCCAACAACCAACCGTGTACCATGAGCAGGAGCAAAGCAACCACTTGCACAAAAATGGCGTTGGCGTGGTTTTGCTGGAAAACTTTATTGAGCCAGTAAGGGTCATAATGCGCCACACTGCGCACCAATCGGAGTGACAGGTGCTCGGTGAGGTAAGTATCCACGCGCCACCGGGTAGCACCGGCTTTAATCTCTCCAATGGTCGGAATCCGTTGTCCGGGGGCCAATAAACGGCCGCCAGGGCGCGGCACAAATTGCCCGGGGCGCAAAAACGCCGCCATATCTTTATTGGTAAAAAACAAATACAGGGCTAAAAACAGCACTAAAGTCGCAAAACCCGTCAAAAAAGCCATCGTATTCACCACAATATCGCGGGCGTGGGTTAACTCATCGTGGCTTTGGAACCAAATAGTCGACGTTAAATATACCGCCAAAAAAGCCAATGGAATCAGGCTGTTGTTCAACGAAAACTTGGTAAATGGTGCCGTTAAAGTGGCCAAAAACGGGAACCGATTGGCGCACAACAGGTAGGTGGTCAGGTTCCAGATCATAAAAAAGGCCCCAAATGCGGCGCCCGTCAGGAAAAAACTGGTCCAGCCGACCTCACCTTGGTACTCGGGCGTCAGCATCAGGTAGTGCATTCCCAAGGCCCGCCCCGCCGTTCCCGTCACCAACATTCCCAAAACTACCCACAGCGCAATCAACACCAAATGGCTCCTGAAATGCAGGGCCAATAAGCGCACCGGAAATGAGTATTGTAACTGGCGATACATTTTAAGGGTTGAATTTGTTTTGCAGCCGCGAGGGCTATCCGTACATTGTTGCCTGTTGGGCAGCCAAGAGGGCTATTCGTATATTATTGCTGGTTGGGCAGCCACGAGGGCTGCCCGTACGTTGTGGCATATCCGCTATCGAAGTGTGAAAATCTGCAAAATCTATCAGATTTGGCAGATTTATGCCACAGGTGTACCCTGAACCTTTGCTCGCGGTGATATTCGGGGCCAATATTCGGATATTTTTTGTTGTTTTTTTAAAAAAAATTCCACCCCGTAGAGACGCACGGCCGTGCGTCTCTACGGGGTGGAATTTTTTATCCACAATCATCATTGCGGCATTTTATCTAAATTCCGTGCAGACGCACGGCGCAATTGGGGATTTTTTCCTACAATCATCATTGCGGTATTTTATCTGAAATTTGGGCAGACGCGCGGCGCAATTGGGGGGTATCTGCAATCATAATTACACGGCATATTATCTGAATTCTGTGCAGACGCACGGCCGTGCGTCTACGGCGGGTTAACAAAAAAACGAACACCCTACGACGGGCAAAACAAATTCAACCCTTCACAACAAATTTAACCAATCCAACCCTTCAACACCCACAAACTCCAGAAAACAATCATGCTGCCCACGGCAAAAGACATGATCCTCACGGGTAACCGACCGGCAAAACGCGCACCAATGGGGGCCGCAATCACCCCGCCAATAATCAGACCCGTAATAACGACCCAATGCGATAAACCAATGGCCGAAAAAAACGTGATGGCACTGGCCAGGGTGACAAAAAATTCGGTCAAACTCACCGAACCAATCACGTATTGCGGGCTTTTTCCCTTGGCGATCAAAGTACTGGTCACCAATGGCCCCCAACCGCCGCCGCCAAACGAATCCAAAAAGCCACCGGCTGCCGCTAACCACCCCAAATTTTTTACTTTTTTGCGGTTTTGCTGCCGAATAAATGCTTTTGACAAAATACGCAACCCCAGTAAACACGTGTAAGTAGCCAGTATGGGTTTCAGGTAGGCGCCGTATCGTTCGCCCAAAAATACCAATAACAAAGACCCCACAATGGCTCCCAACACGCCCGGCACCAGCAACGCCCGCACCAAACGGCGGTTGATATTCCCAAACCGAAAATGCGAATACCCCGAAGCCCCCGCCGTAAATACCTCCGCCGTGTGAATACTCGAACTAATGGCTGCGTAAGGTACCCCCGCGCTTAACAAACACACCTGCGTGGTGACGCCGTAACCCATGCCCAACAAACCATCGGTGAGTTGTGCCAAAAAACCCACCCCAAAAAACGTCCAAAATTCGCCGGGAATAGCCCCAACGTAGCCGCCCCAGGTGTTAAAAGGAAAATACACCGAAATGACATTGCACAGCAGCGAAATAAAAAAACCGGCGAAGGCAAAATGGGCAATCCGCCGCCAGCGCGTATCGCTGATGCGCTCCAGGTTTTGACTGGGAACAATGGCATTCAGGGCTTCTTCGCCCGCCGCAATGGACGCGGTGAGCGCATTGAGGGAACGGACTTTTTCCGAAAAATCGCCTTTGAGTTGGGCGCGAATTTCGGTCATGTTCGATAACAGTTCGTTCAATTCACCGGGCAAGGCTTCGTTTAAAGTCTCTTTGAGGCGTTTGGCCACGGTAGGTGATTTGCCATTGGTCGAAATGGCAATTTTTAAATCTCCTTTTTGCACCACCGAACTCAGGTAAAAATCGCATAAATCGGGCGTATCGGCCACGTTGACCAAAATACCCCGTTCCCGGCACACCGTGCGGATGTCGCGGTGCAGTTCCCGGTTATCGGTCGCCGCAATCACAATTTGTTGCCCGTCGAGGTCCGACCATTCAAAGGGCTTTTCCACGAGTTGCACCTGCGGATAATCGGCGGCAAAAGCGCGCACATCGGCGCGAATTTCGCGGCCCACCATCGTGACCAGTGTTTCGGGACTGTTGCGCAATACCGCCGTTATTTTTTCCAAACCCACGTTACCCCCGCCCACGATGAGCACGCGCATGGTTCCCAGTTTTAGAAAAACGGGAAAAAGGTTATTTCCTGCTAGCATCTTTTTTTTAGACATGTGGGGCGCGACCCTTATGGTCGCCCTTTGTTGGGGCGCCCCTCGTGGGTGCCCTTTGTTGGGGTGCGCCCCTCGTGGTCGCCCCCGCCTTTTCGTCACGCGGCCCGTTTTCGCCACACGGCCGTGTGGCGCTACGGGTTTACGCGTGAAAATCCAAACCGTGGTGGGTGGCGGCAACAATCTCCTTTCGGATGACAAAATCACCAAAATGTTCGCCGCGCGTCCGTTCGCGGGAGAATGCCTCCAACAGCGGCGTCAGTTCGCGCAGAATGGCCGCTTCGTCCAGCATTTCGAGGTAGAGTTTATTCAGACGAGAACCATCGTGGGCACCGCCGAGGTACAGGTTGTAATAGCCCGGCGATTTACCCACCAAACCGATTTCGGCGAGGTAAGGGCGGGCGCAACCATTTGGGCAACCCGTCATACGAATATTAATGGGTTCGCGGTCGAGGTGTGTTTGGCGCAATATCCCGTCAATTTTATCCAACAACGACGGTAAATAACGCTCTGCTTCCGCAAATGCCTGCGAACAAGTATTCAAGGCAACGCACGCCAGCGCAAATTGCCGCATGGCCGTTTGGTTAAAAGTCGTGTTCAATAGGCCGTATTTTTCCATAATGGCCTCAATGGCCGGGCGTTTTTCGGGGCTGATGTTGCCAATCACCAGGTTTTGGTTCCCCGTGAGGCGAAAATCGCCGTCGTGAATACCCGCAATGGCCCGCAGCGCCGTGCGCAAAGCGTATTGGGGCGTGTCCACAATCCGGCCGCCTTCCACAAACAAGGTAAAATTAAATTTCCCCGATTCGGTGGTTTTCCAACCCAATGGGTCGCCGTTGTGCGTAAATTCGTACGGCTGCGCCGCGCCAAAAGCAACGCCTGCGCGTTGTTCCACCTCGGCTTTAAACGCATCCAAACCCATGCGGTCCACCGTGTATTTGAGTCGGCTGAATTTGCGGTTTTCGCGGTTGCCAAAATCGCGTTGCGTCGTAATAATGGCTTCACAAACGGCCAATGTATCGGCTACCGACACAAAACCCAGCACATCACCGAGGCGCGGGTACGTTTCCGGCATGCCAAAAGTCATCCCGAGGCCACCACCGGCGGTCACGTTAAACCCGATGAGTTCGCCGTCCTGCTGAATGGCAATCAAACCGATGTCGTTGGCAAAAATATCGGTATCGTTGTGCGGCGGTACGGCGAGGGCAATTTTGAACTTGCGCGGCAGGTACGTTTTGCCGTACACCGGCTCCACGTCTTTGCCTTCGGTTTTGGTGGTGCGGAACGGTTGGGTTTCGTCCACCTGTTCGCCATCGAGCCAAATTTCGTAATAAGAAGTTGTTTGTGGCGTAAAAGCATCACTAATGGCCTTCCCGACCTCAAAAACCGCTTGGTGTACGCGGCTTTCGTTGGGGTTAGGGCTGCACATCACGTTGCGATTCACGTCGCCGCAACCCGCAATGCTGTCCAGAAGTACGTCATTAAACCCGCGAATGGTCGCCTTCAAATCGCGTTTGCGAATGCCGTGCAATTGAAAGGCCTGCCGCGTGGTGAGTTTAATGGTGCCGTTGCCGTATTGGTCCGATAACTCGTCCATGCGCAGCCATTGGGCGGGCGTAGCCACCCCGGCCGGGACCCGAATCCGAATCATAAACGAAAACAAAGACTCCAGTTTTTGGGCTTTGCGTTCGCTGTCGAGGTCGCGGTCCGTTTGTTGGTACGAACCGTGAAATTTAATCAGGTTGGTATCGTCGGGGAACAACGCGCCGGTAATCCGGTTATCGAGGCTTTCGTTGAGCGAGCCGCGCAAATAATCGCTGTTGTCCTTTATGTGTTCTACTTCTGATAACTTTTGCATTTGCTGAGTTTTATCTTACTTTTGTCAAAAAAATTTAAAGTCGTATCAACAACGTCGTCCGCCAAATATCCGATTCCAAAGTGCTGCCTTTGCGTTGTTGATAAATGTGTAAATACCCCATTTCAACGGCAATTTTTTGGGAAAAACGCCCTTCAAACGCGGCATAAACGCGGTTTTGGTCAAAAGCATCGGTGTGGAAAAGGTATTCCTCACTGAGTTTAAATATCCCCCAAGTCCACGGCGAATAATTTAACTGCAACCGGTGCCGCATGCGAAACCGAAACCGTAAGGTAGCCCGGTTGGGCTGGTCAAACCACCGTTCTTCCACCCGGATGCGCTGCTGAATATTCCATTTCGACCACAAGTGCCATTGCATGTGGGCCTCCTGAAACAAACGGTATTCGGGTACTCCGGTTACCGTCGAATAACTGGCACCCGGTGCTACCGACCACTTTGTATTGAGGCGTCGCCGGGCGCTGGCGTGGGTGATAAATTGTATATGATCGTTGGTTCCCCATTCTTTCCGTTCGTCGGCCTCTAAGTGAATTTCCCAGGGGGTGCTGCCGCTGATTTGCGCGTATAGCCGCGTCCAATAAGCACTTTGCTGCTCAGTTTGAGCGGAAATACGGGTGAAAAAAACAAACCCTAACGTCACTGTAAATAAAAAACGAACCATTAAACCGAAATTAAAATATTTTGTCGGCGGCAAAAATGAGGCGTTTTTTTGTGGCAACTGTGCGTTAAGTACGCGGTTTTTGGGAAATTTTTTAATACACATCCTCCAAAAATCGGCGCTGTTTTTTCAAACTGCTCAAGTATTCCTGCGCGAATTCGGCCCCTTTGCCCGATTCCTGGGCGATAATTTGGACCAAAGCCGCCTGTACGTCGTGGGCCATTCGGGTTTTATCGCCGCAAACGTAGAAGTACGCGCCATTTTCGAGGCGTTCAAAAATCAGTTTGCTGCGCTCCAGCAGGCGGTGTTGCACGTAAATTTTATCCTTTTGGTCACGGCTAAAGGCCACATCGAGGCGGTCGAGGGTGCCGCGTTTGAGGTGGTTGAGCCATTCGGACTGGTACAAAAAGTCGGTTTCAAAGTGCGGATTGCCAAAAAACAACCAGTTGCGGCCCTGCGCCCCGCGTTCGGTGCGTTCTTCCACAAAAGCCCGGAACGGCGCAATACCCGTTCCCGGTCCCACCATAATAATATCGGTGGTATCGTCCGCCGGAAGTTTGAAATAGGCATTTTGTTCCACAAAAACCGGTACCGTTTGCCCGGTTTCCAAGCGGTCGGCCAGGTACGTGGAGGCGGCACCCCAATGCGGGCGACCGTTGAACTCGTACCGGACCGCACCCACGGTCAGGTGCACTTCATCGGGGTGGGCGTTCAGGCTCGACGCGATGGAGTACAAACGCGGCGGCATTTTGCGCAAAAAACTCAGCAAGGTGGTTTCCGACATGGCTGCCGGGTATTCGCGGAGCAAATCGGCCAAATTGCGGCCGTACAGGAAGGCGCGCAAGGTGTCGTTATTGCCCAATATGTCTTTGAGTTTGGCATTGCCCGTCCAGTTGGCGTAGTTTTCCACCACTTCGCGGTTGAGCGTCGTGATTTCGGCTTCGTGGAGCAAAATATCGCGGAAACGGCCCTCTTTTTCGTTAAATTTTACCTTTCGGTCGCCGTCCAACATGGCGGTGTTTAAAATTTCTTTCACCAGTGCGGGCGGGTTCGAGGCGTACACCCCCAACGCATCGCCCGGTTCGTAGGCAATACCGGAACCTTCCAGCGATAATTCGAGGTGCCAGGTTTCTTTATCCGAACCCCGACCATTCAATTGGATTTTTTCCAAAACCGTCGCCGCAAACGGGTGTTTGCGGGTGCCGGTAACCGGTGCCGCCGGTGACACCGCAGGCGCGGAAGGATGCACTTTAGCCGACGAAATTGCCGCTACCGGCACGGGCAAATGCACCAATACGGCTTCCAGCCAAGCCTCGGCGGTATCGGCGTAATCCACGTCGCAATCGGCGCGGGCCACGAGGCGTTTGGCCCCTAATTCTTCCAATCGGGTATCAAAATCTTTACCGGTTTGGCAAAACTGCAAATAACTGCGGTCGCCCAATCCGCACACGGCAAATTGTAAACTTTCGAGGCGGGGTGCGCGGGCGCTAAACAGCCATTTGTAAAAGGTTTCCGCCGAAACCGGTGGTTCGCCTTCGCCCTGCGTGCTGGTAATGAGCAGGACAATTTGTTCGTTTTTGAGGTTTTTAACGGCGTAATCGTTCAAATCTTCCACTTTTACGGCCCAACCGGCATCCCGGAGCCGCGCTGATGTTTGTTGGGCCAATTTTTTGCTGTTGCCCGTGTGTGAGCCGTACAAAATGGTAATGCCGGGCCGTTCGGCCACTAATTCGGCCGCTTGCGGGGTCGTGGGAATGCCGTTGGCAGTTAACTCCGGGGCAATGGTTCCGGCCGTAGCGGGTTGTTGTTGGGCAATGCCGTACAGGTAACCGCTGAGCCACATTTGCTGAAGGCTGTTTTGGGCGGCCAGGCGTTGAAGGAGTTCATTGTCGAAACCTATGGGAGGCGTGGTAATCATAAGCCAAAGTGCGGTTAGGGTTTAATGTTGTATTCGAGGTTCAAAATGGTTTGATCGAGGGCCACGCGCTGGCGCACTACTTCCCCGATCACAATCACCGCCGGACTGCCAATACCGGCTTGCGCAACGATTTGGTTAATATTGGAAGCCGTGCCAAATACTTCGCGTTGTTCGGGCAAAGAGGCGTTTTGAATCACCGCAAAAGGCAGGGCCGGTTTGCCATTTTCGCGGTAAATGCGGGCAATTTCTTCCAATTTATGCACGCCCATCAGCACCACAACGGTGGCATCGGTTTGGGCTGCCGTGGCAATTTCGGGATTGAGCACCCCCGTATCGGTCGTGGCGGTAATCACCCAGAAACTGCGGCTCGCGCCCCGGGTAGTGACGGCAATCCCGGCGGCTCCGGCGGCGGCAATTGAACTGGATACGCCCGGAATATAGTCCGCGGCCACGCCATTCTCTTGGGCAAACTGCAATTCTTCCAAACCCCGGCCAAACACAAACGGGTCGCCGCCCTTGAGGCGCACCACGTGTCCGCAGCAACGCGCATACGCCACAATACGTTCGTTAATTTCTTCTTGCGTAAATGCCTTGGCGCCAAGGCGTTTTCCCACGTAAACGCACGAAGCAGCGGCGGGAGCGTATTGTAATAAGGATTCATTCACCAAGGCATCGTACAACACTACATCGGCTTGTTGCAGTGCTTTGATGGCTTTGAGCGTGATTAAATCCGGGTCGCCGATACCGGCCCCTACAACCGTAAGGCGTGGAACGATAGTATTGGACGGGTTGATTTGTATTGCGTCGTTGTGCATGAGGAACGTGTATTATTGAGTGTTTGTTAAATGGCAAATTCAGCGGCGGGTGCTTCTTCCGGGTGAACGGGCAATAACATACCCGCCGCTACTGTGTCAAATGTGTTTTCGTTAATCAGAATCAGGCCGCCAGTATTGCGGTTGTGTTGGTAAGCGTCAAACACCAGAGGTTTGGACGTACGCAAACGCACCCGCGCGATGTCATTTAGTTTCAAGGTGTCCGTGGGGTGTTGTTCAAAGGTGTGCACATCGGTGCGGTGGTAAATTTCCCGAACAATGGCTTTCACCGTGGTCGAATTGTGCCGCAGCAGGTAGCGGTCGCCCGTTTGCAGGGCGCGTTCGCTCATCCAGCAAAGGTCCAATTCAATATCTTGCGTCGTGGCAGGGGCCGTTTCGCCGATTTTAACAAATGTATCGCCGCGCGAAATGTCAATATCGTCCTCCAAATGCAGCACAATGGGTTGCAACGGACCGGCTTCCAGTACTTCCTGTTGGTTGTATTCAATGGCTTTTACGGTAGAAACAATATCCACCGGCAGCACTCGGATTTTGTCCCCCACGGCGAGGTGGCCGCTGCGCAAACTACCGGCGTAACCGCGATAATCGTGCAGTTCGTCGGTGCCGGGGCGAATGACGTATTGCACCTGAAACCGCGCTTCTTCAGCGGCATTGTTTTCGGATACTTCCACCGTTTCGAGGTGATCGAGCAGGGTTTTGCCGGTGTACCAGGGCATATTGGGCGATTTATCTACAATATTATCCCCGGCAAGGGCACTCACCGGAATAAAAGTCACCTCCGGAATGCGCAGCGATTGCACGAGTTTTTGGTAATCAGCGGCAATGCGGTAAAAAGTTTGCTCGTCGTAACCCACCAAATCCATTTTATTCACGGCCACGGCCAGGTGCGGAATGCCCATCAGCGCGGCTACCAAACTGTGGCGGTGGGTTTGCTCTACTACACCTTGGCGCGCATCAATCAGGATAATCGCCAAGTCGGCGTTGGAGGCCCCCGTCACCATGTTGCGGGTGTATTGCACGTGACCGGGTGCATCGGCGATGATGAACTTGCGGCGCGGCGTGTTGAAATATTTGTACGCCACGTCAATGGTAATGCCCTGTTCGCGTTCGGCGCGCAGGCCATCGGTGAGCAGCGAAAGGTCAATTTCGTTGCCCTGTTTGTTTTTGCTTTGTCGCTCCAAAGTGTGCAAAATATCGTGCGAAACGGCTTTGGAATCGTATAATAGACGGCCGATCAGGGTGCTTTTCCCGTCATCCACAGAACCGGCGGTGATGAATTTTAGAATTTGCATGTTTTTGTTGAATTTTAAAAATACCCATTTTTCTTCCGGTCTTCCATAGCCGCTTCGGAGAGGCGATCATCGAGGCGGGTGGCACCGCGTTCACTCACTTTGGTGGAGATAATTTCGCTGATAATATCGTCAATCGTGATGGCCGGGCTTTCGACGGCGGCGGTGCAGGTAGCGTCGCCCACGGTGCGGAAACGAACATCGCGCACGGTGGTTTCGTCTTCCGGATCGAGTCGAATGTGTTCGGTAATGGCCAACAATTGCCCGGTGGGCGTTACCACACAATCGCGGGAGTGGGAGAAATAGATTTCCGGCAATTCGATGTTTTCGCGGCGGATATAATTCCACACATCCAATTCGGTCCAGTTACTAATGGGAAATACCCGTACGTTTTCACCTTTGCGAATGGCCCCGTTGTAAATATCCCACAGTTCGGGCCGCTGGCGTTTGGGATCCCAGCCCCCAAATTCGTCGCGGATACTAAAGATGCGCTCTTTGGCGCGCGCTTTCTCTTCGTCCCGGCGCGCGCCGCCGATGCAGGCATCAAATTCAAATTCTTCAATCGTTTCCAATAATGTATAGGTTTGTAAGGCATTTCGGCTCGGGTATTTGCCCGTTCCATCCTTCAAACCCTGTCTTTTAATGGTATCTTCTACCTTGCGCACAATGAGTTGCTCGCCCAATTGCGCGGCGAGGCGGTCGCGATAGGCCAATACTTCGGGGAAATTATGACCCGTATCCACGTGTACCAACGGGAACGGGAATTTGCCGGGACGAAAGGCTTTTTCCGCCAGTTTTACCAGCGTAATAGAGTCCTTACCCCCCGAAAACAACAAGGCTGGCCGCTCAAATTGCCCGGCTACTTCGCGTAGAATATAGATGGCCTGGGCTTCCAGATGATCGAGATAATCTAAATGTTTCGACATTTAATGTTGTAATGTTTATTTTTTTTGATTCATCTTTTCACTAAGGCCACAATGTACACACCGTGCCCGGTTGGTAAAAAAATAATTTGGTCACGAAAAACGCGCTATTTATGCGGTGGCGGCGTGGCTATGCAGGCCGCATTCTTTTTTACTGCTGTCTTCCCACCACCAGCGTCCCGCCCTAAAATCTTCGCCGGGCTGAATGGCGCGGGTACAAGGCGCACAACCAATACTCACAAATCCTTTTTTGTGCAAAGGGTTGGTGGGTATGCGGTGCGTGTCCACATAAGCCTGTACTTGCTCAAACGTCCAATCGAACAGTGGGTGAAATTTAAATAATTGGTGGGTGGCGTCCCATTCAACGGGTTGCATATCCTGGCGGTTGGCCGATTGTTCGGCGCGAATACCGGTAATCCAGATGCTTTGATTTTTTAAAGCGCGGGCCAACGGTTCCACTTTGCGGATATGGCAGCACTCTTTACGGTTTTCGACGGATTGGTAAAAACTATTGGGGCCTTTTTGGGCGAGGAGTTGTTCAAGGGCGTTGGCTTGGGGGGCAAATACTTCGATGGGTTGTTGGTAAACATCCAGGGTGCGCGACCAGGTGGAATAGGTTTCCTGAAAATTGCGGCCCGTATCCAGCGTAAATACCCGAATGGGCAGTTTTTCCGAAAAAATAAGGTGCGAAATCGCCTGATCCTCTAACCCGAAACTCGTGCTGAATACGATGCTCCCGGCAAAGGTTTCCGACAACCAGGCCAGCGCCGCCTGCGGGCTTTGTTCCCGGTGCGGCTGCAAGGCTTCTGACAGTGTTTCGAGTGTGTATGTTGATGGCATAAAAACCAGTTGAGTGAAAAATTTGATCAAAAATAAAAAGCCCTTCGGTTGGGTTACCGAAGGGCTTTTTACGCTACGAAAATTTATATCGAAACAAGTTTTTTTAATGCTTATGATATAAATGTGAAGCGACCGCCTCGGTAACCCGATGGTGGACAACAACAACAACACATCATATTTGCAGTTAAAAAAATCATACCACAAAGGTAGGGGTTAATTTTTCTGGCGGACAAGAAAAAAAATAAGTTTTTGAAAAAAAGATGGAAAAAGAAAGAAAAATTGCGATTTTCGGCATTTAATTCGCCTGCAAATTTCTTTAGCAAAATTTTTTATTATTAAAAAATGTCTACTAAAATGGTAGGACTTTTGAAGAATAAGAGTATTTTGTTGGGCGTGCTACCAAAAATATCATTACAACCGTAGGTCCACTTCTTCACTTTCCAGGGCTAAAATCCCTCCAACCACTGCATCACATCCATTTTTTTGCGGACCGATACGGGAATGGTTTCTCCGTTTTTGAGCAGTAAAAAACCGCCGTCTTTTTTTTCAAAACCTTTTACGAAGCGAAAATTGACCAAATGCGTTTGGTGAACGCGCATAAAGCGGTGCCGTTCCAGCAGTTGGTCAAATTGCTTGAGGGTTTTGGTAACGTATATTTTTTCGCCGCTGGCCAACACAAAACGGGTATTGTTGCCATCGGCTTCACACCGCACGATTTGGTCAATTTCGGTGATAATGATGCGTTCCTGCGTGTGTAACGACAAACGGGTGGGTAATAGTTCCGGCTGGGCAATGGCCTCGCGCAATACATTGAGGCTTTCGCGGTTGCTGCCCAATTGGCGCACGGCGCGTTCTACGGCCTCGGCCAATTGTTCGGGCGCGATGGGTTTGAGCAGGTAATCTACCGCCGCGTACCGGAACGCCCGCAAAGCGTACTCTTCCGATGCGGTGGTAAAAATGATGCGGGCTTCCAATTTTGGAAAAATTTCCAGCAAATCAAAACCCGTCCCGTCGCCCAACATAATGTCGAGGAAAATAATGTCGGGTTTTACCTGCTGAATTAATTTTGCCGCACTCACCACCGAAGTCGCCGACCCCACAATGGTCACCTGCGGGCAAAAAGCCGCCAAATCGGCTTCGAGGGCCGCAATCACCTGCGGCATATCTTCCACGATAATTCCCTTCATGGTGTGCGATTAAGAACGACCGGAACGATCTACTACCGTAGCGCTGGCTTGTTGGGTGCCAAACATGTACACATCCTGCACGTTCACGTGCGCCGGGCGCGAGGCAATAAACCAAATGGCTTCGGCCACGTCGCGGGCGGTTAAGGGCTGAAAATCGTTGTAAATTTTGGCTTTTTCGCCGTCGCCGTCGAAGCGGGTAAGCGCAAATTCGGTTTCTTCCACGTGGCCGGGGCTGACCTGACTCACGCGAATACCGTATTTGTGCAGGTCGAAACGCATGGATTTGGTTAAGGCTTCCACCGCAAATTTGGTGGCGCAATACACGTTGCCGTTCGGGTACGCCTCTTTGCCCGCCGATGAACTGAGGTTAACAATGTGGCCGTGGCGGCGTGCGACCATGCCGCGTGATACCAACTGCGTCACGTACAATAAACCTTTGATATTGGTGTCAATCATGGTTTCCCAGTGGTGCAGTTCGCCTTCGTGAATGGGCGCTAAACCTTTGGCCAAACCGGCATTGTTGATCAAAATATCAATGTTTTGCCACGATTCGGGCAAATTGGTCAAACTTCCTTCCACGGCGCGTTGGTCCCGAACGTCAAAAACGAGGGGCAGTACTTCCACGCCAAACTGGTTTTCCAGTTCGGTGCGCAGGTCAAATAAACGTTCGGCGCGGCGGCCGGTAACGATCAGGCGGTAACCGTGGCGGGCAAATTCCACGGCGGTGGCCCGGCCTATCCCCGATGTGGCCCCGGTAATCATCACAATTTCGTTGCGGCGGGTGGCGACCACCGGCGCTGGAGCCGGTAGGGGAGCGGGAATGGTATTTTCGGCGCGTACTTCGGTCTCTGCCGACGAAGATTCCTGCGGGTTATTGTCCGTTTGTTCGGGTTGAGCGGCTTCCGGCAGCGGGATATTTTCACCCATTTTCCGCAAACGCTCCACAATGGTTTCGTCGTCGGGGTCTTGGGCCATCGCTTTTTTAAGGTAAGCAATGCTGGTTTCGTTGTATCCGGTGAGTTGGTCGCTGGTCAAAAAGCCCAGTTTTTTCCAAATACCGGGCAAATCGGGGTTCGATTCGGCGGCGCGGTCCCAGCAATATTTAGCCATCAGAAAATCGCTGTCGGCAAAAGCACTTTCACCGGCGGCTTCGTAGGCGGTAGCGTCGTCTTGGGGGGCTAATATTTCCTCCGGTGCTTCGTCTTCGTGCAGGGCTTTTTCATATTCGGCCTGCAATTGCTCGTGGTGCGGGTATTGCTCCAAGGCCGATCTCAATACTTCAATACCCAATTCGCGGTTGCCGCGTTCGATCCAACTCCACGCGTCTTTAATGGTGTTATCAATGTCTTGTTCGGCGTAGTTCCCGGTTTCGGGGTGGGCTGTTTCCGCGTCATTGGGACGTACCAAATGCGCTTCCGGGTCAAATTCCGGCGCGGGTGGGGCCAAAGGTTCCTGAAACGGCTTCATAGGTTCCACGGGCCGGAACGTCAGCGGTCCCGATACCGGAACCGTGGTTGTGGAGGCCGGGGTTGTAACGGGCGGTTCGGGGGCAGATACTGTCGGTGGCGGGGCCGGCGTGGTAGCGGCGGGTTCGGGGTTGGTACGACTGGCCGGCATGATTCCCGCGAACCGATACACGTCGTTAAATCCGGTAACACTCAAATAGTCCCATTTCACCGGGTCGGTATCGCGGAGGGCCGAAATTAACTCACCGGCCTGATCCGCAATCTCGTGCAACCGCTGTTGGTGCTGAAACAACTCCGCCCGATGGGCATCATCGGCGTGGTTGTATTGGTCGCTCATGGCCAAATAACGCTGCTGCCAGTAGTTCATGTACTGAATGGCGTACACCACCCGGTCAATGTGGGTTTCTACCGCTTTTATTTCGCCGTTTTCCTCGTGGGTGCCGTTGGCAATAACCACCATTACCCGGCTCTGGCGCATGAGCGAGAGCAGGGCCGCCAACATGCCCGACATGGCGGCTTCACTTTTGATAAAATTATCGGTGAGCAGCAACACCACCGGGTGCGCAGCGGCAGCAACCGTTTCGGCGAAGGTGCCGGGCGTGGTGTAATCTGCGTCCGAGATGCGGGTAAAGGCAATTTCGGGGATATTTTTTTCCAAAATATCCGCAAGATTGCCGTTCGAGTGGCTAAAGGCGAGGTATATCTGAGTCATACTACAATTATCTCATGCTGTTAATCAGCGCGGCAAATTCTGCCTTAAACGCTGCGTATTTACTGGTGGCCGGACCGTCAAATCCGGTGTGCACCTGGCGAATTTGGCCTTTTTTGTCAATAATCATCATCGTGGGGAATGCCATCACTTTGCTCAACACCGGGAACAATGCAGCCGCTTCGTTTTTGCTGGCGGTGCCGCCGTACACAATATCGTGGCGAATATCCATCACTTTGCGGTATTGGGCCAATTGTGCATTGGCGGCGGCCACGTCTTTGTGCCGTTCAAAGGACACACTCACCACTTTTATTTCTTGGGCAAGGTCGGGATTTTCTTTCAAAAAATCGCGCAAAAAGATTTGTTCGTCGCGGCAATTGGGGCACCACGTTCCCATAATGGTCACAATCGAAATTTTATTGTCAAACTCTGGGCCGGGGTATTTTAGGGCGCGACCGTCGGGGGTGGTGAGGTTAAACGCCAGCGATTTGCCCGCCACCAAACGGGTGAGGGTATCGGCTGCACCGAGGTCAAAATTGGCATCTTTCCACGAAGTCCAGAGGCTGGGTTTTCCTTTGCCCGATTTAAATTCACCTTGCAGCGTGTCGCCCACAATTTTGCCGGAAAACAAAAAGGCGTGGGAACCATCAAAGGCCGACATCCAGAATTTGTTACCCTGCACGGTGCCTTCCAAAAAGCGGTAATCGCCGGTTTCGGTTCGGAATGTCCCCGTGAGGCGGTTGCCTTCCTGCTGAAATTCGGCAACTGCTTTTTCTGGATCATCCCCTTCAACCCCGAACAAAGTTGCCCATTTGCCACTAATATCTTTGGCGGGTGGTACTTTCAGGCTGGTGAAACGGTAGTTTTTGGCGGCATCGGCCACGAACGGAATGCGGTAATTATCTTTGGTGGTGACGCAAAAATAGCCCTGCATCCCGGCTCCGCGCACTTCGGCGTGGATATAACTTTGGTATTCGGGAAAATAAAAATTATACGTGTCGCGGGCGGTGGTGCGGTCGCGTCCAAATCGGATGCTGTCGCACTTAATCCGTTCCGAACCATTAATAAATTCGATGTAAAAATCGTCGGGCGTGGTATATTTTACCTCAAAGTTAAAAGGCAGTTCACCGGGTTTAAACTGGTCATAAATAATCATGACACTGTCTTTATCGGTGGTGGAAAACACGGGTGGCTCGAGGGTTAATACCCCGCGCCAAATGCCGGGAGCGATTAATTTATACGCGTTATTGGCTTCTAAACAAGCGTTTAACCAGGCTGCCGTGCAGCAAACGAAGAGGAATAAGGAAAGTTTTTTCATAAATACAGGGCAAAAATACGGACTCGGGAACGATAAATAACATTTTATCCGTCCCTTCTACCGAAATGCGCCTGTTAAACACCGTGGATGCTTTAAATGTTGGTTACTTGATGCGAAAATGCACCAAATCGGCCACAGAAACTAAAATTTCACTGACCCAGTACGACACGAATGCGATTAAAATAATAAACATGTTTTGCGATTTTTGTGGGCTAATGACTTAAAAAATTAGCCGGGATGAAACAATGTTTACTAAAGGGGCAATAACTGTGCCAAAGGGGGGATTGTATTCCATTATCCACGATTAGGTGTTTTGTCCAAAATTTGGTTTGTGCAGAGTTGCTTTTGTGTGTTTTTGATCAGAGACCTTTTTTTACCCTATTTTTATCTTGCTTTTTTTGTCCGAAAAAAAGCCTTGACCGGTTAATAGTTTTCTAATTAAGTGTTTGATTGTAAGTTTTTTATGCGTTGTAAAAATGTTTTTTATTTTGTAAAAGCCTTCATTTGCCCTGTCCAAAACGTGTAAAAGTGTCCTTGCGGGTGGAAAAAGGATGCCCCTATCTTTGCATCAACAAAACACGGAAGTTTATACTTTCCCGATAACAGTGCTGAAGAACAAGTCAAGTGGTGATGCGTACGCATCTTTCACAAATATTCTATTCTAAATTTTATTAAAAATGATTAGATTTTTATCCATTTTATTGCTTTTAATGGCGAGTTTTTGGTGCATTAAGTGTACTAAAAATGAAATTCCGCACGGCGGATATCCCGTTAATATTTACGTCTCAAATCTTACCTTTTTCCTCCGAGACTCAAGCGGTAAGTCCCTTATTGGGGGTTTTAATAGTATCTACATTCCTGATGATGTTAAAATAACTAATTATGAAGGAGTAGATTCCGTAAATTATAAGATTGCAGGCGATGGATTGGTATATATCAATCCATCAGACATAACAGATAAAGTTGGTTTTGATATAGATAAGTATTTTTTAATTCACTTTCCTGTGTCTGCAATAAACTCAACTGAGGATATTGATACACTTAATGTAAGATACAACCTAATTAATCAAAGTTCCACCCTTTGGTACGATACCGTAGCGATATATTATAACCAACAATTGATTCATCGTGGAAATTTTCCTGGTGAAAATTTAAAAATTATAAAATAAAGTATAAAAAATGAAAAACATACCTTTTATCTTGTTTTTTGGTTTAATGCCATTTTTTACCCACGCACAAACAGGATTTCAATGTGGCACAACAGCAGTTTATGCAGATCGCGACACTTCAGAAATTCCTTGGTACGGAAATAACCAAATTCTTTATGAATACTTACAAAAAAATTCAAAACTCTTGATTGATGTAAACCATATTGAAGAAAGAGGTGATGGTGAATGCCCTGAAATAGAAGGCCCATGCTCAAAGCGTCCAGTTGCTGCGTATGTGAAATTAGAAAATGACACGAATGTAAACTTCGAGTTCTTAAAGCAAAGTCCAGATCTATCCCAGGCTAATACTACAAGAAAAAGATTTGATGAATATGCCGGTTTTTGTTTTTATGTGAGGTAGCGCGACATCTGCCATCAGAATTAATGCGCTTGGTGACTATTGGATATTTTATCCACATTTGTGCCCATAATTTATTCCGGCATTTTACCCAAAATCTTGCAGACGCGCGGCCGCACGTCTCTACGGGTTATTCCCCAATAACCGCCGCTCCGCCGACCAATTCATGCTCGGATACTCTTTTTCCAACGCCGCAATGGCCTCCAATTGGCGGGCCTGAAACGTTTTGTGCTGGGCGGTATCGGGGTTAAAGGGCCGGTGCGCGGCGGCGGTAACGATTTTTTCAATCCGGCGGTTCAGTTCTAAGGTGTCGGGCGACATAAAGGTGTCCGAAAAACGCGACCAAATGTACTGAATGGCCGTCTCCGAGGGGTGCAGCATGTCATTAGTGTAAAAGCGATAATCGCGGAGGTCGTCCATGAGTAGTTCGTAGGCGGGAAAATACGCGGTATCGGGCAATGCGCGGCAGAGGGCTTCGCAGGCCAGCAGCAGGGTGGCTTTGCTCCGTTGGTTCTCTACGGCCCCGCTCCGCCAATGCCGCACGGGGCTGACCGTCAGCACGACTTTGAGGGTGGGCCGCTGTTCGCGCAACCGCCGGACCAATTGGCCAATAACATCGGTAATGGTATCCACCGGGAGGCGTTTTTGCCCAAACAAGGCGGCCGGCTTTTTGTGGCAATTCGCCACGATGCGTTCGTTTTCTAACCAATAAAATACATCGGCGGTGCCAAAAGTCAACAACAATACATCGGTTGTTTGCAAAAAAAGCCGCGTCGCATCGGCGGTAGTTTGGGCTTGCTCCACGGCATCGGAGAGGGTTGGCCGGGCCAAATCGGAGTGCATGTCCCAATGCCGCCAAATTCCTTCGTGTTCAAAAAAATTGGCGGGCGCATAGGTGGCTGCGGGCCACACCGATTGCGCCAGCGAAACGGGGTTGTAAATAACGCCGAACGGGTTAATGCAGGTCGAAAATTTGAGTCGGCTCAATTGCGCCCCAATGTGGGTGGTAAAACAGGAACCGGCCAATAAAACGGGCGTGGAATGGTCCATTTTGAAGGGCGCGGGGGGTATTTGAAAGGTAGTTCTAAACTCAGACATGAATTCTTGCGTGGATTTTCCCGACAAAATTCTACATTTACGCCGAAATTCCGGCACTTCTTTACATCTATTGCCTTTAAGTTGTTGGTTTTCTTGTTTTTATGTCATTAATTAGCCGCCTGTTTTCCCCAAAATCCACCAAAAATAGCGATCCCAATCTGCTTTTTGGGCGCTATTCCGACGCTTACAAAACGGAAGCGCAACAGGCTGCGTGGAACCGTTCCCTGCTGCTGTTTGAAGAAAAACGCCCGCTGGATGCGTACCGCGAAATGTTGGTTTTTCTCCGCGATGAAGCCGTCAATAATGTCACCTGGACCGAGGACGAAAAAGGGCTTCGTTTCGAGTTCCGGCAGGGGTCGCGCCGCATTACGGGCCACGCCAACCGCGATACCATCAAGGTCGAAAGCCGAATTGCCTGGGTGGACGAACACAAGGTGAATTTTATGCGGCGACTGGTGGAACAGAACTTTAAACTGCGCTATTCGCGGTTTGCCCTCTCGCCCGATAATTGTCTGGTCATTGTTTTTGACAGTTCTACCCGCGACGGCTCGCCTTATAAATTGGTGCAGGCGTTTATGGAACTGGCCCTCAATGCCGATAAGCAGGACGATATTTTGCTCGAAGAATTTAAAGCGCTGCGCCCCGTGGCCGAGGCAATGGAAATTTTGCCCATCCCAGAAAATGAGCGGCGCGTTAAAGTGCAATACATCCGGCAGGAAATACAGGCCATTATGGATGCCTTGGAAAAAGCCCAGCCGGACCCTAATCGTTACCCCGGTGGTTACGTGTATTTGATGTTGGGAACGGCGTTTCGCCTCGACTATTTAGTGCGCCCGGAAGGCTACATGATGGATGTTTTGGAGCGGGTGTTCAAAACCTATTTTACCAAAGACGATAAGTCACCGGCGGTAAAAGTGGAGGCTATGAAAAAACTGTTCCTCAAAATTGTGGATCGCCCCGACGAGGCGCTCATGACTGAGTTGTACGATACCGTGAGTACTTTTGGGATCAATCCTGCGGTGGGCCACGACCGGATTCAGTCGCTTATGGACGCTGAATTGCCCAAAATGGAGTGGCATTTGGAACAAAAACACGGCGAATCCTTACAAATGGCCATTATTCGTTACGCCATGGGGTATGCTTTGTACCATTGCGCACCGCCGCCGCCCGACCGCGCTTACCTGCATTTGTTGTACCGCATTACCGATTATCGCTTTTTTCAAAGCCTTGGTTATGCCGAATCGTACCATACCCCGGAAGGTGGCCTCAAAAAATCGGCCATTGAAGCGGCCATTAAAGAGGTGGCTGAACAATGGCGCGGCCAATTCAAAAAGATAAAGCCGGATACCAACGGCCTGGATTATTCATCGCTGCCGTTGTTTGCCCGTTCGTATTTAAAAATGGTGCGGAATTTGGATTTGTCGTGATCCACGCCCCGGCGTGGGTAGGGGCAGCCCTCGTGGCTGCCCGATCTTGGATAATCCCGGATTTAACAATCCCATCAATGCCACAAGATGGGCAGCCACAAGGGCTGCCCGTACACCCGCTAGCGGGTTTGGGAGCGCCATTCGTACACCCATTTCGCCTGAATTTGTTCCAGGTGTCCTTCGCTGGATTCTTCCTTGGTTCCTTCAAAATTGGGAATTTCGAGAATCCACGTTAACAGGTCGGTGAACCGAATCCGGTAAATTTTTCCTTCGTTAAACTCCGGGCCAAATCGCTCAAATAATTTCATGGCGATGTCCTCGTGGTCTTCCCAATGAATGGGCATATTGTCTATGTCTGAAAAAGGCATAATGAATGAGTGTCGTTTTTTTGTTAATTCAGCCCCGAAAAGGGGTAAATATCAGAAAATGGGCAAAACACAAGTTAGTGTTCGTGCCCAATGATCCGCGACTGGTCGGGAATAGTAACCGTCACCACGGCATCATCTTCGAGGATAATGCATTGACAGGCCAAACGGCTTTCCAAACGCGGATTGGTTGCGCGATCAATAAAATCTTCCTCCTTATCTGATATTTCTTCGAGGAAATTTTCCCCTTTTTCCACATAGATATGACAGGTAGAGCAGGCACACACGCCGCCACAGTTGTGGTTGAGGTGCACATCTGCCTCTTCGGTAACTTCTAAAATAGAGGTGTCCGTAAAATCCCCCGTTACCGTCTTGGTGGGGATTTTGGTATCTTCAAACTGAAAAATGATAGTTGCCATATAAAACGGCGCAAAAGTAGCGCAAATTGACGCAACAAACGCTACTGCCCGATTTATTGTTCTGAAAAAAGTGGATTTCTTACAAATTCCTCGTCGTCCAATGTTTTCAAAAAAGCGATAATATCCAATTTCTGCTGGGCCGACAACGAAAAACCCAATTGTCCGTTGGGTTGAATCAACAACGGATCGAGGTTGCGCGACATTTCCAAACCGCCGGTGTAATGGTCCAATACCGCTTCGAGGCTGGCTTTTTTGCCATCGTGCATGTAGGGTTTGGTGTACGTCAGGTTGCGCAGCGAAGGCACCCGGAATACGCCCAGGTCGGCAGAGTCAAGCGAAATTTCAAAACGACCTTTGTCGCGGTCGTAGTTTTTGGTTAAGCCATTATCGCGGAAACTAAAATCGGTAAACAACGGCTCTTGGTGGCAGGTGGTGCAATTTTGTTTAAATAATTCGTAACCACGGGCTTCTTCGGCGGTGAATTGGGCGTTGTTTTCGCCGCGTTGCACCTGGTCATATTTGGAATTGGCGCTAATTAATCCACCCATAAACTGCGCCAGGGCAAACAAAAACCGCCCCGAAGTCACTTCTTCGGTGCCATAAGCGGCTTTAAATAGGGGCGGATAAGCGGGGTCATTTTTTATTTTTTCCAATACATTGGCGGGGCTTTCGTCCATTTCCACCGGACTGGTAATGGCATTAATGGCCACTAATTCTAAATTTTGTACGCCACCATCCCAAAAAAAGAGCGGTTCCCACAACATATTTTGTACGGGCAAACTGTTGCGCCGCCCCAACTTGTTATCAATCCCGTGACTCACCACGTGGCCGTGTTGGGTAAATGCAGAGGTGGGAATATGGCACGACCCGCACGAGGTGCTGTTGTCGCGGCTCAGTTGTGGGTCGTAAAATATTTTGCGGCCCAATTCAAACCCTTCTTTGGTAATGGGGCGGTTGGCAACGTCAAAATGGGGTTTGGGGAAATTGGAAGGCAATTCCAATGACCACTCGTCTTGTGGTGCCTCTTTACAAGCAGCAAACAAAACGATCATAAATAAAGGAAAAACAAAACGATACATGGTGTATATTTGGATGGATGAGTTTTGAACCGTCGAACATTTGAACATCGAACATTTGAACACCGAACACCGAACACCGAATTTTGAACACCAAAGTAATATTAATTGGATAAGGTTAAAATACTCCGTAATGCATTAATTCCGTGTTGAAGCGACAATTGCCTAAATCACAGGTTCATAGCGCTGATGTCTGAATGTAGTGAGGTGGCCTCACCAGCAGACACTTCGATGTTCAAAATTCGGTGTTCGGTGTTCGGTGTTCAAATGTTCAAAATAAAGTTACCCGAACGCGTTCTTAGTTGTGGATATGATCCAGCGTAAACATATCCGCGTAGTTGTTCGCCAATGTTTTAGAAAAATCACCCCAGTGCATAACGGGGTTATCGGCCACTTTGAAACTGGTTGGAGCCGTAAAAATTTCCAAAACATTCACGTAAACGTGCGCGTGTGGTTCTACGCCTTCGCTCGTGCCACCGTGGCTGTGACCGCTGCCCAATTGACCTACTTGCGCCAATTCGCCGGATTTTTCCAAAGTCACCGTTTTGATATTGTTCATGGTTGGGCTGGCGGGGTTATTGCCACCGTATCCACCCACGTGGTAAACAACATCGCGCTCCTGCGTTGAAGGATCAATGGGGGCCTGCGGAGAAGTACCCTCTACTTTTACGAAGATATAACCAGAGTTCCAGGCCCAGTACATACCAGCCGCGTTGGTCACCGGATCAAGTGCCGCCGGGCGTTGTTCGGCCGGAGTTGCACTCATCAAACTGTCCACACCAATCGTGAAACGCACTGATTTGTACGCGCCACCGGGGATGTTTTCCAGTTTAACTTCGTTGGCAACCCCATTTTCGTGTTGAATGAGGAAATAGCAATCGTTTTTAGGTACGATGTACTCGCTGCCATCTTCTCTTACCAACACGAAGTTGCTCACAAAATAGTTGAACTTGCTGAACTTGATGGTATCGCCCGCTGCAGTGACGTAGTTGGTACCAAGGTTAAATGGCACGCTGCCGGCCTGGTGGTCCATTTCAACCACGAGACTTCCTTTTTCAGCGTATTCTGCTTCATCGTGGTCGTGGCAAGCAGTAACCGTCATCATCGAAATTGCCGCTAAAGCAGCCAAAAAATGTACTTTTTTCATAAAAAATTAAAAAATTAAAACGTATGTTTTTGTGAATTAATGTGCGAAATCTTGCGTGGGAATGGGTGTGGGAATGGTAACGGGCTGCATCTTTCGGGTACGGCCTAAAGCGTAGGCTACACCCACCTGTAAGCGCGGGCGCGGCGTAACAAATCCTTGCGCCAACGCCGAATGAACGGGAATTTGGGTGCTGGCACTGAGGGTCATTTTACCCACGAATACATCCAGACCGGCCCCGGCAAACCAGGCTTCACCGCCCGATTCACTCAGGTACGAGGAGCCGTCGTAGTCTTTTCGGGCTTTTTCGTGTTGGGCGTTGAGGTGCGGCACCCAAACCGTGTTTTTGATACTTTTAGTCCAAAAAACGCGCGCCGAGCGGGTTGTTCGGTTGCCAAACCTGTATTCGTTTAGCCCAACGGCCAATCGTTGGTGCGCGCCTTCCAAAAGCACCCCTACCGAGCGGTATTTGAACAGGTAAAGCGCCGAAAACAGCGCATGAACATTGCCAGTGCCGGGTTGTACATTGGCGTGGAATGCTTCACCTTCTGCACTGGTGCGGTTGGTGGCACCCGTGGGCAACGATGCCCCCGTGCCCACGAGCAAATAATGTTGCCAAACCCTGGATTTGGAAAAAGGAAGTACCGAAACGTGGCCCCAAAGGCTGGCATCGCCCAATCCGTTAATGTTCTGGTGCGTACCATCGTCAATGGTGCGTTGGTTGTACCGGAGTGGCACAATGCCGGATAACTGAAGGCGGCGGTTAATCTGCCAACGCCCCCACAATTCTGCCGTCTGGAAGTGTTCTAATGCGCCGTAGCCGCTCCCGTGCGGACGAGAACGATAGGCTTGCGAATACCAACGAGCACCCACGATATGCTTTTGTGTAAGCGCCAGAAGACCCGTTTGGGTACTGCCCGCCGCACAGCCGCAAATATCGCAAGCGTGTACACTGGTAGATGCCAGCATTTGAACACCACACAGCAGCAGCGTGCTGTATAGTAGTTTCATAAAAAGGAATTAAAAAATCAGGAAATTACGTAGCGTACGGCCTTGTTGGGGCAATTGGCCCAACAACGGAATAAACAGGTACGCTAAAATAAAAGGGAATTAACACGGAGGATGAAAAACACCACTGACCACGAGGCGTTGCGCCAAGGGCCGACAGGTATAACCTTTTTGGGTGGAATAAATATCGTTGGGGGTAAGTGGTACTAAAAGCGCAGCGGAGACCGGCGTATAATCAAATCCGAAGGAGTCCAACGCTTTTTTGAGTGGTAATACCGGGGCTTCCGGGCTTTCGTTGCCGGCCATTTCGTCAACGGCGCAACAATCGGCTTTTTGCAGGGCTTTATTCAAGACGCAGGAGCCGTTACACTCCATTTCGGGTTTGTCCCGGTTTTCGCATAAGGTAGTGGCAATGTAGTCTTGGTTTTGGAAATACCACGCCCAGACCCCTATTTTTAAACAATAGGGAACCAATAAAAGTATAACCAATGACGATGCCAATATGCGTTTCATTACAAAGGCAAATGTACGCTGAATAAGTTACAAGCAGCCTATAAAAGTAAAGGGTATGGCTATTTTTTTACACTTAGCCATATCCTTGAACAATTTTATAAATCAATGGTATCGCCCGGTTTAAACTTCTGCGCGGGCGTTGGTTTGGTGGCTGGTGCATCTTCCACTTCACCGAATAAATTTACCTGGTGTACTTCGGGTGCGGCCGGAGCGGCGGGTGCTACAACCGGTTCCGGTTTGGCGGCGGCGGGCGCGGCCACTTCTTTTACGGCCGTCAGTAATTGATCACTGAGTTTGTTGCCCACGGCTTTCCAGCCTTTTACGTCCATAAAATCGCCGAGGGAAATTTCACCGGTCATGGGTTTTCCCTTAATTTTCATGGTGTACTTAATGCGTGGGTTTTCGGCCACGGAACCGTACAACAATTTCGATTTGGGGTGATCGGTCAGGAACGAATAACGCTCTTTAATTTTAGTGGTTTCAATGTGGAACCGTTTCACCATTGTCCAGCCTTTGTGCCCGTCGTAATGCAAAGCACTAATGGCTACTTGAGGACTCAGGCGACCAACGTGCAAAATCTCCTTCATATCGAAACGTTGGTTGAGATCGGTGTCGGTCACCTCGTAGGAACCATCGTTGTACAAAATCAGGATATTGTCGCCGGTGTCAAATTCGCCCAGTAATGCGCCGCGCTCCTGGATATTGAGTCGGCCGGTTACGTTGTCGAACCAAAGTTTACGCGCCCCGATGGTGCTTTTCCCGGCTTCTTTTTGTTTAATGCCCCGGACCGGGTATTTGGTCAAAATATTCCCCTGTGCATCGCGGCCTTTAATGCCCATTTCGCCAAAATCGTAGTCAAATACCTTAATTTTAGCCGTTGAACCGGCGCTAAGCGTAACGTTTACAATTTCACTTTCACCGTTGGGGTTGGCCGTCAGGTACAGGATTTTGGAACCCTTTCCGGTGCCGCCCACGTGGTATTCTTTATCGCGGGTAATGGCGGTGACGTTAAACCGTTTGGCCATGGTGCGCCCAGAGCCACCATCCACGTACACCAGATTATAGGTGGTGCGTTCGTCGTTCTTTTTCCACACGTCCACGTGGATAATGTCTTTGCCCACGAATATTTTATCGCCCACGCGTACCACTTTCATCACGCCGTCGCGGCGGAAAACGATGATATCGTCAATGTCGGAGCAATCGCACACAAAATCGTCTTTTTTGAGGCTGGTACCAATAAAACCGTCGGTGCGGTTCACGTACAATTTGGCGTTATTGGCCACTACTTCGGTTGCCCGGATTTCGTCAAACACCGCGATTTCGGTTTTGCGTTCGCGTCCTTTGCCGTATTTGGCCAAAAGATCGTCGAAATAAGCAATGGCGTAATCCGTCAGGTGCGCGAGGTTGTGCAACACCTGTTCCAGTTCGGCGCTCAATTTGGCCATGTCTTCGTCGGCCTTGAACGAGTTGTACTTGGAAATGCGTTTGATTCGGATTTCCGTCAGGCGCCCAATATCTTCTTCGGTAACGTCGCGGAGGAGTTTAATACGTTTGGTTTCTTTGTCGTATCCCGGTTCGGAGGGCGTAACGACGTATTTTTTTAACCCTTTATCAATCGTTTCCACCACCGATTCCCAGGTTTCGCACTCTTCAATGTCACGGTAGATCCGGTTGGTGATGAATATTTTTTCCAACGAAGCAAAATGGAGTTTTTCCTCCAGTTCATTTTTGCGAATTTCCAGTTCCATCCGCAACAACTCTTTGGTGTTTTCGGTGGAAATGCGGAGTAACTCGTTCACGTCGGTAAACAACGGACGGTTATCCTGAATGACGCAACAGTTGGGCGAAATACTCACCTCGCAGTTGGTAAACGCGTACAAAGCGTCAATGGTCACGTCGGGGGAAACGCCGGCTTGCAGTTCAATTTCGATGTCCACATCGGCGGCCGTTTTATCAATGACCTTTTTGACTTTGATTTGACCTTTATCGTTGGCCTTCAAAATGCTTTCGATCAGGTCGGAGACGTACACGCCGTAGGGAATTTCGGTGATTTGCAGCGTTTTTTTGTCAATTTCGCGAATTCGGGCGCGTACCCGGATTTTGCCGCCGCGACCGCCGCCGTTGTAATTGGCGACATCTACCAGTCCACCCGTGGGGAAATCGGGGTGTAAATCGGTTTTGCGGCCTTTTAATACGGCGATACTGGCCTTAATCAGTTCGATAAAGTTGTGCGGCATCACCTTGGTGCTCAAACCGACGGCAATACCATCTACGCCGTGGGCCAGCAGCAGCGGGAATTTCATGGGCAGGTTCACCGGCTCGCGTTTACGGCCGTCGTAACTCAGTTGCCACACGGTGGTGTCGTGGTTAAACGCCACGTCGAGGGCAAATTTGGTCAAACGCGCCTCAATATAACGCGGGGCGGCGGCATCGTCGCCCGTGCGGTAATCGCCCCAGTTGCCCTGGCAATCAATAATTAATTCTTTTTGGCCAATGTTCACCATCGCCTCCCCAATGGCCGCATCGCCGTGGGGGTGGTATTGCATGGTTTGACCAATGAGGTTGGCTACTTTGTGGTAACGCCCGTCGTGCTGCTCGAACATGGCGTGCAGAATACGCCGCTGAACGGGTTTCAAGCCGTCTTCCATGGCGGGTACTGCACGCTCCAGAATAACGTAAGAAGCGTAGTCCAGAAAGTAGTTTTGATACATTCCGGACAGTGTAATAATCTGATCTTCACCACTTTGTGAAGTAGTGGGTGGTGGTGCTGTATCTTTTTGACGCTTGGCCATTTGTTGAATATTTGATTGCAAAGGGACGGCAATTGCCGCGCTCCTGTCCATTATCGGGGGGCAAAAGTAATGGTTTTAGTAAACTTTTTTAAAAAAAATTGTTTTAAACAAATTCTTTTAGAGGCATTTTGTCAGAATCCTGGTTCTGACTAATCACGCGTCCCCGGCAAATAAATCAAAGTCGCGGAATTTTCTTTGGTGAGGAAACGCCGCGCCGCCCTTTGAATATCATCGGGGGTGATGGCCATGTACAGGCCCACTTCGTTGTTCATGTGTTCGGCGCCGTTGAGCAGTTCAAATAAACCCAAATTTTGCGCTTTATTCATGATGCTCAATTCCGAAAACACAATGGTACTTTCAAAACGGTGTTTGATTTTGTCCAATTCTCGCAGCGGCAAGGTTTCGGTTTTGAGCGTTTCCAATTCCGCCCAAATGGCATCAATGGCGGTTTCGGGGCTAATACCTTCGGAGGGGCGCCCTTCGATGACCAACAAACCGGGGTCGGTATTGGCGGTGACATAAGCGTCAATTTGCGAAAAAATCTGCTTTTCTTTTAACAAATGCCGGAACAAACGCGCCGAACGGCCTTCGGCGAGCACGTCGGTAATGGTATCGGTGGGGTAAAACTCAGGATCTAGGCGACCGGGCATCCGAAAGGCGATGAACACGGCCGGAACCGGTACCTGTGGCGAATGCACAATTTTGGTGCGGTGCTCGGTTTGGGGTGGTTCTTGCACCAGTTGGCGTTGAAAACCGCCGGGACCGCCGGGAATATCGGCAAACCATTTTTCGGCCAACCGGAATGCTTCGTCGCTTTTTATGGGGCCACAAATGCTCAAAACGGCGTTGGCTGGGTGGTACCAACGCTCATAAAACGCCCGTACATCGTCGAGGGTCGCCCGTTCAATGTGTTCCGGTACTAACCCGATGACCGGCCAGCGGTACGGGTGTTGTTGGTACATGAGTTCGGACAGGTGGTGCCACATATCGCCGTAGGGTTCGTTGAGGCAGGTTTCTTTAAATTCCTCCACCACGACGCGGCGTTGTACTTCGAGCGATTTTTTGTTGATATTTAAATCGAGCATACGGTCGCTTTCGAGCCAAAGCGCCGTTTCGATATTTTGAGCGGGAATAGATTCGTAAAAAGTAGTGTAATCGTTGGTAGTATAGGCGTTGTTATCGCCCCCGGCGTTTTGGAGGGGTTCGTCAAAATCCTTCACGTTTTTGCTCCCGGCAAACATCAAATGCTCGAACAGGTGCGCAAAGCCCGTTTTTTCGGGGTCTTCGTCGCGCGAACCAACGTCAAAAGCCACATTCACCGCCGCCAAAGGGGTTGAATAGTCCTCATGTACCAACACTTTCAGGCCGTTGCCGAGTATTTCTCTTTTAAATTGAACCAAGTTTTTTGAGTGAAAAGTGAAAAACGAAAAGTGAAAAATGGAAACGTTTTTTAAAAGAAGTTCTTTTTATCGCGGACCATTTTGCGGAGCAGGGGGCAGCAGCGATAACGATCTTCGAGGTATTCAACGTACAAAACGTCAAGTTGTTGAACAACCAATTCAATTCCGATTTGATCGGCCCAGTACAACAATCCTTTGGGGTAGTTGACGCCCTGGGTCATGGCCGTTTCGATGTCTTCGCGGGTAGCAATGCGCAAATACAGGGCTTCGGCGGCTTCGTTAATCAACATCACCAGGATGCGGTCGAGGATGTATTTGCCCAATTTTTTGTCCTGAACGGGTTCGGGACGGACGGGCGCACCTTCGCGGTAATCGTAAAAGCCCCGGCCGGTTTTGCGGCCCCAATAGTGCGCGTCTTTCAGGCGTTTTTGGGTAAAGGAGGGTTTGTACCGGGAATCGTAATAAAAAGCCTTAAAAACGGTTTCGGTAACGGTGTAGTTGATGTCGTTGCCAATAAAGTCCATTAACTCGAACGGACCCATTTTGAAACCGCCCAATTCGCGCATGGCCCAGTCAATGGTAACCTCATCGGCAATGCCTTCTTCGAGAATGCGCAGTGCTTCGCCGTAATAAGGCCGTGCCACGCGGTTCACGATAAAGCCGGGCGTATCTTTGGCAATAACGGTGGTTTTGCCCCAGGAATCCACCAATGAACGGGCTTTTTCCATGGTGGCGGCGTTGGTTTGGAGGGCAGGAATAATTTCCACTAAGCGCATCAACGGCGCGGGGTTGAAAAAATGTACCCCGATAATACGCTCCGGGTGGCTCAATTGCGCCCCCATGGCCGAGATGGAAAGAGAACTGGTATTGCTGGCAATAATGGCGTCTTTAGTAACCATCGTTTCGACGCTTCGGAAGGCCACTTGTTTGGCTTCGATGTCTTCGGCGATGGCCTCTATGACCATAACACAGGATTCAAAATCGCTCATGTGGTCGGTATAGGTAATGCGGCTGTTCATGGCGTAAGCCTCCGCATCGGTCATTTTACCTTTTTCCACGAGGGTTTTGAGGGTGCCCTGCATGTTTTTATTGCACTTATTGAGAGCGAGGGAAAGGTGGTCACAAACAATTACTTTGTGCCCGGCGGCGGCGGCAACCTGAGCGATTCCTCCGCCCATTGCTCCGGCGCCAAGTATTCCTATGGTGGTCATTTTTTAATGAGAACTCTTTTTAAAAAAGGCCACAAAGATACGCCCATACGGGACAGATGGCGGCTTTTTTTTCAAAAATAAACGAATAAATCCCAAACTCCCAACCCAATGGCCCTGATTCTTGTTACCTTTGCGCTCCTTTTGCGGATCATATAAAAATGTCAGATATTCAACTCAACACAATAGAAGAGGCGTTGGCTGATTTGCGCCAGGGAAAAGTAATCATAGTCGTGGACGACGAAGACCGCGAAAATGAAGGTGACTTTATCTGTGCCGCCGAAACCATCACGCCCGAAACCATTAACTTCATGGCGACCCACGGGCGCGGACTTATTTGTACGCCCATGGAAGAGCGCCGCGCCGAGGAAATGGATTTGGACCTCATGGTGCGCTCCAATACCGCCCTCCACGAAACGGCATTTACCGTTTCCATTGACCTCATTGGACAGGGTTGCACCACGGGTATTAGTGCGTATGACCGCTCTACCGGTATCAAGTGGCTTACCAATCCCAACGCCAAACCGGCTGATTTTGCCCGTCCGGGCCATATTTTCCCGCTGCGGGCCAAAAATGGCGGAGTGCTTCGCCGCACCGGCCACACCGAAGCGGCAGTGGATTTGGCGCGTCTGGCCGGGCTGTACCCGATGGGGGTACTGGTGGAAATTTTGAACGCCGACGGCACGATGGCGCGTTTGCCGGAACTATTGAAAATTGCGCAAGAACACCAACTCAAAATCATCACCATTGACGATCTTGTAGCCTACCGTATGCGCACCGAGCGGATGGTACGCCGCGAGTGTTCTACACCCATGCACACGATTTTTGGCGATTTTGAGGCAACGGCCTACGTAGATACAACGTCAGGAGATAATCATCTGGTGTTGCGCAAAGGCGAATGGACCGAAGATGAGCCGGTATTGGTGCGGGTGCATTCGTCGTCGGAAACGGGCGATATTTTGGGTACTTTGCTGGCCGATTACAATACACAAATCGCGCAATCGCTGCAAATAATCCAAAAAGCGGGCAAAGGAGCCTTTGTGTATTTGCGGCAAAACGATAAAAGTAATACCCTGCTGGCGAAAATTAACCATTACAAAAATTTACGCGATCAGGGTACTTTGGATAAATTTGAACTCAATTCGCCCATGGGCAAAAAAGATTTTGGCGTTGGTGCCCAAATTTTGCGCGACCTGGGCATTTCAAAAATAAAATTATTAACCAACCATCCCCGCCGCCGCATGGGCCTCATCGGTTACGGGCTGGAAATTGTAGAAAACGTGGAGTTTGAGTAGTGAAAAGTGAATAGTGAAAAGTGAGAAGTGAAAAGTGTAGAGTGAATAGAACGGAGTGTTAGGAGTTCGCTCGATGTGAATTGGTTATCCGTCATGAAATCAAAATACACAGAGCGCTATTGTATATGGCACCGTTAGCGTCACTATTCACAACATATATCTTTTACAAAAGGTGTACGGAGTTGTCAACTAACTACCCACACGCTCCACTTTTCACTCCCCACTTTACATTTTCACTCTTCATTTTTCACTCTTCACTCTTCACTCTTCACTCTTCACTTTTCACTAAAAAAAGTGGTTACACCTTATAAAGATGCGTCCTCCGGCAAAAAAGAGCAGGTGGAGCAGATGTTCGACAAAATAGCGCCCAAATACGATGTCCTGAACCGCGTTCTTTCGCTGGGAATTGACGTGTGGTGGCGCAAACGCGCGCTGGGTTATCTGAAAGCAGATCAGCCACAGCAAATGCTGGATGTTGCGACCGGTACCGCCGACGTGGCCATTATGGCGGCTAAAATGCTGCGACCCAAACAGATTATCGGGATTGATATCGCCAATAATATGCTGGATTTTGGCCGCGTTAAGATTAAAAATGCGCAATTGGACCCCATTATTACCCTCGAAACGGGCGATAGCGAAAACCTCCGTTTTCCCGATCAATCGTTTGATGCGGTAACGGTGGCCTTCGGGGTGCGTAACTTTGAACACTTGGAAAAAGGGCTGGCCGAAATGGCGCGGGTATTGCGCCCCGGCGGTCGGGTAGTGATCCTGGAGTTTTCCAAACCACACCTTTTTCCGTTCAAACAACTTTATAATGCGTATTTCAGATACGTTTTACCCTTCATCGGGCGTTTAACCAGCCGCGACGTTCGGGCCTATACCTATTTATTCGAAAGTGTACAGGTATTTCCCGAAGGTGACGCGTTTTTATCCATACTTTCAAAAACCGGTTTTCACCAAGCGCAATGCGAGCGATTAACACTTGGAATATGTTCAATTTACTCCGCAACAAAGCAGTAATCACCCGCCTGAAACAAGGTGCATTGCTGTTATTACTCACCTTCGTGTCTGCCTCGGCATTACAGGCACAGTACCAACAAGGAAATTTTAATTTCCTCGATTTTCAGGCAAAACAATACTATTTTGGTATTACTTTGGGCTACAACCAGGGCGATTACCGAATTTTCAAATCCAAAGAATTTATCCGCAGCGATTCGTTTGCGCGGGTTGAATCGGTGGGTGGACCGGGTTTTAACCTGGGTATTGTGTCCAACCTGCGCATTGGCGATTATTTCGACCTGCGCTTTTTGCCCACTTTGTCGTTTGCCGAACGCAATTTGCGCTACACCCGTGCGCTCAATCAGGCGCGCCCGCTGAACCGCAAAATTGAGTCGGTATTGGTCGAAATGCCGTTTCACGTGCGGTATAAATCGGCGCCGTACCACGATTTTCGCCTGTTTGTGATTGGCGGGGTAAAATACTCCTTCGACGTGGCGAGTGACTCCCGTTCGCGGCAGGCGGCGGGTTTGGTCAGGATTTCGCCCACCGATTTTCAGTTTGAATACGGGACGGGAATTCAGTTCTTTTTCCCTTATTTTATATTCTCGCCGGAAATTAAAGTTTCGCAAGGAATTAACAATATTCTCATTTACAATAATAATTTAGGTCAAAGTACCATTCTCGATAAAGTGATGAGCCGTACCTTTACGCTCTCCTTCCATTTCGAGGGGTAAACACATCTACATGTTATTGACCAATAAAAACATTCTTAGGCTGGGTTTTTCTACATATTTAATACTAGGTTTTTTTGCTGGCTATTATTATAAAGAACGCACCGCCTTTACCGACATCTCCTTTCACCTCTTCGAGTTACTTCGAACGGGTGAAATGGCCATTCAAAACTTCCGTTTTGGGGCGTTTTTTACGCAAGCCTTTCCCCTTTTGGCCGCTAAAGCCGGGCTTTCGTTGACCCAAGTCGCGGTTTTGTATTCGCTTTCGTTCATTGTTTTGCCGTTTTTGCTGTTTTTAATCATCCTTCGCGGACTAAAACAGGAAAAAATGGCCCTGGTATTACTGCTGTTCAGTACCTTGATGGTTACCCATACCTTTTATTGGACGCAATCCGAACTGCCTCAAGGCGTGGCGTTCGCAACCTTGTACTTTGCGTTGCTGACCAAAGCGGTCCAGCAAGAGTACATCCCGAATTATTACGTGGGTTGGACATTTCCGCTGGTGTTTTTGGTAGTGTTTGTGCATCCACTCATGCTGTTCGCGGTGGTGTTCACATTGTTGTTTTTGGCGCTGCACTATCCAGCGAAGCGCGGGTTTATCCTGTATAATTTAATGGGATTCGCGCTGGTGTATTTCATCAAAACCAAGGTTTTTAAAACGGAATACGACTCCCAGGCTATGGACGGGCTGAAAAACGCGTTCAAACTTTTACCCCGTTTTTGGAGTTTGGAATCCAGTCAACGATTTTTAGGGTATTTGTGGACCGACTATTTTATGTTGTTGGCTACCTTTGCGACGGTAAGTATTTGGTACTTTTGGCAAAAAAAATGGCTTCAATTGGCGTTGATGTGGCTGTTTAGTGCGGGATTTCTGTGCATTGTAAACGCCACTTATTCCAAAGGTGCCCACCAATACTACATCGAAAACCAATACCTCTTGCTTTCGTTATTTGTCATCTTTCCGTTTGTTTTTGACTTTTTACCCGCCATCCCGTCAAAACCGTGGTCTAAAGCCATTGTACCGTTGATACTGGTTGTTGGGTTGGTGCGCATCTGCACTTCCAACGATTTGTACACGGCGCGACTTCAATGGTTGCGCTCCTTTATGGAAAAGAGAGCGGAAGAACAGCCAGGAAAATTGGTCTTGGATGCCTCAAAAGTGCCACCGGATACTTTGATGCTTACTTGGGGGAGTCACTACGAGTTTTGGTTGTTATCGACGCTGGAACAAGGTGTAACGCGCTCCATTACGATTGAAGAAAAAAAGGATGAATACAATTGGACCATGAATAACAACCATGCGTTTGTAACCCGTTGGGGTGTATTCGATTATAAAGCATTAAATCCGCGTTACTTTGTGTTTCCCGATACGGTATCGGGGTACAAAAGGTACTAAACGGATGTACAAAGGTTATCAATCACAACATAATGACTAAAACGACCTTTTTTACGACCTTGTTTTTGGGGTTTATGGCCTGTTCCTCAACGGCCTATTTTGAACCTTCAGAAAGACCCGTTGCGCTGGCTTCCGACTATAGCAAAGCAGGGGTTGATGGTCCGCACGTGTTTTATCGGGGTGGTAAAATTGTGGTAAAATCGGTGGTGCTGGAAGATACCGTGCCCGTTGCCCGCAAGGCCGTTTATCGCAAAAAAAGCGAAATTCTACTCACCTGCGTCGTTCCCGAAACGGGCGATGCCTTTTCCTTCAGCCTGCAAGACAGCCTTATGCTGGCTCCAGCGGTATATCCCTCCGCCCCCGACCGCATGTTGGTACTGTCGGACATTGAGGGCAATTTTAAAGCCCTAAAAGTCATGTTGCAGGGCGCAGGGGTAATGGATGAAGATTTTAACTGGGTGTACGGCAAGGGGCATTTGGTGTTGTTGGGCGACTTTTTCGACCGTGGCATTCATGTAACCGAGTGTCTTTGGCTGATGTATAAATTGGAAAGCGAAGCCCGCGAAGCCGGAGGGATGATACATTTTATCCTCGGCAACCACGAGGTCATGAATATGGCGGGCGATACGCGCTACGTGCGCAATAAATATTTTGAAAATGCCGAACTCCTCAACGAAGAATATGAGAATTGGTTCAGCGAAGAGACGGAACTGGGGCGTTGGTTACGCGCTAAAAATACAATGGAGCAAATTGGTGATGTCTTGTTTTGCCACGCGGGTATCAGCCCGTCGGTAACCAACAGCCGCCTCGATTTGGAGACCATTAACCGCCTGGCGCGTCGGTGGTTTGGTAAACCGGCCAAAAGCATTAGCGACCCGGATGCAGCCCTCATTTTTGACGATAAAGTTGGGGTGTACTGGTACCGCGAAATGGCCCGCAACAAGGCCAGTAAAGAAGACGTAACGGCGGCCTTACAAAAGTTTAACGCCAGTAAATTGGTGATCGGGCACACGTTGGTGAACGACGTGACGGCCTATTACCGTGGCCGCGTTGTTTGTATTGATCTTTTCCACGAAGAAAATGTGCGGCAGGGTTTTATGAAAACGCTGCTGATCGAAAAAGGGTTGTTTTACGGGCTGGATAGCCGGGGCGACCGCACAACGGTGGTGTCGCCGATGTAGTCGTTATAACAATTGAACAATTGAACATCGAACACCGAGCAATTGAACACCGAACAATTGAACATCGAACACCGAAGTGTGTTTGTTCCTGACAACGCCTTATTTTCCTGATTGAAAAAGGGCTGTTTTACGAATTATACAGCCGAGGCGACCGCACAACGGTGGTATCGCCGATGTAGTCGAAAATAGGCATCCCGCGACGAGAGGTGCATTTCGGAGTATTTTATTATTTCGATGTTCGGTGTTCAATTGTTCGGTGTTCGATGTTCACTTAAATACCACGTAGCGCTGTTCGGCTGCCACTACCTGCTCCACAAAACTGCGGAGGTCTTCGTAACGCGCTGGAGGAACCTCATTGATGTTGATGTTGACGGTGCGCACCACTTTTAGTTTTTGCGGTGCTACTTTTACGTATTCGAGGCTATACGTCAATTGATCAAAACTATATTTAACATTCGAGGGTATATCGGTGAATTGTTTGCCCTCCGGAGCCGTTAGGGTAATTTCGTCAGCGTACATATCCGCGTCATCGTACATGTGGAAATACAAGGGGAAACGGCGCGGTTCGTCTTGTTCGGGGAAAGCGTCCGGCGTGACGAAAGTGTAGTAAAACGGCACTTTGAAGGTGTTCATATCCCCCACTTGAATGACCTCGTTTTTTACGTTAAAACGCACATTCAAATGCAGCGTATCTTTGAGTTGTTTCAAATCGCCGAACGTAAATTCTTTTACCGATACCGTATTATTGAACCGGCTACTGACATCAGACTGCACGGACTCCAAAATATCCTTGCGCGATTCGTCAATGTAGTTGTACCGCGCGTCAGTGGCCAATGCCCCTTCCAAAACCAGGCGATTGGATACCACCAAGTCTTTCTTTTCTACTTTTATCTCCCCAATTTGTCGGCGTGTATTCATGGTGCGGTTCACCGGATTGAGTGAAAACAGGTCGGTTGTGTTCTCTTTTTCGGTCTTGTACGGGATTTCGAGCACTTTAGACGTAATATCCGTGTGGGCCAAACTACCAAAAGGCAAATATTTGTCGGTGAGTTCGAGGTACCAGTCTTTTTGGTCGGCGTTGACCTTTACAATACAATGGTTAAAGTCAATGGAGGGCAGCAAGAGGGCTTTGTAGCCATTATCGCTGGTGTTGACCAGTACCAAATTGGCTTTGAGGCCCACTTCGCGCGCGAGGGTGGCGTACAGGGTAGACAAATCCTTGCAATCGCCTAATTTGGTTTGAATGACGCGGGCGCTTTTTTGCGGGATCAGGCCACTTTGGCGGAACGGTACCGAACTGTACTTAATTGTAGAAACAATGTAGTTGTAAATGATTTTGGCGCGTTCAGTTTCCGACACTTTTTCGTGCCCGTTGGGGAACAATTCTTTCAATACTTCTTTTACTTCGTATTCAACTTTGGCCTGCGACGACGATAAATCGGAGTACCAGCGTTTTACCTCGTTCCAGTCTTTAATGGTCGAAATGTGCACCACTTTATAAGCATCTACGTAAGGCGGCATGAGCGATTCGCTTTCTACCACCGGTTCCGCACGGGTTTCCCAAACGGAGCGTTTGTAATCGCCCTGATCGGTAACCACGGGTTTTATATCGCCATTGGCCACCAGCGATTCAAACTGCACATCTTTGTGGTACAACAACGTAAAACGCGATTTTTCAATGGGAATTTCGCCATTGAAGCCAAAGGTACGGGTGTATTCGCGCGACATTCGGTCCCCGCTAATGTAGTTGACGATTTTGTATTTTAGCACAATAACATCGCCAATTTGCAAATTGGTAAACACCAGGTTATTATCGTTTCGCTCGGCTTCGGTGCGGGCACCGTCGGGTTTTATGACCTCGGTTTTGTCAAATACAACCCGCTGCGAATAGTCGTTGTACGAAACTGTGGTTTCCTTCCAGGTTTCTACGCCTTTTTCGTTGGTAATTTTGATGACGTACGTGACAAAATCTTCGCTGATTTTTTCGGGATACACCACCGAAGCAAAATCATCGAGCAGGTAATAAAACGAATATTGATCGTCGAACTCCTTTTTTTGGTACGATTTGATGAGTTCATCGAGGTTTTCACTGGCGATGGGCAAATAATCATACAGCGCTTTTTTGCCTTCCAGTTCCCGGATACGCGCCCTTATTTTATCGGAATTAGGGAAATAATGGAGCGATTTGGACAGGTACTCCAGTTCTTTTTTGTCGGCACCGTCCAACTGAGCGATACTGGCCGCTGTTTGCCAAAAAGTGGGGTCATATGGTGCTATCGCCACCGCTTTTTTAATCCACGATTCGGCTTTGGCAGGATCTTTTTTGTTGTAATAATATTTGGCCAATGCTTCGGCTTCGGTGGGATCGGCGGTAAAATGTTCGTAAAAAGACTCCAAAATTTTTAGACCTTTTTGTTCCATGCCCTGCTCAAAGTAGAGGTCTTTGAGGGTAGAAGCCAGGTCGTAGGTGTATTGTTTTTCGAGTAAGTTTTCGTATATTTTAATGCCCGCCTTCGGGTTTTTGTCCATTTTTGTGGCCACATTGTATTGCAAATTGGCAAAATAACGTGATTCGGGGAATTTTTTGGCCCCCGCATCCACGAGTTGGAGCAGGTCGTCTATTTTATTTTGTTTGCTCGTGATCTGAATGCGCGACTGCCACACTTCTTCGTCATCTGCGTAGTTTTCGGCACGAAATTCCACAATTTTCAGGGCCTCGTTCCAGTCTTCACGTTGGTACGCTTCCTGCGCCCGGAAAATACACCCGAGCAAACTTTCGGGGTCTTCGTTGATAAAGAACAGGCGTTCCTGTGCCTCTTCGGTTTCGTTTTTCAGCGAACTGTACACGATGCGGCGTGCGTTGCGGAACAGGCTGCTTTTCGGGTGTTTTTCCACCACTTTATTCAATACGCCGAGTGCTTTTTCGTACTCTCCGCAGTGCGAATACGTCAGGTAAAGCAGGTATTGGTTCAGGCTGTTTTCGGGGTCGGCGGCGACTTTGGTTTTGAAAAACTGGGTAAAAGGAAATTCCGGCGGTTCGGGTTGTTCGGGTCTTTTATCGGTGGTATAAGGCTGGTATTGTCCCGTGGATTTTACGTTGGTCAGCAGTTTGTCCTTTTCGTCGAGCAATTGCAGGTTAAAACGCGCCCCTTCGCTATCAATACGGCCCAGTTGCACCAAAATGCGGTTGGTTCCTTTTTGAAGTTTGACGGGGATTTTGTACAAATCAAATGGTGCTGAGCGCGACTCTTTATCACTCAGGACGAGGCGGTCATTTACCCAAACTTTAATCCCTGTTCCGCCGTAACTCACCCCCAAAAAGGCGTTTTGATCGGTTTCCGATTGTACAAAATTTTGGCCGTAATAAATGGCCGTGTTATAACGCAGGAACCAACTGGGTCGCCACCAGTTATCGGAAGGTTGTTCGACGGGCATGAACCAGGCAATGTCGCTGTTGTAAATGGATTTAAACTTGGCGTCGGGTTTAGGGTTGGTAATGGGCGGGTAATTTTTATCAAAACCACTTTCCGACTGGTTCTCAAACGGGCCGGCAATTTGCCATTTGTTAAGGTTGCTGTTTTTACCCCAATATTCGTTTCGTTTTTCAAAATCGCTTTGGGTTTGATAATAATCGCCGAGGCGGCTATTGGCCCATTGCCGCAAAATCACCGATGTTTGCGGGGAATTGGCCGTGCTTTCTACCACTTCCAACTGGTTTTTGTTCATGTTAGACGACCACCCGGCCAGCCCCGGGGTGTACCAAAGGGCAAAAAGATAGGGTTCTTTGTTGTCCATTGTTTTTAGCGCCTTTTCCATGAGTTTGGCGTCGTCTTCGTTTTTTGACTCCATCAAATTCAACACGCAAAGCGACAAATAAGCGTCGGAGCCGTACTTAGGGTCTTTGAGGGCGGCATTGAATAATTTTCGGGCGGTTGCACGGTCATTTTTGTGCATGGCAGCCCAGGCTTCGGTGTAATCGTTGGCCCAGGCGGCGTTAAAAAAGGAAAATACAGTGACTACGAGTATCAGCAAAGGCCGTACCCAGTGGATGTGTTTTCTGGAAGTAAACATATAATAATTGAGTGTTTTAAATGGGGCGTGTATTGCCGAAGCAACGGCCCGCAGAATGATTGAGGTGAACGTTTTAATATGCAACAAAATTACTTCACTCCACGCATGTATCCAAAACAGCAATGCATGAAAATGGTCGCAACAGCGATAAAACTATGCATAAATCCGGCTAACGCTCACCATATATCAGACCAGTCCTAAAACACTTTCGACAAAACGTATAAAAGATACGCTTCATCCTGGTTATTAATCCCGAGGCGATTGTTGGTCAAATGCAACAAATGCGGCAGGTTGCGGGTGGTTAGTTCCGGTCCCATTTCTTTAAAAATCAATTGGTTGCCCTTTAACCAGCGCAGCCATTCGGGTTGTTTGGCGTCGAAACGCTCCTCGGTGAGTGAAAGATGGAACTGGTTAAGGGCATCTTTCAGGAATTCCGACTGGGGGTGGTAGGTTTCTTCAAAATCGGCACGGACGGTTGTGATTAAGTCCATTTGTTCGTCGCCTTCGAGGGGTTTAAAAAAGGCTTTTATCCACTCGCTGCCCAGGGATTCAAAGTATTTCCCTGATTCAGTTTTGTTTAATCCGGTAGCAAACACCGTGGATAGGTGCAGGCGCAAGGCATCGAACATGGCATCGCCGTAAGTGTAGTCTTTTGTTTTCAGGCGCGACAACGCCACCCGGGAACTGATGTGAAAATATTCTTCGGCCCACGCCATGCCTACATCGCCGCCAAAACGGGCCGTTTCCGGTTCGTAGTTGACCATGCTCCAAGTGCCTTTTTTCTTAAAAGCCTTGTCAAAAGCCGGTTGCAGCGTTTTATCCAACCAATTGGGTTCGCCTTTGAAACGCAACCGCAGGTGAATACCCGAATCCGTATCGTAATAGCGGATAAAAAACACCCTTGTCCCGCGTGTATTCCATATTTGCTGTTCGCAAAACGGTAAAAAATCATCCACAAGAAAAATATCCTGCTCTTCTTTGGGTGTAAAATGAATGGAACGCCACATTGTTCTTTTAAATTAAATGATATACTTCGATACCGTTGTTCGCTAAAAACGCACCCGATGCCGAATTTGGACGGCAAAATTGACGGTTTTTAACCAGAAAAATATTTTTTTTATAGTTTGCGCTAAAAACAAAGCAGCATTTGACCAAAAATGCGTTAAGTAACAATATCTAACCATTCAACCTCTCCATACTATGCTAAAAACAACATTGATTACCCTTTTTTGCTCGTTGAGTCTCTTTGCATCGGCGCAAACGGAACTTAACACCGCCCTCCAAAAAATGAGTGAACTCCTGAAACCCACCGTGGAAGCCGATAAAGAAACCATCGTTCAACAAATGATCTGGGACGAAAAATCGCCGTGGCGCGTTACGTTGTCCGTTGAAACAACAACCAAAAAAGATAAGTTTACGGAACGGTACGAATTTAATGTCGCCGACTTTAACCCGTACCTCGTTACCCGAAAATCGCAGGACAAATACCAGGGCGTTGAATGCGGTACCGACCGCGACCGCAAATACATTAGTTACTGGGAAAATAACGAAAAAAGCGCCTATCAGTACAAATTTCTCGCTTATTTTAAAGATGCCAATGCCGCCGATGAATTTGTAAAACAATTCAAAGCCGCCATCCCATTGGCCCAAACGGCATGGGCCGCAACGGTACTTATCCCCGAATCTCTGGTGGATATTCGCAAGTTTTTGGACGAAAAAATCGTGACCGTAACTTCCGGCGACGAAAAAGTGGTCCAAACCCTCCGCTTCGACGATAAAACCGCCGACCGCGCCATCCTCACGATGGAGGAATCGGGATCGGGTGAAGCCCGCACCGATGTGTACGAGTGGTGCTGGGGCGACCTGGATGCCAACAGCATCGAACTAAAAGCCAAAGGAGAAGACGTGGCCGTGGAAGTGGAAACCCGCCGCGATATCCGGTTTGTTACGCATAGCCAAAACGGCAATTTTAAAGGCTACCGCAAAGACCTGGTTTTTGGCGCTAATTCGCCCGACGAAGCCAAAATTATCATCAAAGCGTTGGAAAAAATTATTCCTTTGGGTGAAAAAGCCCTCGAAGCGCGGGTGCCCAAAGTGAATTCCCTCGCCGATGGTATTCAATTGCTCAATGCCCAACTCGCGCCGGTGAATAACAAAGGTGTACGCATCGAACAGGCGCTTTCGGGTAGCACCGACGCCAAATTGGTGCGTAAAGAAATAGATGAAGAAGATAAGGAAAACAACGAAGATAGTGCCTGCGAGTGGTTTATGGGTGACCTCGATCCCAACGGCGTATCGCTCAATATCAGTTCCGGGAAAATTAGTATCAGCGCGCAAACGTTGAAAAAAGATAAATTGGTGGCCTGCCAAAAAAACGGTGAACCGGCCAATTATGACAACGAGGTTACGCTGGAGTTTGCCAATATCGAAGCGGCCCGCCTCGCCAACGCCGCTTTACCCCAAGTTATCGCGCTGGTACCCAAAACAGACATCAAACCCGAAACGGCCGATTGGGTCATTTCCGCCGCCGCCGATATGCCATCATTCAAAGGAAAACAAACAGTAACATTCAAAAAAAGCGACAACGGCTGCACTTGGACGCTTGTTGTGGTCACGACTACCGACAAAAAAACGCAGGAAGAAACGTGGGAATTTGACCTCAACCGCATTGACGCCAACGCCGTGGAATTTGTGGTGAGTGGCAAAAATATCAACGTTGAACTACCCGCCAAATACAAAGAAAAGGTGTTTAAATACTACCGCGACGGCAAGCAGAGTTTCGTTAATTCCATCCGATTCCCCGTCGATTCCATCGCGAAGGCCAAACAAATGGAAAAAACCTGGAAATCGCTGGTGGAAAACTGTAAGTGAGTGTAGAGTGAATAGTGTAGAGTGAAAAGTGAATAGTGCGAAGTTCACGGTTTTTATTTTGCAGATAATGGGTGTTGTAAAAGTGGATGTGGGTAGTGGTGGTTTATATTTTTTTAAATAAATGCTTGGAGTTATCGCAGAATAAGTTACCTTTGCGGCTCTTTTTTCAAATCTATACTAAATTTTTGCGTTATGCCAAAAATGAAGACCCACTCAAGTGCCAAGAAGCGTTTTAAAGTGACTGGCTCGGGTAAAGTAAAGCGTAGTCAGGCGAATATGCGCCACTTGATGCGCAAAAAGACGAAGAAGGCTAAACGTCACGGTCGTGGCAGCCTTGTAGTCAATGTAGCCGATCACGCTCGCATCGAGCGTCTGTTGGCGATGTAATTTTTCTTTTTTTTAACGAGGATACAGATCCGAAGTGAATGTTTCATTCCTCTGTATCGCACTAAAAAACATTTAAACATGCCTAGAGCAACAAACAACCCGGCCAGTCGCGCCCGCCGGAAAAGAATCATGAAAGCCGCCCGCGGTTTTTTTGGCGCCCGTTCTAAAGTTTATACCGTTGCTAAAAACACGGTGGAAAAAGGTTGGCAGTATGCCTTCCGTGACCGTAAATTCAAAAAACGCGTTTATCGCCGTCTTTGGATTGCCCGTATCAATGCTGCGGTTCGCCCCGAAGGTTTGAGCTATAGCCGTTTCATCCACGCCCTTGCTACTCAAGGTATTGGTTTGAACCGCAAAGCCCTCGCCGATTTGGCCCTCAACAACCCCACTACATTCAAAGCGATTGTAGATGTGGTCCGCAGCAAAGCGCAAAAGGCATAGTCCTCTTCCGTTTTAGCAAATTTTATAGAGCAAAAGCCATCCCGTTCGTTCGGGATGGCTTTTGTGCATTTAGGGATGAAATTATTTCGCCAACGCCCCCTGATACAACAATTTCCCCGCCTTATCCTCCACCGACAACATTCCTTTCCATTGTTTTAAGGTAAATGCCGTCGAAGTCCAGGTGCCCGCGCCGTTGTCGGGTGCGCGTTGCAACAAAATGGCGTTGGGCTGGCCGGGCAAAAACAATTCGGCGTTGCCCGCCATATCCGGCGATTTAAACACGACAAAAGCCGACACGGTGGCATCTTGTCCGGCTTGCGGATCGAGGCGGATTCCCGTTTCAAAAAGACGAATGCATTCCCCGCGCAGTTCCGACCACTGGTATCCCGCCGAACCTTTGCAGCCGTGGGCATCCTGGTCGCCGCCCACGACATTGGGAGACGGTGGTGCGGGTGGTGCCGGGGGTGGGGTAGTGGGTGCGCTGCAAGCGGCGAAGGCCAATCCGAGGGCGATGAAGAACGAAGTTTTTAACATATTGTATGATGAATTTGTACGCGGGCAAAAGTAGGTTTTGTGCACCACTTTGGGGTATCGTCCCGCATTTTTATGCGCAAAACCTACCGTGTCGAAGTATATAAACAGTTGCTAAAATCCTACCTTTGTCCCAAAATCTAACCATCCATGACTTTTCAGGAACAAATACTTGAAGGAATACCACCACTGCTTCCGCCCGTACAGCCGATTGACCCCACGGTGAGCCACGCGCCCCGTCGCGTGATTGAGGGCGTTTTGAACGACGATGAAAAAGCGCTGGCCGTGCTGAATGCGCTGCGTTATTTCCCCACGGAATGGCACGATACCCTGCGCCCGGAATTTGAACAGGAACTGCAAACCTACGGGCGGATTTATATGTACCGTTTTCGGCCCACGTACGCCATGCACGCACGACCCATCAGCGAATACCCGGCCCAAAGCCAACAGGCGGCGGCCATTATGCTCATGGTGCAAAATAACCTCGATCCCAAAGTTGCCAAACACCCGCACGAGTTGATTACCTACGGCGGTAACGGCGCGGTATTCCAAAACTGGGCGCAATACCGCCTCGTGATGAAATACCTGGCCACCATGACCGATCGCCAAACGCTGGTGTTGTACTCCGGTCACCCGCTGGGCTTGTTTCCCAGCCACGAAGATGCCCCGCGCGTCGTGGTCACCAACGGTATGATGATTCCCAATTATTCGCGCAAAGAAGACTGGAATCGCTTTAATGCCCTCGGTGTAACCCAATACGGCCAAATGACCGCCGGGTCATTTATGTATATCGGTCCGCAGGGAATTGTACACGGTACTACCATTACGCTGCTCAACGCTGGTCGGCGCATGGGCTTGGGAGCCGATAACCTGAAAGGGAAAATATTTGTCACCAGTGGTCTCGGCGGTATGTCGGGGGCGCAGGCGCGCGCGGCGGTCATCACCGGATGCGTGGGTGTTTTGGCCGAAACCGACCAGGATGCCATTGAACAGCGCGTTGCCGATGGTTATATTTTGGGCGAAAATGTATTTACCGATCGTTCGGCACTTATTCGCCGCATGGAGCAGGCCCGCGACAATGGCGAAGGGGTAGCGTTGGTGTATAACGGTAATATTGTGGAATTATGGGAGCAATTTGTGCACGATAATATTCACATTGATCTGGGATCGGACCAAACCAGTTGCCACAATATTCACGATTGTGGTTATACGCCGGTGGGTTATACTTTTGAAGAAGCAAAAGAATTATTGGTGCGCGATAAACCCAAATTTATGGCCGAAATAGCCAATACACTGCGCCGCCACGCCAACGCCATTAATATTTTGAGTGAGCGGGGAATGTATTTTTGGGACTACGGCAACGCATTTCTCAAAGAAGCCGGTGATGTCGGCGCCGACGTGTTTAAGCCGGGTAGCCAGCCATTGGCCTTGGGCGAAATCAGTGTATCGGCATCGCCGTACCGCTATGCTTCTTACGTGGAAGATATTATGGGGCCTTTGTGTTTTGACTATGGTTTTGGGCCTTTCCGGTGGGTGTGTTGTTCCGGCAACGCATCCGATTTGGCCAAAACCGATGCCATTGCTGCCCGGGTACTGCGCGAGATGCTAACCGAGGCCCCGGAAGAAATTAAGGGCCAAATTCGCGATAATTTGCTTTGGATTGAAAGTGCCCGCGCCAATTTGCCCATTGTGGGTTCTTTATCCCGCATTTTGTACGCCGATGCCGAGGGCAGGATGAAAATTTCAAAAGCCTTCAACGATGCCATTGCCGCCGGTGAATTAGATGGCCCGGTGGTGCTTGGTCGCGATCACCACGATGTGTCCGGTACCGATTCGCCGTACCGCGAAACCTCGAATATTTACGACGGTTCCCGGTACACCGCCGATATGGCCGTGCATAACGTGATTGGAGACTCCTTCCGAGGGGCAACTTGGGTGAGTATCCACAACGGTGGCGGCGTAGGTTGGGGCGAGGTGATGAACGGTGGTTTCGGGATGGTGCTCGATGGCTCCGCCGATGCTGACCGCCGCTTGCACGCCATGTTATTTTGGGATGTAAACAACGGGATTGCCCGCCGGGCATGGGCGCGCAACCCGCACGCTTTGTCCACCATTCGCCGGACAATGGAAGCATATCCTGATTTGGTTGTAACATTGCCCTTTTAATGTGGAACTTTACAAGATTTTACTACCTTTGTCCCTGAATGAACGGTGCAGTCATTAATATACCCAACCTGCTTACATTAACCAACCTGTTTTGCGGTTGTTGCGCGGTGCTATTTCTCCTCAATGCGCAGCCCGAAACAGCGGCTTGGTTCACGCTGACCTCCTTTGTCTGTGACTACTTGGACGGCATGATAGCCCGTGCCATGAAGATTACATCGCTGTTGGGCAAAGAACTTGATTCTTTGGCGGATGTAGTGAGTTTTGGGGTGGTACCCGGTACCATGATTTATTTGTTGTTGTCGGGTTTTGATACGCAGCACATCCACCTGAATGCGCTCCCGGCGTTTATTTTATCGGCTTTTTCGGGTTTGCGTTTGGCCAAATTCAATTTAGATACCCGCCAAACCACGTATTTTATGGGTTTAACCACCCCGGCTTGTACGGTATTTATGTTGGGTATAACGCTGGCTGCGTGGAACAACACCTTCGGGGTTGGCGATTTTATTCAGGGTAATGCGTGGTTAATGTACGTTCTGATTCCGGTATTGTCGCTGTTGTTGCTCAGTGAAATTCCCATGTTTGGCTTGAAATTGAAAAGTTTTGATTTTCAGTCGAATGCCCCCATGTTGGCGTTGCTGGCCATTTTGTTGGCCTCCGTTTGTTTTTTAAAAATGTTGGCACTGCCCGTTACAGTGCTGTGTTATATTGCCATTTCCGTCCTGTTTAGAGATAAAGTAACAGGGTAACTTATACATTCATGAAATATTCAGCAGAAATAGACATTATGCCGCACGAGGGCTTGCTTGATCCTCAGGGTAAAACGGTTTTGAACAACTTAAAACACTTGCACCTTTCCGATGTATCGGACGTGCGGATTGGTCGCCACGTTAGTATGCAGTTTGAGGCGGCCAATGCCGAAGAAGCAAAAGAAAAAGTAGAAACGGCTTGCCAAAAACTATTGGCTAACCTGATCGTAGAAACATACCGCTACGAAATTAAAGAGGGTTAATTCCTTCCTTCAATATGTCTGCGCAACGCCATACGGATATCATTCGCACCGAAGCCTTTCGGTTGGGTTTTGAGTTCGTGGGCTTTGCGCGGGCCGAACGCCTCGACGCGGAAGCGCGCAAACTGGAAGCCTGGTTGCAGCAGGGGGCGCACGGGACCATGTCGTACATGGAAAACCATTTCGACCTGCGCATTGATCCTACTTTGCTGGTTCCCGGGGCAAAAACCGTTATTTGCCTTGCGTACAATTACCACAATCCCGAAAAACAGGAAGATTCGGAAGCACCCAAAATTAGTCAGTACGCGTACGGTGCTGATTATCACCATGTTATAAAAGATAAACTAAAAGAACTAATGGCCTTTATTGCCACCGAGATTGGTGCGGTAGAGGGCCGTTGTTTTGTGGATAGCGCGCCGGTTTTGGAGCGCGAATGGGCACGCCGCGCCGGCATTGGCTGGAATGGCCGACATACCCTGACCATTAATCCCAAACGTGGATCTTACTTTTTTTTAGCCGAAATTATTTGTGACCTGACCTTGGTAACCGATGACCCGATTCGGGATCATTGCGGTACCTGCCGCCGCTGCATTGACGCGTGCCCTACCCAGGCCATTGCGCCCGAAGGCTATTTTTTGGATGCGAGCAAATGTATCTCGTACCTGACCATCGAATTAAAAGAAGATATTCCGGCGGCATTTTCCAGTCAAATGGACAATTGGATGTTTGGTTGTGATGTGTGCCAGGATGTATGTCCCTGGAATCGTTTTTCCAAAAAACACCAGGAACCGGCTTTTGACCCCAAACCCGAACTTTTGACCAAAAATAAACGGGAATGGCAGGAGTTAACGGAGGAGGTATTTGCCGAGGTATTTCGAAAATCAGCAGTGAAGCGGACTAAATACGCGGGTTTAATGCGAAATATTCGTTTTTTAGAGTAGTTTTTATTTTTTTTGTGTCAAATTTTTTGTGTCAAAAAAATAATCTTTTTACTTTTGCGCTCTATGGCGCGTAAAAAAAGAAAACAACCATCAATCTCCACCGACCTGCCGTTAGATTTTGGCCCGCACAAACACGATCGGTATTTTCGGTTTGCCCTTCAGGTACACGAAATGGGGGTACAGTTCATCCGGCACGCTCTCCCTGCCGCAATTGTCCAAATGTTGGATTTGAACACACTGGAGACAACGGATACTTCTTTATGGCATTAAAGGCCAGCAAAGATGTTGTTTATATGGAACAACATTGGAAAGAAATCCTTATTTTTGCAAAGGATTTTAAAGGAGATTCGACACTTTTAAGGATGAATCACGTCACCGTAGCGTATCTCTCCCGAGTGTCTCCCGAATTTAATGAAAAAATTAACAATATAAATAACTTACTCACGACAGAAGAAACCTCAGTAGTAGAACTGAACCACCTCGTTCGCGGGTGGGAAGAGGCGCAGCGAACGGGTTTTAAGCAGGGCGAAGAAGTAGGCATAGAAAAGGGCATCAACATAGGTGTTGAAAAAGCCGTAGCACGGTACATAAAAAAAGTGCCGGAAGCCGATGACGCAACCATTGCCCAGTTATTTGAATTACCCATCCAAATTGTAACTGAAATCAGAGCCGGGTTAAATAAATAAGCCGCAGAATGGATAACTTACTCACGACAGAAGAAACCTCAGTAGTAGAACTGAACCACCTCGTTCGCGGGTGGGAAGAGGCGCAGCGCACCGGGTTTGAAATGGGTATGGAAAAAGGCATCGAAAAGACGGTGGCGCGTTATATGAAGCAAATGCCGGATGCCGATGATGCTACTGTTGCCCAATTCTTTGAATTACCGATTCAAATGGTAGCCCAGATCAGAGCAAAATTAAGCAAATAATACGAAGTTTACATAATAAATGATAGATATAGCCGCGCTTCGGCGCACGTATGCCCTGCAATCACTCAATGAGTCCGATGTTTCGGTTTCTCCCTTCGAGCAATTTAAACATTGGTTTGATGAAGCCATTTCGAGTCAAATATTGGAACCGAATGCCATGACTTTGGCAACAGTGGGCGCAAACGGTCGTCCCTCCGCCCGTATCGTGTTGTTAAAAGGATTCGATGAGCGAGGATTTGTGTTTTTTACCAATTACGAGAGCCGGAAAGGGGCTGAAATGGCCCAGTATCCCAATGCTGCGTTGTTGTTTTGCTGGCTGGAACTGGAACGCCAAATTCGCATTGAAGGCAAAATTGAAAAAATTAGCCGCGAAGACTCGGAAGCGTATTTTGTCAGTCGCCCCAAAGGCAGCCAGATCGGGGCTTGGGCAAGTCCGCAAAGTCAGGTCATCAGCGATCGTTCAATATTGGAAAAAAAGCAGGCCGACCTCGAAGAAGAATACAAAGACGCACCGGTATTGCCTTTGCCGCCCAATTGGGGAGGATATGTACTTCGCCCCGACTATTTTGAGTTTTGGCAAGGTCGGGAAAGCCGTTTACACGACCGAATTGCTTATCAATTGGCCGAAAGTACGTGGCACACCAGCCGATTGGCTCCGTAGTCCCACGAGGCTGTTTCAAAGCAATAAAAATGTCCCATTTCCGCATCTGTTGCAGAAATGGGACTTTAGACATGCTCTTGTTTTACAGGGGTTTTACCCGAATATTCCGCCAGCGTACTTTAATGCCGCCGCCATCGTGGATTTGTAAGGCGATTTGGCCATTAGCCGCCCCGATTTTGGCATCTTTTAAATAAATCATCTCCGTACCGTTGAGGTAGGTGCGCACTTCGTCGCCCATAACCTTTACGCGCATGGTGTTCCACTCGCTTGGTTTGAGCATTTTTTCCAAATCCGCTACCGGTTGAATCAGCCAGCCGCGTCCGTAAGATTCATATATACCACCGGAGTGCTGTCCCAAAGGCGCTACCTCTGCCTGCCAGCCGGTGATTTTGGTGCCTTCCAGCGAAGAGCGGAAAAATACCCCGCTATTACCGTTGGCCTCCTGTTTAAATTCCAACGTAAGATCAAAGTTTTTGTATTGCCCGGTGGTGGCCAAGTAACCGTATTGTTTATCGGGGCCACTTTCCGAAATCAGGTTGCCGTTTTCAACGTACCATTTTTCGGTGCCGTGAATCACCCATCCGTCCAAGTTTTTACCGTTAAAAAGGCTAACCGAGCCGTCATTGGCCTTGCGGGAACCCGCGCAGCCCGATAAAAAAGCGACAATACTGCAAAAAATAAAGGTTTTTATGTTCATAGTGGGCGGATTTTGATGTTTTTGAACCAGGTAACTTTGCCGTGGTCCTGAAGACCAATGCGGCCGCGTTTGGCGCGTCCGTAGGCCGGAAAATCTTTCCACTTGCCCGTTTTGGCAAGGGTTTCCCATTCCGGAGTCCAAAGTTGGTATTCGGCGGTTTTTTGCCCGTTGAGCCAGTGTTCTACGCGGCCTTTGTTTACAACCAACCGAGTAAAATTAAATTCGCCCACGGGTTTGTAGGCGGCCACTTTGGGTGGGTGCATGGCGTAGTTGGCCCCCGATTTTTGCCAATCTTCCAGTTTTTCGGGGAAACCCACGTCGTCAATTAACTGATATTCGGGACCGGTTACGTACACTGCTTCGTATTTGGGCGATTCTACGACGTTAAAAAAGATACCGCTGTTGCCGCCCGGAGATACTTTCCATTCCAGCGTTAGTTCAAAGTTTTCGTACTCCTCATCGCTCACAATATCGTTAGAACCTTGGCTAAGGGCAATCATCTGGCCGTCTTTTACTTCCCAGCCTTTAATGCCTTTAGCGTTGTAATTATGCCATCCGTTGAGTGTTTTTCCGTCAAAAAGTAATTTCCAGCCCGATTTTTCCTCGGCTTTGCTCAGTTTGTTGCTGGAGGAGCAGGCCGCTACTATGGTTAATAAAGGGATAAATAAAAATGTATATTTCATTGTTGATAGTGTATTGATGAAGAATAACAAGCCATTTTGATTACAGAAGTTTTAATTTCTCCGGATCCCAACGCACGGTTTTTTCGCCAAAATAACTGTCGTTACACAACAATGCCGGTGCGGCTGCCCGGAAGCCAAAGGTAGCATCTTCCATCACCGAAGTGTTATTGCGTACCCCCGTAAAGAAATTAGAGAAGTGGTCGTAGTGCGCCCCTTTATAACCGTCTTCAACGCGGTATTTTGCTTCGGCGGGGGGGAGCATCCGTTTGCGGGCACCCAATGCTTTGTCCATTTCGTCGGCTTTAGCGCTAAGGAAAGTGTCCATCGGATCGGTGGTGAGGTTTTTACGAAGCGTTACATCGTCCCAGGTAACGTCCATTGCGCCCTCGGTACCTACCATGCGCAGGTAAGTGCTGCCCGAAGTGCCGTCTACAAAATTCACGCGCAGGGAAAGATTAAAGGCCGAATGTGCCTTTGTCTCCGGATAATCAAACATACCCAACAATACATCGGGTACTTCGCGGCCATCTTTCCAATAGCGCAGACCACCCGTGGCCATTACTTTGTTGGGGCCATTAGAACTGATGATAAAATGTAAACTGGAGAACAGGTGTACAAAAAGATCTCCCGAAACCCCCGTACCGTAGTCGCGGTAATTGCGCCAGCGGAAAAAGCGCAGCGGGTCGAACGCACGTTTGGTGGTGTTGGCAATGTAGCGGTCCCAGTCCACCGTTTTGGGCGATGCATCCGTCGGAATAGCGTATTGCCACGCGCCCGTTGGCGAATTACGCGCCCAAAACCCTTCGGCGTAAATCAACTGACCAATGGCGCCTTCCTGATACAGTTTTTTGGCGGTTTCGTTGCCCAAAGAACTCATGCCCTGGCTACCAACCTGATAGGTTTTGCCACTTTTACGTTGGGCTTCAATTACCGCGTAGCCTTCACTAATGTCGTGGACCATTGGTTTTTCGCAATAAGCACCTTTGCCGTGGGTAAGTGCATCCACCGAAATTTGTTTGTGCCAGTGGTCTGGAACGGCAATAATAACGGCGTCAATGTCCTTACGGCTCAGGATTTCCATGTAATCGCGGGTCGTAAAAAGGTCGTTCCCGTATTTTCTTTTGGCATCGGCCAGTCGGCCATCGTACAAGTCGCAGGCGGCTACCAGTTTTACACCGGGTACCTGTAACGCCGTATCGGTATCGGCATTGCCCATGCCGCCGGCACCAATCAGGGCAATATTAATGTTGTCATTTGGCCCAATTCGGGGCGTACGGGTAATAAGGTGTTCGGTGGCAGCATCTTGTGCGGTTAACAGGGACGGGACTGAACTGCCTAATACAGCAGCCCCGGTAGCCATTTTTTTGACAAAGTCGCGCCGGGAACTGGATTGGTTAGTGACCTTCATAATAAAAGTATAAGATTTTGATGTGCAGCAAAGTTATACTTTTTATTCTGAGCAACGTTAGGGTTGTGGATAGATTTATTGGCGATAACCGGATTTCAGTGCCTGGGGTAAACCACGTCGAAGTGCAAAGCAATATTTACCACGCGCAGTCGCTCGAAGGGAATTTAGACGCGCCCGAATAGGCATAAAAAAGCCCGGTACTGCGTGCTGCAATACCGGGCATATCGTCAAACCAAAATCAATCAGTCGAAGAAATAGGGTTTAGCCTTTAGGCAAACCGTTGCTGCCAGCAGGAACACTTTCCTGAGTTGGAGCCGTTTTAACTTCACCTTTAATGGTCAAAGTGTGCGTGTCGGCTGTTTCGTTGGTGGTCAAAGTAACTGTTTTAGTAAACATACCTTCACGGTTGGTGTCGTAGTTTACTTCGATTACTGAAGATTCACCAGGCATAACTGGCTCTTTTGGGTAAGTTGGAACGGTGCAACCGCAAGAACCTTTAGCCGATTTGATGATCAAAGGCTCGGTACCAGTGTTGGTGAATTTGAACTTACGAACGCGGTCGCTGCCTTTTTCAATTTTACCGTAGTCAATAGTAGTTGACTCGAAAGTCATTGCTGGGCCGCTTGCAGCCTTAGATTGAGCGTTTACGCAAACGATTGCAGCGAAAAAGAGAGCGAATACTGAGATTAACTGTTTCATTGTCAGATGAAAATAGATAATGATGAAATGAATTTTTTTAAACTTGTTTTTCTTTTGTCTCAAAGACGTTGCAAAGGTAGAGGGGGAAGTAAAATATAAGATATAACAGGCTGTTAACGATAGTCAAAACATTGTAAATACCCTTAGCGCGCTCGCGCAAATATTTGATCCACAATGCGTTGTAAAAATCTTTTGTCTTCGGTAATAATATCCGCATCTCCCTGTAACTGCTGTTGAAACTCAATTGACTTGTTAAAACTGGTCGTAGCCCCCCCAATACTGTCCAATCCGATGGTAACGATATAGGCATTATCCTTGGGTACGTTCGATTTGTTCAACACGCGGCCCTGCAAAGTTCCAAATTCATAGTAAGGGTAATTGTCCAGTCGGATCACTACCCTTTGGTTGGGTTTTACCTTGCCACTGCCCACAATCGGCAGGCGCGAGCGACCCACGATTTGGGTAGAAGTAGGCGGCGCAATAATCATCACCTGTTCCCCTTGTTTAACGTATTGCCGCTCGGTGTAAAATTTATTCAGCGACACAATGCCGGGAATTGGGGCCGTTAAAAGGTAGTTTTGTTTCCACCGGTCCAACGATGTGCGCAAAGCACTCAGCGCCGATTTGAGGCGTCCTTCGGTGGAGTTGGCATCCAGGGTCTCGTCGAACCGAACAACCCCAATACTGCGCTGTAACCCACTGATTTCGCTTTGTTGGCCCATAATCTGCTCCCGGTAAGTATTATAATTGCGTTCGGCGGCCAATAACCGGTCGTAGTGCGGGTTCAATTCATTTTGCGAAATTACTTTTTCGTCAAAAGCCGTTTTGTTTTTGTTGTAAATTTGACGGGCTTCGGCCAGTTCGGTGGCGGCTTTACGCTGGTTGTCCTGAATGGTTTTAATGGCATTTTGCCGAATGGAAATTTGCTGTTGAACGCCCGCTACATTGGCCGAAGTAGCCGTTCGGCGGTTGTTTTTGGCAAAATTATACTGCTCCAATTGTTGCACAAAAGCAGCATAGTCGTTGCCCAGTTCACCAAGGCGTAATATACCATTGATCGGGGCCAACAACAACAGGCTGTCGGCCGTACTGACGCGTTCCCATTGCCAAACCTTTTTCTCCAACAACAAAACATCTTCGTAGTTGGCCGCATTTTCGAGCACAATTAAGGGGGTACCGGCTGCAATGGTATCATTTTCTTTCACCAAAAACTTTTCAATGTGGCCATCTACCCGCGCAACAACTTCCACCGGCGGGACGGCTGTGGTAAACTCCACCCGCGCCCGAATAACATCGGGGTAGCGGATCACCCAACTGGCAATGACCAATAAACTAAAGGCCAACAATACCACGGTTGTTCCCCAACGCACCAACCAACCGGGCGGCGTGCCCAATATTTCGGAAATGTCCTCGGAGCGGACTTCCAACATTTTTTCCTGTCGTTCTCTTTTTTCCTGACTCATATTTTTTAAAATAATCCGCGTTATACCGCCATTTTTTGCACTTTTACCCGCGACATTACCAGCAGGCTGATGACAAAAAACACCGCCAATGCCATAACGCTGTAACGCATATTGCCCGTAATCTGTTCGACGATACCAAATACAAACGTTCCCACCACGGTGGACATTTTGTCCATAACGTCGTAAAAACTAAAATAGGAGGCAGTATCCGGGGTGTCTTCGGGCAAAAACTTGGCGTAGGTACTGCGGGCTAAAGATTGAGTGCCCCCCATAACCAAACCCACGGCGGCCGCCAGTAAATAAAACTCAAGTCCCGATGTAACCCGCGCTCCCACGATGCAGATAACCGTCCAGATAACCAACATCATTACCATGGTGTTGCGGTTACCCACCCGCCCCGATATTCGGGCAAATACTTCAGCACCCCCAATGGCCACAATTTGAAGAATCAAAATAAGGTATATCAATTCGCTGGTTTCAAAACCCAGTTCTTTTTCCGCAAAAAGGGAGGCTAAAAAAAGCACGGCTTGCACCCCGGCGTTAAAACAAAAAAACGAAGCCAGGTAAGACAACGTGTTTTTGTCGCGCCGTACAATGTGCCACACTTTGCGCAATTCGGCGTAACCTTTTTCCATTATGCCATCGGGGAGGTCGCCTTTACGGTCGTCGGGAAGGCGTCTGAGCGGTATTTGAGCGAACCCAATCCACCAAAGCCCTACCATCACAAACGCCGCCGGAATGGCTTTAATCGTTTCCGAAAAACCAAAAAACGTAGCGTTTTGGATGACAATCAGGTTAATGACCAGCAAAATAACGCTGCCCACGAACCCGTAAGTGAATCCCTTGGCCGATACTTTGTCGTATTGGTCTTCGGTGGCGATTTGGGGTAAAAAAGAATTGTAAAACACAATACCTCCCGCAAAACCAATGGTGGCCAATATAAAACCCACAACACCTACCCACATTTTTTGCTCGGAGGTGAAAAACAGCAGCGAAATGCAGGCCAACGAACCCAAAAGGGTGAAAAAACGCAAAAACATTTTTCGGCGACCACCAAAATCGGCGATACCGGATAATAGCGGTGAAATGAGGGCGATAATCAGGTAGGCCAACGAAATGCACCAGGAATACATGGTGCTGTTGGAAATGGTGGAATTTCCAAACGGAATCCGGTCGGGGGTCATGGATTCAAAATAGCCGGGAAATATGGCTACCGTGATGACGAGAGCGTATGCGCTGTTGGCCCAATCGAAAAAAGCCCATCCTTTGATGGTTTCGGGGTTGTTTTTAGGCGTTGGTACGGTCATTATTCGCTTTGTTTGTACTTTTTTCTAAGGTACAAGCGCAAGCAGTGTAATTTTATACCTTTGCCGCGCTTAATATTTGGGCAAAAATACTAAAAAGAAGCATAATACATGAGAGTCGCCTTTAAAATGCAATTAAATCCGGGGCAAGAAGCCGAGTACCAACGCCGCCACGATGAAATATGGCCCGAATTGGCCGATTTGTTGCGCGAAACGGGGGTAAAAAATTATTCTATTTTTTTGGATGCCGAACATTTGTCGCTTTTCGGAGTCTTAGACATCGCTCATCCGGCCTTGTTGGATACCTTACCGCAGCACCCCGTGATGCAGCGTTGGTGGGCCTATATGTCGGATATTATGGCCACCAACGCCGATCACTCGCCAGTGAGTATTCCACTAAAAGAGGTGTTTTATCTATCTTAATTATTTGCCCGATAGTATTTTTTGGTAACGCGCCGGGTCGTTCAGGAGTTTAATGGCTTCTTTTACTTCGGGGTCGTTGACCAGACCTTTGCGCACTTTACCCCGCTGGTAATAGTAGCGGCCCACAATTTCCTGTTCCACTTCGTGCAGGATTTTTTCCTTATTGCGCTCCATTTCGGCCGCTTTTTCGTTTTTGATTTTAGTTTCCAACGCAGCCAGTTCGCCCATAATGGGCCAGTTTTCGCGTTTGGCCGTTTCGGTCAATTCTTTGAGTTTTTTCTCCGATGCCGATTCGTACGTGAAGTTTTTGCTTTTGACAAAATCCGAAAAACCAGCCCAGTCATTAAATTCAAATAATTCGATGGAATCAATTGAAGGGTGTTCGGCGTTGTATTTAGTGGCGTAATCAAAAATAAGAAATTGGTCCAACAGCGCTTTGGTCACGCCCGAAAGGGTGTCTTTGGGCAAATAAACGTCAGGTTTTACACCACCACCGTCGTACACCGGGCGGCCGTTGCGGGTTTTAAATATGGCCCGCTCCGATTCCGGAATTTCCACGGGTTCACCGTTTTTATACCGGGTAGATTGAATACAGCGCCCCGAAGGAATGTAATATTTGGAAGTGGTGAGTTTAATTTTGGCGTTGTATCCCACATCGGTCGTATTTTGTACCAGTCCTTTACCGTAACTCAATTGTCCCATCAACACGGCCCGGTCAAGGTCTTGCAGCGACCCGGAAACGATTTCGGATGCCGAGGCACTTCTTTTGTTGATTAGTACCACAATGGGCATATCCGTATCAAAAGGGGTTGACAGCGTTTTGAATTCGTGGTTGCGTTCGGGGACTTTGCCTTTAGTGGCTACCACTAATTCGCCGCGCTGGATAAAAAGATTAACGATTTGAACGGCTTCGATCAAAAGACCACCGCCGTTATCGCGTAAATCGAGTACCAATCCCTTCATTTCGGGGTTTTTGGACTTTAATTTTTTGAAGGCTTCCCCAATATTTTGGCTGGCTTCCTGCGTAAAAGTGGTGAGGTTGATGTACCCGACACCATCGGCAACGAAGCCGGAGTGTGGCACGTTGGGAATGGTGACATCGGCGCGTTTGAGGGTAAGGGTGAGTTCTTTGTTTTCGGCGGGGCGACGCACTTTGATTTTGGCTTCCGTGCCCGGAAAACCGCGCAAAAACTCCAAGACGGCCTCATCGGTGCGGCCTTTGGCACTTTGACCGTCAATGGCGATAATTTCGTCACCCACTTTCATGCCGCATTTTTGGGCGGGGCTATTTTCGTAAATATCAGAAATAATGACCCATTCGCCGCGTTTGCGGGCTACGGCTCCCACGCCGTTGTATTTGCCGTCCATTTGGTAACGGTAACCCTCAATATCCGTTTCGGAAATGTAATTGGTAAAAGGGTCCAGCCCTTCGAGCATGGCGTCCATGCCTTGGCGCATGAGTTTGCCCGGATCTAAAACGTCTACGTAGTTTTGGTTAATTTCTTTGTAGGCGTTGGCAAAAATCTCCAGATTTTTGGCAATGTCAAAATAGTTACTACCGGGAGCCTGCGTTTTGGAAGGCTGCGCGATAGCCAAAACCGGCAATAATAACACCGCAAGGGCAGAAAGTCTGAGCATATTTTGTGTCGCTTGTTTGAATATAAAAAATGGTTTTACCCGCACAAATGTACGTGTTTTGCGGATGTATACTTCGACCCGTCAGGTTTTGTGTATGGAAGATGCAGCAGTACATAAAACTTGACAACGCTCCGTATAAACACCAATTGACAAAGAGGGTTTGAAATTCTACCGGACCGTTGAGCAGCCAGGCGATTTCAAACCCTCTTAAAGACACTAAAATAGTACTCGACGTTGCTTTTGCGGCGATTTAACCACCGTTGCGGCCTTGTTGCTGGCGGCGTTCCTTTACTTTTTCCAATACCGTTTGGCGGAATTGACGCTCGGCTTCGGGTATTTTTATGATTTTTTGCATCGAAATCACCTTGCGGAGTTTCTGAATCATATCCTTTTCCAAGTCCAGTTCTTTTTGGCGCAGTTCAATGTGTTTTTTGATTTGCGCTTCGGCTTCGGCATCGCTCAGGTTGTCGCGTCGGATGGCTTTCATGTCATCCTGGATTTTTTCGCGGGATTCCAGAAAGTCATTGTACACGGGCCAAAATCCTTCAGCCTCCTGCGAGGATAGTTTTAGTACGTCCGTAAAAATAGCCACCCGCTGGGCGCGTATCTTTTCCTTCAGGCGCTCACCGCCCTGGGCCAAAGCCAGGGATGAAATGAATCCCAACAAGAATGCGGTCAGGAGTAATTTTCTCATGATAGAAGTTGTGTAAATTGTTGAAAAAAAGTGTAAAAACTTAAAGTAAATCTTCTAATTCCTCCTCGGTTAAATCATCGAGGATCTGATCCAAATCGTCTTCAACGGGTGGTTTTTTACTGTTTTTAGGCTTGGGTTCCGGTAAAAGTTCTTCACTGGTGTTGCTCTCGCCATTGTCGAGGTTCGCCGTCAGTAAATCTTCCTCAAAATCGAGAATATTTTCCTGAATATAGGCTTCCGCCATTTCCGGTGTAATTTCTTCCAGGGTGTCCGTTTGGGTTAAAGCGGGCGTATCGGTGGGGCGTAGCCACCAAACTGCCGTTATCAGTACGGCCACGGCGGCCGCCGCCGCCGCAAGACGGGCGGGTGATAACCATACGCTCCAGCCGCTTTTGGTTTCGGGAACGCTTACGCGCAACCCTTCCGCTTCCAGCCGTTGAAAAACACTGGACTCCAATTGGTCAAAATAACCATCCGGGAGCCGGTGCGGGTCGTTTTTTTCTTTTAAGGAACTCAATAACGGGCTAAGAGACCGGAGTTCGTCGTGGATATTTTCCTCTTTCATTGTTCTAAAAAGGCTTCTATTTTTTTAACTGCGTGGTGGAACGACGCTTTTAGCGCACCGACGGAGGTGTCTAATAACGTGGACATTTCTTCGTACGGCATTTCCTGAAAATAACGCAGGTTGAATACGATTTTTTGTTTTTCGGGCAGTTGCTCGATGGATTCTTGCAACCGAACCTGAATTTGATCCCCGTCGAACCATTCGTCCGCTTTTAACCGCGAAGCCAGCGTTACTTCTCCGGCGTCGATGGAGGTGGTACTGCGCCGGTTTCGTTGCTGGAGAAACGTAATGGCCTCGTTGGTGGCAATGCGGTACAACCAGGTATAGAGGGCACTTTTGCCTTCAAACTGCCCGATGCCACGATACACCTTAATAAAGGTATTCTGGAGCACGTCGTCGGCATCGTTGTGTGCATTGACCATGCGCCGGATATGCCAATACAGGCGCTCGCGGTACTTTGCCATCAGCATCCTGAATCCTTGCTCAAAGGCTTTGTTGCCCCCGCGCAGGAGTACCAGGATTTCCTCGTCGTTCGCAATAGTTGTTGTTATGGTGGACAAAGTAGTTGTCGGTGGATTTGTGATATTGGATGCACAAACGTTAAAAAGGTTTAACGAGGTGCTCGAAAAAAATATTTTTGCCTAAAAAAAACGGCCAACGGCACCATTTGCTGTGCAAATTGCGCCGTTGGCCGGAAAGATACTGTTGGGTGACCGGAAATTGGGTGAAAACTGTTTTTTTAGCGTTTTGGGTGAGAAAATCCCGGATGCAGCACTAAAGTTTTATCGTTTTGCCATCATCATCCGCCGAAATGGTGTAAACGGTTTGGCCCAGTTTGTTTTTTATTTTGGTCCCGACGGGTAGGTTTTCGTTCATTTTTTGGCCTTTCCTGATTTCGATTCCGTAACTAAACCGCCGCGATGCACTACCAATAATTGTAAAATGACGCGAGCGTTGGTTGGCGTTGATCAAAACAACCTCAACGTATTGGATAGGCTCGCCCTTTTCGTCAAGGGCTGCGCGGTTACTCTGATCGAGGGTTTCGCCATTGCCCATTTCGGTTTTTCGGTCGGCAATCGCCGTACCAATGTTCGTGATATTGCCGTTCCCGGAACGGTTCGTCGTGAGTTGCTGACTCACCCGCACGGTGACATCGCCATTGCCCATTGAACTGATTTCACTGGTTTTTACGTCCAAATTCTGCGCAGTGATATTGCCGTTGCCCGTTTTGTTAATGATCAGGTTTTCCACTTTTCCTAAAAGTTCAACGTCGCCGTTGGTGCTTTTGTTGAGGGTGAAACTGGGGCTGTTTAAGCCACTCACGACGCAATTAAGGTTACTCGACAGGTCGAGGGCTTCTAATGTGGCTACTTCAACGGTGATATTGATGTGGGTATCTTCGATCCAGAGGCGGTTATTCCGGTTTTTGGGTAACGCGATGGTGAGTTCCTGGCCATCTTGCTGCACGTCAAAATACGAAACGAGGTTTTGGTCACTTTCAATGCGCACGGCGTTTGTGGTGCCGCCGCAAATGACCTTAATCATACCTTTCCCACCGGGAATTCCGTAAATAACTAAACGGTTAAATTCCGCGATGTCGGGTGTTTTTACCGGAACAACTTTTCCATCTCCGGTGATTAATTTACTTTTTTGGGCATTGGCTAAAGGACAAATTAAACCAAGCATCAGGGCAAGCAAAATCGTGTGTTTCATGTCTCAAAATTTTTGTTTGTGAATTAATGAGACAAAAGTGGGGGCAAATTGCGCAGCCCGCGTTGCAAATTATGATTTGAGACCTCTATCGCAACGAATATAAAAAATAAAAGGGCAAGCCCGGTATTACCCGAACCTGCCCCCTGCTGTTTATTATTTTACGCTGCGCTGATCTTATTTTGCGGCGGCAAAACGACGCGCTACTTCATTCCAGTTTACCACGTTCCAAAACGCCGAAATATAATCCGGGCGACGGTTTTGGTAGTTGAGGTAATAAGCGTGTTCCCATACATCGAGGCCCAAAATAGGGGTGCCGCGTTTTTCGGCAACATCCATCAAAGGATTATCCTGGTTAGGTGTTGAAGAGACGAATAATTTGCCATCTGCATCCACCGAAAGCCACGCCCAGCCGGAACCGAAACGCGTAGCACCTGCTTGCGCAAATTGTTTTTTAAATTCATCCAAATCACCGAATGCCGCGTTGATGGCATCGGCGAGTTCGCCCGCCGGAGCACCACCACCGTCGGGGCCTAATACGGTCCAAAACATGCTGTGGTTCCAGTGACCGCCGCCGTTGTTGCGTACTGCCGGGCTGAGTGTGCTCATGATGGCCATGAGTTCTTCGAGTGATTTTCCGGCGTGTTCAGATCCCTCCAGCGCCGCGTTCAGGTTGTTAACGTAGGCCGCATGGTGTTTGCCGTGGTGGATTTCCATGGTGCGTGCGTCAATATGTGGTTCTAACGCAGTGGGGGCGTAAGGGAGTTCTGGAAGTGAAAAAGCCATAATTTTTTTGTATATTACTGTATGTTTTTTAAAAAGATAGAAACAGCGTTTTGGGCGTAATGTTTAGAATGAGTCTACAATTGCATACGCCGATCATACGCGCTTGGACACGCGCTTAGGATTTGTAAAACATCCATTTACCCAGTTCTTTCAGGGTCACTTTTTTGCCGTACATCAAAATACCTACCCGGTAAATGCGACCCGATAACCACACAAAACCAATGGCGGTGCCCACGAGAACAACAATGGATAAAATGACTTGCCAAATGGGCGGGTCAAAGGCCATTCGCCCCGGCATCACAATGGGCGAAAACAGCGGGAATATGGACGCAAATACGGCCAAAGGGCTGTGCGGTGCGCGCATGACCACGGTGGTCATCAGCAAAAATGCAATGATAATCGGGAGGGTAATGGGCATGGTCAGCGATTGTGCTTCGCCCATGTCATCACCCACGGCGCTGCCTACGGCGGCGAACAACGATGCGTACAAGAAATAACCGCCGAGGAAAAACAGGAACGAAAATCCGAGGATATACCACCAGTTTTGGCGCATAATTTCGTTCATCAGCATCGGTAATTTATCTTGTATTTCTTCGGCGCCCGGCGGTGGTACGCCACCCGGCATGCCCCCAGCCTGCGCCGCGCTGGTATCAATGCCAAACATCATTTGTACCCCAAAGAGGATAATCGTGTTTAAAATGGCCCAAATCACCAATTGCGTGAGGCCAACGCCCGCCGAACCGATGATTTTACCCAGCATCAAATCAAATGGTTTTACGCTGGACATAATCACTTCCACGATGCGGTTCATTTTTTCTTCCATCACCGAGCGCATCACGATGGATCCCCAAATGAGCACCAACATGTACATGGCAATGCCCATAAAAAAGGAAATGCCCATGGCCACCCCGCTCGTCATGGCGTTGCCGTCGTCCGATTTTTTATCAATCGGTTCCGGGTCCAGCGATACTTCGGTTTCCAGGTCACTGAGCGATTTGCGGTCCAATCGCAACGAATCAATTTTAAATTCCTTGATTTTAGAAGCAATTCTGCGGCGAATCACACCTTCCGTTTCGGGATTGAATTGCTCATCCGAATAGAGGTACACCGTTTGTTTTTTGACGGAAAGATTAGCCAACGGCGGCAGGCGCAACACCCCGTCGTATTTTTTGGCCCGAACTTCGTTTTTCAACGCTTCCAGGTTGGAGCCTTCCGGGGCCAGCGAAAATTGAAGACCTCGTTCATCGGCAATACCGGTACCCATTTTAACCACCCCTGCTTCGTCAAAAACGATGATTTTCCGTTTTTCATCGTTTTTGTACGACATCATTAAGCCCTGAATGAGGAAAAATGCGCCAAATGCCAGTGGCGTTAATATGGTTCCCAATATAAAAGCACGGGTGCGCACGCGTGTAGAATATTCCCGTTTGATAATGAGCCAAAGTTTTGACATATGTTTGTTGAATTTTTTTAAATTTGTTGAATATCCTTATCTACTCGTACCGCAATGCTTCGATGGGGTCAAGTCGGGATGCTTTGAGGGCCGGATAAAAGCCCGATAATACGCCTACAATCATACAAAGGGTAAAGCCCAGCAGAATCCAGTTCCAAGGGATGAGGAAACTACTGCCCAAGGCCAAGGTAACGAGGTTGCCCACCAAAATACCCAAAAAGATACCGGCGATGCCGCCCAGTTGGCAAATGACGATGGCTTCTACCAAAAATTGGTACAAAATACTTTTGGCCGTAGCGCCCAACGCTTTGTAAATCCCGATTTCACGGGTACGTTCGGTGACACTCACCAACATAATATTCATCAAACCAATGGCCGCGCCCAGCAGGGTCATCAGACCGATGGCTACGGTGGCAAGGCGCAGATTGGTGGTGTTTTCTTTTAAAATGGCGACGAGGCTATCGCTGGCAAATACCTCAAAATCGTCTTCCTGCCCGGGCCGCAAGCCGCGAATTTGGCGAAAAAGCCCCGATGCTTCCGACTGAGCGGCTTCCATATCGGTAGCGTTTTTAACCGCAACCAATACCGCGTAATCAGTTTCGCGGGTACCATAAATGGCTTTTACCGACAACAACGGTGCGTACACGGCACGGTCATTGGAGTTATTCATGGAGGCGCCTTTGGAGGCCAATACCCCGATAACCCGGTAGCGATTACTCCCAACGGTGACCAGTTGATCAACGGCCTTTTCGGGTTTGTTGTTAAATAGTTTTTTGGCAATATCCTGCCCGATGACCACTTTGGGTTGGCCGTCCATCACTTCGTTGAGGGAAAAATTACGGCCATATTCAATGTTCATTCCTTTTACCTGGAAATAATTTTCGTCAACGCCCACAAAACCGATGTTGGGGTTGGTTTCCACGTCGTTGTATTTGACGGTGGCGAGGCTGGTGGCCCAAAAAGACAAGGAAACGGTAGCCTGAAAACGGAAACGTTCTTTGAACTCTTCGGCCTGGCGGTAACTAATGGATTCACCGGCTTTTTGACGGCGGCCGCCCCGGTTACTTTTTACTTCGCCCCACTTGCGTTCAATGCTGAAGGAATTGGCCCCAAGGCCCGAAAAATTGTCGTTGAGCGAAAATGCTATACCGTCAATTGCGGTCAAAATACCCACCAATGCCATGATTCCCAAGGCAATAATCAGCAGGGTGAGCACCGCGCGGAGTAGGTTGGCGCGGATATTTTGGAACGCCATGCTGATGATTTCTGAAAAGGGCATATCTGTTTGTCAATTTTATACTGACAAAAGTAACATGAAATTTCCTGGTTCCAACCCCCATTCGAGGCAAACGGGATATTTATAGATAAAAGTAATGGAAAGGCGGATAAAACCCGCCTTCCCATCCGTTGATTTTATGAATATTACTCTTCTTTTTCGATAAACTTAATGCCAAAGGTCTCCAGTTCGGCCATGACCGGCTCGTACACTTCGGGCATGGTGGGGATATTTACCCCGGTGGTGGCAATTTTACCCTGCATCAGTAATTTGACAAAAATACCGAGGGGCAGGCCCACCAATTTCGACATGGCGGTTTGTTCGCTGTCTTCCCCTTTCATCACCAGCGTGGAGGTCAATTTTTTGCGGCGGCGGTTGACTTCGTATTCAAACACGTGCTGCATGATGACCATATCGCGGTCTTTGGGTTGCAGTGCCCATTTTTCGAGCAGCAAATTTTCCAAAATCAGCGCGGGGGTGGCATTTTGGACTTTGATACGGCGTTTGCTAAACAAACCCAGCCACTCCAATTTTTGCATAATTTCGCTGTCGGGTTCCGTTTCCAACATTTTCGCGATCCGGTCTTTCACCGAGCCGGTGTGCTGGCTGATGCCGAGGAATGCCTCCATCAAATCATGGTACGTCAATTTATCGGAATCCACGATGGGGAAAGTGGCATCGGTGAGGCCAATGCGAACAAGTGCGTTCCAGGCATCACAAAAACCTTTGTGGCGAATGGTGCCCCGGAACAAGGTTTTTGCTTTTTGTAAGCCGTATGCCTCGCGGTAGAGTAGGGAGTCGCGATTGGCGTACACCTCGTAAGGTCCCATGCCCGGAATATCTACGACCCGATATTGGCGGAATAACCGGCGGTACGGGATGTATTTGAGTTTGTTATCCTCCAAAAACTGCGCGGTTCCCTGTCCGGCGAGTACAACGTTGCGCGGGTTCCAACTGAATTTGTAGTGCCAGGGGTTGTTGTCGTTTTCGGGAGCCACCAGGCCGCCGGTGTACGAGTAAAACGCCGTGATATTACCGCCCTGTTTTTGGATCTGGTGGATACGTTGCATGGCGCTCATGTGGTCGATACCGGGATCGAGGCCCAGTTCGTTCATAAACACAAGAGCGCGTTGGCGGGCTTCGTCGCCGAGGCGGAATACCTGCTTGGACACGTAACTGGCGGTCACCATGTGTTTGCCCAATACGATGCAATCTTGCGCCACTTCGAGGTGCATTTGCGGAGGAAGCAGCGATACGACCACGTCGTGGCGCTGAATCAAGTCCTTGCGGTCGTTGTGTTTGGAGGCATCAAGCCAGGTGGGGCGGCCGTTGGGGTGGTTATTTATCTTTTTTTTGGCCAGTTCAATGTCGGCATCGGCAACAGTGACCATAAAGTTATTCTCGCGTGCCTGGTCAAGAATATAACTAATGAATACCGTGGCGGAGCGTCCGGCTCCAATTACCAAAAGATTTTTCATAATTAATCAAAAAAGGTTTGTACACCTGGTTTCCCGAATAGGTTTTGATGGTGTGCAAAGGTAAATATAAATGGCGTTATAAGCCAAGCAAATGGAGGGCGGGAGAAATGTATTGTTATTTTTGGGCTAAAAAAGTCGTGCGGTGGTGGAATATCGGGGTTTTAGGAAGGTAATAGTTGGCCAAAACGGTGATTTTGACCAACTATTACATATCACAATTCCCAGATGTCTCCCCAGAGCCGGGCACCGCCATCCACGTAAATGGTTTCGCCGGTGATGTAAGAAGCCAGCGGGCTGCACAAAAATAAAGTAAGCGCTGCTACCTCATCAACGGATCCTAAACGTTTCATGGGAATTTTGGCGGCGATACCGGCGGTGAGTTCCGGCGGGTAATTTTCGAGGCCACTACTTTGTATAATACCGGGCGCAATACTGTTGAGCCGGATTCCTTTGGATACCCATTCGATGGCTAACGTTTGGGCGAGGTTCATCACCCCGGCCCGGGCCGCTGCCGAGTGGGCCATACCGGGAAATCCGCGAAAATTATTTAAAACAATGTTCACCACCGCACCGCTGTTTTGTTCAAAAAAGAAGTGTCGGGCCATGGATTGCGTCATGTACCAGGTCCCGTTGAGGTTGGTGTTGATCACCGCATTCCAACCTTTAGGGCTGATGTCGGCGGCGGGGCTGGGAAATTGCCCTCCGGCATTATTGATCAAAAAATCAAGTTTTCCCGTTTTTTGTTGAATAAAATCGGCTAATTGCTCCACCTGTTCCGGCTCCCTAATGTCCATTACAAAAGACAACAAATTGGTGGGTGAGCCTAGTTGGACTGCCGCCCGCTCCAATTTTTCCAATTTCCGGGAGGCAATCACCACGGTGGCGCCGCAGGCCAAAAACTGTTGTGCAATAGCCAAGCCAATGCCTGATCCGCCGCCCGAAACCAGGGCGACTTTATCCTTAAATAAGTCTTTTTGGAACATATACAACGGCTGTTTGGGAATTAATAATCGCGTCCGCCGAGAATAAGGGCGAGCGTAAGACCACCAAAATAGTACCAATCGTTACTGCCGGGGTTGCCATTAATGCGCATACCATCGAGATCATCGGAGAAAACGGGGCGAAAACCACCCTCGAGGCCCAAAACAAACCGTTCGGTGAGCGTTGCGCGGATCCCCAAACCCACTGGTGCCAGCAAGAATCGGTTTTTCAGGTTTTCTTCGGGCAGCGGCACGCGCAGGTCCGTATTGGGGGTGGTGCCGTAATATTCGGCTTTGGCATCGGCGAAGGTAAAGCCTACGCCGCCAAAAAGATAAGGTTCGAACAAAGGCCGAAATACGCCAGTACTGGATAGGCGATCTTTGGCAAAAGGCGTCCACTCACCGACCAGGCCGCCTTCAAAAATGGAGGTGCCGAAGCGGTATTTGCGCGAAGCATTAACGGTGTTTTTGTCGTCGCCACTAATGGAACCGGAGTAGATATGGCCCTTTATGCTAAAACTTTTGTTGAGGTGATAACGGGCAAAAAAGCCGTAGCCGGGCTGGGTTTCCACTAATTCCATGCGATTTTCGGCAACATCGCCGGAATAATTGGTAACGCCAAACATTATGCCCGCTTCCAATGTTCTTGAAATGCTTTTTTGGGAAAAGGCCACAACAGATGAAATCAATAAGAGGCAAAGAATGGTATAAAATTTCATAATAAAAACCGGAAAGGGATTTTTATCGACCACTTGGGAAAATCACTGTACATGGCCGAAGGATTTAAAGTTAAACATTATTTTAGCGCAAATGTCCGAAATAATTACCAGCCAAAACGTATGCTCCGCTGAAAAATTGCAAAAAAGCCAGACCGTGCGTAAAAAGTTAACGTAATACCCATTAACCATTTTACCTTTGCACTCTCATGCCGCTAGATCAATTACACGAAGTAGAACGACAGCAACAGGAAAAAGGCGAGATGTCATTTTTCGAACACATCAGCGAATTAAGGAAACACATCCTGCGTGCTGCATTGGCCATTGTGGTAATTGGTATTACCGCCTTTGTCAATATTAAATATATTTTTGAGGTTTGGATCCTGGGGCCCAAACACGACTGGTTCCCCACCTATCGGATTCTTTGTGGGTTATCCGACAAAATGGGGCTGGGCACTACCATGTGTTTTACCCCCACCAACTTTGAACTGGATACCCGCGAAATGGGTGAAATCCTCATGCAATACCTCTACGTCTCGTTTTGGCTGGGGGTGGTTTGTTCTTTCCCCTATATCCTTTGGGAGGTTTGGCGTTTTATTAGCCCCGGGTTGCACGAACACGAACGCCGCGCCTCCAGGGGCGTGATTTTTGTTTGTACACTCTTGTTTTTTGTGGGTGTGATGTTTGGTTATTTTGTGATTGCTCCTTTTTCCATTAGTTTCCTGACGAGCATTTCGATTGAGGGGGTTAAGGTTTCTCCGTCGCTGGATTCATACGTTACATACATGACCATGTTTACCATACCCACGGGGATTATTTTTGAAATGCCCATTGCGGCCTGGTTTTTGGCCAAAATTGGTCTGCTCGGGCCTGCTGCCATGCGGGCTTATCGCCGCCATGCAGTAGTGGTCTTGTTAATTATTGCGGCCGTTATTACTCCGCCCGATGTGGTCTCACAAACCTTGGTGGCTATTCCATTGTACGCGTTGTACGAACTGAGTATTGCGGTAGCCGCACGGGTGTCCAAAAAACGCGAACTTGCATTAAACAATGAACAAAAAAGGCTCTCGGATAAAAACTAATCCTGAAGAGTTAATCTATTATACGTTATGAAACGAAGTTATTTAGTGCTTTTGGTGCTCGCTGCCGTGTTAATTATGGATCAGTGGCTAAAAATTCATATCAAACTTGAGTTCCCTTACAACCACGATGTTTCCTTGATTGGGGATTGGGCGCGCCTGCATTTTGTGGAAAATGAAGGTATGGCGTTTGGTATAACTTTCGGCTGGGAATACGGCAAACTACTGCTGAGCCTGTTCCGTATCGTTATGGTTATCGGGTTGTTTTGGTACCTGCGTTACCTTATTCGGCTCGAAGCCCCGTTAAGCCTGTTGGCCAGCGTGAGTTTAATTACCGCCGGTGCCATTGGGAATATCATCGACAGCGCCTTTTATGGGTTGATTTTTACCGAATCGCCCTTTCATATGGATGTTCCCGCCACCTGGGCCAGTGCCGAAAATCCGGGCTACGGTACGTTTTTGCACGGTAAAGTGGTAGATATGCTTTATTTTCCCATCAAATACATTGATTTCCCGGAGTGGATGCCTTTTTGGGGCGGTGAAAGTGTGCTCTTTTTTAGCCCCATTTTTAATATCGCCGATGCGGCTATTACCTGCGGGGTGTTGAGTATATTTTTGTTCCAACGCAATTTTTTCCACGAAGAAGAACAAAAAGCCAACGAAATAGTGGCCGATACCAACGCAACGACTACCGAAGAAGTGGAGGCCGAAGTGCTGGGTACCGAACTGGGCGCGGAAGACCACGTTGACGCGGAAGATAACGTAGAAACAACGGTGACCGAACCCAATGAAACGCCGGAGAAAAAGGCCGACGATATTACGCCCGACAACCCCACGGCCTGACGCTTATGAGCAACCCCACTATTGTTATTCGAACCGCCACCCTTCAGGATGCGCCCGCCATGTACGATCTGATGTTTGAATTGGCCGTTTATGAAAAGTCACCCGAATTGGTGGCTACTTCGGTGGCCGAATACCAAACTGATTTTGAAAATGGCCTTTTTGAAGGTTTTGTGGCCGAAGCCGACGGGAAAATAGTGGGTATGACGTTGTTTTACACCGCTTATTCGTCGTGGAAAGGCAAAATATTATACCTCGATGATTTTGTGGTGACCGAAGCCTATCGCCGTTTTGGCATTGGGCAAATGTTGTACGATACTTTTATCGTCGAAGCCCAAAATCGCGGCTGCCGCATGGCCAAATGGCAAGTGCTCGATTGGAACGAACCCGCCATTCAATTTTACCAAAAAAACGAGGCGGACATTGAATCGGGCTGGTATAACGTGCGCAAATTTTTTAAACCATAAACTCCCATGCAGGCAAATAAACGTAAAGACGCCATTATCCTCGCCCTCGTGGCCGTTCTTGGTCTCGGCGGGTTGTTCGCGTTGCAGGTGGCCCGCAACCAACAGGCCCTCACCTCCGACGAACGCACCGTGGTGCAAAACGCCGACGAAGAAGCCCGCCAAAAAAACGGGCAACAATCGGCTATTCAGGCGGTTTCGGCCAATTTGCTGCGCATTAATGACCAACCCGAAATTGATATTCCCTTCCTGTACGAACTCACCGATTTTTCGCCCGGTGGCGTGTATCAACTCGACCCCGGCGACGGCGCACCCCGCCAAACGTTTGTCAACGGTAAACTCTCGTACACCTACCACCAGCCCGGCACGTTTAATATTTCCATTTACGCCATTGATGGGGCCAACGAATACAAAATTTTGAGTGTAGCCAAACAAGTGGCCAACCTCACCGAAAAGAAATTAATTAATAAAAAGACGGGCAAACCGGGTTACGACGACTAATACCATGAAGATCTGGTGCACCGTACTATTCCTGCTGGCGGGCGCGCGCATGGCGGGCACGCAGGACATGGAACAATACGTTGCCCGTCAGATGGTGCCCATTGCCCATATTCACCCCGATTCCGTTGATTTTTCGGACCTGGAAGCCCTTGGACGAGCCATTGGCGACGCAAAAGTGGTCATGTTGGGGGAGCAAGATCACGGCGATGCCCCCGCTTTTGTGGCAAAATCGCGCATAGTTCGTTATCTCCACGAAAAAAAAGGCTTTAATGTGCTGGCCATGGAAAGCGATTTTTGGGGCCTGAATTACGGTTGGCAACAAATACCCAAAGACACAAACCGCATTAAAACGTTTTTGGCCGAAAATATTTTTGGTTATTGGTCGGCTTGCACCGCCTGCGATCCTTTGTTGTATCGCTATATTCCGTCTACTTTTTCTACCGAACATCCTTTGCAATTGGCCGGGATTGATAATCAGGTTCTATTGGCGTATTCGGCCAAATATTTAGCCTCGACTTTGGACAGCGTTATGCGGCAACTGGATTTGCCCATGGTGCACCGCCCCGATTACACCGAAACAGTGATTCCGGCCGTGCACAAATGGTACAATATCCGGAAAGATACGGCGCTGTTTCAGCCTTATCACGCCATTTTTTCCGAAATAACGCGTCAGTTGGCCGCCCGGTTAGGCCCCGATCATTTGTGGGCAATGACCGCCCGCAATCTCGTGGTCATGGCCGAAGAATATTCGGGTCGGGGCGATTATTACGTCCGCAATAATACCCGCGACCGCCAAATGGCCTTTAACCTGGATTGGATAAAAAAGGTGTTGTATCCCAACGAAAAAATCATTGTGTGGGCGCACAATTACCACGTTTCCAAATACGCCGGTCACTACCCCGAAGATTTTATGAACGAAGCCCGTACCCTCGGTGAGGTGTTTACCAACGAACTCCAATGGGCCGGAGATACCTATATTTTGGGTTTTACTTCTTACCGAGGCACCGCCGGACGCCTTAATACCAAGCCGTACAAAATTGATAAACCCAAAAAAGAAAGTTTGGAAAATTGGATATTCCAGACCGGAAAACCCTACGCTTTTGTTGATTTCAAGGCATTTAACCGCGAAAATCCGTCGGCAGAAACCCCGTTTTACCTGTCGGGAGGTGTAAAAGGAAATTTGTACCACGGCAGTCACCGCGCCGTTTGGAATAAAATATTCGACGGAGTTTTTTACCTCGAAGAAATATCTCCTTGCGTCCCTACGGCCGCAAAATAGCCTCCACCGAATCCGGGCGGCGGCGCTTTTCCCAAAAGAAACCGTCGAGTTTTTTGCTTTCCTTGCCCGCTTTTTTCATGGGGGTAAACGTGCCTTCCGGGTTGGCGTAAAACTTGATGCTGTTCACCTGGTTGTTCCCAAAATAGAGTTTCATCTCCGAACATTTGGTCTCATTTACCCCGATATAGGCTTTTTTATCGTCCAAGGCGTAATACACCGCCTGCGCGTTGCCGTCGGTGTGCATTTCGCGGACTTCGTTTTCGCGGAAAAAAGCGGTGGTGTAGCGGCCTTTGATTTGGTTAAACATCACGCCATCTTCCGAATTGATCACCATTGCGTTTTGCCGCAGCCAGATCCGGTCTAATTTTTTGTTTTTAAGCGCCATTTTGATGGTGTCGCCCGAAAACTGCGAGGTGTCGGACCAAATAATGGGCAGCGATTTTAACTGGTAAAACCAAAAAATGGAATCGGCCGAACTAAACGACAAGGAATCACAAACGGCCTGCATATCACTTTTAAAAATCCGCACGTCTTGGTAGGCCAGTAGTTGGCGCACGTCCGAGGCAGTATCGGGTTTAAACGAGTTGAGGCGTTGCGCCGCCAAAAACAGCGTATCGTTGTCCACCAGGGTTTTCATCATGGGGCGGCCGGTGCTGTCGGAGGCGAAACCACCCGTGGCGTTGATATAAGATGTTTGTTTGTTGTAATCGAGCCGGTGGGCGTACACCGACATATTGCTGGAGGTATCCTGCCAAATGACGCGCCCTTGGGCGATGCCATTGCCCAGCACGTCGTTGAAATCTAAGGAATCGGCTTCGATGATGTTGGGTGGATCGCTCACGCGCCCGCGCCCGAGCAGTTGGTAAAATTTGTTGCGGCTGTCGTAACGCACTTTTTCGCCGGTAATTTCCTGGGTGCTGTCTTTGTAATAGGCATTTCCGACCAAAGTCGCCACTTCGGTAATGGAATTATACCGGATAACGTCGCCTTTTACGATGCGGTCTTTTTCTTCGATGTAGGCCGAATCCTGGAGAATATATTCGTCGGTAACGCCCTGATAAATCATTTTTTTGGCAAAACCGCGCTGCTCTTTGCGTTGGTACTGCGGGTTAATGTCAAATTCGGCAAAGTTATTTTCAATGTCGTAAAAGCCCCCCTCGCAATAAATCCGGCTTTCTTTTTCACTAATGAGCGTAGGGGCCACAAAAGTGGCAATTTGGGTGCTGGTATTAAACAGCATGGTATCGGTCCGGACGGTAAAGTCGGGGTCGGTGATGAGTACGTTGCCTTTAAAATACATCTGATCCACGTTCACATCGTAGTACCCGCGTCGGCTGGAGAGTTGGCTTTTGCCATTGGTGAGGGTGGCCCCGGTGGTGTACGTAGCAATTTTGTTGCCCACGTCGTAGTGGAGTTTTTTGGTAAAAAGGCGGCGATCGGCTTTTTGCAGCACCACTTTGCCAAAAAGGTCGCTTTGTTTGGTTACGCCAAAATACAAGGCCGAATCGGCAAATATTTTCACCGAATCGCCCTGTTCAATCACTACGTTGCCTTTTAATACGGCATCGTCGAGGTCGAGGAAGGCGGTATCGCAGAAGATGAGCACGTCATCCTGGCGGAGGCGAACGTTTCCGCTGAGTTTGCGCATTTCGCGGCCATTTTTCAGGAAGCCCTCGGCGGTTTCGGAACTTTCCACCTTCAGTTTAGACGTGGTGTCCTGGGGTGGGGCAGTGGGTTTTTGCGCGTACGCGGTGGTGGCACCGCCGAGCAGCAAGAACAATAAAAAGTATAAAGCGCGATGTTTGATTTGCATGTATAGGTATAGAAACGCCGTTTCGGTGAATTCGTTGCTTTGGTGGCGCAAAGGTAAAGTTGTTCCGGGAATACGCGTCAGCATCTTCGGGGTCTTGGTGTGGGCAAAATTTTATACTGAATTTTGGGTTTTTGTTTTTTGTATTTTAAATAAAATTTTGCAAATATTGCTTCTGGTAGTTTTTGGGTAAAATAGTTTGGTGTGTTCCCAAATGTTTTTTGTTAATTTGCCTCAGTAACCATTAACAAAAACAACCGTGTCTCAGGATATATTCACTAATTAAAATTTAAACAAACCGAGCCTTTACACCACATATTGTTTTTCGGATGCAGCACTCGGTTTGGTATTTTTGTTTTACGGCAAAATACCAAACCGTAAAACCGCATCAAATTCTATTGTACCACTAAATTTTATCTAATCTAAGCATTCTATTTTTATGAAGCATCGTATGCACAAAATGGTACTCACCGCAGTACTGCTACTACTTGGATTGGGCGCCGTTCAGGCACAGTTCACCGCAACTGGCTCAGTCAAAGATGACAAAGGGGAAGCGCTCATTGGCGCTACCGTAAACGTAAAAGGTACCACCATTGGCGCCGTTACCGATCTCAACGGGAGTTTTTCGGTGCGTTGCCCGGCGAATACCGCTACGTTGGTATTTACGTACACCGGTTTTGAAACCTACGAAGCCGAGGTTAGCACCAGCAACCCCCGCGCCGAAGTTTCCTTGTCCGAATCACTTTCTTCGCTGGACGAGATTGTTATCAGTGGTTTGGCCACATCGGTCAAACGCTCTAACTCCGCCAACGCCGTGGCTTCCATTTCCTCGGCGCAGTTGACGGGTGTTACCTCGCAACAAACGATGGAAGGTGCCCTCTACGGCAAGTTCACCGGGGCCGACATTCGCGCCAACTCCGGTGCGCCCGGTGGCGGTATGTCTATCCGTTTGCGCGGTGTAACGTCTTTGTTTTTGGACCAACAGCCGCTGTATATCATTGACGGGGTTTACCTCGACAACTCCACCATTTCTTCCGGAACAAACATCGTTTCGGCGGCGGCAGCGGGTGGTAACGCCTCTAACCAGGATGACTCCTCGAACCGGGCGGCGGATATTGACCCCGAAGACATCGAGTCCATCGAAATTTTGAAAGGTGCATCCACGGCGGCCATTTACGGCTCCCGGGCGGCGGGTGGTGTAGTGATTATCACCACCAAAAAAGGTAAAGCCGGCAAAACCCGCGTCAACCTTTCTCAGATTGTTGGTTTTAACTCCGCTACCCGTTTGTTGCAAAAAGTGGAAACCGTTTTTGGCGCGGCTGATCGTCAGCGTTTTGAACAAAATGGCCTTACCGACTACGAAAAAATGTTGTACGGCAACACCGGTATGGCTTCTACCACGCGTTTGAGTGTTTCCGGTGGTGACGAGCGCACCACGTTTTTTGTGGGCAGCACGTACAAAGACGAAACGGGTATCGTGAACAATACCGGTTACAAACGTTTTAGCGGCCGCGTAAACGTAACGCACCGCCTGAATAAAAAACTGGAAATTGTAACGCAAAACTTTTTTACCAATAATCAGGCCGACCGCGGCTTCTTTAACAACAGTAACACCAATACAACGGTGGGTTACGCCTTGGCCTTTACCAAACCTTGGGAAAAACTGGAAGCCGACGCCGATGGCGTGTATCCGGCGTTGAACTCGGTGGGTTCCAATGCGTTGGAAACGGTGAATATCACCACCAACCGCGAAAACGTAAACCGTTATATCGGTGGTGTAACGGCCAACTGGACCATTTTCTCTTCGGAAAAATCGAACCTGAAGGCCATTTTGCGCGCTGGTTTGGATAATTACGGGCAGCGCAATACGGTTATTTTCCCGCGTCAATTGTCGTATTTCCGCGCCGAGGGCAGTTTGCAGGGTGCAACGGTTATTACCAATACCAACAACACCAACACCAATTTGGAGGCGTTTTTTGTGCACTCGTACTACATGGGTGCCAATACGTCGTTCCGCACGTCGGTGGGGGTACAACAACTTGATTTTGACCAACGCGTGGTGCAAACCAGCGGTACCCAGTTGAATGGTTCACAAACCAGCCTCGGACAGGCGAAAAACATTTCGGCTACCCAGGGTCAGTTTATTTCCCGCGATAAAGGGGTGGCTTTCCAGGAAGAGGTAAATATTAACGACCAAATTATTGCAACGGTGGGTTTCCGCGCCGATAAATCATCGAACAACGGCGACGCCAACAAAGTGTACTACTACCCCAAGGCCAACCTTGCGGTGAATTTGAATAAATTTTCGTTCTGGACGGTAGGTGCCGTTCCGAGCGCAAAAGTACGCGTTGCTTACGGTCAATCCGGCCGTTTCCCCGGATACAACGACCGTTTCTCTTTGTTTGATGGCGCGGCCATTGGTGCGCAATCTGGTTTGTACACCAATACATTGTTGGGTAACCCCAATATTGAGCCGGAACGCCAGTCGGAACTGGAATACGGCGCCGATTTTGGTTTCCTCAAAAACCGCATCAACCTGGCGGTAACGTTGTACAACAAAAAAATTGACGACCTTTTGATTCGTTCGCAGGTGCCTACGTCCACGGGCTTTACGACGCAGGTGCAAAACGCCGGTGCTTTGGTGAATCGTGGTATCGAATTATCATTGGACGTAACACCGATTAATACCAGCAAAATTGTGTGGAACAGCGTGATCAATTTCTGGAAAAACACCAGTGAAGTAACCCGTTTGGATGTTCCTGCCTTTAACGTGGGTGGTTTTGCGGCTTCTTTGGGCCAGTTCCGCATTGAAGAAGGCAAATCGGCTACTCAAATTGTGGGTACTGCTACCGAGGATGGTGTTACAAGAATTGAAGTGTACGGCAACGCCGAACCAGATTTTAATACCTCTTTCATAAATACCCTTATGGTGGGTAACTTCGATTTTAACTTCCTGTTGCACTACAAACGCGGCGGCGATGGTATTAACCTGTCCACCTTGTTGTACGATTTGGGTGGTTTAACGTGGGATTACGACGACAAAACATTGGATCCAGAAGGTAAAGTTGTCAATGGCGACTATCGCACCAGTACGTGGTTTGCCGGTAATGCGGGGCCTTGGATTGAAGATGCCGGTTACCTGCGTTTGCGCGAAATTGGGGCGTTTTACACCATTCCAATGTCTTTAACCAAAGATAAAGTAAAATTGCGCGTGGGTCTTTCGGGCCGCAACCTGATCAATATTTTCACGTACAACAGTTACGACCCCGAAGTATCTAACTTTGGTAACAATGTATTGGCCAACAACGTAGAGGTAACTCCTTTCCCGGCTTCCCGCTCGTTTAACATCCACTTCAACGCAACATTCTAAAAAGACTATGCAATTTATAAAAAAATCGCTGCTCATCGGCAGTATCGCAACGGGAATGATGCTGGTTGCTCCATCCTGCAATATTGAAACCATTCCCAACCCCAACGCGCCTACCTTAAGTTCATTGGAAGACGGTGCTTCGTTGGATGACCTTCAACTCCTGGCCAGCGGACTTGAGTCCGTTTTGCGCTTCGATATGGAGTATTATTATTGGACGATTTCTAACGTAGGTCGTGAATATTACGATTTGCGCGGTACTGACCCGCGTTTTACCGGGGAATTGTTGGGGGCCGAAGGTGCACCATTGGACAACAATGGCTTTTTAACCACCCGTTCGTGGGCAACCCAATATCGCTCCATCCGCAACGCCATTTTGTTGACCAATGCCACGCAAAAATCGCGTGCGGGTTTGACCGACGAGCAAAAAAATGGCATTATTGGCTACGCTAAAACCTTGGAAGCGTATAACCTTTTGTTGATCGTAAATCGCCATAAATCGTGCCGCCTCGATGTGAATGACGTGAATAACCTCGGTCCGATTGTGGAATACGATGCTGCTTTGGCGGGTATTGCGCAAAAGTTAGACGAGGCCAATGCTTTGTTGAGAAGCGCAGGTGCTACCCTGGCCGTGAAATTATCCATTGGTTTTACCGGTTTTGATACCCCCACCGGTTTGAGCAAATTCAATCGTGCTTTGGCGGCGCGGGTTGCCATGTACCAGGGCAACAAGGGCAAGTTAAAAACCGAATTGGCGGCTTCGTTCCTCGATTTGAGCGGTAACTTGTCAACCGGTGTGTACCACATTTTTGGTTTGGGTGGCAACGACGAACGCAATCCGCTGTTTGTGGTGGCCGACAAAGAAGTGTACGTGGTGCATCCTTCGTTTAGTGCCGATGCGGAAGCCGGAGACCAACGGGTGGTGACCAAAATTCGCGATTTTGACCCGGCAGCAACCCCCGTTCCGGTGCAATTGGACGGTTTAAGTGGTACCCAGCAGGTGTCCATTTTTGATGACCCAACGACACCGGTGGCCATTATCCGCAACGAAGAACTCGTTCTGATGTACGCCGAAGCCAATATTGGTTCGGACAATGCAGCGGCGGTATCGGCCATTAATACGGTACGTGCGGCGGCTGGTTTGGGTGCCTACGCCGGTGCCACCGACGATGCAGCACTGTTGAACGAGGTGCTGAAACAACGCCGTTATTCGCTGTTTGGTGAAGGCCACTACTGGTTGGATATGCGCCGCACGGGTCGTTTGGGCCAAATCCCGAAAGATCGTCCCGGCGATATTGTGCATGAATTTTTCCCCGTGCCACTGACGGAGCAATAAACAATTAATTTTATACTAACGTACCTGTTTCCCCCGGTGTGCTCGTGTGCATCGGGGGATTTTTTTTAGGGGTAAATAGTATGATATTAATCGGTGTGGCTATCTTTGCGCAATTCTTTAAACAACTTCATTTTATGAAAAAATTACAAACAATCGTTTTTTTTAGTTTCTTGTCACAATTCCTTTTTGCTCAAAGTTCAGTACAAGGTTTAATTCGTTATTATCCTTTCAATGGCGATGCCAAAGACTGGAGTGCCAATGCCCAGCACGGTACTGTGAACAGTGCAACGCTGACCAGCGACCGATTCGGTAATCCGGCTTCTGCGTACGAATTTAATGCAATTGCACCCAGTTTTATTCAAATCCCGGTGGATGGTTTATTAAATGATGCCTTAACTTTCTCTTGTTGGGCAAAATTGGCTTCGTATCCGGATTTTGAGCGTCGTTATTGGGTAATCTCGGTTGGCAGTACCTCCGGTGACCAATCTTTGTACTTTAATAACCTTCTTTACGGTGAATTGGGTTGGCAGTGCGCCAACTACAATACGCCTCAACCAATTAACTCTTTTCAAGACCGGCGTTTGGCAGAGTTAGATGAGTGGTATCACCTCGTTGTGGCCAAAGATGAGGAGAAAAGTACCTTTTATGTCAACGGAATCAAAATTGACTCGGTGATATACCCGGTTCCAACACCGGCATATTACGGCGTTGGAACGCCTGTGGCCAAAATTGGAATCCGTTTTGATAATACCCTGCCGTTTGATGGTGCCATTGACGAGGTGCGCATTTATGACAGAGCCATCACATCGGCGGAGGCCAAAAGTTTGTACCGGGAATCACAGTGTATCGAACGGATTTCGGTGACGGATACACTTATTATAAATACTATTTCTAATGTAAGTGGCGTACAGCCCGACTACGAAATAAAAATTTATCCCAATCCCACCAAAGATCAAATCGTCATCAACTACGGCGATTTCCAGGATCTGGCCGGTTATTCCCTGCAAATCACCAATGCTGTGGGCACTACGGTTTTCACCGAGGCGATTACCCAGGCGGCATCGCAGGTGAATATCACCGCGTGGACCGGAAATGGTACTTACTTCGTGTATTTAAAAGCACCCGATGGCAGTATCGTTGATGTCAGGAAGTTGATTGTCCTGTAACGGATGCGCCAATCGTGATGAGGATCCCTTTTGGGATAAAGATTTAAAGTACTTTTATTATGAAATATACTCTTTCTATTTTTATGGCAGTTTGGTCGGTATTATTGTACGGCCAAACTGCCTTCCAAAAAGTGTACCAAGGCACCGGTAACCAAAACGCCTATTATGTTTTAGAAAACGATAATGGTTATTTGCTGGCGGGTTATGCCGCTGTGCCGGGTAATGGCAAAGATGCCTACGTCCTGCAAATTGACAAACAAGGCGAAATTTTGTGGGGAAAAACCTACGGTGGTGCACAAGATGACGAAGCCGTTGCGGTTGAAAAAAGCCCCAACGGTGGATATATCGTGGTTGGAAACACTCAAAGTGCCGGAAATGGTGGTGTTGATGTAATGATTGTAAAAATTGATGAAAATGGCAACAAAGAATGGGGCAGCACATTGGGCGGAACTTTCCGGGACGCATTGTTGATTTTTAATAAAGTAGTTGTTACTCCCTTGGGTTATATCGTATCCGCCACTCAATATACCAACTTGGCCAACGGTGCGCATCATGGGCTTGCTTTGTTACACCTTGATTTTCAGGGGAATACCATTTGGTCGAGGAGTTATGATACCGGGTTCGAGTTTATTCCAACGGTTAACTACATAGAAGGAAATATTCTGTACGCTTCCGGTGCCGCCGAAATGGATGCTGTCTTTTCAACGTTTGATTTGACTACCGGCGAATTGCTCAGTAGCCGCGTTTTTAGTACCGGAGAACGCGAAGCCTTGTACCATTTATTTCCAACCGCTGATGGCAATTTTTTATTGTCGGATCATACCTGGGGAGCCAGCAACGGCCAAAATTATTACAATTGGGTGTGTAAAGTGACCAAAACCGGGGCAATTATTTGGTCAAAAGTATATTTTAAACCCGGACAAAATATGCGCTGCATCGCTACCCCTACACCCGATGGCGGGGCAATTGTTTCGTCTTTTTCGCCCCCCTCTGGCCCTAATGTGAACGCGACGCTGATGAAAATAGACGAAAATGGCGAACTGGAATGGGCCGCCGAATACGCCTCCGATCGGTATGAAACATTTTATCGCAGCACTACCACCACCGATGGCGGATATATTGCGGTGGGTAAAGCGTTGAATGAAGCCGGGGTAGAAGAACTTTTTGTGGTGAAATCGGATAATAGCGGATCTGTTGATGGGTGCTGCGCCAATAACGTCACCATCGAAACCGCCAATTTTAACCCGGCGACCGGTAATTTAACGGCCAGTACCACCGCAGAATTTACACCACAAGACTGGAGTTTGGCTAATCCGTTGACTACCAATGCGTCGGGAACCGATTTCTGCGTTGTACCGAACGTACTAAACCCCGATTTTGAGGTAATACCCGTTATTTGCGACAGCCCTTTGAGCGGAAAGGTGGCCATTGAAGGGGTAAATACCAACCTGTACAGTTTTAATGGAGGGCAGTTTTTGCCACCAACAACGTATTCTTTGCTGGATTCCGGCATTTACACGGTCGTCATGCGCACGCCCAACGGATGCCAATATTACTATAAAGTGCAGGTTCCGTTTTTTAGTTACGATATATTTAGTGACCCGCAGGTGGTGGTCACAGCGTGTTCGGATCAGAGCGATGTTTTGCTTACTGCCACGGGCGGGGTTGCTCCTTATGCGTTTAAAATGGACAATGGGCAATGGTCGTCCGCCAATCAATTTACGAATTTATCCCCGGGTGAATACACATTTTTTATTCGGGATAACAATAACTGTTACGATACACTACAATGGGATCTTCAAGCGGGGGTGTTGGTGGCTATTCAGGCGACCCAGGTCAACGACATTGATTGTAACAACGAAAAAGGCCTGATTACAGTGCTGGCGCAATTTGGTACTACGCCTTACACTTATTCGATGGACGGGCAAACGAATCAAAGTTCGCCTGTTTTTGAGGTGGATGAAGCCGGCGAATACGCCATCACCGTTACCGATGCCAATGGCTGTACTTCGGTAACACCGCCTGTTGTTGTAGAAAGCAATATTGCCGCCATAACGAACGTCCAATTACTCGATATTTGTTCGTCACAACAGGTAGAATTGCCGGATGGGAATATGGTAAATACGCCAGGTACTTATGCTTTTCGGTTAAAAAGGGCCAACGGGTGTGATAGCTTATACACCCTAAAACTGATGGTAAGCCCCGAAAATGTGTACATCCCCAATGTATTTCACCCGGATGACGATGGCGAAAATGACTGGTTTACGGTTTATTCCAGCCCCTATTGTGTTAAAAAAGTGCGTTATCTGCGCGTATTTGACCGATGGGGATCTTTGGTTTTTGAACGAAAAGACTTTGATCCCAACGTGGATAAATTGGGTTGGAATGGTGCAATTGGCCCAAAAAATGCCTCTACTACCGTGTACGTGTACGATTGTGAATTGGAAATGGTTAGTGGCGTCATTTACCGGCCCAGTGGAAGCGTTACGGTAATTCGGTAAACATTATTGGCTGAGTTGGCGAATCAGGTTGTTGAGTGTGTTGATGTGTTTTTCCATTGAAAAATTGGCTTTAATGTAGGATTTGCCTTTTTCACCCATTTTAATGGCCATTTCCGGCGATTTTAAAATAGTTCTCATGGCTTCGGCAAAACCATCAATATCGTGTTCTTTCACCAGGAAACCCGTCTCACCGTTCACAATTACGTCGGGAATACCGGCGTGTTTGGTGGCAATAACCGGCAGGCCTGCGGCGCTGGCTTCAATGACCGCTACCGGAGTGCCCTCCGTGTCGCCATCGGGGGCTATCACCGAGTGTTGCACAAATGCCAGTGCATCGTTAAAGAGCGGCGGCACCTGATCGTTGGTAACAATGCCGGGTAGATCAATGCGATCTTCAAGTTGCAAATCTTTGACCAGTTGTTTGCACGAGTCCCAAAGTTCGCCGGTTCCGCCCATTCGTAGCCGAATATCGGGGAACTCCGAAGCGATGCGGGCGAAGGCTTTGATGGTAATAAACGGGGCTTTTTTGGGGATAAAACGCCCCAATGCCACCAGTATTTTGGCATCTGAAGCGGGTTGGCAGTTAAAAAAGACGGGGTTCGGGCCGTATGGATTATACACAATCTTCCGGGTGGGCGCACCCAGTTGCTCCAGTGCATTGCACATGTATCGAGATACCCCCACAATGTAAGACGCGTAGTCGAACATTTTTTTGTAGGCGGCACCGTATTGTTGTATGGTGCGATACATGTGCGCATCAAAGCCATGAAAGTGAACGATGAGCGGAATACCCGCCGCCCGACAAAGTTGGTAGGCCCGGACACCGGTAAGCCCAAATTCGGCCAATACGACCTCCACTTTTTCTTTTTTTAAATAACGAATTATTGCGCGTTCGTGCGACGATAGTACGCCCTCGGGAAGTAGGGTCTGTTCTATCTTTCTGGCAATGCGCGCAACAATATGTTGCGCAACTAATGGCCCTTCGTTGCGCACAAAGTTGGGTAAATAGCCACCAAACAAAATCTTAATGTCAGCGTCTATTAGTTCAGTGTGCGCTTTTATAAAAGTTTCGGTGACCTGAACATCATTGGGACAGAGTATCGCCAATACCGGTTTTTTTACCATAGTATTATTTCTTTTTCGCGACTACCATGTACACCGAGGCATCCCGGTTGTTGAGTCGGCCATTGTCAAAAATAAGTTGTAATACCGCAAAAATGCTGTTCCACACTTGTTTCGGGCCATTGGGTAGTTTGTGAATGAGCGCATCTTGCATAAGTTGTAACCCGGATGTAAAGCGGTTAAAAATGCCCAGGGTTTCCACAATTTCAAACCCTTCGTCGCGGATAATTTTTTCCAAACCATCCCGCGTCCAGCGCCAGAAATCGGTTGGGTCGGGGTGATACATCCAGTACCCGTGCGTTGAGAGCACGAGTAAACCATCTTTTTTTAGTACCCGATGGGCTTCCCGCAGGTAATTGGTGGGGCTGATAACGTGTTCCAGCACCTGCGTTGACAATAGGGTATCAAAATGATTGTCCCCAACGTCAATGTGCCCGGTTTCCGGGTTAATGAGCAATTGAGCGTGTTCATTAAGGGTAATATCGGCCCCTATATATTCCTTAACGTGTGGCACAATAATGGGTTTGTACGGGCATTCGCCACAACCAAAGTCCAAGAGCAAGAAGTTATTCCCTTTCATGTATTTATCAATCACGTACTCATTGCACTGCCGAAGTTTTATCAAATGATAGTATCGCCCTCCCCAAAAGAGCGGTTTTAATCTTTTGTTCATATCTTTTTTAATGTTTTGTTGATGAGGTTCACCACTTCTGTTGAAAGTTGCATTTTCCAGATGGCATATACAAATAAAGTTGAAAAAATGCCGGAGACCAAAATGGCATTTAGCAACCAGTGCATTGGAAGGAGGCTTGCCGTTTTGGCGCACAAAAAGGCAATAATTGCGCTTAGGATAATGCTGCCGAATGTACGGGTGAACGGTTGAATTTTGAAAAAATGCCAGTTGAGTAAAATACTAATGGCGTTGTATATTGTTGTGGAGGTCAAAATTGAAATGGCGGCTCCTACCATGCCGTATAAAGGCGTGAGCCATAGCCCCAATATCACGCTGATAATGGCCGGAATCAGGATTTGAACGTATGAATATTTGAAATATTTTGAATAATTTAAAATGTAGTTGTTTACACCGGTTGCCATATCCACAATTCGACCAAGGCCGAGTAACAAAACCACCATTTTCCCGGTTTCCATTTCTTTTGAATTCGCAATAATCATAAAAAACGCGTCCACCGAACTCCAAAAAATGCCAAAAATGAGCAACGCCATAATTAAAAGATTTATGGACGCTTTTTGGTAAAGGGAAGTAATTTCGGCAATATTATTGTCTTTCCAATAGCGCGAAATCAGGGGCAAACTTAAACCAATGACTGCCCGCGAAGGCACTTCCATCGTGTTGGCAATAAAGGCAGAAATAGCGTAAATTCCGTTGTTTTTTAAACCAATCATGGTGCTTACCAGCCAGGAGTCAAACCGGGAAACCAATAAAAAACCAATGCCGCCGACCAATCCAAATAAGGCATAACTGGCCATTTCCCGGCGCAGTTTGGGATCCAGTTTTTTGAAATTGGGTACCACAAAAAAGGCTTTTAAATGAATAATATACGCCAAAAAACCCACCGAAACAAAACCCAGGTACACCAGCAGTGCGTACAACAGGGTACTGAGGGTAATCCATTGTGCCAGATAACTGAGGATCAGCGCGGGGAGGGCTATTTTTTGGGAAACATCAAACAACAGGGAGGGTACAACGATTTTTTTAAAACAGATTGAATACTGGTTTAATATTGTATTCAGCGTCGTAAAAAACATAGTGGGCAACAGTATCCAGAGGTATTGTTTAAACAACGCTCCTTTGCTCGAATAGAACGCAAAAATGGAGTCGCCAACCCCCAAAAACAACAACATACACAACAAATAACTAATGCCGCCCCAAATCAGGATAATTCCTAAAAAACCGTTGTGTTTGTGCTCATAATCTTCAAAATAGGGAAAAAATCGAATAATGACGGAGTTAATCCCGAATGATAACAGCGGGAATAACAGCATAGAGGTGTCTAAAATAAATCGAATTAACCCGTATTCTTCCAATGCACGGGGAAATATAAACATGGTGCTCAAGGCTCCAATAAAGACCCCTCCCCAGTTAATAATGCTATATTTTAACCCTTGACGCTGTATTAATCCCATGAGATTGCAAAGGTAAATCTTTAGCCGTTAAGAAAATAAATTACTTTTGCGGAAAAAAATCATGGATTTACCCCTCCTTCTTCTCTGCCTTGCGGCTTTCGCCGCCGGGTTTATCGACAGCGTTGTTGGCGGTGGTGGCTTGGTGCAGGTGCCGGCGTTTTTTATTCTTTTTCCCCAGTTATCGGTGCCCAATATTATCGGTACCAATCGGCTGGCGTCGCTGGCCGGTACTTCGGTGGCGGCGTGGAATTACCTCCGAACGGTATCGGTGCCCTGGAAATCGGTGGCTTTTGCCGGGGTAATGGCGGCCATTATGGCGTATTTGGGGGCCTTGGTGCAAAGCATGTTGCCACCCGTTTTTTTGAAACCCGCCATTTTTATCCTGATCGTCCTGATTGCCGTTTATACCTTCCGGAACAAAAATTTTGGCCAAGAAGAACTTCTGCGGTATCCGCCGGAGCAAATTCCGCTGTACGCCGGGTTGGTTGGTGGAATTATGGGGTTTTACAACGGGTGCATTGGGCCGGGAACGGGTAGTTTATTGGTTTTTGGTTTCGTGGGTGTGCTTGGTTTTTCTTTTTTGCGGGCATCGGCCATTTCCAAAATTGTCAACGCAACGGCCGACGTTTTTTCCCTGATTTATTTTTTTACGCATAAATACATCTTGTTCCACATTGCCCTTCCCATGATGGTTTGTAACGTAGCGGGTGCGTTTTTGGGCAGCCGAATGGCCGTTTTGCGCGGCAATACTTTTATTCGGCGGGTGTTTTTGGTGATTATAGTGGCCATTTTGTTGCGCTTCGGGTGGGATATTTATCAAGTGCTGTCTAACTATTTGTCATAAACTATGTTATTATCCTGTCATTTGCCCCAACGCAGAGAAGCGGGTTGTGATGAAGCGGGTCGTGGCTGCCTCGCCGGGCCGGTAGTGGCCGCTGCCGTCATTTTGCCCGACGATTTTCAACATCCGTTGTTGAACGATTCGAAGCAGTTGACCGAAAAGCAGCGGCTTTCCTTGCGCATTGTTATCGAAAAAGAGGCATTAGCCTGGGCCGTGGCGCGGGTAGAAGCCCCTGAAATTGACCAGGTCAATATCCTGAACGCTTCTTTTGCCGCCATGCACCGCGCTTTGGATCAACTGGTAATTCCGCCCGATTTTTTACTGATTGACGGCAATCGATTCAAAAAATACGGCGATATTCCGCATCTCTGTGTCGTGAAGGGCGATGGCAAATACGCATCTATTGCTGCCGCGTCGGTTTTGGCCAAAACCTACCGGGACGAAATTATGGAAGCCTTGGACCAGCAGTTTCCCCAGTATAAATGGGCTAAAAACAAAGGTTATCCAACGCAGGTACACCGGGCAGCAATCGCGGAGTTTGGATCAACAGAATGGCATCGGCAGTCGTTTCGGTTATTGCCGGAGGGCGAGCAATTGAGCCTGTTTTAGCACATGCAAATCACCACTATCAGTTTTTTTCGTTTTTCGGGTTGGACGCGCCAACTTTGGGCGTTGACCCAAATGGGCATTGCGCCGTTGCGCCTCGGTAAAGTGCCGGGTCTTCAGTTTTTTCGTTTTTTGGGTTCCGGGGCCGAAAACGGTTTTAGTATCAAAGCCAATTTTGGAACGTACGGCATTCTTGCGGTTTGGGAGTCGGAGTCCTTTGCTGAAGCATTTTTGGCAAAAAACGCGGTGTTTGCTGCTTATCAGCGAAAAAGCACGGTATCCCAAACGGTGTTTTTGCAAAATACCATGAGCCACGGCCAATGGGCGGGTGGTTCTCCTTTTGTTTCGGTACAGCCCTTCGACCTGTCAGCGCCCGTGGCAGTAATTACCCGAGCGACCATCAAAATGCGTTATCTGCGGCGCTTTTGGCAAAAAGTTCCTTCGGTGAGTAAGGCCGTAGAACAACGGCCCGGTTTGCGTTTTGCCATTGGTATTGGCGAATTACCGTTGGTGCAGCAGGCGACTTTTAGCGTGTGGGATTCGGGCAAACAAATGATTGAATACGCCTACCGAGGTCAGCACCACCAGGAAGTAATACAACAAACCCGCGCCCTCGGATGGTACAAAGAGGAGTTGTTCGCTCGTTTTGTACCGTATAAATCCGTGGGCGCGGGCTTTTTTGTTTTTTAATAATTTTTTTAGCGGATAATGGTTACGCCGCCGCTGTATTCTTGCACAACGCCATCAATGAAAGCCACGAGCGCGTACCAGGTATACACGCCGGTGGGCGCATCTTTGCCGCGGTAAGTGCCGTCCCAGCCCAATGCCGGGTCGTTCAGCATAATATCGCTTCCTTCAAATACCAGTGCCCCCCAACGGTCATAAACTCTGAAAATGTCCATTTCTGCCGCCGCCGGACCGGAATAACCCGTAAATCGGTTATTGTCGGTGTCTTCGGAGGTAGGGTCAAAGACGTTGGGGAAATACACCGGGCGCAATTTGTTCACGGTGATGCGTACCGTCGCGGTATCCATACAGCCGTCATCATCGGTGATTTTGACGGTGTAAAACTCATTACCAACCGGGGTAATGAGCGGTTCAGCGCAATCGTTGCAACTCAGGCTGCCAGTAGCGGGTGTCCACATAAACGTTACTGCACGCCCCGCTGGTCCGGTTACGGTGCTGGTTTGTACGGTATAACCGAGGTCAATGGTAACATCGGTGGGAGAGACGAGCAGGGTAAGCGGTGGTGGTTGGTTTAAGGTAGCAAAAACGGAATCAATGCAACCGGAACTATCTTGTACTTTCACCCAATAATCGCCGCCTAGTAATCCTTTGATTACGTTGTTGGGTCGGTATCCGCCTCCAAGGGCCGAAAACCCATATCCGGGTCGCCCACCGGAGGCACTCACTTCAATTTCGCCCGTGGGTACCCCCGCGCACAGGAGGTCTTTTGTACCCACCAGCGTTATGTTGAGTTGGGGTGGTTCAAGGATTGAGACACCTCCGGTGATACTGCACCCATTTCCGTCGCGCACCGTAACGCTGTACACGCCCGGTGCCAGGCCCGTGGCCTCGGCTTCGGTTTGGTTAAAAGTCCATTCGTACGTGAAATTGCCGACCCCGCCGCCGGGCTTGGCAATACCTACCCCGTCGTTAAACTGATAACAGGTAATGTCAATGGTGTCCATGTCGAGCGTAACCGGCGGGTTGTCGGTGACGGTCACGGTAAAGGTACCTTTGCACAACTCCGCGTCGAGGCCCAGAATGGTATACACCCCTGATGCGTATCCGCCCTGCGAATTATCGGGAATAAACCCGTTGCCCCAGTTGAATTGATAAGGGCCTTGACCATTGGTGACGTTGAGGGTAATGATCCCGTTCCCATCTCCGGTGCACAACGGTTTTTGCACCTCCGGCAACACGGTGAGTTCCAGTTCCCGCACGTCAATGGAAAGTTCGGTGGTGCAGTTATTGGCATCTCTAATCACTAATTGGTACGTGCCAATGGCCAAGCCGGTTAGCGTATTGTTCGGGGTAAACGGACCGTTGTTCCAACTGTATTGATAAGGCGCAGTCCCCGATTGGATATTGGTAATTTCGATGGCGCCGTTGGTGCCACCATTGCAGTCGGGAGCGGCAATAACGGTATCCACGGTTACCTTAGGATACACATTAACGTACTTAATATCGGTGACTTTGCAACCGAGGTTGGTCTCCACGGTAAGTACCACGGGTTGCAGGCCAGATTGGTTAAATTCCACCTGGTGCGGCCCTTTGCCGGTTGCAATCAGAGGTTGGGAATTGGCTCCAAAACTCCATTGCCATTTGGTAATATTGCCCAAATTAAACGTAGAAACGTCAATGACATCCACAATTTCACCGAGGCAAATCGCGCTTGGATTGGTGGTAAAGTCTATTTCCGGCCCCTGAAATTCGCCCGTTCCGCCAAATTCCACGCCAAATCCATTGCCCGATAAACTAAAATTATTGACGCACAGGGCATAGGTAGTGCCCGCAGTCATTTCCAAAGGGGACAGCCAGGCATTGTCGCCGTTGTCGGAGCAACCGGCATCCTCCGAAGTGTCATTTTCGCCGGTGCGCAATCCCGTTGGACCCAAACAGGGGGCCGAATTTACAAAGGGAGATTCGCCCGACGCCATACAACGCCGCACCTGTTTTCCCGCGCAATTAATCACACCGTTGGTAATCCCGTTGGGTAATTCGTACAGTACAAAGTCGAGGTCATCGGGGCCGTTGTTGGGGGTTAATGCAAAAGTAAGTGAACCGGCTTGCGAGCAGGTCCACACGAACCACGTGGAATTGGACTCGTTGTTGACACCTGAAGAGCCGTTAAAAAAACATTCGGCGTCGTTGAGTTCGCTGGGGTTAGATCCGGCACCGCTTACGTCTTTTACCACGAAGGGCGATTTGTCGCACAAAATAGACGCTTGCGGGCAGTCACTTTTGGGGTCTTCCGGCGGGTTATAATTGTTAAGGCATATTTGGAAAGTCCCCATTTGGTTATTGGCACCCTGCACGCGCACCAGGTACGTGGAGCCAACAAAAAGCCCGCCTTTATAAAGTTCGGCAACGTTGGCTCCGGTGTTATTGGACACGCATTCGAGTGCATCCAGCGTGCCGCCGCAAGTGCCAAAGTGTAGCGAAACAACGGGGTCTTGCAGGGTGCCGCCCGGCCCGTTGGGCGTAGCACCACGAACGGTGATGTTTATATCGGTGGCTTCGGCAGTAAATGCAAACCACACGTCATTTTGCGTTGGGCAACCACTTGGGAAATAGTTGGTTGGGGTGGCTCCTACATTTGTATACGCGGCGATGGGGCTACAAAATGCCGTAACATCGGGGATAACAACCGGTGACGAGCATTCGTCATTAGCGGGTTGGGCAAATGCGATAGCGCGGAACAGTAAGAGAGTGGCAAAAGTTAATATTAGTTTTCTCATATTTTCGGTTTAAGAAATAGTAGTGCTGTACCGCAGTTGTGAAAAACCGCAGTACACTAAGGACGCAAAAATATTGAAAAATGTTTGCCGAAAAGAGAAATAAAAAATTGCAGGCCTGTAAGCCGGATTCTGTCCCTTGTTCCCAAGGGCTTTGTCATTTATCTGGATCCACGCATCACTGCGGGATTCTGCGCTGCCTACCCCCCTTGCAGCACCCGCGAGCAACAGGCGGGAACCGAAGTTCCGCAAGGTGTACATGGCATTTCAATCCGCGAGGTTTATCCGCCCCCCATATTACTATGCGGCGCCGTGCGCTCTTACCGCACGTTTTCACCCTTACCTCACCGAAGCGAGGCGGTAATTTTCTGTGACACGCTCTGTGCTCCGCCGAAACGAAACCCCACCCGTTAGGTGGCGCGGTGCTCTGTATTGTCCGGACTTTCCTCCCGCACCGCACCAAAATGCGGTTAAAGGCGACAAAGCGGCCTGCAATTCGACGGCAAAAGTACACTAATTTGCTCAGAAACCGGCGTTATTGTTTTCAAAAAACCAGGAATTGCGCATAACAGTACTGTCGCTCAGTGATTCGAGGAAAAAAATCAGGTCCAATTGTTGGTTGGTGCTCAACTCCACCCGGTGGCCGGGGGTGTTGAATACATCGGTAAGCGTAGTTGCGCGACCATCGTGAAAATAAGGTGCCGTAAAGGACAAATTGCGCAGGGTTGGGGTCCGAAATTTAAAGGTATCGCTCGGGTTTTGGGTATGCTCGTACAAGCCTCGGTCGTCAGAATCGGGGAATCCCGCGTAATAAAATTGGTGGTTGGTAAAAAGTGTTCCCGAATGACAGTTGGCGCATCCCGTTTGGGGACTAAAAAATAAGTTGGCCCCGCGTTGGGCTTCCGGCGAAAGTGCCGCCGATTTTCCTTTTAAAAAAGCGTCGTAAGGGCTGTTCAGCGACACCAACGTGCGTTCAAAAGCCCCAATGGCGGCGGTAAGGTGTTCCAGCGTCCAACCGTTCAATGCTTTTGGGTAGGCTTTTTGAAAAAGAGGTTGATAATCGCGGTCGCGCGAAAGTTCGGCCAATAAACTGTCCAGCGGTTTAGCGTAAGGGTGGGCTGGAGTGGTACGGGTAAGCCCCAGTTCCGGCGGCGTGGTGCCAAACAATGGACGCAGCATTTGTTCTTCAAAGGTGTGGATATCCGGATCGGCCCAGTTGAAGGAGCGCAGTAACGCTGAATTGATTAAGGAGGGCGCATTGCGGCGGACGGTATCACCCAGCAGGCCGGGAGAAGTACGGTATCCGTCGGAAAAAGCAAAGCGGGGATCGTGGCAAGATGCACACGATTTGGAGCCGGTCGCCGAAAGACGGGTATCAAAAAAAAGTTTTTTGCCTAATTGTGCCTGGGGCGAAGGAGGTGCCGCACGTCGCGAAAGGGTAGCGCAGTACACACTTCCAAAGAGAAGAAGAATAAAAACGACGTATTTGGGAAAAGGACGGTGGTAGGGAATTGGGTAAAATAGAACAGCCATTTTTAGATTTTATGATGAAAAGGAACGCAAAGTTAACCTTTCAACCTAAAACCCAAAAATGACTGTTCCGGTAAAAAAATAATGTTTTTTGTAATTAGTTGGACGCTAATTCTACTGCCAATGAAGAGATTTCTTTCATTCTTTCCGTATTCAAAGAATAGAAAATGAATTTGCCTTCCCTTTGAGTGTTTACCACTCCGGCACGACGTAAAATAGCGAGGTGTTGGCTGGCCACACTCTGTTCGATACGTAATTTAACGTATATTTCAGAAACAGTGAGACGACCACCCTGGTCAATCAAATCAAGCATCTTTTGGCGTAATTTGTGATTCAAAGCGCGTAAAACTAACACGGCTTTACGTAACTCCGTATAATCTACATAACGGGCTGTTGAATTCTCAGATGATGATTGAGCGTCTTGAACTTTAGCTTTTGCCATAAATTGGTACGTTGATTTATTAAAATAATAAATTAAATTTTATTGTAAGTGTATTTTTTAAAAAAGTTTTTTGGAAGATGTTGTTATATTAGGTGGTTTCATATATATCGGGTTAAACGTATCTAGATTTTCTTTTAAACCGAGATGATATTTGTCATTGACAATTTTTCCAAGGTTTTTTGCCGAGCATTTCATTTCACCGAACGTAAAGGTGGTGTCTTCCGACGGTGTTGTTTTTTGTACTTTTGGAGTAGCGTTTCCGCAAAAAAAGATGTCTGCGTTTTTGTTTTTTGCAGTTTTTTTTATGTAATCGTTCAGATTATTATCTTCAATTATAAGGGGCTCTGCCGCGCGAATTAACTCATTATTGTTGTCATATGCTGCCAACCATACTTCATCTCTGCGCGCATCTAGCATTGCCAAAAATAAAACGTTTTTTTTCTGTGATTGTTGTGCGGCACCCCACGCTAATGCTTGTAATGTATCAACCGCAATCAATGGGATGCCCAACGCAAAACACAATCCTTTTGCCACCCCAGCCCCGGTTCTTAACGAACTGTAGGACCCCGGCCCCTGCGATAATCCTACGGCAGACAATTGTTCATACCCAATTCCTGCTTCTTTTATACATGCCTCAATCATGGTTGTTATGACCGAAATATGACTTTTGCAATCTATATCTTCCCTTATCGAAACTACTTTATCGTGAAAAGAAACCGCAACACTGCATACCTCACTACTAGTTTCTATTAGTAAAAAATTATACATAATGCTATATAAGCAGCAAAGATATTTGTTTTTTTTCTATTCCAGTGTTTTTTTTTAAAAAAAATATCAAAAAAAAACACTTTCTTTACTTTAGACCTCAAATAGCACTTTTTTTGGTTGTTTTTTTATCGATAAGGTGTAAAAAGTGCGTTTGGGGTTGCATCAACCGGGCGTTAAATTTAATGCCCATTAAATTTAACGCCCGGTTGTACCTTTGCCCCGAATCCAAATTATTGTATATGCAACTGATAGAATGTGTGCCCAACTTCTCGGAGTGTCGGCCCGAGATCATCAAACAAATTACCGATGCCATCGAAAGTGTAGAGGGGGTTCACCTCCTCGACGTTGACCCCGGAAAAGCCACCAACCGAACGGTCGTTACGTTCGTCGGCGCACCCGCACCCGTCGTTGACGCCGCTTTTTTGGCCATTAAAAAAGCCTGCGAGGTCATTGATATGAGCCACCACAAAGGCGAACACCCGCGCATGGGCGCTACCGATGTTTGCCCGCTTATCCCCGTCGCCGGTATCTCGATGGAAGAGACGGCAAAATGGGCGACCCGGTTGGGTGAACGCGTGGGCCAGGAACTCGACCTGCCCGTTTACCTCTACGAGGCCGCCGCTACCCGCCCCGAACGGAAAAACCTTGCCACCATCCGCGCCGGAGAATACGAAGGTCTGCCCGAAAAAATCGTGAAACCGGACTGGAAACCCGATTTTGGTCCCGCCCGATTTAATACCAAAAGTGGCGCTACTGTGATCGGTGCCCGCGATTTTTTGGTGGCTTACAACGTTAACCTCAATACAACATCGGTGCGGCGGGCCAATTCCGTGGCTTTCGATGTGCGCGAAAAAGGCCGCGTCCTCAATGACCCCGCCACCGGGAAACCCCTCAAGGATGCCCAGGGAGAACCCGTGCGCCAACCCGGTTGGCTCAAAGGCGTAAAGGCCATTGGCTGGTTTATTGAAGAATACGGCGTGGCGCAAATTTCGATGAATATCACCGATACGAAACTTACCGCCTTGCACGAAGCCTTTGAAGCGTGTTGTAAAAGTGCCGACCAACGCGGTATGCGCGTGACTGGTTCGGAGTTGGTCGGTTTGGTGCCGTTGAAGGTCATGCTCGACGCCGGACGGTATTTTTTGCACAAACAGCAGCGCAGTTCCGGCGTTAGCGAAGCCGAATTGATCAAAATTGCCGTTAAAAGCATGGGCCTCGACGAGTTGGCTCCTTTTGATCCACAACAAAAAATTATTGAATACAATATTGCCGCCAAAAATGCGGGTGCCTCCAAACGGCTCATTGACCTGAGTTTGCGGGCTTTTGCCGACGAAACGGCCTCCGAAAGCCCCGCCCCCGGTGGTGGTTCTATCAGTGCTTACGTGGGTGCTTTGGGCGTGTCGCTGGCCACAATGGTCGCCAACCTCAGCAGTCACAAACGGGGCTGGGACGAACGTTGGGCGGAATTTAGCCTTGCCGCTGAGCAGGGACAACGCCTCAAAGATGCCCTGTTGCGCACCGTGGACGAAGATACCAACGCTTTTAACGCGATTATGGCGGCATTTGGCTTGCCCAACGGCAGCCCGGAAGAAAAAGCGGCGCGAAAAGAGGCCATTCAGGCCGCCACCAAACTGGCCATCGAAGTACCCGCGCAGGTGATGCGGTTGTCGTACGAGTCATTTGCCTTAATTCGCCAGATGGCCGAGTCCGGTAATCCCAATTCCGTCACCGATGCCGGTGTGGGTGCCTTGTGCGCACGCTCAGCCGTACACGGCGCATTTTTGAATGTCAAAATTAACGCTTCGGGTCTCAACGATCGGGCATTTGCCGAGCAGGTTTTGGCCGAAGGTAACGCGCTCATTGCGCAGGCCGACGAAGCCGAAAAGGCTATTTTGGCCATTGTGAACGGTAAAATTTAATAAATAGGCGTGATCGGTAGACAATCCGAACACGCTACAGCAGTTTTTTTAACCGCTCGTAATACCGCTCCACGCGTTCGCGGTGTTCGGCGAGTTCAAAGGCTTCCGGTTTAATTTCAAAAGCGGCGACCTGTTCGGCAATCGCTTTTTTGTGCGCCGGAGATACTTCGCTGTTCAAAATTTCGGTGAGGGTATTCAGTAGTTGGCCAACTACAATATAATCGTGTTTGCCCCATTGATACACTTGATCGAAGGCGGCATCCAACAGCATGGGAAACGTAAATTCCCGGTAATGCAGGTTGGATGCCGCTTTTCGGGTCGCCCGTGAGGGTGTTTGTACCTGAGTATAACGTTGTACAATGACTCCGATATAATGCAGGCAGTTGACGCAGGTGGTAGGGTCATTTACCGCCGGGGAAATGGCTTTTATGCCCATATCCACCAGTTGCCGAATGCCAAACAACACATCCTGGTTGTAACTGCGGTATTTATTAATCACAAACTGTTGCCGCACCTGTTCCGCTAATCCCGTTGGTAAGTTGCCTTCCGGGACCACTACTTTCATAATGGTTTCGCCGGGGGTGACAAAGTTGCCCACAATCAATTCCGTGTAAAATTCCAGTTGCGGATATTGCCGGGCAATGCGATCCAGTCCGACGTGGTTAATTTTATCCAAAAAACCGGCCGTGTGCAAGGTGATTTTTTGCGCGTTCTCGTGGGTGCATCGGGTGATGTCAAGGGCGGGCAGCGCGTGGCTTCCGGCGGGTTCCGTTCCGTAAATGTCGTCAATTTCCCGCAGCGTCCTTGTGGCAATATCCCGTGAAATGGACGCGGCATTGATGGCATCGGCGATGTAAAAAACAAAACGGGGTAGTACAAACGAAATCAGGAAAAAGCCAAATACCGCCGCACTTACCGGCAATAACCGGTACGTAAATTGCGCCTCGGTGGAGGAATAGGTGAATTTGACCGCAAATCCGTAGGCAATTCCGAACAAAAACAAATAAAATGCCGCCTGGACAAAACGATTTTGCCCAAAAAAGCCCCGCGTAATGCGCGGTGAAAATTGCGCCGATGCCAATTGCAACGCCACCAACACCGCCGAAAACATCACCGTAACAATGGTGACCAATGCCCCAATGAGCACCGACAACAAATCGTTGTAGTCCGGGTCGGGTTTGCCGTACACAAAAAACAAAAACAACGACACAAACAGCACCAGCGAAGCCAGGCTATGCAGCAGCGTTACGAGGTTTTGTTGGAAAAACTGGGAGATGCGGTTCATATCTTTATTTGCCTACCATGTCTTCGGGGCGTACCCATTGGTCAAATTCTTCGGCGGTGAGGTAGCCCAATTTAATGGCGGTTTCCTTCAACGTGCTGCCTTCGCGGTGGGCCGTTTGGGCAATTTCAGCCGCTTTGTAATAGCCAATTTTGGTATTGAGCGCCGTTACCAACATGAGTGAGTTGTTCACGTGTTTGCGGATATTATCGTGCAATGGTTCGATGCCCACGGCGCATTTGTCGTTAAAAGAAACGCAGGCTTCCCCAATCAGGCGCGCAGAATGCAAAAAGTTGTAGATCATCACCGGTTTGAACACGTTCAGTTCAAAGTGGCCGTTGCTGCCGCCAATGTTAATGGCAACGTCGTTACCCATTACCTGAGCGGCCACCATCGTCATGGCTTCGCATTGGGTGGGGTTTACTTTGCCCGGCATAATGGACGAACCAGGTTCGTTATCGGGGATATAAATTTCGCCAATGCCCGAACGCGGCCCGGACGATAACATCCGAATGTCGTTGGCAATTTTCATGAGGCTCACGGCCACGGTTTTTAACGCGCCGTGCGCTTCTACCACGCCGTCGTGGGCCGCCAGGGCTTCAAATTTGTTGGGCGCCGTTACAAAAGGCAGGTTGGTCAGTTGGGCGATGTGGCGCGCCACGTTTTCCGAATAACCTTTGGGGGTGTTGATACCGGTACCTACCGCCGTGCCGCCCAAAGCCAATTCGCTGAGGTGGGCAAGGCTGTTGCGAATGGCGCGCAAACCGTGGTTCAACTGCGCTACGTACCCCGAAAATTCCTGGCCGAGGGTAAGCGGCGTGGCGTCCATGAAGTGGGTACGGCCAATTTTCACCACGTCCATAAAGGCTTCTGATTTGGCTTGCAGGGTATCGCGCAGTTTTTCGATGCCGGGAATAGTCGTTTCGATCAACATTTTATACGCCGCGATGTGCATGGCGGTTGGAAAGGTATCGTTGGACGACTGCGATTTGTTCACGTCATCGTTGGGGTGTACAAATTTCGACTCGTCGGTGAGTTGGCCGCCTTGCAACACGTGGGCGCGGTAGGCAATGACTTCGTTGGCGTTCATGTTGCTTTGGGTACCGGAACCGGTTTGCCACACCACGAGCGGGAATTGGTCGTCGAGTTGGCCGTCCAATACTTCGTCGCACACCTGCGCGATAAGGTCACATTTTTCTTTGGGAAGGATACCCGCCTCGAAATTGGTCAGGGCGGCGGCTTTTTTCAAAATGGCAAATGCCCGAATAATTTCGATGGGCATTTTATTGGTATCACGGGCAATTTTAAAGTTTTCGATGGAGCGTTGCGTTTGTGCACCCCAGTAAACGTGTGCGGGCACCTGAACTTTGCCCATCGTGTCTTTTTCTATGCGATATTCCATTGTTATTTGTATATTCTATTTAATTAGAGGCGCAAAAATAGGTATAGCCACGCGGAAAAAGACTGGTAAAAGTGAATTATTTCATGCAAATGTCAAAATTACGGCGACCTATCTTTGATGGTAAAATAATGACTATGAAAAAAAAGATACACTATCTAATCCTGCTTTGGTTGTTTCAATTACCTTTTGGTTTTTTATCCGCCCAATACACCTTCAAAATTCAGCCCGAACCTGGTGCGCGCTTAGCCTGTCCCCTTACACCGCAACTGTATTATTTGCCCGATTACGACTCCACCTGCCATCAGGTGACGGTCGTGAACAGTAGCGATTCTGTTCCGGTAATTGCCCTTAAAACAATAAACGTCGCGTGGGCTGATAATGGCTTGCCGGGGCAAATTATCGTGTGCAAAAAAAGTGGTTGTACCTTGAATATACCCGATAGTATGTCGTGGACGGTTCCCACTAAATCGCTGGCGTTGGCACCGGGCGCTGATACCATTTGGGGGCCAAAACAACTGGAATTTGGGTATGCAAGAAAGGAGGGTTACTGCGCGCGTATTTATTATCCGATGCGCGGCAGCCGGGATACGTTGCCCGTTCCCGTGGATAACTACACCTGGCGGACTGATCCTAAATGGAATATAGGGCCGGTTTCCTACAATCGACAAGACTCCGCCCGGATAAAAACCGGGTACACCGAAAATGGTTTTGTGGCAGTGAAAGGGGCCTCAACCTGCCCCAATACGGTGGCTACACCCGAAAAAAGGTTGGATATTAGTTGGTGGGCGAAAGGAAAAATAACTGCCCAGCGTTCCATGTTGTATTGTGGTGATACCTCCGATTTTTTGGTGTCGGTGTATTTGGACAACGGAGCGCATTACTTGCAACATACCATTTCACTGACCCTGCCACCAGGCTGGGAAAGTACTAACCCTTGGCCTGATTCGCCCAATGAGTTTGTGGTGCGGCCCAATGGGCAAAGCGGTGGGGGTATTAGGGCCACGGTAGATTTTAATGATCCGGGTATTCCTTCGCTTTTTTTTGAACACAATATAGATTTTCAAAAACGCGAATTGGAGATTTGTTGCTTTGCTAATGATCAGGGTGTTTGTACTTCATTCAAAAGAAAAATACAGGAAACCAACGCCTGGGACCCGTTGACCGTAGCGTTTAAGTGGAAACTAACGGCGGTAAATCCCGGCGATGAAGTGCCCGCTTTTCCCACCGAAGGCACCAGCGATAGTATACAGTTTGAAATAACGGGAACTTCGGTGCCTTGCATCTTAACCATAGACGCCACAACGCAAGATACCTGTTACGTCCCCGACCACGAAGAAATTCCGGTTTGGGTGGGTTATTTGGAGGTGCCGAAGTTTTTGCTGGACGGTGATACGATAGAAAGTGGTGTGCAGCAGTTTTTATGCCCTGGTGTGCACCGGTTGGATAGGTTGCCTGTAAACGGTTATGCTCCGTGTTCCTCTTTTACAGAAAGTCCGTCGGGTACTCCGCATCAGGATAGTTGTGCGGTGCATTACTTTTTTGTTCAAGAAAGTGAGGAGACATATTGCAGCGATATTGCGGTGCGAACATCAACCTATTGTGGGGGCAATGCTTTTCAGTACATACCCTATTGCCGCTCGTTTAAGGCGTGTTCACCGGATGTATCCCGCGCTTTTCGAATGAGTCCTAATCCGGCCTCTTCAACGGTGTACATTGAAATGGAGGATAGCAACTATTTTATTCAAAAGGTAACCCTCCGCGATATGAATGGGATAATCCGCGCCGAAGTGCCGGGATTTGACCCTCAACGCACGTTATCGGTACAGGATGTGCCCGCCGGAATTTATACGGTGGAAGTCAATTACGGGCTGGGTTTATCGGTTAAAAAACTGGTAGTGCAGCACTAACGAATACGCTCCACCGACCCAAAAAAAGCGGGCTACCCGGCAATTGCCCGATAGCCCGCTTGATGTATTTTTGCTAAAAATTCAGCGCAAAATTATTCAACGATCAACTTGCGCGTGTGTACATTTTCGCCGTTGCGCACTTGAACAAAGTAGATACCGGTAACCAAGCGGCCCAATTCTACCTGCACCTGGTTGTTACCTTTACCCATAATGCGGTTTTCCTGAACGGCTACGCGACCGGCAGCGTCCATGATGGATACTTGTACGTCGCTTTCGGCTTGTACCGGTACCTCAATGGTAACCATGTCTTTGGCGGGGTTCGGGAACATACCAAAACCGGCATTTTCAAAAAGAACCGGCAGTTCAAACGTTTCGGTGTCGCCGTCGGTTGTGCCGTCGGTACGCCAGTTGATTGCACTCAGGCTCACGCGGAGGGTGTAACAAATATCATTGTTAAACGCACCGTTATAACCATATACATAAGCGATATAGTTATTGGCTACCGTGGTGGTATTGGAAATCAATACCTCATTTTGTGTATCGGGATTTTCGGAAGTACCCAACAAGGTATTGCCACGGTACAGTTTCAAATCGTAGTCGGCTGGCAGGTTGGTCAGGTCAACTTTAATACGGCGTGCCGTTGAAGTATTGCTAAAACGCAAGTGGTCATTGTCGGTAGCAGTACCAATTTTTGCGGTAATATTGGTGTTTACCGGAATTACTTTCGCCGTAGCGCGCGTTTCGTTGGTTTCGTAGGCATCCGTGCAACCGCCGCCGCCGCCGGCTGTGGTTGTGAATGAAGCCGCCGTTGAATAAGTCGAAGAAGAACCGCTGCACACGGTTTGTACCTGATAGTTGTACGTTGTGCTGGCAGTAAGGCCCGTAAGGTTCGCAGAAGTGCCGGTTACAGAAACCGTAGTCCAGGTAGTGGCGGCCGCGGTTTTGTATTGGAGGTTGTACGATACCGCGCCGGATACTGCGCCCCAACTTACGGTTGCGGATGTAGCGGTTACGCTGGAAGATGCCAAACCAGTTGGAACGGCGCAAGTGCCGCCACCGCCCGGTGCTGAGCAACCCAATGAACTCAACAACGAAACCCGCGCACCACCGGTTGCAAACAATGCTTGCATACGGGCTTTTTGACCCGTGGAAAACATGTACATGCAAGCATCATCGGTGTAGTCCATGTAGTTCATGGTCATTTCAATTGGTGTGCCAGTGCAAGTGCTGAGGTGTGGGTACGCCGGGCAACCGCCGTTAGACGTGTTGTGCGTTGGGGTATCGCTCACGAGGTCACTACCGCAAGTGGCATCGCCCCAAATGTGGCGAAGGTTCAACCAGTGGCCAACTTCGTGGGTAGCCGTACGGCCTTTGTTAAATGGAGCCGTGGCCGTACCGATGTTACCTACGTATTGGTAGTCGCACACAACGCCGTCGGTAGCGGCTGCGCCACCGGGGAACTGAGCGTAACCCAATAAACCACCGCTGAGGTCGCACACCCAAAAGTTGAGGTATTGGTCGCGTGGCCACGCATCCAAGCCACCTTGCGCCGTAAATTTCACTGCGTCGTTGCTGCTGAATGCCGTTACAGTGGTGCTTTGGCGACGGATACCGGTAGTGGCGTTACCGTTAGGGTCGCGGGTAGCGAGGCAAAAGTTGATTTCGCAATCAGCCGCGAGGCTGGCAAAAATCGCTGGTGTGTTGGCAACATCGGCGTTTAATTTGCGGAAATCTTCGTTCAAAATGTTCAATTGTGACAAGATTTGAGCATCGCTGATGTTTTCGGCCGTTGTGTTGTACACAATGTTAAAAACCACCGGAATGGTCACCAAAATACGCTCCTGAGCACCGTGGTTGTGGATGTGCTCTTGAACGTGTTTTTCAATTTCTTCCATCTGCTCCAGGAGCATTGGATTTTCTAAAATTTGCTGTTGCAATACATCGTGTGATGCACAGTTGCGTTGAGCAGATACCTGCCCGGCGAAGGCCAGCAGAAATGCGGCAAAGAGAGAAGCAATACGCATGTTAATAATTTGATTAAGAGCCATTGTACACTTGTAAAGAGTTGGTAGTACTAATATACTTTGACTCCGATGATAGAATAAAGTAGTTATAAGTTGAAGAAAATCAAAGGATTGTAGTAGGGATTTCAGTATTTTCACAGGTAAAATTAGCAATAACACGGTCAGCAAATTTTCGCTTTTGAAAATTTGAGCGTGCAAAAATAGCCCTTTTTTTATTTGTGCCAAATAAAAAAATAAAAAAATAATGAAAAGGGGTACAATTACTTCCGTTTCCGCTTTTTGTAACTATCCAATACAAAGGAGCCAAGACCCTCCAGAGAAGAGTAAAATGCCTTGCCTTTGTTGGCTGCCGTGAATGCTTCCACAAATTGTACGAGGTAAGGGTCCTGCGCAATCATAAAGGTGGTAATAGGAACGTCCATTTTTTTACAACGCATGGCCAAACTCAGGCAGCGGTTCACAATTTTACGGTCGAGACCAAAGGAGTTTTTGTAGTAGTTTTTACCAATTTTCAGGCAGGTAGGTTTGCCATCGGTAATCATAAATATTTGTTTGTTCGGGTTCCGGCGGCGTTTCAAAATATCCAGCGCCAGTTCAAGCCCGGCTACCGTATTGGTGTGGTAGGGACCAACTTGCAGGTAGGGAACGTCTTTCAACTCAATGGGCCAGGCGTCGTTGCCAAATACCAAAATATCGAGGGTATCTTTCGGGAAACGCGTTTGGATAAATTCCGCCAACGCCAACGCCACTTTTTTGGCGGGGGTAATACGGTCTTCGCCGTACAAAATCATGGAGTGTGAAATATCAATCATCAGCACCGACGACATGGAACTTTGGAAAAAAGTTTCGTGTACTTCCAAATCTTCCTGCGTGAGCCGGAACTCGTCAATGCCGTTGTTGATGTACGCGTTGCGGAGCGAGTCGGTAACGGCCATCTGTTCCAGCGGGTCGCCAAATTCGTAAGGTTTAATTTCGGAAGTGTGTTCGTCGCCGCGACCGGTAAAACCCGTTTTGTGGTGGCCGCTTTTGGCGCGTTTTAGGTCTCCAAATATATCATCGAGGCTTTTTTGTCGCAAACTGATTTCCATTTTGCGGGTCGGATTAAAACCGCCCTCCTCATCGCTTGGGTCTCGGTTGATATACCCTTTTTCCTGCAAATCGCGGATAAAGTCACCCATGCCGTACTCATCGTTCGTCAAATTATATTGGCGGTCCAGTTCATTGAGCCACGCCAACGCTTCCGAAACATTGCCGGAGGTGTACAACATTATTTCCTGGAATAGTTTGAACAGGCGGTCAAATGGACTGCCGTCTTCGCCGGGCGTGTATTCGCTAAATCTGAATCCTAACATGAAAGTCCTAAACACGAAATGCGCCCATATTGTTTGGAAAAACTACCGGAGGATGGCCAAAACACTTTCAATGTATTCGCGGTGGTTGGCCAGTCGGGGTACCTTATTTTGGTTGCCAAATTTGCCGCGTTCTTTCATCCAGCGCATAAATGTATCGGGGGGTAAAACCCGCAGTTTCAGCGGGGCCAATGCCATGTCTTTGTATCGTTTAGCCTCGTAGTCGGAATTGATTTTTTGCAGGTTGTAATCCAGCAGCAGGGCAAATTCTTCGGCGTTGACCGGTGGTTTTTGAAATTCAATTAACCACTCGTGGCCGCCACGGCTATCTTTTGATTGGCCAAAAAACACCGGTCCGGCCGTGTATTCGGCCACCACCGCACCCGTGGCTTCGCAGGTCAGCGACAACGCTTTTTCGGTGTCGCCCACCATCACTTCTTCCCCGAAAGTATTGATAAACTGTTTGGTTCGGCCCGAAATGCGGAAGCAGTGCGGATAATGGCGGGTAAATACCACCGTGTCGCCGGGTTGATAACGCCACAGGCCGTTGTTGGCCGAAATGAGTACGGCGTAATTTTTGCCAATTTCCACGTCGGCGAGCAACACCGTTTTGGGATGGTCTTTCTCCCATTCTTCCATCGGGATAAATTCGTAAAACACCCCGTTGTCGGCCAGCAGCAGCATATCTTCTTTGCCAAAATCGCATTGGGCACCAAAGAACCCTTCCGAGGCATTGTATATTTCCTGATAAATAAAATCGTCGCTGGGAATAAACTCTTTAAAGGTTTGCCGGTACGGCCCAAAACCCACGCCCCCGTGCATATACGCCTGCAAATGTGGCCATACTTCGAGCATATTCTGTTTGCCGGTTTTTTCCAAAATCATTCGGAATAGCACAATAATCCAGGTGGGGACCCCGCCAAACATCACAATATCGTCCTGTTCGCTGCACGTTTCGGCTACGCGCCGGATTTTATCTTCAAAATTCGGCAACAGCGCGGTTTCAAAATCGGGGGTGTAAAACCAACGGGCAATAAAAGGCATGTGTTGGGTGAGTACCGCGCTCACATCGCCGTAATACGTGTGCGGATGTTCCGAAAAAGCCGAAAAACTACCGGGCATCAGCAGGTTTTTTCGGCGGAATATTTGTAAATCTTTGCGGTAATCGTGCATGAGGGCCAGCGCATCCCAACTGCCGGCCAGGTGGCACTCCTCCAGATTAGCGGGGGTAACCGGGATGAATTTACTTTTATCGCTGGTGGTACCGCTGCTTTTGCTGTACCATTGGATTTGGCCCGGCCACAAAATATCGCGTTCGCCGTGCATCATCCGATTGATGCTGTCTTTGAGGCTGTCGTAATCGTGCACTGGCACGCGTGCGGCGTATTGATCGGGGGTCGTTATTTCCGAAAACCCGTACTTTTTACCAAATTCGGTGTTTTGTGCAGTTGAAAGCAGGTTATGAAACCATCGCTCCTGCGCCACACCGGGCTGAAGCATGTACTCCTCTACCCGTTGAAGGTGATAGCGGAGGGTGATTTTCATAATTTCATTCACTAACCATTTCATACCCGGACATTATTGAATCAGGGCGCGAAGGTAAAAAGAATTTGGATTCATCGTTTAATTTGAGCGGTTTTACAAAGGCCGTTGTATTTTTGCGCCTTATTGCGTTTGGCCAACGGCAAATTTTTTACCACCGCGCAAGGCTTATTTCTCACAACAATACCCTCATATCCCCAGTGCTCATTCCGTTAACGCCGCCCGTTGTTTTTCAAGCCCGGCCCCAGCCTTCGTTCAATAAAAATTTTGAACTCCTTATTGCCCAACTCCGCCAGTGGAAAGCGGAAGGGTACGAAATTTTTATTTGCTCCGATAATACCAAACAACTGGACCGCCTCAACGCGATTTTGACCGACCTGAAGGCAAAAGTGGAGTGGGTGCCCATTGAATCGGCGATTTCGGAGGGGTTTGTGGACGAGCAACTCAAAATGGTGGTACTCACCGATCACCAAATTTTTCAACGTTTTCACCAGTTTAAACTGCGCACCGGTTACACCCGCGAACAGGCGCTCAACGTGCGTTTGCTCCGTGACCTGCAACCGGGCGATTTTGTGACGCACATTGACCACGGGGTGGGTAAATTTTCAGGTTTGCAAAAAATTGAAGTGGGCGGCCAATTACAAGAAGCCGTTCGCCTCATTTATAAAAACAACGATATGCTTTTTGTGGGCATTCACTCGTTACATAAAATCAGTAAATACGTTGGCAAAGAAGGTACCGAACCGCAACTCAACAAACTTGGCTCCGATGCCTGGCAACAAACCAAAGCCCGCACCAAGAAAAAAATTAAGGATATTGCGGTTGAACTGATTAAATTATACGCCAAACGCCGCGCCACGCCGGGACATGCCTTTCCGCCCGACGGCTATTTGCAAAATGAATTGGAGGCTTCTTTTATTTACGAAGATACGCCCGATCAGGTGAAATCTACGGCCGACGTAAAGGCCGATATGGAAAAAGATTACCCGATGGATCGCCTCATTTGTGGCGACGTGGGTTTTGGTAAAACTGAAATTGCGGTTCGTGCCGCCTTTAAAGCCGCCACCGACGGCAAACAGACTGCCATACTGGTACCTACCACTATTTTGGCCCTGCAACACTACCGCACTTTTAGCGAACGCCTCGCCGATTTGCCGGTCACCGTTGATTTTGTTAACCGTTTTCGCACGGCGAAGGAGAAAAAAGAAATTATGGCCAATTTGGCGGCGGGCAAAATTGACATCGTCATCGGGACGCATGCGCTGCTGGGAAAAGACACTAAATTTAAGGATTTGGGCCTTTTGGTGATTGACGAAGAGCAAAAATTTGGCGTTGCCGCTAAAGAAAAACTGCGCTCCTTGCAGGTCAATGTGGATACTTTGACGCTTACCGCCACACCCATTCCGCGCACCCTGCAATTTTCGCTCATGGCCGCCCGCGACATGAGTATTTTGCGCACACCGCCGCCCAACCGGCAGCCCATTCACACCGAAATTCGGGTGTTTAACGAGGATTTAATCAAAGATGCCCTTTATTACGAAATCCACCGGGGCGGGCAGGTCTTTTTTGTCCACAACAGCATCAAGGAGTTGCCCAAAATGGTTGATATTTTACGGCGCCTTTGCCCCGATGTGGAAATTCATCTTGCGCACGGACAAATGCCGCCCGAAACCCTCGAACAGGTATTGATTGATTTTATCGAACGCCGCAGCGACGTGTTAGTGTGTACCAATATCATCGAAACGGGCCTGGATATTCCCAATGCCAACACCATCATCATTAACCGTGCCGATATGTTTGGTTTGTCGGACCTGCACCAGTTGCGCGGTCGGGTAGGGCGTTCCAATACCAAGGCATTTTGCTATTTGTTTGCGCCGCCGTTTTCGGTACTTACCCCCGAAGCGCGCAAACGCCTCAAAACCATCGAAGATTTTAGTGAATTGGGCGACGGTTTTCAGGTGGCTATGCGCGATATGGACATCCGGGGAGCGGGTAATTTGTTGGGCGGTGAACAAAGTGGTTTTATCGCCGATATTGGTTACGAAACCTACCAAAAAATTCTTGATGAGGCTATTTTGGAACTAAAAGAAACCGATTTTAAGGATTTATTCAAAGACGAATTGGCGAAAAAAAGCGATTTTGTGCGCGATGTCATCATCGAAACCGACGTGGAAATGCGGATTCCCGACGAATACGTGACCAATACGCAGGAGCGTTTGGCGTTGTACACGCAGTTAAATGACATTAAAGATGAAGAAGGCATCGAGCGGTTCCGAACCATGTTGGTGGACCGCTTCGGGCGGTTGCCGGTGCCGGTAAATACCTTGTTTGAGGCGTTGCGGATGCAGTGGATGTGCAAAAAAATCGGGTTCGAGCGGTTGGTGCTCAAAGGTGGTAAACTGCGTTGTTATTTTTTGTCAAAACCCCAGTCGCCCTATTATCAAACCGAAGAATTTGGTCGAATTATCAGTTTTATTCAAAAATACGGCCGAAAAATGAATATTTCGGTCAAACAAACCACCAAGGAATTTATTTTCGTGCAAGATGATGTACGGGGGATGAAACAAACCAAAAGCACGTTGGAGCAATTGATGCTGGCAGTAGAAGGAAAAGTGTAATATTGCTACCGTTTAAGTACCTCATTGGGGCATTTATCGCACCGCGTTACCGTAGAAGCGTTGTAATCGAAGAGCCAACAATTGTTATACAGGTCCAAATACCATATTTTGGCGTGAATGCCCTTTTCTTTGTCGTTATAATATTGCCAAAATTGCCTGGCCTGACCCGGCTTCAGGTGATCCAATACAAACAAGGTGTACTTGTTGGAATTTGCGCGAATAACCCAGCCCGGCAACAAGTCACTTTTAGTAAACCAGATACCCGTGGGACTATTGAATTCGTATTTTCCAATTTTGAGAAAATCAGCGACAGGTTCCCAAAAACTGGTATACGTTGAGTCGCCCAGCCGCACTTCCACGCCACTAATAAACGCTGGTCCGAGGCCATCGTTACTGAGGTAGAGTTCGATGCGCTCTTCGCTGGAGTTATAAGCGGCGGTCATGTACGGAAACGCCGATGCCTGCTGTTCCTCGGATGCTATTTTGAGTTGGCGCGAGGACACGTACAAAGCGCAACAACTGGTGATAACAGCCGTTATGGAAAGGAGTGATTTCCAATCTAGTTTTATCATTATGCTCAAATCTACATTTTTACCAAATCCATCGAATAGTACGCCGAAATGCTGCGCAGCAGCACGCGTTCATTACAAAGCAAAGGGTTATCGCAGCGGCGGCGGTACAAGCCATCAAGATCCGTGATACCCATGTTAAATCGCACACCGATTTTGCCGTTCAAGTCCTTTTTTCCCAAGTTCATTTTGTACTGCACACCGCCCAGTAAACCAAAATCATTGCGTTTCAGGTCGGTGTTGGAGTTGAAAAGTTTGTTGCGGCTGGGTGGGGTAGCGGTACCGTTGAATCGGTTAGAAATCAAACGGCCGTAATATGGACCAACAAGCATCGAGAAACGTCCGTCGCGTTTGAAGGTAAACTCAGGAAAAACGGATGCATTGAACCACACTGTTCGGTACGAGCCGTCGCGTCTGTACAACAGCGTATCGTCATAAAATTGCGACGTCACCGAAGAATATTTGCCCGTTAAACCAATTTCAACGTTCATGGATAAAAAACCGCCCCGGCCTTTAAACGCCGTTCCAATCCCAATTTCCCAACCCGGGCGTGCGCCAAAATCGGGGCCTTCCAAATCGCCGGTTTTTCCAAATTCCCGTTCTTTGATCAAAGAAGCCGCGTTTATACCCGCCCGCACCCGAAATTCGGTGGTGCTGGCGCTAAATTCCCGCTCAAAAACAAACTCACGGGTAACGGTACGGTTGTTTTTTTTGCCCTCGGTGGTTACCTGCAATTCGCGATTACCCAGCAATATGTACCGGATAGTTTGCGGGTCATCGTGAAGCGGATTGGAAAACACAAATTCGTCGCGCCAGGCTTCAATCAATTTATAATCAACGGGTTTGTTGGCGTTTTGTCCACGCACAGTGGCCGAATACACAATATTTGTATCGCGGAGGGTTAGTTTGAGGGTTTCCAACAATACGGAGTCGCCATCTTCCGGTTTAATCCGTACCGAGCGACCAGTCATGGTACTATCGTCTACTACTGTCCATATTTCAAGGCGATCACCCCGGTCCGTTGGCATAAACCAAACGCCTTTTATCGTTTTGAGGTCGTTAAATGCCCGTTCCGGGTTAAATTCTTGGGCCTTCATAACAAGAGGCGAGCATATGGCGCAAATCAGTGCGAGAATCCAGGTGTATTTCATAATCTTATTTTGATGCAAAAAAAGGGAAAAAGGCTGTACCGGTGGTAATATTATACGGAGCGTCGCTTGGTTTTGTGCATAAAAGCCTTGAGGTGTACCTATAATGTGATGCACAAAACCTACGTAGTCGAAGTATAATTGCTACCATTCCCAGCCATCCGGAATGCCTTCGTCGCCTACCGTTGTATTTTTTTTAATGGCCCAGCGCTGTTTTTGGCGTTCCAGGACCAATTTGGCCAAAGCCACCGCCGCTGATACATCGGTACCGGGGTGCAGGGCGTGGTGAATGGCTTTTTCCTCCACGTCCATGCGGTAGAGCAGACTCATCAGTAAATCCGGCTCTTGTTCCAATAGGGTTTCTACGCGTTGAGTGAGCAGCGCCAGTAGTTCGTCGTCCGACAACGCGGGGCCGCTCAGGTCAAGATCAAGGTTCATCGGCCAGATTTTTTGTAAATGAGAAAAACAGCGGGGGCTTTTTCCTGAATGGAGACAGGATTGGCCTTCCACTGGGCAATAGTAAGGGACCGAATCATTTCATTGGCCCCGGTAATATCCTGCGCAATGCAAAATTTCGTGCCGGGTTGCAGGGCATCGAGCGCTACTTCCAGTACCATTTTGCTGCGATAAGGTGTTTCAATAAAAATTTGAGTTTGATCCAGGCGTTCAGCGGCTTGTTCCAGTCGGCGCAAATCGCGCAGAAGTTCGGGTCGTTTAGGCGATAAATAACCGTGAAAAACAAACTGCTGACCATTCATACCGGCGGCCATCAGGGCGAGCAGGATGGAAGAGGGGCCGGTAAGGGGCTGCACCCGCATCCCCAACTGGTGCGCCTGTTCCACCACCAATGCGCCGGGATCGGCTACACCGGGGCAACCGGCTTCGGAGAGCAGGCCTACATCTTTCCCCGAACGAAAAGCCGATTGTAGCGCACGAGACGCTACAATCGGATCTTTATCATCAATTTCAGTGACTTCTACTTCGGGCAGTGGCCGTTTAATACCGGCTGCTTTCAGGAAATGCCGCGCTGTTTTGGCCCGTTCCACGATAAATGTATCGAGGTGTTGCGCAATTTCGATGGTGCGCGCGGGCAAGGTGTGGAGGGCATCATCAGCAACCGGAACGGGTATCAGGTACAATACGGGCATTATTGTTCCCCTTCTGACTTCTTGACGTATTCTTTTAACCACTGGAAGGTAACCGATTTGGGGCGTTCCAGCGGGAGTGAAAGCGCACGCGCCCAGCACTGTGCTGCCAGTACACCCAATGCACGGCTTACCCCAAAAATAACGGTGTAGTAGTTGTACTCTTTCAGGCCGTAATGCACCAGAATGGAACCACTGTGCGCATCTACGTTAGGCCAGGGGTTTTTCACCTTGCCCAAGTCTGACAAAATGGGTGGTACCACATCGAATACTTTCCAAACGATTTTTACCAAATCGCTGTCTTGGATGTTATTTTCGGCAAATTCCTTTTGCGCCATAAAACGCGGGTCGGGTTTGCGCAGAACGGCGTGGCCATAACCCGGTACAACGCGACCAATCGCCAACGTGCTTTTTACGTAGTCGGCAATTTGTTCGCGGGTCGGTTTGCTTGTGCCAAGGGTATCCACCATTTTTTGGATCCAACGCACTACTTCCTGGTTAGCCAAACCGTGCAATGGACCGGCCAACGAGTTCATGCCGGCACTGAGCGAAAGATAAGGGTCACTCAGGGTAGAGCCGGTGAGGTGGGTGGTATGTGCCGAAGCGTTACCACCTTCGTGGTCGGCGTGAATGGTCAGGAACAAACGCATGTATTCGCTGAAACCTTCGTTATCGAAGCCCAACATGTGTGCAAAGTTGCCGCCCCAGTCGAGGGAAATATCGGGCAGGGTTTGGGCACCATTGCGATAGATACGGTTATAAATATAGGCCGCGATACGTGGGAGGCGCGCGATGATATCCATCGTATCTTCGTAAGTGGCATCCCAGTATTCGGATTTGTTGAGGCCCATGGTGTAGCGCTGCGCAAATACGCTGGTATTTTGCATGGCGAGGATACCAATCGACAATTGTGTCATGGGGTGGGCATCAATGGGCAGTGCTTCGATGGCCGTAAACACGTGATCGGGCACGTGCGAGCGGCGAACCCAGGCTTCGGTGAGCCATTTTACCTGCTCCTTCGTGGGGATATCGCCGGTGAGCATGAGCCAAAACAAACCTTCGGGCAGTGGTTCTTTGCCGTTGGGGGCGGAAGGAAGTTTTTCCTGGAGTTCAGGAATCGAATAACCACGGAAGCGGATACCCTCGGAGGCATCGAGGAGCGAAGGCTCCCACAACATGGAGGTAATATCGCGCATGCCGCCTACTATTTGATCAAGCGTAACATCGTCAACGTGACGTGCACCGTATTCCTTGGTAAATTCTTTTAATTCTTTGGCTTGGGCTTGCGATTTTTCAAAAAATATCTGTTTAAGAGCGTCCATAAAAATGTGTTGGAAAGGTTTGGGTGGTTAAAGGCTGGAAATAATAAGCAGAGATAAAAGCACAAAAGCGAAGTACCCCACAGGGCAACTTCGCTTCTGATTATCTTTCATTTATCCTTGCTGACCTGCGCTACATTGCATAACATCATCAGGCAACGCTTGGTTGCAAGGAAACGAACATTATTAAAATTACCGATTGTAACAGTTATTAGGCTGCCGTTTGAAACCGGACCACGCGTTTACCAGGAAACGTCGTCGTCTTCAGTTTTTTCTTTTTTACGGTCAGTCTTGGCTGCGTCATCGTCCTCGGAGAAGTCGTCGTTGCCGGCATCTTGGTGATCTTCGTCATCATCATCCACGCGATTTTGCGCTTCCCATTCTGCCTGACGGCGATCAAATTCTTCGTAATCGAAATTGGGCATCAAGTCTTTTTTGACGTGATCTACCACTTCGTTCAACGAAGCCACAAAACGGTTGAAATCTTCCTTGTAGAGGAAAATTTTGTGCCGTTTGTAACCGAAACCATCTTCGCGGCGTGTGCTTTCCGTAATGGTGATGAAATAATCTTCACCGCGGGTTTTACGCACGTCCAGAAAATAGGTACGACGTTTACCGGCGCGTACTTTTTTGGAAAATACGCTTTCGTCCGAATCACGATCGAATCCGCCACGGTCGCCACGGTCACCGCCGCGATCATTGCGTTCGTAACGGGAACGGCCACCAAAGTCGCCACCACGGCCACCACGGTCGCCACCACCGCCGCCGCCATAACGTGGGCGGTCGTTGAAACCGCCGCGGCGATCACCACCACGGTCGTTGTTACGGTCGCCACCACGGTCGTTGCTGCGGTCGTTGTTGCGGTCACCGCCACGATCGCCACCGCGATCATTACGGCCATAACGGTCTCGGTCTCCTCCGTAACGCGGGCGGTCATTACCCCCTCTGTCGTCACGGTCTCCCCTGCTAAATTTCCCGAATTCCACTATATCTATTGTTTTGGTGAAAAAGTATAATTGTTAAAACTTGGGACAAAGGTATATTTTTCATCCACAGTTAGTATGTCCTTTGAAAAAAACATTCTTAAAATTAGCAAAATAGCCTAATTTTTGCTTTAAAATAGCAAAATTACTGGGCAGTCGGTACGCTTAATGTATCTTTTGCCTGTTGTTTGGCCATTTCTTCCGTAATTCTTTTCAGATTTTCCAAACCCATTTCGTAGTCTTTTCCCAATGCTTTATCCACATCGGTAAACATCATAAAACCATTCATCGGAAATGGAGCCTTCATGTCAAATGTCCAGTGCACTTTGGTTACATTGCCTTTTTCTTCAAAAATAAAAGCCGTTGGTGATGTGCTTTCAAAAGGGCGGATAAACTCCGTTTTGCAATCAATACGGGTGGGCGACATTGCCGTAATGGTTTGGCTGCCTTCACCCACGTTATCGTTGCCATTCCACGAGTGCTTCGCGCCAACTTCCCCGTCGGGGCCGCTCACCGTGGTTTTTTGCTGCGGGTCCAGGGCCGTCCAGGGCGACCAGGCATCAAAGTTTTTGAAATGACGCACGTAGTCATACACCAACTGTTTGGGCGCGTTAATTTCCATGCTGCGTTCGATGTGGTATTCTTTTTTGGCAAAAAGGCCCAACAAAACAATAAACCCGGCGATGCCTAACGCGATGTACAATAATATTTTTAAAAATTTCATAATTGCTGTTTTAGTCGGGCAAATTTTCAAAACTATTTTGCATATTTTTGCTTTTTTGGACAAAGGAATTTTAAAAACGGGCTTAAAAACTATATTTGCCCCTGAAATGAAAGAAATCCACATCATCAATGGGCCTAACCTGAATCTTTTGGGGCGCCGCCAACCCGAAATTTACGGCAGCCAAACCTTTGAGGCGTATTTTGCTACTTTGCAAGCGGCCTTCCCGCAGGTACGGTTACATTATTTCCAAAGTAACCACGAAGGAGCGCTGCTCGACTATATCCACGAACACGGTTTCCGGGCCGATGGCTTTGTACTCAATGCCGGGGCTTATACGCACACCTCCATCGCGCTGGCCGATGCCATTGCCGGGGTGAAAACGCCGGTCATTGAGGTGCACATCAGTAATGTTTACGCCCGCGAAAGTTTCCGGCACCATTCGTTTATCGCTGCTGTGTGCAAGGGCGCTATCGTTGGGCTGGGCCTGCGCGGTTATGCGTTGGCCATTACGGCACTATTGGATGAATAGTGCCGTAATGGTTGATCGGTTTTAGCGTACTACCGTCAGTTTGTGCACGGCGGTGCCGGTGTTATCGGTCATTTGCAGGAAATACTGCCCGTTGGGTACCGATAATTGAACATCTACCTGCTGCGCAAGGATATTTTGCCGTTCAAAAACCAATTTGCCCGAAATATCCACCACACTCAGGCGGCCATCTTGTGGAATATGGTCGAAACGTACCGTAAAATTACCCGACGATGGATTGGGCGCAACCAACATCTTCGTTTGAACCGGTGCGGTGGCTACCCCGGAAGTGCCGGTGTTGATTTTGGCCACAAATACCCCGTTGCCGGAGAAAAATTGCCCGCCTATGGTGCCGCCTTCCACCAGGGAGCCACTGACGTACAGGTAACCCGCGTCATCCACGTCAATGGTGTTGCCGTATCCAATATTCACAACGCCTTCGCACCCAATACCGCCAATATTGGCCGCAGCGGGTGGCGTGTTAGGGTTGCCGGTAGCCACGAGGGCATCGGCGCAATCCACAAATTCCAAAATATTGTTGTCAATCACCACTGTTTCATCAAAGAGAAAACCACCGGAGTAATAGTTGTTGCTGTCGTCAACGGCTACGCCCAGAAACACGTACGATTCGTTGTTGTTAGTGGCGTACATGGGGATGCTGAACGCTGTTGGTCCCAAAACCATAACACAACCCGCAAATTCGGAAGTGCTCGTGTTAAGGATATTGGTTCCGTCCAGTTGGAGGGAACCCGCAAAATCAAGGGTCAGGTAAACCGACCCCGAATTATTAAGGTCAATATCCAGAATGTCCATGTATTCGTCGCTGATAAAACTGCGCGCCCATTGCGGTTCACCGAGTTCATTGTACAGCACAACGTACTGTCCTCCGCCTACGCCGGGGCTTTCCAGTACCACATTATTACCAAAGTTGACCCCATTGATATAATCGCCGGAGAGCGCAAATTGCCCGTTGGGGGCCACCGAAAACGTGTAGGGCTTTGCCTGGTTCGAGCCTGGTTCAAGCGTTTTACCCCAAATGAGGGTACCATTTCCGTCCATCTTTAGCACAAACTGACTGTTGTCGGCTTCGTTCGTAAAGGTATTGCCGTCCACTACAATGGTGTTGTTGTCGGTGCTGGTGGCCAGGTACAGGTTGCCAGCGGCATCGCACCCGAGGCCAGCGGGCAGCAGACCTGTGCCGTCTTCCGTTTCGATGGATTTTGCCCAAACCGGCGTGCCTTCAGGGTTTAGTTTGGTAATAAAAAGGGCGTTGCAATTGCAGGCTGGCGGTGGGAGCGTAACGGAATTGCCCAAGTCAACGGCCTGGTTGTACAACGTGGCAATGTAGATATTACCCGCGTTGTCACCCGCGATGCGCGCCTGTGTTTCCTCTGGGTCACCGAAATCCGTTACCGTTGGAAATGTTTTTTCCCGAATAAATTGACCCTCATCATTCGTATTAAAATAATACAGGGTAGTGGTGGGAGACTCTTCACCAACAATGGTGACCGAGTCGGCTTCGATGGGGGAATTGGCCGCCATTAATAAATGGCTGTTGCCGTCGGCATCTACCCAGAAATCGGCTACCAAGCCGTAAAATTCGGACGTGCTGCCCAGTAGGCGGTAGTTTTTTACCCAATCCACCTCGTTAATTTGAGCGGAAAGGGAATAGGAAATGGTTGAAAATAACAGTAATGTGAATAGTAGTTGTTTCATAAGCGTTGATATTTATGGTTAAAAAATGGCGTTTATGCCGCAAAAAGCCACATAAACGCCGTCTTTTATTAGAAAGGTTGTCTAATGTTTTTCAAAAAACGTTAGCGTACCTCAGGATCTACCTATCTCGGAACTTCAATTTTTTTCAAAATGCTGTCAATGACCTCGCGGGTGGTGTAACCCTCCATTTCGCGCTCGGGGGTCAGAATAACGCGGTGGTTGAGCACCGGATAACTCACGTAACGAATATCATCGGGGGTAACAAAATTACGCCCGGCCATGGCAGCGACAACTTTGGCCGTTTTCATGATGGCCAATGAGGCGCGCGGGCTGGCCCCGAGGTAAAGATCGGCATCTTCGCGGGTATGGTGTACCACGGCGGCAATGTAGTCGAGCAGTTCTTCGCGGATAAACACCTGTTCGGCCCGTTTGCGGCAGTCGGCAATATCGGCGGGAGAAAGCACGGAGGAAACCGTTTTGCGGATTTCGCCCGAAAAGTCATTCACGAAGCGGCGCAAAATTTGCTGTTCTTCGCTGAGTTCGGGGTATTTCATCACAATTTTGAACAAAAAACGATCCAATTGTGCTTCCGGGAGTTTGTACGTGCCTTCCTGTTCGATGGGGTTTTGGGTAGCCAGTACAAAAAACGGTTCCGACATTTTGTACGTGTGGCCATCTACCGTGACCTGCAATTCTTCCATGACTTCGAACAACGCCGATTGGGTTTTGGCCGGGGCGCGGTTGATTTCGTCAATGAGAATAATATTGGAAAATACCGGACCCGATTTAAAGTTAAACTCCGATGTTTTCATGTTGTACACCGGCGTACCCACCACGTCGGCGGGCATCAGATCGGGGGTGAACTGAATGCGGCTAAAAGCAGCGTCCACCGATTGGGCGAGCATTTTGGCGGCCAGGGTTTTGGCAATACCCGGTACACCTTCGAGCAGCACGTGACCACCGGCGAACAGCGCGGTGATCATCAGGTCGAGCATATCGTCTTGCCCAACGATCACTTTACCCATTTCCTGCCGGATGCGCTCGGCGCGGGCCTGAACGGGCGAAACATCCACCCCGTGGTGTTGAATTTCCGGCGTTTCTTCCGGTTGCGGTTGTTGTTCGTTTAGTTCTTCCATACCTTAAATATGTATTGCGCGGTTGCCGGTAGCGGCCAACGCGGCTTCTTTCATGGCTTCGGTGTAGGTGGGGTGGGCGTGGCTCATGCGGGCGGCATCTTCGGCGGAGGCGCGGAATTCCATGAGCGTCACGGCTTCGGCGATCATATCGGCAGTCCGGGCACCCACCATGTGTACGCCCAAAATCTCGTCGGTTTCCTTGTGGGCCAATACTTTCACCATGCCGTCGAGGTCCATACTGGCGCGGGCGCGTCCGAGGGCGCGGAAGGGGAATTTGCCCACTTTATACGGGGTTCCGCTTTCTTTTAACTGCTCTTCGGTGTACCCTACGGCTGCTACTTCGGGCCAAGTGTAAACAACGCCCGGAATCAGGTTGTAGTTGATATGCGGGTGCTGACCGGCAATGACTTCGGCCACAAAAACACCTTCTTCTTCGGCTTTGTGGGCCAACATGGCACCTTGTACCACGTCGCCAATGGCATATACGCCGGGAACACTTGTTTCGAGGTGGTTATTCACCGGAATACGACCTTTCTCGTCGGGGGTAATGCCGATATTTTCCAAACCAAGGTTATCGGTATAAGGGCGGCGACCAATGGCCACGAGGCAGTAATCTACCTCCATCGTGAGTTGTTTGGATTCGTCGTCGCGGCTTTGGGCAACCACTTTTACCTTTTTTGCCGATGGTTTTACGTCGGTTACCGCGTGGCGGAGGTGAAATTGCATACCAATGTTTTTGAGTGATTTCATCAGTTCGCGGCTGCAATCGCTGTCCATGGTCGCAATAATGCGGTCCATGTATTCGATGACGTGCACTTCGGTACCGAGGCGCTGGTACACGCTACCCAATTCCAAACCGATCACGCCACCGCCGATGATCACCATACTTTTGGGTACGGATTCGAGTTTGAGGGCTTCTGTGCTGGTGATTACGCGTTTTTTATCGTAGTTAAACGCGGCAGGAACGATGGGTTTTGAACCCGTGGCGATGATGATTTTTTGCGTTTGGAGGGTATTGGTCGCGCCATCGCTGGCCGCAACGGCAACGGTATTTTTATTGACGATGGAGCCGTGTCCGTAATGTACGTCAATTTTATTTTTTTTCATCAAAAACTCCACTCCCTTATTGTTGTCGGTCACCACTTCGGTTTTGCGCTTCATCATTTGCGCCATATTTACTTTTACCGAGTTCACATCAATGCCGTGGGTGGCGAAAGTATGCGTGGCGTTGTGGTAATGCTCGGAGGAGTCGAGCAACGCCTTGGATGGAATACAACCCACGTTCAGGCAAGTGCCGCCCAAAACGGGGTAGCGCTCTACAATGGCGGTTTTCATTCCTAATTGTGCACAACGGATCGCAGCCACATATCCACCCGGGCCGGAGCCTATAACTATGACATCGTAATTCATATTTTTATTTTAAAATTTGTTCAAGAATTGGACGGACAAAGGTATATGTTTCAGGCTGTATTATTGGAAGAAATTTTGAGTATCGGTTGGGTTAGATTTGGGCTGAAATGCCGCCGCCGTACCTGGCTTTTGTGAAAAAGCGTCTCAGTGGAGACAAAATGAAGGTTAATGCCTCAAAAAACAAATAGAAACCATTCCGGCGGCGTTTTGTTATCCGTTGTGTTGCGCGCAATGCCGGGTAAACGGAGACGGCCCCTGCACTTTTACCCAACTGGCGCTGCCGCACGTTTTATCCAAGTACCGGCGCAGCCGCGAACCCCGCGATGCTGCGTTTAAATTTTATCAAAAATGCACAAATTACCCATTTTTATTGCTGTCATTGCCCTGTTTGTTGCCTGTACCAGTAAAACCAATACCGCAGCGCAACCGATGACCGAAACCCACGCCACCACCGATAGTACGGTGTACGGCACGTTGGATACTGCCACTTTTGCCTCGGGCTGTTTCTGGTGTGTGGAGGCCATTTTTGAAAGCCTGAAAGGGGTTAAAGAGGCCGAATCCGGGTATTCGGGCGGGCGCACCCAAAATCCGACCTATGAACAGGTTTGTTCGCACACCACCGGCCACACCGAAACCGTTCAGGTGTATTACGACCCCAAAATCATCTCTTATCAAACCTTGCTGGAAGTATATTTTGCTTCCATGGATCCCACTCAGGTGGAAGGACAGGGGCCGGATCACGGTGATTCGTACCGCTCGGTGATTTTTTACCGCACGGCGCAGGAGCAACAACAGGCCGAAGCCTACAAAAAACAATTGGGCGAATCGGGGAAATACAATAAACCCATCGCGGTGATTATTGAGCCGTTGAAGGTGTTTTATATTGCCGAAGATTACCACCAGAATTTTGAAAGAAACCACCCCGAGCAGCCTTACGTTCGGGCCGTATCTATTCCGCGTTTAAAAAAGATGCAGGCGCAGTTTCCGGCGTTGTTGAAATAGGCTATCCTTCATCCAGCAAGTCGCTGGGCAATAATTTGGTCGTTTTTGCGCCCAATTCCCGAATTTTTTCCGCTTTCCCGATGAGGGTATCGCCGGGCCGGGTCGCCGAAGTTAACTTGTTCATGGCGTCGCCGTAGGCTTGTTGGGCCTGATCGAGGCGGCTGCCAATACTGCGCAGGTCTTCCACAAAAGCCACAAATTTATCGTATAACAGACCGCTCTGCCGTGCAATCTCCACGACAGAGCGGTTTTGTTTATCCTGTTTCCAGAGGTGGGCCACGGTGCGCATGGTGGCCAACAGGCTGCTGGTGGTGACCAAAACAATGTTGCGGTCGAGGGCATCGGAGAAGAGGCGGGGATCGGCTTGGGTGGCGGTGGTGAGGGCCGATTCGAGCGGAATGAACAACAGCAGATAATCGGGGCTGTTGACCTGCTGGAGGAGTTGGTAGTTTTTGCTGCTCAGGTTGTCCACGTGCGACCGGATGCTGTCCACGTGCGCCTTGAGGTGGCGTTCTTTTTGGGTCGGGTCGGGGTCGTTGAAAAAGCGTTCAAAAGCCGTGAGGGATACTTTAGAGTCAATAATGAGTTGTTTGTTATCGGGCAGTTGAATGATAAAGTCGGGGCGTTTGGCGGCACCGTCTTCGTCGCGGTAAGTCGTTTGGGTAAGGAAGTGCACCCCTTTTTGCAGGCCAGATTTTTCGAGCAACACTTCCAACTGAAATTCTCCCCAATCGCCCTGGGTTTTGCTTTGCCCTTTGAGGGCGGTGGCCAGGTTGTGGGCATCGCGGCTGAGTTGCTGGTTGAGGTCGCGGAGTTGTTCAATTTCTTTGCGTAATCCCGATTTTTCGCGGGTTTCTTCGGTAAATTTCCGATCAATTTGCGTTTCGAACTCCTGAATTTTTTCGCGCAGCGGCTGCAAAATGAGTTGCATTTGTTGGGCGTTGTGCAGGCTCATTTGCGCGCCTTTTTGTTCCAGCAAACGGTTGGCCAGGTTTTCAAATTCTGTTTTCAGGCGTTCTTCCGATTGGGCGGCTTCGCGTTGTTGGTGGAGCAAACGTTCCTGTAAATGGCTAATTTGTTGGTCGCGGGCGGCCAATTGGGCCGAAAATTCGCGAATTTCCTGCTCTTTTTGTTGTTGTTCGAGGCGTAGTTGCTCCAGTTGAGCCAACGTCGCGTCGTACAGGGCTTTGGGCACCTGAGCAGTGGGCGTTGAAAGATCGGGTCGGTTGCGCAGCAGCAGCAACACCACAATAACCGCCACAATGGCAATGGCGAGGTAAACGATGGTATCCATTGGGCAAAGGTAGTGTTTTTGATATTTTTTGTTTCAAAAATAAAAATACCAATCACATATTATCGCCGATAAACGCCCGAAACGCCTTGAGGTAACTGTCAGAAATGGGCAAAGACATATTTCCGATTTGCACGCGCTCCTTTTGCACCGCGTCAATCCAGTCGAGACTCACAATATACGAGTGGTGGATGCGGATAAAACGGTCGGTGGGTAGCATGGTTTCCATGTTTTTCATCCGTTGGTGCACCACAAATTTTTTCTGCGGGGTATGGATGGCCACGTAGTCTTTCATGCCTTCGATGTATTTAATGTCAGCAAGACGAATTTTAACCAGGGTAGTCCCATCTTTTACAAAAATAAAGGAGGGCTGAGGTTCGGCTGAAGTAGCGTCGGGTTTGTCGGTAGTGTCGGGTGTGGAGGGTGGTGTTTGTTCGGGAGCCTGAACGAGTTTGAGACGTGCGGAGGCTTTTTCCATAGCCTTAAAAAAACGTTCAAACGTAATAGGTTTCAATAAATAATCCATTACATCGAGTTCGTACCCTTCAATGGCGTATTCTGAATAAGCGGTGGTGAGAATGACGTAAGGTTTTTTGGAAAGAACTTTCAGCAACCCGATACCCGTAATTTCGGGCATTTGGACGTCGAGAAAAAGGATATCAATGGGGGTATTGTGCAATACCTCAATGGCCTCAATGGGGCTGGAGCAGGTTTTTTCCAGCCGCAAAAACGGAATTTTTTTTACGTAATCGCTCAGCAATTGGCGGGCCAGCGGTTCGTCGTCCACGATGAGGCAATTTAAAGTCATATCAATTGTATGGTTAAATCAATGCGATAACGGTCGGGGAGCGAGGTGACCTCCAACTGATAACGATTGGGGTAACTCAAATCGAGGCGGCGGCGCACATTTTGCAACCCGATGCCCGGCTTTTCGGTGGTGTTTTCGCCTTTTCCGGCAATAATACTGTTTTCGACGGTATATTTTAGGGTTTTATGGTCACCGGCGAGGTGGGCTTTGATCCAGGCGTCGGGGGCATTGTTACTAACGCCGTGTTTAAAGGCATTTTCGAGGAAAGTAATGAGGATCAGCGGAGTTACCTGCGTTTGTTCATTCACGCCATCCCACACAAATTCGATGGGGATTTCGTGGTTAAGGCGCATTTTTTCGAGGCTGATATAGTTTTCCATGTATTCCACTTCTTTGTGCAGCGGTACTGCCGCGTGGTTGGAATCGTAAATCATGTAACGCATCATTTGCGCCAGTTTGGCCACTACATCGGGGGTTTTGGGTGATTGTGAAAACGCCAGATAATAGAGGTTATTGAGGGTATTAAACAAAAAATGGGGGTTAATCTGGGCTTTGAGGAAGCGCAATTCGGCGCTTAATTTTTCGTGTTCCAGTTCTTTGCGCTGCGCATCCAGTTGAAGCCAGTCTTCCACAAATTTCAACATGGCCACAAATAAGACAATAAATATGGTGTTTACCACAAAAATAACGGCAAACCGGGTACTTCGCAAAAACTCCATCGTGCGCTGAAAATCGGCGGCAATATGTTGCTTCCACTGAATGGTCAGGTAAATCACCACCGCAAAAGGAATTAAATATTCCAGAATGTACCGGGCGGGATTTTTGTGTTGTAAAAAACGCGGGAAGAAGATAAAATAATTGAGGTACGCCGCCGCCATCATCGCCAGCACGTGAGAGCCTGCATCCACAATTAATTCGCTGGTAGTACGGCCCGGCATCCAGGGCGAATAAGAAATCTGGTACAAAAAAAAGGAAAAATACACGCACCAGAACAGGGCGTGAATCCAGAATATGCGGCGGTGAGGTGAACTGTGTTGCATCGTATGACTGCAAAGATAGGGATGCTGTTTCGGATTGTGCCGTATTTCGGCCATTCGGCCTTTTTGTGGGTTATTCCCGTTTTTTCTTTAGATAAGTGGGCTTTTTTTTCAAAAATACCCTTTATCGGAATTGGCATAAAAATAAGTAGAGCCTGCCGATGAAAAAGGGGTAACTATCGAATGAAGTGCAACGGTGCCCGCCAATGTCCGGTCTTTTGCAGCAAATTATACACTAATTCATGAAAATTAATACCATCGCATCGGTTAAAAGATCGGCCATTTGGGCTGGCTTGTTGAGTTGCACTTTATTGTTTGTTTCGGCCATGACGCTGGTTGCGCAACCCACGGGTGCACCCGCCGGTGCTGCCGGTTTTGATCCTTCCAAAATGGAAATTGGCCGTTTTTACGGTAAAGTAGTGGACGAAAAAGGTAAAGGCGTGGGTTACGCAACGGTGAAGTTATTGGGCAAAAAATTTGACCCCCAAACAAAAACCTTCAACGAAACCCTCATCGCGGGTCAACTCACCGAAGAAAATGGCGATTTTAATTTAGAAAAACTCCCGGTGGTGGGCGATTTTACCCTCAAAATTTCGTTTCTCGGATACGGGGAGGTGACCCAAACGGTCACTTTTGGCATTAAACCGCCCCCAATGCCCGGCAAACCCGGTGGTATGCCCGCCGATTCGACCAATAAAGCCAGTGGCGCTCCCAAGGCTCCGACGGGCGGTTTTACACCTCCGGCCGGTGGTTTCCCCGGCGGTGGCGGATTTCCCGGTGGCGGTCAGAAATTTGAAAAAGACCTGGGCAATATCCGCATCAGCGAAGACAGCAAAGTGCTGGGAGAAGTGACCATTACGGAACGCGCCAGCGTGGCTACATTGGCCATTGATCGCAAATCGTACCGCGTGGACAAAGATATTTCGTCGGCGGGTGGTACTGCCCAGGATGCCCTGAAAAACGTTCCATCCTTGTCGGTAGATTTGGATGGTAACGTGAGTTTGCGCAACGGCGCGCCGCAAATATTTGTGGATGGTCGCCCCACAACCCTTTCGCTCGACCAAATTTCGGCCGATGCCATTGAATCGGTAGAGGTCATTACCAATCCATCGGCCAAATACGACGCGGGCGGCGGAACGGCGGGCATCATCAATATTGTGTTAAAAAAAGAGCGCCGTTTGGGCTATAACGGCAATGTGCGCACCGGCGCTGATTCGCGCGGTGGCTACAATTTTGGCGGCGATCTGAACGCACGCGGTGGTAAAATAAATCTTTTTGCTTCGGCAAATATTAATAAAAATAAAAACTTTGGCGATGGCGAAACCATTCGTCAAAACAATTTCGGGGCTCCCCTGAGCAATATCACACAAACTACGCACAACAACATCAACGGCCTGTTTGCCAATGGCAGGGCCGGGGTTGACTTCCTGCTCGACAATCGGAATACACTTACCCTGAGCGGTAACTACACCCGGGGTAAGTTTCGGCCCAGCGACGAAATCGTGACGGTCACGGACTATCTTTACCCTACGGAAACCATTTCTGACAGTTATACTCGTTTGGCGGATCTGGACCGGAATTTCCGCAATGTGGGGGCATCGGTGCAGTTTAAACATTTGTTTCCCAAACAAGGACACGAATGGACGGCCGATTTTAATTACAACCGCGTTCGGTTCCGGGGTGGCAGTGATTACATGACCAATTACGACAACGGGATAACCAGTTTGGAACGGCAGGCGGCATTGGGTCGGGGTAATATTTTTACATTCCAGACGGATGTGGTAAATCCCATTAATTCCAAAACCAAATTGGAATACGGTGCGCGGGCTTCTGCACGCCTGAACCAAAATGAGAACGAAAATTTTTATTTTGACAATGCCAACAATGAGTGGGTGCAGGTGACCCAAATTTCGGATCGTTATAAATTTAGCGATAACGTGGCGGCGGCTTACCTGCAAGGTTCCCGTCAAATGGGTAAATGGGGTTTCCAAGCGGGGTTACGGGCCGAAAGCAGCCTTTATTCCGGCGCATTGCTCGATCGCGATTCGTCGTTTGCCATTGTTTACCCCATTAGTTTGTTCCCCAGCGTTTTTGTGACGCGCAAACTTAACGAAAGTGCCCAAGTGCAATTGGCGTACACCCGTCGCGTCAATCGCCCGAATTTTTTCCAAACCATGCCTTTCACCGATTTTAGCGATTCGTTGAACCTGCGTAGGGGCAACCCGCAGTTGATCCCGGAATTTACCAATTCCATTGAGGCCACGTACCAGAAAATTTTTAACAAAGGGCATAATTTATTGGTGTCGCTGTATTACAAACAAGCGACCAACCTGATTACAACGTACCAATTTAATGAATACAACAGTGAATTGGATCGCGAAGTAGTCGTTACAAGTTACGCCAACTCCGACTACGCGGCGGCTTACGGGGCCGAAATTACCCTCAAAAATTCGTTTTTTAAATGGTTGGATTTAACCACCAACGTCAACGTATATCAATCGGATGTAGATGCCACCAATGTAAGCGCGGGTTTAACGGTGAGTCAATTGAGCGCATTTGTGAAAGAAACCGCGCAATTTAAACTGCCTAAAGGGTTTTCTTTTCAGATCAACGGTGAGTACCGCACCCGCACGGCATTTACCCCATCCAATAACAATGACCCATTCCGTGGAGGTCCCATGGGTGGACAAAATATTAACACTGCCCAAGGGTACGCGCTGCCTAACTGGTTCGTGGATTTATCGCTCCGCAAAGAGTTCATGAACCGCAAGTTTATTGCATCGTTGAGTGTGCAGGACGTATTTGCCAGCCGCAAATTTGGTTCGTACACCTACACCGATTTTTTTGTGCAGGATTCGTACCGCATTATGGCGCAGCAGACCGTGCGTTTAAACCTCACTTACACCTTTGGAAAAATGGACACCTCGTTGTTCTCCCGGAAAAACAACCGGATGAATATGCAGGGTGGAGATATGATAGGTAATTAGTGAATATATTTTGAGTTTTGATAAACCGGAACCTGAAGTAATTTGGGCGCCGGTTTTTTTGTGGGTTTCCCAACGATGATAGGGTTAGTGCCGTCTAAGGTAATTATTCACTTCTTGTAATCTAAAGACTATGAAACAAGCAATTACCTTTATTTTAATACTTATTGGCAGCCTTCCCTTTTATGTACAAGCGCAACGCTTCAGTGCAGGTCTGGTAGCCGGAGCGGGCAACCGGATGTTGGGGGCAGAAAATTCTATGAACCCGCTACAGTATAATTTGGCTATCGGGCTGGATGGCGATGTTCGCATCTGGCGGCAATTATACGGCGTGAGCCGCGTTGAGTTTACCCGGAAAAATTACACCCAACCCATTTTTTCCACCACAATATTGGGGGAAACTACGCTCCTGCAACAAGATGCCGTGCGGTATTTTGCGGGTTTGGGCTGGAAAACGAAGTCTTTTTATACCAACGCCGGTTTTTTTTACAATGATTTTTTGGGTGGGAGTGAGCCGTATCCTCAAAATCTTATCTGTTGCGTCGGCGATTGCGCTCCGATTATTCCGGAGGGCAAAAAGGAAAAGTTTAACGTATGGGGTTATTACGGCGCGGCCGGGTTGTTGCGGCCGTTAACACCCCGTACCGAGGCGCTGTTTGAACTAAACTACAGCCAAGAAATGGGGGTTTTTTACAGCAATTCCATTGAAACATTTAGCGCTTTAGGTTTTCGAATAGGTATGAAATACCGCATTTAACCGGCCTTCTAATTACAGTATCCGAAAAAATTTGCCTTTTATTTTAACTTTAAATACGATAAACAACATGAAAAAGATCACTACAGTTATTGTTTTTTGCCTTTGTTTTTGGCAAATGTCGAGTGCGCAGCACCGCGTCACGCTTGGAATTATTGGCGGCGGCGGCGGCAATGTGTTTTTGGACAAAGACACCGATAAAAACTCGGCGCAATTGAACACGGCTTTTGGGGTGGATATGGGTTGCCAGGTTTGGGAAAAGTTTTATCTCAATGCCCGAAGCGAATATCAGCAGCGGTATTATTTTATTGATCCTTATTTGGCGAATACCTACAACAACCGGAACAATTGGAAAACCAGAGCCGCGTTCACCCATCAGTTGGGATTGGGTTGGCGAACCCGTGCCTTTTACGCAACGGCCGGGGCCACCTTCACCGATGATGTATCGGGGGGCGAACAGTATAACCCGGATTACCTGCTCTGCGGTCTGATGACTCCTCAAGAGTTGGCATTATTGGAAAAACCCAGTTACGAGACTTTTAATAATTGGGGCGTTTTTTTTAGGACGGGGTTTACGCCCAAAATTGGGGCGCATACGCGCTTAATTACCGAAATTCAGTGGGCGCAAGAACGCAACACCAACATAAAAAGCAACTATTTGCAGGCTTTTGGCGCGTTGGGCGCACGCATGGGCGTGCAGTTTGAACTTTAGTAACTGCTTCCCTGAGGGTTATGTCGCGTTTTTTTGACAAACAACCTATCTTTGTGCCATGCAAAAATTACCCATTGGCATACAAACCTTCGCCAGAATACGGGAAGAAGGCTATCTTTATGTGGACAAAACAGAACAAATTCACCGGTTAGTCACCAGTGGCGGTTATTTCTTTTTGTCCCGTCCGCGCCGTTTTGGCAAATCGCTGACCTTGTCCACCATCAAAGAAATGTACAGCGGCAGCCGAGACTTGTTCAAAGGATTGTGGATCGAAAACCGATGGGATTGGGATAACATACACCCGGTAGTGCATATTCAGTTTAACGAAATTGGCTATGCAACTGCCGGATTAGAAACGGCGCTGCACAAACTGCTCGACCGGGAAGCCGGGAAACACGGAATTGTGCTAAAAGAGACGGAGTTTGACCAAAAATTCAGGGAATTATTGGAGATGCTTGCAACCAATAAAAAGAAAGTGGTGCTGCTGATAGACGAATACGACAAACCGCTGATTGATTATTTGGAAAAAGAAGAACTACCCATTGCGTTTGCGCACCAAAAAATCCTGAAAAACTTTTACAGCATTATCAAAAGCGCGGATCCATACATCGAATTGCTAGTGATTACGGGGGTATCGAAGTTTAGCAAAGTGAGTATTTTTAGCGACCTGAATAACCTGCACGATATTACCCTGCACCGCGATTTTGGGGATTTGGTGGGTTACACGCAAGCGGAGTTGGAACATTATTTTGAGGCGTGGATCGAAAAAGTGCTGCCTTATTTTGAGGGTTTTGATAAATCGGCCCTGTTAAACGATATTAAATCGTGGTACAACGGCTATTCGTGGAACGGTACAGATTACGTCTATAACCCGTTTTCCATTTTACACTTTTTTTCCGGCGGCAGTTTTGAAGATTATTGGTTCAAAACGGGAACACCGTCGTTTTTGATTAAAAAAATGACCGAAGCGGGTTATTTTAAATTAAATGAACAACGGGTAACGGCGATGACCTTTGAGAGTTATACGTTGGATAATCTTGATCTGACCTCGTTATTGTTTCAAACCGGTTACTTGACCATAAAAGAAAAAAATCCGCTCCGAGGAACTTTTTTGCTCGATTATCCGAACCGGGAAGTGGAGCAGTCCATGTCGAATCACCTTATAGGGGCATTGATGCGTAAGTCCTCTAACGAAATTGCGGCACCAATCGAGCAGTTGGAAACGGCATTTGTTCAAAACGAACCGGAACAAGTGGCCGTTATCATCAACGCCATGTTGAAAGGAGTGCCCAGTTTGCTGTTGGCCAACCAGGACGAGCGTTTTTACCACGCCCTGGTGCATTTGCATTTCCGGTACCTCGGCTTTTTTATCGAAAGTGAAGTGCATACCTCCGATGGTCGCATGGACGCGGTGGTGCACACGCCTGAACGTATTTTTATTCTGGAGTTCAAAATCAACGAAAGCGCGGCGGCTGCACTGCAACAAATAAAAACCAAAAACTACGCGGCCCGCTTTAAAACCTCCGGCAAAGAGATTATTGGCTTGGGCATTAACTTCAACACCGAAAAACGGTGCGTAGACGACTGGGCCACCCAACATTTATAAAATGACGTATTGTTCGGCGGCATTAAAGTGTTTCCAATAGTAGCGGTGTATGGAGTGATATTGGCCATCGGGCATAATATCTGAGGTCGTTTCTTCCAATTTTCCGCCCATTCTTTCGTAAAAAACGCAAGCAGCGGCGTTTTTTTCCAATACCCACAAATAAAAATGCCGTTCACCAAATCGGCTCTCCACTTCAGAAGAGATATGTTGCATTAACGATTTACCAACCCCTTTCCCCTGACTATTTGTTGCAACATGCAAGTTGTCGATGTACGTTCCATACACGGAGTCTTTTTGCCAAACGACGTGAATAAAGCCAATAATATTATTTTCTTCTTCAAAAACAGCCGTGTAATGATTGCCCGGTGGTTGTTTTAAGGCGGCCTGCCATAACTTTTGTTGGTAGCGGTGTACAGCGTTATCCAAAAAATCATCGGTCAAAATACCCCGGTAGGCTTTTTGCCAACTGTTGGCGTGCAATTGGGCAATGGTGTTGGCATCTGGGAAAGTCGCTATTCTAATCATGCTTACCTTGTTATTTGATTGGGCAAAATTAAAATGACTCCGCTTATTATTTCGATCTTACTTATCAGTTTTGCTACCTTTGCCCCTTAAATGACACTACAGGAACGAATTGCTATTCTGACGGAACTGGGCGACTTTTTGCAAAAAGACACCGATGATGCCGCCTTAAACGCGGTGATTGAACGCTCATACATCGAAAACAAGTGGTTTACTCCCGAAAATACGCGTCGGGCACTACAATCTATTGCCGAACACATGTTGCAGCGCCATTTGCTGGAACAATGGGTGGCCCAATACGCCATTAAAGATCAGTTACACCCCGAAAAAACGGTTGGCATCGTGATGGCTGGCAACTTGCCCTTGGTGGGTTTTTACGATTGGCTCTGTGTTTTTTTGGCCGGGTACCGCGCCAAAGTAAAATTGTCCGAAAAAGACCGTTTACTGTTGCCTTTTTTGGTGAATCTATTGGGCGAATGGTCGCACGAAACCCGCGAATACACCATTTTTTGCGCCGAACACGAACCCCTAAAAGGTTTTGATGCCGTTATTGCCACGGGCAGTAACAATACGGCCCGCTATTTTGAACAGTATTTTGCCAAATATCCCCACATTATTCGTCGGAATCGCAATGGTATTGCCGTTTTGGACGGCACCGAAACCGCCGAAGACTTTTTGGCCCTGGGCAACGATATTTTTGCTTATTTTGGTTTGGGGTGCCGCAACGTCAGTAAAATGTACGTGCCACGCGGTTATGATTTTTCACCCCTGCTCGAAGTGCTGCACGATGCGTACAACGATTTGGCCAACCACGACAAATACCGCAATAATTTTGACTACAACACCACGCTTTGGTTGTTGAATAGCCGACATTATCTCAACAATGGATGCGTCATTTTGTTAGAAGACGTGTCTTTAGCCTCACGGATTGCTACCGTCCATTACGAATACTACGATGACTTGTCGGTGCTGGCGCAAGATTTGGCCCAAAAGGCCGACGAAATTCAGTGCATTGTCGGAAAGGTGGCAATGTCCGGTATTTCTGTGCTACCTTTCGGCCAGTCGCAGTCGCCCGGCTTATCCGATGCTCCCGACGGAGTAGATGTAATGGCTTTTTTGGTTGATTAGAATTAAAGAAAAATGAGTTTACTTTTTCCCGCATTTCTCACCGCCCTTGGTGTAATTGCAATACCAATTATTGTTCACCTCTTTTATTTTCGGAGGTTTAAAAAGGTTTATTTTACCAACGTTCGTTTTTTGAAAGAGGTAAAAGAAGAAACCAGCAACCGGCAAAAGTTGCGGAACCTTTTGGTATTGGCTATGCGTTGCCTCGCCATTGCTTTTATGGTGTTGGCCTTTGCACAGCCCTTTATTCCCAAGTCCGACGACGTCAAACGCGGCGAACAGGCCATCAGTTTGTACATTGATAATTCGTACAGCATGAACACGCGTTCTAAAGACGCGCCCCTGCTCGAATTGGCCAAAAAACGCGCTAAAGACATCGTGGCGGCGTACGGCGTGAGCGACCGTTTCCAAATAGTCACCAACGATTTTGAAGGCCGCGACCTGCGCCTCATCAGTAAAGAAGACGCACTCAGCCGCATCGAAGAAATTCGGATGGGGCCGGTGACCCGCGATTTGTCGAAAGTACTGCTCAAGCAGTCCCAAACCCTCGCCACCGGAAAAGCGCAAGACCGTACCGCGTACCTGCTCACCGATTTTCAGCGCAATAGCAGTGACCTCAAAAATTTTAAAGACACCACCATTCAGGTGGCTTTGGTTCCCATGCGTTCCGTGCAGGAGCGCAATGTGTCCATTGATTCGGTTTGGTTCGACAGCCCGGTGCAAATTTTGAATCAACCCGCCAATTTGTTGGTGAAAATGAGCAATCGCAGCGACGTTGAAAGCGAAGAAGTGCGCCTTTCTCTCTTCCACGATGGCCAAAGTAAACCCGTGGGCGCGTTGCGTATTCCGCCCCGTGGCACCCGAATGGATACGGTGAGTTTCACCATTTTACACCCCGGTTGGCACGAAGCACGCCTCTCGCTCACCGATTTTCCGGTGCAATTTGACGATGATTATTACATGTCTTTTTACGTGGCCGAACACATCAACGTGTTATCGGTCAACGGCGGACAACCCAATAAATACCTGAGTAATGCCTTTGCGGGCGCGCGTTATTTTACCCTCGATAATGTAGAGGCCCGCGCCATGGATTATTCCAAACTGAGCAATTACCAGTTGGTGGTACTGAATGATGTCAACACCGTATCATCCGGTTTGGTGCAGGAATTGCGCACATTTGCCCAAAACGGCGGCAATGTTGTGGTGTTCCCTTCCCGCAATGCTGATGTTGCCAGCCTCACGGCGCTTTCAACAACGTTTGGCGGCGGGGAAGTTGGGGCGTTTGAACCAACAGTGCGACAAGCCACCCAAGTCAATACCGATGAGTTTGTGTTTAAAGATGTTTTTTTGAATAAAAGTGCCAATTTGCGTTTGCCCACGACCCAAGGCAACTACAAAATAGCCCCCAATCGCGGCGAATACATCCTCACGTACCGCGATGGTTCGGCCATGATGGCCAAATACACCGTGGGCGAAGGCGCTTTGTATTGCTGCGCGGCACCGCTGGACGATACCCAAAGTGACTTGGTGCGCAACGGCGAAATATTTGTGCCCATGTTGTTTAAAATGGCCATTGCGGGGGCTAAAGGCCGCCAAATTGCCTACACCATCGGGAAAGATGAAACCCTCGAAGCACGCCATAAAGTAGCCGCCTCCGGCGAAATTGTGTATAAATTGCGCAAAAGTAAAACCCTGCAAACCGATGCCAATGCCAGCGAAGCAGAGTTTATTCCCGAACAACGGATCTTGGGGGCCAAAGTATTGCTCACGCCCGGCAAAGCCATCAACGAGCCGGGTTGGTACCAACTCCACCTCACAGCCGATACGACGCTGGCCGAATACGCCTTTAACCTCGACCGCAAAGAAAGTGACCTCAGTTACCTGACGGAAGATGAACTGAACGCCAGCGTTGGCCCCAACGTAAAAGTATTTGAAGAAAGTGCGGAGGCCAGCCTGACGCAGGTAGTGGACGAACAAAACCAGGGGATTGTCCTTTGGCGTTGGTGTATCGTGTTCGCGCTGTTGTTTTTGGCGCTGGAAGTGTTGTTTTTGCGGTTGTGGAAGGGTTAGGTTAGGGCTATATTACAGCAGTTTTTAGAAAAAAAAGCGTCATCTCGGTTTTTGGCAAACTGAGATGACGCTTTTTTTATTCTAAAATTCCCCTCCTTACATCTTCACCATTTTCTGCACGGCAACACCGCCATCGGCAGTGGATACTTTTACAAAATAGACCCCCGCTTGCCACGAAGCGCACGGAACCAATGCGCGTTGGTCGCCCGCGCTCATGTCCTGCGTACCGGAGGTGTACACGAGGCGGCCCGTGTTGTCCAAAATATCAATTTGGGTCTGCGCCGATTTGTTCAACGTGAACCATACCATAAACTGGTCGTTGGCCGGGTTGGGTGCCACTTCCAAGGCTTCCGGTGCATCGGGTAGGGTAGCGGTGGAGGAGATTACCACGCCCGCCGGCAATGGCACAAACTGACTGGTGTACAAACGGTATTCGCCGGGTTGTAACGGCATGGGTTGCTGGCCCGTAGTGGTCACTTCCAGCGTTTGGCCCGTGTAGTACTCGTACCAGGTCCCCGCCACCGGGAAGTTCACCGAACCGTTGGAGTTGGTGCTGCTCACATTGGCTGCTACCACTACGTCAATATCGGAGCCATCGAGGTACATGGAGCGCACCTGCCCGCCGCTGATATTGAGTTGGTACGTATTGGTGTGAAATACCTCGTAGTTTTTGCGCAAATGCAGCAGCGCGGTGGTTACCTGGCGCAGGCGGTTGCGGTAAGGATCATCGAGGTAATCCCATTTGATGGGTTTGGGGTCCGTGCGGCAATCGGTGTTAATGCTGCCATTGGCGCACCAGTTGATGGAGAAATCGTAGCCCAATTCGCCGAATTGCCACAACATTTTGGGGCCCGGAATGGGGTAAAACAAGTTCGACAACATTTCAATGCGGCGCATGGCCACGGGTGTTGTGCGAATATTGTGGGTAGGGTTTTGGTTGCCGAACGTTTTGCATTCGTAGGCAATGCGCTCTTCGTCGTGGCTTTCCATGTACCCAATGAGGTGCGGGTTGTTCCATTGGCGGGTTTTGTAGTTGATTTGCGCCAATGAAGTACTCACATTCCCGGAGAAACCCAAGGCCAATTCTTTGTACGCACCCCACATATTGCCCCACAACATCATGCCGTAGTTGGCCAATTCTTTTTCTTCCGAGTTGTCGGCAAAATGCTCCAGAATGACATACAAATCGGGGTCAATATTCCACATAAAATCCGCGTAATCTTTCCAAATAGCCACTCGACTGGCGTCGTACTGGCCCCAGGCCCCCACGTTCGAGCCGGAGTTTACCTGCGTAAAACCTTTGGACAGGTCGAAGCGGAAACCATCCATCCGGTATTCTTCCATCCAGTATTTGACGCAGTTTTTGGTGTATTCTTTGGTGGCTTGACTTTGGTGGTTAAAGTCGTTAAAGACGTTAAACGGGTGCGTCGCCGTAGGATTTAACCAGGGGTTGTTGGACGCGGGGCGGTTGTTGGCCGAATCCCAGTATAGTTGCGCCAATGGACTGCCGCCGGTGGCCTGGTTAAAGACCACGTCTAAAATCACCGCAATGCCCCGGTTGTGGCACTCGTCAATGAGTGTTTTGAGGGCATCGGGCGGGCCGTAGTATTTGTCCAATGCTTTGTGAAATGCCGGGCCGTATCCCCAGTTTATATTGCCGTCAAATTCGCTCAATGGCATAAATTCAATGGCATTAATGCCCAAATTGCTCAAATAATCGAGGGTATCGAGCATTGTTTGGTAATCGTGGCGGGTGATAAAATCGCGCACCAACAATTCATACACCGTCAGTTTGGTTTGGTCGGGACGAACGTAATTGGTGGTTTGCCAGTTAAAAGGCGTTGCGCCGGGTTGAATTAACGTCACTACGCCAGTGGTTTTGCCCGAAGGATAGGCGGGCAAATTGGGGTAAGTTACCGCCGGGATAAACGGGTCATTCCACGGGTCCAAGACCAGCGTACTCAGCGGATCAGCAACTTTCAGGGTGCCATCTACGAGGTACTGAAAGCGGTAATATTGGCCCGGGGTAAGGCCGCCAATTTCAATCCACCAGTTGTTGCCGTTGACGGTTTTGCGCATTTGGTAATCGGTATTGGGCACCCAATTGCTAAAATCGCCCACCACAAATACGTTTTGTTTGCCCGGCGCGTGCAGCATTAGCCGGACGGTTTGGCCGTCAATGTAGTTGATGCCCAATTCGGTGCCCGCCGGTGCGTCCTGCGCGGTGAGGTTGGCGGGTGTCAGGTACGTAAACACCGAAGTATCGGAGAGGTTATTGGCGGTAGCCACCAATTGAATCGTGTGAAAACCATCGGCGGCGTTGAGGGTCGTTTCGATGGATTCACCGGTTCCGGCGGTGATTTCAACGCCATTGTCGAACAATTGCAACGCCGAAGGCAACGAAGCCGCTCCTTTTACCGCAATGGATTGGCCATTTTGGGTAATAAACGACGCGGCGGCGGGTGCAATAAATTTGGAGCGCAATTGACCGTCGTCGGGATAGACATCGTAAAAAATGTCACTGCCGTCGGCGGCGCGGCCAACGGTGCTGCCGGAGGTGTTGCGGAACACAAAAGCCAGTTTAAGCACGGTTTCGTTGGCCGGAATGCCAAAAAACGTGCGAATATTAAAAGTTTTGGTCCATGTATTGGGGCCGGCATTGGTCATCAGACCTTTGGCATCGGCAACGCCCCAGTTGGTTTGCACGTATTTCCAGTCGCTGTTGCTTTGGCTGAGGTTGGTAATAACACCCATGTGGGCGTACACCGGCCCGGCAAAGTTGTTGAGGGCGGCGTTGCCCTCGTTCGCGTGGAAAGTAATGGTAACCTCGTCGTCGGTGTTGGGAAAAACCGGAATACAGGAGACCTGTGCGGTCAGGTGCGGAAGCACCAATGCCATTAGTATCGCTACCGTGGCAGTTCTTAGCGTGATAAATAGTTGCATAGTAAAAATACGATTGTGTTTGTCTTTAACAACTGCCCAAACGACGTTATGGCTTTTGGGGAATAATAAAACCAATTCGGAACAGTCGCTCAGGCAAAATTAGCCGAAAAAACCAAAGTGGCTCAAACAACTTTGGTTTTTGCAATAAGATTGGCAAAATATCGGGGGAAAAAACGTTTCACGTACACCCCAAGCACTTCTTTACCGCCGAACCATACTTCCTGTTTGTCCCGCTCAATAGCGCGCATAATTTTGTAGGCTGCTTCTTCGGGCGACAGACCATTGTCGGTGGCCTCGTCCATGGTGCCCTGCTGCGTGCCGCTGCCGGTCAGCGCGTTCACACTGACGTTGGTCCGCACGTATCCGGGGCAAACTAAGGTTACTTTAATGGGCGTTTGGGCCAGTTCGGCGCGCAAACTGTCGAAAAAGCCGTGTAAAGCGTGTTTGGAAGCCGCGTAAGAACTGCGCAAAGGAGTGCCAAATTTGCCCGTGAGGCTGGTAATGGTTACAAAATGCCCCAATTGGTGCAATAACATGGACGGCAGAACCGCTTTGGTGAGCGCCACCGTGCCAATATAATTCACGTTCATGAGCCGCTGATCTACCTCAATACTGGTTTCTTTGGCCAAAGAGCGCTGCGATATGCCGCCGTTATTGATTAAAATGTCCAGTTTGCCAATTTGCTGAATGACTTGTTTGGCAATCACCGGAATGGACGCTGTATCGGCCAGGTCTAAGGGTTGCACTAGCACCGATGCGGCTCCGGCGGCGGCACATTCGGCGGCTACTCGTTGCAGTTCGCGTTCATTGCGGGCCGAAATAATGAGGTGCGCACCCTGCGCGGCCATTGCTTTACTGAGGGCTTCTCCCATGCCGGATGAGGCTCCGGTAATCCAGATTCGTTTATGTTTAAAGTACATGATACAGAACGTTTTCGACTAAAAAATGAGTTGTTTTACCGGGCGGCGGCCATTTCCCGAATGAGGCCGGGATCGGTTTCAATGGCGTTGCCTACCACTACTAAGTCGGCACCGGCGCGGTAATTAGCCGCTACTTTTTCCGGGGTACGAATACCACCACCCACAATCAGTGGAACCTGAACGGCCCCGCTAACGGCTTCGATCATTTCGGTGGAAATGGGCGTTTTAGCCCCCGAACCCGCGTCCATATACATGGTTTTGAGGCCCAACATTTCACCTGCTACCGCCGTACACACCGCAATATCGGCTTTGTGGGCCGGAATAGGGTAAGTGTTGGACATGTATTGCACGGAGGTTTGCACCCCGCCATCAATCAGCATATACCCCGTAGAGATGATTTCGAGGGGCGACATTTTGAGAAAAGGAGCGGCAATCACGTGCTGGCCAATAAGTAACTCGGGGTTGCGGCCGCTAATGAGGGATAAAAACAAAATGGCATCGGCGCGGTAACTCAACTGGAAGGAATTGCCGGGAAACAACACCATCGGGATATCCGAGCGCTCTTTTACCGCGCTCAGTACTTCGTCCAGCATATTGTTGACGATCAGGCTTCCGCCGATAAAAAAAAAGTCAACGCCGCATTCAACGGCCGCATCCACGGCCTGGTTCATTCGCCCCAACCGCATTTTGTCGGGGTCAAAAAGCACGGCAATTTTTTTTGAGTTGGCTTTTTTGGCCGTTACGAGGTGGTTGTAAATCAAAATTTTGTTTATTTTACCAAGGTCACGTCGCCTTGTAAACGGCGGGACAAGGGTTGGCCTAAAAATTCAGTTTCGTAGTCCAACAGCCAAATGAACACTCCGGGAGCCATACTTTTGCCCCTGAAATCACCGTCCCAATCTCCATCGGGGTTACTGGTTTCAAAAACCATATTGCCCCAGCGATCATACACCCGCAAATGATAGGTCAAAAACGGGCAATTGGAAAATCCCAAAAAACGGTCGTTGTCCCCGTCGTCATCGGGTGAAAAAGCGTTGGGAACGTACACTTTGCACTCTTCGCAGTTCACGTAATTCACCGTAATTTCATCCGAAAACACGCAATTGTTCACTTCTGAAGTGATGGTAACAGCGTAAGTACCCGCCGCCGTAATCAGGATCGAGGTGGAGGTGGAACCGGTACTCCATGTCCATTGGCTGTATTCCGGTTGCAAAGGTATAGTAAGTTTTAGGGAATTTTCGCGGCAAAGTAAAGTATCGTTCCCCAAATCGCCCAGCGGCGTGGCAACCCGGACGGTAACCTGGGCGGTATCGCTGGGGCATTGCTCCGATCCGCTGCTCACAATGTACAAAAATTCCCGGTTGTTGTCCACCGCCGGGTCGAATGTACTGCCGTTGGCAAAAGCCGGTTCCCAATATCCGTACGTGCTGAATTGCCCACCGAGGTAGTTTTTTAGGTCGCTGGCCGCGTCGCCGGGGCAAAAATCTACGGAGCCATCTTCTCCGGCGGAAGCGGGTGGGAAATAGGGAATTCGGGCAACGGCCTGGCCCAATGGCCCGCAAACCGTGTACACCGTCACCTGTATCAACCGCACGCCCTGCGAACTTGGGAACGCCGTATCGCGGTGAATGATGGCCTGAAGTGCCTGCCGGAACAACGAAGGCGTGGATTGGCCATTTTGTAAAAACACCATTTTGCGGGTGCCATTGCCCGTGACGGTTGGCCCGGCGGCCGATAGCGGAGCCGTTAAGGCCAAAAACTCTTGATTGCCGTCGGGGGGCGTGACTAATTGCACCACTACGGAATCAATCCCGGATTCGGAGAGGAGGAGCAAGTCCGTGTCACAAATTTTGGAACCATCGGCGCAGGAGGAGTCCTGCACAAAGTTTTTGGAATTGGGTGGGGTAGTGCTGTCGTTTTCATCCAGGTCAAAACCAAAGGCGGTTTGCCCCAAAATAACGTTGTCTAAGCCGCCGTAATCTTCGGCTTGTTGTAAATATTCGCCCCTGATTTGTAAGGAAGACAAATTTTGCAAAACCCCCACAAATTGCGCTTTGGTAGGTATCGGGCCGGTGACGTTGTTCATGCGCCAGCCCGCGTCTTCTTTCATGGTAACGGAAAAATTGGTCCAAACCGTGAGCGGATCGTATTGCAGGTTGTACACAATGGTAAGGCCGTCGCCCTGCAAAATAATATCGGCTTTGGTGTTATTGGTCACCTGCTCTGAGGTTTTAATGTCAAAACTCAACGTCATGCCGTAAGCACCGCAAGCATTGCCCAGTACAACATCGGGAGCGACCCAATGCCAGGTGCCGCCCGTCGAAATATCGAACGCCGAAATCCATCCGCCGGGATTTCCCCCCGTGCTTTCCCAGACCGGATCGGAGCCGTCGGCGTTGGTGGTCCAGCCTTCGGAACTGGTGTCAAAGGTAAAATTTTGCCCTTGGGTCGGGTTATTTACCCCAATTAATACAACAAAAATGATAAAACGGATCAGGATTTTCACGTCGCTTCGAAATGTTTTTAGAAAACAAAGGTAATTTATTGGCTATGCGGTTGTGCGATAATACGCATGGCTGTTCAATTATGGCAAAATAATGTCTTTTTACCACGGACCAATGTCTTTTTAAGGGCCTTTTTTTTCAAAAAGTTGCATTTCAAACCCTTTGCGTGGTTTTATCCTAACTTTTTCGATCCGGGTGCAGTCCTAATAAATGGGCTTCTATTTTGGATAAATCTACTAATGTTTCGCTGGTGTTTTCCCAAACTGCCAGGGCGGGCATAACAACGCCATAGTTGTCGAAGGTGTAAAAAATAAGGAGGTAGTTTTTGTCGGCTTGTAACAACACTTCTGCAATGGCCAAACCTTCGGCGATGGAGGTACTGCCGGATTCGGTAGCGACAAAACTGTGGTGCCCGGCCAATAGGTGGAGACCGGCGGGGCTGCCATTGGGCGTAACCGATTCGGCGGTTTTTTGGTCGTTGATATAAATATCGCAGTTGCCAAAATCCGGTGCCATGTTGATGACTTGTAAACGCGTGTTCTGCGCTTGGGCCAATACACCCGACGCGCTCAATAAAAAGAACAAAAAGATACGTTTGGAAAGATTCTGCTTACGGATGGTGCGGAAAAAGCCCCGAAACAGGGGAAACGCTGATGTGTGCATGTGGATAAAACTTCTTTGCCGTTATGGTACTCTTGCAGACGCAGATACCCGGCTGGGTAACACGGGGTGTGTGCTTTTGGCTAATAAGAGACATTTTTTTGGGTGGGAATAGTGGTTCTTGCACAGTTGGGCACCCACGAGGGGGGGAAATAGTGGTTCCTGCACAGTTGGGCACCCACAAGGGGTGCCCCAACGCCTCACCTCTCCTAACGGAGGGAGGTGAGGCGTTGGGCGGCTTCGAGTAGCACGTCTTCGGTTTTGGCAAAACAAACGCGAATGACCCGGTCGTCGCGTTTGTCGGAGAAAAATGCCGAAACGGGGATGGTGGCCACGCCGTACTCGCGGGTAATCCGTTTGCAAAATTCGAGGTCCGGCTCATCGCTAATACCCGAATAGTCGTACAATTGGAAATACGTACCCGCGCAGGGCAGGGGCCGTAATCGCGCACTTTCCATGGCCTTTCGGAAAAAGTCGCGTTTGTTCTGGTAAAACGTTTGTAGCCCTTTGTATACCGTTTTTTCGGTCAAATAATCGGCAAAAGCCGCCTGCATCGGGTGGTTGCCGCTAAAAACGTTGAATTGGTGGATTTTCCGAAATTCCGTCGTGAGTACCGGCGGGGCCACTACGTACCCGGTTTTCCAACCGGTGTTGTGAAACGTTTTGCCAAAAGAATAAATGGCCAACGAGCGTTCGCGCAATTCGGGGTGTGCCAATACCGTGGCGTGTTCCTGACCATCAAAAATTAAATGTTCGTACACTTCATCGCTGAGGTGGATAATATCGGTGCCGCGCAGGATAATCGCCAGCGAATCCATGTCTTCGCGGGTGAGAATAGTGCCCGTTGGGTTGCAGGGCGTATTGGTGCAAATCATGCGGGTACGCGGCGTAATCATGCGGCCAATTTCGGCCCAGTCAATTTTATAATCGGGGGCCGAAAGGGTGTAAATGACCGCTTTCCCGCCCACGGTTTCCACCGAAGGCCGGTACGAATCATAACAGGGTTCAATCAAAATCACCTCGTCGTCGGGGCGCACAAAAGCCGCAATGGCGCAAAAAATACCTTGGGTCGCACCCGCAGTAACCGTAATTTCGGTATCGGGTTGCACCGAAACCCCGGCGTAGGTATCGGCAATTTTTTCGGCAATACGTTCGCGCAGCGACAGCAGTCCGGGCATGGGTGCGTATTGGTTAGCCCCGCGTTCCATGTGTTCAAACACCAGGTGCCGGAGCATCGGATCGGGGTCAAAATTGGGGAAGCCCTGCGACAGGTTCACCGCGCCGTATTCCTGGGCCAATCCCGACATGACGGTGAAAATGGTGGTGCCTACGTGGGGCAATTTTGATTCAATCTGCATTGTTTTTTATCGCTTTTTGTACAATTCAATCCATACCGGCCAACCGCCAAAACGCTGCACCATGATCCAGTTGCGTTGTAAGAGGGCGTATTCCGGCTCGTCTATGTCATTCAGTACATTAGAAGTCATTATCCAGGTATTTTGTTCAAAATCAACGGGTTGCATGATGCGTTGGTCGCCATTGAGCAAAATATATTCATTCGTATTGAGGTTGGGAAAACTGGTGCCCACCGTGGCCCAATCTACCCCGTTTTCGTCTAACCAGGTTTGTGCCTGCTGCCGCAAATGGTGGTAAGGCAAATGGGCCAAAGTACTGTCCCAGTCCATCGAAACCCCACGCGGATACGTCCAGCAATTACCGAGCAAAAGCATTCCTGCAAGCACAATCCGCTGGATGTTTTTTCGGGAAAAAGGGTATGCTTCTATCGCCGAAAAAGCCAAAATATTGAGCGCCGCAAAGATGGGTAAAAAATAGCGGTGCGCCGATAAATTCTGATAAATCAACGCCGAGGGGGTGAGAAAAACCACGAGGCAAACCAATAACTGCACCCAAATCCGGTGGCGACGGTACCAAAAGGGTAAACCGGTTTTCAGCGCCACAAAAAGAAGCAGCGCCCACACCCAAAAACGATTCATATCGAGCCAGCGCCAGCCCAAAATGGCCACGTTGCGCACGAATCCACGCGCATCCACGCGCGCAAACGCTCCCGCCCACGTGGAGCCTTCAAAATGCCCGGTCCAGCCCGTCGCCCGGTGGTGCCACACCAGAAAGGCCAGTCCGGCCAATACGCCGGGGACCAGCGGCAGGGCGGCTTTTATTTTGGTCGCCATATGCCCCGGAGTGCTCCACAGCGCCCAAACGCCCAGTGCGGCCGCGCACATCATGCCGCGCATGCTGCACGTGCACAGCAGCAGTCCACCCGCCATGAACAGGTGCCATTGGCGATTGTTCAGGCCATTAATGCCCAAAAACAAACCGGTGAGTACTAAAATATCGGGACTTACCAGCGATGCCTGGCCCAAAAACACAGGGTCAAGACCCACGATGGGCACTAGTAACCAACCCCATTTGGGGCTAATTGCGGCGCCAACGCGGGCGATTTGGTGCAGCAGAATGGCCAAAAATGGGAACATGGCCCAATGGCTGACGGCGAGGCTTTTGCCCAAAAAAGTCCAGCAAACGGCCAAATAATACCCCAGCAACGGCGGGTGTCCGCTGTCCATATCGGGTGGTAGGGCGGTCCATTGCAGGTGATTTTCGTAAAAAAAGTGCGCGTGTTTGGAAGCCAATTGGATAGTGTCCCAAAAAAACGGGATGTGTTGGGTCATTCCCATCCACAAGGCGGCGATGATGCCCGGATAAAGGCGTTGCATTGTTTAAGCAGGCGTTACTTTGGCAAATTCATCAAAAGCCTCAAACCAACCACTTCGGATGCGTTCAAGGGTATCGGTTTCTTCTAATCGGTGGCGATTATTTTGAAAAATACTGCACATAAAGGCGTGGTTGGCCGGTTCTTTTTTCCAATAAGCAACGTCGCTTTTCAGTACGACGTACAGCAGGTCGCCCGGATAAAAATGCCCGCTGACGAGGATGTTTTCGTTGAGCGTTTGTAAGGCCAACGGAATGAGGTAAGCCAAACTAATGTTTTGGCCAATCATAATCCGGAGGTCTTCCGGCTCGAAGTATTTGAGTTGTTTTTTCCGAAGTTGTGAACAGGTGGTGATTAAATAACTGTTTTCTTCAGTTTCTTTCCAGTAGTCCTGTTCAAGAAATTCGAGGGTTTTAAAAAGTAGTTTTCCGGGGATACGGGTTGGTTGTGTCATATTATCTTAACGTCGCAAACAAAGTATTTGGGGGTATGGTGTTGATGAAAGGGCGAATTTACGAAAAAAACAAAAAAGGGCGCGGGGAAATTGTGGGGAGTGGTTGTGTGGGGGGGCAATTTTCTAAAAAAAGCCGTCAGCGAAATGCCCCAATTACGGGTTTTTCACTGACGGCTTTGTGTTACTAACTCAAAAATAGTATTCCTTTATAACCAACGCACTAACCCGAAATCCTGGCGATGTACCAGCATGGGGTGCTTGGGGAACATCCGGAAACCGTACTCAAATACGCCGGATTCCGTGGGAACAATGTCGCAGGTGTAGGTAACGTCCGTGCCGGATTGTTTACCCGCCGTGAGTGCGTGTACGCTTAATAAATCGAGTTCCGTTTCCGATTTACGACGGAAAAAGACCAGTTCCACGCCAATATCTTCGCTGTGTAACTCCTGAATATTGAGTTGTACGCTGGCTTTAAAACGTTGGCCCAACGGAAGCGAATGGTTAAACGTATCGGGGGTTTGCAAATCGAGCAATTCGATGGCATCCCAAATGCGGCGAACGCGGTTTTTCCAGGCCACCAATTCCGTCGCGTGTTTCAGTTTCTCCCCTTTGATCCGCTGGCTGGATTCGTGCAGTTTGGAATAGAAATTATTGTGGTAATCGTCGAGCATACGGCCCATAACAAACTGGGGCGCAATGTCGGCAATGGTATTTTTGATATGGCTCACCCAACGCTCCGAAATGCCATTTTGGTCGCGGTCGTAGTACGTTGGGATAATGTCATTTTCCAAAATATTGTAAATCGTTTCCGCGTCGAGTTCGTTCTGGAGTGCGGTATCTTTATAGGTATCGTGCTCCGGCAATGCCCAACCCGCACCGGGGCGGTAACCTTCGCACCACCAACCGTCGAGTACCGAAAAGTTCATTACTCCATTCATCACGGCTTTCATCCCCGATGTGCCGCTGGCTTCCTGCGGGCGCGTGGGGTTATTTAACCAAATATCTACGCCTTGCACCAGCAATTTGGCCATTTCCATACTGTAATTTTCGAGGAAAATCACTTTGCCTTTGAACAGCGGATTTTTGGTGGTATTGTAAATGAGGCGGATAAACTCCTGACCAAATTTATCGGCCGGGTGCGCTTTGCCCGCAAACAGGAAAATAATGGGGCGATCGGTGTTGTTCACGATTTCGGCGAGGCGTTTTTCGTTGGAAAACAACAACGTAGCGCGTTTGTACGTGGCAAAACGGCGCGCAAAACCAATGACCAACGCGTCTTCGCGGAGTGAATTGGTAATTTCAAAAATAGCGCGTGGATTTTCGCCTCGGCGCATATAATCGGTGTTCAGGCTTTCGCGTACCCAGTGGAGCAAACGCGCTTTGAGTTTATTCCGAATGGCCATAATATCGGAGGCGGGTGCCTGGTGAATTTTGGCCCAATATTTTTTATCCACCTGATTGTCTTCAAAACCTTTGCCAAATTGCTTGCGGTAAAATTCCAACCACTCCTGGGCTACCCACGTGGGGAAGTGAACGCTGTTGGTCACGTGGCCAATGTTCGATTCCGAATAGTGATAATCGGGGTTGAGTTCCACAAACATCTTGCGGCTCACTTCGCCGTGCAGGCGGCTTACGCCGTTGACTTCCTGACAGGTCCGAATGGCCAAATGGCTCACCGAAAACGGTTCGGCGGGGTTGGTGGGGTTGACGCGACCAATGGCCACTAAGCGTTCCCACGAAATATCGAGCGCGTAAGTGTATTCGTAGAGGTAATCGCGCAGGAGGCTTTCGGAAAAACTATCGTGACCGGCGGGAACGGGCGTGTGCGTGGTAAACAATTGGGTAGAACGCACTACTTCCAGCGCCGATTCGAGGGAAAGCCCCTTTTCTTTAATGTAATTGCGCAAACGCTCCAAACCAAGGAACGCCGCGTGGCCTTCGTTGAGGTGGTACAAATCGGCATCAACGCCCATTGCTTTCAGGGCGCGGAGGCCACCAACGCCCAGCAGTAACTCTTGTTTGAGGCGGTGCTCGTTGTCGCCACCGTACAATTGGTGGGTGAGCGAGCGGTCTTCCCAGCGGTTGTCGTCAATGTCGGTATCGAGCAGAAACAGTGACATACGGCCTACTTTAAGTTCCCACACTTTGGCCCATACGGTGCGACCGGCCAGGTTAATGTGGATTTTGATCCATTCGTTATTGGCATCGCGTACGGGATTCAGCGGGAGTTGGGTAAACTTGGCCGCATCCATGATGTGCTGTTGTTCGCCTTGCAGGGTAATGCCTTGTTGGAAATAGCCGTAGCGGTACAGCAAACCGACTGCCACGAGGTTGTAGTTGCGGTCGCTGACTTCTTTCAGGTAGTCGCCCGCGAGTACACCCAAACCACCCGAATACAGGCGAAGGCTTTGTTGCAGCCCGTATTCCATGCAAAAATACGCTACTTTGGGGCCTTTTGGCGCGGGTGCGCCGATATAATCGTTGAACCGGGCGTACACTTCTTTCATGTTTTTCATAAAAGTTTTGTTCGCTACCAGTTCATTGGCATTCTCGATGGTGAGGTTATCGAGCAGGGCAATGGGGTTAAAATTGTGCTTTTCTAACAAGCCTTCCCCGATGGATTTGAACAATGCCGTAGCCTCGTGGTCCCACGACCACCAAAGGTTGTGCGCCAATTCCATGAGCGGCTTTAAACCCTCCGGCAGGTTTGGCTCAACAAATATTCGTTTTAATTTCAGTCTGTTATCAGTTAAATTTCCAACCATAGCCTCGTTAATTTTTGTCATTAAGAATAGTATAATTAGTGATTGAGTTGCCGTTTTACGGGAGAATAATCTGGTGAGAGCGGCCCAAAGGTACGGCAAAAAAGTGGAACGCAGTGCAGGTGGTGTAATATCGGTGCAAAATCGCGGGCTGATTTAACCTACCGCAGGGGATAACAGCAATGGGGATTTTATCGTATTTTTGTACGTCTTACGGTAATGCTGAATCATCTGAAGATACATAGCGATGAAAAAATTTAAAACGATAGACGACGTGGTCAACCACTTTCAACTCTATCATCAAAAAGAAAATTTCCTGACCAATTTTAACGCCATTGAAATGCCCGATTATATTTTAGCCAAACAATCTGTTCGGGGAAAAATCATTTTTGGCAAACCTTTGTTGGCGGTAGTAGAAGCAAAAAAAGACGATTTTGAAGGTGGTTGGGCGCAGTGTTTGCTGGAGATATTACAGCCGAATCGCTCTTTGCAACGAAATATGCGCCGCAAAATGGCTCAAGTTATACGTTGGATTGGAGAAAAAGGGAGATGTATCCACAATATCCGTGGGCGCGTACACGTACCGTACCGAAGTAGTTAAGAAAAAACGTGCACCAATGGGTTGGCTGTATTGCAACCCTCCAATGTATTCCGTGATTGTACCATCGTAATGCCCGTGAGACAGGGTGATTGATTCGTATCCCCCCGACCGATTTTTGGTTTTCGATTTTGAGTCTAATATTACGGAGCCACCAAAGCCAACAAACGGCGAAAAACGCTGTAAAACGCCAGGGAGTTGAACCCCAGTGAGTAGTTCAGCACCTCCTGATAAATGCTTTGTTCGTCGGATAAATTCGGTGCCGCTGGTATTATTTATAATGTCAGAGGGGAAGAAAAACTTTCCAATAATACCTTTATACGTTAAGGACTTAGCCGTAAGCCCGGCTTTTACCCAAAGTGCTTTTTTAAATTTCCAGGTATAATTTAGGTTCAGGCTGGGGCCTAATTCGGTTTCAAAATGCTGATTAATGTTACTCCCGTACGAGCCTGTACTGTTGGGCTTCGTAGCCATCATGCCCACTTCTACGCCCCAAAGGGCCTTTTGACCGGATAAATGACTACAAAAAGCAGAAAAAAGGAGGTGAAAAAAGAGATGTTTAGACATTAACTGCTGCTGTTGAAAAGAATGGGTGACAAATGTACGAACTTGCCCATTATCACAACTTTACACCACCCGCAAAAAAGCATTCGCCAGGGCCAATCCCTGTACTTGCGACTGCACGTATTGCTGCAATGCGTCGTAATCGCCCCGGGCGTGGCGCAAAAAACTACTGGCTTGCCCGTACACCGCCGGGAGCGCCGATTTTTGGGTGAGGTAATACCCATCGAGGAAATGACTAACCCCGCCGGAAATAATCAGGTGTTTGGTTTTAATGTCGTTCCGACCGTATTCGTCCACAATGTCGTTCGACCATTGCAACATTTGTTCGGCGGTGTGGCCCACGTGGGCTATTTTTTCAAAAATTTCGCGTTTCACCGGATCGCTGCGCAGCAATTCGAGTTTGGCGAAATTGGTGCCACCGGCGGCGGCAAATTCCACGGCGGCCAAAGGTAATTGCAACAGCGCTTTTAAACTTTCGGGGCCAAAACCCTGACCCACTTCTTTTACAATAATGGGAAACGAAAACCGCCCTAATACCTCTTCGATAATTTCAAGCGGGGAGCGTTTGAAGTGGTCACCTTCGGGCTGCATGGCTTCCTGAAGCGGATTCACGTGCACAATTAAACCATCGGCGCGGAGGTCAGCCACTAATTGTTCGATGCGTTCGGTTTCGCCCGTTTCCATCAGTTGTTCAATTTGCGCCACACCGAGGTTGGCAAACAGCGGCAAATCATGGCCAATGGTATTGCGTACGTCAAAATCTTCGAGGTGATCTTTGCTGTACAGCAGTTGTCGGCACGAACCGAGGCCCATGCCCATGCCAAATTCGGCGCAGGCCCGCGCCAAATTGTGGTTAATCACCGAGGCCAGCGCGGTGCCACCCGTCATGGACGATACCCAAATGGGTGCCCGCAGGGTTTTATCCAAAAATGGCACCGGCGGCACAACCCCTTTTTCCGGGTGGCCGGTCAGCATCGGTTCGTAATAAAAACGATTGTCCACCACGTGCGCCTCTACCTGACTGTTAAAAGCCAGTTCGATATGGTCACTTTTTCGGTTAACCGCCGTTGGGTCGTTGTCGTGGAAAGCCATTTTATTACGTGTTTGTTTTAAGAGTGTATGCGCTAAAATAAGTTTAAAAAGGCGCGGATTTGACCCAAAAAGCCAGATCCGCGCCTTTTTTATTTAAAGCATCGTTTCGATGATGTTTTCTTCCGTGATGCCCTCTGCCTCGGCTTTGTAGTTGCGCACAATACGGTGGCGCAGCACCAGGTTGGCAATGGCTTTTACGTCTTCGATATCGGGGGCGTATTTGCCTTTAATGGCGGCGTGGCATTTTGCACCCAGCACGAGGTATTGGCTGGCGCGGGGGCCTGCTCCCCAACCGAGGTAATTATTGGCCTCTTTGGTGGCGCGGGCGGTGCCGGGACGGGTTTTGGATACCAAACCAACGGCGTATTCCAGCACGTTATCGCTCACCGGAATTTTGCGGATCAGTTGTTGGTATTGGATAATTTGCTCCGAAGTGAGGATGTGTTTCAATTCCACTTTTTTGGACGAAGTTGTATTTTTTACCACTTCTACCTCCTGCTCGTAAGTCGGGTAGGTGAGGGGAATATTAAACATAAAACGGTCCAATTGCGCTTCGGGAAGGGGGTAAGTTCCTTCCTGCTCAATGGGGTTTTGGGTCGCCAATACAAAGAAAGGTGCCGGAAGTATGTGGCGTTGGCCGCTCACGGTTACCGAACGCTCCTGCATGGCTTCGAGCAGCGCCGCCTGGGTTTTGGGCGGGGTACGGTTGATCTCATCCGCCAATACGATATTGGCAAAAACGGGGCCGCGTACAAAGCGAAAATGGCGATCTTCGTCCAAAATTTCCGAACCGGTAATGTCCGAAGGCATCAAGTCGGGTGTAAACTGAATCCGTTTAAAATCCAGGTCAAGGACTTCGGCGATGGTGCTCACCAACAAGGTTTTAGCCAACCCCGGTACACCTACGAGCAGGGAGTGCCCATTGGAAAACAGCGAAATAATGACGGCACGAACAACGTCATCCTGGCCAACAATCACCTTGCCAATTTCGGCCGATAAATCTTTGTACGATTGCGCGAGTGAATCCACCGCTGCTACATCTGATTGCATATTTTTTACTTAATTGTTTGTAATTGTTTGAGTTAATCCGGATGGATGGTGTTTATTTTGACCAAAGGTTGTATTTCAAAATGCAATAAATAGCCCGGAAACCGTCGCGCCAGCCAATTTTTTTCCCTTCGGCGTACGAGCGGCCATAATAAGAAATGCCCACTTCATAAATGCGAATTTCCGGAATCCGGCTGATCTTGGCGGTCACTTCAGGCTCAAATCCAAACCGGTTTTCCTTTAGCGTAAGACCTTTAACAATATCTGCGCGAAACAGTTTATAGCAGGTCTCCATATCGGTGAGGTTAAGATTTGTCATGACATTAGACAAAGAAGTGAGGAACTTGTTGCCTATGCTGTGCCAAAAAAATAAAATTCGGTGCGGACGACCTCCCATGAAGCGCGAACCGTACACCACGTCGGCAAATCCGTTGAGAATGGGGCGCAGCAGGATATTATACTCTTCGGGGTCATACTCCAAATCGGCATCCTGAATAATGATATAATCGCCCGTTGCTTCGCGGATACCCGTGTGCAAAGCGGCGCCTTTCCCTTTGTTTACCTCGTGTTTGCGGTACTGAATATTCATTTCAGGATTGGCCTCCATGTACCGTTTGATGGCTCCTTCGGTGTCGTCTTTGGAGCAGTCATTGGTAATGATAATTTCCTTTTTTATGCCGTTGGGAAGTTGTACCACCTTCACTTTATCCAAAATGTGGTGAATGGTGCGTTCTTCGTTGTACGCCGGAATAACTATAGAGAGCGTTTGACTCATACAAAAAGGGCTGTTTTTTGGTCAAAGGTGCAGCCCGAAGCGCCGCAAAGGTAACTCTTTGTCGGGAAATCAGATATATTGCTTAAAAACAGTGTTAAAACTCCACTGTTTAACATTTTGTTGGAAACTAAAGGTATGAAATTTGCGTTAATATTCATTGACAATCAGGATATTACGTCTTACGTCTCATCTCTTCAATCTCAAATACAAAAACTATGCACACAAAAAAATCAAATTTCGTTCGTTTGTGGAACAAATCTCCTCGCTTTGTTCTGGTAGCCCTTTTTCGCCGATTCACGCGCAAAGCCAAACAGTTAATTCCCACCGAGGATTGGAATTTCAACAATTTGGGCGAAGAAATGCGCCCTTACAATAGTTTGCACCAGTGAAGGCGCGCCGGTTGTAGCCCGGTATTTCAATGTTCTACTGAGCGTCGCTTGGTTTTGTGCATTACATTAGGGGTAGGTCCCAGGGTTTTTATGCACAAAACCTACGGAGTCGAAGTATGAGAAGCCATTCCCGTCGGGTATGGCTTTTTTTTATGCTACTACATACATTCGTAACCGCCGAGCACCACTCCACCGTCGTTCACGGCTTTTTTGCCGGTATTCAGGCGCAATTGATACGTTTTTTTATCCAGCGTGTATTGTAGGTGCAGCACTTGTCCCGTTCCCGGCTGCACCGTTACCCGTTCGGCCCGGTGTAAACTGAGGGCTTCTTCCATTTCGCATTGTACTTCCGGCGGATAGGTGCTCATGTCGTCCTGAACAATGAGCACATCGGTGAGCAGGGCATTGGCCACCAGCCAACTGTATTGCGCGTTGGCGTTGAGTTGGTTGTTCACGGGACGCAAGGCCACCGGATGGCTGCACAACGACCAACTGCTGTTGCGCAAAGCCTGGGCCGCCAGCAAAGGTTGCAGGGGAAGCCCCTGGTGCGGTAATTCCAGACGGTCATTGTGCAGTTGGAAAGCCGGAATACCGGGAATAATGGCGTCAAAATACCCCGCAGCGGCGGCTATGGGGACCTGCCCCCCAACGAGTACTGCATTGCCCGTTATTTGCCGGAGCAACGAAATGCCTTCGTGCATCACCTGGCCGCGCGTTTTTTCGGCTTTGGGCACCAAACAGGCCGCGTATACGTCTTCCAAAACAAACATGTCGTAACCACAACGTTCGTGAAACAGGTGAAATACGCCGCTCAAGTATTCGCGTACTCCGCCGTGATACACATCCAAAGCGTACACCAAACTACCGTTGGCGGCGGTTATTTGCACCGGTTGGCCGTTGTGTTGCAACAGCCAGCCGGGGTTGCGGCGGGCCAATTCGGAGTGGATACCCGCCGTAAATGGCGACAAGGTGAGGGCGGGTTTTAGGCTGTGTTGGGCGATGATATTGGCAAATACCTGCGCATTCCGGGCTTGGAGCCAGTCGCCGTGGTGCGTTTGCCAGCCACTTCCCAATAAAAAATGGGTAAATGGCCAATTGTTTTCGCGATTTTTTTCCAAATAAGCCACCAATTGCCCTTCGCTGAGGTTGCCCGGTTGCGCGGCGACCAACGCTTTGACCGGTGGTCGCGCGTGTTCGGGCGCGGGCGCATCCGGCCCGATGCTGAGGTCCAGCGCGGGAAAAGAGTGGGTCATGCGCATACCGCGGCCCACGTCTTTGCGAATGGTAAGGATTTGTTGACCCGCGTCGTACAAAAGCGACGTAAATCCGGTGGATTCGTTGGTGGAAGCAACCCATAGTTGTTGTCGCTCCCCTTTCAAGTGCAGGAGTGACCATGAGTGTAGCAATCCTTTACCCGCCGGAGTGGACGGCAGATAAGGATCGTTTTTGAGCAAACCCGTGGGCGGCGTTGTTTTTTGGTCAAAAGCCAACGTGGCACTTTCGGTGGCCGAATGCAAACCGTAGGTCACCGCGTGGCGAAATGCCGACGAAGGAATTTCAAACTGTAGTTCAATTTTTTCCACCAATACATCTTGTTTGGGGTGAATAAACAAAACGTACCGCACGCCCCGATTGGCCGTGTCTTCGCGCTGAAAATCAACGTAAAAGGTGTCAAAAGAATTGATTTTGCCCGGTATTAGTTGGTATTCAGCCTTATCTAATACCAAAATGGCTTGTCTGAAATGGGTCATTGTGCTAAATATGCATGGCCTGTTCTACCTCCTCGATGGTGCGCGGTACCTGCGGGCCTAACATCCGCGCGTCGGCATCGGTGATGAGGTAGTTATCCTCGATGCGGCAACCACCTTCGTTGCGGAAATCCTGCAAACGGTCGTAGTTGATAAAATCTTTAAATTTTCCTTCCGATGCCCAGCGGTCAATGAGCGGCGGAATAAAATAAATGCCCGGTTCGATGGTGAGCACAAAACCCGTTTCGAGCGTGCGCGCGAGGCGCAGCGATTTGAGGCCCATGAGGGTGCTGCGTTCCTGTCCGGCTTCGTAACCCACGTGGTTTTCGCCCAGGTTCTCCATGTCGTGTACGTCTAAACCGAGCATGTGCCCCAAACCGTGCGGCATAAACAACCCTGGAACGCCCAATTGGGCCATTTCGGCGGCGTCGCCCTTCAAGATACCCATGTTGGTTAAGCCTTCGGCGATGGTTTGCCAGGCCAGCAAATGGCATTCGCGGTAAGTGGTGCCGGGCCGGGCGGCTTCGGCGGCGTTGGTGTAGGCTTGGAGTACGGTTTGGTAAATATCGCGCTGAACAGGCGAAAACTTGCCCGAAACGGGAATGGTGCGGGTCAAATCGGAGGCATAGTGCATTTCCGATTCCGCCCCGAGATCGGCCACTACCCATTGTCCGGCTTGCATGGTATTGCCGTAATGGTGGTTGTGCAACACGTGGCCATTCACCGAAAAAATGGGGGTATAGGCCATTTGCCCGTGCGCTGCTCCCGCAATGCCCACGATACCGCCCACAATTTCGTATTCTTTTTTACCGGGTTTGGTGTGCTGCATGGCGTACCGGTAAATGTCAAAAGTGGTGTGGAGCGAGCGTTCAATTTGGGCAATTTCCAGGTCCGATTTATAACTGCGCTGGGCAATAATGGCTTTGGTGAGTGCCACCGAGGGCGTTAATTCGGGCGTACCCAACCAATCGGCGAGGGCTATTTTTAAATCGCTGTGGTAAGGCATCAGGTAGTGCACAGGCTGCCCTTTTGCGATGGCATTTTGCAAATAAGCGGCCAAATCGGCGTATTCTTTGGTGTGGCCAATGCCCGCCGAAGCGGCGAGATCGGACAAAGACGGGAGTGGACCTTCCCAAATGACATCATCAATGGTGGGGTCGTGACCAAACAGAATTTCGTTGCCGCTGTCGGCGTCCATCACCAGCGCCATTCCGGGCAGGTCAAGTCCTGCAAAATAGAGGAAACTGCTGTCTTGCCGAAAGGGAAAAGTATTGGCGGTGTAGTTAAATGGTTGGTAATTGTTACCGGGCAAAAGCAATATACCATTGCCGGTATTCTGGGCCAATTGGCGGCGACGTTGGGCGTAAACAGAGGCTTGAAACATGTTGTTGGTGTGTAATATTGGGCAAAAATGCGCAAGATCTTTTTAAAAATCAAACATTTGCCGAAAAAGCCGCTGAAAAGCAGCGAACGGGGAATAAAGTGACTCTATCCTTATTGAACATTAGGGAGATTTTAGGTTAAAGTTATTTCAGTGTAAAAAAATGGTTTTACCTTAGCCATTCGAAATTATTTATACGGAGCGTCGCTTGGTTTTGTGCACCACATTATGGGTACGTCCCAAGGCTTTTAGGCACAAAACTTACGGAGTCGAAGTATATAATCCTATTGTACCCGTTTTGGTCCCTGACTTCATTTAATCCAGATTTGTACATTTTCGTTGTCTGAAAGATAGCGTAAGGGTGTTTATTTTATCAAATTTACGATGTTGCTTTTTACTAAAAACGGTGCTCGCTTCGCGCGACTTGGTATTCTATTTTTCACTTTTTTGATCGCGTATACTAACGTTGTTTCGGCGCAAGGATGTGGCTGTACGAATTGCCCCCAGTTTATGCCCGATAACTTTGTTGGCTCCTTCTTTATCAACGTACAAAATGCCGATAACCCCACCTTAGGCCAAAATGGCCAGGGCGTGTGCGGGGTAACCATGAATATCAATCACGAATACATTGGTGATTTGTCCATTACCCTTACTTCGCCCTCGGGCCAGTCGGTAACGCTGGTCGGCCCCATTGGTTTGTTTGGTGAAACCGACGGTACCTCCTGGAATGTTGCCTTTGTGCCCTGTGGCGAAGCGGCGGACCCAGATCCGGGCTTCAGCAATACCTGGAACAACAACCAAGTCTGGGGTTTGGGTGGCTCTTATGGCGGTAGTTATTATCCCAGTTCCGGCTGCCTCGAAAATTTTAATTCCGGGCCGGTAAATGGCACCTGGACCCTCACCGTTGTGGATGGCCAGGCCAGCGACGTGGGTAACTTCCTTGATTACGATATTATTTTTTGCGACCCAAGCGGCATTGATTGCTTTTCTTGCGCGGCCAACGCCGGTGAATTGCCACAACCCGACGTATCCGCTTGCGAGGGCAGCACCACCCTCGATCTGGAATTGCCACCTTCCTACGTGGCACCCAACGTAGCACCCCCTCCGGCGACGTACTCTTACACCTATGTTATTAGTGGACCGGGCGGCATTATCCTTGATTTTGATCCCAACGCCGATTTGAGTGCGTATCCCACCGGAACTTATTCGGTGTGTGGTATGTCGTACCTCACGGCCCAGCAGGATTTATTGCCATCGCCCAACGGCAGCCTCACGGTGAACCAGTTGCGAACGCAGTTGAACTCCGGTACGGCTCCTTTTTGCGGGAAAATTACCAATAACTGCGTCAACGTAACCATCAACCCCGCACCCGAAGACCAGGAACTTTTTGTGGAATTGTGCGCGCCGCAATGTTACCTGTTTAATGGTATCAATCGGTGTGTTTCCGGGACTTATACGGCTAATTTATTGCAAAATGGCTGCCCTTACACGGCTACTTTATACCTCACCGTAGGACAACCTAAATTTACCAATCTCACTGAATTTATTTGCAATGGCGGCTGCTCGGCTAATCCTTTGTTTCCCAATGCCTGCGCAACGGGTTCTTATCAGGAAGTATTACAAACTTCGCTGGGCTGCGATAGTACCATTAACCTGAACGTCAGTGTGATTTCGGCCAATGCTAATATTTCTAACCAACCCGTTATTCCTTGCGGCGGCGGGACGGTGCAATTATCCGGTGTGGGTTCCAGCACCGGCGGTTATTCGTACCTCTGGACGGCCTCTAACGGGGGCAATATTGTAGGCAGCCCCACCGCAATTAATGCCAATATTAACGCAGCGGGCGATTACCAACTGCGCGTTTGCCGCACGCAGGCCGGGGTTACTTGTTGCGATTCGGCTCAGGTAACCATCGAATCGGCAACGACCACGCCACCGGCCCCGGCCGGAATCAGCGGCTCAACAACCCTGTGTCAGGGGCAAACGCTGGATTATTTTATAACGCCGGTCAACGGTGCTTCTTCGTATACCTGGACAGTTCCTTCGGGGGTGACCATTAATTCCGGGGCAACGGGTGTATTAACCAATGTTACTTGGGCCAGTGCCACCGGCGGCCCCGTTTGTGTAACGGCCAACAACGGTTGCGGCCCCAGCGCTCCTATTTGCGTGAACGTTACCGTCGGTAGTGCGCCCACGGCCTCCGTGCCACAAGGCAATGCGACGGTGTGCGCAGCAAATACCACAACTTATACCATTCCGGCCGTGGCCAACGCGGCGGGTTATACCTGGACGGTCACTGCCCCGGCCCAAATTGTATCCGGGCAGGGCACCAACACCATTCAGGTAACCTGGAACGGTGCAACTTCGGCCAATGTGTGCGTTACTACCAATAACTCCTGCGGTACCAGTCCGCAACAGTGTCTGCCGGTAACCATTGGGGCCATCCCCGGGGTTCCGGTGATAACGGGTGCCAATACCGCCTGTACGCAGGCGACCGAAACATACTCAATTACACCCATTGCGGGGGCATCGTCTTATATCTGGACGGTAACGGGCGGGGTAATTGCCAGCGGACAAGGCACGGCATCGGTGCAAGTGACGTGGAACAACAACGCCACTTCCGGTACCTTGTGCGTCAAGTCCAGCAATAACTGTGGCGACAGCAACGATCAGTGTTTTAATGTCACATTGAGCGCACCACCCGCGCAACCGGCCATTTCGGGCGAAAATACTTTGTGCCCCGGCGATACAGCCGTGTACACCTCCACAACGGTCGGCGGTGCTTTGGGTTACACCTGGACGGCCCCGGCGGGCGCGACCATTATCGCGGGACAAGGCTCTACCAGTGCCACCATCGTATTTGGCACCGCACCGGGCGGCAATGTATCCGTGGCGGTTAATGGCAATTGCGGTACGGCTCCTCAGGTTACTTTCCCGGTGACGGTGAATCCGTTCCCGGTAGCCAACGCCGGAATAGACATTGTTCAATGCGGTAATGGTACGGCGTTGAATGCTTCCGGTTCGGGTGTTTGGTCGCAGTTAAACGGCCCGGCCCCGACGGTGTTTGCCAATAATAACGCGGCAAATTCGGGGGTAACAGTTTCTCAAACCGGCGTTTACAATTATATATGGCTGGTCAACGTGGCGGGTTGTGTTTCGACGGATACTGTGACGGTGAATTACGAATCCATCCCGGCTGCCGGAGTGTTGAGTATCGTTTGTGATCAGGCCAACGAAAATTATACCGTATCGTTCCCCATTATCGGCGGTTTGGCACCCTTTACCGTTGCCGGTGGAACGGTCACCAACGGCGTATTTACCTCAACTCCAATTGTAAGTGGTACTCCGTATCAATTTACCATTGTGGATGCCAATAACTGCGTTAGTGTGCTCATTCAGGGTACCCAGAACTGTAATTGCTCCACCAACGCCGGAACCATGTCGCTAACCCCTTTGCAAGCCTGTGGTACCGCAACGGTTACGGCTGTACAACAAACGCCACCCATTTTGGATGCCAATGACACCGGGGTTTTTGTATTGCACACCGGTTCAGGAAATACAATTGTTAACCCCGTTGCGCAAAATACAACCGGGGTATTTGCTTTCCAAAGTGGTATGACCTACGGCCAAACGTATTATATTTCGTTTGTGGCGGGTAACAACGTAGCCGGATCTCCCTCGGCGTCCGATCCGTGTTATTCCGTGGCGCAGGGGCAACCCGTAACGTTTTTTGCCATTCCGGTGGCCGATGCGGGAACCATTTTAGAAAATTGTGGTAATTCCATTACCCTCAACGCGACGGGATCGGGCACCTGGTCGGTCGTGAGCAGTCCCACCAACGGTAGTGTACAATTTACCAATAATAATGACCCCGTTTCGGAAGTAAGCACCAGTGTTTTTGGTACTTACACGTTACAATGGACGGTTGCTGCTAATGGCTGTTCTTCGACGGATCAAACGGAAATTACTTTTAACCCCAATCCGGTGGTGAGTAGTATTGACCGGATTTGTGATCCCACGAACCAGTTTTTCTCCGTGATATTCGACCTCAGCAGCGGTACCGCACCTTATATAGTGGATGGTATAACTATTGCCGGTACGGCTTATGTCAGCAGCCAGTTTGCGAGTGGTCAGTCGTATAACCTCACCGTTTCGGATAGTCGGGGCTGTACAACCACGTCCGTTGTGGGTTCTTACGCCTGTAACTGCGCCACCGATGCCGGAACCATGAGTAATGCACCATTGAAGGCTTGTGCCACGCAAACCGTCCAGGCGGCGGCCAATAACGATGCAACGTTGGACGGCAACGATGTAGTGGCCTATATTCTCCACGATGCGCCCGGTACTATGGCGGGCGCTATTTTGGACCAAAATACCACGGGTGTTTTTGGGTTTGTTCCCGGTATGATATTGGGCCAAACTTATTATATTTCTCGAATTGCCGGTAATCCATTGGCAGGCTCCGTGGATCCCAACGACCCTTGTTTTAGTGTGTCGGCGGGTCAGGAAGTGGTATTTCTCGAAATTCCCGCCCCCGATGCCGGTCCCGATGTGGCGGTTTGTGGCAATGATGCGGCTTTGGACGGCGTTCCCGGCGGCTTCTCTGGTCAATGGAGTGTTGTGAGTGGACCGGGTACCGCCAGTATTGCTTCGCCACCGGCGCTGAATACCAACGTAGGTGTAACGCAGCCGGGAACCTATGTTTTCCGCTGGACGGCCACCAACGATATTTGCACCGGTTCGGATGAAGCAACGGTTGTTTTCCGGCCTTTGCCGCAGGCAGCGGTGGCCAGCGAAGATTGCAACAATACCAATACCCAATACCAGATTACCGTTAACGTAAGCGGCGGTACGGCACCTTATATCGTGAATGGCGTTGCCGGAACCTTTGCCGGAACCGTATTCACTTCGGGATTTGTGACCAATAATACCTCGTATTCATTTACGGTCACGGACGCTTTGGGATGCACTTTTGGCCCGGTAACGGGTCTCGAAAACTGCAACTGTGCCACCGACGCTGGTTCGATGAGTACCGCGCCGTTGACATTTTGCGCCGACCAACCCGCCGTGGGTGTTTGGGATAATAATGCCCAATTGGACGGCAACGATACCTTGCGGTTTGTGTTGCACAGCGCGGCCGGGTTGACTTTGGGGCAAATTTTTGCCACCTCCAATACCCCGGAATTTAATTTTACGAACAGTTTGACCTTGGGGCAGACCTATTATATATCGGCCATTGCCGGGGATAATTTGAACGGAAACGTTGATCCCAACGATCCTTGTTTTTCCGTTACCGCCGGTACACCGGTGCAGTGGAAAGCCTTACCGACGGCAACATTGGCGGGAACAACCACCATTTGCGTTGGCGGTACAGCGCAATTGGTGCTGAACGGTACGGGCCAATATCCGCTCACGGTGTCGTGGACCGATAACAGTGGCCAAACCCAAAGCGCGGCAATTACCAGCGCGCAGGGTGCCCAGGTTAATGTCGCTCCCGGCAGTACAACCGTGTACACCTTAACCGGCGTCACTGATGGCGGGCTTCCGGTGTGTGCCAACCAGGCTACGGGCAGCGCAACCATCACGGTAAATCAGCCGGTAGAAGCCGGTACGGCCCTCGCCGCCCTTGAGTTCTGCGTAGGTACACCCGATGTTGTGGCCTTGTCCGATTTATTAACGGGTGAAAGTGCGGGCGGTATATGGACCGAAACTTCGTCGGCTCCTTCGGCCGGTGGTGCCTTTAATGCCGGTGCCGGAACGTTTGCGGTGGTGAATCAGGTGCCGGGACTGTACCAGTTTTTGTACAAAGTAACGCCGTTGGCACCTTGCCCGGCGGCAGAAGCCTCGGTTTCGGTACAGATTCGCCCCGAACCCACCGCTAACGCCGGACCAGATAAAGTTATTGATTGTGATACGCCAACGGCCATATTGGGCAATAGTGGGGCCGGATTGGGTCTGACCTACGTTTGGTCGCTCAACGGCGCACCGCTGACCAATGCCGGGCAAAACCTGTTGGAGGCCAACGCCGGTGGGGTATATACATTATTGGTGACCAATGTATTTGGGTGTACCAGTTCGGACGAAACCACGGTGACTACCCAACTGGAGGCGCCGGTATTTGAGCAGGTCGCCAAAACCAATATTTCCTGTTTTGGGGAAAGAGATGGTTTTATCGAAATAAAAAATGTTACGGGTGGCACCCCGCCCTATTTGTATTCTTTTAACGGTGGCGCATTTAGCAGCACTACCAAATATGGGCCGTTGTCTGGCGGGTCTTATTCCATCGAAGTGAGTGATGCCAACGGTTGCACAACGGTGTCGGATGTGCTTGAGATTGTGGAGCCAGCCCAACTTATTGCGCAGTTAGGCCCCGATATTTTGGTGAAATTGGGCGATAGTGCAAGTGTTACTTTACAATTGGGCGCAAATACCGATTGGGGGAGCATTGACACCATCGTTTGGAATCCACTATTGGATACAGCGGGGGTAGGGCAGCCTCACCAAATATTTTTCCCGACCCAGCACTCGGCCATTCAGGTTTTGGTGCGGGATACCAGTGGTTGCAGTGCCGAAGACCGGCTGGAGTTTAGGGTTGATCGCCGCCGTAATATTTACGTTCCAAATATTTTTTACCCGGCAGGCAGCGAAAATAACATTGCCATAATCTTTGGAGGGAACGACGTTGCGGAAATTAAATATTTTCAAATTTTCGACCGGTGGGGAGCGATGGTGCATGAAACAACCAATTTCCAACCGGGAGATTTGTCGAAAGGCTGGAATGGCACCGTAGGAAATCAACCGGCACAACCGGCAGTTTTTGTTTGGGTGGCGGCAGTTTTGTTTAAAGACGGACTTACAGAGTTATTTAGTGGCGATGTTACAGTGACGAAATAAGAGATTGGAAAACCAGGTTCTTTATAAATTTTTAGCAGAAGGCTTTGATAATCAATATCTTAGCCTTTTGTTGAAAATTCTCTTATCCAAGCCCTTAGTTATATAAAAATATTAAATGTAGAATACGATACTGAAATCAAACCGAAACATCTTTTTTTTGCACCCTTCAATCGATCTATCCCGTAACCAAAGAAGAAAAATATCTTCAATTTAATCCAAACTTCTTTTAAAAAGGCCAATGGCCAAATTTACTATTTTGCTAAAACTACGGATGTTTATGTCAAAAAAACTACTCCTTTTTTGCGCATTACTTGTTTCTTCTTTTGCAGTAATGGCGCAAGTGCCCATTCCGGAACCTTGCGAGCCGCCCGGAACTACCGTTCCGGCCGAAGACTGTCAAAGTGCTTGTATTAACTGCGATTTTAACGGTTATATGGGTAACTCCGGCGGCTGGGCTGGTAATCCACCGCCACAAGGTTGGTGTAGCCAGATTCAAAATGACCTTTGGTTAGGCTTTATTGCGGGTGCTGGTGGTGCTACCTTTACCATTACCCCCAGCAACTGCGCCAATGGTGATGGTTTGCAAGCCGCTGTATATCCAGCCGGTTGTAACGATGATCCGCTCGGTTGTAATGCAGGTTGCCAAGGATGCGGTACGACACCGGTGTCTTTTTCGGTTTCGTTAACACCGGGTAGCAATTATTACCTCATTATTGATGGTTTTTCGCAAGATGCTTGTGATTTTACGATTTCGGTTGTTCCTCCCATTGCGGTAGAAGCCCAACCTTTGGGTTTGACCGGCCAAATTGCCGGACCGGCAACTGGTTGTCCGGGTGGTACCGCTACTTATACATTACCCAACGTATCCAACGCCGGTTTTTACACGTGGTCTAGCCCAACACCAGGAGTACTGTTTAACGGTGTTGAAGGTCCGGTTACTTTTGAAGCACCCGGTGGCCGTATTGTTCAGGTAACCTATCCTGCGAACGTAACGGGTAATATTACAATTTGTGTGGATCCATCGAACTCTTGTTTTACGGGTACACAACGTTGCCGTACGATCAATATTCAACCAAAACCACCAACCAATCTGCCAAAAGCAGTAGTTTGTTACGAAGACACTCCTTACACGTTACCTTGGGGCGACGAAGCCAACGCTACGGGTAACTATACCACTACATTAACATCGTTTCAAGGTTGCGACAGTATCATCAATCAAATGGTACAAGTATTGCCACAAAAGGTTACAAACCAAACCCGTTACGTATGTACCGGCGATTGTTTTACGGTTTGTGGTGAAGAGTATTGCGATCAGGGTTTGCACGTAAGTATGTGCGAATCATTCCAAGGTTGTGATAGTACGGTCAATCTTACCTTGAACGTATTGGCACCCATTGCCCAAATTTTGGGTAATCCGGTCTTGTCTTGTTCAAATACATCAGTGACCTTGACCTCGGTTCCGTCCCCAAATTTTCCGGGAGCGAGTATTAAAATCTGGCGTTCACTGCCCAGTAATACTGTTATCGCCAACGGCGAAACCTGCGTTATTACCCAGCCGGGTACTTATTACCTCACCACAACCATGAGTGCGGGTAGTATCCAGTGCGTATCGCGGGATACTATTGTGGTAACGGGGAATACTGTTCCACCTACCGCAACGGGGGTGAATGGTGTCATTGGCTGTGTTTCAGGACCAGTTCAGATTGGCGTAACAACCAATGCCGCAAATCCAACTTTCCAGTGGAGCGGTAATAACTTTACATCTACCCAGCAGTCGCCATTTGTATCGGCTGGTGGTACGTATACCGTTGTAGTAACGGATAATGTAACGGGTTGTTCTCAAACCGCAGTTGCCACGGTGGCAGGAAATACCACACCACCAGTTGCCAGTGCTACGGGGGCTTTGTTGAATTGTACGAATCCAACCCAAACCGTTTCTGCTACTTCTAATGTACCGTCTTCTTTTGCATGGAGCGGCCCTGCATCGGGGACCGGACCATCGTTGAACGTTTCCGCACCCGGCGTTTATGTCGTAACCGTAACCGCCAATTCCAATGGCTGTACATCGGTTACTTCGGCTACGGTAACCACTGACTTTGCAACGCCCGGCGCACTTGCCGGTGCCGGTGGAACAATTTCTTGCCCAACGCCAGTCATTACCCTCAATGGTAGTTCACCCGCCAGTAACGTTTCGTACGCCTGGAGTGCCGGTGTAACGGGGACCGGAGCAAGCGTTACCGCCAGTGTGGCCGGTACGTACACCGTAACGGTTACCGGTACAAACGGTTGTACCAGTTCGGCAACGGTTACCTTAAATGGTGACACTAACCTCCCGAACGCCGCCGCAACGGGCGTTACTTTGAGTTGTAATTCACCCAGCCAGCAAGTAAACGCAACCTCTTCTACGCCGAACGTAACGTTTGCGTGGACAGTAGGCTCCAATACGATTAACAGTAATACCGCAATAGTAACCAATCCTGGTACCTACACCGTTACAGTGACGGCAGTAAACGGTTGTACTTCTACCGCAAATGCTTTGGTGAATGGCGACTTTGCCGCACCAAACGCTTCGGCTACGGGTGCTACTATCAATTGTGGGGTGAATACGGTTTCGTTGTCCGGTAACTCAACAACGCCCGGCGTAACTTATTCCTGGGTAGGTCCCGGCGGTACACCTTATACCGGTCAAAACCCGGCGGTAAGTGTAGTTGGTGATTATACCCTGGTGGTAACATCCACTAATGGTTGTACCACAACGGCAGTGGCTACGGTAGTTCCGGATGCCAACATTCCAAACGCTACAGCAGTGGGTGATACCATCAACTGTTTGAGCGCCAGTGCTATGATCTCGGGTAATTCTACTACCCCCGGCGTAAACTTCACCTGGACGTTTGGCGGGGTTCCATTGCCCAACCCAACCAACGCGACCCAAGCGGTATCGCAGAATGGTCTTTACACGCTTACAGTATCCAACCCGGCCAATGGCTGTACCGCTATTGCAACGGCTTTTGTAACCCTGGACACCGATGCACCGGGCGCAGCAACGCAGGGCGCTACACTTACCTGTTCTTCTTCAAGTCTCGATTTAACGGCGACCTCTCCAACGAATAACGTTTCATACACCTGGACGGGTAATGTGAATAATCAAATTTTAAATGTTACAGCCGCCGGAACTTATACGGTGACGGTGACTGCGGCCAATGGCTGTACTTCAACTGCATCGGCGGTAGTTGCAGCCGATCAGGGCATTCCGGTGCTTTCAACCGCTGCTTCAACCTTGACCTGCGCTACTCAGGTGGTTACCATCAATACGACTTCTTCGTTGCCGGTAGGTTTCTCTTGGAGTGGTCCGGTTGGTTTCGCAACGACCACGGATGAAGATCCACAAGTAACGCTTCCCGGTAACTACACCGTATTGGCTACGGCTTCCAACGGCTGTTCGGCTACCGCAACGATTACCGTTAACCAGGATATTGCAGCCCCTAACGCAACGGCTACGGGTGGTGTATTGACTTGCGCTACTACTGCGTTGTCGTTGTCATCTGGCTCAGCAACACCAGGTGCTATATTTTCCTGGCCTGCTTTGAATACCAGCAACCAAAATCCGGTAGTTAGTGTCATCGGTACTTATGTGGTTCAGGTAACGGGTACCAACGGTTGTACCAGCACCGCCGCCGCTACGGTAACCAACAACATTGAAAAAGCCGATATTGATATTGCCATTCCGACGGAATTGACGTGTGCAACACTGACTTCGGATTTACAAACAACCATTACTGCGGTAAACAATACTGTACAAAGCATCGCGTGGTCCACCAATGACACGGCGGAAGACATTACGGTATCGGCCCCCGGTACGTACACGGTAACCGTTACCTTGAGCAACGGTTGCACCGAATCGGCAGTGGTATCCGTAACGCAAGATATTGTGCCTCCGGCGGTTACGGCTACGGGCGGCACCTTGAGTTGCACATTGCCTTCCATTAGTATTAGTGGTTCTTCTTCGACCCAGGGTGCTACTATTGCCTGGTCGAATGGTTTGCCCGCTACCACTAACCCAACGGTTTCAACGGCCGGTACCTATACCATTACGGCTACGGGCACCAATGGTTGTACTTCAACTGCATCGGTATTGGTAGGTATTGACACCATTGCGCCTGGTGCGGCTATCGTTTCCAGCAATATTATTACCTGTAACGATCAGGAATCAACCCTGACTGCCAACACAACGTCTGGTGTGTCTTATGCATGGTCGGGTCCGGGTGTACTTAATGCGGCTACTCCGAGTGTTACGGCGCTTACCGCCGGTAGTTACGTGGTGACTACAACGGCGAATAACGGTTGTACATCGGTGGCTACATTCAATCAAACTTCCGATTTGACTCCTCCTGACGTTTCGGCGACCGGTGGTACCATTGATTGTATTTCGGGCGCCGCCCAAATTGTTGGTTCATCCGTGACCACGGGTGCAACTTACGAGTGGAGTGGTCCAAATCAGTTTAGTTCATCTAACCCAACCCCCACTGTATTGGAAGCCGGTATTTACCAACTTACGGTAACTGCGTTGAATGGTTGTACCAGTTCTGCCACAACCGAAGTATTGGAAAATACCCTTTCGCCCAACGCAGATATTGACAACTCCATGACGCAATTGACGTGTGCTGTCACCGCAATTGATCTTACGGGTACAACCACTACGGCCAATACATCCATTGAATGGACGTTGCCCGGCGGCACTAACAGCACCAACGCGACTATTTCGGCCGTGGTTCCTGGTCAGTACGCGTTTGCGGTAACTTCCAACGATAACGGTTGTGTAACGATCCAAACTATTACATTATCACAGAATATCACACCTCCCGGCAACTTGCAGGCCGATGGCGGTACATTGGATTGCAGCAACCCAACGATTGCTTTGTCAGGTGGTTCTAACGTAACCAATGCAACGTATTTGTGGACGGGTCCCGGTGGTGAAACCTATCCGGTACAAAACCCCAATATTGCGTCGTCCGGTACTTATACTTTGGTGGTGACCAACCCGGCCAACGGTTGTACGGCATCTACCAGTGCTACCGTTGCATCCAGCACCGATTTGCCCGAAATTACCGTGGTCGCCGATATTCTTACTTGTTTTGAACCAGAAACAGTATTGGATGCCCAAACCAACGTAACGAACGCCGAATTTACCTGGAACGGCCCCCAGTCGTTTACGTCTACTTTGTCGGATCCAACAACACCTACGCCCGGTAGTTATACCGTCGTGGTGCGCAACCCCGACAATGGCTGTACTTCAACCTTTGCTATTGATGTTGTAGAGGATAAAGTAACGCCGAACGTTTCGGTTCAAAATGCACAAATTACCTGCCAACAGCCAAGTATTGCGCTGCAAGGTAATTCTACAACGGCAAGTGTAACCTATCTCTGGACGGCACCTGGTGGCGAAACTTATCCTGTGCCGTCGCCAACCGTAAGCCAGCCCGGTAACTACGTATTGGTAGTGACCAACACCGTGAATGGTTGTACTTCCAGCGCAACCGCCAATGTAGCACCTGACCAAAACGTACCGGTAGTGTCTGTAACCGGTGGCGAAATTACTTGTAGAATTGATACGATTCAGTTGACGGGTGCTGTTAACAAACCCGATGTGACTTGGTCTTGGTCTGGTCCAGGTAACTTTACCTCACAACAGCAGAATCCAAACATTTACGTGGCTGGTACGTACACGTTGGTAGTAACTACTCCCGTGAACGGTTGTACCGGTCAAGCCTCGATTGTGGTAACGGAAGATGTGGTAACGCCCGTAGTAAACGTGGCTAACCCTGATCAGTTGGATTGCTCAACTACGCAAGTGAACCTCCAGGCGTCAGTGGCGGCTGCCGGTACTTACACTTTTGAGTGGTCTTCAACGGCCGGTACCATCCTCGCCGGTGCTACTTCGGCTACTCCAACGGTGAGTCAGGCGGCTATTTACACTTTGATTGTGACCAATACCGATAACGGTTGTACCTCAACCCGCGACGTAGAAGTACTGGTAGATCCTGCCATTCCATCGGCTATTTTAACGGCTCCTGACGGCGTATCCTGCTACGGCTTCACGGATGGCTCGGTGGCTATTCAAGGGGTAACCGGTGGTACTACGCCATTTGTATTCTCCATTGATAACCAGCCATTTATTGCGGCGGCGGCGTTTAATAACCTGCCTCCCGGCATTCACTCTTTAAAGGTACAGGATGCTAATGGTTGCGAATTTGAAACAACGTTTGAAGTAACCGAGCCCGCCGAATTGTTGGTAAACCTCGGCCCGGATACAACGATTCGCCTCGGTGATGAAATTCAAATTAACGTTGACAGTTCTAACGTTACGAATTTCGCCAGCATCGAAACAACCAGCCTGACACCGGTGTACCTGGATACATTGATTGGTAAAAACTTTGTACCTAAATACACTTTGCAGTACAAATTGATTGCCGTGGATAGCAATGGTTGCCGTGCATCGGACTCTCGCGTAATTATCGTGGATCGTACGCGTCGCGTGTACGTGCCTAACGTGTTCAACCCGAACGGTTCCGGCGACGGTAATGACCTGCTTCGTATTTACGGCGGTAACGACGTTGAATCCTTCAAGTCATTCACCATTTACGACCGTTGGGGCGAAGTAGTGTTCCAGGCGCGTAATTTCTCCCGCGATGATGCCAATACTTATTGGGATGGCAAATTGCGCGGAAAATTGATTGACCCATCCGTGTTTGTATACTCACTTGAAGTATTGTTCAAAGATGGTGAAACGGAATTGTTTACCGGCGATATTACAGTAGCGCGTTAATTTCGGATCAAACCGAATACCATTATACACAAGCCGTTTGGTTTTTTGTGGAAGTTCCCGACCTTTGTCGGCCTTTTACTCAAAGCCAAACGGCTTTTTTTTGGAAAAAAACATGATTCAACAACGCATACAGGAAAGCATCGCGGTGAAAACGGCCTTGTTAAACGACGGGGCCTTGCTCCAGCGCATCGAGACTTTTATTGCCACGATGGTGGCCATTTATAGGCAGGGCGGAAAAGTTCTTTTTTGTGGAAATGGCGGCAGCGCGGGCGATGCGCAACACATTGCGGCCGAATTATCGGGGCGTTTTTACAAAAATCGCGCTCCGTTGTACGCCGAAGCCCTGCACGTTAACAGTTCATACCTCACCGCCGTTGCCAACGATTACGGTTATAATGAAGTATTTGCGCGGATGGTGCAGGCGGCGGGCCAAAAAGGCGATATGTTGGTGGCGATTAGTACATCGGGGAATTCGCCCAATATCATTCGGGCCGTGGAAGAAGGGCGCGCCAAGGGGATGTACGTCGTGGGAATGACGGGCGATAGCGGCGGTACAATGGCGAAATTGTGCGATCTGCTCATCAATATACCATCGGGGGATACGCCGCGCATTCAGGAGAGCCATATTTTGGTGGGTCACATTTTGTGCGAAGCCGTAGAAGCGCAGTTGTTTCCGGGTTAATGGCTGATTGGTTCCTCTTTTACACTAAGGATAAAACCCACTCGAAACACATTTTCGATGCTGATGCGCGGGTCATTTTGCAACATTTTGCGCAGTTTTGAAATAAAAACGTCGAAACTACGCCCCAAAAAATAGTCTTTTTTACCGTATATTTTTTCAACGGCATCGTCGCGGCGCAGGATTTGATTTTGGTGCCGACACAATAAATACAATACTTCGTTTTCTTTTTCGGTCATGCGCCAGGTTTCGGTGCGCCAGCACAGTTCCTGCCGGGAATAATCAAAAGAATATTCGCCGAGGCAAAACTGTTCGGGCGCTGTTGCTATCACTGGAGTGGCTTCAAAACGCCGTAAAATCACTTTAATGCGACAAACCAATTCCGTTTCATCGAAGGGTTTGGTGATATAATCTTCCGCACCCAGGTCGAAGCCTTGGATTTTGTCGTCTTTTAACGACCGCGCGGTCAGGAACAAAAAGGGGATGCCGGGCCACAGTTCCCGAATGTGCCGGGCGAGGGTAAAACCATCCATTTTGGGCATCATCACGTCGAGGAGACAGAGGTCGTATTCGGTTCTTTTCAACGCTGCCAGCCCGTTTTCGCCGTCGCGGCAAAGTTTGACTTCAAAACCTTCGCTTTCCAAAAATTCGGTCAGCAAAAAGCCCATGCTGAGGTCGTCTTCTACCAATAATATTTTTGCCACGTTACTTGCTTTTATTGGGTAAAAAAACGTCGAACTGACTACCGGAGGGGCTTATATTTTGCACTTTGATGTAGCCTTTGTGCAATTGGAGTACACTTTTGGCGTACGCCAACCCCAAACCAAATCCTTTTTGGGTGTGCAGATTACCTTCTCCCATGCGTTGGAATTTGTTAAAAATGTGTTCGCATTGGTCCGGCGGTATCCCGATACCATTGTCTTTGACCAAAATTTCGGTGCCATTGGCCACGGGTGCCGCGCTGATTTGAATTATGGGTGGGGCGTCGCTGCTGTATTTCAGAGCATTGTCCACCAAATTCCGAAACACGTTGGAGAGGTGAGTGCGGTCGCCCCACACCGTCAGGGTGTCGGGAATGGTATCCAGTACTACTTGTCCGTTTTTTTCTTCAATTTGAATGGCCATATCATCCACCATTGATTGAAGCAGGGGCAACAGCGCAAAGGTTTCGGGTTGCAGCGTAAAGTCGCCGTTTTCGAGCCGGGCGAGTTGCAAAACCTGTTCCACCTGGGCTTGTAATTTGCCATTTTCGCGCTGAATAATCTCCATAATGGGGTTGTTTTGCAAAATATCGTGTTTCCGGGTGAGCATATTGGTGGCCAGTCCAATATTGGTCAACGGCGTTCGGAACTCGTGGGCCATGTTGTTAAAAAAGTCCACGTTGGTTTGTAACAGGCGTTTTTGTTTCATCAATGCCCAATTAGCCATGAGCAAAATGGCCGAAATAAACAGTAAAATGAGAATGGTAGCGGCCACCATGACGTTCATTTTTTGCAAAACAAACGCCTCTTTTTCGGGAAAAACCAAGTTAATAAAGGCCGTATCGCCGGTTTCGGTGGGCAACGAAACCGAACATTGGTAGGGGAGGTTTTCACCGCGTTTTTCTTCCGACAGGGTGAGTTTGTAGCCCAGGTCAATTTGGTAGGATTGCAATTTTTGCGATAATTCGGCGTGAAAACTGGAGTCAAACGCCGGGTTGTCGTCTGCCGAATTGAGTTGGCAACAGGATTCGCCATTGGCATTTTTGTTACAAACCGCACCGCCGCCGTAGTTTTCGACGGTAGAGCAAAGCGCCATACAAGCGCGTTGGTTAAACAATTCTTCCGACAGTCGGCGGGAATATCGCATCCAAACCAACTGAAAAATAATTAATGCCAATACACCCAAAACGGAGGCCGATAAAATGGGCGAAACGGCGCCTTTTTTCCATTTCATACCACAAAGTTAGCGGCAAAATCGGGTTAAGCAACCAACAATAACAGGTGCATAACAAGTGGGTAACACCCCCGTGACACGGCCGCCAAAGCGGTGCCCATACCTTTGCGGCAACAAATTTTATTCACCATTAAAAGTATCTTTATTATGAAAAAAGCACTCGTATTGTTTTTGTTTTTTAGCGCCGTAGGCATTGCGCAGGTATCCGCGCAAACTTGCACGCCATCACCCACTTGTTGCAAACCCAATCCCGCTTGTTGCTCCGCTGCAAAAACCACCGGCGCAACGGGTTCAGCCGCAACCTGCTCGCCCGAAGAACTCAAAAAATGCCAGACCGGTGGTGCCAAGGCTTGCGCCGGAACGGCTTCGGCGGATACCAAAAATACCGCAACTGCACCCGCCGAAAAAGCGGTGGTAGCCCGCAAAGAGGACTAAGAGCCTCCATTGCTATTTCCCCCGAATGGTTGGGCCTATGTCGGGGGAAATCGTTTTTACAAAAATTTAAGTAGTTGCTCCCAACTGTTCGTGGCGGCTTTTTCTTCCCATTGAAAAATGTATTTTTTGCCCCGTATTCCCTTTAATGTTCCCATTTAATATCCAGAAAAGGTAATAGATACCGTAAAACCTCATAGTAATAAGATCGTGTGTGCGCCGGTGATTGCTGTGTGGCGTTTGGAAAAAGAAATTGATGCTCTGGTCGGCCGTAAATGCTCATTCATCCAGTGAAAATGGCAGTTCATCGGAGCGGAGCAACCAGGCAGTAACCTTATGGTCGTTTAGGCCGTCTTTTCCCTCGATAAGTGTTTTATCGAACGTTCTTTTCCATTGGTAGATTAATTCATGGTATTGGCAGGTTCTTTGCTTTGCATAATACCGGAATGGATCACCTTTGCAGCATTAATCTATTTGTTCTTTACTCAGGAAGCAAAAACAAAAACAACCGTCGGTGTCGGGGTAAAAACGCTTTAACGTGTCTTTGTTTACACGGAGTGTTGTCTGGCTTATTGCGCGCAAGATCTATTGGTATGTACGATGATTTTCAAGCGTAAAAACGAGCAGCATTGAAGTGTTTACTCGGATCGACGGCTAAAATGCGCAGTGATAGTGAGAACAAGCTATGAAATTTTTGAAATAACAAGCTATGAAATTTTTATTCAGTATTTGCCTTTTTACTTTTATCGGATGGAGCGCACAAGCGCAGTCAGTAACGGGGAAAGCCCTTCAAAATGACGGTAAACCAGCCGATTTTGCCACTATTACCTTGCACAAGTCGGCCGATTCGACGGTTGTAACCGGTGCCATAACGGGAGAAGATGGGGCTTATGAAATCAAAAACGTGGCCAATGGCCGTTATTTTGTACAAGTGAACCTTATTGGCGCGGGTATTGCCGCTTCTCCGGAGTTCGATGTGGACGGTGCTAACAAAGTCCTCGACGATATTCGTTTGGGTGAACAAAGCCAACAATTGCAGCAGGTGACCATTACTGCGCGCCGGAAAACCATTGAAGTGAAAGCCGATAAAACAATTATGAACGTAGACGGTACAATGAACTCTACGGGATTAAGTGCCCTCGAATTGCTCCGCAAAGCCCCCGGCGTTACCGTTGACAACAACGAAAACGTGAATGTAAAGGGCAAAAACAACGTTCGGGTGATGATTGATGGCCGCGAAGTACCCCTCGACGGGAAAGACCTGGCCGCTTTGTTAAAAGGCACCCAAGCCGCCGATATTGACAATATCGAAATCATTTCGAACCCTTCGGCCAAATACGACGCCTCCGGAAATGCGGGTATTATCAACATCCGCCTCAAGAAAAACAAATCATTTGGTACCAACGGCAACGTCAACGTAGAGGGTATCTACGGTGAAACGGCCAAAGGGGGTATCAGCCTCAGCCTGAATAACCGCTCCAAAAAACTAAATACTTTTGGTTCTTACAATAACCACTACGGACGTTGGCACAACGGGCAGAACTTTTTGCGCGAACAAAATGGTTCTTATTTTGACCAACAAGCCAAATCGTACAACACCAGCCGCTGGAACTCGTTCCGCGTAGGTACCGATTATTACCTTAATTCCAAACACACCGTTGGGGTTTTGGTCAACGGTAACATTGACAATGGCGATTGGAACAATACCAGTGTTACCAAAATTGGCGCATTAAGCAATCCTAGCGAAGTGACTTCTATCCTGAATGCCACCAATACCGTACCGGGGCATCGCTACGACCTGAATGTTAACGCCAATTACCGCTACTCGGATACCACCGGTCGCAGCCTCAATATTGACCTCGACCGTGGCGGTTATCGGATTACGGGTAATAGTTACCAACCTAATTTTTATACCTCACCGACCAATGCCTTCCCGGCGTACAGCCGCATTTTTACCAACGAAACCCCCACGAACATTGATATTTACACGGGTAAATTGGATTATGAACAGCCTTTGTGGGGTGGCACGTTCGGAACGGGGGCCAAAATTGCCAATATCACCACCGACAATACTTTTGACTTTTACCAAGTGATCGAAAACTCGGAAGTATTGGACACCACGGTGAGTAACCAGTTTATTTACGAAGAACGCACCATTGCGGCCTACGTGAATTATAACCGCAAATTTGGCAAAAAACTCAACGTACAAGCGGGTTTGCGCATGGAAAATACCAATTACATGGGTGACCTGATTTCGGCCAACAGCCAAAACGGTAAACAGGTGAAAAACGATTACACCGAATTATTCCCCAGCGCGGCCATCACGTACAGTTTTACCGAAAAAATTGGTTTAAATACCACGTATAGCCGCCGAATTGACCGCCCAAGTTACCAGGACCTCAACCCTTTCCAGTTCAAATTGGATGAATTGACGTATCAACGCGGTAACGAACGCCTCCGCCCTCAGTTCACCAATTCCTTCGAAATTGCCCCTACTTACAATGGTTTTCCGGTGATTTCGTTGGGTTACAGTAAAACCAAAGACGTATTTACGCAGGTGCTTGCCACCGACCCCGATAACCCCAATGCAACCTTTATTACCAACGAAAACATTGCCGACCAGCAAAACCTTTCCGCCACGATTAATATCCCAACGCCATTTGCCAAATGGTACGAAGGTTTTATCAGCATTACCGCCGTGCACAGCCGTTTTAGCGCACAATTTGACAACTTGGGCTTCGGAATTGACGAAATTGCCTTCACCACGGGCAATCTCTACGCCGAACAAAGTGTAAAATTGGGTAAAGGCTGGAACATCCAGTTGTCGGGTTGGTACAGTACGCCCGGCTACTGGGGTACGCTCAAAAGCCGCCAGCAAGGCATGATGGATTTTGCGGTGAAAAAGAACCTCTGGGACGGAAAAGGCCACGTGCGCGTGCGTTTTGGCGATCTCCTCGGTACGGCAGGTTGGGGCGGTACCAATGTATTCACCCCCGGCCTTTACATGAAAGCCAATGGCACCTGGGAAGCCCGCACCGTTACTGTGAGTTGCTCATACCGTTTCGGTTCCAACGAAGTAAAAGCCGCCCGCCAGCGCAAAACCGGTCTCGACGATGAGAAAAACCGCGTAAAATCTGGTCGCGGCTAAAGAATAATGAATTTTTGAGAAGAACGAAGGATTTACCATTGCCCTGTCTGCCGAAAGGTGGTGCAGGGCACTTTTTTTTGTATGTAGCCGAAATCAGAGTGAATGGGTGGCCCAGTCGTCCACGCAGCGTTTTTCGGTATTGAAATTGATGCCCAAACCGACGAGTTGTTTGCCGGAAGTTTTGAACCGGGCGGCGTAGTCTTTTTTGGTGATTTGTTGCAAAGCAGCGGCGGCGCTTTCGTCAATTTTGAACTCAATGATAAAAATGCGTTCGGGGGTGTGGACCACGGCATCCATGCGGCCATTGGAAGTGTGTACTTCACTTTCGATAAAAAAGCCGAGGTAGCGGAAATGCAAATGCACCAAAGCGTGGTAAAAATGCTCGTCTTGATTGGCCAACAGCAAACTGGGGACACTTTTGAGCATGTCGTTGATAATGACGGCGACTTGTTCGGGTTCATTTTGGACAAATGCCGTTTCCAACTGCACGACGGGGGTGGCACTAATATCCGGCGATTTGTGCAACAACGAACCAATTAAATGGCTGTTTAAAGCCTGCTCTACTTCCCGATTGGGGTAATCGAGGGTGTATAAGCCCCGGAAACGGTCTATTTTTTTTACCGTCAGGTAGCCCGTTTGAAAGAGTAGAGAGCGCAATTCGAGGTTATCCAACGAATAACTTTCAAACAATAAGGCATTAACGGTCATTTCATCCAGTTTAAAGTAGCGGTCTTCCTTCATTTTTTTAATCAAAAACGTAGGCGTACCGGTTTTAAACCAATAATCTTCAAAACTCCTTTTTTTGAAAAAACTAAGGATAGAAAACGGATTATAAACCCGCACTTGTCCGTCCCACGAATACCCGTTGTACCATTTTTTGATAAGTTCTAACAAGGATTCTCGCGAGAGGTCGGTGTATTTTTCAAGGGTATAATTAATCCAGGGTTCAAAAAAATATTCCAACTCGGCTTGTGTATAACCCACCAAATCGGCGACATTTTCGTCTAAAGTGATGTCATCGAGGTTGTTTAAATCACTAAAAATGCTCACTTTGCTGAACTTCGACACACCGGTAATGACCAATAATTCGATGTAAGGGTCGGCACTTTTGATAATGCTGTAAAAACTTTTCAGGATCTTCTGGTGCCCGAACGCGATGGGTAATTCTTCTTTCTCCAAATAATCAATCAGTGGTTTGTCGTATTCGTCAATCAGCAGCACCACTTTACCTTTTTTCTCCGATAATTTCTGCAACAATTCCAAAAAACGCTGGTCATACCCGGTTTTATCTAATTGAATGCCGTGTTTTTGGGCTTCATCGTTGATCACCGAATCAAGCGCGTATTCCAGCCCATTTGTGGCGTATCCAATTGCGTTAAACTGGATATGCACCACCGGGTGTATTTTGTTCCAATCCCATTGGTTTTCGATCCACAACCCTTCGAACAAGTCCCGACTGCCGCTGTATATTTCTTTGATGGTGGACAAGGTCAGCGATTTGCCAAAACGGCGGGGCCGAGACAAAAAGAAGTACTTTCCTGATTCGATGAACCGGTGAATTTGCTCCGTTTTATCCACGTAGAGGTAATTATCGTCTATAATTTCTCGAAACGTTTGTATGCCAATGGGTAATTTTTGCATGGCACAAAGATAGGTTATTTAGCCGAAATCAGAGCGAATGGGTAGCCCAGTCGTCCACGCAGCGTTTTTCGGTATTGAAATTGATCCCTAAACCGACGAGTTGTTTACCGGAAGTTTTGAACCGGGCGGCGTAGTCTTTTTTGGTGATTTGTTGCAAAGCGGCGGCGGCACTTTCGTCAATTTTAAACTCAATGATAAAGATGCGTTCGGGGGTGTGGACCACGGCATCCATGCGGCCATTGGAAGTGTGTACTTCACTTTCGATAAAAAAGCCGAGGTAGCGGAAATGCAAATGCACCAGGGCATGGTAAAAATGCTCGTCTTGGTTGGCCAGCAATAAACTGGGGACACTTTTGAGCATGTCGTTGATAATGACGGCGACTTGTTCGGGTTCATTTTGGACAAATGCCGTTTCCAACTGCACGACGGGGGTGGCACTAATATCCGGCGATTTGTGCAACAACGAACCAATTAAATGGCTGTTTAAAGCCTGCTCTACTTCCCGATTGGGGTAATCGAGGGTGTATAAGCCCCGGAAACGGTCTATTTTTTTTACCGTCAGGTAGCCCGTTTGAAAGAGTAGAGAGCGCAATTCGAGGTTATCCAACGAATAACTTTCAAACAATAAGGCATTAACGGTCATTTCATCCAGTTTAAAGTAGCGGTCTTCCTTCATTTTTTTAATCAAAAACGTAGGCGTACCGGTTTTAAACCAATAGTCTTCAAAACTCCTTTTTTTGAAAAAACTAAGGATAGAAAATGGATTATAAACCCGCACTTGTCCGTCCCACGAGTACCCGTTGTACCATTTTTTGATGAGTTCTAACAAGGATTCTCGCGAGAGGTCGGTGTATTTTTCAAGGGTATAATTAATCCAAGGTTCAAAAAAATATTCCAACTCGGCTTGTGTATAACCCACCAAATCGGCGGCATTTTCGTCTAAAGTGATGTCATCGAGGTTATTTAAATCACTAAAAATGCTCACTTTGCTGAACTTCGACACACCGGTAATGACCAATAATTCGATGTAGGGGTCGGCACTTTTGATAATGCTGTAAAAACTTTTCAGGATCTTCTGGTGCCCGAACGCGATGGGCAATTCTTCTTTTTCCAAATAATCAATCAGCGGCTTATCGTATTCGTCAATCAGTAGTACCACTTTCTTTTTAGTGGTCGCAAGCACCTCCAATAACTCCCTGAATTTTTGGTCGAACTCCGTCTCTTTTAGCACAATTCCGTGTTTCCCGGCTTCTCGTTCGAGCATTTTGTGCAGCGCCGTTTCCAGTCCGGCAGTTGAATAACCAATTTCGTTAAACTGGATATGCACCACCGGGTGTATTTTGTTCCAATCCCATTGGTTTTCGATCCACAACCCTTTGAACAAGTCCCGACTGCCGCTGTATATTTCTTTGATGGTGGACAAGGTCAGCGATTTACCAAAACGGCGGGGCCGAGACAAAAAGAAGTACTTTCCTGATTCGATGAACCGGTGAATTTGCTCCGTTTTATCCACGTAGAGGTAATTATCGTCTATAATTTCTCGAAACGTTTGTATGCCAATGGGTAATTTTTGCATGGCACAAAGATAGGTTATTTGAGATTAGGTTTTTCCAATGGTTGTGTAAGGTTGGGGTCTGTTTTTTATTTCACAAACACCAGGTTGGCATCTTCCAGATCGCCCACAATTTCGCCGGGGTAAATAAAGGCGCGGTCGCGAAAAATTTCGCGCAATTCGGCGGGCGTATGTGCACTGATTTTGGCGGCAAATTCCTCGGCTTTTTCAAAACATTTGAGCAGTTTATCCAGCACAAATTGCACGTCTTTAATCCAAATGATGCTATTGGCGGGAATAATGCGCAACAAAGGCGCTTTTTGCTCCTGCCGGAAACGCGTGTTGAGGTTGGGAATAATGCGCACCCGGTCCAGTTGTTTGACGCTGGCCTGCGTCGTAATTTCAAAGGTTCGGATGGACTCCACTTCATCGTCGAAGAGTTCGATGCGGTAGGGGAGGTCGTTGCCGTAGGAAAAAAGGTCAATAATGCCCCCGCGAATGCTGAATTGGCCGGGTTCATAGACAAAATCGGAGCGTTCGAACCCAAATTCGATGAGGATTTCGATCATAAAATCCACGTCGAGGCGCTCGTTTTTTACCACGTCAATTTTGTGTTCTTCGAGGGTCGCCGGTTGCACTACTTTTTCAAAAATGGCCTCCGGGTAAGTCACAATCACGTGCCCGTACCCCCGAATAGACGATATTTTGTTCACCGCCTCGCTCCGTTGCAGCATTTGGGTGGGGTTGAGGTCGTCGAAAACAAGGGGCCTTTTAAAACTATCGGGAAAAAACCACACGTTGGTTTCGCCCATTAAACCGCAGAGGTCGTTGAACAAATACGCCGCCTCTTCTTTGGTTTCGCAAATGGCCAAATGCGGTACGTTGCTGTTGAGGGCCGTTGCCGCAAGCACCAACGCCCGTTGCCCCCCTTTCATACCTTCGAGCACCAACCGGGCCGACGGCTGAGAAATTCCCTCAATGATGGTTTGGATTTGTGCCGACTCTCGGTACTTTTGCAGCAGGTACGCTATATTACTCACCGCGCAAAGATACATCAGGTTTCTATGTTCATAAAAAATAAAACGGGGCTGGAACTCTTTTCCCAAGAGTGGCCGGTAACGCAGCCCAAGGCTGTGGTTGCCATTATTCACGGACAAGGCGAACACGTATTGCGGTACACGCACGTGGCGCAGTGGTTCAATCAACGCGGTATTGCCTGCGCGGGGTACGATCAGCAGGGCTTTGGCCAAAGCGGCGGCAAACGCGGCCACGCGGCTAATTTAGCGGCTTACACCGACGATATTGCCGATTTTTTGCAAATTCAACGCGAAAAACACCCCAACGTACCCTTATTTCTCTACGGACATTCGATGGGCGGCAACGTGTCGTTGAATTACCTTTTGCGCACGCGCCCCGATTTTTTGGCGGGTGCCATTATTACCGGCCCGTGGATTCGGTTGGCCTTTGAAGCCCCAAAAATTAAAATTGTAGCGGGAAAAATGTTGCGGAATATCTGGCCGTCGCTGAGTTTGCCTTCCGAGTTGGATACGACCCTTTTGAGCACCGATGCAGCGGTAGTGGCCGCTTATAACGCCGATCCACTGGTGCACGACCGCGTGAGTGCCGCCGCCGGTATGGCCTTGCTGGAAGGCGCGGCCTGGCTCAATACCTACGCGGGTACGCCGCCTTGTCCGCTGCTGTTGATGCACGGCGGTGCCGATGGCATTACGTCGGCTCCGGCCACTAAAGAACTGGCGGCACGGTTAACGGGGCCAGTGCAACACATCGAATGGCCGGGGATGTACCACGAAATACACAACGAACCGGAAAAAGAGCGGGTTTTTGCGAAGATATGGGCGTTTATTACACAAACCACCCGCGTGGATACTCATCCAATTTAGCCTCGTGGAAGGCTTCCAACTGCTTGAGGGTACGCTGGCGCAGGTAACTGATGCGCGGCGGCGGCAATGCCGGGTGGCCCTTCACCAAAACCGGTTGGTAGAGGTTTTGGAAACGGGTAAAACGCAGGGTTTCCGTTTTTCCGGTGCGGATATCGCTCATGCGCGCCGAGGTACGGCTGACACTGGCGGTTTCTTCCAGTTCTTCGGTGAGCCAAATATCGCCCACGGCTTCCTGGCTTTTGTAGAGGCGGCGCACCTGCGTCAGCGGGATTTCGTTGTTGATAATACCTTTATCCTGTTCCCAAACCCGGATTAAACCCTCCTCGGGGTCGGGCAAGCGGCTGGGTTGACTGATGGAGCCGATAATTTCATCGGCCCCGGCCCCGCCAATGTATTCGGCGCGAATTTTCCAACCGTCAAAATTATGCGGCGTTGCCGGTGCCAGCGGGGTATCTTCTTCTACCCAGTCGCGTGCGTTCCAGCGTTCTACCGCCACGCGGGTGGCCCATTGTGAGGAGCGCCAAATCAGGTAAATAAAGGCCGTTTCGAGCAATAAAATCTGGTCGAGCGGGCCTTTGGCCACCAACAGCGGCTCACCGGGGAGCACCATCATACCCTCGGGCGCGGCCCATACGTTCACGCGCAGGCGCAGGCGTTGCAGGTGGTTGAGGAAACTTTCGGTGAACAAATTATGCCCCTGCTCATCGAGCATTTGGCCCATTCCCGTGATAATATCCGGCGAAAACCGGAACCGACGGATGTGTTCGGCCAGTAACCCCGCGCCGCAGGCAATGGCAAACGGGTGGCGCGGGTGGTACACCAGGTGAAACAACGCTTCTTTCTGATAGGTACCATTGTACCAGGTTTCCTGCGCCTTGAGCGCGGGCGTGGGGTCGGTGAGCCAGTTGAATTTTTGCATGTTGTGTGTATTACCAGGTCCGCACCTGGTGCGGATAACGAATAACGTAAGCCTCTTTGATAAGGCGCATCATGCGGTCGCGCAGGTCTTCAATACCTTCTTTGGTGTGGGCAGAAACAAAAATATTTTCGCCAAAACTGTGGAGCAAATTATCTTTTAATTCGGCTTCGAGCAGTTTTTTGGTGTCATCGTCGAGCAATTCGTCAAAAACGCGGCTGCGGTACAGGTCAATTTTGTTAAACACCATCAACGTGGGTTTGTCACCCGCCCCAATATCGAGCAGGGTTTGTTGCACCGTGCGCACGTGGTCTTCAAATTGCGGATGGGCCACGTCTACTACGTGCAGCAAAATATCACTTTCGCGCACTTCGTCGAGGGTACTTTTAAAACTTTCGACGAGGTGGTGGGGCAATTTTCGGATAAAACCGACGGTATCGGAGAGCAGGAACGGCATTTGTTCAAAAACCACTTTGCGCACCGTAGTGTCGAGGGTAGCGAACAGTTTGTTTTCGGCCAATACCTCACTTTTGCTGATGAGGTTCATCAGGGTGCTTTTGCCCACGTTGGTATAACCCACGAGTGCCACCCGGATGAGTTCGCCGCGCGTTTTGCGTTGCGTTTGTGATTGGCGGTCAATGTCTTTGAGTTTTTCCTCCAATACTTTTACGCGGTATTGCACGAGACGGCGGTCGGTTTCGATTTGGGTTTCACCGGGGCCGCGCATCCCGATACCGCCGCGTTGGCGTTCCAAGTGCGTCCAGAGGCCGCGCAAGCGGGGCAGGAGGTACTGCATTTGGGCGAGTTCGACTTGGGCTTTGGCCTGGGCACTTTGGGCGCGGGCCGCAAAAATATCGAGGATAAGGGTCGAGCGGTCCACAATTTTTACTTTGAGTGCCTCTTCGAGGTGGTTGGTTTGTTTCCCCGACAGGTCATCGTCCACAATCACCATCGTCACTTCTTCGTGCCGTTCGATGTATTGGCGCACTTCTTCCACTTTACCCTTCCCGATAAAGGTGGTATGTTCGGGGTGGGGGAGGCGTTGGGTGAATCGTTTGATGGTTTGGGCACCGGCGGTAAGGGCCAAAAACTCCAATTCATCCATATATTCGTGGGCGCGGGTTTCGGATATATCGGGGGTAATCAGGCTCACCAAAACGGCATATTCCGTTTCTTTTTTGAGGGAGGCGGCCTTTTCGCCCATGGTCCAATCTTTTGCCATATTTGTTTGTCTAGTCAAAATCAATTTCTGTGTTATCGCCTATGTTCAGGCTGAGATCCATACCCCGGATGCGGGCATTGCTTCCAATCACGGAATGCCGGAGTACAACGTCGTCGAGGTGGGCGAAGTTCCCGATAATGCTATCCTTTACGATGGAACTATTGAGCACGGCTTCGTCACCTACGGTAACGTGTGGCCCGATGATACTGTTGCAAATTTGGCAATTTTTACCAATACTCACCGGGTGTATAATAATGGTATTGTCGTATTCGGGCAGGTTAAACGCGTCGCTGGCGTAACCGCTTTGGTTGAGGAGCATGGCGTTGGTTTCGAGCAGCACTTCTTTGCGGCCGCAGTCGAACCAATTACTCACCGGAATACTGCGAATATCGCAACCCTGTTCGAGCATGTATTGGAGGGCATCGGTGAGTTGAATTTCGCCCACCGTTCGGATGTCGTTTTTCACCAGGTGCTCCACCGCTTTAATCAGAAGTCCCACTTCTTTGATTTTGTACATGCCCACCAATGCGAGGTTGGATTTGGGAATGCGCGGTTTTTCGACGACTTTGAGTAATCGGCCCTGATCGTCGCATTCGGCCACGCCAAATTCGCGGGGATCATTAACCCGTTTTAAGCCTACGCACGAGTGCGGATTTTGCAAAATTTGCGGCATATCGGCCTCAAAAATGGTATCGCCAAAGGCAATAAATACCTCTTCTTCGTCTTCGATGACCTCGCGGGCCGTCCAAATGGCGTGTCCCGAACCTTCGCGGTGTTCCTGGTAAACAAACTCCGTGGAGAGGTCGGGGTAACGTTCTTCGATAAAATCGCGGATGCGGTCGCCGAGGTAACCAATAATAAACACAAAGTCTTTTAGTCCGGCGTCGCGCAATTTGTCAACGATAAAACAAATAATAGGTTTACCGGCCACCGGCATGAGTGGCTTGGGTTGGGTATAAGTGTGCGGGCGTAACCGGGTACCCGCCCCGGCAACAGGAATGAGGACTTTCATTGGGGCAAAGGTAGTTGATTGTTGAGGGATTTTTATGGGGGAATGTAATTTGTGGGATGGTTGATGTATTTTAGGCTTTTTTGACACTTCTGCTATCTGCTATCATACATCATCAATCATATATCAAAAAAATCATACTGACGCAGCCCACAAAATACGCTAAAAAAGCCGCCATTTTCAGGTTTGCCGTGGGAAATGCCTTCCACCCGGAATCCGAACCGCTTTGAGATCTCATCTCTCCGTACCTCCAAGATGCACATCTCGCCGCAGCACACCCATTCGTTTATGGATATCACACGCCATATCAACACTTTCTTTTACTAAAATAAACAATAACCCCCAATGGCAACTTACCAATTCTATTTAGCCGTCATTCCCCAAAAAGGAGTAGCCGACTACTGCGGAGCACTAGCCCGCTCTCCACCGCGAATATCTTTCTGCCATTTTCCAAATCCGTTTTATATTTGCCCACAGTCCCGTTGGGCAAATATTTAAACGTTATATACCATGAGTTCCACAACAAGACGCGATTTTTTAAAAACCTCCACCCTATTGACCGGCGGCGCCATGCTGAGCGGTCTTCCGTTGGCGCAGGCCGCCAATAACTTTACCGATGATACCATCAAAGTTGCGCTGATTGGCTGCGGCGGACGCGGTACCGGAGCGGCAGTACAAGCCCTGCTCACCAAACAAAACGTCCGGTTAGTGGCCATGGCCGATGCTTTTCGCCACCGCATTGACGAAGCCTACAAAAACATCACCGCCGAGGACCTTTCCGATATTATTGGCGTAGAAGGTACCGTTAAAAACCGGGTGGATGTACCCGAAGACCGCAAATACGTGGGTTTTGATGCGTATAAAAAAGCCATGCAACACGCCGATGTGGTGATCCTGACCACCCCGCCGGGTTTCCGCCCCGTGCATTTTGCCGAGGCTGTGGAGCAGGGTAAACAAATTTTTATGGAAAAACCCGTCGCCACCGACGCAGTGGGTATCCGTAAAGTGTTGGAAGCGGCCGAAATCGCCAAAAAGAAAAAATTAAACGTCGTGGTGGGTTTACAACGCCATTACCAACTCGTGTACCGCGAATGGGTGGATCGCCTCCAAAATGGCATGATCGGCGATATCGTGGCGTCTCGCGTGTATTGGAACATGGGGGCGCTGTGGGTGCGTGACCGCAAACCGAACACCACCGAAATGCAGTACCAAATGGAAAATTGGTACTATTTTAACTGGTTGTGCGGCGACCATATCGTGGAGCAACACGTACACAACCTCGACGTATCCAACTGGGTAAAAGGTGCTTATCCCGTTCGCGCCGTGGGCAGCGGTGGCCGCCAGGTGCGGGTGGGCAAACAATACGGCGAAATTTACGATCACCACACGGTAGAATTTGAATACGCCGACGGCTCTCGTATGTTCAGCCAGTGCCGCCAAATTCCCGGCACCAAAGATGCCGTTACCGAAGGTTTCCACGGTACCAATGGCACCGCGCCATTCCCCGGCAAAATCATGACCTCCAAAGGGTATACCACCTGGAGCCACGACGACCGAAAAGATCCTAATCCGTACCAAGTGGAGCACGATGAGTTGTTTGCGGCCATCGCCAAGTCAGAGTACAAATTCGCCGACGCCGAAAATGCCGCCAAAAGTACCATGACCGCCATTATGGGCCGCATGGCCACGTATTCCGGTCAACTCATCGAATGGGATGCAGCGATCAATTCCAATATCAACCTCATGCCCGATACCCTCGACTGGAATGCCAAACCTAAGGTGTTACCCGGCCCCGATGGCATGTACGCCTGCGCTATTCCAGGTGTAACGAAGGTTGTTTAATTAGTGAAGAGTGAATAGTGAAGAGTGAAGAGTGAAGAGTGAAGAGTGAAAAATTTGCCCGTCGTAGGGTGTTTTTTGCTGGTGAAATGAAAAATTTTTGCGTGTATAGTGTTCATTTTCAACACTATAAACTCTTTTATTCACTTTTCACTTTTCACTCTTCACTTTTCACTCTTCACTCTTCACTCTTCACTCTTCACTCTTCACTTTTCACTAAAAAAACTTATTCTAATCGAACGCGCAGCAATTGTGCGAGGCGGGCAAAGGTCATTTGCCATTCATCGTTGGTAAATGACCATTGTCCTTTTCGGTAGCCTTTGGTAAGCAGATAAAAGACGTTTTGCGAACGCCAGATATCTGGTTTAAGGTCGGTTTCTTCCTGAATAATGGCAATTACCTCGTTGAGCCATTGCACCCGCGCCAGCGGTGTTGTTTCGAGGTTGATTTTATTAATTTCTTCAAAAATACGGTTGCTGGTGGCCAATTGTACCCGCTCGCGGTCGGTCAGGTTAATTTGCCAACGTTTAATATCACCGGCAATGCGGCGCAATTTGCGCGGGTCCATTGTTTCGGGAAACGTAAAGAAATCCAATAATTCGGTGTTCAGTACGTACGCCGCCACATTGCGCCAGGTATCGGGTACTTGCAGGCGTTCGGCTTGCAGCCCGCTCATCAACTGGTAATTATCGTTAAAAACATTTTTAAAATTGGCCTCGGCGACGAGCATACCCGTTTCGGTAATTTCCCGAATAATTTTGCTGCGTTCGTCTTTAAACAAACTGCTCAACGTAAATTTTTCGGGGCCAAAATACTGTTGCAAACAACCAATCACTTCGCCCAAATTGGCTTCCCGGAACGTCGCGGAGGTTTTGGTCCACATTTCCTCAAACGTAGAAGCCGTCATGGATTCGCTGATGTTGCCAATAATGTGTTGTTGGCCCAAATACAGCACGGCAAAACAAAAATCGCGTTCGTAACCGGTAATTTTGGAGCGAATATGCAGTCGGCCACCCGAAAGTTGGGGGGTGCCGGCCTCAATTTTTTCCCAAAAACCCACCGATGCCGTGTAATTAAACAAGTCCAAACCTTCCGGGTCGTCTTCGAACAACGAAGCCACGGCAAAGTGCATGGCCACGCGCTCCAGCGTTACCCGCGTGGGTACCACGTGGTGCGAATAACTTTCGGCGCCGTTGGTGAATACATTACTGGGGGCCAGCGACAATTGCCGCTCAAACTCATCGTGGAGGCTTACCTGCGCAATATCCTGGGCGTAATCCATGGCGCGCAGGGCGTATTGCAAAATCTGGTTGGTTTCGATGCCTGAAATTTCGTCAAAAAACCACCCGCAACTCGTGTACATTAAAATGGCGTGGCGTTGCATGGCCATCAGGCGGAGTACACTGGTGCGCTCCTGGTCGCTCAAAGGCCGCAGCGCGTGGCGGTCAAAAAACTTTTTAATGGCACTTTCGCCGTGTCCATTGAGTTCGATGTCGATATAATCGTTGCGGGCCACCCACGGGTCGCGGAGCAAACGCACCGATTCTTTTTCAAAAATGGGGATCAGTTTATCGCGCAAATTGTCCAATGCGTTGCGCAGGGGTGCCCGCCAGCGCTGGTGCCAGCCTTCGCGGCCGGAGTTGCACCCGCAGTTGTTGCGCCAACGCTCAATCCCGTGGACACAACTCCACGACGAGTTTTCGTGAATTTGTACTTCCCATTCGGGCGGGAACAGTTCCAAAAACTGGCCGTAATTGGTCAGTTTGGCCTTTCCGGTGTCCTCAATATAGTTCAGGGCATCGGCGAGGGCCATTTCCCCGAATCGGTGGTGGTGTCCGTAACTTTCGCCGTCGGTGGCAATATGGGCCAACTGCGCTTGACCGGGTTTTTCGTCCAAAATGGTCAAAATCCGTTCGGCAAATCCTTTTCCGCTGTTGAGGACGCGTTCAAAAGCCACCGCCTGTGACACGCCGCCGTGGTAAAAAAACAAGGCGATTTTGCGGCCACTGGGCAATTTGCACCAGTAAGGGTGACGGGTATCAATACTTTCGGAGTGCACCGGCGTCCATTCGGCTCCATCGAGGCGGCGAATGGCTTTGGCTTGCCGGGGCGCGAGAATGGTAAATTTAATATCGTTGGCGGCCAGCACCTCAAGCGTTTCGGTGTTTACGGCCGTTTCGGCCAGCCACATGCCCTCTGGTTTGCGGTGAAAACGGTATTCAAAATCTTTAATTCCCCAAACGACCTGCGTTACTTTATCGCGGTAATTGGCCAACGGTAAAATCAGGTGGCTGTGCACTTGGGCCAAAGCCGAACCGTGTCCGCCGAACCGAACGGCGCTTTTTTGATCGGCCAATTGAATCAATTCGTACGCCTGGGGGTCATTTTGTTCCAACCACGACAAAAGGGTAGGCCCGAAATTGAATGAAATACGGTTATAGTTATTCCTGATTTTTACAATTTTTCCCTGGTTATCCAAGATACGCGCGGCGGCATTGGGCGCGTAACATTCGTGGTTAATTCTGGCGTTCCAGTCGTGCCACGGGTGGGCACTTTCTTGTTCTTCTACGGTCTCTAACCAAGCATTTTCGCGGGGCGGCTGATAAAAGTGCCCGTGGATACATACATAACGCATACGTGTCTTGTTATTTGAAAAGCAAAGGTAAAAAGGATTTTTAAAGGGGGCGGAATTTGGGTCAACTGTGAAAAAATTGGCCCTAAAAAGCCAAAGGCCACCACCGTTTTACCCGTGATGGCCTTTGACTGGCGCTGTAATTGTGCTTTTTTCGCTAAAAAACGACTACCAGAACACGATGTACAACCAGACCAATATGCCCAGTACCAACGCGGTGCCAATGGCGAATTTCTGCGAAGTGCGGAAATCGGCCGCGTTCACTTCCATGGCTTTGGGGTTGTTTTTGCTGTTGGGGTCGGCCAGGCTGATAACGGCCATTACACCCACCAAGATGCAGAAAATAATCCCCATACGATCGAGGAACGGCACTTCAGGTATCCAGGCTTTAAATCCAAAACCAAGCGGAATGGTAATCAAAGCCGCCACCAAAGCCGCCATTGCCGTTGCGCGTTTCCAGAAGAAACCCAACAAGAAAATGGCCACTACTCCGGGCGAAATCATACCGGTGAATTCCTGTACAAATTGGAACCCTTGTTCGAGGCTGCGCAATTGAGGCGCTACGAGTACCGCTACACCCATCGCAACGAGGATAACAATCCGGCCAATACTCACCTGTTTGTCGTCGTTGGCTTCTTTGTTAAAGTATTTTTTGTAAATATCCAGCGTAAAGATGGTGGCAATGGAGTTGGCTTTGCCCGCCAAAGAGGCCACGATAGCCGCCGTTAACGCCGCAAAAGATAATCCTTTGAGGCCGGGACCTAACAAACTCAACAATACCGGATAAGCCTTGTCGGGTTTCAGTTGTCCGGTGTCGCCCATCATTTCTTGTTGGAACATACCTTTTTGGTGCAGTACAAACGCCGCAATGCCGGGCAATACCACAATGATAGGCATAAGCAATTTCAAAAAAGCCGCAAACAACAAACCATTGCGGGCGGTGTCGATATCGGCACCCAAAGCGCGTTGGGTAATGTACTGGTTACATCCCCAGTAGTTGAGGTTGGCAATCCACATGGCGCCAATAATTACTGTAAGACCCGGCAACTCGTTATAGTGTTCGTTGCTTTTGTCAAAAATCATGTGAAAGTGGTCGGGGGCCTGCTCTTTCAAAAGGCTCAAACCGGTCCACATACCGCTGGAACCAAATTGTTGGGCCACCAAATCAAGTGCGAGGTACGTAGTTGCCAAACCACCCAAAACAAGCACCACTACCTGAATTACGTCGGTGTAACCAATTACTTTCATCCCGCCGAGGGTGATAATAATGGCAAATACGGCGAGGAACAGGCTGCATTGGAAAAAGGTAAAACCGGATACGGCCGATACGGCCAATGCACCGAGGTACAAAATGGACGTCAGGTTAACGAATACGTAAATAAACAGCCAGAAAATCGCCATCATGGTCGCCACCAACGGGCTGTAGCGTTTTTCCAGGAACTGCGGCATGGTAAAAATCCGGTTACGGATGTACCCCGGCATAAAAAATACGGCAACGACAATCAACGTTGCAGCGGCCATCCATTCGTACGTGGAAATGGCCAAACCCATCGCAAAGCCGGAACCCGACATCCCGATGAACTGTTCGGCGGAGATATTGGAGGCAATCAGGGAGGCACCAATGGCCCACCACGTGAGCGAACCTTCGGCCAGGAAGAAATCGTTGGCCGATGCTTCGGCGGTTTTTTTACGGCGGTAAATCCAATATCCATACGCCGATACGACGATGAAGTAGAGGATAAACACAATGTAATCTTTCGTTTGCATACGTAATTGTTTTGACAGATTAGTAAATTAAGCTGCCAAAGGTATCTTGTACGCGCATTAATGGTGTACGTTGCCCCCGAAAAAATATTTTTTATAAAAACTTTGCCCCTGCCCCTTGCATAATTGAATCAATTACGCGTATCTTTGCGTCCCGTTTTAAAGATGGTTTCTTGGCCGAGCGGTTAGGCACAGGTCTGCAAAACCTGCTACAGCGGTTCGAATCCGCTAGAAACCTCAAAATATGCCGCTTTGGACAATTGTCTGAAGCGGCTTTTGTTTTTTGATGCGGGCGACCATGATGGGCGCTTTTGCGTCACATGGGCGACCATGATGGGTCGCCCATACTCATATGGGCGACCCCTACTGGGTGCTTTTACCTCATATGGGCGACCACAAGGGTCGCCCCTACTCTCATATCTATGATCGTCGTTACTGGTGCCGCCGGATTTATCGGTTCGTGTATGATTCAATGCCTGCTGGACGCGGGTTATTCGGATATTTTGGCCGTGGATGATTTCTCTCATCCCGAAAAGGCCCGCAATCTTGATCAAAAAACATTGTGGGGACAGGTCCACCGCCTGAACTTTCACCGGTGGCTGGAACGTAACCATACCGATGTGGACGCCATTATCCACCTCGGCGCACGGACCGATACCACCGAGCAAGATATTGCCATCTTTAATGAACTCAACCTCGAATACTCCCGCGCGCTCTGGATGTTGTGCGCCGGTTTTAATATTCCGCTGCTCTACGCCAGCAGTGCCGCCACCTACGGGTTGGGCGAACACGGGTACGACGACGATCACGGCGTTATTCCACTCCTGAAACCACTCAACCCATACGGTCAAAGTAAACAGGATTTTGACACCTGGGTGCTGCAAACCACCGACGAAACCGCGCCGCCGCAATGGGCCGGATTTAAGTTCTTTAACGTGTATGGCCCCAATGAGTACCACAAAGGCCGCATGGCTTCGGTGATATTTCACACCGCCCGCCAAATTAAAGCGACCGGTGCCATGAAATTGTTTAAATCGCACCGCCCCGATTATCAGGACGGCGAACAAAGCCGCGATTTTATCTACGTAAAGGACGTTTGCGCGGTTTTACTGCATTTCCTTGAACGAAAACCCAAAAATGCTATTTATAACCTCGGAACCGGACAGGCCCGTACGTTTTATGACCTGGCCCGTGGTACCTTTGCGGCAATGGGACTGGAACCCAATATCTCTTTTGTGGATACCCCCGCCGATATTCGCGATACGTACCAGTATTTCACCGAAGCCAATATGAAAAAAGTGCGCAACACGGGTTTTATCGAACCTTTTTATTCCCTCGAAGAAGGTATCGAAGATTACGTTGGGCGTTATTTGAAAGAAGAAAAAATTTTTTAAAAAAAATGTAAAACACAGCCGCTGTCAGATGGGCTGGTTTTTACCAAAAATAAAAATACTATGCTCCGCCGACCACGCCGCAACCGCAGTACCGCCGCCATTCGCGCAATGGCCCACGAAACGCATTTGAGCGCCGAACACCTGATTTTTCCGCTTTTTGTGCTGGATGGACAAGGTATTCAGAGCGAAATTAAATCGCTGCCGGGTATTTACCGCTTTTCGCCGGAGTTGCTGCTGCGCGAAATTGAATCGTGTATGGAATTGGGACTTACCAATTTTATCCTGTTCCCCGCCGTCGCCGATGCCCTGAAAGATACAACCGCCACGTACAGTTATCACCCGGATAATTTTTACCTGAAAGTCGCCCGCGACATTAAAAAACGGTTCCCGGAGTGCTGCCTGATCAGCGACGTGGCGATGGATCCTTACAGCAGCGACGGCCACGATGGATTGGTGCGCGACGGAGCCATTGTCAACGACGATACCTTGCCAATTTTGGCCCAAATGTCCATTGCGCAGGCCGAAGCCGGTTTCGATATGCTCGGCCCTTCCGATATGATGGACGGCCGCGTGGGGTATATGCGCCAGGCCCTCGACGAAGCAGGATTTACCAATACCGGGATTTTGGCGTACACCGCTAAATACGCCAGCGCTTTTTACGGTCCATTCCGCGACGCGCTGGATTCGGCCCCCAAAAGTGGCGATAAAAAAACCTACCAAATGAATCCCGCCAACAAACGGGAAGCCCTCCTCGAAGCCGAATTGGATACTGCCGAAGGTGCCGATATGCTCATGGTAAAACCGGCGCTGCATTATTTGGATGTCATTGCCCTGCTCAAAGAAAAATCGAATTTGCCCATTGCGGCTTACCACGTTTCCGGCGAATGCGCCATGCTCACGGCGGCTTGTCGCAACGGCTGGCTCGATTATAGCCGCGCCATGCCCGAAACGCTTTTGAGCATTCGCCGAGCCGGTGCTGACGTTATTTTGACCTATTTTGCCAAAGATTTTGCCAAAATGGTGCGCTATTTGTAAAAAAAATGTGGACTGCTAATACTGTTCAGGATTTGCCCGCCATTGCCCGGTCGGTCAGGGAGGCTTTAGGAAATCGGCGAAAAATTGCCGTTTTGGGCGATATGGGCGCGGGTAAAACCACGTTCACCAAGGCTTTTTGCGCCGAATTGGGCATTGCCGACGCCACCTCCAGCCCTACGTTTTCCATTATTAACGAATACGCTTACACCGAAGCCAACGGCACCGAAGCATTGCTGCACCACCTCGATTTGTACCGGTTGAAATCACTGGAAGAAGCGCTCGACATCGGGGTGGAAGACGTGTTGTACGACCCGTGGTACTGTATTATCGAATGGCCACAAATCATCGAACCGATCCTGCCGGAACACACGGCGGTGTTGCGCATCGAACTAATGGGCGATGGAAGTCGGTATTTTTCGTTGACGCATCAATAAATTTTTAAGAATCACATTTCCAACCTTTTTTCCTGCACGTCGGTCACGTATTCGAAGTTTTTAAGGGCTGAAATGGCCAAATTTAGGTGTTCTGGCGTGCTTACCTCCAAAATAACGTTTCCTTGGAAATGCCCGCCGTCGTCGCCGCTCATGCTAAACGATTGCATATTGATCCCCAATCGCTCGATACATTCACTAATTTCCCGGATAACCCCTTTCCCAATATCGCGTCCGGTAATAATTAACTCGGAGGCGAAGCGTTCGCGCACCACGTTGCCCCATTCGGCTTTCAGAAACCGGAAGGCGTAATTGGTGAGCAAATATTTGGCATTTTTGCAGGTTGCCGTGTGGATAATGGCCTCCTGATTGGAGTTCAGGTACGCAAAAATGGCTTCACCGGGTTCCGGCGTGCAGCAGTTTCCAAATTCATATTTAAAATAAACCCCCGGCTCGTCGTTGATAATAACGGCTTGTTGCACCCGGTTGCGGCGGCGGTTGCCCGTGCGGCTGGTTGTTTGCAGTACCTCCGTGGGTTGTTGCTCGTTGTCCTGTTTGGGCGCGGGTTCGGGTTGCACGAGGAGTCGGCCCTCGACGCGGAATTTTTTTAACTGGGAAAAATTGAATTTATTAACGGCAATGGCCGACAAAAATTCCAGGCGGTTGGGATAACCAAAAAATTTGGCCAAAAAATCCACGTTTTCTTCCACCCCAACTTTGTGGGTATTGTGGAGTTTACGCGCCAAAATTTCCTTGCCTTGGTCGGCTAATTTGCGTTTTTCTTCGTTTAAGGCCGCTTTTATCCGGGTTTTAGCCTTGGTGGTGACTACGTACAGCAACCAATCCTCGGTGGGTTTTTGGTTGCGGTTGGTGACAATTTCAATCTGGTCGCCGGTTTGCAGTTTGTAGTTAAACGGCTGTAATACCCCGTGCACTTTTACGACCTGGCAAGTGCTACCCACGTCGGAGTGAATGGAAAATGCAAAATCCAAGGCAGTAGAGCCTTTGGGCAAGATGCGGATATCGCCTTTGGGTGTAAATACCTGTACCACATCTTCGACGTAGATGGTGCTTTGGAAATCGGCAATAAACTCCACCGGATTGTTTTTATCCTTGAGGGTTTCGCGCAGTTCGGACAGCCATTTGTCAAAAACGCTTTGTTGGCCAAAACCATTTACCCCTTTGTATTTCCAGTGGGCGGCAAACCCGCGTTCGGCAATGTCATCCATGCGGCTAGAGCGGATTTGCACTTCTACAAAACGGCCATCGGGGCCAATCACCGAAATGTGTAACGATTCGTAGCCGTTAGTTTTGGGGATCGAAATCCAATCTTTTTGTCGTTCGGGAATGGGTTTATAACAATCCGTCACAATGGCGTAGGCTTGCCAACACTGCATTCTTTCTTGTTTGATGTCCGACCCTTCCAGCACAATTCGGATGGCAAAAAGGTCGAAGATGTTTTCAAATTCGACCTTTTTTTTGGTCATTTTTTCATAAATGGAATGAATGCTTTTGGGGCGGCCAAACACTTCGGCTTTTAGTCCGTATTCCTCCAGTTCCCGTTTGATGGGATCAATGAATTTTTGGATATACTCTTCCCGGACGCTTTTGGTTTGGGATAGTTTTCGGGCAATATCGTCGTAACCGGCGCGATTGGTAATTTTGAGGCAATTGTCCTGAAACTCCGTTTTTACCTTGTACAGGCCCAATTGGTGCGCCAATGGCGTGTAAATACTGTCGGTTTCGGCGGCAATTTTGAGTTGTTTGTCCTCCTTCATCGAACTGATGGTGCGGAGGTTGTGCAGGCGGTCGGCCATTTTGATCAACACCACCCGCATATCGGTGAGCATGGCTTCCAGCACCCGGCGGATATTTTCGGCCTGCGGGTATTCGTACTCGTGGAGGCTGTCGAGTTTAGTCAGGCCCTCCACGATATTCGCCACGCGGCTAATGGTTTTAACGGGGGATTTATCGTTTTTTTCGCGTTCCGGCTGAATTTTATCGGGGAATTTTTGGCGCAATTCTTCAAGTGTGATCTCGGTATCTTCCACTACATCGTGCAGGAGCGCGCAGGCGGCGGCGGTAGGGCCAAGGCCAATTTCCTCCACGCAGATACGGGCCACGGCAATGGGGTGCGTGATATAGGGGGTGCCGTCTTTGCGGCGTTGTTTTTTGTGGGCTTCGGCTGCCAATTCAAACGCTTCACGCACGAGACGCTGGTCGTCGTCGTTCAAAGGATTTTTAAACGTTCTTAATAATTCACGGTATTGCTGGGTAATGAGTTTGCGTTCATTCTCCATTTCCTCCTCCGTCAGGGGTGTGTCGAGTTCGTGATTAAAAATTGGCATAACAAAACATTTTCTGCAAAATTAGCGAGGTGATAGATGAAAACCAAATTTTTTCCCCATAAATCATAAAAAACTGCCAGTGAATAACCGATTTCTCGGGCCACTTTGCGGAGCCTGAATTTAATTTTTTCAGTTTATCCGACTGTGCTTACTTTTGCATTTATTCCATTAAAAGAGCACTTCTATAATAATGAGCAATCCCGTTAGAGATCAGTTACAACAAGTTTATAACAACCAATACAGTTCGGATGATACGACCTGGCGTGATTTGGGCGCACTCGGTAAAGCCCGTAACCTTGCTGAATTATGCGCACCACTTGGCTTAAACCATTTTCTGGATGTTGGCGCGGGTGATGGTGCCGTATTGGCGGCATTGAACAAATTCAACTTTAATTTGACTTGTACGGCACTGGAAATTTCGGAAAGTGGCGTTGATAAAATTTTAAAAAGAAACTTAAGTACAGTAAAAGAAGTACGGCTATTTGATGGTTACAAGATACCTTTTGAAGATAAAACTTTTGAACTGGCCACCTGTTCGCACGTCATAGAACACGTGGAGCACCCCCGGTTATTGCTCCGGGAAATTCACCGCGTTTCAGAATATCAGTATTTTGAAATACCCATTGATTTTAGTTTTTTTGTTGACAACAAAGTCAAACACTATCTTTCCTATGGGCATATTAATATTTTTACACCTTCTTTGTTTAAATTTTTGCTCAAATCAGAGGGGTTTGAAGTGGTGAATGAAAAGTTTGTGTTTTACGATGATGCCGTACACAAAATGTTACACCGGAATAGTTTCCCGAATTACGCCAAATCAAAAATAAAAAATACGATTATGAATGCCATTCCTTTTTTAAGGAAAATAAAGCCCAATGCATACGGAGTTCTGACGCGCTCCACCGGAAAAGAGGGGTTAGTCATCTTTTAGTATTCCCGCTGTCTTATGCTCCAAATATTCAAATACACCATCGCCTGTTGTACGCTGGTTTTATCGGCAGTTTCTCCGCTAACTGCGCAAAAAACGGAAAAAATTACCATTCCCGGCAGCAAACAACAATTTACAATGGCCCTCATTCCGGGGGGGAGTTTTGACATGGGCAGCCCCGCTGACCAAGCCGGGCGCGGCACCAACGAAGGCGCACACCGGGTACAACTCGACAGTTTTTGGATCGGCACCCACGAAGTAACCTTCGACGAGTTTTTTCACTTTCAATTCATCGAATTTGACTCCGATACCGCCGCCGCCACGGGTTTTAAAGCCGATGCCATTGCCCGGCCTTCGCCGCCGTATTACGATTTTACGTACGGGCGCGGTAAAGCCGGTGGTTTTCCGGCAACGACCATGACCCAACAATCGGCTTTGCGGTATTGCCGTTGGTTATCGGATAAAACCGGCGATTTTTACCGCCTTCCCACCGAAGCAGAGTGGGAATACGCTTGTAAAGCGGGCCAAAACACCGCTTACTCCTGGGGCGATGATCCGGCCAAAGCGGCCGAATACGCGTGGTTTTACGACAATAGCAGTGGTTCGTACCAAAAAACGGGCACTAAAAAACCCAACCCTTGGGGGCTGTACGATATGCACGGCAACGTGATGGAATGGTGCCTCGATTTTTACACCGACGATTATTTTCAACGCCTCGATACGGCATCGGTGAACCCGGTGATTTTTCCCACCAAAAAACATTCGCGGACCATGAAAGGCGGCTGTTTTGAAGATGAAGTCGTGGCGTTGCGCAGCGCGGCCCGCAAAAAAAGTGATCCCAAATGGCAGGCCCGCGACCCACAAATTCCCAAAAGTAAATGGTGGAACCCCGAATCGCCCTTCGCCGGGTTTCGGATAGTGCGCGATCAGCGTCGCTTGACCAAAGCCGAACGCGACGCTTTTTTTGACAAGGCGATCAAAGATTAAGAACCTGACGCAATGGGTGGGAAACCTCCGTTTTTTACCCGTACCATTCCATAAATAACTGTTCCAACGCCGGGCTATGCGCCCAGTTTTCTTCAATGCCCGGAAGGTCCAAAACGGCTTTAAAAAAGTTGTTTTGGCGCTCGTCTTCCTGCAATGCCTGGTGGTAAGGTGTATTGGTAAACGTTACCAGGGTGTAAGAAGGCACAAATTGCGGGTATTTTTCGTGCAAATGCGCGGCAATTTTTTTGCGCAATAAAAAACGCGGATCGCCCACGAGGTCGCGCATTTCGATAAAATTGCGCAACGCCAGTTCGGCAATCGCGTCGCCGTCGGGTTTCCGCTGACGGGCAAAATCCGGGATCATGCGGGACCAGTCGCCGTTGTACTGCTCGTACATCGCGTCCAGAATAGTACAATCCTCGAACCCGGCGTTCATGCCCTGCCCGTAAAACGGCACAATGGCGTGCGCCGAGTCACCCAATAACAAAATTCGGCCCTGCCATTGCCAGGGTTGGCACTGAAGGGTAATGAGCGAAGAGGTTGGGTTGGTAAAAAAATCGGTGGTGAGCGTGGGCATCAACGCGAGCGTGTCGGGGAAATAACGCCGGAAAAAATCCGTCACCGCTTCCGCCGAAGTCAAATGCTCAAACGATGTTTCGCCTTCAAACGGCAAAAACAAGGTACAGGTAAAACTGCCGTCGGCGTTGGGCAGGGCGATCATCATAAAATTGCCCCGTGGCCAAATGTGCAACGCTTCGGGCGGCATCCGGTGGGAGCCATCGGGTAGGGGAGGAATGGTGAGTTCCTTGTACCCGTGTTCCAGGTACGTTTGGCGATAATCGAAGCGGTCGGTGCGTTGCAACGCGTAACGAACGGCCGAAAAAGCGCCGTCGGTGGCAAAAATCAGGTCCGATTCGACTTGTACCTGTTCGCCGGTGGCGGTATTTTCAAAAAACAAAGTATTGCTGTTGAGGTCCACATCGGAGCATTTGTGCTCGAAATGGAACGCCACGTTCGGGAATTCGGAGGCAATGCGCAACAGTTCGAGGTTGAGACCACCGCGCGAAACGGAATAAATGGCCTGCCCCTCTTTGCCGTAAGGCTGGTAACTGGTTTCGCCCGAAACGGCGTGCATCATGCGGCCGGGCATGGGAATGGCCACTTTTTCAATCAATGGCCGGATACCGGCTTTTTCCACGGCGGCCCAGCCGCGTTCGCTCATGGCCAGGTTAATGGAACGGCCCCCGATATAACCTTTAGCGCGCATATCGGGACGGCGTTCGTATACGGTTACCTGGTAGCCCCGGCGGGCGAGAAATACGGCCCAAAGGGAGCCAACGAGGCCCGCGCCGATGATGGTTGCTTTTTGCATGTATTTTGACAAAATGGTTAGGTTAGAAATGGCTTTTTAGTTCTTCCAAGTGGTGGTTCTTATTGGCACTTAAACCAAGACGCATACATCACATAATTGTTCGAGATCCGCTGTATTTCGCCCGCAAATAATTCAGGAGTAAGGTCTTTTATGCGCCGCGCAGGAATACCCGCGTACACGCCCCCCGCGTGGCACACGGTTTTTTCCAAAATAACGGCACCGGCGGCAATCAGGCAGTTTTCTTCCACAACGGCCTGATCCATAATAATGGCGCCCATACCCACTAACACATTATCGTGCAGGGTACAGCCGTGCACCAACGCACGGTGCCCAATACTCACGTTATTGCCAATGGTCGTGCCGCATTTTTGGTACGTTCCGTGCAAAATAGCACCATCCTGGATGTTGACTTTGTTGCCTATGCGAATAAAATTCACATCGCCCCGCACAACGGCCTGAAACCAGACGGAGCAGTCGTTGCCCATGACAACATCGCCGATGAGGGTGGCGTTTTCCGCTAAAAAACAGTTGTCGCCAAATTGTGGTGTAAAGTCGCGACAGGGGACAATTAGGGCCATAAACAAAGAAATTTACGTTGGAGTGAAACAAAACCGGGATTTTCCGCGCATGGCGAAAAATCCCGGCAAATATAAAACGGCCAATGCGTTTATTGTACTTTAGTTGCGCAATGGTTTCCCATTTTCGAGCATAAACTGGATGCGTTCGAGCGTTTTTTGTTCACCACAAAGCGACAGGAAGGCTTCGCGTTCCAAATCTACCAGGTATTGCTCGCTCACGTTCTGCGGGGAAGTTAAGTCGCCGCCGCACAGCACCCAAGCCACTTTTTGGGCAATTTTGATGTCGTGTTCGGAAGCGTAATTGCCCAATTTGAGCGAATGCGCCGCCACGTACAACGCGCCCAAGCCCGTGCGACCCAACACGTACACGTCTTTGCGCGGAATGGGTTTTACGTAGTTTTCGGCCAGGCGAAGTACTTCTTTTTTGGCTTCGGAGATATTGCGCCCCGTATTCGCCGAAATGCGGTCTTTGGTGTGTTGCAAATAGCCGAAATTAAACGCCTCGTGCGCCGAAGTGGCCACTTGCGCCGTCGCAATGGTTTTAAATCGCTCGATGAGGGTTGGAATCTGAACGTTGCCCTCTTTGGTGATTTCGTCGCTGAGGCGCACCGCAAACTCTTTGGTGCCCGCGCCGCCGGGAATAATCCCCACACCCACTTCTACCAGACCAATGTACGATTCTGCCGCCGCTACGACCGAGTCGCAGTGCATGGCAAATTCGCAGCCACCGCCAAAAACGTACCCCTGCGTGGCGGCTACCACCGGAATGGCGGAATAACGCAAACGCATGGACGTGTTTTGGAACAAACTAACGGCCATGTTCAGTTCATCCCATTCTTGCTGATAAGCCAACATGGCCACCATCATCAGGTTGGCACCCACGGTAAAGTTTTGGGCGTTGTTCCCGATGACAATACCTTTCCAGCCTTCTTCTTCGGCAATGCGGATGCTTTCGTTTAATCCCCGCAAAATGCCCTCACCGATGGAGTTCATTTTGGAGTGAAATTCGAGGCAAAGTACGCCGTCGCCAATGTCGTGCAAGGTGCATTCAGGGTTGGTAAATACCGGTTTATTGCCCCGGTAAGCGTCCAAAATAATAAAGGACTCGCCGCCCGGCAAGGCTTCGTATTGTTTGGAAGCCGGGTTATAACAAAGGCGTTTTCCACCTTCTGATTTGTAAAAACTTTCGTGACCGGCGGCCAGCATGTCTTTTACCCAGGGCGCAATTTGTTCGCCTTGGGCTTCGGCGAGGCGCGCACCTTCGGCGGCTCCGAGCATATCCCATACTTCAAACGGGCCTTTGTCCCAGGCAAAACCGGCGCGCATGGCGTCGTCAATGGCGTAGGCGGTATCCGAAATTTCGGGTACGCGGTTGCTCACGTAGGCAAACAACCCGAGGAACGACCGCTGAAGCAATTCGGCCCCTTTATCGTTGCCGTTAAAAATGGCTTTTATGCGGCGCGGCAGTTCTTCAATTTGTTTAAAAGTATCAATAATCGGCAGTTTTTCCTTTTGTGATACCTTATACTCGAGGGTATGCAGGTCCAATGCCAATACCACCGGACGGCCTTTGGCGTCGCGTTCGGCGGTTTTTTTGTAAAAACCCTGACCCGTTTTGTTGCCTAAAAATTTGTTTTCGGCCAAAAACTGCATAAATGGCAGCGGTTCAAACGTGCTGCGTTGCTCGTCGTTGGGGCAATTTTCGCGCAAACCGGATACGACGTGGTTGGCGGTATCCAAACCCACCAAATCCCCAAGGCGGAACGTGCCGGTTTTGGGGCGACCGATATTGGGGCCGGTTAAAGCGTCCACGGTATCAATCCCGAGGCCCAATTCGTAGGTAAGTTGGTAAATTTTTGACATGGCATACACGCCCACGCGGTTGGCAATAAAGGCGGGTGTGTCTTTGCACAACACCGTTTGTTTGCCCAATACCACGTCGCCGTAGTGCATAAAAAATTCCGTTACTGCCGGATCGGTGTCGGCGGTGGGAATCACCTCAAGGAGGCGCATGTAGCGCACGGGATTGAAGAAGTGTGTACCGCAGAAATGTTTGCGAAAATCGTCGCTGCGGCCCTCAGCCATGAGGTGAATGGGAATGCCGGATGTATTGGAAGTAATAAAGGTTCCTTTTTTGCGGAACTGCTCTACTTTTTCAAAAAGTTGCTTTTTAATGTCCAAACGCTCCACTACGACCTCAATAATCCAGTCGCAATCGGCAATTTTTTTCAAATCATCGTCAAAATTACCAATGGAGATGCGGCTGGCAAATTTGGCATCGTACAAAGCGGCGGGTTTAGCCTTGAGGGCATTTTGCAGCGACGCTGCGGCGATGCTGTTGCGGAAAGCCGGTTTGGCGAGGTCTTCCGGCGCGGCATTCATGGGGAGAATATCGAGCATGAGCACTTCATGGCCACAACCCGCCAAATGGCAGGCAATGCCGGTACCCATTAATCCTGAGCCGAGGACGGCAACTTTGCGAATACGAGTGTTGAGCATGGATTTTATTTGATAATGGTGGTGGAGGCAAAAGGGTGTTTTACTTCCAGCGAAAATTTGCTGCGAAGGTAATAATAGATTTTAACCGTGCAAATAAAAAAAAGTTTTTCAAAAGTACATCCAATAAGCGTTTACCCCCCGTTGGCGGCTCCATTCCAGCGTCGGGGCCGGTATTTTAAACATATTTAAGGTGGCCAAAACCGTTTTTAAGGTGCGGTTTTTGACCGGAATTCGCGTCAAATCCACATCCAACGATAAAAACCACTGCCGGGTGCGGGGAAACTGCGCCGGGTCAACGGCATACACCAGGCAATCGGGGCCGGTGCAGGATTTATCGGGTTGCCACGTGTACCCAAACCCGGAAAACATATTGTCCGCTCCCATGCCCACCGATACGTTTAGCCAGCGCGGTAGCCAGGTGGCCTTTTGCGCAAATGAACGCGGGTTCACCGATACCCACATCGCCTGTGCATTGTAGTTTTTGAGCAAAAGACTGCTCAAACCCGTTCCGTAAAGGGCATCGGCGCGGTCTTGCAGGCTAATGGGCGGCCCGTTGCCCTGCGACGGATACACCAAAACATCGGGGTAGCGGGGAATTTTGGTGCTCATTTTGAGCGTGATGCGCTGCTCGCGCCAGGTATGTTGCTGGAGGGCAAACAACGCCGAACCCGTGACATTGGCCCCAATATCGCCGAGAGAAAAACCCCATTCGGACGAAAAACCATCAAAAACTTCAAAGGAGGTTTGTACCAATTGTCCCAGCGCGATACCGGTCCAAATGGCGCTTTTGGGTTTCATACCGGCCCAATAACCGAGGTGGTAACCCAGTCGGGTTTCCTGATAAGCGGAATAAACGTGGCCCAATTTGTCCATTTGTTGCCACTCTTGCAGGTCATTAAAAAAATGAAACCGCTGAAAGGGGTATTTTGCGTACCACGAATTCCAAAGCATGGACATGCCAACGGGGTAACCCACCGCCGCTACGCCAGCCCCCACCCAAAGGCGCGGGTGGTGCAGCGAATCGGCCCGCTCCAACGAAAAGGTGCGGGGCCGCCGGTATTCCACGGGTTGAGCCATTGCCGCTGTCCAACCCCATAAAAAGGCCAGTATCAGGGCAGGTGATTTTAGACCTGCTTTCAGGGTGGTTTTGCGGGGATTCATTTATTTTTTGCCTTTTTTCTGCAAAATCTGCGGATCAAGCGACTGCGCCTGCGCAAACAATTCCTGCGCTTTGGCCTGGTTGCCCGACATCAGGTAGGCCGTTCCCAAGTCAACGTAATTACCGGCATCTTTGGGGGCCAGTTCGACGGCTTTGCCGAACCATTTAATGGCTTCTGCGTGGTTTTGACCAATGCCGCTGGCTACGCCCAACAGGCGCGCCGTTTCCACGTCGGTGCTGTTGAGTTGCCACGATTCGTTGAGGTATTTGAGCGCCGCCGCCAGGTCCCCCTTCTTTTCACCGGCGTTTTTACCGGCTTCGCGCAAGGCCATGGCCAAACTGGTTTTGTACGCCGGTTTATCGTCCTGCAATTTGATGGCCGTGCGGTAATCGGCGATGCTTTTTTCGTAATTACCCGACAACAAATGCGCACCACCGCGCGACACGTAAGCATCGGCGTAATCTTTGTAAATATCGAGGGCTTTATCTAAATGCGGAATGGCTTGCAGGCTGTACTCTTTGCGTTTTTCGGGATCGGTTTCCAAGCGGGCTTTATCGAACAATACGCCGCCGCAGGCATTGCGGATTTTGGCGCTGTTCACCGAAGTGGTTACATCGGTGAAAAACAGTTTTTCGTTGGTCTCCCACGCGGGTACGCGGGTGAACGTTTTAAAGGCATATCCCAGGCCCAATACCCCGGCAATGGCCAACGGCATGGTCAAATTGGCCGGATTCCAACCTTTTTCCGTTTTTAACAGATTGACCAATAACGCGGCGATAATGAGGCAAAAACCCACCGATGGCATAAAGGCGAAACGTTCGCCCATATTGGTACCAATGGGAAACACCAAATTGGAAACGATACTCAGCGTGAGCAAAAAGTACAAAATGCCAAAACTCACGATGCTTTTTTGGGCCAAACCCCGCACGGCGTAATAAATTAAACCGGCGTACACCGCCAACGTCATCAATACACCCGGCTCCGAAAAACCTTTTACCAAAATTTGGTTGGGATAATAATCGTGCGTGAGGGGATGCGGTACAAACAACAACCAAATGTATTTGCCCAGGGTATAAATAATGGTGGATAATTTTTCGGCAAATGTAAAATGCGTCCAGCCGGTGCCCGTCCATTTGATGTAAGGGTTATTCATCAATTCGAGGGGCGCACCACCGAATTTCCAATGCAAAATGGAGCCGCGAATGATAAAAAATACCACAAAAGCAACAAACAGCGGCAAAGTGTGGCTGATCATTTTGCCCGAATCTGCCCCCCGAAACATCCAGAGGGCGAGTGGCACCACGGCCAAAAAAGTAACGGCGTTTTCTTTCGACATGCAGGCCAGGAAAAAGACCAACGCGCCCAGCCAGCCCCATTTGGATTCGCCGGTGTCGTAGGCTTTCAGGGTGA
>JAAFJN010000030.1 GCA_013298845.1 Chitinophagales bacterium
TATAATATGTTTCAATCCTCATCATGCTGGCGAATGGTTGAAAGCAAAAGTAGAAGAAACCAAACCGGAAATTAATTTTGATGTTTCAATCCTCATCATGCTGGCGAATGGTTGAAAGGCAGCGTATTGACTTTAGGGGTTCATTCAAAAGTGTTTCAATCCTCATCATGCTGGCGAATGGTTGAAAGAAACAGAAACAAGTGTTGTTCTGTCAGAACTTACGCTGTTTCAATCCTCATCATGCTGGCGAATGGTTGAAAGCATTTAGACATATTTTAGTATATTTTTGTCAAGTAAAGTTTCAATCCTCATCATGCTGGCGAATGGTTGAAAGTTTTTATCATTTATTGTCGTCAATATGAATAGGAAAAGTTTCAATCCTCATCATGCTGGCGAATGGTTGAAAGATTACAAGAGGTTTCAACTTTTATTTATACAGGCTTGTTTCAATCCTCATCATGCTGGCGAATGGTTGAAAGAAGGGTTTTGAGGACGTATCGCAGGATACAAGAAGGTTTCAATCCTCATCATGCTGGCGAATGGTTGAAAGCCAATTAGTGGTACTATCAAAATTGAATGGAATTAACTCGTTTCAATCCTCATCATGCTGGCGAATGGTTGAAAGACTGAAAATTATAATCTTTGATAATCTCAAAGTGTGGTTTCAATCCTCATCATGCTGGCGAATGGTTGAAAGATTGTCTCAAGGAAACCTTGAAGAAGCATTGGGAAGTTTCAATCCTCATCATGCTGGCGAATGGTTGAAAGCTATCTCTTATTCTGTTTCTGAGCCAATAGTTTGGCTGTTTCAATCCTCATCATGCTGGCGAATGGTTGAAAGAAGGTGAATGTTTATCCTGTCATTGTAAGATTTTTGTTTCAATCCTCATCATGCTGGCGAATGGTTGAAAGGAAAAATATTCAAATCGTTTATTTGCATATTGTGTTTCAATCCTCATCATGCTGGCGAATGGTTGAAAGCAATACACACATCCACCCGATTTTCAATTTTGTCGTTTCAATCCTCATCATGCTGGCGAATGGTTGAAAGATATTCAAGTGGTTTATACGCCAAAGGAACAATGTTTCAATCCTCATCATGCTGGCGAATGGTTGAAAGCCGTACAATTTCTCATACGTTATGCAAAGGTAATCAAATCATTCTGAATAAAAAAAGCACTTTACCGGATAATTTTTATCAGAACTACCATTTTTTTTGTAAATATATTGTTACAACCCGTAACGACCCCTCCTTCGCCGTTCCCCTTATCTCTTATCGTTCATCACTCCTAACTCATCTCTTGTATCTTCCTGTTTGCATTGACGCAAATTTCGTGCCCAAAAGCCTTTCGTGCCGCAGGCCAATCACCCCGGGCGAAGAACTGGCGTCCTTGACCGCATATATTTTTCCCCCGAATTGCGCCGTCACCGCGTCCAAATCTTGAATGATTTGCGGCCAGTTCCGGGGCGGTTTCAGGTCAATCGCCAACGAGAAACCGTCCTGCACAAAACCGTGGACCAGTTCCGGCTCCGGCGCGTGGTGCTGTTTTAGCACCACCAAAAACGGCATTAATCCGTGTTTATCCAAGGTATCCAGCAGCACCGCCCCGCCCGCGAGTGCTTGCGCGCGCGGAAAACAAGCCTGGTATTGCACAAAGCCCCGCCGACCGTACAACCGGTTCCAGTTCAGCAGGCCATCCAGCGGAAAAAAGTACTGCTCCAACGGCACCCGCCGCACCCCGGGCCGGTTTTTCCACGCGTACCAATGGTGGTACCACCGCATCGTGTGGCGGTTGAGCAGGGCATTCGGGGCAAAAAACGGAATGTTCAGCGGGCGCGTTGTGCGCGGTCGGGTAGGGGAGGCATCGGTGGTAAATTGGGCAAAAAACACCCGCCCGGTCCGGCGCGTGGGGTGCAGCCACGCCACGGCAAATTCGGCGGTGGAATTGTTCGCCAAAGTGGTCAATACCTCCGCCAAATCTGCGGCCAGTTCGGTGCGTTGCTCCAGCCATTCGGACGGGAGTGGCACTAATTGCAGCCGTGCCTCGGTGATAATGCCCGTCCGGCCCATCCCCCCGATCGTGTTCCAAAACACCGCCGGGTGTTGGGTGCGGGAACACCGTTGTACATCGCCGGTTTCGGTCACCAGTTGGAAGTCGAGCAGGTAGTGGGAGAGCAAATTGGGCGTTCGCTGGTTTTTTCCGTGCACATTGGCCGCAATCGCCCCGCCCACGGTAATGTACCGGGTCCCCGGCAATACGGGCAACATCCAGCGGAGGGGAATGACTTTTGCCAAAATATCGGCGAACAATACGCCCGCTCCGCACCGCAACACGCCCGTTTCCGCGTCAAAATTGAACACTGGGGGCAACGAACGGGTGTACACTATACGTTCGCCCAACGCCGAATCGCCGTAACTGCGCCCGTTGCCAAACGCGATGCACGCCCCTGGTTCCCGCACGATTTTTTGCACGTCCTGCGCCGTTTCGGGGTAAAAAACGGTCCCGAAACAATTTCGGAAATTCCCCCAACCGGCCATCATTTTCTTTTTAATTTGCATAATTTAGTTTTCTTTAACTACCCATTGCACAACCCCAAGCCCTTTTCTAACGTTCTTTGCGGCAAAATTTAAATATACTTATGCAGAAATTACTTTCTTTTCTTTTGGTAATGGTTTTGGCGGTGGTGCAGGCTTCCGCCCAAAAAGCACCCAACGTTGAAAAATCAGATCCGCAGGCTAAAAAAGTCCTCGATAAAGTTCGTAAAAAGTACGAAGGTTATAAAACCGTTGACGCTTCTTTTTCCTTAACCATCGAATTGCCCGGCCAACCCAAACAAGTGCAAAAAGGCACCATTAGCCAGGATGGCGATAAATTCCGCCTCGAAATGGACGATCAAATTATCACCAGCGACGGCAAATCCACTTGGGTTTATTTGAAAAAAAATAAAGAAATCCAGATCAGTAATACCGATCCCAAAGATATGTCGGAAAACGGATTTATGACGCCCAAAGAATTGCTTAAACGGTACGAAAAAGGCGATTATATCTACGCCATTACCGAAAAAGTGACGGAAAACAAAGTGTTGCTCACGCAAATTGAGTTCAAACCCAAAACCAAAAACTCCGAATATTCCAAGTTGCGCCTCAGCGTGGATGAAAAAACCAACACGATCAAAAGTATTAAGGCTTTTGCCAAAGACAGCGGGCGTTATACCTTTACGCTGAATACTTTTAATACGGCCAAAAAATTTGCCAACGATCACTTTTCCCTCGACGCCAAAAAATATCCCGGCGTAAAAGTGGTAGATTTACGGATGTAATATACTTTTGAGCAGTTATTTAAACCCAAAGTTGCAGTGGTGTATTTTCCTCAGCCACTGCAATTTTTTTCTACAAAACGAAACAATTGATTATGAAAATTTTTCCGCTCCTTTTTTGCTTATTTTTCCCTTTTACATTCCTGCAAAGTCAAGACGAGGGTTTTGCCGTTATTGACAAATTTGCGTACAATTACAAAAAAACCAAAGAGCAGGATGCCACTGCGCTCGCGCAGGCTTTAGCCACTCCTTTTAACACCGAAACCGACAAATTTCGCGCTATTTTTGTTTGGATTACTGCCAATATCCGCTACGATTTTAACCTCATCGGGGCATTGCGGTACGATAATGCCGACATCACGCACCGCCCCGAAATCGTGCTTAAACGCAAATTGGCCATTTGTCAGGGTTACACCAACCTGCTCAAAGCCATGTGTACCGCCGTGGGTATTGAGTGTATTCGGGTGAATGGCCACGTGAAAAGACCCGATGGCATCAGCGGCGATAATGGTCACTCCTGGACCGTTGTCCGCACCGACGGCAAATGGGAACTTGCCGATCCTACTTGGGCCACCGGGCACCTCAACGAGCACAACCAATACGTGTATGAATTTAACGGCCGCCACTTTTTTGGCGACCCGGAAGAATATATCATGGATCATTTTCCGGAAGATCCGCTGTTTCAGTTGTTGCCCCATCCCGTTTCGTTGAAGGAGTTTGACCAAAAATACGGCCAATTGTCCCAAACGGTGGAGCGCAAAAAACGCCAACCCGCGCACCCCGAATTTGCCCACCCTCAAGATACCCTCGATGCGTTTGCGCCCAACGATTCTACCCGTTTGGCCGCCCATTACCTGGCCGCCGCCCGTCGCGTTAAAGCACTCGATTCTACCGATAATAAAATACCGTATTTGATGGGTAAAGGCCATTACGAACAGGCCATGCAAAGCACCAACCGATTTATGCAGCGTTGGAATGCCGTTGGCAAAGCCGTGAGCGCCCGCATGGTTTCCGGCGAATGGATTCAAACCCAAAAAAAAGACGCGGAATTGGTGGTGTTGCGTTTAAAAGAAGCCAAAACGTATTTTAACGAGTCCATTCAAAAAGGCAACGACGACCCCTACGTACAATATTTGGTCCAACACGTGGAGGTGCAATTTGGCCCGGCGGAACGCAATTTGAACAGCATTCTGACTTTGGAAAAAGATAAAAAAGCGACGCGTTCCCGGAACTAATTCGGGTGCTTTTCGCTTCATAAAAGCGGACATTCACTGAGGAGAAATGAAAACCGCTCTTCGAAAACACACCATATTTTTTTATATGAAATTCATCTATACCACCCTTTTTTTGCTTTTTTCCTGGGCTGCATTCAGCCAAACCTTTGATAAAGTAGATACTTACGTCCGCGATTTGGATAAGTTTTCCAAAAAAGACCTAAATACTACCGCCATCAGCGCCCGCGTGACCGCGCCGTTTACCACCGAAACCGAAAAAGTTCGGGCCATTTTTATTTGGGTAACGGACAATATCAAATACGATTACAAGGCACTCGAAATCAACCCCAAAGACCGCGACCCCAACGACCAAAGCCCCGATGTGGTGCTCAAACGGGGCAAAGGCGTGTGCGAAGGGTACGCCAACCTGTTTCAGGAATTGTGCACCAAAGCGGGCATCAAATCGCTGGTAGCCACCGGTAACACCAAACGCCCCAACGGCTCCATTCCGTGGATCGGGCACGCCTGGAACCTCGTAAAAGCCGACGGCAAATGGCACCACATTGACGCGACCTGGGGCGCAGGTTATATCAACGAAAAGGAAAAATACGTCGAGGAATTTGACGAAAAATACTTTTTCACCCCCTCCAACGTGTTTATCCGCGATCACCTCCCCGACGACCCTGCGTACCAAATGTTGGGCGCTCCGGTCACCGACAAAGAGTTCCGTTTGCGCGACGCGGCTTTTGAAAAAATGCTGCGCGACAAACAAAAAGCCCCGGTTATTCCGGCTTTTGCCCACGTTAGCGACTCCCTGAACACCATCGCGGCGCAGGATACCGCCAATAAAAGTGCCCTGTACGCGGGGATCAGCCGTCGCCTTTTTGCCGCCGAAACGCAGTCGCCCAAGGGGTATTATTACCAGGGATTGGCCGAATTTGAGGCTGCCACGGTGTTTACCACCCAATTCCGCCAAACCTGGAATGCAACGGGCAAAGTATCCAATAAAACCGTTGATCTTCAATGGGTTAACCGCCAATTGGCCCACCTCGACAATGCCACCAAGGCTTTGAAAAATGCCCAAAAAGCGTTTCAGCAGGCCGCAGCGGGCGGTTATCAGGACAATTACCTCAAATACATGGAAAGCCTGACCTCCCGACAAATGGGTGTGGTAGACAGCAACCGTTCCAACGTGCTGGAACTCAAACGGATGCTCGAAAAGTAATTCGACCCATTTTTACTTTTTATCAAAATTGGCCAAAGTATTTAACAAAATACACAAATCAACTACCTTTGCGGCCCGGTAACCGTGGGCACTAACAAGTTCATTTGTAACAACGTGTGGTACTATCGTTGCGCAACGGTCAAACAATAATAATTACCCATGCAAGAAGATTTGTTTAAGCGCCTCGTCGCGCATTGTAAAGAGTACGGTTTTGTTTATCCAAGTTCCGAAATATATGAAGGCTTAGGCGGCGTGTACGATTACGGCCCGATGGGGGTAGAACTGAAAAACAACATCAAAGAATATTGGTGGCGCGCAATGGTGCAAATGCACGAGAACATCGTGGGTATTGACAGTTCTATTTTTATGCACCCCTCGATCTGGAAAGCATCCGGTCACGTGGACGCATTCAACGACCCGATGATTGACAACAAGGACTCGAAAAAACGTTTCCGCGCCGATGTACTCATCGAAGGTGAAATTGATAAAATGACCGCCAAAGCCACCAAAGAGGTGGAAAAAGCCGCCAAACGCTTTGGTGAAACGTTCGACGAAAAAATGTTCCGCGAAACCAATCCGCGGGTACTCGAATATACCCAAAAGGCCAAAGCCGTTGAAGACCGCATGAACGCCGCCATGAAAGCCAACGATATGGCCGACCTGAAAGCGATCATCGAAGAGTTGGAAATTGCCGATCCCGATTCCGGTTCCCGCAACTGGACCGATGTGCGTCAGTTCAACCTCATGTTTTCGACGCAATTGGGTAATATTTCCGGTGAAGAAGGCAAATTGTACCTCCGCCCCGAAACGGCGCAGGGTATTTTTGTGAACTTCTTAAATGTGCAAAAAACCACCCGTCAGAAAGTGCCGTTCGGAATTGCCCAAATTGGTAAAGCCTTCCGCAACGAAATCGTGGCGCGCCAGTTCATTTTCCGTATGCGCGAATTTGAACAAATGGAAATGCAGTTTTTTGTGCGCCCCGGCACCGAAATGGAGTGGTACAACTACTGGAAAGCCAAACGGATGGCCTGGCACAATGCCATTACCCCGGCCGATAAACTGAAATTTAAAGACCACGATAACCTGGCCCACTACGCCAACGCCGCCGTGGACGTGCAGTTTGAGTTCCCCTTTGGTTTTAAAGAACTGGAAGGTATTCACTCCCGCACGGATTTTGACTTGGGTAGCCACTCACAGTTGTCGGGTAAAAAATTGACCTATTTCGACCCGGAAATCAACGAGCACTACGTTCCTTACGTGGTAGAAACCTCCGTGGGTTGTGACCGTATGTTCTTGTCGGTGCTCACCAACGCGTACGCCGAAGAAATGGTCCCCGATGCCCAAGGCGAAGACGCCAACCGGCTTGTATTGCGCATTCCGCCCGCTTTGGCACCTGTGAAGTGCGCCGTGTTGCCCATTGTGCGCAACAAGGAAGAAATGGTGGGCAAAGCCCGCGAGGTATTTGATCGCCTTAAGCCCCATTTCTTGTGCCAATACGACGAAAAAGACGCCGTCGGTCGCCGTTACCGCCGCCAGGATGCCATTGGTACCCCTTATTGTGTGACCATTGACTTTGAAACACTCGAAAACGATACTGTGACCATCCGCGAGCGCGATTCCATGAAACAAGACCGCGTATCCATCAGCGATGTTGTGCGGATTGTTAAAGAGCGCACGGATATGGCGAATATTTTGGGTTAAAAGATTGTTTTAACAGCGTTATAATGCCCGGATCAGAGCGTCAAATCTCCGATCCGGGTTTTTTATTTGCCTAAAAGTCGCAGGACGCAGAGATCCGCAGGGTCGGCCCATCTTGTATGGCCTGCCAAGTTAGCGGCGGCGAGATGTGCATCCCGTAGGCACTGAGAGATGACATCTCAGAGCGTGTTACGATTTTTTGGGTGGGTAGTTCATCACCCAACCGCGAATGCGGTTGAATATGAATAGCCCCGGATGCCAATCCGGGTTGAAGTGATACTCCGGTTTAGCGACTCTGAAGGAGTCGAATGTGGGCATTTAAGACTGAATGTTACTTGAGATCCCAAAAGATAGCACACTTTAGGGTGCAGTAGCTGCTTTGAGATGTCATCTCTCCGTGCCTCCAAGATGCACATCTCTCCGTGCCTCCAAGATGCACATCTCTCCGTGCCTCCGAGATGCACATCTCGTCGCAGGACGCTTTAGATGTGATTTGTACTTTTTTCTCTCCATTATGTGGATTGACAAAATACATTACAATAGAATAGTAGTGAATTGAGTTTTTTGTTTATTCCGCCAAAATATAGCCCCCCCTGAAATATTCTTAGTCCTACCCCAAAATCGTCCATAAATAACCACCCAGAACATCTAAACATCCTGTACCCCCCTGATTCATCAGGGGGAAGAACAGCCGACACAATCACATCTACCATCCTGACAAACATCACATCGTAATACAACAAACTGCCCTAACCAAGCATCCTGATAAAACCATATTTCACCATAAACTCATTACACTCTTCGTCAAAGGTCTTTTGTTTGTGATGCTCTTCCTGCTTTTTTAGATATGTACGCACAGCCTCCACTCCTGACTGGCTTACTGACACTGCATAATAGTCATCGGCCCAATCAAAATAGGCTTCGGTTATTTTATGTGTATTGATGTATCGTGAACTTTCGCCTTTTAGCCATGCAATAACTTGTGCAATTGTCTGATCGCAGGACAAAGAAATTAGTGCATGAACGTGGTCTGCTGCACCGTTAAGAAAATCAAGGTAAATGCCTTTTTCTTTTGCGCTTGATTTGATGTGTTTGAAAATATCTATCCGTTTGTTTTTGTTAGACAACAGCGGTGCCCTGTTTTGGTAGCCCAAACGGCGTGTACCCAAATTCGTACTTGTGCCATAATTTCGATAGGTTGTTTTAATGCGTTATTAATTGATGAATGAAGTGACGGTAGTTTTGATGTGATGTTTGTCAGGATGGTAGATGTGTTATGTGGTTCGCGTTAGCCCCCCGATGAATCAGGGGGTTACAGGATGGTAGATGTGATTTGTACTTTTATTTATACGGTTGAATTACCGGGTAAAACTACAACAATCTTATTTTTTTGCATAGTAAACAAGAATTATTTTCAAAAAACGGAGTACCGTACTCCAATTAGATGAGTGATTTTGATATGGTGCTTGTCAGGATGCTGCTTTTTCGTTTTTGACACCATTGTTCAAAAATCAAAAACAAAAAAGCCGACGCACAGTTTGACCTGTGCATCGGCTTTTTTTATAAAGAATTAGTCTTTTACCCCGCCATTTCCTGCGCACCCGCTAACTCCATTACACCGGAGTTGGCGCAAGAGTGCAACCAGCGGTATTTTTCGTCGCTTTCGAGACCAGCGCGCAAGCGGTTGATGTGGTTTTTCAAACGGAAACTCACTTCGCGGTGTTGTTCGTCCACCGGCGGCAATTCCATGCGGCGTTCGCGCCAGGTAATTGAACTCACGTGGCTGATAACCGCCGCCGTTCCCGCGCCAAAGCAATCGTGTAAAGCACCGCGACCGTGGGCATCGGCAATTTCGGCGATGCTCAACAGGCGATCTTCCACCGTGTAACCCCAATCTTTTAACAAAGTCGTGAGGGTATCGCGGGTGATACCGCGCAAAATCGTACCCGTAGTGGCGGGTGTAACAATTTTACCGTCCATGTAGAAAAACAGGTTCATGGTACCTACTTCCTGAACGTATTTCTTTTCAACGGCATCCATCCACATCACTTGGTCGTAACCCGCCATTTTAGCGCGTTGAGCGGGCAACAGTGCCGGGCCGTAGTTACCGGCGCATTTGGCTTCACCGGCACCCCCTTGGGCGGCGCGGGTGTACACTTCTTCCACCCACAAAGACACCGGTTTGGCGTAATAAGGACCAACCGGACCGGTAAAGATCACCAATTTGTATTTTTCAGAAGCGTGTACGCCGAAGTATTCGTCGGTAGCAAACATCACCGGACGGATGTAAAGCGAGTTGCCTTCAATTTCCGGAATCCATTCGCTGTCCAATTCTACCAACATTTCGAGGGCTTGAACAAACAAGTCTTCGGGAAAAGTGGGCATGCACATGCGCTCGGCGGAGATATTGAGGCGGCGCGCGTGCATTTCGGGACGGAACAAGTGGGGAACGCCGTTAAATTTAGTGGCTTTCATGCCTTCAAAAATACTTTGGCCGTAGTGGAGCGCCAGGTTAGCGGGTGTCATCTCAATGGCTCCGAATGGTTCAATCCGGGGATTCACCCATTGTTTGCCGTCGTAATCGGCTACGAACATATGATCAGAGATCACTTTGCCAAAGGGGATGTTCGAAAAATCGACGGAATCAACCCGCGATTTTGCAGTTGGTGTAACCTTCACCGAATACTTGTTGATGGCCATAAGTTATTGAATTTAATGAAAGAGTATGTAAATTTGCTGCAAAGATACAGGCAATTTTTTTCTTTGGCAATATTTTGTTTTGTTTAAAAAAAATCTTTTTCGGGAATCCCGTTGTTTATTCTGTAACTTTGCCTAATTGTTAATAAAAAATTTGAATTGTCCGACATGTTTGCAGACGCTGATCTTTTGTTTTTACCCACCGAATTGGATGCAATTGCCACCAAAACCGGCGCATTTGCCCAAAAAGTGATGGTTGTTTTGTTGGAAAATGACTTGCAAAAAGCCCGGCCTTTTTTGGAAAAAATGATGGGTGCCGCCAAATTAAATCTCGATCAGGATGCTTTATTGATTCAATTCAATACCCTGCAAATGGCCAATATTGCCGCCGAAATAAAAAACAAAGCCCCCGAACAGGTTTTGGTTTTTGGGATTTCGCCCGATCTGTTATGCCTGAACATTGAGGCTAAAAAGTACCAACCCCTGTTTTTTTTAAATACGCAGTGGGTATTTGCCGATAATCTGGCGACCCTCGAACCGGATAAAAACCTGAAAACGGCCCTTTGGTCGGCCATGCAAGTTGTTTTCAAACTCAAATAAGAGCACGTTTGCCCATTGGCGAGGAGGTTTGCGAACAGTTTCTTATTGTTTGTTATGCGAATTTAATTGCCAAAATCGCTGAAATTGGCGAAAGTAGGCCCCCAGAATGTTAATATTTCGATATTACTAACCGCGTAAAACGCTTTTGTTGGATATTTGTGCGCCCATTGAGGAAAAGCAAATAATAGAACGGCATTTTTAACCTTAACATTTGGAGGTACAATTTTTTCCGGGGATCGCTCGTTTGAGACGCGCAATTCCAATGACCTGGTACTTTAGCGTTGTTTGCGCCACAGTACTTTATTAACCTCGTAACCTGTCCAAAATTTTTCGCTTACAAACCACAAGCAAGCATTTACTAATTTTTTTAAAAAGTAAAATTAATTCGATGTTGTTGAGACTCCCTCGTGCTAGCCGTTTCGTTTTGGGGCTGGCTTTGTTTTTTTCTGCTATGCCGTCTGTATTCTCTCAGTACGAAGAGATGGCAAACTTAGATGCAGATTCCGCAGCAACTGCGCAATTAGTAGCCAAATCACCTTATGTTGTAAAGGCCGTTACCGACAAGGAAATTACGGAACGCCTTGGGCAGATGTCGAGTTGCCTCGAACTGCGCAACACAAAAGTGGTTAAAAGTTACATCATGCACTACCTTTATCGGCCGGAAAAAACCAAAAGTATTTTGAGCAAAATGGTGATGTATTTCCCCATGTTTGAACAAAAACTCCGGGAACATGAGGTTCCGGATGCATTGAAATATCTTTCCGTGGTGGAATCAGCCCTAAACGCCAACGCCGTTTCGCGGGTGGGCGCCTCCGGGTTGTGGCAATTTATGCCCGCCACCGGCCTTGATTATGGCATGCAAATTAATTCGGCCATTGACGAGCGCAACAACGTGGTAAAATCCACTGAAGGCGCCGCCAAATACCTCAAACACCTATATAATAAGTACAACGACTGGGCTTTGGCGCTGGCTGCTTATAACAGTGGCCCCAATCGCGTGGATGGTGCCATTCGCCGTGCGGGCAGCCGTAACTTCTGGATGCTGCAACGTTTCCTGCCCGAAGAAACCCGCAACTACGTGCCGGCCTTTATTGCGGCCACGTATATCTGCAATTTTTTCAACGAGCACAACCTCCATCCCGAGTTCCCCGAACTGGATATGCAAATCACCGATCACATCACCGTTTACGACGGTATTTCGTTTTCGGCCATTGCCAAAGCAACGGGTTTGACGTACAAAGCGGTATCGGAACTGAACCCCGGTTTCCGCCGTGCTTACATCCCGCCGTCCAAGCGCGGTTATTTCCTCACCTTACCCAAACGCGTGATGCCGGCGATGATCCGTCACCTGAACAGTTTGGGCGGAAATACCTACAAATTGGACAGCAACCACTACAATTCCGACGCGGATTTGACCAATAATGGTTCCAACCAGTACTTTTATACCACCATCAACGTCAACGAAACCAACCTCGCTGATGAATACGCCTCTAAAATTGGGGCCAGTGGGGTACAATTGCGCGCCTGGAATCGCCTGACCACGCCGTACGTTTACGCCAACCAGTCGTTAAAAGTATGGCATCCGGTACACGTCATCAAACACATGGGGGGCATCGAAGTAGCGGCCAATAAAACGGAAACGCCCGCGTCACCCGTAAAAATTGATCCCAAGATAAAAGCACAATCCTCAGCCGCCGGTGCGTCCAAACCATCGGCCCCCGTTGTTACTACCGCCACCAAACCCAATGCCAACGGCGGCTCTACCACCGTAACGACGTACACCCGTCCGGCTTCGGCATCCACGATTCAGGCCGCAACGGGCAAACCGGTCGCCAACAACGGCGGACTCAAGCCGATCATCAACAGCGCCAATACTGCGTCAACCACAACAACGGCGACCAAACCGGTTACAACAACGGCCACCGCAGCCGTTGCCAAACCCACCTCTACGACTTCGGCACCGGGCACCAAACCCGCCGGAACATCAACGGGTGCACCACAAAAGCAATACCAGTTTCACAAGGTAAAAGACAACGAATCTTTGAGCGACCTTTCCCGCCGCTACGGCGTTTCGGTGGATGCGCTCCTGCAACTCAACAATACCGCCGAAGTAAAACCGGGTATGTTGGTGAAAATAAAAGAACTGAAGTGAGTGAATAGTGTAGAGTGAAAAGTGAATAGTGTAGAGTGAATAGTGTAGAGTGTTTTTTACGCTGACTGTTTAAAATCCCGAAGTTTAGTTTTGTGCTAAATTTCGGAATTTTTTCGTTTTTGCTTTATGACGAACTGAGTAATTTGTGCTTTGGGAAAAATAATCTAACAAAAGTATTAGAAATTTTATTTAAAAGAGATACTTTTCACTCTTCACTCTTCACTCTTCACTCTTCACTCTTCACTCTTCACTATTCACTCTTCACTATTCACTCTTCACTATTCACTCTTCACTATTCACTATTCACTCTTCACTCTTCACTACCCAAATATTATTCTGCTTACCCCCCGTTGTTTGTTGGCAAACTTCACTTTTTTTTGGAAAAAGTGGAAAGACTGCTTTTTTTTCGGCTAATGTTGTGTTACCTTTGCGGCTGATTTGAAAAAGGGTTACCCATTATGGACGTAAAAGTGTTTCAAAAGTATTGTATCGCGCTGATTTTCAGCACATTATCTGTCTTTGCGTACGCTCAGGGGCATAATAATCATGACGGTCATGATCATGGTAATGGCTCAAAACAAGTGCAATCCGGTGAACCAAGTCAGGTAACTGGCCAGGCAGCGGAGCATGTTGCCCCCGCACACACGGCGGGTGAGCACCACGAGGAGTTTAACGCCGGTGAAAACGCAGTGCATCACATTTCTGATGCCAACGCGATTCACATCGTAGGTCATACCTATTTTCATTTGCCGGTTATTTTGTACCAGCCCGGCAAAGGTTTTACATTTACAACATCCGGCGTATTTCACCCGCACCACCACGGTAACGGGACAATGGCCCACCACGGTTTTACCATGGCCGGTGGCAACGTGATGCGCATTAAGGATGAAAGTATGGCCAATGGCGAATACGCCATTTCCGATATTCAACACGAAGATGTAACGGTAGAAGGTAAAACCAAAACCGTATTTAAAGCCGTGATTAACGGTACGCCGTACGAATTGGAGCCAAAATCAACGTATGATGGCGGTATTTTGGGCGGCGGTATTACTAATTTCTACGACTTTAGTATTACCCGCAACGTGTTTACCATGTTGCTCACTTGTTTGGTGTTGTTCCTGATGTTGCGCTCGGTGGCCAAATCGGCCGTTAGCCGCCGCAACGAAGCACCCAAAGGTTTACAAAATTTGATTGAGCCATTGGTGACCTTTATTCGCGACGAAGTGGCCAAACCCAATATCGGTCCGAACTACGAGAAGTACATGCCTTATTTATTGTCGGCGTTCTTCTTTATCCTGGGGTTGAATTTGATTGGTCAAATTCCGTTTTTCCCCGGTAATGCTAACGTAACCGGTAATATTTCGGTAACCATCATTTTAGCGGTGATTACCTTTATTATCTCCACTACCAGTGCCAACAAACATTTCTGGGAACACACCCTTTGGATGCCCGGTGTACCGGCGGTCTTAAAAGTGTTGATCCTCACGCCCATCGAAATCTTGGGTCTTTTCCTCAAGCCATTTACCTTGTTGCTGCGTCTTTTTGCCAATATCACGGCGGGCCACATCGTAATCTTGTCTTTTGTCAGTCTGATTTTCATTTTGGGTAAATCCGGTGAAAATATGACAGGCTCCATCGCCGGTATCGGTGCTTCTGTTCCTCTGACCTTGTTTATGATGACGTTGGAATTGTTGGTGGCATTTTTGCAGGCGTTTATCTTTACGATGTTGAGCGCCAGTTATATCGGTGCTGCCGTAGAGGAGCCACACCACCATTAATTGAACATTGGGTTGTGCAAATGACCCGGTTTTTTATACACTGATTTTTTAACTACAAATAATTTATATTAACATGAGTTACGCAGTTGTTGGTGCAGGTCTTGCCGTTATTGGTGCAGGTCTTGGTATCGGTCAAATCGGCGGTAAAGCGGTAGAAGCTATCGCACGCCAGCCAGAAGCTACTGGAGATATTCGTGCAAGTATGATCTTGACAGCGGCCCTCATCGAGGGTGCTGCCCTGGTTTGCATGGTATTGGCTTTCTTCGTAAAGTCTCCAAACTAATTTTATATTCCGGGTTGGCGCGAAGCGGTTGGCGACGCAACAACCCGGAATTATACTTCGACACGGCCGGTTTTGCGCATAAAAATACGGGGCAGTCTCCCAAAATAATGCACAAAACCCACCGATGCTCAGTATGTATGTAGTTAAAATTGTTACAAAAATCATACAATAATTTATTCATATCGGGGCTTTCCCAAGTCACGAAGTAAAAAAATAAACTATGCTATTTCTCGCAGGATTTCCAGTTTTGATGCCTGATCCGGGCCTACTTTTTTGGACGACTGTTATCTTCTTGATTTTTTGGTTTATCATGAGCCGGGTAGCGTTCAAGCCGATCGCTACTGCGTTAAAACAGCGCGAGACGGATATCCAAAATGCCTTGGACGAAGCCAAAAAAGCCCGTCAGGAGATGGCTAATTTGCAAGCAGAAAACGAAAAATTGTTGAATCAGGCCCGCGAAGAGCGTTCTGCCATCCTTAAAGAGGCAAAAGAGGCTAAAGATGAAATTATTTCGGAAGCAAAAGAACGCGCCAACGCCGAATACAAGCGTCGCGTAGAAAGTGCTATGCAGGATATCGAGAACCAAAAAATGGCCGCTATGGTTGATTTGAAAAACCAAGCCGGTCAAATGGCCATCGAAATTGCCGAAAAAATCATCCGTAAAGATTTGGCGAACAACGCCGAACAGGTGGCGTACGCGAAGTCATTGGCAGAATCTATCAAATTAAACTAAGTTAATAGTTGGATAGCGGTGCCCGAAGCGGCCTCGTATTTCAACTCATCAACCATCATTATGTCTGTAACAAGAATCGCAACCCGATACGCCAAGGCGCTCATTGAACTTTCTCAGGAGCAGGGCAAGTTGGAAAAGGTACATGACGATATGAAAATGTTGCACGAAGCGGCTAAAAATCGCGATTTGCACATTTTTCTGAAAAGCCCGGTTATCCCGGCGGATAAAAAAATTGCCGCGTTTAAAGCAATTTTTGGCCCCAAAATGGATGAACTGACGCTGACTTATATGAATTTGTTGGCCAACAAAGGTCGCGAAGGTTACCTGAGCGAAATTTCTGCCCAATTTATTACGCAGTACAAATTTCTCAAACAAATCACCTCGGTAAAAGTCACTACGGCAACTCCAATGGGCGAAGACTTGTTGAGCGACCTGCGCCATAAATTGGTGAGCAGCGGTGCCACAACTGCCAATCTCGATATCGAAACAGCCGTTGATCCCGATATTATCGGTGGTTTCATTTTGGAGTTTGACAACAAACGCTATGATGCGAGCGTGAGCCATAAATTGGAAGAACTCAAATCGCAATTCAATAAGAACTTATACATCAAAGAATTTTAAAATAAATATCAAATAATATGGCAGACGTTAGACCGGAAGAAATCTCGGCAATACTGAAGCAGCAATTGTCCGGCTTCGGTGCAGACACCAACCTTGAAGAAGTAGGCACAGTACTGCAAGTGGGCGACGGTATCGCCCGCGTTTACGGCCTCAACCGCGCACAATCTGGTGAGTTGGTGGAGTTCGAAAACGGCGTTCGCGCAATCGTTTTGAACCTCGAAGAAGATAACGTGGGTGTCGTACTCATGGGTTCTTCCGACAGCATTCGCGAGGGTAGCATCGTTAAACGCACGGGTCAAATTGCTTCTATTGAAGTAGGTGAAGGCTTTGTTGGCCGCGTAGTAAACCCATTGGGTCAACCTATCGACGGTAAAGGCCCGATCACTGGTGCAAGATACGACATGCCACTCGAGCGTAAAGCACCGGGTGTAATCTATCGTCAGCCGGTAAATGAGCCGCTTCAAACCGGTATCAAATCCATTGACGCCATGATTCCAATCGGCCGTGGTCAGCGTGAGTTGATCATCGGTGACCGTCAAACGGGTAAAACAGCGATTGCGATTGATACCATTATCAATCAAAAAGAGTTTTACGATCGCGGCGAGCCAGTTTATTGTATTTATGTGGCTTGTGGCCAAAAAGCATCTACGGTGGCTTCCGTGGCGCGTACTTTGGAAGAGTACGGCGCTATGTCTTACACCGTAATTGTTACGGCTTCGGCTTCTGATCCTGCTCCGTTGCAGTTCTACGCGCCATTCGCGGGTGCTGCCATCGGTGAATTTTTCCGCGACACCGGTCGCCCTGCTTTGATCATTTACGATGATTTGTCGAAGCAAGCGGTGGCTTATCGCGAGGTATCCTTGTTGTTGCGTCGTCCTCCCGGCCGTGAGGCTTATCCTGGTGACGTATTCTATCTCCACAGCCGTTTGTTAGAGCGCGCTGCGAAGGTCATCAACAACGATGCCATTGCTAACGACATGAACGACTTGCCCGAAAGCCTCAAAAAGGCGGGTATGATCAAAGGTGGTGGTTCTTTGACCGCTCTCCCGATCATCGAAACACAGGCGGGTGACGTATCTGCATATATCCCAACCAACGTGATTTCGATCACCGACGGTCAGATCTTCCTCGAATCCAACCTCTTCAACGCCGGTGTACGCCCTGCCATTAACGTAGGTATCTCGGTAAGTCGTGTGGGTGGTTCGGCGCAGATCAAATCCATGAAAAAAGTAGCGGGTACGTTGAAACTCGACCAAGCCCAATACCGCGAATTGGAAGCGTTCTCTAAGTTCGGTTCTGATCTCGACGCGGCGACCAAAGCCGTTTTGGATAAAGGTGCCCGTAACGTAGAAATTTTGAAGCAACCACAATACAGCCCGGTAACGGTGGAAAAGCAGGTTGCGATCATCTACCTCGGTACCTACAACCTGCTTCGCGATGTGCCTTTGGATAAAGTTCGTGAATTCGAAGAGTTGTTCCTCGAGCGCATGGAAGATAAATTGCCAAACGTGTTGGAAGAGTTCCGTAAAGGTAAACTCGAAGACAGCAGCCTGAATGCCATGAAAGAATTGGCGGCTGACCTGGCAAAAGGTTACAAAAAATAATTTCACCTAAGTTATTATACTTAATTTATGGCTGGAGGCTTAAAAGAAGTACGCGAACGTATCAAATCGGTGATCTCGACGCAGCAGATCACCAAAGCCATGAAAATGGTATCGGCAGCAAAATTGCGCAGAGCGCAAAATGCGATCGTACAGGTGCGCCCGTACGCCGAGCGTTTGAATCGTATGCTTTCCAATATCCTTTCCAATTTGGATGGTGATGCAACAACGTCTTTTGGTAAAGAAAGACCCGTACAAAATGTCCTGTTGGTGGTGATGACCTCCAATCGTGGCCTTTGCGGCGGTTTTAACTCTTATATCAACAAGGAAACGGTGGCGCTGATCAACTCCAAATACGCACAACAACGTGCCAATGGAAAGTTGACGCTTTTATTCGTGGGCAAAAAAGGTTACGATTTTTTCCGTCGCCGTTTTAACGATATCAACTACAACACCGATTTTATTGGTGTGTACGATCAGCCTACTTACGAGAACGCCAGTGAATTGTCCAAAAAACTGATGGACACGTTTTCTTCGGGTCAATACGATGCCATCGAAATCGTTTACAGCAAATTCCGCAACGCGGCTACCCAAATTCCTACTGCCGAGCAGTGGCTTCCGGTGGCGAAAATGGAAGTTGCCGACGATGCTTCTAAAAAGAAGTCCGATTATATCTTTGAACCGAACAAAGAGGTGTTGTTGGAAACCTTAGTACCGAGCATTTTGCAATTGCAATTCCACAAGTGTTTGTTGGATACCATTGCATCGGAGCACGGTGCGCGGATGACGGCAATGGGTAACGCAACCGAAAATGCGGAAGAGTTGCTCAAATCACTTCGTATCAATTACAACAAAGCCCGTCAGGAAGCAATTACCACCGAATTGGGTGAAATTGTGGGTGGCGCGGCCGCACTCGAAGGTTAATTCCTTCCGGTGCTTACATATCAAAAGGTCATTCGGGTTCGTTCCCGAATGGCCTTTTGCTCTTATTAAAACAGCATAAGACTACTACGCACCATGACTCAATATTTCGACTTGAATGATCAGGAATTTATTCCCCTGAATATGTTGCTCAAGTACCTTCAATTGGCCGAAACCGGCGGCGAAGCCAATTTGCTCATCAGCAACGGACACGTGAAGGTGAACAACGCCGTTGAGACCCAAAAACGAAAAAAACTACGCACCGGCGATACGGTGGTAATGGGCAAAAACACCGTCATTATTCGTTAATTTCCCCTTCTTTATGTTGTTGAATAAAGTCCATCATATCGCAATCATTAGCGCTGATTACGCTGTTTCAAAACGTTTTTACACCGAAATACTGGGTTTAACCCCCATTCGGGAAGTCTATCGGGAAGCGCGGGATTCGTGGAAACTGGATTTGGCGTTGGGAGAGCAATACATCATCGAATTGTTTTCGTTCCCCGATCCACCCGCCCGGCCTTCGCGCCCGGAAGCCGTGGGGTTACGCCATTTGGCCTTTGAAGTGGATGATTTGGATAGGGTAGTGGCGCACCTCGAAAGCCACGGCGTTGTGGTAGAACCCATTCGCGTGGATGAGTTCACCGATAAACGTTTTACATTTATTGCCGATCCGGACGGGTTGCCATTGGAGTTTTACGAAAAATAAAATTAACCCAAAAAAATCGGGGTTGTTCTTTTGACAGAACAACCCCGAATATGTTTAATCCATTTACCTCAAACGAGGCGAGGGATTAGTTTACAGAGAATGTACGTGTTACAGTACCTTCAGCCGTGCGCAGGCTGATCATGTAAATACCCGCAGAAAGGTCAGATACGTTGATCGTTTGGTTGTTAGCACCGGCGCTGTAGTTAGTAGTACCGAGGTCACGAACAGTTTGGCCCAAAGAGTTAGAGATAACCATTTGAACTTCAGCGGCAGATTTCATGCTGAAATCAACGCGAACTACGTCCGTAGCAGGGTTCGGGAATACACGCATTGTACCGGCTTCAACGATGTCGTTTACACCTACGATACCATCAGCACCGAAGATGGTGTTTTCGTCGGCGAAGTTACAACCACCGTTTGCCAAAATATTGGTTGGAGTTGCAGTTTCAAACAGTTTGTAGTAACCAGTAGCCTGGAAGCACATACCGTCGCCGTAAGAGTCCACCATGTGGAGGAAGTAGCAACCATCGGCTGGAACTTCAATTGTTTCGGTGAATACAGCGTTGTTGCCGTAAGAACCTGGGCCAACTGCCGGAGTACCGGTGTTTGCACCGTTAGGACCAACGAGTTCGTTACCGCCAAAGCCGTAAACAGTACCCTGGTCGTCCAATACTTCCCAGTATGTTTCCTGGCCGTAACCGTCAGTTTTAAACTCCAATGTAAGCGATTTTGTAGCCGTGTTTTTCGCTTTAGAGTACGATTTTTGTTTAAAAATTTGCGTTGTTGGCTCAATACCGTTCATCGTTTTAACGGTTGCTTTAACGATAGTAGCACCAGTCGCCTGGATTTCGTTAAACTCGATCAAACGTGGGAACAAAGAAGGAATTGGGTCCGTGTAGTTCAATGTTTGAACCAATTGGTTGTTCACGCGCAATTCAATGACCACTGATTTAAGCGTGTCAGTACCAGAGTTTACGATCATCAGGTTTGGCGTCATGGATTGTGTACCGCAGATTTTGCCGTAAGTATAATCTGAGTCCAAAGTCAAAGCCGTCAAAGCAGTACCCGGAGTTGCTTCTGGGCAAGCGTCAACTTTCGCTTTCATGGCGGCTACACCCAATTGACCAACTTCAGACACCAAGTGATTTTGGCAAATCAAGTAGATTGTTGGGAAGTAAGCAATTTTGTACGCCTCGGCGATTTCAGCGTTGTCAATGATGGGGTAAGGTGTGCCGTTAATCCAGTTGCCCTGGGTAGTTGGACACGCGGTGGTGTTACCCATTAAGCAATCCATATCGGTGCTTGGGTCACCTTCTACAAATAATACCATCAATTCATTGGTACCGTTAGGACCGTACTGCTCGTACAATGTTTCGAGCGTGTGGGTGTTGTGGTAGTTCCAGCATGGACCGCACCAGGTTGCTGATACGTCAAGAATAACTGCCTTACCGGATTCAACGATTTCGTACAGGTTAACAGGGTTGCCATTGATATCTACGGCGTCAAAATTAGGCGCAATAGAGTTGGGTGCCAACTGAGCATTAGCAGCCCCGCAGATAGCCAAAGCAGCAAAGAGCGTTAGTAGTTTTTTCATGTGAGAAAACGTAAAAATGTAAATAAAAAAGTGGAAAGAATTTAGTTGCTTGATCTACAAAGGTTTACAAAAGGTTTATTCAGCAGAATAATAAACAGTTAAGTTTATGTGATAGCAAATGTACTACTTTACTTATGTTATAACCTACAATTAGCAAAAAATTATCCAAAAAAGCAAAAATTGGGCAAATGGACTAATTTACAGGGGCGATATTCGTAATTTTGCATGATGAAATTATTTCGCATATTGACGTTGGCACTTATGGTGCTGTTTAGCGGGTGGGCGGTTTCCTGCCGCCAGGAGGCGCCTACCGTCAAGCCGGTGCCGGTCAAGGACAAAACCCCTTCTTCCGGTTCGGTTTCAACACCTTCAGGTAAAAATATTCCCGCTTACGTGTTGGAAACATTGGCTTACGTGAAACAATACCAAAAAGCCCCCGAAGGCTACGTGGGCGGCCGTGAGTTTCAGAATCGGGAAAAAAACTTACCCCTCAAAACTCCTGATGGCTCCAAGATTCGTTACCGCGAATGGGACGTTCACCCCAAAGAACGCGGCGTAAATCGGGGGGCCGAGCGCCTGGTCACCGGAAATGATCAAAGCGCCTGGTACACCAAAAACCACTACAAAAGTTTTACCCGCATCGAATAGTTGCTTTTTAGCGCATTAATCCGTTAAAAAAGACAGCATTGCCCATTAAGCGCTGGGTACCGTACCAAAATCCCCGAAAATTGGGGTTCACGGCAAAACTAATCACTTTACCACTGCCCACGGTTTGCACCGTAGCGGCGGCGGCTTGCGCCACCAGTGGCTGCTGTGTGGCGTGCATATAACCCGCTAACAACGGTTTTTGCGTGAACAACAACGGGTTTTGCCACGCATTTGACGTGGGTTCCAGGTACAGCGCGTCCGGTAAAAAAACCGACATGGGGCCGTCTGTTAAGCCGTAACACAACGGGTGCGAAGCATCGGCGGTGGCCGTAAAGATGGCACCGGGCATAGTGCGCGCCGCGTTCAGGTCGGTTTTGCCGGTAAAAGGCAATTGTTTTTTGTCGCCGCCGGTGACCGTTGGCAAACTACGCCATTCGCTGTTGCCAATACCCGCCTGTTTGAGCCATTTTACGGCCGCTCCGGTGGCGATAATGGTGCCCCCTTCCGTGGCAAAATCCTTTATTTTTTCAATGGGCATGTTCTCGTAGCGGCCATCGGGCAAAATCATGACGTTGTATTTGCTCAAATTGGCGCTGCCCAATCGTTCTTTGTCCAATAAAACCGGCGGCATCCCGAGGCGGGTATCGAGGTAATGCCAAATTTCCCCGGCATCGAGCGGACTGGTCCCGTCGCCGGTGATGAGCACCACTTTGGGCAAAGTAGCGTTGACAAAGTTATTGCTGCCCAAAAACGGGCCTTTGGTGGTTTGCCCGTTGTTGGTAATGGTGTAATGACGCGCTACGCTGCTCCGGTCCAATACTTTTTTTAACCCCAAAAACATACCGGTCTGGCGATCATTGTTAATGACCAAACTCCCGGGTGCAAAGGATTTCCCTTCCGTTTCAAAGGGCAAAGTGGCTATTTTTACGCGGTATTTGGCTTTTTGTAATTGTACCAACGTGGGCAATAACCCCGGTGCGTCGGCGGGAATAATAAAGGCATAGGCCAGTGAATCGGCGCCGTTGGCGGCCCGTGTACCGGTGCCCAAATCGGTATTGTTGAGCGGTTGGAGATTTTTAAAAGCGGCGGTGTTTCCGGCGTCAAGGGCGGCCCAATCTAACCCAAAAGCATCGGGCAGGGTCCAGGCGGAAATATCGTAAAAAACGCTGTCCTGAAACTGGGTAAACCGCTCAAAAATGCCACGAATCAGGCGGTATTGCGGTTGGGTAACCGGCACCACCACCGATTTTCCCGCTTTAAACACGCGGTTATCGGTCACAATATCTTTGTCGGAGGTATAACATTGGATGCGGTGAATGGCCAACATCCGTTTGGTGAGTTCATCCAAGGCGGTGTTATCGGCTCCTTTGGCTTGCAAAACGTAGCCGCGAACGGGGCTTTTTTTACTTTCTTCTAAACCCGATTGGTAAAAATCGCGGAGGTATTGGTTCAGTTCTGCGCGTTTGTCGCGAACGGCGTTCAGGGTACTAAACGAAGTAATGACCTGATTGCGCACCGAATAAGCAAACGTAAGCAAACCGTTGTTGGTTTCCTGCGCACTGCCCCGGCTGCTGCCTTGTTCAAACAAAATACCGATGCAGCCATTCGCATCGGGGTAAGTGGAGCCTTTGCCGTAGTAAAAATCGTCGAAGTTTTCGCCGGAGTAAAACTGGATTCCTTTTTCCGACAAAGCCCGGGCGTGGTATTGGGCTATTTCGCCAGTGAGTTGCTGGTTGCGCGCGGGCGTAACCGGGTTCACGCGCGAGGGTACACCGGGTTGAAAGAAAAACGTGCTGTTGGACCCCATTTCGTGGTGGTCGGTGAGCACATTGGGGTGCCATTCCTGCAAAATGCGCACCCGGCCTTCCGATTCAGGTTGTTGCATCACCAGCCAGTCCCGGTTGAGGTCAAACCAGTAGTGGTTGGTACGGCCACTCGGCCAGGTTTCGTTAAATTCGTCGTGGGCCGGGTCTGGTACCAATGACTGGGAGCGGCGGGTGTTAACCCACGAGGAAAAGCGTTGCATCCCGTCGGGGTTAAAGCAGGGATCCAGCAGAATAACGGTATTTTTTAACAATTCCTCTACGTCGTCACCCTGGGCAGCGGCCAACCAATACGCAACGGCCAATGCCGCGTTGGCACCGCTGGCTTCGTTGCCGTGAATGGAATAACCCATGTACAGCACGGCGGGTAGGTCTTTGGCCTGCACGGATGGCTGGGCTTCAGGGTTAATCCACTGTTCGCGGGCGCTTTTTATTTCGTCCAGGCGCTTCAGGTTATCGGGGTGCGTAATGGTTAGGCAAATGAGTGGACGGTGCTCGTGGGTTTTGCCATATTCGCGCAGTTGGATGCGGTTACTGGTGCGTGCCAGTTCGCGCATGTAGCCCAGTTGCTGATCGTGGCTGGCGTGCCAATCGCCCACTTCAAACCCCAAAAAACTGGCCGGGGTGGGAACGTTGGGGTCGTAATTGGCGCGGGCAGGATAATAAAAAAGCGACGACTGCTCCTGTGCGTGGACAAAAGCAGTCGTGGCGAAACAAAAAAGAACGATAAATAAGTAGCGCATGATAATCATGCGGCAATGATACAACGTTCTACATTTTTTTCAAAGCAATGGCGGCAAGTTCTTTGATTTTGGGTAGGTTATCGGCCGGGTTATCGGCGTGGTCTAACTTCAATTGCAAACAAAGATGGCCTTTTTTTACCATCAACATGCCAAGGCTGGGACTCCAGATGGCACCTTCGCCCAAATCGGTAAATTCTTCGGAGTACCCGTTGATATGGTCTTTTTTGTGCATTTCGTATTGCGCCGATGCCACCGCCAGTGTACCGTAGTTCAGTACTTCTACCACCAGAGCACTTTCGGGGTTGGTCGCAATATTGGGGTTTTTATCCTGGGCGATTTCGCGCTCGCGCCAATCGGGTTTTTTCCAGCGGCGCAAACAAAACGCTTTACCGGGCAGTACGTCGCGGTTCGCCAAATCGCGTTTTTCTTCAATCCCAAATACCGCGTAAAATTCCTGATCGGTGATAACATCGCAGGGGGAATTGAGCCAAGGGTTGGCCATCCGAACGGGATTACCCGAAGAATCGAGTTCCTGTTTGGGGCCGACGTTGGTTTCGGCGTTAGTGGGTTTTACTTCTGATTTACAGGAGACCAGGCAAATGGCAAAAACCAGCATGGCCGTTGTAATGTAATGAGACATAGATATGATAAAAATTAAAAGAAAAAGGCCGCAAAGATACATTGTTTCGGTGTTAACCAATCTTCTTTTAACGAGCCTGTTTACTCCCGCTGCAAACTTCGTACCGGATTTGCCAAAGCCGCCCGCGCCGCCTGTACACCAACCGTCGCAATGGCAATAACTGCCGCCATAATACCAGCCGCCAAAAACATCCACCAGCGCAATTCGATGCGGTGCGCAAAGTCCAATAACCATTGTTGCATACCGTAACCGGCAATCGGGGCGGCCACCAACAAGGCTATTGCTACCAACCGAATCGAATCGCTCGCCAACAACGTGGTAATATTGGTTGCACTCGCGCCCAGCACTTTGCGAATACCAATTTCTTTGCGCCGCCGTTCGGTGTTGTACGCCATTAAACCAAACAGCCCCAAACACGAAATGGCAATCGCCAAAGCCGAAAATAACCCAAAAATGCGCGTTAATTGGGCTTCTGAATGGTATTGCTGCGCAAAATGATCGTCGAGGAACCAATACCGAAACAATTGGCCGGGATAAATTTGCGCCCAGGCCGTTTGCAATTGCGCCAGGGTTTGTTCCATCTGCCCGGCGTTGACGGTGAGCGTCAGGTAATCTAACCCATCCGAAGGTAAACAATAATACATCGTGGGTTTGGCGGGAACTTTGAGCGATTCGACGTAAAAATTATCCACCACCGCCATAATGGTGGTACGCGCGTTGTTTTCGGCGTTTTCGTAGGCCAATTGCTCCCCAATGGCGCTTTCGGCGTTGGGGAATCCCAGCGCGTCCAGCATGGCTTTATTGATGGTAACGTGCCGGTATTGGCGTTGGCGGTCGGGGAAAAGTTGGGGTTTACCCGCCAGCATTTTTATCCCGTACACTTCAAAAAACGCGGTGTCGGTTTCGATAAAATAAGACGTAATTTTGGTAAAATCGGCCTTTTTTACCCAATGAATCGGGCGGTTACTACCCGAAATAGCGTTGATGCCCAGTCCCGGCACAATGGTAGAAGCCGTGAGTTGATCTACTTTGGCCAATTGGCGGCAAGCCGTTTTGAACAAGTCCAGGTTACGTCTTCCCAAGGTATCGCTGCCTTCGGCCGGTTGCGATTTGATGGCTATTTTTTGGTCCAAACTTAAACCCAAATCGTGGTTTTTTAAAAACGACACCTGCTGTCGAACCACAATCAGACTAATCATCAGGGCGATGGAAAACGCAAATTGCGTTACGACCAATACTTTTCTTAATGCCGCACCGCCCCCGTGAAAATTACCCCGCAGCGCCTGCACCGGTGCAAACCGCGACAATAACAACGCCGGATAAATGCCCGACAACAAGGCCATGCCGCCGAAAAAAGCGACCGTTTGGCCCCAAAATTGCCATTCGTCGGCGTAGTTAATTTGGTCCAATGGCCGGTCAATGAGCAACCCAAACCACGGCAAACTCACGCGGAGTAAGAACAGCGAACCTACCCCTGCCACCCCCGACAACAAGAAGTTTTCGGTAAAAAACTGCCGCATCAGGGCGGTTTTGGTGGCTCCAATGGATTTCCGAATGCCCACTTCTTTGGCGCGTTCCTGCGCCAGGGCCGTCGTAAGGTTGATGTAGTTGATAAACGCAATTCCCAAAATAAACAAAGCCACCAGTTGGAGTAACTCCACCGTTCGGGCGCTGCCGTTGGGTTCAATTTCGTACGTTAGGTTGGAGTACAGGTGAATATCCCGGTAAGGTTGTACCTCCAGCCGAATGCCTTCTTTTTTTAAAAACTGCGCGTTGATCTCCGCCAAACGCCGCCGAACCTGATCGGGCGTACTGCCGGGTTTCAATTGAATATAGGTATAGTCCCAGTACGATTCAAAATTGTCTTCGTGCCCGTTGGCGTAGCGGTTGGCCACCGAGGTCAATAGGTTGTATTTGAGGTGGGTATTGGTCGGCGGGTCGGCCACTACGGCTTTTACCGTATAATCGCCTCCGCACATGCTGCCATTGATCCGAAACGATTGCCCCACGGCCGATTTTTCACCAAAAACCTTACGCGCTGCGCTTTGGCTCATAATGGCACCGCCCGGCGTTTCCAACACCCCATCGAGGTTCCCTTCGATAACTTGCGGGGGAAACATGCGCACAAAACCCTGATCGGTGCAAAAAAAGTGGGGTAATTCGTACGCTTGCGGCCCCACCTGAATGGTCACACTCGCTTCGCCCCGGTTATACAGGCGGGCAAAATCCACCACGTCGGCGACATCGGCTTTGAGCACCGGCCCCGTTGCGCTGTGCGAATTGGCATCCTGGGTCGTGACCGTTTCGCCGTTGAGCGTTTGGTTAAACACCCGCCAAATATCCGCCGCGTAGGGCGTTTGACGGTCGTAATGGCGTTCATACTGCACGTATTTGAGGATCAGCAGGCACGAAGTCATGCCCAAAATCAAACCGGTGAGGTTAATGGCCGTAAACACCGGGCGTTTTCGGAGCATCATTCTGAAATAGTGGGTCAACATGGCATGTTCTTGTTTAATGGTTTATTCGCTGCGCAAAGATTCTACGGGGTTGGCGCGCGCCGCACGCAGGGTTTGTACCCCAATGGTGAGTAAACCCAATAGCAACAAAACGGCGGTGCTGCTGCCCAAAATACCCCAACCAATATCAATGCGATAAACAAACAAACTGAGCAATAAATTGGATAGTTTTAGCCCCAACGGAATGGCGATAACAACGGAAATGCCCAATAAAATCAGGAAAAAACGGGCGAGGGTGAGCGTAATTTGCAGGGTGGACGCACCCAATACCTTGCGCACCCCAATCTCTTTCACCCGCGAGGCCACGGTGTACGTGACCATGCCCAACAAACCCATGCAGGCAATGGACAATGATAATACGCCAAAAATACCGGCGACGCTGCTCACAAAAGTGGCGTTTCCGTGCGATTTTCGCACCGTTTCGTCCATAAATTCGCCCTTAAACGGGTGAATATTGTCGTATTTGTTCCAAATGCTTTCCAACGCTGACAAGGCCACACCGGGGTCGCCGGGCGCCAGCCGAACGTGCAACCAATGTTGGCGGTCGGGGTTGTGGCGCAGCGCAAATGGCTCCAGTCCGTGTTCCATACTCCGGTAATGAAAGTCACGAATCACGCCCCTGATGGTCAGGGGAATGTTTTCGCCCATCCAAAGGGTTTTGCCGAGGGCTTCCTGCGGGCTGCCCAAACCGTATTGTTTCAATGCTTTTTCGTTCACAATCAAAAACATTTCCTGGCCCTCGGGGGCTTTTTCCGGGAAATTTTCACCGGCAATTAACTGCAAACCCATCACGTCAATAAACTGGTTGTCGGTACCGATGCAGTGAAAATTGAGCGGTTCATCGGCGGGGTTGCGTTTTAAGTCAACGCCTTCGAGGCTATTGCTCACCACCAGCGTCGAACTTTGGGTAACGCCGCGCACGTGCGCATTTTGGCGCAATTCGTGGGCAATACGTTCGGCTTTGTTATTTTGCAAATCAATATTGACCAAATTTTCCCGGTCAAAGCCGTAATTGGCCAACGCCATAAACCGCATTTGGCCGGTGAGGGTCGCCACCACAATAATTAACAACAGCGATACGGCAAATTGCCCCACCAGCATGATCGAGCGCCAACCGCTGATTTTGGATTGGGCCAAATCGCCTTTTTTGGTGCCGCGTAACGCCGCCGAAGGGGCCAGTTTGGCAATGCGCCGCGCCGGAATCCAGCCGGAAATAAGCCCAACTGTTAAACCAAAGGCCAAAAAAATGACATAATCAATGGGTTGTGGCAATAAATTTTTGAAATTAGCCTCCGGCGGAAAAAGTTGAATCACCTGTTTGCTCAACGGAAAATAAATCAGGCAGGCCAGTACCAGCGAAAACAAAGCGCACAAAATGGCCTCGGTGTAAATCATGCGTTTGACGTCACCCGCTCGGGCACCAATGGCTTTGCGGACGCCAATCTCGCGGGTGCGCGCCAGTGCTTGCGAAATGGCCATGTTAGCGTAGTTGAGGCAGGGAAACAGCGTCAATAACACCAAAAAAACGCCCAAACCCACGACAAAAAACCAGGGTGCCGAGGCGCCCACATCGTTGGCCATTTGTTCCCTTTTGGGGGATAATTGCGCCAAGGGCAGACTGAAATAGTGAATATCTTTCTCATCGGGGTTGCCTGCTTTGTCCCTTTGTTCTTTTACCACCTGCAACGCATTGTTCAGATCTTCGGGCTTTTTTCCGGCTTTTAACCGCAAATAAACGTAACTCATGTAGCGGTTAGCCCAGTTTTGCACCACCTTTTCGGGGTCTTGTTCATTCGGGTTAGCGGCTTCGAGAGCCGGTAGAGTGGATGCCGAAAGCAGGCATTCAAAATCCAGGTCCGATTTGGCCGGTGGTTTGGCCGCAACGCCCACAATTTTGTAAATGCCTTTTCCTTTGAGGTTTAAACTGGCACCCACGGGATTTTTTTGCCCAAAAAACCGCTCCGCCGTTGCTTTGGATACCACCATGGTGTAGGGTTCATCCAAAATATTCGTTTTGTTGCCCGCCTCTAAAGTAAACCCAAACAGGTCGAAAAAGGCCGTTTCGGTGAAAAAACCAGTAACGGGCAGGGTTAATTGGCCATCTTCGGTGGTGGCATCAATGCCCCAAACGCTGCGTTCCAGGCGAACGCAGGTTTCCGCCACGTCAAAGTCGTGTTCAATGACATCGCCCAACGGATAAGGCACCGAGGCCAGCCGGGTGCCATCGGGTTGTTGGGCGTGCAGTCGGTAAATGCGGTCGCTTTCCGGGTGGAAATTATCGTAACTCAACTGGTCCCGGATGATTAATAAAATAGCCAGACAAGCCGACATTCCGAGGGCCAGACCGGTGATGTTGAGCAGCGAAAAGAACCGGTTTTTTACCAGGTTCCGAAATGCAATTTTAAGGTCGTTGTTGAACATATTTTTTCTGATGATTTTATTCGCCCCGCAGCACATCGGCCGGATTGGTGTAGTTTGAAAACATCGTTTTTATTTTTGTCGGATGTTTGTGTCATTGGGCGAACAAAATCCGTTGTACTTTTGTCTTACTTTTTTAAAAAAGCGTTTGATATGAGCATTGATGAGGTTTTGGATACCGTTTTTGATCCCGAAATTCCAGTTTTAACCATAAAAGATCTGGGAGTTTTGCGCGAAGCACACCTCACCGACGACGGTACCGCTGTGGTCACCATCACGCCCACGTACAGCGGTTGCCCCGCAATGGGTATGATTGAGGTGAACATTCGAGCGGCGTTGCAGGAGGCGGGTTTTGACAAAGTAACGGTGAACACCGTGCTCAGTCCCGCCTGGACCACCGCCTGGATGACGGAATCGGGCAAACAAAAATTGCGTGCTTTTGGCATTGCCCCGCCCGAAGACGAAAGTATGGACAAACGTGCACTTTTGGGCGAACGCCGGGTGTTGGAGTGCCCGCAATGCCATTCCCGCAATACCGAAATGATCGCCCAATTCGCCTCTACTTCCTGCAAAGCCATGTTTCGTTGCCTCGACTGCCTCGAACCATTCGATTATTTTAAATGCCATTAATCACTCGCTGCGCAGGGTTTTGCCGGGGTTGAGAAAAGCGGCTTTTATGCCCTGTACACTCACCGTTAAAAAGGCAATGAGCAGGGCGGCGGCTCCGGCAACCACAAACATCCACCATTGAATATCAATGCGATAGGCGAAATCGGAGAGCCATTGTTGCATAAAATAATAAGCCAAAGGTGCCGATAACGCAATGGCCAGCAGTACCAATTTTAAAAAATCTTTGGCCAATAACCCCGTAATACCCGCCACCGAGGCACCCAAAACTTTGCGAATACTAATTTCTTTGGTGCGTTGTTCGGCGGCAAAAGCGGCCAAACCAAACAGACCCAAACACGAAATCAGCACGGCCAAAAAGGAAAATACCGTCATGGTACTGGCCGTTCGCGCTTCCCGTTTGTAGAGGGCATCAATTTGGTCGTCCATAAATTTGTATTCAAAGGCCGATTGGGGCAAATGTTGTTTAAACACCGTTTCCAATTGTTGAATGGACTGTTTCATGTCCGCCGAATTTAATTTAACCAACAAAAAACGCCGTCCTTCGCTGTCGGCATCGTGAAAAGCGTAACCGGAAATGGATTTGTGCAGCGATTCGGCGTGAAAATCTTCCACCACACCCACGACCCGCGAAACGGGATACAGGTCGCAGTTGACCATTTTTCCAATGACCGCTTCGGGGGTAAGTCCGAGGTAATCCACCGCTTTTTTGTTCAAAACCACGTTCACCACCGTATCGGAGGCGGCGCGTTCGGGCAGGGGCGTACCCGCAATCATTTTCAGGTTTAGCACTTTTTCAAAATTGGGCGTAACGCGGCAGGTTTGCAACTCCATGCCTTTGGAGTCGTGTGCATCCCGCGTGATGCTGCGCCCGCTCCAACGGTTGCCGCCGGGGTAGGTTTGCGCCCGGCACAAATCGGATACCACGCTGAGTTGTTGGTACGCCGACATCAGGCCGTTCAATTGTTCTTTCGATTCAGCGGCCGCCGTTGTAATCACTACCACTTGTCCGGGGTTAAAACCGAGGTTTTTTTCTTGTAAAAAATCCAATTGGTGGTTCAACACCAACGTGCAAACGATCAATGCCACTGCCGCGCCAAACTGCGCCGTAACCATACTTTTGCGCAACCACGCGGCCCCGCTTCCGGGTCTGAAACTCGTGTGGAGCAGGTTTTTGGGCGAAAAAGAAGATAAAAACAACGCCGGATACGTACCGGCCAATACCACAACCACGGCCAAAATGCCGAGCATAGCCACCAATGTATCGGGTTGAATTAAATGTTGCAGGCTCAGTTGGCTATTGGCCAAAGCGTTGAACCACGGTAAACTGAGAGCCATCATTCCCCAGGCCAAAAGCGCGGCAAAAAGCGTTAAAACGGCGGTTTCGGTGAAAAAACGCCCCGCTAATTGCCCTTTGGTCGCGCCCATTGTTTTGTTTACGCCCACTTCGCGGAACCGCAATTGTGACTGCGCGGTGGACAAATTCATGTAGTTGAAACAGGCAATCAGCAAAATCGCCAAAGCGAGGTACCCCAGTATTTTCACCTGCGCGTAATCGCCGGGGCGGTTGAGTTCGTTGTTGTCCACGTTGGTGGAACCCAGGTGCACGTGGGGCAAAGCCTGGAGCCATAAACTAAAGTTTTGGTTTTCTTTGGGCACGTTTTTGTCCAACAAAGCCGTCAATTGTGACGTGACCTGCGCGGGTTGGGCGTCCTGGTTGAGCAGCAGCCAGGTTTCAAAACTGGAATTGCTCCATACCAGTCGCTGATTGGCCCATTTAATGGTCGAAAAAGCACCGAGGATGTGCGCGTTCAGGGTTGAATTCGTTGGAAAATCCTCGAACACCGCTTTTACCTCCAAAGGGTCCATGCGGTCAATTTTGAGGGTTTGTCCCACCGGATTGGAAGTGCCAAAAAAACGAACCGCCGTGGAGCGGCTCAGGGCTACGGCATTCGGTTGGTTCAGGGCCGATTTTAAGTCACCGGCCACCGTCGGGATGTCAAAAATATCTACCAAGCCCGGATCGGCCCACGACAGGTTTTCTTCGATAAATTGGTTGGTTCCCGTGTTGATAAACGCCGATACCCCAAAATCGTGGTGTAAAATGCGCGCGAATTGCTCCACGGCCGGGATTGCTTCTTTGGCAGCGGGGCCAACGACGTTGGGCGAAGTGGACAGGGTAACGGGTTCCTCCGGGTTCCAGAAGGCGTTAATCATCACCCGGTGGATGCGGTTGGTTTTGCTGTGGTATTGGTCAAAAGTCAGTTCCTGCCGCACGTGCATAAACAACAACAGCGAAACGGCCAGGCCCAGCGATAACCCCAAGACATTCAGGCTGGTAAAAAGGGGGCTTTTGCGCATGTTGCGCAGGGCTAATTTGTAATAGGTAGTTAACATAGCTTAATCATTTTTGGTGACCCGTTGGTTCAACTCATGGCGGAGTATTGCTTAGCCGTTTAAATAAGGTCAATTCGTGTGCCATTGTGTAAGTGTTTGATAATCAATGGGTGGTTGCGCGGCAGGGCGTTCGTATTCGGACAATGGGTTGTTCGGGGCCGGACGGTGAAGGGCAGTTTTTGATGTGATGTTTGTCAGGATGATAGATGTGATTGGGGGTAAATGCGGGTTTTTGGGCGTAAGTTAAAGTATCCCGGCCCACAAAACATGCTTAATGATACTTATGTGGCTTTGTCATTCAGCAGGAATCTACGGGATCGAAATATTGGGTAAAAAGATTGGGTGGTGTGGCATACTTTGGGTAAATGTCTTTTGCCGGAAATCAGTTCTGCTTTGAGATATCATCCACTCCGCGCTGCTCCGGGATGCACATCTCGCCGCCGGATGCTTGGAATTTGTTTTGTGCGTTGCGGTGTATGCGTTTTATGGGTGTATAACGTCCAAAAATTGCCCTTTTTCCACCAAAAACATCTACTCATCCTGTAACCCTGGCTTTCAAGCCGGGGAGAGCCGTGACCCACTGTAAACATCTATCATCCTGACAAACATCACATCTGGCGATGGTACTTGATGTGATGTTTGTCAGCATGATAGATGTGATTTGTGCACTATGCCCGGCCCCCCGATGAATCAGGGGGTTACAGGATGATAGATGCGATTGGGTGGTTTTTTGGGGTAGGATTGAATTTTTTTAGTGATAAAAAATGAATATACTTATCTTTAGGACAAAATTACAATTATGAAAAGGATTGACCTTATATCGCTCTGTTTGTTTATTTTAATAGGATGTACTAAATCACCCCAGAGCGTTAATTCAACAACCGTGAGCGAGATTCCGGGCCGGGTGAGTGATTTAAGGGAGGAAGAAATAGATCAACTGAAACGGTTGAATATTAACTTTCAGTTTCGGGCCAGTTGTTATGCCTACAGCAGTAAAAAGAATGCCATACCAGACCATGGTGAAGCGCATTCCGACAATTTACCTGAGCCTGTTGATGCGTCATTTCCTAAAAATGGACTTTATTTGACGATTAACCAAAAAGAACTAACTAGGCTTGATAGCCAGTTTTTAGGTTGCAAACTCTATCTTGTAAATACCAGTGATACTTTGGTGACTTTACGCGCCAGTGACAGTCGGCTCTACATCCTTGCCGAGGCCCTGAATAAGAGATATGAGTGGGTGCCTATATCCTATTTTCATTCCAGTTTTTGTGGGAATAGTCGTCATTCGGTAAAGTTAGAAAAAGACGAATATTGGAGTTTTAACGTCCCAGTATTTGAAGGCACTTTTAAAACCAAACTTCGGTACGCTTTGATACTGAATAATGATCTTAAGATACTATCTAATGAAATCGTTGCCTATTTGAATAATGACCAATTTGACAAAAATAAAAAACAAGGCCGTAAAAATACCAATTTGATGGATCCTTATTGGTAGTAGCCTGTGCACTTATTTTCCACTATAGCCCGCATCACTCCGGGATGCACATCTCGCCGCCGGATGCTTGGAATTTGTTTTGTGCGTTGCGGTTTTTGGGCGTAAGTTAAAGTATCCCGGCCCACAAAACATGCTTAATGATACTTATGTGGCTTTGTCATTCAGCAGGAATCTACGGGATCGAAATATTGGGTAAAAAGATTGGGTGGTGTGGCATACTTTGGGTAAATGTCTTTTGCCGGAAATCAGTTCTGCTTTGAGATATCATCCACTCCGCGCTGCTCCGGGATGCACATCTCGCCGCTGGATGCTTGGAATTTGTTTTGTGCGTTGCGGTTTTTGGGCGTTTTATGGGTGAAAGTGCCCAAAAAGCGCCCTTTTTCCACTAAAAACATCTAACATCCTGTAACCCTGGCTTTCAAGCCGGGGAGAGCCGTGACCCACTGTAAACATCTATCATGCTGACAAACATCACATCAAGCACCATCGCCAGATGTGATGTTTGTCAGCATGATAGATGTGATTTGTGCACTATGCCCGGCCCCCGATGAATCAGGGGGTTACAGGATGATAGATGTGATTTGGGGTAAATGCCTACTTGTGGGGCCTCAACTGCTTTGAGATGTCATCCACTCCGCGCTGCTCCGGGATGCACATCTCGCCGCCGGACGTTTGGAATTTGTTTTGTGCGTTGCGGTGTATGCGTTTTATGGGGGCGTAACTTAAAGTATCCCGGCCCACAAAATATGCTTCATGATACTCATGTGGCTTTGTCATTCAGCAGGAATCTATTGGTGTAGTATTTTGTATAAAATACCACAGGCAGCATGCGTACTTAAAGCGTATAACGGTTGTTTTATCACGCTTTTCTTTCCGCGCCGAGATCCAACTGGGTGAGGTATTACTGCGCCGGTCGAAAGCGGGCTGCTGGTAAGCATCGTAGATCCTTCTTGGATTTGGGCCGTAACAACACCCGCGAAGAGGAGTTGCACCAGCGTTATACAGCCTGCTAAATGCCATTTATTGTTCATCAGATAAGGTATCAATATGTGTTCCATTGGGCGCAAAGGTGCGCGCCGCACGCCCTTTGAACAAGAGATACACCTAAAAGTGCGCTACATACTTTTTTGAAAGTACCCGCGTTGTTTTTTTAATGGAACGTACAATTCAAACTTTAATTCAGGAAATTTATCCCTTACCCAACGAGGTTTTGGCCGATGTAGGGGCGCATTTTCGGTACACGGAGTACCCCAAGGGCGCATTTTTGCTCAAATCGGGCAGGGTATGCCAACATCTTTGGTGGATGACCCAGGGAGCCTGCCGTTATTTTTATACCAATGACCAGGGCAAAGAAATGAATACCTGGTTTTCGCTCGACGAACAAATCGTTACCATTACGCCCAGTTTTATCCAACAAACCCCTTCCGACGAGAGTCTTCAGTTGTTGGAAGACGCGGCATTTTACGTCATTGAAAAAAGCGCCGTGGATGCATTGTTAAAAAAACACCACGCTTTTGCGCTTTGGTTTATCAAACTCATCGAACTGAATTACATTGTTCAGGCAGAAGATCGCATTGGTGATTTACAGTTCCTGGACGCGAAGCAGCGTTACCACAAACTCCTGAGCCTGTATCCCGATATTACGAATCGCATTAGTCTGGGGCACATTGCTTCTTACCTCAACATTACCCAGGAAACCTTGAGCCGGGTGCGGGCTGCGAAGTAACCGTTTTTTTTGATCTACATCAAATGGCTTTTTGCTGTAGGTCAAAGGCCGCCAGGCATAGTCGCCCCAATTTTGCGGTGTCATTAACACTTCAAATAAACACTATGCGTTTTCAGGAAATTATTCATTCGTTTATCGGGGCCTTTGGCGAAAACCTTTTTTGGTACGCCGCTTTTGCGTTTCCCTTTTTTATTGTTTTTTGGTGGTTGGGTAAACAATATTTTAAAAAAATCAGGATTCAGACCGTTGAAAGGGCCAATAACCACCATTTTAAACACGATTTTGCCTTTTCCGTGAGTTCCATGCTTATTTTTTCCGTGATGGACATTTGTTTTTTGTTTCTCGAAAGCAAAGGTTATACGAAGATTTATTTTGGTTTGGCCGACTACGGTTGGGGCTGGATCATCGCCAGTTTTTTTATCGCTTTGGTGGTAGACGATACCTTTTTTTATTGGAGCCACCGCCTCATGCACCACCCGCGTTTTTACCGTTTTTTTCACAAAGTTCACCACGAAAGCACCGATCCTTCGCCGCTGACGGCGTATGCGTTTCACCCTTCCGAAGCCGTCGTGGAAGCAATGGCCAATTTTATATTGCCTTTTTTATTGCCCATCAACTTTTGGGTGATAATTGCGTGGCAAATTTATTCCATGTTCAATAACGTGATTGGGCATTTGGGGTACGAAATTTACCCCAAATATTGGGTGACCACGCCCATTCTTCAGTTCAAAACCACCTCGACCCACCACAATATGCACCACCAATTGTTTAACGGCAACTACGCCCTGTATTTTACCTGGTGGGATAAATGGATGGGCACCGAGTTTAAAGACTACAAAACCCGCCACCAGCAAATTTTTGAACGGGAAGAAAATCCCACGACCACGACGAATACCGGCGCGGTGAACGTAAAAGCCACTGTTTTTGGAACCACCCACTCGTTTACCGCCAATGCCGACCAGACTTTGTTGGAAAGTGCCCTGGCGCAGGGTGTTCCTTTACCTTATTCTTGTCAAAAAGGGCGTTGCGGAATGTGCAAAATGAAATGCACCGAGGGAAAGGTACACCTGAAAAGCCACCGCGCGCTCACGGACGCGGAGTTGGATGAAGGGTATATTTTGACTTGTCAATCGCTGCCCCAAACACCGGAGATTGCGCTTCAGAATTAGAATTATTTGGCTTGTTTTTTTACCTTTACGGGCGTTTGGCAGGTTTTGGCGTGCCAAACGCCCGTATTGTGTACTTATCCACCTCAGCAATCGGCCATGACCGAATTAGAAAAATACATACAAACCTATTTTGGGGTCAACCAGAATGACCTTTCCACCATTAGCGCCTATTTTAAACCCGTTACCCTCAAAAAAGGCGATTTTTTCCTCAAAACGGGGCGTTATTCGGATCGGCTGGGTTTTGTACAAGCCGGCATTATCCGGGAATTTGTGGTGATGGACGAAAAGGAAGTCACCAAATGGATTTCCACCCAGGGTTATTTTGTGGTGGATTTGACCAGTTTTTTGTTCCAAAAGCCCGGCCGTTGGAATATTCAGGCGTTAACGGACTGCGTACGCTCAGTATAAAAATACACGTACAATGAAAAGCATCAACAACAACGCACCCGTTCAATGCCGCAAATCCATCACCATCAACGCTAACCGCGAAAAAGTATGGGCCATCATGACCAATATTGACCAGTGGGCCACGTGGCAAACCGATATTCGTCAACCACAACTGAACGGTACTTTAGTCGCCGGAACCACTTTTGATTGGAAAACGGGCGGCGTGAAAATTCATTCCACCCTGCACACCGTTGAACCATTTCACCAGTTTGGCTGGACCGGAAAAACGTTTGGCATGTTTGCCATTCACAACTGGACAATCACCGAAACCAACGGCCAAACCCTGGTCGAGGTGGACGAAAGTATGGAGGGTTTTTTAGCCTGGCTTTTTAAAAAATCATTTAACAACAACCTTGAAAAAGGGATGCAAACCTGGCTGGAGTTGTTAAAAAAGGCTTGCGAATAGCCCGTTGGGGTATTGATAAAAATTTACGATGAAAAGGAAAATTACCAGCATTCACGGCCTATTTTTCACCGAAGAGGCGAGTAGAAACACTCACACATACCCCCGCAACAACCCCACAAAAGAATCGGCTTCATAGCCCTCACCGACGGCCTTAAATTTCCATTGGCCCCGTTCGCGGTACACTTCGGCGAACAACATGCTGCATTTGTTCTGGTAGGTTTTGCCGGAGAGTTCGTAACGCACAATTTCGGTGCCCGCCGCGTCGGTGGCGTGGATAAACGCGTTTTTTAACTGGCCAAAATGCTGGCCTTTTTTGTGGGCATCGTAAATGGTGACCACAAAAATCAGGCGGTGAATTTCGGGTCCGGCGGTTTGGAGGCGGGCCACAATTTGTTCGGCGTCGCCCTCGGCGCTACCGGCGCGGTTATCGCCGCTCAGCCACACTTTGCCCGATTCGTGGACTTTGTTACTAAAAAAAATGACATCGCCACCCACGAGGCGGTCGCTACCCAATTTGGCCACTTTTCCGTGTTCGTTGAGAATAAAACAGGCGATATCGAGGTCGAAACTTTCGTTTTTTTTGCCCAATAACCGCCGGAAAAAGCCCCATTGATCCTGCCGGATGTCCCAACCCAGACCAATCATCACATTGGACAGGTCGAAAGCGACGCTGTCCAATGTGTGTTGTTGTCCTTGTTGAAGTGTAATTGACATTTATGAAGCAATTCCTTCGATACCGGTGACGGTGGTGTATTTAAACGACAGTTTTTTGCCCGGATTCACAATTTTAAACGCCGACTGACAAGCCAAAGTGGCTTCGTGGAAACCACAAAGGATCAATTTGAGTTTTCCCGGGTAGGTATTAACATCCCCGATGGCAAAAATCCCTTCTATGTTGGTGGCGTAATCAAAGGTATTGACCTCAATGGCCCCTTTGTCAATTTGCAGCCCCCAATTGGCAATCGGGCCTAACTTGGGCGTAAGTCCAAACAACGGAATAAAATAATCCGCTTCGATATTCGAGGTGCCTTCGGTATCGTGTTCCACCACAATGGATTCGAGGTGGGTGCCGCCGTTGAGGCCCGTCACTTGCGCGTTGGTCACCAGTTTAATGCGGCCTTTTTCGTGCAAATCGGTCATTTTTTCCACCGAATCCAGCGCCCCGCGAAACTCCGTGCGGCGGTGAATCAGGGTGAGTTCACTGGCCACATCGGCGAGGAAAATGGTCCAGTCCAGGGCCGAATCGCCGCCCCCGGCAATCACAATTTTTTTGTTGCGATACACTTCCGGGTCGCGCACAAAATAATCAATGCCGTGGTCTTCAAAATCGGTGATATTGGCAATGGGCGGTTTCCGGGGTTCAAAACAACCCAATCCACCGGCGATAAATATAACGGGGGCCAGGTGTTGTACACCCCGGTTGGTGGTGACCAACCAGCGGCCATCTTCCTGTTTTTCGATACTTTCGGCCGATTGCCTCAGGCTAAAACCGGGTTGGAAAGGGGCAATTTGTTGGAGCAAATTCTGCACCAAATCGCCCGCCAAGACGGACGGATAACCCGGAATATCGTAAATGGGTTTTTTCGGATAAATTTCGGTCAGTTGCCCGCCGGCCTGTGGTAACACATCAATCAGGTGACAGCGTAATTTCAGCAATCCGGCTTCAAAAACGGCAAACAATCCCACCGGGCCGGCCCCGATGATGATAATGTCCGTCTCAATTTTATGCATAAAAAGTGTAAGGGTTAACGTGTAGAATAGTATAAAATATGGATATACTGCGCGTGTTGAAGTACAATTAACGACCGGTAAACGCCGCTTTGCGTTTTTCAACAAAAGCCGCTGCACCTTCCACAAAATCTTCGGTGCCGCAACATTCGCCGAAATAATCCACTTCTTTGGCAAAACCGTCCACGTCTTCTTTAAAATAAGCGGTAACGGATTCTATAATTTTGGCAATGGCCACGGGGGCTTTGGTCGCAATTTTTTCGATGAGTTCTTTGGCTTTGGCCACTTCTTCACCGGCGGGAACGGCGTAATTGACCAAGCCAAGGCGCAATGCGTCTTCAGCCCCAATCATATCGGCGGTCATGAGCAGTTCGAAGGCTTTGGTTTTGCCAATGCACTGAATCAGGCGTTGGGTGCCGCCGTAACCGGGAATTAACCCCAGGTTGACTTCCGGTTGGCCAAATTTGGCTTTTTCACCGGCAATGCGCAAGTGACAAGCCATCGCCAATTCGCAACCGCCGCCGAGGGCAAAACCGTTCACGGCCGCCACAACAGGTTTGGGAAATCGTTCGATGCTGAAAAAAGTATCCTGACCGCGTTTGGCCAGCATTTTGCCGTCTTCGGCGCTAAAGCCCTGAAATTCGGTGATATCGGCACCCGCGACGAAGGCTTTTTCGCCCGCGCCAGTGATGATGACGCCTTTTAATCCTTCGATGGTGTGGGCATCGGTTTCAAAAAACGCCTTTAATTCCTCCATCGTTTGGCGGTTGAGGGCATTGAGGGCTTTTTCGCGGTTCATGGTGAGTACCGCGATGCCGTTTTCGACGCTAACGAGAATATTTTGGTATTGCATGGTATAATTCAGAATGGGTTAATCCCAATAAAAGTGCAGGAAGCGCAGCGTTGCGGGCGGTTATTCGCTCATTTTCAACACTTCGATTTCTTCGGTTTTCCAATTGACTTTTTGCGCCAAACCGTAGTTTTCGAGGCGGTTGTGGTAATAATACAACACCCGGAAATCATCGGAGACGATATTGCCGTCTTTGTTGAGTTTTAAAGGTTGTTGGCGGTGAAAAACCCCCACTTTACTAATGCCATCGCGGATGAGTTCGGTGGCGGGCAGGTGTATTTCGGGGGACAACATCACTTTGCCTTTCTGCTCCATACTAAACAAAATATCCTGCATTTGTTCAACGATTCCCACCACAGATTGCATGGGGAAAACGTATTCGTCGGGCGGAAGGCGCAAAATGCCAAATAAATCGAGTTTGGGATTTTGGTGGGTCAATATTTCAAACACCGCAAAAGGCACCAAATGGCTCGACAACACGACGTTTTCGATAAAATAACGCTCCACAATTTTTTCGGCGGTGCGTTTGGTGTATTCTTCTTCGCGTTGGCGGTCTTCGTTTAATTCGCCTTTGATGGAGGTAAAATAGTCTTTAATGTGCAGTTCGTTGCCAAATTGGTCCAACGAACGGCCTTTGTCGTCCACAAAATTGCCCAAAACATCCATGGGTTTACCGATGGACAGGGTAATATCGTTGGTGGTGGAGAAAAACTGCCAGATGTAGCGCAGCCACGCCCGTACACTCGTGCCCGCATCGCGCAGGCGCAGGTATTGCTCTTTGCCCGTGCTTTTGAGGTGTTGTTCGATCAAAAACGGCGCTTCCAACACAAAACTGTAGCCAATCACCATCGGGACAATAAAGATTTTTTTATCGCTGCCTTTTTGGCAAAGGGCGCGTTGGGCTTCCACGGCGGTGCCCAAAAGCCCCATTTTTACGTCCGTTTCCAACTCGCCGGAACGCGAGCGGGTACCACCGGGGAAAAACAGGCTGTTGACCCCGCGTTGCATGCTCAGGTTCGACATGGCCTTTAGGGTTTCCAGATAAATGGGATTTTTTTTGCGGCGATCCACGCGGTAAGCGCCCAAACGGTTCATAAAATACGCCGCCGGACCAAAATTATAGAGGTTAAGTCCGGCCCCGTAACTGAACGAAGGCAGGCCCATGATTTGGTCCATGGCGTACCCCACCAAAATGGAGTCGAGGTTACTAAAGTGCGTGGGAACCACCACCACAGTGCCGTGTTTGAACAATTCGCGCACGGTGTCTACTTCGCCCACGACATTGAGGCGTTCGTAAAGTTGTCGCCGACCGCGCCACAGGGAGCGGATACTTTTTTCAACGGCAGCGTTGAACAGGCGATTGAACAAAAAAGTGAGGAAACGAACCGCAAAACGGTGGGTGGAGAGTTGAAAAGTGCCCACAATTTCTTCCGAATAGCGGTGCACGATTTTACGCAGCAGGTGTTCATTGGTTTGTTTGGCCTGTTCATCTTGCCGATCCAGCGATTTTTTGATCAACTGTTTGCTGATACGGTTCCAGAACACCCGTTCGTTGGGCGGGTCCACTTTCCAAGGCGCTTCTTTGATGCGGATACGCTCCTGGTACAACGTTTTTACCAGTACATCGGCGAGGTCTTTGCGGTATTTTGATTTGATGCGTTCGCTGGTAAAATCATCTATCTCCGTGATAAAATTTTCTCTGTCCTGACTTAACCGGTAAATGGGCCAGTCGGCAGAATCGGGGATAATACGCGGGTAAGTGGTGCCTTTATAACTCAAAGTGTGCGGTTGGGCTAAATTATTTCAACTTTTTAATCAATTTGCTGATGTATCCCAGTATTTCATCGCGGCCACGGGTACGTTCGGAGGAGGTGAGAAAATACTGAGGCAGGGTTTCCCAGGTTTCGGAGAGGGCATCCATAAAAGCCTGAACATTGTGCTCTATGGTTGTTCCGCCGGTGCGGTCGCACTTGGTAAACACCAATGCGAAAGGTACGCCAATTTCGCCCAAACTATTAATAAACTCAAGGTCGTTTTTCGCGGGCGGATGGATGTTTACGTCAATTAAAACAAAAGCCAGGGCCAGGTCTTCGCGTCTTTGCATGTAATGGCTAATCATCTTGGACAAGGTCTTTTGTTTTTCTTTGGACAATTTGGCGTAACCGTAACCGGGTAAATCCACGAGGTACCATTGCTGATTAATGTTAAAAAAGTTCAGCAATTGTGTTTTGCCGGGCGTGCCCGATACTTTGGCGAGGCCCTTGCGGTTGGTGAGCATATTGATGAGGGAAGATTTGCCTACATTGGAGCGACCAATGAAGGCAAATTCCGGGCGACCATCTTTGGGGCACATGCTTTCCCTCGGATACGATGCGACAAATTCGGCGGTTTCGATGTTCATTGTGCTTATTCGGACATGTCCATGGTGTGGAACACGTTGAGCACGTCATCGTCCTCTTCCAGGCGGTCAATTAACTTGATCACTTGTTCCACTTCCGTATCGCCCAATTTTTTGGACATCGTGGGCAGATATTCCACTTGAGCGCTGGAGGTTTCAATTTTAAGGTCTTCGAGGGCTTTTTGCATACTCCCGAAGTCTTTAAAATCGGCGTACAATACGGCCTCGTCTTCTTCCATTTTGATTTCTTCCAAACCGGCGTCAATCAATTCAAGTTCGAGCGATTCCCAGTCATGGCCTTCGGCTTTTACCTTAAAAATGCTTTTGCGGTTAAACATAAACGCCACACTGCCCGAAGTGCCCAAAGCACCGCCGCAGCGGTCGAAGTGCATCCGAACATTGGCAACGGTACGGGTAGGGTTATCGGTAGCCGTTTCCACCAATACCGCGATACCGTGCGCCGCGTAACCTTCGTACGTTACTTCCTGGAAGTTTTCAGCATCTTTACTGGAAGCCTTTTTAATGGCGTTTTCCACGTTGGTTTTGGGCATGTTTGCCGCTTTGGCGTTTTGTACGGCCACCCTCAGGCGCGGATTGTAGTCGGGATTGTCCCCGCCGGCTTTTACGGCCAGCGCGATTTCGCGACCAATACGAGTGAAGGTTTTGGCCATACCGGCCCAACGTTTCATTTTACGTTCTTTTCTAAATTCAAACGCGCGTCCCATGTTTTGTTTTTAAAAATGTTAACACCAAAATCAATTTTGGCGGCGCAAAGGTACAATGGATTTGCGAAAAACTTTAAAAACTTGCCTCCTAACTTGCAGAATTTAAACCCAAAAAACACCCGCCAATCGGGCGCAGAAGGTGAAAAAAAAGGCGTTTTTAAAGATTTACCCCAATAATGCGCCCAATGCCAAACGTAACGGCGGCGGCCAAAATGCCAAAAATCACCTGGCGCATTCCGGAGAACCAAATGCTTTTGCCCGTAAAAAGGGTAATCATTGCCCCGATAAAAAATAACCCCAACGCGCTGAGGGCAGAACTCCACAAAATGGCACTCATTCCGGTACTAAAGAAAAAAGGCAACACGGGAATAATGGCCCCGATGGCAAACAGGAAAAACGAGGCCAATGCGGCTTCCATGGCCGAGCCTTGCAAATCCTCCTGCTGAATGCCCAATTCTTCTTTGATGAGCACCTGGTGGGCTTCGTTTTTATTTTGCATAATGTCTTTGGCCATTTGTTGGGCCTGCGCTTCGGGGATACCTTTGGCGATATAAATCAGCACCAGTTCGCGTTCTTCGCCTTCGGGGTTGTTTTCCAATTCCTCCATTTCGAGGTCCATTTGATTTTCGTAGAGTTCCTGCGAACTTTTTACCGAAATCCATTCGCCCATAGCCATCGAGAGGGCACCGGCCAGCAACCCGGCCAAACCCGCCAACAGCACTTCTTTTTGACCGTTGGTAGCCCCGGCCACGCCCATAATTAAACTAAAATTGGAAACCAGCCCGTCGTTGCCCCCCAAAACGGCGGCGCGCAGGGCATTACCACCCACGGAGCGGTGGCGTTTTTCGAAACGGGCGATGTGGTTACTGCTAAATTGGCCCTTTCCTTCGAGGATATTGTTCAGAATGGTGACGTGGGCGGTATCGGAAAGCGAATTGGCCGTTCCGGTTCTTTTACGCGCCTGCACGACCGAAAAGGCGAGGCTTTTTTCGGTGTCTAAAAGTACCCCGAGAATATAGTCATTGCCAAAAACTTTGCCAATAAACTCCAATAGCCGGGCGCGCCACGAAGGCTCCGGCATCTGGTGGGAATTAAGGTTGTTTTTTTCCAAAAAAGCGACCGCATGACTGCGTTCAATCGCACTCATTTCCCGAAAAATATGGGCAATGTGTTCGTCTTCTTCTTTGGTAGCCAGAACACCGTATAAATAACTGGCGTCAACTTCGGTTTGGATGTGTTTTAACAGACTCATGGTGCAAATTGCTTTGTTGCAAAGGTCTGAAAAACTAAGCACAAGTCCAAACGCGCCAATACCCTGCACGGTGGTGCATCTCGATTTTCCCTTGGTTTTCCAATTTAACCAACGGGAAAAACGGCAATATCCGAACAGAGTCGAATACGGCCGCAAAGAAGTGTATCGGCTTTTCTTGTTTCTTTAGAACATCACCAATTTACGTCGAGGTGATGCTACTCCGGCAGTTTCAAACTGATATTCATAAATTCCGGGTTCGCGCAAATCATTGCGTTGCAGAACCACGTGATTTTCGCCTTCCTCAAAACTCGCTAATTTTTGGTTGATTTCTGCACCATCGGCGTTAAAGATACGCAACACCACTTGGGCGGGCGACGGCAGGTTAAAACGCAACAACGTCATTTCAACAAAAGGATTAGGAAAATTTGGCAACAACTCTAATTCCCCCTCGGCAACTTTAAGCATTTGTAATGGATGATTAAAACGAATCATAATTTAAGTACGGGATTATTCCACTTCTTTATATGGATTATGTGAACAGATTAGATCAGTGTCTTTAACGGTGTGCATTTCCGGGCCTTTACCCTTCGTTGCGCATCGTTGACTGGACATAAACAAACCCTGTGCCAAAAAATGATTTTTGGGGAAAATACCCTTTTTGGGGAGGGTAGATCTTAGACTTCAGACATTAGTGAAGAGTGTATAGTGAAAAGTGAAGAGTGTATAGTGAAAAGTGTATAGTGAAGAGTGTATAGTTCTGGTCTGGGTCGGGAGTTTTCAGTTTTTTACGTCGCAAAGCGTCCTGCGGCGAGATGTGCATCCCGGAGGCACGGAGTGTATGACATCTCAGAGCAGAACTGACTTACCCGAAAAAAGACATCTCACCAAAAGTGCGCCACGCCAACCAATGACCTCAAAAACGTAATGTGGCTTTGTCATCCAGAAGGGATCTATGGGTATGGGATTTTAGAAAAAACACAACAAGTTTAGGCGTGTGCATACGAAGCGCATCTAAGGCATTTTTTTACTTTTTTCTTTCCGCGCTTTTTGCCCGATATTTTGATCCCATAGATTCCCTCTGAAAGACAAAGCCACACAACGGCACTTATGCATATTTTTCGGGTTGGGATACCCGAGGCATGTCCAGTGTCTGAAGTCTTTTATCTAAGGTCTTGTGTCTGAAGTCTTCTGTTTTGTGTCTGAAGTCTTAAAAAAGTGTTAAAGTAGGAAAAGATTCCTACGAAAATTTTCCTACGAAATATTTCCTACCTATCTTTGCCCCATGAAATCGAATAACATACCACCCGAACAGTTACCCGAACCCACCAAATCGGAATTGGAGATCCTGTACGTCCTTTGGGAAAAAGGACCATGCACCGTGCGGGCCGTGAACGATGAACTCAACGAGCAGCGCCGAGATGTCAATTATTCCTCGACCCTCAAACTTATGCAAATTATGCTGGAAAAAGGGTTGTTGCAACGCGAAATCAACGGCCATATTCACACGTATAGCCCGGCGCACCTCCGTGAAACCATGCAGGCCAAAGTGGTACACAGCATGGCCAATTTGGCTTTTGGCGGCTCGGCATCGTCGCTGATTCTTAGTTTTTTGGGCAGTTCAGACACTTCACCCGAAGAACTGGCCCGGATCAAAGAACTCATTCGCCAAAAAGAAGAAAAAGGTTAATTTCCGCTTCACCACACCAACTCTGCACCGAACATGAACCTGTTCCCGTACGCTATTTCCAATGCCTTAGGCTGGACCATCCTGCACTCTTTGTGGCAGGGGATGCTGATTGCCATTCTCGCCGCCGTTGTGCTGCTGTTTATGCGCCACCAACCCGCCCAATGGCGCTACCGGGTAACCGGTTTGGCCATGCTGCTGCTGTTGTTGACCTCGGTGGCGACTTTTTATTGGTACACCCAACAAGATGCCCAAGCCTGTGCCGACAATACGAGCGCAGTTGCTTCAACCAATGCCCCGGATACGCACCCGACGGTAGCCGAAATAACGCCGCTTACTGCTACCGACAGCACCGCCACAACGGCGGCCCAAGGGAATATTCTGGGGGCTTTTATTCAGCGGGCGGGCGCTTATTTTGAGCCGCACCTTAGCCTGATTGCGTTGCTGTGGTGTTTTGGTTTTGGGGCCTATTTGTTGCGTTTATTGGGCAATATCGGGCAGGTTTATTACCTTAAAAAACAACGCAATTTCCCGGCGGATGAATACTGGGCCGACATTAAAAACCAGTTGTTGCAAAAAGCGGGCCTTGGAATGGCGGTGGAACTGGTAGAGTCCACGCTGGTGCGTACGCCGCTGGTGGTGGGCCACATCAAACCTTATATTATGTTTCCCATTGGCCTCATCAACCGGCTCGATCCGTACGAAGTGGAGGCCATTATTGCCCACGAAATTGCCCACATTGTGCGCCGCGACTATTTGTTTAACATCCTGCAAAGTCTCGTGGAAACCCTGTTTTATTACCACCCGGCCGTCTGGTGGATGTCGGGCGAAATGCGCCGCGAACGCGAAATTGCCGCCGACGATATGGCCATTGCCCTCACCGGAAACGCCGTGAATTACGCCAAAGCCCTCGTTGTGGTGCAGGAACTGGCCTATTTCCCCATGTCAACGGCACTGGCCTTCGCCGGGAACCGGAAAAGCCAATTGTTGACCCGAATTCAGAACATTTTAAAAACTAATCACTCTAAATATTTTGCTATGGAAAAGTTTATCAGCGCAGGCGTATTCCTGCTATTAATGGTGGGGCTGGCATTGGCCCAAACCGGCACCAATGCCACGCCACCTTCTTTTGAACAACAACAAATGACCAAGCCCCAGTTCACCGCCGCCGATTCGACCAAAGGAATTTGGGTGGCTGAAATGGAAAATGGCAAACTTTGCCTCACCCTTACCCAAAAAAGCAACCGCAATTTCTGGAACAACTCGGATTGTTATGAATTGAGCGCTTTTTCGCCCCTGCCCAACGGAAAAGGCAGTTTTAGCATGACCCGCGAGGCCGGTACCATTGTGTTCGACGGCGAATTTGACGGCAAAGAAGGTTACGGGAAATTTACGTTTACCATTAATCCGCAGTTTAAAAACACATTGGCGGCCAAAAAAATCGGGGACGTGGATGATAACGTGTACATTCATTTTTGCCTGCACAACGTCACCGGCGAATACATTGATTTTGTGCGCAGCAAAGGTTTTAACAACCTCAATAGCGATGATTTGGTCGGTTTAGCGGTGCACGGTTTGGACCAACGGGAAATTGAGTCGTACATGGATATTTTTGCCAAAAAAGGCCAAAAAAACGTGGATATTGAAGACCTGATGGCTTTTAAAATTCACGGCATCACCGAAGCGTACATCAATGAAGTGTCCAACATTGGGTTTAAAAATCTGAGTTTGGAAGAAATTATGTCGGCCAAAATCCACGGTATTGACGCGGCTTTTGTGCAGGAATGCACTCAAATGGGTTTCAAAAACCTCGATTTTGACGAGGTGCTGAGTATGAAAATCCACGATATTTCGCCGGAATACCTGGCCGATTTGAAAAAAGCCGGCGTCGAAAACCTTTCCTCCGAAGACGTTATGTCGTACAAAATTCACGGCATTGATGCCGAGTATTTGCTGGACCTCAAAAAAAGTGGTTTTAATATCAACGACCACGACGCGGTTTTGTCGAAAAAAATTCACAATATTACGCCCGAATACGCCGCCTCGCTCAAAAACGCCGGTTTTAACCTCGACGAAAGCGACCTCATGGCCTGGAAAATTCACAACGTAACACCGGAGTACGCCAACGGACTTAAAGCCGCGGGTTTTAATCTCAACGTGCAGGAAGTATTGACCTGGAAAATTCACGACGTTACCCCCGAATATGCCAACGCCCTGAAAGCTGCCGGGTTTAACCTCGACGTGCAGGAAGTGTTAACCTGGAAAATTCACGACATTACCCCGGAAACGATTAAAGAATACCAGAAAATGGGCTTTAATAACCTTTCCGGCGACGATATTTTATCGTTCCGAATCCACGGTGTTTCGTCAGAGTTTATCAACGGTTTCAAAAAAATTGGGTTTAATAAACTCACGCCCGACGACGTTATTGCGCTCCGTATTCACGATGTAACGCCCGAATTTATCGAAAAAGCGCGTAAAAACGGCTTCGACAACATGACTATTGACGAATATGTGCAGTTGAAAATTCAGTTCGGCAACAAGATTCGACAATAGATTTTAACAATACCATTTATGACATTTTTAGCATTGGGTTTATCCACACATTTTGCCACCGCCGCTACCCAAAATGGGTACGAATCACCTTATCCGATTCAGGTAGAAGCCATTCCGGCCATATTGGCGGGGAAAGATGTGTTGGGTATTGCCCAAACCGGCTCCGGCAAAACAGCGAGTTTTGTATTGCCCATTTTGCAACAATTGCAGCATAAAAAGCCTGCTCCCAATCGGCACATCAGCGTATTGGTGTTGGCTCCCACCCGCGAATTAGCAGTACAAACCGGCGAAGTTTTTAAAATATTCAGCCAAAACCTGCCGCGCCCGGTTAAAACATTGACGGCCTTCGGAGGGGTGTCCATCAACCCGCAAATGATAAAATTGCAGGGTACCGAAGTGTTGGTGGCTACGCCCGGTCGTTTACTCGACCTCGTGGAGCACAAGGCGATGAGCCTGGCGGCTTTGGATGTTTTGGTGCTGGATGAAGCCGATAAAATGCTAAACATGGGTTTTCGGGATGAAATGAACCGGATTTTCGCGCTGTTGCCGGCCCGTCGGCAAAACCTGCTTTTTTCGGCTACGTTGGGCAAAGACATAGATTCCATCACGGAAATGTTGCTGCACAATCCGGTAAAAATAGAGATAACACCGCCCGAAGAAAATCTGGACCTCATTGCCCAAACGGCGTACAGTGTGTCCGATGAACGCAAAGGGCCGTTGTTGCGCTATTTGATCCAGGATCGCCAATTAAAACAGGTACTGGTATTTACGTCATCCATCCATAAAGCCGACAGCGTGGTGCACAAACTCAAAGGCAATGGTTTTAAAGCATTGGCCCTGCACGGTGAAAAATCGCAGGGTGCCCGCACTGATGCTTTGCGGTACTTCAAATCGGGGGAAATTGACATTTTGGTGGCCACCGACCTAGCCTCGCGCGGCCTCGATATTCCGGCGCTGCCCGTGGTCATTAATTACGAATTACCCCGGTCGCCCAAAGATTTTATCCACCGCGTAGGTCGCACGGGCCGCGCGGGCGAAAGCGGAGAAGCCATTTCTTTTGTTACCCCCGACGATGAGCACCATTTCAAAGTGATCCAAAAAAAGATGGGTAAACGGGTGGAACTCACCGATACCTCCGACTGGAATTTGCTCCATGCCTTTCCCGCGAAAACGGCGGCCAAGCCGCCCGTATTTGTCAGAGATCCGACGATTTCGTAATCATTTGACCAAAAACTACGTATTGATTACCCATCAGACTGGCAAAAGTTAAAAATACCTGTGCCTGCAACCTTTGCTCCAGGGCCAATGTCCAATGTACCAACGTTGAACGATAAACCCTAAACAACCCGTTTTTTCGCCCTCCATTCAGGCAATATTTTAGCATAAATGGACCTGTTCCAACATTAACAGCACCGGTACAAGCGGAGTCGGCAGTTTGTACCGGTGAATTTATTCAAGTAAAACAAAAACAACGTACATGCGAATCCCTTTTTTGCTGCTGCATTTGCTGGCGGCCCACTTGCTTTTTTCCCAAACAACAACTGTACAACCCAAAAAAAGGTACGACACCCACATTATTAACAAAAACAGCGTCAAATTAGACGGGATAATGGACGAAGCCATTTGGGAAACGGTAGAATGGGGCGGTGATTTCACCGAAGTGGACCCCGACCAAGGCACGCCGCCCACTTTGGCTACCCAATTCAAAATTGTGCACGACGATAAATACCTCTACATTGGTTACCGTTGCTACGACAGCGCCCCCGATAGCATTATCCGGCGCATGGGCCGCCGCGATGAATTTCCGGGCGATTGGATGGAGGTGAACATTGACTCGTACCACGATCTCCGAACGGCTTTTTCGTTTACCCTTTCGGCCAGCGGCGTGCGCGGCGACGAATACATTTCCAACAATGGCAACAACTGGGACGCTTCCTGGAACCCCATTTGGGACGGAAATACCCACCTCGATGAAAAGGGCTGGACGGCAGAACTTAAAATACCGTTTAGTCAGTTGCGCTATGGCAAACAAGAACATCCGGTGTGGGGCATTCAGTTTACCCGCCGCCTGTTTCGCAAAGAAGAGCGCTCCATTTGGCAATACATTCCGCGCAACGCCGGGGCGTGGGTGAGCGAATTTGGCGAATTACACGGCCTGAGCGACTTACCCGATAACAAACAAATTGAATTGGCGCCTTACGTCGTCGCATCGGCGGACCGGTTTACCAAGGAGGCTGGAAACCCCTTTGCCGATGGCACCCATAATAAAATAAACGTGGGCCTCGACGGTAAGTTTGCCGTTACCCGCGACCTGATTCTCGACTTTACCATCAACCCCGATTTTGGGCAGGTAGAGGCCGATCCGGGGGCGGTGCGCCTCGACGGGTACCAGGTGTTTTTTCAGGAGCGTCGACCATTTTTTGTGGAAAGTCGCAATTTGTTTGATTACCAAATCACCGGTTCCGAAGCGGGCGGCGATTACGATGGCGACCTGTTGTTTTATTCGCGGCGCATTGGCTCTGCTCCGCACGGGTACCCGGCCCTGGGCGCGGGCGAATACGCGCAGGTACCCCAACAAACCTCCATTTTGGGAGCGACCAAATTCAGCGGAAAAACCTCCAAGGGGCTTTCCATCGGTATTTTGGAATGCGTTACCCAACGCGAAATGGCCCGTATTGACGCGGGCGGCGAACGGCGCAAAGAACTGGTAGAACCCTTGACCAATTTTTTTCTGGGTCGGGTAATGAAAGACTACCACCGGGGAAATACCATTATCGGGGGCGTTTTTAGCGCCGTTAACCGCGAAAAAGGGATTCCGAGCCTGCACCGAAACGCGTGGTCGGGTGGCCTGGACTTTCAGCGGTACTGGAAAAACCGCTGGTATTACGTGCGCGGCAACCTCATTGCCAGTCGGGTAGAAGGTACCCCGGAGGCCATTTTACAAACCCAAACGGCATTTGGGCACTTGTTTCAACGCGAAAACGCCCCGCACATCAGCGTTGATCCCAACCGCACTTCGCTCACGGGGACGGGCGGTACTTTCCGGTTGGGTAAAATTGGCGGCAACCTCGACAGCCTCGGCGGATTGTTTAAATTTGAAACGGGGGCTACCTGGCGCTCGCCCGAACTGGAACTCAACGACGCCGGATTTATGCAAACTGCCGACGAAATCAACCATTTTACGTGGGTAGGGTACCAAATTCCCAATCCGTTTTCGGTTTTTCGCAACGCCCGCATCAATTACAACCACTGGGCGCGTTGGGATTTTAGCGGAAAATTCCTGTATTCGGCCTTTAATACCAATATGCACGGCTGGTTCAAAAACTACGTGCGCACGGGTATGGGCGTCACCTGGAACCCCTACGATGTGTCCAATAACGCCTTGCGCGGCAGCGCTCCGCTGCGCCGTCCGCCTGGCATCGGGATGTTTAACTACGTGGTTTCCGACGAACGCAAAAAGATCAATACGGGCGTGGAAATGTACAATGCCTGGGGTTTTGGCAACACGACGCGCACTTTCAACATGGGGGGATGGGTGACCTACCAACCCGTGAACACCGTGCGCATTTCGCTCAATCCTTCGTACGGTTACGGGTATCGCAAACAAGATCAATTTGTGGATCAAGTGACCTACAACGGCGCGGTGCGCACCATTGTAAGCCAGGTAAAACAACGCGATTTTTCCTTAACGGCCCGGATTACCTGCAATATCACGCCCGAATTGACGATTCAATACTACGGACAACCGTTTATTTTCCGGGCCTTGTACGATCATTACGGCATTGTAAAAGACCCGATGAATGCCCAATACGACAAACGTTTTGAAACATTTGCAGCCGGCCGCATTCAACAACAAGACGACCGTTTTTTGGTGGATGAAAACGGGGATGGCTCCACGGATTACACCTTTGGCCAACCGGATTTTAATTTTATCCAGTTCCGGTCCAATTTGGTGGTTCGTTGGGAGTACATCCCCGGTTCCGAGTTGTTTTTGGTGTGGTCGCAGGGCAGTACGCCCAATGCGTACAACGATTTGGACAGCCCACTGCCCCGCAGCCTGTTTTCCAACGTTTTTGACGAGCAATCGCGCAACGTGTTTTTGTTAAAATGTACGTATCGTTTGGTGCGGTAAAAAATCAGCGCACAACCACCAAAGAATGCGTCCCACGCAAACCCCTGCCCGTGCTTAACTCAACGGTATAAACACCCGCCGGAAGCATTGGCAGGGCGTATTGCACCTGATGTGCTCCGGCCGGTAGTTGGGTAGCCGGAAACTGCACGATTACCCTGCCTTGCGCATCGGATACCTGAACGCGGGTCTCGTCGGCGGTTTCGAGGGTAAACGAAAGGTTTAATGGCCCGTTTTGCGTCGGATTGGGATATACCAGCAACGGAATAGCGGGTGCCACCTCCTGCGTACCAACACTGCCGCCCAGCGCCTCGATACCCAACCACATCGTTTGGTGGTTGATCGTATTTTGATTTAACAAAAGGGTGAAACGCCCGTTTGCATTGGGCAAATACACCGTGGACATACCCTGTTGACCTTTATTATTTAACGGAAAAACCCGAATGGAATCGGCCAAAATATTCAATTCCAGCGTTAATTGCAAGGCATCCTGACGGGTAGGGCTGCTGCCCCAAGCCGCGTTAACGGTGGTTGTACCGTTCCATTGCGTATTGGTATTTTGTTGTTTAGAAGCAATGGTCAGCAGCGAACGGTTCGCCACCGACAAAGGCTGATCGTTTAAAGTAACCCAGGTAACTGAACCAAAATCATCGGCTTGTAACAGTGCTAAATCGCCCGATTGTACGGCCGTATTTTGGGTTAAAAAACCCGAAATAGCTGAAAAATAAGGCGTAGCCGTTTGTACAATTCCTTTATCGCGGTCAAAAGTGGTTTGCCCGCCGGAGGTGGTAAACGGGTTGGTTCCCGGCGCGGGCAAATTGTCCCAATTGGTGGTTTCGGCGGCTTCATAACTCACCGTCTGGATAGAACGGGTTAACTGATGCGATAAATCGTAAGGAACAAAACGCCCCCAGCGCCCCTGGTCGTCATCGCGGCACAATTCGTTCACGCCTTTTTGGGAATATTGTACCAAAACAGGATTGGTATCTTCCTGAATAAACCCGCGCCGAAAAGCATAAGCGCACGAAGGAAATAGCCCCATAACGGAGTTGTCGCGGTGAATTTGGAAAAAACCATTTACGATATCCGTTTCCCAATCGTTGTTGCTGTTGTAATCAAAAAACATCACCGCATCCATGCCGTGAAACGCCCCGTAAGCCAAAATAGCGTGCGGCATTTCGGTGCGGAAACGGTTAGGCGCGGAGTGGTTATACTCACTCACGGTAAAAGGTTTATCGGCCAATGCCAAACCCGAAAACGCCGCCGAAACGCTGTTCAATTGTTCGGAGCGCACCACGGGCGTGTTGTTAATGGACCAGTTAGCGGCATCCCATGCGGCACCCGCAAACGCCGGATGATCCCAATAACTGTGGTCGTCCACGTAATCGAGGTCTTGGTGCAACGAGGCATCGGCGGGGCCAACCAAGGCATTGGTACCCGTAATGGCCGCTTGCACGCCCAACTCGTTTTTGAGGTAAGTACGCAGGTCGTCGAAGTGCTTTTTTTGAAGATATTGGTAAAAAGCCGCCATATCGGTGGCGCGGGGCAATGAATACGAATACCGTTCGCCAAAGTCAATTCGACGAATATTGCCCCAGGTTTCGCTCGCGTCCAGCCCCGTTACCGAAGGCGGCGCTACACTCAAGGCATCCAAAAACAAAGTCCCGGTATTTTGCAAAGGGCTGATGGACAACCGGCCAAAACCGAGGTTATTTTCCGGGGCAACGATCGAAAACGTAAACTCCTGCCATTGCGGTGTGGCGGTAAACGTAGCACCACCGTACCAGTCATAGGGTGCATTATCGCGCATCAACGTCACCGAAAACGGCATATTGGTCGCCGCCCGGGCGTTTATTTTCACCGCATACACGGAGTCTTTTTGCAACGAAAACCCCGTATTTTTAAATTGAATGTGCCAATCGGTACCCGAAACCGCATTCACCTGCAATACCGCGCAACGTGTACCCGCCAAAGGGTTATTGGTAGTGGCTGTTACCGTTGCCTGCGCGGTGCTGTGCAATTCCAGGTTCCAGGGATTGCCCACCCCGGTTTCAAAACCGGCATTTTGCAACAATTCGCCCGTACCCGGCGTCACCAGACCCACGTTCCACGCCGCAGCGAGTGCATTGGCCGTGCCGTATTTTTCCAATAACCAATCTTGCCACAACGAATCGAGCATAACCACGTGGCGTTGCATGAGCGCGCCGCCCTTTGAAAAATGCCGCAAACTCTCCTGTTTCCAATAACCGTAGAGGGTATTTTCGTTGTTCATTTCCATCATGGCCAGCACCGGATCAGTTGCCAGCGGTTGCCCGGTGTAAGGGTTGGTATGCCCGGCCAATTGCTCGGCGTATTCGCGTTGCAAGTGCTGCAACCACGGATCAAAAAGCGTAACCCCTTTGGCGAAGTCGGGCAGTGAATCCGCGCCGGGTACCCCGTCTGATTCCTGGAAAATCCGCGATACATTGAGGTTCATATTGACATAAATGCCATTTTTTTTCAGTTCGGCGATAAAATAATCCAGCCGATCCAGGGTGACGGGATTTAGGCTTCGGGTGCCGTTGGCGTAGTTAAAAATACAACCATCGGTACCCGACCAATTGTTTTCCAAATGGTGAAAACGCACCAAATTAATGCCCATTTTGCGCATTCGGGCCGCAATTTCGGGGGCTTTACTTTTCGGTGGAAAAGCGGCAGCGGCGGTAATATTTACGCCCCAAAAACGAATGGGCGCACCATTGGCGACAAAGTATTTGCCCGCCGCCGTTACCCGGTGCGTTTCGTTAATCTCGAACGCCGGAAACGACGGTAAAAACAATTGCGTTGTGGAATCGTAAGGCGGTAAGGTGAAATTGTACCCTCCCGTGAAATTTTGGGCCGATACCGTGGGCAGAACACCGTATAAACAAAGTAAAAACAAGAGTTTTTTCATAAAAATACCAATAAAGTGTTTGATTTTAGGCTAATAAAATCCAAAAGTATGGAGAATATTTGGATGGGGTAGAGGGGGATGGGTTTGTGTATAATTTAAGCAGGAAGCCGCCCCAACCGCCCCTTGATGGTACTTGGTTAATGCAATAAAGAAAACACCCTGCTTAACAATAAATTCTCCCAGATTTAACCGGATCGGCACAGTGCCCGTTTGCTCTTGAAATACCTTTGCTCCGTCAATTTTTTGGAAATTTATGGTAGATCAAACGGGCATTGCCGCCATTCGGCATTTATTTGAAACCCAGGGCAACAACGCCTATTTTGGTGAAAATGTCACCCAATACGAACACGCCGCGCAAGCCGCCCTATTGGCCGAACAAGCGGGTTGCGACGATGATACCATTATGGCGGCGTTGCTCCACGATATTGGTCATCTGTTACCTTCCAACGACGAAGCCGAACACATGGAAGGCTATGGCCGCCAACACCACGAAGATTTGGCCGCCGAATGGCTCCGGGAACGCGGTTTTTCGGAAAAAACCGCCGAACTCGTCGCCAACCACGTGAATGCCAAACGCTACCTCGTGTACGCCAAACCGGGCTATTACGACCAACTTTCCGATGCCAGCAAACGAACCCTCGAATTTCAGGGCGGTGTAATGACTCCTTTAGAAGCCGATGAATTTGAAAATCACCCGTTGTACGAGCAGTTTTTGCAAATGCGGTATTGGGACGAACAAGCCAAAGTAGTGGACCTCGAAGTACCGGAATTGGCTTATTTTGAGGTAATTATGCGGAGATTGGGATAGGGGAATAACCCATAAACGCACATGCCGGAACGGACAAAACAAATTCCAAGCATCCGGCGGCGAGATGTGCCGCGCGGAGTGGATGACATCTCAGAGTAGTTGGCCCCTAAACCGGCGTTTACAACCAAATCACATCTATCATCCTGTAACCACCTGATTTATCGGGAGGTTAGGGCATAACGCACATACTACATCTGCATCGTTGGATCCTACTGAAACCAGCGCGATTAATTTTTATAAAAAAAAGCAAAAACAAGTTTAATTTTGTTAATCATCCTACATTTGCCCTTTGTAATAAACTAAATATGTCCATCAGCGATTTTAAAAATCATCTGCGGCAACTCATCGGCGGAGGCGCAACAATGATATGTATAACTATTTTAAAGGAGCGGCTCTTAGAAACTGCGGGCTGCTTCGATGATGTGTATCTACAAGAATCCAGTTACACCGAAAACGAAAAAAAATACCATCGGAATGTAATTAAGGAAGATGAATACCGGTATTTTAACAACAAAATTAATATCGCTCTGCTTGAACTCATCGGAAATCTCAAAGCCGAAGACATCCGTGATGATTTTGCGGCCATGCGCGAAAGCCTCCGCGATCTTGGCCTGCCGCCGCTTTCCCGATTAGCATTGGTCAACTGCGACCGCACACAGGCGTTTGCCGCCTTTGAAAATGCTTATGGCATACAGGGCGAACGCCCCGCGCAGTTTTATTTTTTTGCCGGATGCCCCGTTCAAAAACCCAATAGTTTCTCCGAAAGGGCCATTTACGAGGTAATTAACGATGTTTTGGACAACAATACCAAGGCTATTTGTTGCGAAACAACCTTCGAAAAAGTGGGCCAGCGCAAAGTAGAACGTGTGATTATGCGCCCTTTGCCATACAAAAAATTGGGCGATGCCAACGCCAGTAAAACGTATTTCCAAAAAACTTTAGAGGAAATTTTTACCGTTTATCGGGCGCAATTACCCCCCGAATTTGCCGAACTCACCGCCGGGCAATTGGCCCAAATACCCGCCGGGCAACTGCCCATTCAATTTTTTAGTTTGGTGTTTCAAATTGATTTGACCGAAATTCCTTTTGGCCCAAAACTCGGCGAATACTTAGGCTGGATTGTGGAAACCTTCCGCCAACGCCCGCACAAACCACCAGCGTTTCAGTTTATTTTTACGGTATTGGCACCGGGCCACACCCAACACACCCCGCACCAAGGTTTACTGGGGCTGCGTGACTGGGTCAATACCCTCAACGAAAACCAGCCGGATACTTGCGCCTGGATCGAAGATTTTGAACCGGTAACCCCCGAGGACCTGCAAAACTGGCTCCGACAACGTTTCAAAACCAACCCCGATGAACCCAAAATTAAAAAAATAGTGGACGAATACCTCCAACACCTGCGCCAAATCCAACGCTGGGACGGGCGCGGCGGCATTGACATGGCCGATGCCGAAGATTTTATCAAACAAGTGTATTCGGCTTCCAAGAAATAACTGCTTTTTAACCGAAAATTCATTCATTATGAACTATAAACAATCCGGGACATCCACCCTTGGCAATTACCAACCCAATCCACTTATGGAAGCCGCGGAGGGTTATATCCCGTCCCCCGCGTTGGTAGATGCCGTTAACGTAGCCATAACGCTGGGCCAACCTCTCTTGCTCACGGGTGAACCGGGCACGGGAAAAACCCAATTGGCCTACCACGTGGCCCATTATTTTGGCTTGGGGGAGCCGTTGGTGTTTAACGCCCAAACCTCTTCGGTGGCCAGCGAATTGTTTTACCGTTACGACGCATTGGGGCATTTTCAATACAACCAAAACAACGCAGTTGCCCTTAGCCGCACCGAGATGGAAGCCCGTTTTATCCAATACAACGCCTTGGGTGCGGCCATTAAGGGAAAACGCCGCGCCGTGGTGCTGATTGATGAAATTGACAAAGCCCCGCGCGATTTGCCCAACGATATCCTGTTCGCCATCGAAAAACTGCGCTTCAAAGTCCCCGAACTACCCCTCGACGAAGCCGGTAAAGTGGTCGAATACACGGCAGATGCGGCCAATCGGCCCGTAATTATCCTCACGTCTAACTCCGAAAAAAGCCTGCCCGATGCCTTTTTGCGCCGGGTGGTCTTTTTCCATATTACCTTCCCTCAAAAGGATGAATTGCAAAAAATCCTGCAAACGCGCACGGGTATTGACAGTCCCAACGCCGTGAAATTTTTCCTTGGGTTGCGCGGCCTGCGGCTCAAAAAAGCCCCCGCTACCGCCGAAATGCTGGCCTGGGTACTTTGGCTGAACGCACAGGGTTTCCCGATAAACCAATTGGGTGCTCCTTTAAGTGAAGAACAGACCAAAACCTTGCACAGTAGTTATGTGCTGTTGGCCAAAAACGACGACGACGCTACTACCATGAAAAACTTTATCCCCAAAATGGAACAAAAAGACTAGAAAAACACTCATTTTCCAACCATGCAGTTCCAATTGCTCATCACCTCCCTGCTCGCCGCGTGGCGGGCCAACGGCCACACCGTCGGGGTAGATACCTATCTCCGGGCGATGGAATTGTTGCAAAAATTACCCGACGATACACCGCCCGAACAACTCAAAACCCTGCTCGCCCCCATAGTAGCCGCCGACGCGGAGCAGCAAACGGCCTTTTATTTGTTGTTCGATCGGCAATTGCCCAACTGGCTCGCCCGCGCAGCCGCGCAGGAACGGCAGCGCATGAGGCTGCTCAGCGCCTTACTCGCGCTGCTGCTGGTCATACTCAGTTTAGTGGCGTGGTGGGCGTATCAAAACACCCGGCTACCGGTTGTTCCGCCTCCCGTTGCCATAACGGACGATACAACCGGGCAGAAACCCACCGAAACCACAACCAAACCCTCTGAAAACCCAACTCCCCCCAACAACAACGGCACGACCCCGCCGCCTGTTGCCGATACCCTGCCTTACAAACCCTTCCGGCACATCCCCGATATTGGTTCGTTAAACTTGAAGGAAATACCGCAATTTAACGTAAAATACGCCTTTGGGGATGGAATAAAAACCGCAATGGTCCTCTGTTTATTGGCCCTGCTGGCGGCCCTCGGATGGTGGATCAACCGCCGCAAATACCGCCAAACGATACAGGAAATAGAGGCCGAACGCCAATTGAAGACCCAAGCCACCGAACTCAAACGCACCCCCAACGACCGACCGCCCTTTATGTGGCAGTTTGCCTGGAAGGGCCATAAAGCGGTGGATGCCCACGACGACCTCGACGAGATAACGCCCCGGCTCCGCAGCCGTTCGGTGGGCAACAACTGGCAACTTGACCCTGCCCGCACCATAAAAGCCACTGTGCGCAACGCCGGGCGCACCACGTTCCAATTCCGACAACCCACGCAGCCCGACGAGTTTTTGCTGCTGATTGATATGCGGTCGGTCAACGACCACCGCGCCCGGCTTTTTGAGGCGATTTATCAGCATTTGCGCCAAAACGAGGTGCTGATCGTACGCTATTATTACCGCCAGGACCCGCGCCACTGCTGGAACGAACAACCCGAATCAAGCATTACCTTGGCCGATTTGCACCAGCGTTACCCGGCGCACCGGTTGGTCGTAGTGGGCGATGCCGCTCGCCTGATTAATCCGGCGGATGGCGAATTGGCGGCCTGGACTGCCATTTTTGACCAATGGCGTTACCGCATCCTGCTCAGTACCAAACCCTGTGCCGAGTGGGACGCGGATGAACTGCAACTCAGCACCCAATTCCGCTTGGTACCTGCCTCTTTACAAGGACTGACCGACTTGGTGAACACCCTCGGCGCGGAAGAAAGCAGCGACCTGAACCAATGGCGCAATCGCCCCGACGAAGACGCGGCCCCCATTGAACTGCCCGAACAACTAAAACCCGCCACCATAATGGCCAACTTAGCGGCGCAGTTTACCGAATACACCCCGGCGGGTACCGACCAAAGACTGCTGTGTTGGTTGGCCGCTACTGCACTTTCACCCGTGTTGCACTGGGATGCCACGCGGTTTTTTGGCGAAATTGTGGAGCAACAAGACCCGCGCCCCAAAGAACCCCTGCTCACCCCGCTGAACCTGCAACGCCTGTGCCGCCTCCCCTGGTTTACCGAGGGCCGAATGCCCGACAACGCCCGCAAAGCCCTGCTGCATTGGTTGAAATTGGAACAACCGGCCCTGCTCGAACGCCTGCGCGGCGCGTGGCAACAAACATTAGAAGAAAACTTAGCGCAACTGCGCCAAGCCGCTGCCGAAAAAGGCAGCCCCCCCTTCGAGGAAACGGTAGCCTATGAGCAACTCAGCCTCACCATGCTGGTGAACGACCTGGCCCTCGACGACCTGCGCCTAAACCCGCTGCCGCCCGAACAACGCGCCCAACTCGAACGCGACCTGCACCAACTTACCGAACACCACGAACCCGATGTGGTGGCCCTAGAATTACTCGAAACTGCTAATGCCCGCGAAGCCACCGCCACCGGTACAGACCATGTATGGGCTAAAAGTGCTGACAACAACCCGAAGGAAAATGACACTGTTGAAAGTACTGATTACACGATAAACGATAAATCCATTTTCGCCAGCATAGAAAAAAATATGATTTTTGTCAAAGGCGGCACCTTCACCATGGGAAGTCCAACCACTGATCCCGATCGAGGCAGTGATGAGGTGCAACACGAGGTTACCCTTTCCGATTTTTACATGGGGAAAACGGTGGTGACCAACGCGCAGTTTGTGGCTTTTTTGAACGAAAAAGGAAATAAAAAAGAAGGAGGCGTAACATGGATTAACATAGAAGGCAGTTCTGGGTCTGAAAAATGTCGCATCGTCAGCCGGGATGGTAAAACTTTTTTGGTGGAAAAAGGTTATGATAATTACCCAGTTATTTATATCTCTTGGTATGGAGCAGTAGCGTACTGCACGTGGCTTTCTCAAAAAACGGGCAAAAAATACCGCCTGCCCACCGAAGCCGAATGGGAATACGCGGCGCGCGGCGGTGTAAACTGGAAAGATGGATACATTTATGCCGGTAGCAATACCCTAAGTAATGTGGCTTGGTACAGTGGCAATGCTCTTAGCCAAACATGTCCAGTAGGAAAATTAATGCCCAATCAATTAGACTTATACGACTTGAGCGGCAACGTATGGGAGTGGTGCAGTGATTGGTATGACGATTATAATCCGGGCACTCAAAAGAATCCTACTGGCCGAGAAAGGAGCGGACATCGCCGTGTGATTCGAGGCGGCAGTTGGTTCAACTCTATGCGGAACTGCCGCGCCGCTGTTCGATATTGTAACTCGCCGATACTTTGTATCAACACTATCGGCTTCCGTCTGGTCCGGCAGTGATTCAGAGGTTACCTATGTTATGATATGAGTCAAAATTGAGCCATTACGGTGTGGAAAGGCGCAGTGAAGGCGGGGGCTTGCGCGAGGTATGAGCGAAAGCCTTTTCATGAGCGATTTGGTAGCGGGTTAATTCAAATTTGTCGGAATCAGTATTTTCAGGGTTTTACCCATTATGGTACGTTTAAATTTTGGGTAAAAGAAAGCACATCTCAGTGATTTTGCCATAACGTCAAAGCACTCTTCGCTTTTTACCCAATATTTTGATCCCCTAGATTCCTGCTGAAGGGCAAAGCCACATAAGCATTATTAAGCATATTTTGTGGGCCGGGATACTTTAAGTTACGCCCCAAAACCGGCATTTACAACCAATCACATCTAAACATTCTGTCCCCCCCCCGTTTTCACTGCCCGATACTTTTGGTGTTACAATGGGACACGGATTTTCACGGATGAGACACGGATCTTCACGGATATTTATCCCGCTAAAAAAATCCGTGTCCAATCCGTGAAAATCCGTGTCCAATACATGTTAAAATCCTAATCCGTTATCCGACTTCCGTTTTTTTCTGCCGCTGCGGTACCCGCGTAAATAAATACTTCCGCGGGTTATCCACCAACATCCGTTGCATGTACGGGGCCAAGACCTGGCTGAAATGCTCCTGCGCCTGCAACAGGTTGCCGTTGGGCATTACGACCCAAAAATCGGTGCCGAACAAGGTGCGGGAACGCACAATCGCGTGGCGACCCAGCATTTTTTTCAAACTGTCGTAGGTGTTTTCTTCGATGATATTAAACGAAAAATCGGCGTAGAGGTAGTCGTACTTGCGCATCATGTCCAATATCGTACCGAGGCGGTTTTGGGCATCGGGATTGGGCCAGGTTTCCCAAAGAAAATCGCCGCCAAAATGCCCCAAATTGAGTTTTAAACGCGGAAAACGCTCCAAAACGGGTTTCCAATTGGCGGGGTCGTTGAGTTGATACGCCACGTGTTCGCGGGCGGTTAAATCATCGCCCGCTACGCCGCGTACCATGCGGCTGGTGTTTCCGTCGCGCACCGATACGGGATTTTCAAAGGTAGAAATAACGTTGCCGCCGCAGTGGGTCAACACGGGAATACTGAATTTTTCACACACTTCAAAAATGGGGGCCAAACGCTCGTCATTGGGCAAATATCCCAACGCCGGATAGACTTTTACCCCAAAAAACGGCGTATCACCCGTGAGCGCGTGCAAAACCAACGCGTACAAGTTGTCTTCTCCGTGCCAGTCGGCGCGGCGCGGGTCCACGGCGATATAGGGCAATATGGGAAAA
>JAAFJN010000031.1 GCA_013298845.1 Chitinophagales bacterium
TCGGTGTTCGGTGTTCGGTGTTCGGTGTTCGGTGTTCGGTGTTGAACATTCCCCAAACTTTGCTGTTCCTTCCTCCATGCAACACAATTCAGACATTTCGATCAGCCAATACCAGCAAATGGTGGACGAATGGGTAAAAACCATTGGTGTCCGTTACTACGGCGAACTCACCAATACCGCCATCCTCATGGAAGAAGTAGGGGAGGTGGCCCGCCTGATGGCCCGCCTGTACGGAGAACAATCGTTCAAACGCCCCGAAATGGCCCTTACCGCACACCAGGATCTGGCCGATGAAATGGCAGATGTGCTCTTCGTACTCACCTGCCTCGCCAACCAAACCGGTATTGATTTAACCGCCGCTTTGCACAAGAATTTTGAAAAAAAGACCAGCCGCGACAAAGAGCGCCACGCCAATAATCCCAAACTGAAATCGGGCGATACGCATGAATAATTCCGTTGTTTGCCTCGTTTTTCCCCACCAATTATACGAACAACACCCGGCCCTTGCGCCCAACCGAATGGTCATATTGGTGGAAGAATGGCTGTATTTTCACCAATACCGTTTCCACCGCCAAAAAATAGCGTTGCACCGCGCCAGTATGCAGTTTTACCGCGATGAGTTGCAGCAACAAGGCTACCAGGTGCGGTACATCAGTGCGCAGGAACCCCTTTGCGACGTTCGGCAATTGTTGCCCCAACTCCAGGCTGAAGGTATTACCGAAATTCACTACGCCCGCACCACCGATAATTGGTTGGAAAAACGCCTCCGCCGGGCCGCCGGTTCAATGACGTTGGTACCCGTTGAGTCGCCCAATTTTATCAATACCACGGTCGAGATCAACGATTATTTTAAACCGGGCAAAAAGTATTTTCAAACCGATTTTTACGTATTTCAGCGCAAAAAACGGCGTATTTTGCTCGAAGAAGACGGTAAGCCGGCGGGTGGAAAATGGACCTTCGACACCGATAACCGCAGCAAATACCCCAAAGGCAAACGCCCGCCCAAAGTGGTATTTCCGCCGTTTAACACCTATTGGCAAGAGGCCGCCGCTTACGTGGAACGCCATTTCCCCAACGGCTACGGGCAAGTATCCACGGCGTTCAGTTATCCCGTTACCTTCGAGGAAAGCCGCCTGTGGTTAGAAGATTTTTTGGAACAACGTTTCGCCGAATTTGGTGAATTTGAAGATGCCATGGTGGCCAATGAGCGCATTTTGCACCACAGCGTACTTACGCCCATGCTCAATATTGGTTTGTTGCAACCCCAATACGTGCTGGAACGCGCCACGGAATACGCCCGACAACACGCCGTTCCGCTCAATTCGCTGGAGGGATTTGTGCGCCAGGTACTGGGTTGGCGCGAATTTATCCGGGCCGTGTACGAGCGCGAGGGCAGTCGACAACGCACCACCAATTATTGGGCGTTTACCCGCAAAATTCCCCCGTCATTTTGGGACGGCACCACTGGTATTCTGCCCATTGATACCGTCATTCGCAACGTATTGGACACCGGTTATTGCCACCACATCGAGCGGTTGATGGTGTTGGGGAATTTTATGTTACTCTGCGAATTTGATCCCAACGAGGTGTATCGCTGGTTTATGGAAATGTTTGTGGATGCCTACGATTGGGTGATGGTGCCCAACGTGTACGGCATGACCCAATTTGCCGACGGCGGCCTGATGACCACCAAACCGTATATCAGTGGCAGTAATTACCTCCTGAAAATGAGCAATTTCGAAAAAGGCCCGTGGCAAACCACCTGGGACGGCTTGTTCTGGCGATTTATGCACGTGCACCGCGATTTCTTTTTGCAAAACCCGCGATTGGGTATGTTGGTGAATACTTTTGATAAAATGGCACCCGAAAAACGCGCCGCTCACCTCGCAGCAGCGGAGGCGTTTTTGCAAAAATTAGATGGGGTGTAGGAGGGATTTAGGGGGCGTTTAGTTGTTGCATGGCCACGCCCGGGACGCCTTTCGCTCAGCAGGCACAGGGTGGTTTGGCGGCGAGGGTAGTGGGGTTGGGCGAGGAAGTATAGGATAGTAGATATCCGACGGTGGTTACAGAAAAGTGGATACAATACACAAGCCCCTCGTGGACTAATCTGCAAAATCTGTAAGATTTGGCAGATTTCAGCCGGAAAGATGCGCCGTAGGCACCGCAGAACCAACGAGTGCCGACTAAAGCACGGCGGTTACAGGATAATAAATGCGGTATGTGCCTTTTTTTGAAATTTCCCGGCCGCGGCACTCGGTTGTAGAAAGTTATCGCGTCGCATTGGTTCAGGCTTTAGAATATCTTTTAGGTATTCATACTTGTATTTGAGTTTGGTCAAGTTGGAAAAATATAATAAATATTGCAAAATGAAAGCAGGTATTGGCCGCAACAATGGACGATGAATTTTTACATAAAGCGGGAATTACCCTGCCTCGGCAGAGGGTATGCTGCCTTGCCACCTGCCAAACGCTACTGGCTCCTTAACCAAGTTCTATAGAGATACAAAAGAAACGCGAGCAAGTTTATAGATAGCATGATGTTTGGCCAAATAAAAAGCCGGGCTGGATTAATATTTGTGAAGTTAAAGTTATAGAAAAAGTAAAATTAATAAATGACATACGCAATTAAATGTGGGTATGATATGTTTTTTAAGTTTTTTAGGATGAACGTTGCCACAAAAACCTGAAAAAACACTTCACTCCAAAAGTACATTTTAGGATTAGATTGTCCAATGCCAGTATAGTAACAAAACTCGAAACCAGCCCAAGTCTCCCAAATGAGGCACTTGAAATTATTAAGCACCAAATGCAGCGCAAAAGAAATCATTAGTATAATATATATCATATTTATTTTCTATTTTTTACTCATTTTGCCTTAACAAGCAAATTTCAAGTAGCCTCTAATGCTGCATCCGGTATTCATTCGGCGAAACCCCCACTTTTTGTTTAAATAATCGGGTAAAATGCTGCGGATATTTGAATCCCAGGTCGTAAGCAATTGCGCTAATGGGTTTTTCCGTGTCGCGAATACGTTCTTTGGCGGTTTCCAATAATTTTAAATGGATAAATTCCAACGCCGTTTTGCCGGTTTCTTTTTTCAACACATCGCTGAAATAATTAGCGGACAGTTGCAATGCCTGGGCAAAATAAGCCACCGACGGCAGCCCTTCCGCGCTGATTTGTTCGCCGTAAATGTAGTTGTTGAGCATCGTATCAAATTGCGCCATCAGGCTGCGATGGTGTTTTTCGCGCGTTGTAAATTGGCGGTCGTAAAACCGTGAACAGTATTTTAACAAAAGTTCGAGGTTGGCGATCATCAACGTTTTGCTGTGTTGATCCAGGTTTTGTTTCATTTCCAGCGCGATATTGGCAAAACAACCGTCTATCTGCGTTCTTTCTTGCGCCGATACGTGCAAGGCTTCGGCGGATTGATACCCAAAAAACGAATATTCGGCCATGTGCCGGGCTAATCCTGTGCCTTTTAATAAATCGGGGTGGAAAATCAACGCCGTTCCGTAAGGTTGGTGCCATTCGCCCTCCGGTTCACTGGCAATGACCTGCCCCGGCCCAAAAAAAACGATGGTGCCCTCCGCGTAGTCGTAGTATTTCAGGCCGTAGCGCAAATCCCCGCATTTACTGTCTTTAATCACAACGGCGTAAAAGTCCAGTTTCAGTTTGGTCCGGCGGAACTTGGCGGCTTTATTTAAATCTACCAGGCTAATCAACGGGTGAAGGGTGGGGTTATTGAATTTTTCGTTGTACTCCTCGACGGTTTTAAAATGAAGCATGGATGGTGTTTTTTTGACAAAGGTAAAAATGGTAAACGAATCGGTAAAATGTATAAAAAAGGGCCGGAACAACCGGTGGTAATTTTGTGCAAAATTATGAACTGCACGATGCGCTATTTTGTAACCACCTTTTATTGGCTTCTTTTTTTGGCCCCGGTTAACCTCTTACGGGCACAAACCGCCGATACCACCCAATCGGTATCTACTTTTTCGGGAACCATTGGCATTACCAACAATGGTTTTTCGATTATTCCCACTTTTTCGCTCAATAGTCCGGCCGTGATCATGAATTATTTCGTTCGGAAAAAGCGCTTTAGTTTCGACCCCGATATTCGCCTCGTTCCCGATGGCAGTAAAGGCGGCCTTTTGTTCTGGTTTCGATACTACGCCATTGAGCAAAAAAAATTTAGTTTAAGACTCGGCGTTCACCCCGCTTTTTCGCTGATAAGGCGCACGGTAACCGAAAATGCCGTTGATACCAAAATTACCGAAGTATTGCGTTTTGCCGCCGGTGAAATTGTGCCCAATTACCAAATCACCAAAAATTGGGGCGTGAGTGCCGTATATTTGCACGGTTCCGGATTACAGCAACACGGCCCGCAACGGACCAATGTGTTGTTCCTGAACACCAGTATTGCCAATATTAAAGTGGCCAAACAACTGCGGTTTCAACTTGTCCCGACGGTATTTTTTTTGAACGTGGACGGCAACACCGGTAATTATTTATCGGTGACCGGCGTATTATCGCACCAAAAATGGCCTTTTTTATTGCAATCTACCGCGAATAAAACCTTTCGTTCCAATATCCCCGGTAACCAGGATTTTATGTGGAATGTCACGCTGAGTTATCGCTTTAGCCGAAATTATACGCTAGTTCGGTAAGTTATTCGGCGGGTCAACAAGTAAACTGCCATGCAAAGACGCAAATTTATCAAAAAAAGCATCGTCCAACTGGGCACCGTTTTGGTGGCCCCCGCCGTGTTGGATTCGTGTAACAAAGAGGACACGAAGGTCAAACGGTCCGTCATCGTGATTGGAGCCGGTATTTCCGGGTTGGCCGCGGCCCGCAAACTGCAAGACGAAGGTTATCCGGTAACCATCCTGGAAGCCCAGGATCGGGTGGGTGGGCGTTTGCGCAGTAACCGCGATTTGGGCATTGCTTTTGACGAAGGCGCGAGTTGGATCCACGGTACCGACGGTAACCCGATGACTGATTTGGCTCAAAAAGCCGGAATGACCACTTTTCATACCGTGGATGAAGACCTCGTGGCGTACGATTTGGGCGGAACCTTGATCAATGAAGCCGTTTTTGACGAAAAAGAAGCGGCTTATTACGCGATGTTGGACACTTTAAAAAACGACGGCAACGCAACCAAAAGTTTTGAAACCGTCTTTTTGGAACGGTATCCGCAGTACGCCAACGATCGGCTTTGGCGGTTCTTTTTGTCCACTTACCTGACGTTTGATTTGGGCGATTTGGACAAAATGTCGTCGCTGTTGTACAACGAAGGTGAAGAATTTGACGGGCTTGAAAAAATAGCCACCAACGGTTACGATGCCATTCCCCGTTACCTGGCCACCGGCCTTTCGGTGCAATTGAACCAACGCGTTTCGGCGATTGATTATTCGGGCGAAAAGGTAAAAGTGACCCACAACGGCACCGTGAGCGAAGCCGATCTTGTGCTCGTCACCGTGCCATTGGGCGTTTTGAAAAAAAACAGCATCCAGTTTACGCCCGCTTTACCCGCCGCAAAACAAACCGCCATTGAAAAAATCGGCATGAATTGCGTCAATAAATTCCTCCTGACTTGGGATACGGCCTTTTGGGACAATGTGCAATACCTCGCTTACACCCCCGAAATCAAAGACAAGTTTAACTTTTTTGTCAACGTAAAAAAGTTCCACCCCACGGTCAACGCACTCATGACTTTTGCCTACGCCGACGCTGCCCGCCTCACCGAAACCATGACCGATGCCCAGATCACCGGCGAAATTATGGCCCACCTGCGGGATATATACGGCAACAATATCCCCGAACCGACCGGTTTTTTGCGCACCCGCTGGAATACCAATGCGTTCACTTACGGGGCATACTCCTTCACCGCCGTGGGTACCGAAATGCGCCATTTTGAAGATTTGGCCCGGGCCGTCAACGACAAATTGTTTTTTGCGGGCGAACACACCGAAGTGGATTATTTTTCCACGGCGCACGGTGCTTATTTGAGCGGAATCCGGGAAGCGGAGAAAATAATGGAACTTTAGTACCGGGCAAATGCCGTTCGAAAGACCACTAATGCTGCGCTTGTGCAATAGCCACAATGGCCCGCACTTTTTCTTCCAAAGCCGCGTAGTTTTTTTGTGCCACAATGTCTTTGGTAAATAATTTGGAACCCATTCCCAAACAAGTGGCACCCGCATCTAACCAACTTTTAATGCTGTTTTCGTCGGGAGAAACACCACCCGAAATCATGGAACGGGTCCACGGGCAGGGGCCTAAATGCGCTTTTAAAAAGGCGGGTCCCAGCACTTCACCCGGCGCAATTTTTACAATTTCGACGCCTAATTCTTCGGCGCGGCCAATTTCGGTGGACGTGGATACGCCCGGAATGACGGCCACTTTGCGGCGATTACAGGTAAAAATCACGTCTTCGCGGAGCAACGGCGTAATCACAAAATCGGCGCCCAGTTGGATAAAAAGTGCGGCCGTTCCGGTGTCTTGTATCGAACCCACCCCCAATGCCATACCCGGCAGTTCCCGGTGAATTCTTTTGCATAAAACATTAAATACTTCGTGCGCGTAGTCGGCTCGATTGGTAAATTCCAGTACCCTGGTCCCGCCCCGGTAACAAGCCGCGGCCAGTTCAAAGGCCACTTCGGGATCGGGGTGATAAAACAGCGGTACGAGGCGCGATTGGGCCAATAATTGAAGGGTTTCGATGCGTGTAAATGTTGCCATAAATGGGTTGTATTGTTATCTGTTAACGCGTCCACCCGAGTGACCAGCCATCAATGCCCGCACTTCGGATTCGGAGCAAAGGTTAAAATCGCCACGCACGTAATGTTTTAGCGCGGCGGCGGCCACCGCAAATTCTACCACCTCCTGTGGTTGCGCCGACATAGTTTGGAGGCCAAAGATCAACCCCGCCATAAATGCGTCGCCGCCGCCGATGCGGTCCAACATATCGGGCAGTTCGTACGTGCGCGAGGTGTAAGTATTGGTGCGGTCGTACAAAATGCCGCAATAAGTATTGTGAGAGGCGGAAATGCCTTCGCGGCTGGTCATGGCGATGTATTGCAAACGAGGGAACCGCTCAGCCACCAACTGCAACAATTGTTGCCGGGTAGCGGCTTCAATGGCAAAATAACGATGAAAAACCGTAGCATCGCCCAATACCACATCAGTAAGTTCGATGAGTTGCGGCATGATGTCCGCTGGCGAACTATATTGCCACAGTTTTTCGCGGTAATTGAGGTCGCAGGAAACCGTAATACCCCTTTCACGGGCCATTTGCAGGGCTTCCAGTGTTGCCGCTGCGGCATCTGCGGATAAGGCCGGCGTAATACCCGACCAATGCAGCCACTGTACTTGTTCTAATGTTGTTGACCAATTAATTTGCTTCGGTTGCAACGTAGCCATTCCCGAATTATGGCGGTCGTACAACACTTTGCTGCTGCGCCGTCCGGCACCTGCTTCTAAAAAATAAATGCCAAGTCGTTCGCCTCCCGTTACACAATGCCGGGTATCAACGCCAAAAAACGCCACTGCGCCCAGTGCCGCCCGGCCCAAATCGTTGTCGGGAACCCGGCTGACAAATACCGTTTTTAAACCCAATTGGGCCAACGAAACCGCTACATTAGCCTCCGAACCGCCGTAAACGGCCTCAAAATGGTGGGCTTGGGTAAACCGCAAACCATCTGGCGGGCTGAGTCGCAGCATAATTTCACCAAAACAGAGTACACTCATGGTTTAAAAAAATAGTTTTTAGCGTTGTAATAACAAATATTGCGCACCATTTGGCCCAATAATTCCATATCGTGGGGTAATTCGCCATTTTGAACGTCGCGCCCGATTAAATTGCACAGAATGCGCCGGAAATATTCGTGGCGTGGAAACGACATAAAACTACGGCTATCGGTGAGCATACCCACGAAACGCGCCAATAATCCCATGTTGCTCAGGGTATTCATTTGTTTTTCCATGCCGTCTTTTTGGTCCAAAAACCACCACGCGCTGCCCCATTGGATTTTTCCAGGTACCGAACCATCGTTAAAATTGCCCACCATCGTGGCAAATACTTCGTTTTGGGCGGGGTTGAGGTTGTAAATGACCGTTTGAGCCAACTCGTTTTTTTGGTCTAAATGATCTAAAAAGCGGCTCAGCGACCGCGCCTGACTAAAATCGCCCATGCTGTCGAAACCCGTATCGGGGCCGAGTTCCTGTAACAAACGGGTGTTGTTGTTGCGCAAAGCCCCAAGGTGAAATTGTTGGGTCCAGCCCCGCGCCGCGTACGCAACGCCCAACGCATACAGGATGGCCGATTGATATACGGCGGCTTCCTGGGTCGAAATGGCCTGCCCGCCTAATCGTTTGCTAAAAATGCGGTTGGCTTCGGCTTCGGTGAACGGTTCGGCGTACAATTGTTCCAAACCGTGGTCCGATAGGCAACAACCCGATTCGGCGAAATAATCCATTCGCTGATAGAGCACTTCCAGCAGTTCCGGGTAATTGTTTATGGTGGTTCCGGCCACGGCTCCCAACTGTTGAATATAAGGCACAAAACCTTGGTTCTCAATTAAAATAGCTTTGTCGGGTCGAAAAGCAGGTAACATCTGCACGGCTCCTCCCCGAAACGTGCGGTGTGCCTCCAGGGTATCGGTAGGGTCATCGGTGGTACAAACGATTTCTACGTTCATTTTGGCCAAAATTCCCTGCGTGGTCATGTCGGGCCGCGCAAGTACATCGTTGGCCTGTTCGTAAATAGCGCGAGCGGTTGCGGGTTGAAGCAAGGAGTTAATGCCAAAATAACGCCTCAATTCCAGATGAGTCCAATGAAACAAAGGATTGCGCATGGTTGCGGGTACGGTGGCGGCCCACTGTTCAAATTTTTCCCACGGTGTGGCATTGCCCGTAATAAAACGCTCGGCAACGCCATTGGTGCGCATGGCCCGCCATTTGTAATGATCGCCATCCAACCAGATTTCTGTCAGGTTATTGAACCGGCGGTTTTCGGCAATGTCCTGTGGCGAAAGGTGGCAATGATAATCAATAATGGGCATAAGTGCCGCGTGTTCGTGGTAAAGTTCAGCGGCAATATCGTTTTCGAGTAAAAAATGGGTGCCCATAAAAGGTTTTGGGGCCGGGTGAGATACAGGGTTGATGTCTGAAGGCATGAATGAAGTTTAAATTTTTACATTTTTTTCCGCGTTAAAAAGAAATGAACGACATTCGCTCAATATTCAGCATATTCTAACGATGAAAAAAATTAAACCGCTACTTTTTACTTTAATCACCCTCATTGGCAGCACAACGGCGTGGGCGCAAAAAACGCCGTGGGTCTCACTTTTTGACGGGAAAACCCTCAAGGGATGGACCCAAAAGGGCGGACAAGCCAAATATTACGTCGAAAAAGGCCAAATTGTGGGCGAAACCGTGGCCAATACCCCTAACTCGTTTTTGTGTACGGAAAAAGAGTACGGCGATTTTGTGCTCGAACTCGAACTTAAAGTGGACGATAAAATGAACTCCGGGATTCAATTCCGCAGTTTGTCCAAACCCGATTACCAGGACGGCCGCGTGCACGGGTACCAAATGGAAGTGGACCCAACGCCCCGCGCCTGGTCGGGCGGTATTTACGACGAAGGTCGCCGCGATTGGCTCTACATCCCCAATGTCAATCCAGAGGGCAAAAAAGCGTTCAAAATTGGCGATTGGAACCGCTACCGCATCGAGGCGATGGGGAATACCATCCGCACCTGGGTGAATGGCGTGCCCGTTGCTTATCTGGTGGATGACCTCACGGCGACCGGTTTTATCGCTTTGCAGGTACATTCCATTTACGCCGATATGAAACCCGGCATGAAAATCCGGTGGCGCAATATTCGGATTCAAACCACCGGACTAAAACCCAGTCCCACCGACCAAACGCCCGTTGTTAACCTGCTATCCAACCAATTATCGGCGCAGGAACAGGCGCAGGGTTACAAACTGCTGTTCAATGGCAAAGATCTCAGTGGCTGGCGCGTGGCCCGTTCCACCGAAGCCCCCAACCAGCGTTGGAGCGTGGCCGATGGCGAAATTCGCGTGCGTAAATCCGATGGTTCCGAAACCGGCAACGACATTGTGACCACCGAAAATTTCGCGGCTTTTGAACTGGTATTTGATTTTAACCTCAGCGAAGGTGCTAATTCGGGGGTGAAATATTTTGTCAATGAACAGTTCGACTCCGGCGGAAAATCGGGGATTGGGCTGGAATACCAACTCCTCGACGACGAACGCCACCCCGACGCCAAAATGGGCGTGGTGGGCAACCGTACCCTGGCCAGTTTGTACGATTTAATTCCCTCCGAAAAATTGGAAAAACGGTTTCAGCGGCCCATTGGCGCGTGGAACCAGGGCCGTATTCAGGTGTACCCGAACAACAAAGTGGTGTATTGGCTCAATGGTTTTAAAGTGCTGGAATACGAACGCAAATCGAATATTTTTAAAGCATTGGTGGCGCGCAGCAAATACGAAAAATTTGAAGGTTTTGGCTTGAACGATGCCGGGCCAATTCTTTTGCAAGACCACGGCGACGCGGTGCGTTTTAAAAATGTTAAAATTCGGGAATTAAAATCATCGCCCGTTTGTAGCGAATAAGTTTTCAGTAATACACCCTATTTACATTTATTTTTAGAAAAAAACATGCCGAACCGCAGAACATTTATCAAAAGTACGGCGCTCGCCACGGGTGCCTTTGCCATGAGTGCAAAAAGTTACGCCCGCATTATGGGGGCTAACGACCGGGTACGCGTGGGCGTAGTTGGTTTTTCGGACCGTTTTAAATCCTCTTTGTTGCCGCCCTTTGTGGATGTACACAAAAAAATGAACTTCGAAATAGTGGCTTTGTCCGACATCTGGAACCGCCGCCGCGACGAAGGGAAGGCCCATTTGGAGCAGAAATTGGGCAATAAAATTCAGGTATTTAACAACAACGAAGCCCTCTACGATGCCAAAATGGTGGATGCCGTGTTCATTTCCACCGCCGATTTTCAACACGCCATACACACCATCGAAGCCGTGCAGGCCGGTTGCGATACCTACACCGAAAAACCATTGGCCGAAACCATGGCCGATGCCCGTGCGGTGTTAAAAGCCGTGCGCGACAGCAAAAAAATTGTGCAAATTGGTTCCCAACGGCGCAGCGCCGAAAACTACCACGAGGCCGCAAATTTTATCCAAAAGGGCGAATTTGGCCCCATTGTGATGGTCGAATTGATGTGGAACGTGAACCAACCCGGTCGTTGGCGGCGTCCGGCTTTGGTCAAAGACCTCAAAGAAAGTGACGTGGATTGGAAACGTTTTTTGATAAACCGGCCTTTTGAAGCGTTTGATCCGCGCAAATACCTGGAATATCGCCTGTTTTGGCCCTATTCTTCCGGTATTCCCGGCCAATGGATGAGCCACCAAATTGATACCGTGCACTGGTTTTCGGGGTTGTCGCATCCGCGCAGCGCAGTGGCCAACGGCGGTATTTACCAATGGAAAGACGGCCGCAAAAACGCCGATACCCTCGCCGTGGTGTTCGATTACGGCCCGGCCAATGACCCCACTTCGGGTTTTCAGGTGCAGTTTACTTCGCGTTTTTCCAATTCGGCGGGCGAAACCAAAGAACTGTACTACTCCAACGCGGGCATGATTAACCTCGATACCAACGAAATCAGCGATTTGGGCGGGTTGCGCGATTGGGAAGCCTCGGCAATGGGCCTAAAACCCAATTTGCTCAAACCCCGCAAATTGGAAGGCGCTAAAGTGGCCTACGATGCCAATACCGGAGGCGATAACCATTCGTATGCCCACGTGAAAAACTGGTTGGAATGCGTGCGTTCGCGCCAGCAACCCAATGCGCCCGTGGAGGCCGGTTACCAACATTCCATCGCGAATATGATGGCAAATGCCGCCTATCGCACGGGCCAAAAAGTAACTTTTGACGAAAAAAAGCAAGAGGTATTGGTGGGTGGAAAACCGTGGAAACCTTTTAAATAATCCTTTATACCATGCAACAAATTGGTAAATATCGGTGGGTGATTTGCGCGCTGTTGTTTTTTGCAACCACCATTAATTATTTGGACCGCGCCATTATTTCGTTGGTCAAAGAATATCTGGACGAAGAGTTCAAATGGTCCAAATCCGATTACGCCAACGTGACGGTGGCGTTTCAGTTGTCGTACGCATTGGCAATGGTGTTTGTGGGGCGATTAATTGACCGTTTGGGCACCAAATTAGGGTACGCTCTTTCGCTCATTTCGTGGAGTATTGCCGCGATGGGGCATTTTTTGGTGGGTAGCAATTTTGGGTTTTACCTGGCGCGCATTGGTTTGGGTATTACCGAATCGGGGAATTTTCCGGCGGCGATAAAAACCGTTTCCGAGTGGTTTCCGAAAAAAGAACGCGCTTTTGCCACCGGGATTCTTAATTCCGGGGCCAATATCGGGGCGGTAATTGCGCCGTTGATTGTGCCATTTATCGCCCTGGCCTACGGTTGGCGGCTTACGTTTGTGATTGTGGGTGCGGCAGGTTTGCTTTGGTTGGTATTTTGGTTTTGGCTCTACGAAACGCCCAAACGCCAAAAACGGTTGAGCCAGGAAGAGTACAATTATATCCACAGCGACCTCGATGAGCAGGCCGCCGCCGCCGAAAAACCCATGCATTGGCGCGAAGCATTGCGTTATCGCCAGTCGTGGGCCTACGCTTTGGGCAAATTTTTAACCGATGGGATTTGGTGGTTTTATCTGTTCTGGTTGCCCGATTTTTTAAAAGAACAATACCATTTATCCAAAACAGCACTGGCCTTGCCCGTGGCTGCCGTGTATATTTTGGCCACCGTTGGTTCGGTAGCGGGTGGTTGGTTGCCCATGTATTTTATCGGGAAAGGTTGGCCGGTATTTCGCGCCCGCAAAACCGCCATGCTCTTGTACGCCTGCTGCGCGTTGCCCGTGTTGCTGGCGCAAGTGGCCGGTGGGTACAATATGTGGTACGCCATTTTGGTCATTGGGTTTGCCACGGGCGCGCACCAGGCCTGGAGTGCCAATATTTACACCACGGTCAGCGACGCTTTGCCCAAGTCTGCCGTGGGTTTTGTCATTGGTTTTGGCGGCATGATGGGTACTTTGGGTGCCGTGATGGTGTCGAAAGTAGCCGGTTGGTTATTTGACCATTACAAGGCGTTGGGCCACATCGAAACGGGGTACTACATCATGTTTTTGGTGAGCGGATTGGCCTATTTAACGGCCTGGACCGGAATGCATTTACTGGTGCCGAAGGAGCGTTTACGCGGTTAATAAGCCCTTCACACCCCGCTCCACGCCGAAAAACCGCCGTCCACGGGAATAAGTCCCGGCGAAATGGCCGAATACTTGCATTGGCCGTTTCGCCGGGTAGTCTACCAAGACTATTGTACTTTTATATGAAAAATCCCGTTGGTAAAACGAATGGTATCTTGTTGCCCATATAAACTTACATCGTTACCGTAATAGTTAACCACAGTGACATTGAATTTTCCCTGTATGGTCTGTTTCTCACTATCGTATTCAATTATTTCAATGAAGTCATCGGGTAGGCCTTTACTTTCGTAAATGGCGCGAATTTCATCTAAAACGTTAAAGAACAAGTTGCCGTTTAATACGTCCAAACCCGTTCCCAATTTATACGTACCAATTTTGAGCGGAAATTGATGAATAGACAATTGTTCTGTCAGTGCATTTCCTGCAATAAGGCGATCTTTAGTATATAATCCACAATAATTATCCTCTTTAAAGGCATTGCCTAAGTAGTTAATACGAACACCATTTCTATCATAAGCAATGCGGCCCAGTTCAATAATTGGCGGTGGTGGATCAACTGGTTTAGGCGGTATGGGTTCTTCTTCTTTTTTGCAAAAAGAAAAAACAATGACGAATAATAATAGTATGTATGATGATATGTGTTTCATGGGTTATATTTTTATGAATTTTATGTTTTGTAGTTTCCCTTCCGCCACGATACGGATGTGATAGATACCGTTAGGCAAATGGGCAATGTGTAAGGTATTGATAGTTAATTAATTGCAAATTTACACTAAATATTTTATTGCAAAAGAAAAATGTCGTTATTTTTTAAAAATGTTTCATTAACCTTTTCACACCCCGCTCCACGCCGAAAAACCGCCGTCCACGGGAATAATGGTGCCCGTGACAAACCGCGACGCATCGGAGCAGAGCCATATACAGGTACCGACCAGTTCTTCCGGTTCGCCAAAACGCCCCACGGGCGTATTGCGCAGGACCGTCGCGCCGCGTTCGGTGGGGCTGCCATCTGGTTGGGTGAGCAACGCCCGGTTTTGTTCCGTTACAAAGAACCCCGGCGCAATGGCATTTACTCGAATGTTTTCGCCTAATTTGGTCGCAATTTCCACCGCCAACCAGCGCGTGAACGCATCCACCGCCGCTTTGGCCGCCGAATAACCCATAATACGGGTAATGGCCCGGTTGGCCGCCATGGACGAAATATTAATGATGCTGCCGCCCCGGCCCTGCGCGGCCATTACTTTGCCAAAGACCAGCGAGGGCAACACTGTACCGTCTAAATTTAGCCCCATTACTTGTTGGAATTGGCCAAAATCTAAATCGTCAAACACATTTTGGTGCGGTTGAATATTGGCCCCTGGCATATTGCCGCCCGCGCCGTTGATTAAAACATCAATTTGGCCCCAGACGGCCAGCACTTGGTCGCGGGCCTGTTCCAACTCGGCCCGGTGGGTAACATCGGCGATGAACGGCAACGCCTCACCACCGCTGGCTTGAATATCGTTGACAACTGCCTGGGTTTTTTCGGGATTTCGGCCCAAAATGCCCACTTTTGCTCCGCGTTCGGCTAATGCCCGGGCCATAGCACTGCACAATACGCCATTGCCGCCGGTAATAACCACGACTTTGCCGTGTACACTAAAAAGAGGGTCGTTATTGTTCATGTTTTTTTTGTTTTATTGTTCAAGCATTTTGCCCAGTCCCATTTCCAGCCCGCGTAACTCGGCCAATCCTTTTAACCGGCCAATGGCGGAATAACCGGCAAACGTTTTTTTATTCAAATCATCGAGCATTTGGTGGCCGTGGTCGGGGCGCATCGGAATGGCCTTGCCCCGGCGTTGCATCAGTTGAATAATTTCGGTCATAACGGCCACCATATCCGTATCGCCGTCCAAGTGATCGGCCTCAAAAAAGTTGCCATCGGCATCGCGGCGGGTATTGCGCAAATGCAGGAAATGAACCCGGTCGCCAAACCGCTGCAACATGCGGGGGACGGCATTGTCGGGGTGCGCACCGAGGGAACCGGTACAAAAACACAAACCGTTGGCCGCTATCGGTACGGCTGCCAGCAAATCTGCAAGGTCTTGTTCGGTACTCACTACCCGGGGCAAACCCAGCACGGGATACGGCGGATCATCGGGGTGAATGGCCAGTTGCAGGCCGCATTCTTCGGCAACCGGGGCCACTTCGGCCAAAAAATCGTACAAGTGTTTTTTGAGCAACGCCGCGTCAATGTGGCGGTATTTGTCCAATTCGGCCAGTACCTGATCGGGGGTAAACGCCTCGGTGCTGCCAGGCAAACCCAATAACAGGTTGTCGAACAGTTTTTTTTGTTCAGCCGGGTTCAGCGAAGCCAGTTTTTGCCGCGCCGTTTCCAATTCCGTTTCCGAATAATCGGCGGCGGCGTTGGGCCTTTTTAACAAAAACACATCGAACGCCACAAAAGCCGCTTTTTCGAACCGCAAAGCCAACGCGCCGGATGGCATCGGGTAAGCAATATCGGTGCGTAGCCAGTCCAGCACCGGCATAAAATTATAAGTTACCACTTTTAAGCCACACGCTGCAATATTGCGCAGACTGGTTGTATAGTGTTCCATGTAGGTCCGCCATTGGCCCGTTTGCCGTTTAATATCGTCGTGGACGGGCAGGCTTTCGATCACCGTCCAGGTCATACCTTCGGCTTCGATCAATTGTTGGCGTTTTTTTATTTCGGCCACCGGCCATATTTCACCGTAAGGAATATGGTGCAGGGCGGTGACCACTCCGGCGCAACCCGCCTGCCGGATATCGCGCAGGCTCACCGCATCGTTCGGGCCGTACCAGCGCATGGTTTGGTGTAGTTTAATCATACCACAAAGAGACGACAAAATTTGGTTTTTTCTTAGTTTTGGAGGCGGATGTTTCGCTTTGAGATGTCATCCACTTCGTACCTCCGGGATGCACATCTCGTCGCGGGACAGACGATGGCCGGGGAAAATCTTTTGTCTGAGGTCTTCCATATAAAGTCTTTTACCCTTAATTTTTGGGGATGTTTATAAAAAGTTCTTTTTTTATACCGCGTATTCAATAATTGTCCTACATTTAATCCGAGAATTTTACATTTTTACCAAACAAAATTTTTAACTAATGAACAATGTTGTTCGTTTATATTCATCGGTGACTAAAGGAAAATGATGCTATTTGTTTTGTTTTAGCCACCGCACTTTTCACCTAACCTTTTTTTGGTCTATGGCAACTTATGACACCAGCAAAATCCGGAACGTCGTCCTGGTAGGACACGCCGGTTGTGGAAAAACCACCTTTGCAGAAACCATGCTTTTTGAAGCAAAAGCCATCACCCGCCGCGGCAGTGTAACCGAGGGAAATACCCAAAGTGATTACACCTCCGTTGAACAGGCCCGCGGCCATTCCCTGTTCGCTTCGGTATTACACGTCTCCTGGAAAGACACCAAAATCAATATCCTCGATACGCCGGGGTTAGATGATTTTGTGGGAGAAGTCGTTACCGCCTTAAAAGTAGCCGATACCGCCATCGTGCTGCTCAATGCCAAAAGCGGCGTGGAAGTGGGGACGGAAATTATTTGGGAATACGTGGATCAGTTTGATACACCTTCCATTTTTGTCATTAACCAATTAGACCACGAAAAGGCGGATTTCGACACCACGCTGGAACAAGCCATCAACCGTTTTGGCAGCCGCGTATTGCCCATGCAGTTTCCGGTGAATCAGGGCACGGGTTTTAACGCCATTGTAGATGCCCTCCGAATGGTGATGTACGAGTTTCCCGCTTCGGGGGGCAAACCGGAGAAAAAAGCCATTCCCGCCGAACATTTAGAACGGGCTACTGCCTTACACGCGGCGTTGGTGGAAGCCGCCGCCGAAAACGACGAGGGTCTGATGGAGAAATTTTTTGATGCCGGCACCCTCGACGAAGAAGAATTGGCGCGGGGCTTGTCCATCGGCTTGGCGCACCACCAGTTTTTTCCGGTGTTTTGCGCCTCCGGGCTGAAGGACATGGGCAGCGGCCGGATCATGGGTTTTATCCACGATATTTGCCCAAGTCCCTCCGACCGCCCGGCCGCTAAATTGGAAAACGGCGGCTCCAAGCCCTGCGACCCCGGTGCGCGGCCCTGCGTCTTTATTTTTAAAACGGTCAACGAACCCAAAGTAGGGGTAGTGTCTTATTTTAAAGTGTATTCGGGTGCCTTAAAATCGGGGGATGAACTCGTGAACGCCGATAACAGTGCCGTTGAACGTTTTGCACAATTGTACGAAAGTGAGGGTAAAAACCGCGATGCCGTGCCCGAGTTACGCGCCGGTGACATTGGTTGCGTGGTGAAACTCAAAGGTTCGCACACCAACCAAACCCTCAACGCCAAGGGCAGCGAAACCAAAATTGAACGGATTCACTTCCCGGCACCGCGCATTCGGATGGCCGTGGTGCCGCCCAGTAAATCGGACGTGGAAAAAATGGCCCACGCGTTGCACGCCATTCGCGAAGAAGATCCCACTTTGCACGTGGAGCAAAGTGTTGAACTCAAACAAACCATCATCGAAGGGCAGGGCGAAATGCATCTTGATATTGTGCGGTTCAAGGCCGAACAGAATTTTGGGGTACACCTTGAATTTATTGAGCCGCGTATTCCGTACCGCGAGACCATTCAGCGCGAATCCAACAAAGATTATCGCCACAAAAAGCAATCGGGTGGGGCGGGGCAATTTGCCGAAGTGCACATGCGCGTGGAGCCTTATTACGAAGGAATGCCCGCGCCGCAGGGGCTTACGGTGAAAAACATCGAAGTGGAAGACCTCAAATGGGGCGGTAAGTTTTCGTTCTGTTGGGCCATTGTGGGCGGTTCCATCGACGCGCGTTTTATCAATGCCATTAAAAAAGGAATTTACGCCAAATTGGAAGAAGGGCCGCTGACCGGTTCGTATTGCCGCGATGTCCGCGTGTCCATTTACGACGGTAAAATGCACCCCGTGGACTCTAATGATATGGCGTTCCAAATTGCCGGCACCTACGCCTTTAAAGAAAATTTCCTGATGGCTCAGCCCCAGTTGCTGGAACCCATTTACGATTTGGAAGTGATGTGCGACGCCGAAGTGATGGGTAGCGTGATGGGTGATTTGCAAACGCGCCGGGCGATCATCATGGGGATGGACGCCGAAGGCCATTATCAATTAATTAAAGCCAAAGTTCCGTTAAAAGAACTGCACAAATACTCTTCTACTTTAAGAGCGTTAACGCAGGGAAAGGCCAAATTTAGTATTGCTTTTTCCGATTATGCCCCGGTTCCGGCTGATTTGCAGGCTAAATTAGCCGCAGAATATGCTAAACACGCCCACGACGAGCATGAGCATTGATTTGTTAAAGTTATAATAAAACCAAGCGGCGGTGCTTGATATTTCATTGGGCATCGCCGACTTTTGCGGCCATTATTAACCAAACAAATTTTTGTATGAAGCAAAAACTTCTTTTTCTGATTCCTTTTTTTGCCATTTTGGCCACCACGGTTTCTTTTGCCCAAAATGAAACCCACCGCAGTACGATCTCTGCTACTGCCGGTTTGAATTTATTTCAGGTGCTCAACCTTATAGATGGGGCCTTGTCCGATAGCCTTGGTACGGAGGTGAACATCAAAGCAACGGGTTCTTACGGCCTTACCTACGATTATGCCTTTACCAATTGGTTTAGCCTTGGCGGTGCAGTGGGTTTTAATACCATTGGTGTTGATGCGCCCAACGTTGAAATTGACCGCGACAATGGTACAACCTACAATGGGGCCATTGATTTTAGGGCTTCCCGTACCAATATCGCGCTTCGTCCACTTTTCCACTACGGAAATAAAGGTCGAATTGATATGTATTCCGGTTTCCGGGTTGGCGCAAGTATTTGGACCTCTAAATTAACTGCTGACGGTGATTTAGCCCCGGAAGATCTTGATTTGCCAGGGTTTAGAGGCGCTGGAGCGAATTTGGGCCTCCAATTTATTCCTTTTGGTTTCCGTGGTTACGTGACCGAAAACATTGGTTTGGGTTTTGAATTTGCCGTTGGTCCAACTCACTACGCGGCGCTGCAACTCAACTACCGCATGTAATAAAACGGCGCGGTTGCCCTGATAATGGGTTATTGTTCGGTATTTAAAAGAGATTGGCCAAAAATTTGGCCGGGAATAGCGAAGCAATCGTTGATTTAACGATATTTGCGTTCAACTTTTGTATACACCGTTCAATAACCCATTTTTTTGTCATTAACGCAACCTCGTACAACAATGACCCGACGTTCCGCTATCAAAACCCTAAGTTCGGCCACTGCGGCGGCCCTCCTCTCCGAAAACCTTTCTGCGCGTATGGCCGCCTCCGATGCGGCTTTGGACGGGCAGGATTTTGCCGATAAAATTAACCATTCGGCCTGTCGCTGGTGTTACAGCGATATTTCCCTGGATGATCTTTGCAAAAAAGGCAAAGAAATTGGTCTTCAGGCCATTGACTTGCTGGAGCCCTCCGAATGGGCAACTGCCCAAAAATACGGCCTCACGTGCAGTATGGTTTTTTCGCAGCCCAAAGGATACGGTATTCCCAATGGTTTTAACCGCTTTGAAAACCACGATACCCTCGTAAAACACTACGAAGATCTTATTCCCAAAATGGCCAATGCCGGTCTGGACAAAGTGATTTGTTTTTCCGGCAACCGCAATGGCCTCGATGATGAGTTGGGGATTCAAATTTGCGCCGTGGGCCTCAAACGCCTCATGCCACTGGCCGAAAAATACAAAGTAACCATCATTATGGAGTTGCTCAACTCTAAAGTGGACCACGCCGATTACCAGTGCGACCACACCGCCTGGGGCGTTGAACTGGCCAAATCCATTGGTTCCGAAAATTTCAAACTCCTCTACGATATTTACCACATGCAAATAATGGAGGGCGACGTTATTCGCACTATTCGGGATTCGAACAAATACATTGGGCACTACCACACCGGTGGTGTACCCGGTCGCAACGAAATTGACGAAAGCCAGGAATTATACTACCCGGCCATTATGAAAGCCATTGTTGAAACCGGGCACAAAGGTTTTGTTGCGCAAGAGTTTATTCCTAAAAATACCGATAAATTGGCCTCTTTGGAGAAATGCGTGAAAATTTGCGCAGTAAAATAAAATTAAAATTGGTTGGTTAAGGGGAACTATTTACCTTTACGCCTCGTTTTTTAGTTGTATTGCTAAACGTCCTTTAGCGTTCAACTCAAAAACAGAGGGCCCATAGCTCAGGTGGTTAGAGCGGCTGACTCATAATCAGATGGTCGCGGGTTCAATTCCTGCTGGGCCCACCAACATAAAGCGCTGCTTCGTTCAACGAGGTGGCGTTTTTTTATTACTTTTGTCCCGAAGTACCTCAGGTATACGGAGTCGAAATAAACTTCAACCAATTCAACGCGTATTATGAAAATTGCAATGGCTCAACTCAATTACCACATCGGTAATTTTGAAGGAAATTTAAATAAAATGCTGGCTTCCGTCGAAGAGGCCCGCCAGCAGGGTGCGGATATTGTGATGTTTGGCGAATTGTCGGTGTGTGGTTATCCGACCCGCGATTTTTTGGAATTTGACGATTTTATCCGCCGTTGTCAGACTTCCGTGGACGCACTCCGGGCCGTGAGCCACGGTATCGCCATTGTGGTGGGCGCACCTACCCGTAACCCCGTGGCGGCGGGCAAAGATTTGTACAATTCCGCCTATTTCCTGTACGATGGCGAAATATTGGGCGTACAGCACAAAGCATTGCTGCCTACGTACGATATTTTTGACGAATATCGCTATTTTGAACCCGCTACCGAATTTAACGTCATCGAATTTAAAGGCAAAAAAATCGCCCTTTCGGTGTGTGAAGATATTTGGAACGTGGGCAACGAAAATCCGTTGTACACCATTTGTCCCCTCGACGAAATGATGCCCCAACAACCCGATTTTATCCTCAATATCTCGGCGTCACCCTTCAATTATGCCCACGCCGAGGCGCGTATTCACGTGGTGCGGACCAATATCGAGCGGTACAAAATCCCGATGTTTTACACCAACCACACGGGTTCTCAAACCGATGTGGTGTTCGACGGCGGCAGCATCGTGATGTCGCCCGACGGCAAAGTATTTGACGAAATGCCTTATTTTGAAGAATGTTTGCGGGTGTACGACCTCGATGCGGTGGTAAAAGGCGGGTTGGATCGGCCACAACCCAAAGATAAAATACGCCTCATCCACGATGCATTGGTGGAGGGTATTAAAGATTATTTCGCCAAATTAGGTTTTAAAAAGGCTATTTTGGGGTTATCCGGCGGCATTGATTCGGCACTCACCGTAGTGCTGGCGGTACGTGCGCTCGGAGCCGAAAACGTTCGGGTATTGCTCATGCCCAGCCAGTTCAGCAGCGACCACTCGGTAAACGATGCGCGGGTATTGGCCCAAAATCTGGGCGTACAATACGACCTCATCCCCATTCAACCCATGTACGAAGCCTTTGAAGCCGCGTTGAAAAATCAATTTTGGGCGCATGCCTTCAACGTTACCGAGGAAAATATCCAGGCGCGGGTTCGGGGGACTTTACTCATGGCGATGAGCAATAAATACGGCAATATTTTGCTACACACCACCAACAAAAGTGAAATGTCGGTGGGGTATGGCACCTTGTACGGCGACATGTGCGGAGGTTTGGCGGTTTTAGGCGACGTTTATAAAACCGAAGTGTACGAGTTGGCGCGTTACGTGAACAAAGACCGGGAAATTATTCCGCTCAGTTCCATCGAAAAGCCACCGAGCGCCGAACTTCGACCCGGCCAAAAAGATTCGGATTCGTTGCCGCCGTACGATATTTTGGACAAATTATTGTTCCAATACATCGAATGCCGCCAAGGGCCAAATGAACTAATCGCCCTGGGTTTTGAGGAGTCTTTGGTAAAAAGAGTGCTCCGGATGGTAAATATCAACGAATTTAAACGCGAACAGGCCGCGCCTGTGATTCGGGTGAGTACCAAGGCCTTCGGTATGGGGCGCCGGATGCCGATTGTGGGAAAATACCTTTCCTAGTCAACGCCATGAACTGGCCCCGATGGTTATTTGTATGCTTATGTGCTGTTTTACCCTGGTCCACCGACGTTGAACTGTTGGCCGGGGTACACGTCGTTTTTCCGGCCGAACCTTTAGCGGGAGTAATCGCTGTTTGGGTTTTGCGCCAAATAACGCTAAAAAAAGTAGTTTTTCCTCCGCTAATAGGGGCAATTGCCTTGCCACTTTGGGTTTGGGCCTGGGTTTCCGCTTTGTTTTCGAGTATGCCGTTGGTTTCGGTGAAGTATATGCTGGTGGCCACCGTGCACGCGGTGGCATTTCTGGGGTTTTCATTGTTGGATAGGGAAGGGGCGAAAAAAGGGTTGTGGGCCTTTGCGCTCAGTGTTGCCGGTGTTACCTTGTACATGGTTGCTCGTTTCGGGGTTTATTTTCATTTTCGGTCGGATCAGGCCAATTTGGCTCCCATGCCTTTTTTCGACGACCACACTGTGTACGCGGCGGTCGTGGTACTGTTGATCTTGCTCACCCCGTACGTACGGTGGGGCTGGTACCTGTTTCCGGTGTTTATGGTTGGTTTAGTGTGTTCCACCGGTAGGGCCGCGTGGTTATCGTTGATATTGGCGTTGTTGGGTGGCGCTATCGTGCTGGCGTTGCGGCAGCATCGGGTGTGGTTATTTGGATTGTTGTTGGTGGGTGTTTTTGTTGCTTGTTGGGGATTTGGTTGGCAAAATATCCCTTTTTTTATGGGGAAGGACACCTCGTCGGCGGAGCGGTGGAATCGTTATCAGGCGGCTTTGCTGATGATAAAAGAGCGTCCTGTGGTGGGTTTTGGCCCCGGTACGTACCAATTTCAGTATATTCCGTACCAGGATAGTGCACAAATGACGCGCATTAGTGTTCAAACGCCGGTATTATCGCGGAACCCGTCCAATTACGGCCGTGGCGGTGGGGCGCATTCCGAATTTTTTCAGGTGTTGTCCGAAAGCGGGTGGATCGGTTTTTTGTTATTGTTGGGTTTTGTATTGGGACCGCTGGTATTGGGGCCGTTGGGTCATAACCGCGCATTGGTATTTGCCTGGTTGAGTTACTGGATTCACGGTGTTTTTAATCAGTTTTTACACGATCCCAAAATATCTTTTTTAATTTGGTTCGTGTTTGCCGGTTTTTTTGTGGTAGAAAAAGAGGTTGAAAAAAGCGCAAAAAGAAAATTTTAGCCTTTTCTAACGCTTTGAAAATTAATTAGTTATAAAATTTGTCTCCAAACACATTGGGATGTAAGCCGCCGGGGAGACAAAAATGATAAAAGCGGTATAGTTTTTGACTTTGTTCATTGGTGAAGCCAACAAAAAAAACACGATCGTCTTTTTTGTTAAAATTGCTTGGTTTCATAGTCGGAACAAAAAAATGGATATATCTTTGTCACACCAAAATACTCCCCCCTAATTGTTTTTAATACGTACACACCCCATCTTTGGTTGCCCCTCCCCTGTACTGGAAAGTGACTTTTTAGCCCTTCTTGTATCTTAATTGACAGAGGTTTGTCACTTGACATTCTGTTGACGCAACTTAATCCAGTATCTCTCATTAATTTCCGATTATCAAAACTTTATTCACCGCTTTTCCCATGCGACGATTCTTTACAACGTTCACAAATCAACTTGGTATCATGTTCGCGGCACTGATACTCTTGTCTGGCATTTCTGCAAATGCCCAAATCACAGTTTCCGCAACCAGTACCAACATTACGTGCTTTGGCGCTAACAACGGTACTGCAACAGCCCTTGCGTCAGGTGGATGGGCTCCCTACACTTACCAATGGAGCACCGGTGCTACCACTGCTACCATTTCCGGCCTCGCGCCCGGTTCTTACACCGTAACTGTTACGGATATTGATCTGGCTTTTGGGGTGGCAATTGTTAATGTGAGCCAACCTCCACAATTGGGGGTAACAACGTTTAGCCAAAGCCAAATTTGTGATATAGTACCCGATGGTTATGCCTGGGCTGTTCCATTTGGCGGTACACCTCCTTATACCTACACTTGGAGCAACGGCGGCACTACGGCTCAAATTACTGGATTGCCCGCTGGGACCTATACAGTGACTGTAACCGACCAAAATAACTGTACCACTGTAGGCAGTGTTAACGTGTTGGTGTTTGGTAACGAAGGTCTCTGGATCGGTGACTCTATCATTGGAATTACGTGTTTTCAGGCCAACAACGGTATGATTTTCAGTATGCCGATGTCGGGTACACCGCCTTACACTTATTTGTGGAGCACTGGTGCAACCACCATGAAAGTGAATGGTTTAGGCCCTGGTTCTTACACTGTTACCGTAACCGACGCCAACGGCTGCCAAGGCTCTTATATTTCAGTGTTAACGCAACCAACGGACTTAACCGTTACGCAAAATGCCACGCCGGCGCTTTGTACCAACAACGGTACGGCCAGCGTAACGCCCAACGGCGGAACTGCTCCTTACAGCATCGTATGGAGCAACGGCCAAACGAATTTTACCATCTCCAACCTCGCGCCCGGTAACTATTCGGCTACCATCACGGACGCCAATAATTGCAAAGAATTCACAACAATCACGGTAACCGGTAACGGAACGGGCCTCGTTTTACAAGGAACCGTACAAGTTCTGGCGGGTTGTAATATTGGTGGCTCGGCTACCGTTTCCATCACCAACGGTACTGGCCCTTTCACGTATCTTTGGAGTAATGGTCAAACAACCGCCGTTGCTACGAACCTGCCCGTGGGCAATAACTCGGTTACTGTAACCGATGTTAGTTCTGGCTGTAGTGGTACCGCAATTGTGAATGTTGCGCAGGCTACCCCGATTATCACGACCATTATCGCTACGACCAACGCTACTTGTGCTACCGGTGGTACCGCCACGGTAAGTGCTTCGGGTGGAATTTCGCCGTACACCTACCTGTGGAATAACGGTCAAACAACGGCTACTGCCATTAATTTGACGGCTGGCACTTACACCGTAACAGTAACTGATGCTACAGGTTGTATCAAAACGGCTACGGCAACGATATTACAAACACAAGGCCCCAGCGTTACTGCTCAGGTAACCGTAAATGCAACTTGTACAACCGGAGCAACCGCTACTGCAACAGCTACCGGAGGCGGATCTCCTTATACTTATCTTTGGAGCAATGGCCAAACAACGGCTACTGCAACCAACCTCGCTCCAGGTGTACGTACCGTTACGGTGACGGATGCCAATGGTTGTGCCGCTTCGGCCAGCGTAACGGTTACCCAACCAACTGCTCCAACCGTAAGTGCGTCGGTTTCGACCAATGCGACCTGCCTCGTTGGTGGCTCGGCTACTGCAACGGCTTCTGGTGGTGCTACTCCTTATACTTTTAAATGGAGCAATAACGCTACCACCGCTACCATTACCAATTTGGCACCCGGTACATACACCGTAACGGTAACCGCTAATAACGGTTGCACGGCAACAGCCAGCGTTATTTTGATTCCGCCGGTTATTCCAACTGTTGTTATCACAGCGTCTTCCAGTTCCAACTGTTCACAGCCGGGTAGTGCAACTGCACTGGCGACTGGTGTTGGTGGTGGATTTACGTACTTGTGGAGCAATGGCGAAACTACTGCAACGGCAGTTAACCTCATTTCGGCCATTTATACCGTTACGGCTACCGCTTCTAATGGTTGTACTGCCACTGCTACGGTAAGCATCGCACAAACCAACAATGGCATCACCGTAGGTGACTACGTGTGGTACGATAACGATCAGGATGGTTTCCAGGCACCCGGCGAATTGAACTCTGGTGTAAATGGTGTTACTGTAATGTTGATTGGCCCGGGAGCCGATGGCTTCTTTGGTACAAACGACGACGTGACTTTGCAAACCACAACCACCAATGCCGTAGGTTTTTACCAATTCACCTGCGTTACCCCCGGTAACTATATCGTGATGTTTAGTGGTATCCCAACTGGTTATGAATTTACCAAAAAAGATGCAGTTATAAATGATTGTAAAGACAGCGATGCCGGAGCCAATGGTAAAACGGTTTCCTTTACCGTTACTGCGGGTCAGGCTAATATCGTTTGTATTGACGCTGGTATCCACACGATTTGCCAAAACGTAACCTATCCGGGCGCTATTTGCTGCGATCAAACCATTTGTGCGGGTGATACGCCAGCCCTTTTGTTCGAAAACGCCGCTCCGGTGGGTGGTTCCGGTCCGCTTCAGTACCTCTGGATGGAATATGTTCAGGTAGGACAATCACCACCATCGTGGATTGGTATTCCCGGGACTGACAGCCCCACTTATCAGCCTGGTCCATTGACCAAAACGTCTTATTTTATGCGTTGTGTACGCCGCGATGGTTGCGAACTTTTCCTGGAAACCAATATTGTAACCATTACAGTATTACCTTCAGGAGCACCTGGTTGCGGTGGCTTTACTGGCGAGGTTGGGGTTAATTCTGTACCCGGTGGAAGTTCAGTTATTGTAAACTGGGAAACTTACCCCGAAAGCGATCAGTATGAATACACGGTTCAGCATTCCGTAAATGCTACAACCTGGGAAAATGTTGGTCTGGTACAGGGTAAAAACAATGGTCTTGGTAACAAATACAATTACGTTCACCAAACACCGGTAAGCGGTATGAATTTCTACCGTATTATGCGTACCGATAATGGCGCTGGAGTCCTGCATTCCGAAATGGCCAATATCGAAATGGCGTTGTACGGTGAAGACGCTGTATCGGTGTACCCTAACCCGTTCAAAACTGCGTTATACGTAAAAAATATCTCTAAATACGACGGTGATGTGGAAGTTACTTTATCTACCGCTAATGGTGCAGTAATCAACACGGTTATTTTACCAAAAGGCACGTTAGATATCAAAACCTTGGGTGGCGAAAATCTGCCCGCCGGTATGTACTTCGCCCGTATCCGCTTTAGCAATGGAGATGTAAAAACCGTTAAAATTACAAAAATGTAATTCTAACCGATAGGAATACAAAAAGCCCCGTTTTTAAGCAAAAACTTAAAAGCGGGGCTTTTTTGTATGAATAAACTAGTAGCAAGCCGAGGGGTACTATTGCGTCATTCCGCATTCAATCACATCCAAAATGCTGCGGTACACCGATGGATTGGATGCTACCCAAACTTTGGGGTCCACCCATTCAATCCGTTCGATGTCTTCTTCCGTTTGCGGAACCACTTTGGTATCGGCGGTGCGCATGGCATACCACCACGTTTTTTTCAGGATGCGTTCTCCTTTTTGGGTGTAAGTATGCCAAGAATCCATCAGATGCGCGCCCAGTTCGAGGTGTTGTAATCCGGTTTCTTCGTTTACTTCGCGAACGGCGGCTTCTTCGGGACTTTCTCCCGGATCAATTTTCCCTTTAGGCATATCCCAACTACCCCGGCGATAAAATACCAGTAGTTGGTGGTCGGCGTTTAAAACATAACCACCGGCGGCTTCAAGAATAGTGAAACAAGACTTGAAATCGGCCCAAAGTGCCTCCGGGTTGTCGGCATAAAGCACAACGGCGGTGACATTTGGCTTTTTATCTAACATGTCAAGGTATTGTTTTATTTGTTTTCTCTTGCCCAAATAAGGCGCATTGTAGGCATTTTTGTCCATTATAAGACCCAAATCACCCGTAGAATCCGGGGTTCCCATATAAAATGGTACACCGTTTACATAGACTTTATACATTTTCGCGAAAATTTAACCCCGCAAATGTATAGAATACCGTTCTTTGCGCCCGAATTAATTTAATACTTATGAATAACGCTCGAAATTACGCTGCCAAGGTTGCGCGCCACCTGTTAGAGATTAAAGCTGTTAAACTCAGTCCGAACGAACCATTCACTTGGGCTTCGGGTATTTTGTCTCCTATTTATTGCGATAACCGCGTTGCGTTATCCTATCCTGCTGTGCGCAATTTCTTGAAACAATGCCTGAAAGAGGCTTCCGAAAACTTTGAATTTAACACGGTTGCCGGGGTAGCCACTGCCGGTATTCCACACGGCACCCTGCTCGCCGACGCTTTGGGAGATCCGTTTGTGTACGTGCGCGCCTCCGCTAAAGACCACGGACGCAAAAACCTCATTGAAGGGGAACTTCCCCAAAACGCCAAAGTGTTGGTGGTAGAAGACCTCATCAGTACGGGTGGAAGTTGCCTTAAAGTGGTAGAAGCCCTGCAAGCCGCCGGTGCCGAAGTAAGTGGGGTTATGGCTATTTTTGAATATGGTTTTGACCAGGCTAAAAAAGAATTTGCCGACCATCATGTACCATACCACACCTTAACGGATTACGATACGTTGGTAAAAGAAGCAGTTGCTATTGGTTATATTACCGAAAATGACCTCGCTACATTGCACAAATGGCGCGAAAATCCCAAAGGTTGGGCACCGCTATACGCTTAAATCTTACTCTTTTAGTTTCCACCAGTACCAGCCTGCCAGGGCCAAAGCCGCAATAAGTCCGCCGGGAACAATGGCCGACATGGTGCCCACTGACCCAATGGCACCTCCGTAAATGCGTTGGCGGCCGGGTGCCCAGGCGTTGTATTTATACGCGGTGAATAAAGCCAAAATCGCTTCGTAATTAAGGATGGTATAAACAACCAATGGCCACCAACTTGCCTGAAACAACAAAAAATACAGGCCGGTCGGGATGAGCCATAAGTACAACCAACGAGCATTGGCCCGCCAGCGCCGTATGGTGTCTTGTTTTGAAACCGGAAGCAAGGCAAACGGCTCCAAATATTCAAATGCCGCCGGCAATGAAGCCAATGGCAATGTGACGCCCACGGCGTAAAACCCGATGTGAATGGGTGAACAGGCGATTAATAACGCCGAAAAAACGTACATGGGCCACTGGGTGCGTAGTATCAGTCGCCATTCCATGGCCTGAGGCGGCAGCCAATGGAGCGGTAGTTTGTTGCGTTCCGTTTGTTGCATTTTGATAAATGCCGGGGGCAGAATAACCCAAACTAAACCACTAAATGCCGCAACTGCCGCTGATAAATGCAGTTGTACCAGCGGAATCAGGGCTAAAAATGCGCTAATACCGGTGTAATCGGTGAGTGTATAGTGCCAAACGGGCTGTTTCCCTTTTTGTAAAAATAGCGCATCGGTACGCAGTAAATGGACAAGCCCAATACCACCAAATGATAATACGCCGAGGGTGATCGCATCTGCGTTGACCATAAAAACAATTCCCCGACTCCAAAAGGGGAATGTAATGAGTACCAAAACGGCCAGGATTCCCCACCCGGCGGTGTGCAACAGGCGGATAATTTGCCTGACTCTAAACTGAAACCAAAATATCATAATGAAGCAGCAAATATACTGGAGATGAAATAAATTCCTAAAAATGTCGCGTTTTTCGTGAATCCTTTCTAAAAAGTGGTACTTTTGCGGGTGATGCTTATCATAATTATACCTTTTCCAAATGGGTTGTTTTAATCACTATAGACAGGAATCGTGAAAAAAATTACGCTGACCACTTCGGTTGCGTCGAAAGCCGACGATCATATTATTATCATAGCCGACAAAGACCATATTGAGCATTTGTCGGCGCACCTTGGAACGGATGAACTGAGTTTTCTTCGTTCTGCACAAGCCAAAGAGGTGCGTTCCTTTTTCTTTCCACGTGCCCAGGGCTGTGTGTTGGTGCGTATCCTTAAAGGTGATAAAAATACTTATATCGCCGATGAAGATGCCCGGTTATCCGGCGCCGATACCCTCCGGGAAGTATTGGCCTACAAAATGGAAACCGTGCGGGTGTTAGAATACTCCAATAGCCGCCATATTCTTTCGTTTGTGGAAGGCATGGCATTAGCGGCATTTCAACTACTGAAGTATTTTGACCAACCCGATAAAAAAGCACACTCGCTTAAAACCATTGTTGTTGAGGGCGTTGAACCTGATAAGGTAGCCGAATTAGACGCAATTGTTGATGGGGTGTGCCACGCTCGCCGTTTGCTCAATGAGCCTTTTTCGTACTTAAATACGCCTCAATTGGCCCAGGAAGCCACTGATTTGGCTAATCAATACGGTTTTAGCGTAGAGGTTATGGGTAAAGACAAAATTGAAGCCCTGAAAATGGGCGGGCTGCTTTCCGTAAACCGGGCCAGTAAAGTACCACCTTGTTTTATCGTTTTAGAGTGGATACCCATTGATCCCCGTAACAACCAACCGGTTGTTTTGGTGGGCAAAGGCGTGGTGTACGATACCGGTGGTTACAGTATTAAACCCAGCGACGGTATGGAGTACATGAAAAGTGATATGGGCGGTGCCGCTGCGGTTATTGGTACTTTTATTGCGGCTGCCCGCAACAAATTACCCGTGCATTTGGTGGGCTTAATTCCCGTGACCGATAACCTGGTCAGTGCCGACGCGATTGTTCCCGGCGATATTATCCGAATGGCCAACGGCACCACCGTAGAAGTAATGAATACCGATGCCGAAGGGCGTTTGATTCTGGCGGATGCCCTGCATTACGCCAAAAAATACCAACCAGATTTGGTCATTGATTACGCGACACTCACCGGAGCCGCCGTGCGGGCTTTGGGAAATCAGGCCATTTGTTATATGGGCAGCGCTTCGCAAAAGGTGAAACAAACCCTCGAAACCAGTGGTTTCCGAACCTATGAGCGCTTGGTGGAAATGCCGCTTTGGCGCGAATACGCCGATGAACTAAAAAGCAATACCGCCGATTTGCGCAATGTTGGTGGTCCAACTGCCGGTGCCATAACGGCGGGTAAATTTCTCGAATATTTTACCGAAGGATATCCCTGGTTACACCTCGACATTGCCGGACCGGCATTTGTAAAAGTACCCACGGGTTATAAAACCAAAGAAGGAACGGGTGTAGGCGTTCGCCTCACCTACGATTTTTTAAAACAATATTATTTGTAAAAAATACATGAGCAATATTACAATTGGTATCACTTGTGGCGATATTAATGGTATCGGTTTAGAAATTATCCTCAAAGCGATTGCCATCCAAAAAGCAGGACACCGCTACAAAACGGTTGTTTACGGAAATACAAAAGTAGCGGCTTACCACAAAAATATTATTTCTCAGGACAATATCCAGTTCCACACCATTAATGCACCCGCCGAAGCCGAATTGGGGCGGGTTAACTTTATTAATTGCTGGAACGACAATGTAAATATCACATTGGGTAAACCCAGCGATGTAAGTGGACAATGCGCACGCCTGGCGTTGGAACGCGCCGTTAAAGATTTTAAATCGGGCGCGATTGATGCCTTGGTAACCGCGCCAATTAATAAAAAAGCCATGCAAATGGCCGAATTCCCGTTCATTGGTCACACCGAATTTATCACTTCCGAAATGGGGGCTAAAGATTCGCTTATGCTGATGGTGAGTGATAACTTGCGGGTAGGGGTAGCCACCAACCATTTGCCGGTGAAAGAGGTAGCCGCCGCCATCACCAAAGAAAAACTGGTGCGCAAGATTCAAATTATGAACGAAACCTTAAAAGTGGATTTTGGCATTGATAAACCGGTGATTGCGGTTTTAGGGCTTAATCCGCACGCGGGTGATGAGGGCGCTATTGGTAAAGAAGATGAAACTATTGTTCGCCCGGCCGTTGAAGATGCCAAAAACAAAGGCATTTTGGCTTTTGGTCCCTTCCCGGCGGATGGATTCTTCGGCTCCGGCCAGTTTAATAAGTTTGACGGTATTTTAGCCATGTACCATGATCAGGGTTTGGTACCCTTCAAAGTGTTGGCCTTTGGTGAAGGCGTAAACTATACAGCGGGTTTGGCTTCCGTCCGGACTTCTCCCGACCACGGAACCGCGTATGATATTGCCGGAAAAGGAGAGGCTGATCCTTCTTCTTTTATCAAAGCATTGTATCTTGCTGCCGATATTGTTAAAAACCGAAACGAATACCTCGATATGCGCTCCAATTCCTTGGAACGCCGTAAACAAAAAGCCCTCACGGACGAAACCGGTGCCGATGAAGAAATTGTTGCGGTTATTCCCGAGGAGTAATGCCCAATGGTTTTGTGTATTCACCCCATTAACCCACAAGTATTAATACAATAAAAATGGATCAGATTTTAGGTATTGACGTTGGTGCGTCTGGTATTAAAGGTGCGCTTGTTGATTTAAAAAAAGGGAAATTGTCGGGAGAACGCTTTCGCGTGCCCACACCGCAACCCGCTACGCCAGAGGCAATGGCCGAGGCATTTGCCGAAATTGTGCGTTATTTTAACTACAGTGGCCCCATTGGTTGTGGTTTCCCCAGTATTGTAAAAAATGGTGTTTGCCTATCGGCTGCCAATATTGATCAGGCCTGGATCGGTGCCAATATCGAAGAAGTATTTGGTAAAGCCAGTGGTTGCCGGGTTTATGCCACCAATGACGCCGATGCGGCAGGTATTGCAGAAATGCGGCATGGGGTCGGACAAGGTGAAAATGGCCTCGTTTTTTTAATTACCATTGGTTCGGGTCTTGGCTCGGCGTTGTTTTACAAAGGAATGATGATTCCCAATACGGAGTTAGGGCATTTGTTGTGGACCAATAATAAAGTGGCGGAGCAATGGTGCTCTTCGGGCGCGCGCGAGCGGCTCAAAATTGGCCGTAAAGAGTGGGCACGCCGATTCAACGAATACCTGCACCACCTGGAACGGTTATTCACACCCGATTTGATTATTCTGGGCGGTGGTGAAAGTAAATTCTTTGACCAGTACCAACAATTTTTTGACGTAAAAGCCCGGGTAATTCCGGCCCAATTGCTCAATAACGCCGGTATCATTGGCGCGGCGGCTTACGCGGCGGAGCAATAATCCGGCATCATAAAGGCGCTATTTCACCCGAAGCCGTTGCCCAATTTTGATGTTGTCGTTTTGCAAGTTATTGATCTTTCGGATATTATCTACCGGCGTGCCGTATTTGCGCGAGATACTCATCAGGGTTTCGCCTTTCTCTACTTCGTGAAAAATGACGCGTCCAACGGTGCGTTCTTCGGTGAAGTTTTGGGCACTCACGACTTCTGTAAAACGCTCAATAACTATTTCTTCGCTTTCCGGAGCCGACTTCACCTGTCGGGTACTATAACTGTACGCAAAGCGATCCATGTTAAACTCGGTATCCAATACCTGATTCAGATGTGCGGTGTTGCGGGCATTTACCGGAAACTCACTAACGACCGGGATCATCGGCGGTTTTTTGTTTTTGGGTTTTTGTGGTACCGGCGAAGTGATTTTTTTCTTTGCAATCGCCATTTTTTCGCCATTTAAAGGGTTGCCTTTTAAACGAACCTTGGCTTTTAATGCGGGTTCCTGAACGTCATTAATCCCATTCATGTCGCGCAACGCTTTTTCTTTTATCCCAAATAATTGACCAATTTCAAACATGGATTTGCCTTCGTGGGAAAAGTAAAATTCTAATTCGGTGGTCTCCCAAGCGTCTTTCTTTTCTTCTAAAAAAACGGGAGTGCCGTGCGTAAGTACGGTGTTCCTGAGCCATTTGTCTTCGTTATGCCGCAAGAGCGTACCGGCATCCAAATTGCAGGCCCGCGCTATTTCGGCTGGTGTTTCTCCTTCCAGCGACCTTACCATACGCAAGTCGTTCACAAATACAATTCGTTTATTGGCGGGTACTTTTTTCCGTTCCTCCCAGGCGCGATAATCAATTTCGTGCAGGCGGTAACGCTCAATGTGTTCGATAATTCGGGCCGAATAGTGGCCAACGGGGGAATAGCCAGAGGCTTGTAAACCCGTTCCCCAGGCAACATAGTCCAGTGGATCAAGCAAAAAAAGGCCGCCGTATCGGTTGTATTTCTGCGGATCTCTTAAAAAGTCACTGTGATCGGAGAAATTTTGGGCGGGATCTTTGTACGAACGAAAGCAAGATTTAACGGGGTCGCCGCTTTGGTCAAATTCATCGTCGTGTTTGTAAGTGCGTTCACCGTACCATCGGTCGCCACATTTCATTCCAAAGTGATTATTGGCAGTGCGGGCCAAAAAACTGGTCCCCGCTCCGGTTTCCAACAAACCTTGTGCCAGCGTAATACTGGCCGGAATACCACTTTTGTACATCTCCAGGATGGCGAGATCTTTGTATGTCTCAATGTACGCAATGCGCTGTTTGTCCAGCGAATCCATTCTACCCTGGGTGACTTTTTGGCTAAAAATGGATGATGATAAAAATGTCAGAAATAGCGAGATAAACAATGTCCTCATGTCGAAAAGGCAAATAACAGATGATAATCGGTGTATAGACGGAGTTTTGTAGGGGAGTAACACGATGAATACACCAAGGTTTGAATTATAAAATACGTTGTTGTTGAGAAAACACAGCGCTGTATTGAAATTCGGGGCAAACATACGACCTTTGTGTTAGATTTCAGATATGCTCTAATTACTCAACCAACCTTTATCGTTTCTTATTTATCCGAATTATGCGCCAATTGGTTTTGCTTTTAATTTTGATGGGATGTACGCATCTTATTTTTGCCCAAGTTACCATTGTCCGATCCTTCCCTAACGATACCATTGACCTTAATTGCACTGGTTGCTCCAGTCAAATTACGGCGATTGCCCTTGTAAAAGGCCAACAAAGTATTCCCATTAATTTGGATAAACCCGTAATGCGCAACCTCCTGCATTGGGAGTACTACGACGATATTTCCAAAGAAAAAGTCATTATGGCCGACCGGCCATTGTGGGCCGAGGGCACGCAATTGGTAGATTTGGAGCCGGAAGAGGCCATTATTTCCTGGCATATTAATCTGGTATTCACTGATTCACTGCAACGGAAGTACCAATTTTTTTTGGTACTATCGGGTGTTAATCGGCAGGAAATGCGGACACTTCCCCTGGAAACGACCTTTGACCCGGATACTTACGCCATTTTCCGGTTCTCCGCCATTGCTCAACGAACCAACCCCGATACCCATCAAAAAGAAACCTACGATTGTGTGGACGGGACGTGCATTTTGGAAAAAATGGACACCAAAACCGGACTGCTCGACGGTTATTTTTCCTTTACGGGCAGTCGGGTGGGTTTGGAGCATAAAATTGTGTTTTTGAACGGAAAAGTGAAGCGCTAATTTCCGTTTACATCAATAATTCCTCTTCACCCGGTAGCGTCAGGTACGTTGTTTCCAGCAGCCGCGTTGCCAATCCCTGCGTTTTGGGTAATTCGTAGTGGAAATAATACCGCATGGTGTGGATTTTGCTTTTGTGGAAAAGATGCTCGTCGCCGGATGTACCAGACAAAGCATTTTCCGAGACCAAAGCCATTTTCAACCATTGCCATCCCATGGTAATTAAAGAAAAATACTCCATAAATAAGGTTGCGTCGCTGAGAAACCGCTCTTGATCGCCTTCTTTGGCAATACCCAACAAGTGGCCTGTTACCCCTTGTAATTCCGTTAATGCTGTTTCCAAACGCTGCGCGTAAGGAGCCAGTGTTTCGTGTCGGGTGGCCTCTTGTATGGTTGCCGTAACGGTTTCCAGATAAACTTTGGCGGCTGTACCGTTTTGCATGGTGACTTTCCGACCCAATAAATCTAAACTTTGAATGCCGGTTGTTCCTTCGTAAATGGGCATAATACGCGCATCGCGGTAATATTGCTGCAACGGAAAATCGTAACAATAGCCCGCTCCACCCAATGTTTGTAAACCCGCGCTAATGGCCTGACAGCCGTATTCAGAAGGGTAGGTTTTGCACACCGGTATCAAAATTTCCAGCAACAAGTGCGCGCGTTCCTGGGCTTCACCAGTAGCCACGTGGCTAAGGTCCTGAAGTTTGGCGCATTCAAAAATGAGGGATAAAGACGACTCTACCACGGCTTTTTGGAAAAACAACATGCGGCGTACGTCGGGGTGGTTAATAATCAGGGTAGGAGGGAGGCTCATGTCTTTTTCGTTCAACCTGCGGCCCTGCGGACGTTCATTGGCGTATTTAAGCGAGGCGTAATAGGCCGCGGTTGCAGTAGAAACCGCCGTTAGTCCCACCCCAATGCGCGCTTCGTTCATCATTTGGAACATGTACGTTAGTCCTTTATTGGGTTCACCCACCAGATAACCTTCACAAATGCCCTGCTCTCCAAACATCAAATGGGTAGTAGTATAGGTTTTTTGACCAATTTTACCGTAGTTACCCGCTGTAGTTACGTTATTTGGGCTAAGATTTCCATCGGCAGCGGGTTTTAATTTGGGTACCACAAACAAGGATATGCCTTTGGTGCCCGCCGGTGCGCCCTCTATCCGCGCCAACAAAAGGTGCACCACGTTTTCGGTGCAGTTATGGTCCCCGGCGGAGATATAAATTTTTTGCCCCGAAATATGGTAAACGCCCGGCTGATCGGTGGGCTTGGCCCCGGTTTTAATATCCGACAGCGATGATCCTGCCTGAGGTTCGGTGAGTGCCATGGTACCTTGCCACTCGCCGCTGTACATTTTGGGAATATAAGTATCAATCAGGTGTTGTGCGCAAAAGTTGGTAATTAACCGCGACGCTCCGGTGGTGAGCGTGATGTAGCCCACTACGCCGTTGTTGGCGGCGTGGAAAAAGTGCGTGGCGGCGTTAAAAATTAATTCGGGCATCTGCATACCGCCGTGTTCATGCAGCGCAGTGGCGCCTACCCAGCCCCCTTCTGCGCCCTTGCGGATGATATTTCGGAGTTGTGGGTGTACCCGGATGGTCCCATTTTCGTAATGTACACCGTAGTGGTCCATCTCCACAAAATAAGGGTACATTTCGGTATCCGCCAGATCTTTGGCGGCTTGAATCATCATATCAATGGTTTCCCGATGGTAATCGGCAAAGTGCGGGTATTGGGCCAACGATTCGGCGTTGTGAACCTCATGCAAGAGGTAGCGGACATTTTGTAAAGAAGCGTACATGTGTGCGGGTAAAGTTATTTAGCGCGTAAATGTAGTTTGAAATTACGAAAGATTGACGCACCCAGGCCGCAGAGTATTGAGGAATTGTATTACCATTGTGTTTCTTTTTTTAACTTATCGTACAATGACGCATTTTATCGTTTCTTTTAGCACCCTGTTCTTTGGAGTATGGGCGTTTTCCTTTTTTAAAAAACCTACCGAGGTGGCTCTAACCTCCAATATGCCCATGTGTTATCAGGTAAATAACCTGAACAACAAAGGGCTTATTCAACCGGTCACCCAATTCACAACGGCGACATCCGTACTTTTTGACAGTGATACGGCCAAAACTTACGCAATGCCTTTGTTGGCAACAACCCCGAAAGGCGAAATTATTCTTTCCTGGACCGAACGCGACGACCAAGGTATGATTTCATTTTGTATGGCAACGTCTTCCGATAAAGGCCAGTCTTTTTCTGCTCCAAAAATAATTTACACCGGAGCGGGAGTGGGCAATAGCCGATTATTCAGAGCCAAAGTACTGGCCAAAAAAGACGGCACATTGGTAGCCTTGTACTCCAATCGCCCCGACGCCAAGCCCGTGGCTGGTCCACCCGGTCGTGGTGGCCGTGGAGGTGGTCGTTCTTCCGAACTGGTATTTGCTGAATCAAAAGACGGTGGGAATACCTGGAGCAGTCCACTGGCTGTGGATAACGATCCCACAAAAGGGCTTTTACGTGGCTTTTTTGACGCGGTTGTACTGCCCAACGATGAAATTGCAATTGCTTATTTAAAAGATGTAAAAGGCAGTACCAAACACGAAGAGCGCGACTTGCGATTGGTACTTTCTAAAAATGGTGTATTCCAACCCGAAAAATGCATTGATGCCGTGGTCTGCGATTGTTGCAATATCAATATGTTGGTGGATGCTGCCGGAGATTTGCACGTGTACTACCGCGATAACAACGATGACGTACGCGATATTGCCCGACTTACTTCCTCCGATAATGGGGACACTTTTAAGAACAGTCAGATTGTCCACCCCGATGGTTGGAAAATTATGGGATGTCCCCACAGTGGTGCTACCTCCGTGCCAATGGGCAAAAGTGCACTGATAGCCTGGTTTTCGGGTACGGAGTCGGAACCGGGATTGCGGTTGGCCACCCAAGAAGGGAAGCGGCTGTTGATGGTAAGTGAACCATCGGCCAAAAACCACGCATTGTTGGCCAATGCAGAAGAAGCCATTATGTTGTGGGAACAAAACCAAACCGGCTCAGAAATGACGCAGGTAGTGTACCAGACGGTAAAAGGTGATCAGGTGTCGGTTCCGGTGGGTATCAACAACACTCAGGATGCAACCAATGTAACGGGGCTGCTCATTAACCATCAGGTTATCATAGCGCACGAAGTAAAGCGTTCCAATAAGAAAAACGGTTTGGCCGTTTCAACGGTGAAGATATAGGCAGGGCCAATGCGTCGGCTTGGCCCCGTTGCTACAACGCAATGTACACTTGCCCGTCAATATCCCACCAAAGTGTAACGGCAGGGTAGTGGACCATGATATTGGCAAATACGATGTGGTAGTCGGAGACATATATATTATAGGTATCAGCGGGCGTTCGGTAATAGGCCAACATGCGTTTGAGCACAGATTCAGGGATGCGGGTGTCCCACGCCAGGTTGCGCAGCGTGAGTTGGTACTCCGATTGTTCGAGAGTAACCAGGTAATATTCCAGTAAACGCGACAAAAAAGCCGTGTTTTGGATGGTTTTGGGGTAGAGCCGACGCATTTTAAATGTCATTGAAATTTTTTTGAAAAAAAAGATAAGTTTTTCTTGTCTGTTCGGGAACTATTTAATTACCTTTGCACCCGCTTTTAGAGGGGATATCAACGAAATGATATTTGGCCGACAAAGGTAAAAAGTTCTATAAAACATTTTCATTGGTAATGAATCAGAAAATTCGCATTAAATTACGCTCTTACGACTACAATTTGGTAGACAAATCTACTGAAAAAATCGTAAAAACAGTGCGTGCGAGTGGTGCAATGGTAACTGGTCCGATTCCGCTGCCAACCGAGAAAGAAGTATTCACAGTATTGCGTTCTCCGCACGTGAATAAGAAAGCTCGCGAGCAGTTCCAGTTGCGCACCCACAAGCGCTTAATTGAAATCTACACACCCACCCAAAAAACGGTGGATGCACTCTCCAAATTGGAACTCCCGAGTGGCGTTGATATTCAGGTTAAGCTCACTTAATCGCAAAAATACGCACAATTAATTTTCTGAAATAAGTTTGGTGTTTCCGGTATTTGTCAAAGTGTCTTGATACTTGTTTTTCATGATAACTGATGCCACCGAAAGCGATTCCGATAACACGGAAAGACGCTTTTTGTGTATCTTGACCTTACCTGCCTTATTTATTTCGCATTTCGCAAACAACAATCGTTAACTAAATATACACAACGACAGTGAACGGTCTGATTGGTAAAAAACTTGGAATGACCAGCGTTTATGACAGCACAGGTAAAAATGTTGCCTGCACTGTAATCGAACTAGGTCCATGTGTGGTAACGCAAGTCCTCACAACTGATAACGATGGTTACTCCGCCCTTCAATTGGCTTACGGAGAACGCAAAGTTAAAAATACACCTGCTGCCCTTATCGGCCATTTTGACAAGGCAGGCGTAACTCCTAAAGCGGAAGTACTTGAATTCCGCGATATGAACCTCAACAAATCACTCGGTGATACTATTACCGTAGAAGAAGTTTTCGCAGAAGGCGACAAAGTGAGTGTTGTAGGTACATCAAAAGGTAAAGGCTTTCAGGGTGTTGTTCGCCGCCACGGTTTTGGTGGTGTAATGCAACAAACACACGGTCAGCACAACCGCCTCCGCGCCCCCGGTTCTTTGGGTAACTCCTCTTTCGCTGCGAAAGTAATGAAAGGAATGAGAATGGCCGGTCAAATGGGCAATGTAAACGTGAAAGTTCGCCGCCTTAAAGTGGTTAAAATTTTCGCTGATCAAAATCTTATCTTAATTAAAGGCGCAGTTCCAGGTCATAAAGGTGCTGTAGTCGTAATTGAAAAATAATTCATCAGGTACAAACAATGAAACTCACGGTATATAACATACAAGGTCAAGACACAGGCCGCTCGGTTGAACTTCCGGCAAATGTGTTCGGCATTGAGCCGCATGAGCACAGTGTGTGGCTTGATGTGAAACGCTACCTTAACGCACAGCGCCAAGGTACGCACAAATCAAAAGAGCGTTGGGAAATGAGTGGTTCTACACGCAAGTTGCACCGTCAGAAAGGTACTGGTGGCTCCCGTAAAGGTGACATCAACAGCCCGACGTTCCGCGGTGGTGCTCGTGTATTCGGTCCTCGCCCACGTAATTACGATATTAAAGTAAACGCAAAAGTTAAAACACTTGCTCGCCGTAGCGCACTTTCTGCCAAAGCAGCAACCGGTAGTATCATTATTGTGGAAGATTTCACTTTTGATGCACCAAAAACCAAAGCGTTTCAGCAAATTCTTTCAGCATTGAATGTTGCAGACAAAAAGCCATTAACCGTTACTCCAGAGTACGACAAAATGGTCTATCTCTCTGCCCGCAATATCAACAAATCAGATATTGCACCTGCCTCCGACCTGAGTACTTATCAGATTATGAACGCAGGAGCAATCGTGATTGCTGAAAGTGCAATCGCTAAAATCAACGAATCTTGCTCATAAACTCAAATCGAGGCTAAAGTATCATGATTAAGCAAATTCTGATCAAACCGGTCATTACGGAAAAATCAACTAAAATGTCTGATAAAAACAACGTCTATACTTTCGTTGTAGCAAAATCAGCCAACAAAATTGAGATTCGTAAAGCCGTCGAAGATATGTTCAACGTAAGTGTGGCCAACGTTAATACCGCAATTATGCCGGGTAAACCAAAGTCACGCAGCACTAAAACCACCATCGTGCGTGGTACAAAGTCTTCTTATAAAAAGGCTTTTGTTACCCTCACTCCGGGTGAAACTATTAACATCTTCGGCAATACAGAAGAGTAATTGTTAAATTATTAATAATAATGGCAGTTAAGAAATTCAACCCCGTTTCCCCCGGTTCTCGCTTTCGCGTAGCGATTGACCGTTCGGATCTCACTAAGGGTGCAACACCAGAAAAGTCACTTTTATTGACAATTGGTAGCACCGGTGGCCGTAACTCCGACGGACGCCGTACTACCCGCTATCGTGGCGGTGGTCACAAACGTCGTTATCGCGTTATTGATTTCAAACGTGACAAAGAGGGCGTAGCAACGGTAGACAGTATTCAATACGATCCAAACCGCACTGCATTTATTGCGTTAGTAATGTATGCAGATGGCGAAAAAAGTTATATCCTTGCTCCAAAAGGTTTGAAAGCAGGAGATCAGATAGTTTCTGGAAAAGGTGTTGCACCTGAAACTGGTAACTGTATGTACTTCTCTGAAATTCCTTTGGGTGCCTTTATCCACAATGTCGAAATGCGCCCAGGCGCAGGTGGTGCATTGGTACGCAGCGCTGGTAATTCAGCCCTTATGATGGGCCGCGAAGACCGTTACGCTGTAGTACGCATGCCTTCCGGTGAGGTTCGCCGTATCTTGTTGACATGCCGTGCTACTATCGGTGTGTTGAGCAATCAGGACCATAACCTCGAAATCATGGGTAAAGCGGGCCGTAACCGCTGGAAAGGCTGGCGTCCACGTAACCGTCCTGTGGCGATGAACCCTGTGGATCACCCGATGGGTGGTGGTGAGGGTCGCGCATCCGGTGGTCACCCACGTAGCCGTAAAGGTATTCCTTCTAAAGGTCTGAAAACGCGTAGCCGCACAAAAGCGTCAAATGCGTTGATTATCAGCCGCAAGAAGAAATCATAATTCAATTATTTTCATTTTCACTAATAACTGGGTAAAAAAATATGCCTCGTTCGCTGAAAAAAGGCCCTTATGTCCACCACTCGTTGTTGGCAAAAGTGGAAAAAGCAAAACAGAATACCCGCAAGCAGGTTATCAAAACCTGGAGCCGCGCTTCAATGATCATCCCTGACATGGTGGGTGAAACCATTGCTGTGCACAATGGTAAAACATTTGTACCCGTTCTCGTTACTGAGAACATGGTAGGTCATAAATTGGGTGAATTCTCTCCAACCCGCAACTTCCGCGGTCACGGGGGCAATAAGAAATAAAACATGGAAGCTGTAGCTAAACTTAGTAACTGTCCTATGTCTCCACGCAAGATGCGTTTGGTTGTGGACAATATTCGCGGCAAACGTGTGGAAGATGCACTTGTCATTCTGAAGTACACGAACAAGGAAGCCGCTGTGTGGTTGGAAAAACTCCTCCTTTCTGCGATCAATAACTGGACACAGAAAGCCGAGACAGATTCCGATGATTATGAACTCTATATCAAAACCGCTATGGTTGATCCAGGAGGCATTATTTATCGCTTTCTCCCAGCGCCTCAGGGTCGTGCATACCGTGTGCGTAAGCGCCGCAATCACGTAACTATCGTTGTTGCTAACAAAGTTGCACTTGATTCTGAAGCTTAATCTGAATCTGTAAATCACTCTCAAACAAATCGCTCAAACGCTCAACAATAATGGGTCAAAAAGCAAATCCAATTGGCAACCGTTTAGGTATTATCCGTGGTTGGGATTCTAACTGGTTCGCCGATAAAGACTACGGTCTCAAAGTGGTAGAAGACGAAAAAATTCGTTCTTATCTCCGCACACGTAAACCAAAAACGGCTACCAACGATCCACGCGATCGCAATAAGCCGGTTCAAAACGGCATTAGCCGTGTGGTAATCGAGCGCACAATGAAACGTGTAACGGTTACTATCCATACTAGCCGTCCCGGTATTATCATCGGTAAAGGTGGCCAAGAGGTTGATATGATCAAAGAAGAGTTGAAAATGCTCACCAAAAAGGATGTGCAAATCAACATTTTTGAGATTCGTAAGCCAGAATTGGATGCCAACGTTGTAGGTGACCAAATCGCAAAGCAAATCGAAGGTCGTGCTAACTATCGTCGTGCCATCAAAGCGGCTATCCAAGCCACTATGCGTGCCGGCGGTGAAGGTATCAAAATTCGTATTGGTGGTCGTTTGGCAGGTGCCGAGATTGCTCGTACCGAAGAATACAAAGAAGGTCGTACTCCATTGCACACTTTCCGCGCTGATATTGACTACGCAAACGTTGAAGCCCTTACTGTTTACGGTAAAATCGGTATCAAAGTTTGGTTGTTCAAAGGCGAGGTTTTGCAGAAGCGTGAATTGACTCCATTTGCAGCCGCTGAAGGCACAGGTGGTGAACGCGGAAGCAACGACCGTCGTGGCGGTGGTGATCGTGGCGGAGATCGTCGCGGCGGCGGAGATCGCCGTGGTGGTGGTGATCGTCGCGGTGGAAGCGGTGGCGGAGAACGTCGCGGTGGCGGCGGCGGTGATCGTCGCGGTACTGGTGGCGGAGAACGTCGCGGTGGTGGCGGTGGTGATCGTCGTGGTACTGGTGGCGGCGGAGAACGTCGCGGTGGTACCGGTGGCGGTGATCGCTCATAATTGAGTTACCAAATTATTAACGGAGTATTGCAAAATTGATTTTGATAATTTTGCAACTCGTCGTACATTTGCAGCCCTCTTGCAAAAGCAATGGCTGTTACTTTTCTAAGTAATTGATTGACAGGTATTTAACACATAATAAAGATGTTACAGCCAAGACGTACTAAATATCGCAAGCAACACAAAGGCCGCAATACCGGTCTGGCATACAAAGGAAGTTCAATTTCCTTCGGTACATTTGCTCTTAAAGCATTGGACTTTAGCCGGATCACAAGCCGTCAATTGGAGTCTGCTCGTATCGCCCTCACACGTAACATGAAACGTGAAGGTAAAGTCTGGATTCGTATCTTCCCAGACAAACCCATTACATCCAAGCCAGCCGAGGTACGTATGGGTAAAGGTAAAGGTGCAGTAGATCACTACGTGGCCCAAGTGCAACCAGGTCGCATTATCTTCGAAATCGAAGGTGTAAGCGAAGAAATTGCATATGAGTCACTTCGTCTGGCCGCTCAGAAATTGCCAATACTTTGTAAGGCAATTACGCGCCACGACTTCGAAGGATAAAATAAACTTCGGTGCTTTTTGCACCGGTATTAAACAAATCTATAGCAATGGCTAAGGAAAAATTGGAACTTGCTGGCGTTAGCGTCGAAGAATTGCAAGCAAAACTCGGTTCATTAACTACTGAATTGAACAGCATGAAATTTGACCATGCTGTGAAAGGCTTGGGCAATCCAATGGAACTGCGTTCTATGCGCCGCGATATTGCACGTTTAAATACAGAGTTGCGCCAGCGCGAACTCACGTCAATGTCGGCTGAAAGTCTTGAAATGCGTTCAAAAATTCGCGCGCGTCGCCGCCGCCAAAAATAAATTATTTAACAATGGAAGTACGTAACCTTCGCAAGCAAAAAATCGGCGTTGTCGTATCCGATAAAATGGATAAAACCATCTCAGTGATGGTAGAACGCCGCCTGATGCACCCGCTTTACGGTAAATTCGTAAAGCGTTCCAAGAAGTTCTTCGCACACGATGAAGAGAATACCTGCAAGGTAGGCGACAAAGTGCGCATCATGGAGACACGCCCACTCAGCAAGAACAAGTGCTGGCGTTTGGTAGAAGTTCTTGAACGCGCTAAATAAAACATTTTTAAAAAGAAGAAGTCATGATTCAGCAAGAATCTCGCTTGAATGTAGCCGATAATTCCGGCGCTAAAGAAGTGCTCTGCATCCGTGTATTGGGCAGCACCCGCCAGCGTTACGCCTCTGTAGGTGATAAAATCGTGGTAACGGTTAAAGACGCATCTCCAGGCGGTGTTAAGAAAGGTACAGTATCAAAGGCTGTAATTGTTCGCACAAAGAAGGAAATCCGTCGTCGCGATGGTTCTTACATCCGCTTTGACGATAATGCAGTGGTATTGTTAAATGCTTCTGACGAACCACGCGGATCTCGTATCTTCGGTCCGGTTGCTCGTGAATTGCGCGATAAGGACTATATGCGTATCGTTTCACTCGCACCAGAAGTTCTCTAATATTAAAGGCATCAACTGCTATAAAATCAGCAAGTTTTTACAATGGCCACTAAACAGAAAGTTAAACGCTTTAAACTTAAGCAAAATATCCGTACGGGTGATACCGTATTGGTACTTGCCGGTGACGACAAGGGCAAAACAGGCACTGTTGTTGCTGTTCAACTCGATAAGCAACGCGCTATCGTAGAAGGCGTTAATATCGTGAAAAAACACGTGAAAGGTACACAGGAGCAAGAAGGCGGTATCCAAGAGATGCCAGCGCCTATCCACCTCTCCAACCTTTCTCTAATAGACCCAAAAACGGGTGGTGCTACCCGTGTAAGTCGTAAAACTGTGGACGGTAAAAACGTTCGCGTATCAAAGAAATCAGGAAATATCATCTAGTGATGAAATACGAAGCTCGTCTCAAAACGAAATATAAAAAGGAAGTTGTGCCTGCAATGATGCAGCAATTCAACTACTCCTCTGTGATGCAGGTTCCGAAATTGGAAAAAATTTGCATCAACCAGGGTATCGGTGATGCAACCGGCGATAAAAAGCTGATCGATGTTGCAGTAAACGAACTCACTACCATCGCAGGTCAAAAAGCCGTTCCAACGAAAGCGAAGAAGTCAGTTTCTAACTTCAAACTTCGTGAAGGTATGCCAATCGGTGTGCGTGTAACCCTTCGTGGCGAGCGCATGTACGAATTCCTGGATCGCTTTTTTAGCATTTCGCTGCCACGCGTTCGTGACTTCCGCGGCGTAAACGACAAATCATTCGATGGTCGTGGTAATTTTAGCATGGGTATCACCGAACAAATCATTTACCCTGAAATCGACATCGACAAAATCGGTAAGATCATGGGTATGGACATCTCGTTTGTTACCACTGCAAAAACTGATGCCGAAGCATTTGCATTGCTCAAAGAATTGGGTATGCCTTTTGTTAAGCGTTAATTCTTATAGCAAAACATTCAATCGCTTATACTAAGTAATGGCTAAGAAATCTATTATCGCCCGCGAACACAAGCGCGCCCGCATGGTAGCAAAGTACGCTGACCTCCGCAAAAAATTGAAAGAGGAAGGAGACTACGAAGCGTTGGACAAACTCCCACGCAATGCTAACCCATGCCGCCAGCATAATCGCTGTATGCTCACTGGTCGCCCTAAGGGATATATGCGTAAGTTCGGTATTTGCCGCGTTAAGTTCCGCCAAATGGCACTTGATGGCAAAATCCCCGGTATTACGAAAGCCTCCTGGTAATCAGCCCAGGTTCAATTAAACGGGTAGAACTGACTTTTTAATTAGTCAAAGCTATTCATTCGTTAATTCAATCAATAAAGACAAATATAATGCAAGTCACCGATCCGATAGCAGATTATCTGACCCGAATCCGCAACGCACAGTTGGCGGGTCATCGCATCGTGGAGATTCCCGCTTCCAAATTGAAGAAGCGCATCACGGAGATTTTGTTCGAGCAGGGTTATATCCTCAAATATACCTTCGATGCAGACGCTGCACACAAGCAGGGCCTCATTAAAATCGCTCTTAAATATGATCCGGTATCAAAAAAACCGGTTATCCAAAAATTAACACGTGTAAGCCGTCCGGGTTTGCGTAAATTTGCGGGTTCCACGGAAATTCCACGTGTTATCAATGGTTTGGGTATCATGATCGTTTCTACTTCAAGAGGCGTAATGACCGACAAACAAGCAAGAGAACATAACGTAGGTGGCGAATTGTTGTGCTACGTTTACTAATAGTATTGAACTCGTTTCAATCACTTCAACATATTCAACATTAATTAACTGAGTCTAATTATGTCTCGTATTGGTAAACTTCCGATTTCACTACCCACTAAAGTAGATATTTCGGTCGCATCTGATAATACAATTACGGTTAAAGGCCCGAAAGGCGCACTTTCTCAGAAAGTAGACGCCGATATCACAATGGCTGTTGAAGACGGTAAACTAGTTGTTACTCGTCCAACCGACCAAAAGCGTCATCGTGCTATGCATGGTCTCTACCGTGCATTGATCAATAATATGGTGGTAGGTGTTAGCGAAGGCTATACCAGAGAAATGGAAGTAATTGGTGTAGGTTACCGCGTAGAAAATGCCGGTAATCTCCTTACTCTTACTATCGGTTATTCTCACCCCGTTATTTTTGCAATCCCTTCAGAAATTAAAGTGACTACGGCAATGGAAAAAGGTTCCGCTCCGTTGATTCGCCTTGAAGGTATTGACAAAGAGTTACTTGGTCAGGTTTGCGCTAAAATCCGGTCCTTCCGTAAGCCAGAGCCTTACAAAGGAAAGGGTATTATGTTCAAAGGCGAAATTATTCGTCGTAAGGCTGGTAAAACTGCTGGTGGTAAAAAATAATCATAACTGAAACGGCCCCGGTCGGTATCGGGTCGGGTTAATTATATAAAACAATGAAACGTACTAAACAAGAAAGTCGTAAGCGGATTCACAATCGTATCCGTAATAAGATTAAAGGTACTTCAGAGCGTCCACGCCTTTGCGTTTATCGCTCTAATAAATCCATCTACTGCCAAATCATTGACGATTTGAAGGGAGAAACGATTGCTTCTGCTTCATCTCTCAAGGCTTCTGGTCCTGGTTTGGAACAAGCCGTAGCAGTAGGTAAAGAAATTGCGGAAAAAGCAGTTGCAGCCGGTGTTAAAGCGGTTGTTTTTGACCGCGGTGGTTATCTATATCATGGTCGTGTGAAGGCTTTGGCCGACAGCGCCCGCGAAGGTGGTCTTCACTTTTAATTATTCGTCCACCAGCTCAATCAATTTTTGAATAATGGCTAAGCAAAATAACGACAAATCAAACGCTGCTTCAATGGAGGCATCTGAGTTCAAAGAGAAATTAGTTGCACTCAATCGCGTTGCTAAAGTAACTAAAGGTGGTCGTACGTTCACTTTCGCAGCTGTAGTGGTTGTTGGTGATGGTAAAGGTACCATCGGTCAGGGTCTTGGAAAAGCCCGTGAGGTATCCGAAGCGATCTCCAAAGCACAAAAAGATGCTGAAAAAAATATGGTGAAAGTACCAATTATCAACGGTACGATCCCACACGAGGCCCACGGCAAATTTGACGCAGGTCGCGTGTTTATCAAACCCGCTGCTCACGGTACTGGTGTAATTGCCGGTGGTGCCATGCGCGCTGTGTTTGAAATGGTAGGTGTTCACGACGTTTTGGCTAAATCTCAGGGTTCTTCTAACGCACACAACGTTGTTAAAGCAACTATTGAGGCACTTAAAAACCTCCGCAGCCCTGCTGATGTGGCTCGCCAACGCGGTATTTCAATGGAAAAACTCTTCAACGGCTAATACCATGAGCAAAATTAAAATCACACTCGTTAAAAGTCCGATTGACAAGAGCAAGCGGCAGAAAGATACGCTCAAAGCTTTAGGCTTCCGTAAAGTGAACCAAACAGTAGAGCGTGAAGACAATCCACAAACATTGGGCATGATCCGTGTAGTGGCACACCTTGTTCAGGTTACTGCCTGATCAAATTCTTATTCAAGAACATTATTAAACATTAGATAAATAATGGAACTCGGTAAACTCAGCCCGGCATCAGGCTCTGTTAAAAATGGTAAGCGCATCGGTCGCGGTCAAGGTTCAGGACGCGGTGGTACTTCCACACGTGGTCACAAAGGGGACAAAGCGCGTTCTGGCGCCAAAGAAAAGCGTCACTTCGAAGGTGGTCAAACACCTATGCAGCGTCGTCTGCCGAAGCGTGGTTTCAAAAATATCAACCGCGTAGAATATACTCCCGTAAACCTTACTCTTCTGGAAAAATTAGTTCAGAAGTCTGGCTCAACGGTGTTCAATGCTCAATCATTCGTTGATTTGGGCGTTGCGAAGGCATCGGCTTCGGTTAAAATTCTTGGAACTGGTAAACTCACTTCCAAAGTTGAGGTTAGTGTAGCGGCAATTTCTGAGTCCGCACGCACTGCTATTGAATCACTCGGTGGTACTGTAAACATCGCCTAAACTAATCTGTTGACGTAATGAAATTCTTTACGGTCATTAAAAATATCTGGAGTATTAAAGAACTCCGCGAACGCATCCTGTTCACACTTGCCCTCCTCATGATTTATCGTGTGGGTACTTGGGTGGTATTACCCGGTGTTGTACCTAAAGCCCTTAAAAATTACGGTGGTGATAATACTACCGGTGATCTTTTAGGTCTTGTAAATACATTCACGGGTGGTGCATTTGACAATGCTGCTATCTTCGCCTTGGGTGTTATGCCTTATATTACTGCTTCAATTATTGTGCAGTTGTTGGGCTTTGCTATTCCTTACTTCCAGAAATTACAAACTCAGGAAGGTGAAAGTGGTCGCAAGAAACTCAATCAGATTACACGGGTGCTGACAATTGCCATTGCATTGGTACAGGCTGGTGGCTATCTCCAGATGGTACGTAGTATGCCAGGTGCAGTTTCTCCTAACATTTTGGATGGTCTTTTCTGGTTCTCCAATTTGATTATTCTTACGGCGGGTACTATCTTCTGTATGTGGTTGGGAGAAAGAATCACGGATAAAGGTATCGGTAATGGTATTTCTCTGATCATTCAGGCTGGTATTATTGCCCGTTTACCTCAGGCTTTTGTCTTCGAATTCCAAAATCTATTTGGAGATAACCGTATTTTCCTGTTTATTGTTGAGATGATCGCTTTCTTTGTAATTGTGATGCTCACTGTATTGGTTATTCAAGGTGTACGCCGAATTCCGTTACAGTTTGCCAAACGAATGGTAGGTCGTACCGGTTCATCTATGCCTCAGGCCAGTGCACGGGATTATTTGCCCTTAAAAGTGAACTCTGCGGGTGTTATGCCCATCATTTTTGCTCAGGCTTTAATGTTCCTTCCGGCTACTGCGATTTCTTATTTCAGTGGTAGCGGTGCCGCAAATACAGGTCGAATTCAAGTATTCAACGATATATATTCTTTGGGTTACAACGTTGCGTTTTTCCTTTTGATCGTAGTATTCACTTATGTTTATACTGCATTGATGATTAATCCAACGAATTACTCAGAGCACCTCAAGCGTAGTAATGCATTCATCCCTGGGGTTAAACCAGGAGAATCCACTGCAGAATACATTGATACCATTATGACTCGCATTACTTTGCCGGGTGCTATATTCCTTGGTATTCTTGGTATCTTGCCTTCTATTGCTGCAACAATGGGTGTTAACCAACAATTTGCTTTGTTCTTTGGTGGTACCACACTGTTGATTATGGTTGGTGTAGCATTGGATACGTTACAGGTGATTGAAAGTTATTTGTTGACTTCTAAATACGATGGTCTGATTAAGTCTGGCCGTATTCAGGGTCGCTCTACTCAGGGCGTACAGGTAGGTCAACCTCAGTAATATTGTTTGGGGGCAGGGCCTTATAAACGTAGTCAAAAAGATAAATGGGATATTTTTCAGGTTCCTCTGGCAAAAATGTTTTTTACAAAACGAATGAAGAAGTAGAATTGATTCGCAATTCATGTCTTCTCGTGTGTAAAACACTTGCCCATGTTGCCTCCATTGTTAAGCCTGGTATAACCGGGCTTCAGATTGATAAAGCGGCGGAAGAGTTTATTAAGGATCATGGTGCGCGTCCGGCTTTTAAGGGCTATGGCTCCCCTGATAATCCTTTTCCGGGCACCTTGTGTATCTCATACAATAATATTGTGGTACACGGCATTCCTGGTGATCGTCCTTTTGAAGAGACAGATATTATATCTTGTGATTGTGGTGTTGAGTGGAATGGTTATTATGGTGACGCGGCTTACACATTTGCAATGAATGCAGTAGAAGCAGAGACCATAGAATTATTGCAAGTCACGTATGCATCATTGTATCAGGGAATAAAATACGCGACGGTAGGAAATAGAGTAGAGGATATTTCATTCGCTATTCAAGATTACACCGAGCGGAAACATAAATACGGCGTAGTACGGGAGTTAGTTGGACACGGATTGGGTAAATCACTTCATGAAGATCCACAAGTTCCAAACTACGGCAGACGCGGAAAAGGTATAGTGTTGCGGGATGGTTTAGTATTAGCCATTGAGCCAATGATCAACCTGAAGTCACGTGATGTATATCAGGAAAACGATGGATGGACGATAAAAACCCGTGATGGAAAACCCAGTGCACACTACGAACACAGTGTAGTTGTACGGAAAGGACAGGCGGATATTCTCTCAAATCACGAATTTATTCTGGAGGCGATAAAAAATAATCCAGAAATGCAGATTATATTGCCAAAAAGATAGACCTTTGCAGCCCGAAATAAAAAAGCGGGTATTTTAAGCGAATATATGTCTAAAGAAGAATTAATTAAAGAAGATGGCGTAGTGGATGAGGCCCTCTCGAACGCGAATTTCAAAGTTCGCCTTGAAAATGGCCACATTGTACTTGCAACAATTTCCGGAAAAATGCGGATGCACTACATTCGTATCTTGCCAGGAGATAAAGTATCAGTGGAGATGTCTCCGTATGATCTTACTCGCGGACGCATCATCTATCGCTACAAATAATTTAGTTAAACATTTTATAAACAACAAATATGAAAGTCAGACCGTCCATTAAAAAGCGTTCTGCTGATTGCAAAATCGTTCGCCGGAAGGGGAAATTATATGTAATCAACAAGAAGAACCCTAAGTTTAAACAACGTCAGGGTTAATCTCTTTCTGTCAAACATCCTAATATATAATTACACAATATGGCACGTATTGCAGGTGTTGATTTGCCACGTAATAAAAGAGGCATTATTGGTCTCACGTACATTTACGGTATCGGCCTTTCTACTTCTCGGCTTATCCTGGAAAAAGCAGGAATGGACGAAAGCACAAAGGTAGAGAACTGGACGGACGAGAATATCAAAGCGATCACGATGATCATCGCTGATGAGTTCAAAACAGAAGGACAATTGCGTTCTGAAGTTCAATTGAGCATCAAGCGTTTGATGGATATCGCTTGCTATCGCGGTTTGCGTCATCGTAAAGGTTTGCCCCTTCGCGGTCAGCGTACCCGTACGAACGCCCGTACCCGTAAAGGTAAGCGTAAAACAGTGGCAAACAAGAAAAAAGCAACTAAGTAAACAACGGTGGCTGTGGGTATATTACCAGGCAGCATAACACCGCCTTTTATTAAATAAAATGGCAAAAGGTTCAGCAAAAAAAGTTGTTAAGCGTAAAGTAAAAGTAACCCCCGATGGGTTGGCTTTTATCCAAGCGAGCTTTAACAATATTATCATCTCCATCACCAATAAGCAAGGTGAGGTAGTATCTTGGGCAAGTGCAGGTAAAGCGGGTTTCCGCGGTTCTAAAAAGAACACGCCATATGCAGCACAGATTGCAGCAAACGACGCTGCAAAAACCGCCTACGAAGCAGGTATGCGTACTATTGAGGTCTTTGTAAAAGGCCCGGGTTCAGGTCGTGAGTCCGCCATCCGCGCTATTGACCAATCTGGTATCAAAGTGCAGGTTATCAATGACGTAACGCCAATGCCACACAACGGTTGCCGCCCTCCAAAGCGTCGCCGCGTTTAATAAGTTATCCATTTTAAACTAGATCAATATAGATAATGGCTCGTTATACCGGACCAACTACTAAGAAATCTCGTTCCTTTGGCGAATCGCTCTATGGTTACGATAAATATTTTGAAAAGCGCAAATATCCACCCGGACAGCATGGTCAGTCCCGTAAGCGCAAGGCTGGTTCAGACTATGCCCGTCAGTTGGCTGAGAAGCAGAAAGCAAAGTACACGTATGGTATTTTGGAGAAGCAGTTTTGGCTCACTTTCGTAAGTGCTACTCGTCGCCATGGTGTAACCGGTGAATGGTTGCTCCAATTGCTCGAAGCGCGTTTGGATAATACTGTTTTTCGCTTGGGTATTTCCCCAACACGTCGCGGTGCGCGTCAGTTGGTATCTCACCGCCATATCACAGTGAATGGTAACCTCGTGAATATTCCTTCTTATTCTCTTAAGCCAGGTGACGTTATCGGCGTTCGTGGTAAGTCTAAGGGTTTGGATATTGTAACAACGCACGTGGGCGCTAAAACGAACAATGTTCGCCAATTCGGTTGGTTGGAGTGGAATCCTGACAAAATGCAGGGTGTATTCCTCGCTTACCCCCAGCGCGACCAGATTCCTGAGAAACTCAACGAGCAGTTGATCGTAGAATTGTACTCTAAGTAATAATTATATACTCGGACAGGGGTTGTGTAAAGGATTTTCGCCCGTTTTGGTTTGTTTATTCGATTTTTTCGGTAAACATACTCAATCAGGTGGCCTTTACGCAACTCCATTTTCGCGTATAGTTACTTTCAGGAACTTTTGCGGCCTAACCCCCGTTGTAATAACCAAATCACACCCTCTCAAATAAGGAGTTTTCCAATTTACATATGAGTATTCTCAATTTTCAAAAGCCTGATAAAATTCTGCTTCAAAAAGCAACTGACTTTGAAGGCACTTTTGAATTTAAGCCATTAGAGCCAGGTTTTGGCCAAACAGTAGGTAATTCTTTGCGCCGTGTGCTGCTTTCTTCTTTGGAAGGCTATGCCATCAGTGCAATCCGAATTGGCGGTGTTGATCATGAATTCGCTACTATTAAAGGTGTAGTGGAAGACGTGGTGGATATCGTATTGAACCTCAAGCAGGTACGCCTCAAATCTCTTGCCAATGATGCTGATACCCCATTGGGACATACAGAACGCATCTTTATGACCGTTTATGGTAAAGAAGAATTTCGCGCAGGTGAAATTGACACTGCCAATAACGTGTTTAAGGTGATGAACCCTGATCTCCTGATTTGTCGTATGGAACCTTCTGTTACTTTGGAACTGGAGTTTACCATCACGAAAGGTCGTGGTTACGCTCCTGCTGATGAAGGTGCTCCTAAAGATGCCCCAATTGGTGTTATTCCAATTGATGCCATTTATACGCCCATCAAAAACGTTGCTTACAAAGTGGAAAATACCCGCGTAGGCCAACGTACTGACTACGAAAAACTCACGATTGACGTAAAAACGGACGGTACTATCCACCCGGAAGACGCCATCCGTGAAGCCAGCCGGATTTTAATCCAACACTTGATGTTGATTACCGACGAAAATATCACATTCGATACTCGTCCTAGTCCAGAAGAAAGTGTAGTGGATGAACATATCCTGCACATGCGCAAGTTACTCAAGACTTCTTTGGAAGACCTTGACCTGAGCGTACGTGCTTATAACTGTCTTAAAGCCGCGAAGATTAACTCTTTGGCCGAGATGGTTCGTTACGATACCCATGAATTGCTCAAGTTCCGCAATTTTGGTAAAAAATCGTTGGTAGAAATTGAAGAGTTGTTGCAAGATAAAGGTCTTACTTTTGGTATGGATCTGTCTAAATACAAACTCGACGAAGAATAACTGTTATTTATTTTTTCACAAGTGTAGTAACTGTGTAGCGCGTAAAAGCTGCTCCGGTGCTACCACCTAAACAAGGTACATTATCATCCATGAGACACGGAGATAAAATTAACAACCTCGGACGTACAGCAAGTCACCGCCGTGCGTTATTGGCCAACATGGCGAATTCTTTGATTCAACACAAGCGTATCACAACAACATTGGCAAAAGCGAAAGCATTACGCCGTTATTTTGAGCCGCTCGTGACTAAAGCCAAAGATAATTCAACCCACTCACGCCGCGTAGTGTTCAGTTACCTCCAAAACAAAGAAGCAATTCAGGAACTTTTTAGTACTGTTGCTGCTAAAGTTGGAGATCGTCCTGGTGGTTATGTTCGTATCATCAAATTAGGCTTCCGTCGTGGTGACGGTGCCGATATGGCCCTGATCGAACTGGTAGACTTTAACGAAGTGTACAACATCAAAGACAAAGACGCAGGTAAGAAAAAGACCCGTCGTAGCCGCCGTACTTCAAAAGCGGCGGAAGCCGCTCCTAAGGCTGCTGTTGCTGCTCCTGTAGTAGAAGCCGCTCCAGTTGTTGAAGAAGTTGCTGCCGAAGTAGAAGAAGTAGTAGAAACACCCGTTGTTGATGCTACCGAAACTATCACTCCTGAAGCACCTGCTGCTGAAGAAGAGAAAAAAGAAGGCGAAGACGCTTAAAAATTCAAAACAAAGTAGTACCTTTGCGGCGCTACTTTGTTACTGGGGGATTAGCTCAGCTGGTAGAGCGCTTGCATGGCATGCAAGAGGTCATCGGTTCGAATCCGTTATCCTCCACAAAGCCACAATCGAAAGGTTGTGGCTTTTTTTATGCCTATTTTGACATTTTAGATACTCAATGATTAGCCTGATAAGGCGAAACTTTTCGACCAACCCTCCACAATCGTATAAAATTCAATTTTCCCCCAAAAAAATCCCTTCCACTGGCGACCTTTGTGCGGTAATTTTACTCTATACTATGATTTCAAATGGTGAAGCATTGAGTGATCAGGAAAGAATTGACGCAATTCGGCAGGGTGGAACGTCACGTGATGGGCAATGGCGCATTATCGTGTTAACTTGGGGGCAATATTGCTGCCAAACAGTTATGCGCACAACCGGTTGTGATCAAAGCCTGGCCCAAGAAGGTTTTTCAATTGCGGTAGTTGGGGTGGATAAACGCATTCGGAGTTCGGAAGGGTACGATTTTTTAACATCAGCAACCCTGAAGACGTACCTGACAGCTTCTTCCATTTACGCGGTTAACCGACTATTGCACGCCGCCAGTCGTCATATCGTGGATGCTTCAACATTAGCCGAGGAAGCCGCTTTTGAACAAGTTGATCAATGGATTTCGCAGGATGCCTGTCGGTTGGTCATGGAAAAAGCCCTGGAGGGTATTGGTGAAAAAAGTAAAAAAATCTTGTTGTTGTTTAACGATGGATTCTCCATGAAAGAAATTGCCGCTGAAATGGGTTTTGACAATGAAACTACCGCTCGTAAAGAAAAGTACAAAGCCCAGGAAAAATTTAAAAGACATCTGGCGGATAATCCACATTTTATTACTTTGCTGAAAGAAAACTGCTATGGATAATTACCAATTGGCCGATCGGGTTGAGGCGTGGATGCAGGGCCGATTAACGACGGCACAAATAACCGAATTACGCAACGCTATGGCCAATGACCCGGCAATGGCGCGGGAAGTAGAATTACACCGCCTTACCGTACAGGCCGGTACTTTTTTAGCCAATCAACGCTTGAAAAACAACGTTTTGGAATGGCTTCAACGCCCTTCTGAGCCTGTTCCGGCGACGGAGGAGGTGGTTGTCAACGCTTGGCGTAAATGGACTATTATTGTCGCGGCCATTGCGTTGCTGCTGTTCCTGTGGGCGGCCCTGGAATACGGTAATATTCGGCAGGAACAGCAAAAAAACTGGCAATTAGAGCAGGAAAACCGCCGTTTGCAAGAATTGTTGGAACAAGAAGACCGGGTGCCAACCGCTCCTTCTGTACCCGACGATTCTATTTCTATCAAACCTTCAACGGAGAAAAAATCGGGGGGGACCGGTGTGGTCTTTAGTCCAATGGCGTATTACGTTCCACCCGCCGATTTGGGTGGGGTGTTGCGCCGCAATGATACGGCCCCAACAGTGGCGCAATCGCTGGACCTGGGCGTTGCGGCGTTTAAAAACGGAAAATTCAAAACCGCCGAACGGTACGCCCGGCAGGTATTAACCACCGATGCGTCGCAAAGAGAGGCACTCCGGCTGTTGGCTTTTGCCCAGTTTCGGCAGGGGAAATTTTTGGAAGCCAGTCACGCATTTAGCGGCTTGTCGACCATTTACCCGAGTAAAAAAGAAGAGGCCGAATGGCACTTATTATTGTGTTACCGGGCTTTAAACGACGGCAAAACGGCGTATAAAGCCTTGTTAAAACGTATTTTAGCCAATCCGGACCACGCTTTTTACGCCAATGCGCAACAACTAAAATAACTATTCTACCAACACAAACCCGGCCCACATTTCGGGGTCTTTGTATTTCTTTTTCATATCGAGTTGGGCGTGGTGAAACGCCGTGGGGATGTCCATTTTTTCGGTTAAATAAAGCCGGTAGAACAGCGTCATCAGTTCTTCGGTGGCGGCATCGGGAACGGCCCAAAGGCTGATGAGCAGGTAACGCGCACCGGCAACCTTAAAGGCGCGTTGCAAGCCAAAAACGCCCTCGTGCCCCATTTCAGTCCCTAAACCCGTGTTGCAGGCCGATAATACCACCAATTCGGTATTGGGCAGTGATAAAGCACTTACTTCGTAGGCGGTGAGCACGCCATCTTCCATGTTGTTTTCCAATGGTTTTTGGGTTTTGCGCGCAAAATTGGCACCCGCCAAATACAGCCCCGAACGCAAATAAGGATGAATATCAATTTGCGGGATAAGACTGTTGGAAACCGGGCTGAACTTTGTTGTTTGCCGTTTGATGATTTTATTTTGCGAAAAACCATGCGTCGCTACGTGAATAATTCGGGGCGAGGTGGTTGAACGGCCGGCGAATGTTTTAAATGCCTCTTCGGTGGCGGAAAAGCCGGATAAGGCTTTGACGCTGTAATTGGGCGTTAAGAGTTGTTGGATTTTGCCAATTTCGGAAAGTGTGGCCGGTAAATAGGGGAGTGGTTGCTGATTTTGGGTGGAATCTTCTTCATTGTACCATATTTGTGACCAGTCACCCCGGTATAACACGCCGTTTTCGGTATTTTTTTGAATAATAGCCGCTTTATCAGCCTCGTATTGGATACCTCCAAATAATAAAGCGGTTTGGTTATGGGTGGTTAATGGCGTTGGGGTGAGGGCCAATTGGCGGGTAGAGTTGAGCCGCACTAATTTGTATTGGTCAATCAGGCATTTTTGCCCGGTTTCATTCAGGGCAATGGCATTTAGGTTGATATTGTGCATTAATCCACTGGGCGCGTAATAAACGGTGTGCACCTCTTTTAGCAGCGATTCCAAGGGTTTCCACAACAGGTGATACAAAGAGGTGGCGCTTCCCAACCAATAAGCCACGTCTTTATTGTTGTTTAATCGCTCTTCCAACGTTTTCTGATTGCATAACGGGATAAAATAAGGTTGTTTGTGGCCGGGAAGTAATACCAATGCTGCGTACAAGATGGTATCGGTATCGTAAGTGCGGAAGTAGCGATAATTGATAAATTCGATGGCGGCTTCCCCGGTTCGGAGGGATTCTTGTACCTCTTGCCAAACGGGAATGCGGTTGTTTTGCCTAAGTGCCGGAATTTTTTGGATCAACAAACGTTCGATCGCGTCGGTTTTTTGTTCCAACTCCAAAACATCTCCTCGTTCTCTGGCTGGTTTGAGGTATTCATCGGCGAGGCGGTGACGCGCTACCTGCCAGCGGGTGTACAATGCTTTGGTGCTGCTGTCGGCCTGAGCGATGAAGTGGGCCAATTGACGGTTATAATCGAGCAAAAAACCGTTGAAAAACAAGGCATTGTCGTAACTCAATTCGGCCATGTTGGGGGTTAGCGAACGGTGGGCGTAAGAGTAAATAAGGGCAGAATAACGTTCCAAATTGTTCAGGTAAAGCAACATTTGTCGTTCCGAACTACTCGCGGCATACTCGGTTAAAATATCTCTCGACAATCGAAACGTTTCTTTAGCCCATTTTTCGGCAACGTCCGGTTGGTTGTTAAACTGGTATTGAAGAAAAAGATTTTGTGTGCTGGTGCAGTGGTCGGGGTGCCGCTCCCCTAATGTATTTCGGCGCACTTGGTACACTTTTTCAAACAGTGGCGTTGATTTTTCGTACATACCACGGTTGAAATAATACAGGGCCAAATTTTGTTGAAACGTTATGTAAGCAGGGTGTTCTTCACCGACGGTTGCTTTTTTAAGGTCTAATGCCTGAAAGTACAATTTTTCGGCCTCCGTCATGCGCTCTTCAGATTCACGCAGCATGGCCAGGTTTTCCAACAAGGTAGGGTAATCGGGGTGTTGCAATAAGTTAGCGGCTGCCGCAAGTTCAAAAGTTTTATCAAATATGCTGTCGGCTTGCTGGCAAAATCCCGCCTGACCGTACAAAAGAGCCAGGTTTCCGAGGTTAAAAATATATTCCGGGTGTTTGGTACCCAGGGTTTGTTCCTGAATGGACAAAATTTCTTTGTATAGCGGTTCCGATTTGGTATGGTTGTCTTCCAAAAGGAAAAGCCCGGCCAATCCGTTGAGGTATTTGGCGTAATCGGGGTGGCTTTTCCCGGTTGCGGCGGCCTGAATGTCTTTGGCATCCGTGAACAGTTGTTCGGCGGCGGTATATTTTCCCTGGGCCATGAGCAACAGCCCCAGATTATACAAGCCTTGTGCGTAATCGGGGTGGTTTTTGCCCGGGTTTACGGCTCTAATCTCCACGATGGTCTGGTTAAGCGGCTCGGCCTGGGGGTATTTTCCCATTTTTAGATAAAGGGTCGCCAACCCGTTTAGGGCAATCGCATAGTCGGGATGCCGGTTGCCCACTGCATTTTCCATAATGTTTTTTACCCGTAAAAACAGCGGTTCGGCTTCATCAAAGCGGCCGTTGTTCATGTACATCATGGCCAGGTTATAGGTGGAGCGACCGTAATCGGGGTGGTTGGTGCCCAGTATTTTTCCGCGCCATTCGATGGCTTCCAGGTAGTTGATTTCTGCTTTGTCGAATACTTGGGTGTTGTAATAAATTCCGCCCAGCCAGTTCGATGCGGCCGCGTAACGCGGGTTTTGTTTACCCAATTTTTCGGCGGCCGTTTGTTGGGCCTCCAAAGCCAGGGGTAATGCGGTATCGTATTGTCGCGCCCGAAGAAACTTGACCGCCAGAGCGTTGAGGCTATCCACTTTTTTTTCAAAAAAGAGCGTATCGGCGGCCGTTTGGGCGGATAATGTTACCGCAAAAAGAAAAAATACAACTGCATAAACCGGGCGTTTTTTTGGTAAAATGTCCATTACTTAGTGTGTTGTTTTTTATTATATAGCATGAAAATAAAACACTTATTAGATAGGTTGGCCATAGGAACACGTTGAGCAAAGGTTGTCATTTTTTTTCAAAAAAATTCAAATGGGCGCGACGTTTTTTCAATGCCATTACTCTAAACAGTATTTGCATTTGCCCCGCTACACCATTTCTGGTGATAACCTCTACAATTAAAACAATTTTATGAAAAAATGCTACCTGTATTTATTGGTTGCCAGCCTGCTTTTTTTGCAAAAAAGTGAGGTTTTTGCCCAAACATACGACTCCGGAACCAAAAAAGCGGCCTCCGCCGTGGAGACCCTAAAAGGTTTGTTACCCGGGCAAGATGAAACCGGTACTGGTACATCTGATCCCAATACCGGATCGGGTGATACAGGTGGTTCCGGGAGTAATACGGGTGGCACCGGCGGCACAGGTGGTACTGGCGGCGGCACAGGTGGTACCGGTGGCGGCACTGGTGGTACTGGCGGCGGCACAGGTGGTTCCGGCGGCGGCACCGGCGGTTCCGGCGGCGGCACAGGTGGTACTGGCGGCGGCACGGG
>JAAFJN010000032.1:0-57249 GCA_013298845.1 Chitinophagales bacterium
CGACGCTCTTCCGATCTGTTCAAATCTATTATTATATTCAAAGTCATTGTTTACGATATCATATCTTTTAGATGCCCTTATGTTGCTTATAAAAATGCTTGAGAAGGAAGTCAAAGTTCCCGGCATATCTACTTTGAACTTGTTTTGGTGAATAAAAATACTTCTTACTTGTGTGAAATTTGGCGTACCCTGGTAATCAAAAGTAATATGCCCAAAAAAAACTTCACCAATGAGGTTTATCATGTTATCATTCACAAAAGTGTTGTCAAAAATATCTATGTCTGTAACGGGCGATTGCCCTGATACTCGGATAGAAACAGTCTGGTTGTTATAGAAATAATTCTCGCTTGCACTAACGGTTGAAGCAATGGCATGGATACCATAACGACATTCCAAAAAGGTTGGAAGGCTTGTCACATTACCTAAGCCCACTTGCCGGACAGTAGAATTGTTTGCTAAAACGCCGTGGTTGTTATTTATAAATTTACAACGACTTATATCAACCCCGGAAGTATTGGCTTCAATCCCGGCATTCAATTTCTCAAAGGTATTCGTCAGACCCATTCCAATAACAGTGAAACAATTCTGGAGCCAAACCCCTCGGAGCGTTCGACTCTCGTTATCATTAAGTTTTCCACTTTTACCCGTAAATCTATTAGAAGAAAACTGCTCAAAAAGGGGGTGGCCCCAACTCGTATTTGGCGCAGGGCGGCACACTATACCATTAACGTTTTCAATAAAATCGTTATTGGAAATGAATAATTTGGCGGTGCCTTTTGTAATAATTGCATCATAGGCATCTTCAAGCGTAGAATTGGACAATACAAGCACTCCGCCAGGGGTCACATTTATACCATTCCACATGTTTTTACCACAGGCAAAAAGATGGGAACCTTTTATCGTCAACTGCACGTCATGAGGGATAGACAAGGATGCATTGAGATTAAATTTAAATGTGCAGTCCTCAAAAACTTGATTACTGTAGAATGTAAGATCTCCACTGATTTCGATGCTTTTTCCTATACACGGGTTGGGAATCGGTGAAGAGGAAAAGGGTGTCACGATAATATCTGGTGAAAAATCATTGCAACTATTATCTTGTGTGGAGGCACGTGTTGAGTGCAAAAAGTACAAAAAAAGAAATAAAGCAATTTTCAGGATGCGTGGTGACAAGGAAATTGAGAACATAGAAAAAGATTTTTTTGATTGAGTAACAAGGGTGAATTCTATGGCAAATATATACATAAATTTCTCTCAACATACTTTTACCTGAAAAAAAATTTATTTACCAAGCCAATTCGTGCTACATCCGGTAAATGCCCGATAAATGTAAGAGACCAGTTTTCGTTTCATCAAGGCACGAGGTCGACCAAATAACTGGCGAACAACGGAGAAAAAGTAATTCCGTTTTTTTTCGCCATGCAGCAAAAAACGGAATTGAGAATAACCAAATTAACTACAAACCCAAAAAATATAAAAACTCATCACTCATCACTTTTCTCTCATCACTATTCACTATTCACTTCTTTCTTCTCGGTTGCGACCATTCTTCCCGCTCCGCAAAATTGACGATATTTTTCATCAAATTTACCATCGAAAGAAACACCAAAAAACCAAAGGTCACCACGAGGTAAATAAACTTGTACGACTCGGCTTCTCCGATGGGCACCCCCGACAACAGCCAGGCGGCAATACCAAATGCGGCGGCCAAACCAATATAACTGTACATCGAAATTCCCCAATATTTGGCAAAACTATCCGATTGCAGGCTCGATAAACTATTGAACAACCCAAAAAACAACAACAGGCCGGTGGCTACTGTCCACGGAAATAGTCGGTCCATTTCCATCAGGCCGGTTTTATCCAGCAAAAGTGCACCTCCCATAATGGAAAGCCCCGCTGCAAACACAAGAATCGCCTGCTTGGGAGGCGTAAGATTGGTTAAATCCATCATAATATCATAACGCCTTGTTTGTCGAGAAAAGGAATATCGGTGAAATGCATTTCGTCCAGACTACCCTGCACAAAAACGTATTTGCGATCGTATAAATAATCGTCGTGGGAAAAACTCACCCAAAACTCGTTGGCCAATTGAAATAAATCTTTGGAAACGGGTTCAATTTTTATCAAATCCAACGGGCCTAAATATTCCCAAAAATGGCGGAATGTGGCCGTTTGGCGTTTTTCACCGTCAATTTCGCCGTAGCCCCTCGAATTAACGAGCACCGATTTAATCGGCTCGTCTTTAAAGTTGATTAAATAGGCGTCCCAAAACAAATCATGATCTTCTTCTTCGGGTGAACGCGGCACCAAAGCAACCGCCACGTCTTCCACCTTTCGGATGTCTATATCTTTTTTCATATTTCCAAAACAGATGTTCCCTTGAATTGTTGCGCAGTGCGCAAAAACGCAATTGTATTTTCAATATCGTTGTGAATAATTCGGTCAACGGTCAATTTGGGCACCACTTCCCGGTAAGCGGCTTTTACGGCTTCGACCAATGGCGCCGACGTGAGCGGTTGCCGAAACTCCAAACCCTGCATGGCCGTCATGAGTTCGATGGCCAACAAACGCTCCAGATTTTGCACCACGCGGTACAATTTGGTACCCGCGTTGGCGGCCATACTCACGTGGTCTTCCTGCCCGTTGCAACTCACAATGCTGTCCACCGAAGCGGGCATACACAACGTTTTATTTTGGTTAACGATACCCGCAGCCGTGTATTGGGCAATCATTAAACCGGAGTGCAAACCCGGATCGGGCGTTAAAAACGGCGGTAAACCGCGTTGCCCGGAAATCAGTTGATACACCCGGCGCTCCGAAATACTGCCCAATTCGGACAAGGCAATGGCCAAAAAATCGAGGGCCAGGGCAATCGGCTGGGCGTGAAAATTACCCCCCGAAACAATCAAATCATCGTCGGGGAACAGGTTGGGGTTATCGGTAACGGCGTTTATTTCGGTTTCTAATACCCCTTCCACGTAATGCAGCGTATCTAAAGACGCACCGTGTACCTGCGGCACGCACCGGAAGGCATACGGGTCCTGAACGCTGTTTTTTTCGGTGGCGCTGATGGGGCTGTTTTCCAAAATGGCGCGCAGCGTTTGCGCCGTTTTTACCTGTCCCCGGTGCGGGCGCACGGCGTGAATGCGTGGATCAAGCGGCGAAAGGCGACAATTAAAGGCATCGTAACCGGCAGCGGCGTTGAACTGCGCTACCCGCGCCAAAAGGCGCGATTCGAGTACCGCCCACACCCCGTAAGCCGTGGAAAACTGGGTGCCGTTGAGCAAGGCCAGGGCTTCTTTGGCCTGAAAACGCAGGGGGTTCCAGCCTTTGGTTTTGAGGGCAATATCGGCGCGTTGGCGGTGACCGTCGCACCAAACGTACCCTTCCCCGATGAGTGGCAGGCTGAGGTGCGCCAAAGGGGCCAAATCGCCCGATGCGCCCAGCGAACCCAACTGGAATACTTCCGGGAGCATATCGCAATTGTACATATCCACGAGGCGTTGCACCACTTCGAGGCGAACGCCCGAATTACCGTACGCGAGACTTTGTATTTTGAGAAACAGCATAATGCGCACCACGTCGTTGGGCACCGCATCGCCGGTACCGGCCGCGTGCGACACCACGAGGTTATACTGCAAATCTTCGATGTCGTTTTTGGAAATGGCAACGTTGCACAGGGAACCAAATCCCGTGTTGATACCGTAGTACAATTCATCGCCGGAGGCAATTTTTTGTTCTAAATACTCTCGGCATCGGGTGATGTTGTGTTGGGCTTCGTCGGAGAGCGCTAATGGCTGTTTTTCCGAAAAAATGTGCGCTAATTGGTCAAAAGAAAGGTGGTCAGGACTAATGTGGTGCATTTACGAGACGTATAAATGTGGCTAAAGGATAGGCAGGGCATTTGGGGGTTTGGGCATAAATACGCGCAATTGTATTTTATTTGACGAAAACAATATTTTACCCAACCAAAAGGCGTGAATGTTGTTAGAAAAGGCTTAACAACATTCGCGCCACATGTTCAAATTTCCTCAGTTCGCCATTGGTATTACCACGTTGGCCTTTTTGGCGGCCATTTTGTTTTTATCCCAAAAGCATCCGTTTGAAGCCGTTGGGTTTGTATTTTTCGTGGGGCCGCTCCTGCTCATTTGGATGGCTATTAGCATTTTTAAAGACCCCAAAGGTGCATCGGTGCCGCCTTTGAACGAAAAAGAGTGGAGTTACCAGGATACTTCGGATATTAAACCCGTTGAATAAGGCTGTTTTATAAGCAGATACTTGATCGCATTTCTCCTAAGAAAGCCTTTACTTGAGCCGCATGTACAACTCGATGGGTACCCCGGAGAAATTGTACTGTTTGCGCAATTGGTTTTCCAAATATTGCTTGTACGAATCGCGTACCCAATTCGGGTTGTTCACAAAATACGCGAACGACGGGAAATTGGTGGGCAACTGCGTAATGTATTTGAATTTGGGGTAACGGCCTTTCACCGACGGCGGCGGATAAGCATCCACCACGCTCGACATAAACTCGTTGAGTTCCGACGTTTTGATTTTGCGCTGGCGGTTTTCGTACACCTGCAACGCCACCTCAATGGCGTCGAAAATACGTTGGCGTTCGTACACCGAAATAAACACCACCGGTACGTCATCAAACGGTTGGAGGCGTTTTTTAATCACCGCTTCGTAATCGCGCAGGGTATTGGTTTGTTTATCTTCCACCAAATCCCATTTATTCACCAAAATCACTAAGCCTTTGTGCCGTTTTTGGGCCAAACTAAAAATGGCCAAATCCTGCGCTTCAATTCCCTGCGAGGCATCGAGCACCAGAATACACACGTCGGCATCTTCCAGGGCTTTGATGGCGCGCATCACCGAATAAAACTCCAGGTCTTCTTCGACTTTGGCTTTTTTGCGAATCCCGGCGGTATCAATCAGGATAAATTCTTTACCAAATTTGTTGTACACCGAGTGAATCGGGTCGCGGGTGGTACCGGCAATGGGCGTTACAATATTGCGATCTTCGCCCAAAAGGGTATTGACCAACGAAGATTTACCCACGTTGGGGCGGCCGATAATGGCAAATTTGGGCAACGGTGTTTCGAGGGGATCTTCGTTGATCACGTGCTCGATAACCGCGTCGAGCAAATCGCCCGTACCGCTGCCACTGATGGACGCAATAAAAAACACCTGCTCGAAGCCCATGGCGTAAAATTCGTTGGCCTCCAGGAGGTTACTAAAATTATCTACCTTGTTCACCACCAAAAAGACGGGCTTTTTGGACCGCCGCAGCAGTCGCCCCATGTCATCGTCGAGGTCGGTAATACCCGTTTGGGCATCCACCATAAACAAAATGACGGCGGCTTCTGCCACAGCGAGGCGTACCTGCTTGGCAATTTCTTCTTCGAAAACATCTCCGGTGGCAGCGACGAAACCGCCGGTATCTACTACTGTAAAGCGTTTACCGCCCCACTCACAGAAACCGTATTTCCGATCACGCGTTACACCTGAAAAGTCATCAGTAATCGCGTCGCGGCTACCGACGAGGCGATTATAAAATGTGGATTTACCCACGTTGGGGCGGCCTACTATGGCAACTACATTACTCATAAAATAAAAAATGTGTAGGGCAGATGGTTGTTTTTAAAAAGACAATTCTAATTTTGCGGCACAAAGGTATGCAAAAAGCGCGGGAAAAGACTTGCGATTTTGCATTTTCAGAAAACAATGCAAGTGCCACCCCGCATTGCGAGTGAAAAATATTTCTTTTATGCAGAAAATCATCTACCGAGATCTGAACGTTACGATATTCCAAAGCGCCCTGTTCCAAACGAATTCAACGGTCATTCTCACCGACGATGCCGTTCTTGTGGTTGATCCGGCCTGGCTCCCCGACGAAGTTTTGGCCATCCAACAGTATGCCGAGAGTATTCGCGGCAGACGGCACCTCTTTTTAGTCTATACGCACTCCGATTATGACCATATTATTGGTCACGGCGCGTTCCGGCCCGATAAGGTATTTGCCACCAAAGCATTTGCCGACCGGGGCGACGGCGAGGATATCCTTGATCAAATCGTTGATTTTGACCAAAAATACTACATTAATCGCCCTTACGAACTCGAATATCCGCAACCGGATTACCAGGTTTTTAAAGATGGCGTGCAGTACCGCCACGGCCGTACCCGTCTGGCATTTTACACCGCGCCGGGGCATACCGCCGACAGTATGTTTATGGTCGTGTGGCAATTGGGGCTGTGCATTGCCGGTGATTACCTCTGCTCCACCGAGTTTCCGTTTATTTTTCACAGTAGCGTGGAGTACGAAAACACCCTGAACAAACTGCCCCATATCCACGACCGAAACTGGTTTACCCGCTTGGTTCCCGGCCACGGTCGCCCCGCGCTCACGCTCAACGACTGGTCGCGCCGCCGCATCGAAGCACTGGCGTATATTTATTCGGTGCGCGAAAGTATTGCCACTGGCGCGCCCTTCGACGAAAGTTCGTTGTGGGAACGGTACCATTACCCCCGCATTCAGCAATATTACCACCGCAACAACGTCAAACTCATGACCCGCGAATACGAAGAGGGCCTCTGGACCTGGGATAAAGAAATGTCGCTCGATTTATTCCAACGCAAAAAAGCAAAGTTGCAGGAACCCGAAGTGAACGCAGAGGATGATATTGATGATGAATAATTACTTCTAAAAATTTACTAAAACATGCTAAAAACCAAACGTATGTTTCTCATGCCGGCCACCGCCAAAATGCTGGATGCCGCCGCCGAACAAAACTGGGACGCGCTGGCCGATTTACTCGGCGGCGTAAGCGTTGATGCCAACTGGACCCAATTCCCCGAATCCTTCGCGTACGTGCGCGAGCACCTGCAACAACACCCCGACGAAAAAAACTGGTGGAACTACTTTATTGTGGTGGGAAAAGATGCCCGACTGGCGGGCAATTGCGGCTACAAAGGCAAACCCTCGCCCGAAGGCACCGTCGAAATTGGGTACGAAATTACCGAACGTTACCAAAAACAAGGCTTAGGCACCGAAGTGGCGGAGGTACTGCTGCGCCACGCGTTTAAATTTGCCGAAGTAAAAGCGGTTGTAGCCCATACTTTGCCGGAAGAAAATGCCTCCACGCAAATTTTACGAAAAAACGGATTTTCCCTCGTCGGCGTGGTGCAAGATGATACCGATGGCACCATTTGGCGTTGGCAAAAGAAAAAATAAACGACACATGTTAAAAATCACCCCCATTTTTTCGGGCACTTTAGAACTCGACGGCGGTGCCATGTTCGGCGTGGTACCCAAGCGCCTTTGGGCCAAACTCAATCCGCCCGATGCCAATAACATGTGCACCTGGGCTTTGCGCAACCTGCTCGTGCAATCGCCCGACGGCCGCAACGTACTCATTGACACGGGCATGGGCAACAAACAGGACGACAAGTTCCGCGCCCATTTTATGCCCCAAAACGAAGGTGCGCTGTTTGAGTCGTTGGCCGCCGCCGGTCTCGCTCCGGAGGACATCACCGATGTGTTTTTGACCCACCTGCACTTCGACCACTGCGGCGGTGCTTTGTGGAAAAACGAAACGACGGGTGAAATAGCACCTTCGTTTCCCAATGCCCGTTATTGGAGCAACGAAGTGCATTACCAATGGGCCATGCACCCCAACGAACGCGAACGGGCTTCTTTTTTAAAGGAAAATTTTGTGCCGTTGCGGGAAAAAGGCTTGCTGCATTTTGTACCCGTGGAACAAAACGTGGAATTTTTGCCCGGTTTTAGGGTACGTTTCTACTACGGCCACACCGAGGCGCTCATGGCACCCGTGTTGGATACCCCATTTGGCACGGTGGTCTATTGCGCCGATGCACTACCCTCTCAGTGGCATATCGGGATGCCTTACGTGATGGCCTACGACGTGCGGCCGCTGGTAACGCTCGAAGAAAAAGGGCAGTTGTTGGGCGATGCCGCCGCCGAGGGGCATATTTTGTTTCTGGAACATGACCCGGTGGCCGAATGCGCAACGGTGAAAAAAGATGAAAAAGGGCGGATTGTGGTTGACAAAGTGGGTTTTTTGAAAGATTCCTAATTCTTCACGTCCACATTCACCTTCCCTTTTGAATAAATATCCACCCGAATCCCGGTGGGGCTGAGGCGCGTATCCAATACTTTTACCTCTTCCAATTGCCCCGTGAGGATAATTCCCGGCTGCACTTCGTAGCGGTTAAGCGATTCCTGCACCGACTGCTTGAGCAAGGCCAAGTTTTCGTCGAGCGGAAAACTCATGGCAGCGGCCATTTGTTTTTTAATGGGGCCTTGGAACAACCAACCCGCCGATTTGTACAACATGTTTTTGGTATCCACGTGAAAATCGAGGTCGCCCACTTCCACAGCATTTTTGGCGGCGTTGAAGCGGGGTTTGCCCATAAAATAGATTTTTCCCTTAAAAGACCCCGACAATTCGGACAATACAATAATGCGGTCGTTGTTGCCCCAAATTTTTAAATCCTCAATTTTGACCTTTTTTTTGCCCGATTCAAAGACCTGCCCAACCATCATGCCTTTGGCGAGGCGCTCGGCTTCGGGGAACGGCACATCGGTGACAAACTGGAGTTGAAAATCGTCGGTGGTCGTATTTAACAAAGTCAAATTGGGGACTTTGGTATTTTCGCGGAAAAACGGTTTTGCCCCAAAAGACACGTCGTTGTAGCACTTTAACTCGATGGTGGTTTTAATATTGCGGCTATCGTTGCTCAACGGGGTCATCCCGATGCTGAGCGGCGTGGTTTTTACCCACATTTTGTAATCATCCGACATCAGAACGGGGTTTTGCACGGCGGTCCAAATATCTTCCACGTAAGGTTTGAGGCTCAGTTGTTGGCTCACCACGCGATCGAGCGATTCGGTGAGCATTTTTTTGGAGCGGTTAAGGGCCAAATTCGCAATCGTTTCGATGCTGATATTGCCCAGACCCGTTTTGAGAACGGGTTGTTTGAGCCATTCGTGGTATTCCACGTCGGTTTTGGTGGTAAGGGTCCAATCGGGGTTAATCTGGTACGTGGTTTTAAAACTCAGAGCCAGTTCGCCGTTGGCTTCGGCTTCGCCCACGAAGAGGCGTTTTTTCATCCAAAGTGAGACCGGAACGCGGTATTTGACGGTATTTCCCGACAAATACATGGTAATATCCTGGCTTTTCCAGATGTTCAGCATGAGGTCGTCGCGGCCATTATCGTCGTACGAAAAGTCTTCGTAGAGGGCTTTGCTGCTGAGGGCGACGTTGAGGTTGCGCACCATATCTTCCAATACAATGCTCACCGGAACGGAAATGGTGGACACCAACGGCGTTTCGGTGGTGGTGTTGTATTGTTCCGCCGGGCGGGGTGCATCGGTGATTTTGGCCGATTTACAGGAAAACAGTTGAAATAAAGAAAGCATGCCAAGGATGCAAAGGGGAATGAAGATTTTATGGTGCATGATGCTGGATTTTGGGCGCAAAGGTAATGATTCTAAAACTTAAAACCATTATAAGCCATTTGGCGTTTAAGATAGCAAATACAATACACCAGTAATTATGCTAAAAAAAATCCTCTTTTCAACGTTGTTTGCACTGGTTATGCTGCAAGCCAACGCCCAATCTTGTTGTGCCAAACCCACCGATATGGCTGCCTTCGTGGCCGACGTGGATTTTGTGCGGGCGCACATTGAACCACTCCCCTACACCCACGTAAGTATGGTGGGGGGCGAAATGATCACCTTCTCTACCCCCGACGGCAAAACGGGCAGCGGTTATTTGCTAAAATCGGCTAAAAAATCGAAAAAATGGCTGTTTGTTTACCAGGAATGGTGGGGTTTGAACGATCACATCAAAAAACAGGCGGAAACGTTTTACAACGACCTCGGTGATGTAAACGTATTGGCTATCGACCTGTACGACGGCAAAGTAGCCTCTACCCGCGAAGATGCCTCTAAGTACATGGGCGAATCCAAAACGGAACGCACCGATGCCATTATTCAGGGTGCGGTAAATTACGTGGGCAAAAAAGCCAAAATTGCCAGCGTGGGTTGGTGTTTCGGCGGTGGCCAGTCGCTGCGTTCGGCCCTCATTGAAGGCAAACGCGCGGTAGGTTGCGTTATGTACTACGGTATGCCCGTGCAGGAAGTGGACAAACTCAAAACCCTACGTTGCGATGTGTTGGGCATTTTTGCCAGCCGCGAAAAGTGGATTTCGACGGCCGTGGTGAACGAATTTGAAGCCAATATGAAAAAAGCCGGCAAAAAAGTAACCGTTCATAATTTTGACGCGGAACACGCTTTTGCGAACCCCAGCAACCCCAATTTTGACAAAAAAGCCTCCGACGAAGCGTACGCGTTGTCTTTGGCTTATTTGAAAAAAGTGTATTAAAACAGGGTAAAAAATGGGCTACATGACGCTGATTGGCGTTATGTAGCCCGTTTTTTTTCTCAACTCATCACCTCTCTATCACTCTACATTTTTCACTCTTCACTCTACACTTTTCACTCTACACTCTACACTTTTCACTTCCTCAAAACAAATACCCCGCACTCACCCCAAGACGCCAGCCTTGACTCAAATACAGGTTATACCGGCGCTCCTCTATCTGTTGTTCATCCGGTGTCAAATCCAACTTTTCGTTGTACAAAGCCTCTTTGAATCCCTGGGTGAGCGTAAGCATCAGGCTTAAATCAATGGTAGCCCGGTCAAACGGGATAAACCGCACCCCAAAAGGAAGTCCAACGCCGGGCGTGGCAAATCGGTACGATTTTACCTCAATTTCATTGGTGGGCAAAGCCGAAATATTTTGCCAGTTCGGCATAAACGTATCCGGTTCCCGATATTCTTCCATCGTACTTTTACCCATGCTGTAAGAAACCCGGAGCCCCCAATATGGCCCAATGGGTGCATAAGCCCAACTGCCTCGGCGATTAAAAAAAATACTCGCGTGAAGGGTGGTGTAATTGATCTTGTCTTTGATGTCAAAATAACGAGTGCCTTGAAACGGATCAGAAACCTCATAGTTGTCAACGTAATCTAGATTTCCCCTTTCAATCCCGAACTGCACACTTTTTCGGCGCGCAATGGCATAAGTAGCCGAAACCCCAAACTCTTTGAACCAGGTTTCGGTTAAACTATTATTGGTACTCCCCCAGACACTTTCGGAGGTGAGGTTTAAAAAAGTGCGGTAAGTGGCTTCCACCGTAAGTCGGTGGCCCTGATACCCCGGAATAACTGCTTTTTGGGCCGTAGCGAAGGTGGTAACGCACAACAGTGCGGCAACCAAACGTATATACTTCATGTTTTTTATTTTTGGATAGTGAATTATTTGGATTTCATCTGAAGGAATGCGTCATAGGTGTGCATATTGAGCAACACTTTACTGTCGCGGTGCGAAAGGCTTTCTAATTTCACCATGTCAAAACCACCCGTTTCGGCATTGTATAAAATATTAAAATACACGCAATCGTAGTCGGGTTTGGCGTAATAATAAGCGATAATCGGGACGGCCACCGGGCCAAGGCAAACGCTGAAAAGGGGCAACAAACTTTTTTTATTACGAGACGAAACCACCCCCGTCCAGCAAAAGTATTTGGTACCGTATTTTTGGACAATGGCATCAATTTCGGCCTGCCGGAAACCGGGCGTAATGCTCAGGTTTTCGAAATCTACCTGCTCCGACATCCATTGATTGAGGAGTGCCATGTCGTTAAATTTGTCGGTATCGCCCGCTTTAAATTTTTCGGGATCGAGCACGGTTAATTTAAGGCCCACTTTTTTGGCGTTTTCAGCGAGAATATCGTTAAAAGCCGCCTGAGATGCTTCGGATTTAAGGAACTGAACACCCCTGCCAAAACGGTCGTCAATGTTCAGGTACACCGGATTAATCACCACAACTTTTTCCACGTTGAGGCGCACCCCTTTTTTCCGGGCGTGGGCCGCCTTGGCGTGTGACTCGTCTCGGCCTTCTTCAGAGCGGTAATACTCGATGTTTTTTTTGCGTTTTTCGGCCTCTTGCTGGGCATTTTTGACCATTTCCTGAAATTTTTCATCGGCCAAATAAGGTGCCAGCGCGTAACGCATGGTTCCGGCCACCAATTTGACCTCCTTCACCTTGTTCTCCTTTTTCTTTTCCCGCACCTTTTTGAGTTTATTGCTGGATCCCTTGGGGGCTTCTTCTTCCTTTTTTTCAACCACCGCAGTATCTACGGCAGAGGGAGGAAGTTGGAGCAATATCTCCAGCGTGGGTTTTTCGGTGGCAAACCCGCTCAAATCGGTGTAATGGTGGATAAACAGTTCCCGCAATGCGTCTTTCAACATGGCTGCGGTTTCGGTGTCGTTGGGTTTTTGCTGGTAAAGTTTCCAGGCTTCGGTTACCACCAACACATTGAGGTCGGCCTCGGTCATTTTTTCCATAAAATGCACCAAGCCCTGCAACTCGCCCTGAATACTGTCAATGGGCGTCAGGTAGGTATTGTTGTTGTTGCGGTATTTAGAGGAAATATACAGCCCTTTGAGCAATGTTTTGCGCAAAAAATGGCTATTGGGATATTGTTCCAACGATAACCACGCCTCGTAAATGCCCCGGTAAAATGATTCCTGGTGGAGGCTCAACAGCGGCACTTCGAACCGGGCAATTTGTTGCATGGTGCGAAAACGCGCTTCCGGGAGCAGGAATGCTTGCCGTTTACCGGCATCGGTTGGCGTGCCAATTCCTTCCAGCAGGGCCGTCCGGCGTTTGTTGAAATTGGGGTGGGTACTTTCGGCATCATCTTCGTCTTCGGCCTCCGGTTCAATGGCGCGTACTTCCTTTCGGGTGAGTGCTTCGGGAAAACGCAAATAGTCGTTTTCAAAAAAGGACGGTGAAAACTTGCGTTCATCAAACGGCAGGTGCCCGTAGGCCAGCACATCAAACGTCCCTTCGAGGGTGGTCAGGTCGTAGCCCGATTTGAGCATTAGTGCCAGGCCTTCTTTGTCGGCTTCCAATTCGAGTTTGCGCGAATAAGAGTTTTTGAGCAAATTGCGATCCAATTTGGTTTGGTCCAAAATTTGGCTGCGCGAAGCCCCGCGATTGATGCGGTCCACCTCCAAAAACATGTCGAGGGTGTGTTTTTTGCGGAAGTGGGTAATTTCGTGGGCCAGCACAAAGGCCAATTGCGCTTCGTTTTCAATTTGCGAAAGCAAACCCATTGTCACCAAAATGGCCCCCTGCGCCGTTGCAAAAGCATTCACCGACGATGAGCGAATCACGTAAAAACCGAGCCGTTTGCGCAAATTAGGATCGCTTTCGAGCAGTTTGTCGGCTACTTCGGATACGTATTGTCCCAACGGGTCATTGTACAATACCGAGCCATTGCGCATAAGATCGTCGAGGACGAAATTACTTTCCAAATAGAATCGTTTGGTTTTGCCTTTTTCGCGCCGCGAGGTTTTGTCACTAATTTTTTCTACGTCTTTTTTAAACTTGGCGGAACTGGCAGTAATGACTTCTTTTGGGAGCAAGCCACTACTTTTAAGAGGCTGATAGTTCTCAAAATCAATCTGTTGTGCATACAGTCCGCTGGTGAGTAGCAAAAAGCATAAGGTTAGTTGTTTGAACATAAATATAAAATTTAGAGATGTTTCCGTATAAACTATTTAATCACTATCAAAAACAATGCCTGCTTTTATAGCACCTTAGGCCAAAGCGGCGGGATCTTCTTTGTACACCGAAGCCGCCGGTACCCATTCAGGTGTACGGGCTAACGTATTGATTTCGTTGATTAGTTCCATCACCAGGCGATTTTCGATGATTTGGTAGGCATTTTGGTCAATGGTTGCCATCTCCAAATCGCGCCGCGCCGAAAAAAACTGTGCGTTAATGGTAGCGATATTTTCGTTATTTATTTTTAACTCTTCCAAAGCCGCGAATACTTTCCCCATTTGGTTATCGGCAATCAGGTCGCGCACTTCGGTCATTTCTTTTTCAATGTTTTGAATGCGGAACCACCTTTCGTTTTCCGCCACAATTTCGATGCGCGTTCCGTAGGGTATTCTGCGAACGAGGGTTGCATTTTCGGCAGGGGCACTATGCACGGGGGCTTCTTCGGCGGTAATGGAACCATACGCCAAAACCGGCAGCAGTGGGGTTTCGGTTTCTGGCGCAGCGGAACCCGTATTTGGGGTATTTGAGTCATCCGATGTTGCCGACTCCGGCTTTTTTTCTAACCGTTCAAATACACGCAATATACTTGATCCCAACTTTAAAGTTTGGGGAGCATAATCTGTATTTGTTATAATTCCTTGTCGATTTCGCAGTTGTAACCTGTTCCATCTGGCGCACAGCAATATAATTTCTTCGGCAGTTTCTTCATCCAAACCAATAATATTTACATCAGATAACTCATCAACTAGCATCCTCCATTCACCACTCTCTGCTAATTTTTTAACCTCATCATTTGAAAAACGAACCGTTTTAGGAACTAAAGTAGGTTTAACTTGAAATATATCCCATGCCATCGACACAAGAGAAGCGACAATCTTATTCTTTTCAATGTCATTTTTTTCAAAGACCTGCACATGTTTCATCTCTGAATATTCTACATGAATAATCCTTTCTTTTAACAAATTCAGGTCTGCATTATACCCTGAGTTTCCATTTGCGGAAGAGTGTTCCATCAAATAACTCAAAGCGTAACCTATTTTATCATCTTTTAAAAAATCTATGATGCCCTCCAGAACTTTGTTGTTATCGCTGTCTAAACTAACTTCAGTTGGAAAAAAAGTGGCTTTTCCCTGTAGCGTATTCACAACGTGTAAAAAATTACGCGCCACGGTATTTGCTATCGTCGTTTTTTCACTCGATGACGCAAGTCCCAAATTAACATCAAACATGCACCTCGCCCATCTGGCCGCTGTTACCACCAATAACTCCTCCAATATTGGACTAATTAAGGGATATTCCCATGCACCTGCCAATTCAATACATTTATTTATATCGCCCTTTGCCACATAGTCTTTCACATTTTCGACCTCCTCTTTTCCGATACTATTGTCAATGTTTTGATTATAATTGGCGATTTCGCTGATCGTGCTGTAAATACCTGATACTATTGAATTGAATTCTATTTCTGCCTCCTCCCGCGCTATCATTCCATTGTTTAGATTTTTTTTGACATCTATAAGTCTGGAATTAAGCAGCATGAACTCCTCTTGGGGCAGCGATGTTTGGTTGGTAAAATCTCGTAAATGTTTAATCGCCTCTGCTATCAGGTTAGATTTCAAAAGTTGCTTTATCGAATTTAACTCTTGATCATCCGAGGGCTTTTCTGGTTCATCAACAGGAATATCTGCCGTCGGATTTGGTCTATCATTAGCGATTTCTTCCTGCGCCTGCCGATACACCACCACCGGCACGGTAAAACCCGTTAATTCTTTGTCCAACAACAACGCCTGCGTTCTGCCGGGCGAATAATTGGCAAATACCTGCTCCAATGGCCCTTGCGACAGGGCACCCAAATCAATGGGTTGATCGGCCAAAAACACCTTAATATAGCCACCTTTTTCGGTAATGCCCTGGTTCAGGGCCGCGTCACTCACCGTAAACGCCACCCAGGGCTGAGGGGCATTTTCGGGGGTGTACGACATACTTTGGGTCACAATATTGGACTGTTGCACCACATTTTGGGCCACATCGGCGGAAACCCGGTACGGCGGAAACACCGTTATACCAAACTCGGTATCCAGCAGCACCACGTGTACATAACGATCTTGCAGCGCTTGTTTTACCTCCACGCGCAACGCGGGCGCGTGCCATTGCCCGTTGGTATTGCTCCGGTAATGGATTTGCACGGGCAAACCACCCGACCAGGCCACCGGTTCGCCCGAAATGGGCAACGAACTGGTATTATTTAATGAAGCAATATCCAAACCTTCGGCCTTTTCCACCGACATTTGCACCCCGGTTTCGTCCATTTTTTTGCCCATTCGGCCAATAATTTCCCACCGCGCCAAATGATCCACCTGCGTAATAAACCGCCGTGCATCGTGGTCAAAAATAAAGTTTTCGCTGGTCGAAAACGGATCATCGTCGGGCCGCACCAAATGATCGCGCAGCAAAAACTGCTCTCCCCGGTTGTAAAAAAAGAACCGCGCCTCCGACGGGTTATCGGTGAGCACCGCGTGCGGCATCCCCACTTCCTGCAAAACATTGGCCAGTTGGTTCCGTACGCCTTCCCACATGGCGGGGTCAAAGGTGACTTTCACCCGTTCGGGGGCATTTTGGACCAAAGTTACCTCCAGCGGAACGTTTTTGTTTTTGGCGTTAAAATCGGCCAGTACCAGTTTACCGCCTCGTTCAATGACCCGGCAAGTTTGGGTGGGCCGATTGCGCAACCGCACCACCGTCGGGTAAAAGGGCAGCGCGGGTTGTAGTACCACACCATTGGGCGCCACCACCACCCATTCTTCGACTTCTTTGTTGTATTGTACCGTAATTACGCCCGTGTCGTCTCGTTTGTCGGAGAGTATAAAATAATCACCCGCCGAGGCCGGAAAGGCCTCTAAATACGGGGTTTGGTCCTGGCCTTTGGCCCGTTTCAGGCTGCGGGCCACCATAGACAACAGTTGTCGCCAGGTAAACGTCGTTGCGCTTTCGGCCCAAATCCGCAATAAAGCGTCGGTAAAATGCCCCGATACTTTGCCTTTGTCGTTTTTCGACTCGTACGTCATTTCACCTAAACCGCTGGCGTTGAGGACGAGCAAACTGCCTTCCAGCAGTTCCGGTTCGCGGCGGTGGGGCAATTGATCCAATGCCGCCCGCAATTCTGCCGAGTGTACATCGTGGGTATCAAAAACCAAAATAGCCTGCACCTTTTTTTGGGTGATAATGGGATAAATAACGTCTTCTATTTCCGCCTGATAAATATATTTGGGTTTCCGATCTCCAACCAAACTATCTACTGCAATCAATCCGCGCCCTTTTTGGTCTTCAATTTGACGGGTTTCGGCGTGACCGCCGAAGTAAAACACCACCGTATCGCCGGGGCGGGCTTTATTAAAAGTGGATAAGCCCTCTCGAATGGCGGCAACCGTTGCTTTTTTATTCGTTAATTTTTTCAGCCGCACGACTTGCCCGTTTTGAGCGGCGGTTTGCTCCAACCGGTCCGAAAAGGCTTCCATATCGTGCACACAACCGGCCAAAGCACCTATCGATGCGTCATATTTATCAATCCCGACGGCAAAAGCCCACACGGTTTGGGTTTGAATTTCTTCTATTTGCCCGGCCACGGCACCCGGTACTTTTATTTCAATGCCGCCTTCGCTGTTGTTATCGAGCAAATTCAAATTCCGCGTAACGTGTTCAAGTTTTTCCAAAAAAACCTTACTTCCCTGTTGAAGCAACGCTTTCCAGGCTTCTACCAAGCGGGCATTGTCGCGCAAATGGGACAAATCTTTTTCCCCCGATGCCCCGTATAAACCTTCTAATTGCGCGGCGGTTTTGGCCCAAATATCCATCAAACGCATCGCTTCGGCTTCTCGACCACTGTTCAAAGCGGCCAACAGGCGCAGGCCCAATTGGCGTTGTACCCGCTGGTGGTTGGTATAGGCCAGGGCACCCCACTCCTGCACATCGGTGTAGCCTTCGCCCCAACGCACCAAACCCGGGTTGGGTTTTTGGTGGTATTCTTGCACAAATGCCGCAATATCCGCCACGGTTTTGAGGCCCCGGCCCGCCCATTCGGTACTCCCCGACGCGGTGTGCAGCCATTGTTGAAACGCCATGCGCACCTCGTGGTGCATTTCGTACAATTCCACCCCAACCTCTTTGCACAGCGGCGACAACAAAAAATCGGCGACGGCAATCCGGTGAATGGCCATTTGGTGCGGCCCCCATTTATAGCCGTAAAAATTTTGCCAAATTTTGTACAACAAATCGGGCGTTAACAAAGCCGGTACCGACGCATAGCCCGCCAAAATAAAATGCCCAAACCGGTATTCCTGAAAATACGCCTCAACAAACCGTTTATAATACCACACCACGCGCTGTTCGTCGGTAACCGACAAAGATTGCGTGGGGAAATATGGTGGTAACGTGGACATGTTGTGGTACTTTTGCGACACAAATAAAGCACAAAAGTATTTAACACAACTAGATAAATGGCGCGTTTCCTCTTTTCTTTGCTCGCAGTACTCATTTCTTCCTGCTTAACGGCCCAAACGGCTATCGTTTCCGGGCGCATCACCGATGCCGCGGGGGGCGAACCGCTGGAATTTGTCAGTGTATTTATTAAAGGTGGTAAGACCGGGGTCAGTAGTGATGAGCGGGGGAATTTTTCCATTCAGGTCCCAGCGGACCAACGCGTTACGTTGGGATTTCGCCGGGTAGCGTATAAAGAAAGTAGTTACGATATTTTGCCCCTCGTGTCGGGTGCCCGTTTTGTGCTGGACGTGAGTATGGCCCCCAACCAAAGTAATATGGAAGTCGTTATCACCGAACGCCGCCTCGACGACGGCGGAATGGTAAAAGAAAAAAAGATGGATAACCTCAAAATGCTGCCCAGCACTACGGGGAACCTCGAAAGCATACTACCGCATATTGCACTGGGCACCAATACCGGGGCCGGCGGTGAACTGACCTCGCAGTACCAGGTGCGCGGCGGTAACTACGACGAAAACCTGGTGTATGTTAATGATTTTGAAATTTACCGCCCGCAGTTGATCCGCGCCGGTCAACAAGAAGGTTTATCGTTTCCGAATATTGATCTGGTGCGCGATTTGTCGTTTTCCTCCGGCGGTTTCCAGGCCAAATACGGCGATAAAATGTCGTCGGTACTGGATATTAAATACAAACGCCCCGACAGCACGCGGGCGTCGGTAAGCGGAAGTTTGCTGGGCGCATCGGGGCACCTGGAGGGCAGTTGGAAACCCAATAAAAGCGGTTACCGTACTTTGCGTTATTTGGCCGGTGCCCGGTACAAAACAACCCGCCTGCTGCTCGGCAGCCTCGATGTAAAAGGCGAATACGTGCCAGATTTCACCGATTTCCAGACGTATATTACTTACGATATCAACCGCGACTGGCAAATTGGTTTCATTGGCAACTACAACCGTTCGGTGTATTCGTTTCAACCCGTTTCGGCGGATCGCGCTTTTGGCCTCATTGATTTTGCATTGCGCATCCGAACGGCCTTTGAAGGACAGGAAGTGGATGATTTTACCCAGGCGATGGGTGGCGTTTCGCTCACGTATTTGCCCGACCGCGAAAAAAACCCCATTTATCATAAATTTCTAACGTCGCGTTGGCGCAGCCAAGAAAACGAACGTTTCGATATTTTGGGTTATTACCTGTTGGGCGAAATTGAAACCAACCTCGGGGCCGATAATTTTGGCGAAATTGTGAGTGTTTTGGGTACCGGCACCCAGCACACCTGGGTCCGCAATTACCTCACCGCCGATGTCACCAACGCAGAATACAAAGGGGGTATCGAGTTACAAAACGACGACCGCGACCGTAACCTCGTGCGCAGCCATTTTTTGCAGTGGTCGGCCAAATGGCAAAGCGAGGTCATTGCTGATAAAATTAACGAATGGGAACGCCTCGATTCGGCCTTGTACTCCATTCCCTACGATACCACCATTTTGCTGGTGCGCAACGTGCTAAAAACCCGCAACAACCTGAACAGCAACCGTTTTACCGCTTCTTTTCAGGATACGTGGACCTGGCGGCAGGAAGGGGTACGCGAAGTGCAGGCCACGGCCGGCGTACGCGGGGCCTATTGGGACCTCAACGGCGATTGGTTTGTAACACCCCGCGCCCAATTGTTGTACAAACCCCTCAATACCCGCCGCGACCTCTCCTATCGTTTGGCCAGCGGCATGTATTTCCAACAACCATTTTACCGCGAATTGCGCCGCATTGACGGTACGGTAAACACCGATGTCAGCGCTCAAAAAAGTGCGCATTTTCTCGCCGGTTTCACCTACGATTTTTTGTGGGGACGCCGCCGACCAACCAAAATGCGCCTGATTAGCGAAATTTATTACAAAAGAATGTGGGATTTAGTCTCTTACGACCTCGACAACGTGCGCGTGCGCTACGCGGGCGAAAACGACTCGCGTGGTTACGCTACCGGCTTCGACCTTCGCCTCAACGGGGAATTTGTACCAGGCGCCGAAAGTTGGGTCAACTTCTCGTTGCTGCGCACCCGCGAACAATTGTACGGCGTACAACACAAAGTACGTACCGTAGGCCAACGCGACGGGGTGAACGTAAAAGATGTACCTCGCCCAACGGACCGTTTTTTCACCATGTCCATGTTTTTCCAGGACAACCTCAAACGCAATAAAAACTTCAAAACCCACCTGAACTTTACCGTGGGCAGTGGTTTGCCGTTTGGTTTGGCGGGAAACAATACCGTCTATCGCAATACTTACCGGTTTAAACCTTACCACCGCGTGGATCTCGGATTTGGCCTGCTGTTGTGGAACAAATCGTGGATTGAAAAAAAACCACGCCATTTCTTGCGTTTTACCCGCAATACCTGGATGAGTTTGGAAGTGTTCAACCTGATGCAGGTGGCCAATGAAGCCTCCAATACCTGGATCAAAACAGTGTATAATACCCAATATGCCATTCCGAACTACCTGACCAGCCGCCGCCTGAACCTGCGTTTGCGGGTGGATTTGTAAATCGCCGCCGCCGCTGAAACAATAACCGATGCCCTTTGGGAAAGCGTTAATTTTCGGTTGTTTCTTAGATTTGTGGGCAAATGATGTATTTTTTACCAAATTAAAGATACCTTTGCGCCTCTTTTCCGACAATTTTAAAAATAAAATTTTATAAATGCCTTACTTATTCACATCAGAGTCTGTGTCCGAAGGTCATCCGGACAAAGTGGCCGACCAAATCAGTGATGCCATTCTTGATGAGTTTCTCCGACAGGACCCCAACTCAAAAGTAGCCTGCGAAACCCTTGTTACAACGGGTTTGGTAGTGATTGCCGGAGAAGTGCGCTCCACTGCATACGTAGACGTACAAGACGTAGCGCGCCGGACCATCGAGCGTATTGGCTACACTAAAGCAGAATATCAGTTTGAAGCCAAAAGTTGTGGTATCCTCAGCGCCATTCACGAACAAAGTGCGGATATTGCGCAGGGCGTTGATGTGGGTAAGGACGAGGACAATCAGGGTGCAGGCGACCAAGGTATGATGTTTGGTTACGCAACCAACGAAACGGACAATTATATGCCGTTGGCGCTTGATCTTTCGCACTTGTTGCTCCGCGAACTCGCGGCTATTCGTAAAGAAGGCAAAACCATGAAATATCTCCGCCCGGACGCCAAAAGCCAGGTTACGATTGAGTACAACGACCGTCATCAGCCCAAGCGCATTGATGCCATCGTTATCAGTACACAACACGACGAAAACGTGGATCAGGAGAAAATCGCGGCGGATATTCAGCGGGTACTCATTCCACGGGTGAAAAAACTACTCCCGACGCGGATTCAGCGCTTGTTTAACCCACAAATCAAGTATTATATTAACCCAACGGGCAAATTTGTCATCGGGGGACCACACGGTGATACGGGCCTGACGGGCCGTAAAATTATTGTGGACACCTACGGCGGTAAAGGTGCGCACGGCGGTGGTGCATTCAGCGGAAAAGACCCTTCTAAAGTGGACCGTTCGGCAGCGTACGCCACGCGCCACATTGCCAAAAACCTGGTAGCGGCGGGACTTTGCGACCAAGCATTGGTGCAGGTAGCCTACGCTATTGGTGTTGCTCAACCGGTGGGTTTGTTTGTAAATACGTACGGATCGTGCAAAATCAAAGGTTTGTCGGACGGCGAACTAGCCCAACGCCTGATGCAATTGTTCGACCTTCGCCCATCGGCGATTGTAAAACGTTTTGGTTTAAAAAATCCGATTTTCAGCGAAACGGCGGCTTATGGCCACTTTGGTCGTTTACCGGAAACAAAAACCATTAAGTCGGCAAACGGCGAGCGTCAGGTAGAAACCTTTACCTGGGAACGTTTGGATGCTGTTGAGGCGATTAAGAAGGAATTCGGGTTGGCATAATAGCAACTCTTATATACAGATACAAAAACACCCCGGTCGTTGTACAACTTCCGGGGTGTTTTTTATTTGGGGAAAGTCCACGCAATGGACGACTATATTTAATTCCAATTATTCACGTCATCCTGCGGGCGCAACCAGGCTTGTTGCTGTTGCTCTTCCGCTTCAGATTCCTTTTTGCGGTTTCTCCACCACCATACGGCGATGCCACCTACGATAATATAGGGAGCCACCAGCATGTATAAAATACCGGCGTTAAGGCCCGAACCAGCGGTACCGCCATTTTGCAAATTTGATTCGGCCGTCATGCGGCACATGGGGCATTGCGCAAATGATTGGGCGGCAATGACCAGCATTATAACTACAATAGCAACTATTTTTTTCATCGCGTAAATGTGTTTAATAATATGGTTTCAACATCAAATAGCACAGCGGACCAGTTACGGCAACGTATAACCACAACGGATACACCCAGCGCGCCATTTTCTTGTGGCGATCAAACTGGTTGGTAAAAGCGCGATTAAATGTCAGGAGAATGAAGGGTAAAATACCACCCGCTAATACAATATGCGTTCCCAGCAATAATAAATACCAGGTACGCGTAGAACCTATCGCCAAGCGTTCAGCCTCGTCTAATATGCCGTTGTGGTTGCTGTCCCCAAAAATAATTTCGGGTGTTGTAGAGTGGTATAAAACGTACGACAACAAAAACAACGCTGAACAAGCCAACGCCGCGTAAATCATGTTGCGGTGCGCACTGATGTTTTTACTTTTGATAAAATACAAAGCCGCCAATAAAAAGACCGCCGCCAGACCGTTGAGGGTAGCGTGCAATGGCGGTAAAAAACTAAAATCAATGCCCAAATCCAACTTCGGCAAACGGCGCATGGCCCCCACCAGAAGCAATACCACCGCCGAAACGATGTAGGCCGCCAGATTCATCTTCTTTTCTAATTGAACATTAGCTGCTGAACCCATTTTTGAATCTATTTTTTAAACTGTTTTGGAATAATGATCGCAATTTGCTGCACCATCCGGTCAATTTCATTTTTATCCTCTGCGTTGTAAAAACGCCGAATGATCCCGGATGTATCGGCCAATGCGTAATAATGTGGATAAGGTTTCACGCCTTCTGACTGGCAGTAGTACTGATAACCCTCGTCCAGTATCTTCGTAAATGTTTTTACGGTTCCGGTTGTTAGCCAATTGGATAATTCCGACGAGGGCCGTCCCATCCGATAGTTCCGAAATTCTGATGTTTCGTTGCCGTACACCAGTACCATCCTGAAATCATTACGTACCGATTCGGTTTTAAAACCAAACTGCTTAACGAGTTCTTCTCCGGTTTCCAACACCTGTTTGTTGATGGGTGTCAGGTCGGCATTAGGGCCAAAATTATAGACGACACATAGTTTTCCATCCACCATATCTTCCTGTGACCCGTCTTGCCAAATAATGGGAAGTTCGGGCATTTTACCAAAATCCTTTAATTCGGACTGGGCATCTACACGCCACTTGAATCCTTGGCTTAAATACACATAGGACATGGTGGGCAGAACAAATAACATGAGCGCAATCACACTGTAAACAAAAATTTTACGGGGTGTGATTTTATTTTCCGGTTGCTGTGACATATTTTACAAACAATTGACAATCAACAAAAAAGGCGAGGTGTAAGCCTCGCCTTTTGTTTTATCCTTTATATGTGGTGGAAGGCACTAAAAGATGACCAGTCTTAGGAGCGGCAGGTGTAACCACTTGCTCGTTCTTCTCCTTGATCTTCTCCCGACTTGCCCCCCAGGAACTACCTTCTTGGAAAAAAGCGATAATCGCCCACACCAAGAGTAAGGTTGGCATCAATACACTCATGGCCAAACCACGTACTTCGTGCGCCATGTGCATAAAGAAAAACACAATGAAGTATGCTTTATACAAAGAGGCAGATACCATTGCAAGCATATACAAATAATGCATAGCACCTTCCCATTTTTCCATACCCAAGTGGCCTTTAGCCAAAAGAGCAACGAATACCTCTACCAAGGTGATAATGCCTAAAAGAATCAGGCCGCGTACCACGAAACGCTTTTGTTCTTCGTATGACTGATGAGACATAATAATAGATATGTTTTACCGAAAACCGATGTTTAAAGTGAATGATTTAGAGCAGATAGAATACAAGGAATACAAATACCCATACCAAATCTACAAAGTGCCAGTACAAACCGATTTTCTCAATCATTTCGTAACCATTACGGCGACTAACGTACAAACCACTGGCCGCGTTAATGGCAATAATTGCCAAGAACAATACCCCCGAAAATACGTGGAAACCGTGGAAACCTGTGATAAAGAAGAACAATGCACCAAATGCTTTTGGTCCAAACGGAGCCTCAATGGTACGACCTGCGTCGGGGCCGCTGGTGTATTTGATTTTTGTACTTGGCAACTCTACAATATCGTGCTCTTTATTTTTGTACAAAAGCCCTTCCGCCTTCAACTCATTATTAGCATCACGGGTAACGTGGTGCATGGTGTAGTTGTCTCCTTTTTTGAAGGAAATTGGTGAACCATCGGGATAACTGGCTTCTTTACCATCGGCCATAACGTACACACCATCGTAAGAATGGCGACCAAACGGATTTTGACGAATGGTCATATCTTCGTGTGCAATCAGGGTAGTCCATTCGTAAGCCTGGCAACCCAAGAACACAGCACCACCGAGAACGGTCATTACCATCCAGAATACAACACCGTTTTTATTTTCTCTGTGACCTTCCTGCACGGCACGAACCATCGTAACCGAACTGAAAATCAAGACGAATGTCATAAATGTTACGAAAATCAGTGGCCAGTGCCCTTTCAGGAAAGGTGCAGTAGCAAAAACCCAATCTGGCTCGGGCCAGGTAGGCATACTGAAGCGCAAGGCACCATAAGCAATCAAAAAGCCAGCAAAGGTAAAGGCATCCGAAAGCAGGAAATACCACATCATCAATTTACCATAACTCGCTTTAAAAGGCTCTGTACCGCCTTCCCATGAACCGGTATTGTCCGAATCGTGTTCGTGTGTTTCGTGTGCGTGTTTAACAGAAGTATCTGCCATTTTGTATATTTATTTAATCAAAGATTCAAAGCAAAAAAGATCACCAGATATAGCCATAAAACATCCACAAAATGCCAATATTGCACCACCAATTCAAAGCGTTGTGTGCGGCGTGGAGTGGGTTTGTAAGGCAAAAGAAAGGCGTGAATCATCGCAGTAACCAAAGTAGCGATGCCACCTAATACGTGTGCCGCGTGTACCCCGGAAATGAGATAAACAAAAGAACTGGATGGATTTACCGTAAAGGTTGCGCCCATTGCAGTCATTTGTTCCCATGCCATGTATTGAAGCACCACAAACGCAATACCTAATACAAAGGTAGCGATTAATAGCGCTTTATATCGTTTTTCATTACCTGTTTTGAAGGCTTGAAATGAATAATGTAAAGTAACACTACTCAATATAATCACCAACGTATTGAAAAAGAACAGAGAGGGAAGTTCAAACTCATACCAGTTACCGGCCGAACGGCGCACAATAAATGCACTGGTAAAAGCAGCAAACATCATAATAATACTACCAATACCAACCCACAAAGTGAGTTTTAAAGGATGTATTTTACTCCTGTTATAATCTGTTTTTGTTATTGTACTCATTTAGAATAATTTGTCTAGCAATAATACAACTAATGTAATTGGTAAATGGAAAAAAGAGATAAACATCTGCCTTCTCGCCGTTGTACGATCACAATATTTGTGCAACTGCCAGCAACTATACATCCAATAACCGTTCAATAATGATAATACTATTGCCGCAATACCTCCCGTTAATCCTATCCACCACGCCCCTACTGATAAAAGTACCAGCGCTAAACAAAATACTGCCGAAATAATACCTACTGAACTGTCTTTTTCTCCATTGACCGAAGGTAATAAACTGAATCCGGCTTTTTTATAATCTTCATCAGCCAACCACGCTACTGCCCAAAAGTGGGGGAATTGCCAAAGAAATTGGATGGTAAACAACATTATTGCGTACATACTAATATGATGCTCAAATGCTACTGCTCCAATTACGTTGGGTAAAGCCCCGGGTATTGCACCCACCCATACTGCCAACGAAGAATAACGCTTCATGGGCGTATAAATAAACGCGTAACTTATCAACGACAACGTACCCAAAAAACCGGATATGGGGTTAAAAATGGATAAAATACTGATCCCGATTAACGCCATTAACCCCGCCAAAAGAACCGCCGTGGATACACTCATTCTGCCAGTTGCCAAGGGACGATTAGCCGTTCTTTGCATTTGGCGGTCATAATCCCGTTCTAAAACCTGATTTAAGGCATTTGCGGCCCCGGTTACTAAAAAACCACCGAGCGCTACCAATATTACAGCAAGCCAATTAAAATTGGTACCTGCTACAATGAAATAAGACATGACTGCGGAAAATAACACCAACAATGTCAGGCGAAATTTTACCAACAAGCCAAAATCAGTAAACGCTGTCTTATAGGCCCCCGTAATACCATCGGCTATATTGCCGGTTATCTCCTTGCGCTCCATTCAATGTGTGAGAATGAACGTGATAGTTGTTTATGATAAAAGTGGTATGCGAATAAATGTCTTCTATTCGCATACCCATCCTTTTTATAATTAGTGACCGTGGTCGTTTTCTCCGTTCTTCAACGGAATATATTGAGGAATGAAATCTTCTCCCCCTTTACCGTAGTCGTATGCCCAACGCTGTACTGTTGGGATATTTCCAGGCCAGTTACCGTGACCTGCTTCAATTGGAGTTGTCCATTCCAATGTTGTTGCACCCCAAGGGTTTTTAGTCGTCATCTTCTTACCGCTAAAGATAGAATAGAAGAAGTTGATGATGAATAAAATTTGGAGGAAGAACACCACAATTGCAGCAACGGTGATAAACTTGTTCAAATCAGTGAAGTGTTTGAATGCATCGAAAGAAGCACCCATATCGTAGTAACGACGTGGAACACCCGCCATACCAGTGTAGTGCATTGGCCAGAAAATGGCGTAAGCACCAATCATTGTACCCCAGAAGTGGATTTTACCCAATGTTTCGTTCATAAAGCGACCGAACATTTTGGGGAACCAGTGATATACACCCGCAAACATACCAAAAAACGCCGCAATACCCATTACAATGTGGAAGTGGGCAATTACGAAATAAGTATCGTGTAACTGAATGTCAATGGCAGAGTTACCCAAGAAGATACCCGTCAAACCACCAGAGATAAACATGGACACAAAACCAACGCTGAACAAACTAGCCGAATTGAACCGGAAGTTAGAACCGTAGATCGTGGAAATCCAGTTAAACACTTTTACCGCCGATGGTACCGCAATAATCAACGTGAATACCACGAAGAAGTTACTGATAAACGGATTCAGACCAGACATGAACATGTGGTGTGCCCAAACGATAAACGAAAGGAAACCAATGGCCAAGATGGAGAATACCATCGCGCGATAACCAAAGATTGGCTTGCGAGCATTTACAGACAGTACTTCTGAAACAATACCCATCGCGGGCAAAATGATAATGTATACCTCCGGGTGACCCAAGAACCAGAACAAGTGCTGGAACAAAATTGGACTACCACCAACGCGGTCGAGTACTTGGCCACCAACAACAATTTCATTTAGGTAAAATGAAGTTCCAAGGCTGCGATCAAGCATCAATAACAACAAACCAGAAAAGAGAACCGGGAATGACAATACACCAAGAATAGCCGTCACAAAGAACGCCCAAATGGTCATTGGCATACGCCAAAGGTTCATTCCCTTTGTACGCATATTCAACACCGTTGTGATGTAATTAATACCACCCAAAAGAGCCGATACTACGAACAACGACATCGCCACGATCCAAAGTGTCATACCAGTGGCCGAACCATCGGAGGCCTGCGGTAAAGCACTTAATGGAGGATAAGCCGTCCAGCCACCCGAGAATGGCCCCGTACTCAGGAACAAGGAGAAAAACATTACTACACCAGCCAAGAAAAATGCCCAATAAGAAAAGGCATTTAACAATGGTGATGCCATATCACGGGCACCAATTTGTAATGGAATAAGCAAATTGGAAAACGTTCCGCTAAGACCGGCAGTCAATACAAAGAATACGATGATTGTACCGTGCATCGTTACCAAAGCGTAATAAAACTCTGGATCCAAGCGACCGATACCAGCCTCGTTTACGGTAATCCACTTACCCAAAAGTGGTTTCAACCAAGCCATATCCGCTTCCGGGAAACCCAATTGAAGACGGAAAATAATGGACATAGCAGCACCAATGAACGCCCAGAAAATACCAGTCATCAAAAACTGGCGGGCAATCATTTTGTGGTCCATAGTGAACACGTAGTGCGTCAGGAAATTGGACTGAAACTTATCGCCATGATGGTGTTCATGGAAATGGTCGTTAAAACCATATTCGCGCGTAAGTTGATCCTCAAGCGTTTCGACAGCATTTATTGTATGTGTCATATCAGAAGTATTGATAGATATATAGTTATGCGGGACTATACCCTTCTTAATATTAAAATTGTGTAATTAACTTGCAGGTTCGGCCGTTGGTAATTGGTTCAACACGTTAAACTCTACCCGACGATTTTTACGACGACCGGCTGGTTTCTCGTTTGACTCCGCGGGTTCAGTATCGCCTAAACCAGCAGAACGCAGGCGACCGGCAGATACGCCACGCGTTGTTAAGTAATTAACAACAGAAGCCGCGCGTTGTTTGGACAATTCCAAATTAGCCGCTGAATCACCCACATTGTCTGTATGGCCATTCACCGAAATATTTAACGAGGGGAACTTGGTCAATACATTTACCAAAGCGTCCAACTCATACTTACTATCGGCAGTCAAAGTAGCAGAGCCCGTAGTAAAGTGAATATTATCCAAACGAATGGCTTTTTCGGCCGGTGCTTCAGATTCACCCGCTGCTTTTACGTCATCCGTGAGTTTTTTCTCAATAGCCGCGGCTTCGATGGGCAATGTTTGTTCCCAGAATGGGTCTTCATTTTCCTTGCCATCTTTATTGTGGATTTGAGTCAGGTAAAAAGACTCCTGCGTTTTTGCCCATGCTTCATACTCTTCGGGAGAAACCACCCGGAAGATACGACGCATTGAATAGTGGCCTTTACCACAAAGTTCAGCGCAAGCCAACTCATACTCAAATTTTTCCCAACGTTTTGGACCAGTTGGATCAGCCGGATCATACGGCTCGTTCCACTCTGGATATTTGCGCAACTCCTGACGCATTTCACTCGTTGTTTTGATTGGAGTGAATACGAAATAAGTTGGCATACCGGGTACTGCGTCCATTTTCACGCGGAAGTGCGGAAGATAGAAATTGTGCAGTACATCTTTAGCAATGATACGCACACGAACTTTTTTGCCCACTGGCAAATACAATTCCTGCGCGGGTACAATGTCATCCCAGTTTTTTGCGTCGCGGAAATCCTGACCTAACTGGTTATTACCCGTTGTTAACTTGTAATCGCGGGTACCCAATTTACCGTCAGCACCCGGGTAACGAATAATCCAGTTGAACTGTTGACCAGTTGCCTCAATTTCGATGTGCTCTTCACCATCGGCTACGTCAGCCATTACCTGATTCCAGGCATTAAGACCACGTACAACGAGGAAAGTCATTACGATAGCGGGGATAGCCGTCCACCAAATTTCGAGACGATCGTCGTGCGAGATAAATTGCGCCTTGCGGCCCTCTTTGTAACGATACTTGAAGGCAAACCAGAATAAAGCAATGTGCGTCAACACAAATACAATACCCGTAAAGAACAAGGTAACATTAAAGAGACTATCCAACACACTACCGTGTGCAGATGCAGACTCCAATGGGCCATAGCCCAACATAACATTGCGCATACGGTAGGCTGATACACATACAGCAACCAAAAAGACGACCATAAATACAAGGCCAATCCAGGCATTCCATTTACTGTTATCTTTAAGTGTTTCGCGTTCGCCTTTAATCTGCGCGGTTAACTCCGTAACCTTACCAATCTGTACGAGAACGACAGAGATAAGGATAATACAAAGAAGAATAATTATAGCAGTCATTACTGTTTAACTTTTTGTGCGATTATAACCCCAAAGATATGGGTAGTGTTTTCAAAAATGTACCTATTGGGATAATGCTTAGAATGATTCTAAATTAATGGTGGTCGTGTCCGGCCTTATCATCTTGCTCGCTTTCGATCAAAGCGCCCGTTTCGTGGTGCAAACTCTCTTCCAAATAAGGATCGCGCCAAGGAATTAAAGAGGCTTTCTCCAAATTTTTGAAGAAAAAGAACAAAAACAAAGACAAGAAACCAATCATAATACCCAACTCTTCTAGACCCGGGAAAGAATAACCGATTTTGAATGCTTTACTTGGGTCAACAGCACCATGTTCGCCATGCGCGTCGGCACCGTGCGCTTCTTCAGCGTGAGGAGCGGCCTTTTCAGCAGTAGTGGCTGCTGCGGTAGTGGCGTCATGCGTTGCACTGTGTGTGGTATCGGTCGCAGCGTGTGTTGCACCTTCTGAATGCGCGGCGTGTGTATCGGCAGTGTGACCAGCCGCATCCGTTGCATGTTCGGTTGCAGCCGGAGCAGCATGCGTATCATGAGCGGGTGCAGCACTGTGGGAGGTAGAATGACCGGCCTGCATTTCAGTAGCGTGGTGTGCCGCACTGCGCGCACCTGGCTTGATCATGTAGAAAAAGTCCCACCAGTGACCAAAGAATACGATACATGCCACAAAGAACATTGTACCGAACTTACGCTTAGTATCATTACGCATCAGGATAAAGAAAGGCGTAACGAAATTGAGCAACAAGTTACCCCAAAACAGCACCGGATAAAAGTTCATCCGCTCTTTGAAATAAACCGTTTCCTCACCGTTGTTAGCGTACCAAATCAACATGAATTGGTCAAACCAAAGGTAAGTCCAAAATACGCTGATACCGAAAAGGAATTTACCCACATCGTGAAGGTGATCGCGGGATACATACTCCAGATAACCGATTGACTTGAGGTAAATGATCAAAATAACGGTCATAGACAACGCGCCAAGCAGCATGGAAATCATAGAATACCAAGCAAACATGGTGCTGTACCAGTGAGAGTCAATTGACATCACAGATTGCCAAATGAACACACACACCAAAAAGCCGATAATTGGCAAAAATGATGCGGCCCAACGGCGCTGTACTTTATAATAATCCAATGACGGCGTTTCGTTTGTATCCTGTTCAATGGAATTATTGCGAATTTTAACGGCCCAAAAATACCAAAGTGCCAAGAAGCCTACTGTACCAACAGTGTACCAAACGGGGTTCAAAAAACCCACTTTACCGGCAATAATACGGTCGTATGTAGCAGAGCCAACTTCCGCAATGCCGGGGGTATTCCAGTGATAAAGGTGATTTAGGTGCCCCCATACACTAATAACCATCACGGTCATCAGCACGATACCAACTACGATAAACATCGCCATGGACTCCCAAATACGTTTGATAGCGGTCATCCAACCACCGAACGCTGTAATTTGGGCGCACATGAAAGCCAACGCCATGAAGGAAATACCTGTGAAATAAACGGAATTGTGCAGGAAATTACTCCAAAAACGGGTATGATAAGCATCATCACCGAAGAAGGTAAGCACAAGGCAAACTAATCCCAAAGCCATACCTGCAAAGAGGACGGTTTTGGTTTTGCCTGCAAACTCAAACTGAGTATTCGTGATATTCATATACTTAGGCCGGTATTTTGCCGGATAATTTTACAGTTAAAGAATTCGGTTTCGAACGTTATTTTGAAGGTGCGTGTGGAGCAGGTGCAACGGTTGCAGCCACTGCTTTAGCGGGCTTTTCAATGCTATTTAATGCATTTTCTTTTTCATTGTAAGCAACACCTTTGGCTTTAGCCTGCAATGAACGGATGTAGTGCATTACCTGCCAACGCTCTTCAAAAGACAATTTATCAGAGTACCCGCCCATTACGTTTTTACCGTAAATCATGGCGAAGTAGTAACGTCCGTTACCGGCTGCTACCATATCATCAGCGATGAGGTTCTTGGGTTGTGCCGGGTATTTGCTATCGGGCATGGTTACCAACCAACCCTGGCCGTCTCCTTTGTCACCGTGGCAAATGCCACAGTAAGTATCGTACAGCGGCTTAGCACGTTCCAGACCGGCAGTAGTAATTGGGAATGGATTGGCTACCATTTCCTGCTCACAACGCAAACGGTCTTCTTCCGTGTTGGCATAATAAAATGGCGCTTCACCATTTACCGGAGCAGAAATAGCGTTTGACGCATTTTTGCCGCGGATAGCGTCCAATGCCGAAGCATCCGTGTAATATACGCCAGTAGCACCACGTGCAATTGTTCCTGGAACTTTAGCACGAGGCTGAGAAAGTACCGCTTTAGTAAACGAACTTTCTTTATCCCAGTGATTGTGCTCATAAGCCGAATATACATTTGACTCATAAGACACCGGATGCGCCATATCTGGCATATACTCATGGCCGGTTTTGTTCTTCCCTGCCGGAGAGCATAACGAGAACATCAATGCGAAAAAAGCGATTGCGGTTAAAGCACCGATTATATATTTCATCTTAAATATTGTAATATTAGTACAATGATTGGATACTCAAGAAAAAATGAGTACCTTAAATAGTCTTTACATTTACCTCGTCGGCACCTGTCTTGCTAAAGAAAGAGCGGTATTTTTCAACCGTACTGTCATCGGCTTCCGTAACATCGTAAGCCAAACAAAACTTGTTATCCGTGATACGATTATCCAATGATTTTGCTTTGACACCGGGCCACAAACCGCAGATGGTATAAAACGTAAGCGTCATACCCCACGCTGCAAAAAGCACCGTCAACTCAAATGTAATTGGAATAAATGCTGGTACCGACCAATATGGTTTACCACCAAACACAATCGGCCAGTCGCGGGTAAATACCCAGGACATCAAACCGAAAGCGAAAGAAGCACCAATAGCGCCGTATGTAAAACCCAACTGGTGTAAACGGCTTTCTTTCAACCCCAAGATAGGGTCAAGACCGTGCACTGGAAAGGGCGTATATACGTCCATAATGTCTAAGTGATCCGAATTGGCGGCTTTAACAGCCTTCTTCAAATCTTCCTCGTCGTTGTAAAGTCCGTACAGAACTTTTGTAGTTTCGGAAGCCATTTATATATAGTAAATTATTGTTAAAGAATAAGTTTTACAGCAATTGCAGAAATTAGTGTTGAGTCGCCTTTTGTGTCAAAGACTCTTCCGTTGGAGGATTCTCTGAATACTCTTTGCGGGCTTTCTCCACGTATTGGCTTCCTGCAACTTTCAAAATTGATTTTACCTCGGCAATCGCAACTACCGGAGCAACGCGCGTAAAGATCAAATAAAGCACGAAGAACAAACCAATCGTTCCGGTGAAGATACTAATCTCAACCCAGGTCGGGCGGTAGTAACTCCAAGAAGATGGGAGGAAGTCACGGGCCAACGTAGTAGCGATGATCACAAAACGCTCGAACCACATACCGATGTTTACAACGATACTGAGGAAGAACGTCCACCAAATGCTGCGACGAATTTTACGAGACCAGAACAACTGTGGTGATACCACGTTGCAGAACATCATACCAAAATACGACCACCAGTAAACACCAAATACGCGGTTGTAAAAAGCAAACTGCTCATATACATAACCGGAATACCAAGCCACGAACAACTCCGTCAAGTAGGCAACACCTACAATTGTACCCGTGAGTACAATTACCTTGTTCATAGATTCGATGTGGTTGATGGTAATATATTCTTCCAGTTTCAATACTTTACGGGTAATCAACATCAACGTTTGTACCATGGCAAAACCAGAGAAGATCGCACCCGCAACGAAATAAGGCGGGAAGATCGTGGTGTGCCAACCTGGGACAACCGACGTAGCAAAGTCAAATGATACGATGGTGTGTACCGAAAGTACAAGTGGTGTGGAAATACCAGCAAGAATCAAAGAAAGTGACTCCCAACGTTGCCAGTGCTTGGCGCTACCAGTCCAACCGAAGGAGAACAATTCGTACATTTTGCGGCGGAAACCCGTTGCGCGGTCACGAACAGTAGCCAAATCCGGCACCAAACCCGTGTACCAGAACAATAAAGATACCGAGAAATACGTCGAGATCGCGAATACGTCCCACAACAGCGGCGAGTTAAAGTTTGTCCACAACGGACCGCGTGTATTGGGGAACGGGAAGATAAAAAATGCAAGCCATACGCGTCCCATGTGGAAAATTGGGAACTGGCCGGCACAAATTACCGCAAAGATCGTCATCGCCTCGGCTGCACGGTTTACACCAGTACGCCAACGTTGACGGAAAAGTAACAAGATAGCCGAGATAAGCGTACCGGCGTGACCGATACCGATCCACCAAACGAAGTTGGTGATATCCCATGCCCAGTTAATGGTTCTGTTGGCACCCCATTCACCAATACCTTTCCAAACGGTCCAGCAAATGGCAAAGACGTAAAGGCCCAAAAAGGCCGCTGACAAAGCGAATGCCACAATCCACTCGCGGGAAGGAGTGGTTTCTGTAGGTCTGCACAAGTCCTCCGTGATATTATGGTAGGTCTTGTTACCTTCAATTAAGACGTGCCGAACTGGCGCTATAGGTTGAGACATATATATTATACGTTCTTAATGTTCTGAATATATTGATCGCGATTAGGCGTCTAATGCTTCGTTAGTGTTATGTACCTTGGCGGTATAGTGTACACCTGGGCGTACGTTAATTTCTTCCAACACCTGATAAGCCAAAGGACCACTGTTGTTACGGCGCTTGTTGAGTTCGCTGTTCGGGTTATTGGCGTTACCAAATACGATGGCATTCGTTGGGCACGCTGTTTGGCAAGCCGAGCGTACATCGTTATCTGCCACTTCGCGATTTTCGTTTTTAGCGGCCAATTTACCTTCCTGAATACGCTGTACGCAGAAAGAGCATTTTTCGATAACACCGCGTGAACGTACCGTTACGTCTGGGTTCAAGACCATACGAACGAGGTTGTCCGCGTAGAATGGTTTATCGTCACCTTCAACGTGGAATACGCGCTCTTCGTTAGCACCCCACAAATCGGCAGTTGTATAATCGAGCCAGTTAAAGCGACGAACTTTGTAAGGACAGTTGTTCGCGCAGTAACGTGTACCGATGCAACGGTTATAGGCCATTTGGTTCAAACCTTCCATGCTGTGCGGTGTAGCGGCAACCGGACAAACGTTCTCACAAGGAGCGTTATCGCAGTGCTGGCACATCATTGGTTGGTAAACCACCTTTGGATTTTCAAAATTACCGTAGAAGTAACGGTCAATGCGCAACCAGGTCATTTCGTGGTGGCGATTTACCTCTTTTTTACCTACTACCGGAACGTTATTTTCGGCAACACAAGCCACCTGACAAGCACCGCAACCGATACAAGCATTCAGGTCAACAAACATTTCCCATTTTACACCCATTCCAAACCAAGAGTCTGTTTCAGGATAAAGGGTCTGTGAGTTAAGGTGTTCTGCTTCGTGGTGGAACTCCGTCATTTTCTCCGTAAGGCTGCTAATTTCCTTCAAAGAACCGGGGAAAATAATCGAGCGATTGGTCAATGAGCCTTGGAAACCTTTCCAACCCAACGCCTTTTCGTCCACGTTGATTTGTTTTCCTTCTTCTACGCCCATTGCTTTTACCCCCATTGTGTGGTGGTGTTGCACGCAAGCGTATGCTTTGTCCTCCCCTACTTTACCAGAAACAGTAGCCGCTGCAAAATACTGCGCGTAACCACCTTCTGCTTTAATTGCCGGGTTGAGGTTAACACCGTATCCTACGCCACAGCCACCAGAAGTACGGCCTTGGCCCAAACCAATAGCCACAGTACCGGGTGCCAAACCAAAGGAGCGGGTAACGGTGCAAGTGTATTTTTGTCCGTTGATTTCAACTTCTACATTGTCGCCGTCAACGAGGTCTTTCCAACCACTGATGCGATTAATACCGTCCCATTCGTTTGGAATGCTCAATGTATTACCCCATACGGTACGGTTTACCGGATCTGGCATTTCCTGCAACCAAGGGTTATGAGCGTATTGACCATTACCGATATTTACAGTTTCGTAAAACGCAATTTCAATTTCGCTGCCGCTTGGTTTAGTGATAGCGTTTACATCGGGGGTAGCACCTAAACCACCAACCGTTGCCGTTGCCGGAACTTCAAACACACCATCGTGGAGGCTAATATCCCAAAATGCCTGTGGTGTATTGAACTTAGATTGTTGCGGGAACATATTTGCCTGCCAGTTCGCCTTTACGAATTCGTAATAAGGCTGCTCGGCCTGACGGTTCAATTTTGCGCTATCGGCCCATTCCAACAAAGAATGTTCGGCCTGACGCGTTTTGAATAAAGGAGCGATAGTTGGTTGAACCAGGCTGTAATAACCTTTGCGTGGTTCTGCGTCACCCCAAGATTCGAGGTTATGGTGCGTAGGAGCACTGTAGTTGCATAAAGTAGTCGTTTCGTCCATCACGCCATTGCAAGAGATACGCGTACCTACTTTTGCAAAAGCGGCTTTGAAACTTTCGGTACCCGGACGATCGTAAGCAGGGTTAGCACCCCAAACGATTACTGTGCTCACGGCACCGCTGTTCATTTCGTTCACCAAAGCGGCGAATGCTTTATCATCACCCTGGCGTTGGTTAGAGTAGTTACCAAATGTAATGGTGGTATTCAAACTGCCCAGGGCTTCGTTGATTTTATTCACCATCATTTGCTCGGCCAAATTATTGGAAGCACTTACGACCAATGCTTTACCACGGGCGTTACGCAAATCTTCGGCCACTTTGTCCAAACCCTTTTGGGCTTTTTCGTTCAAGCCGGATGCACCCGCCTGGCCAGTAACTTTAGTGTACAGATAAGCGATAGCAACACCCATTTCACTTGGTTTTACGGCGATACGATTATCGGCGTTAGAACCCGTGAGGGACATGTAACTTTCAATTTGGTAGTGGCGAGACATTTTACCACCTTTTGCCTTGCTGATACGACGATTTTCGGCGTAACCTTTAGCATATTCTACCGGGCTGATCCAGGTACCAAGGAAATCGGCACCAAAAGAAACGATCACATCGGCTGCGGCAAAGTTATAATGAGGTACAGCACGAACACCGTACATCGTTTGGTTAGCATCCAACAAAGCGGAAGCAGAAACCGGATCGTACGATACTACCTGTGTATTCGGGTATTTCGCCACAAACTCAGCAATTGCTGCTTTGGCAGATGGGCTGATGATTGTACCGGTGAGGATACGAACGTTACCCGCTGCAAGTTTTGCTTTGATGGTATTATCAAGATCGGACCACGATTTTTCGGAAACGGTGCCATTTTCGATTGTACCCGCTGATTTGATACGTTTGGTATCATAAAGGCTCAAAACGCTGGCCTGCGCACGAGCGCTGGTACCACCGCCGGATACAGAGGAAAGGGAGTTACCTTCAATTTTGATGGGACGACCTTCGCGGGTTTTTACTAAAACAGCGCAAAAATCGCCGCCTTCAACAATAGAAGAGGCAAAGTAATTGGCTACACCCGGCACTATTTCGTCGGGCTTAGACACGTAAGGAATTGCCTTTTTAACTGGAGTTTCACAGGCGGCTAAAGTAGCGGCGCCAATGCCGAAGCCCAGGATTTTCAGGAAATCGCGACGACTTGCTTCCCATTGTCCATTGGTTTCAATGGAATTTTCAACGGAAAACTCTTTTTCAGCCGACTGGAGGAAGGACTCCTCGCGATTCAGGTCATCAGAACTTACCCAAATACCGTTATCGTGGTGCATAATTGATATATTCTAATTCGAGGGCCGAAAAAAATCGGCGGTTCGAAAATTATGATTTAAAATTTGATTTAAAAATTCGACCTTCGAAGAAACCGTTGGGTTATTCTTCGAGGGTCGAATGTACGATTAATAGTGGCACTTTTGGCATTCCAAGCCGCCGATGTCTTCAACGACTACTTTTTCGGCCTCGGCGTCGGTTTTACCCAATGCTTTTTTGTGCGCTTTGATATAATCTGATTTGTAATTTTTGTAGAAACCATTACCAAACTTCACTTCCGTTTCGCGGTGGCAATTGATACACCAACCCATACCGAGTGAAGAATATTGGTACACTACTTCCATTTCTTGAACCGGGCCGTGACATTTTTGGCAGGCAATCTGGCCAATGTTCACGTGCTGAGCGTGGTTGAAATAAGCGTGATCGGGCAAGTTGTGGATACGTGTCCACTCAATTGGTCCCTGGATTTTACCGTTAGAGTCATTTTTCAATGCCGCTACGATACCATCCCACTGGTTTTGAACCAAGTCTTTACCGGCCTCGTCCAAAGCGGTGAGGCTTTTTTCGGACATATATTCCTGACCAATCCATTTTTTGTAAAGGTCTTCAATTTGTGCATCGGACCAATTTTCGTAACCATCTACGTATTTACCCGCGATTGGGTCAAAACCAATGGAAGCGAAAATTTTGGTCAATTCCGCCGTACCATGCTGAGAACCTTTTTTCACTGCCGAGTGGCAATTCATACAGGTATTGGTACCGGGAATAGATGAGTGCTTGGAGCGACGCGCGGAGTCGTGGCAATATTGGCACTCAATTTTATTTAAACCAGCGTGCAGTTTGTGGCTGAACTTAATGGGCTGATCGGGTTCATAATTTTGGCTGCGGCCCATTTGAGTAGCATTATCCACCGTTTTGTAACCCAAAATAAGGGTTGAAGCAAAAACCAAGAATGCAACGAAACCCTTGCTGGCCAAGGTGTGCACCCAAGAGCGCTCGACAGCGGCTTCACCGGCGGCAGTACGAGATACATTACCGAGGTGATCAATGATGCGCATGAGTGCAAAAGCGAGCAAAGCCAACAAAATGGCTAAACCGCCAAAAATCCACATGCTACTGTCAGATTCTTCTTTTGTTTCACCTTCAACGGGAGTAGTAGGCTTCGTAGTACCACTACCATTCACGTACACATCTTCGATATAAAGAAGAAGGCTGGCGATATCGTCGTCTTTCAAAGAAGTAAAGCTATTCATCAGTACGGGTTTGTACTGATTCCAAAGTTCAACGGCGCGCGGGTGGCCGGAAGCGATCAGGGCTTGAGAGTTGCGAATCCAAGCATAAAGCGCCTTATCATCGCCCCAGCGGGCTTGTGAGCCACCGAGTGCAGGACCAGTTAACTTGTCCTTCATATTTTTGGCGTGGCAGGATGCGCAGTTAGCCGTAAATAGTTCCTTACCGGCTTCTTTTGTTGGCCCGGCATACAGGGCAACCGAGGCTACCATAAAGAGCGCAAAAACCCAGGAAATGCGTTTTAGCAACATATATGAATTGATTTATTTTATTAGTTTTAATGGCTTTTGGCCATGTTTTTACCTTGTGTGGTGATTACAGCGCAAAGGTATTCATTATTAAAACTGATTAACAAATCCGCAACAAGAACCTACACCTATTTAGACACAATCTAAACAATTTATAGCGCTAAGTTAAGGGCCTGTTAAAAATCGGCGCAAAGGTAGATAAGGCATTTGTGTTTGCAAGAAAATCGTCAAAAAAATCATAAAAAAACTGGGAACCATGGCCAACGTTCAACAAATATCTTACGTCATGGAATTGTCATGCGCTTCAAATGAAAAAGGTAATATGGGAAAATGAAAAAAGCATTTTCGCAAGTTTGTGACATTTGCCATTTTTTTTATGGTATCCCAACCACATATTGAAACATGATGTATCTTTGTAGAGTTATTCACCACTAAACAGTTTTCTACATGAAACTTAATTACCTCTTCATTTTTTTATCTGCACTCGCTTGGGTTTCTTGCAAAAAAGACTTTCAAGTGGATAACAACGACAAAAATTTCCCCCTCGAACTCCGCACCACCAGTACCGGAGAGTTAACTACTTTTTCGTGGGACGAAGTAAAAGTAAGCGGTTTTGAACGGTATGTGCTGGTGCGCAGCCCGCTCAGTATTCCAGTTGGTACAAGCCCGGCGGCGAATCAAACGGTTTTTGAAAGCACCAATTTCGAGGATACGTCTTCCGAAGACACTCGTTTTTTTGTATTTGACACCATTGGTTATTATCGCCTGTACGCCAGGGTCAACAACCGTTGGTTGGAAAGTAACGAAGTGCTCGTCACCACCAGTGCACTGGTCATTGACGGTATCCATCAGGGCAGTATTTTTCACCCGGATTCCAACTGGGTCATCATTATGAAAACGGAATCATTTGGTTCTACTATCGGCAAATTGGTACTATTTGACCTTAATAATGGCCGAACGTACTCTTCCAGTGTTTCTTTCCCGATTAGTAGTATAGAACAAATTGCCATGTGCGTCACTCCGTCCAATAATGGCTCGGCGGAATTGTATGCCACCACGTCGGGAAGTATCCGCCGGTTTAGTTTACCCGAACTAACCCAAATCAATCAAACGACCTCTACCAATACTCCGTTTTCGGCAGTCAGTTACCGGTATAACACGTTGCTTACCACCAATGGTGTGTCCAATGTGGCATTAAACATGCGTAAACAAAGCGATTATGCCATAATTCGGTCGCATTCCCGCAACAACTACTTTGACCACCGTACGCTTGGCATTTTGGATACCACTACCAATTTAGTGGCCGAAGCCTCGCCCAGTCTTACCACCTTGATTGGTATTGATCCCGTCAGCGGGAACCTGACCCCCGTAAAAACGGTGAGTGAATTGGGTAACCAGGTATTTTTGTTCCAAATGCCCATCTCCAAAGATCGCCAGCAATTCTGCCCCAATGCGCGCGGCAAAATTTATGATCGGCAACTTAATATGGTGGGAGACGCCAACCCTACACCGAACAACGCCATTATGTTGGACATGACTTTTTCGGACCAACCTAACATTGTTTACGCACTGATGTCCGATTTTTTTACCGGACAAACCATCATCAAAAAAGTAAATTCGGAACAGGCCACTGTTTTAGAGGAATTCCCACAGCAGGGCGGTATTACCTTTAACCGAATTGGATACCTTAATAAGGGACTGGTACTGATTGCCAGCCAACTGAACAATGGCAACAACCCAAAATTCACCGCTCAATTAATTAATCTCTAAACGCTTCCACGACATGAAATTTAAATCCACTTTTTTGCTGATTTTTGCTGTATTAGGCGGAATAACCACTTTATACGCCCAAGTTGGCGACGAACAACCCATCCAAAAACTGTCTTTATTCCGCGATATTCATCTGGAAACCGGAATTAACCTCATTCCGGTATTGAGGGCCGTAAAAGGAACGCCGGGCGATTCCCTTCAGTTAAGTCCTTATTGGCTGAATGGCCGTTTATCGTGGCGCAATTGGGGGATTCGGAGCAGTGTAGGGGGAAGTTTTAGCGAAAAAAACACCTTTATACAAGGGTTTAAAGATTCCGACAAACTAAGATCCACCCAATTTAACCTTCGGGCCGGCTTAGATTATCGCCTGAAATGGAAAAACCAGTTCACCTTTACCTTTGGGGCCGATTGGGTACGCCATCTCAACGAAAAAGTAAGGGTACTGGACAGCGGCTTCGATGTAATTGAGCAAATTAGCCAAAAAGAAACCACCGGTGGCGGCATTTCCGTAGGTGGACAATGGTGGGTGAGTACACATTTTGGTATCGGGCTGGAATCGTCGTTTTATTACATGACGGGCCAATTTACCGAAGGCAGAAAATTTGTGAATTTTCCCGAACTTAACGACGATTTAAACCAATCGGATTTCCGGGAAATAACAACGCCCGTGGCCGTGTACGCCATCTGGAAGTTTTGATACAAGAAAAATATTACTTCAATTACCACGTATTCATCACTATTTATTCACCAACACAAAATTTAAGGTATGAAACTCCTTCACTACTTTATCGTTCCGGCAGCCTTTGCGCTGACGGTTGCGGCATGTACAAAGGAACGCAACACGGATGGGCTGGAATACCAGTACCAATCGGATGTGCTTCGACTACCATCGCAGGCGTACAACTACGCTAACCCCGACCTGCCGAGTCACCTCAGTGACTTAAAAAGCCGGTTGGGCGCGAAGGTCACCAACGATGGGGCTACATTGGGCCGCGTTTTGTTTTACGACCCTAAACTTTCACTGACCAACAACACGGCCTGCGCTTCTTGCCATTTGCAAGAAAAAGGCTTCGCCGATCCGGTTGCGTTTAGTAAAGGTTTTGACGGTCGTTTGACCCCCCGCAACGCCAGTTCCATCGTTAACACGTTGGAACACAACATGTTCTTCTGGGACGGTCGTGAAACCAACATCAAATCAATGGTGTTGCGCCCGATCGAAAACCACATTGAAATGGGTATGGATAATTTCAAAGCGCTGGAGAAAAAACTCGGCAGTTTGGATTATTACAAACCTTTGTTCAACAATGCATTTGGTTCCGAAGCGGTTACCGAAGAGCGCATTGCGGAGGCTTTGAGCCAATTCCTCAACTCGATGGTCAGCGGCAACTCCAAGTTTGACGAATCCAGTCCAAACGGATGGGGTTCCAACGTTCCCTCCGTATTTGATCCGGGTGAACAACGCGGCATGGAATTGTTCTTTAACAAAGCCCGCTGCGCCACTTGCCACAACCCGTCGGCCAATAGTTTCTTTGGCGGTCAGGAACAAGTAGCCAACATCGGTTTGGATCTGGAACCTAAAGACTTGGGTATGGGCGTTGAAGACGCGTCGAAAGCGGGTATGTTCAAAATCCCGTCGCTTCGCAACGTAGCCCTCACCGGTCCTTACATGCACGATGGTCGTTTCCAAACGCTGGAAGAAGTGGTGGAGCATTACAACTCCAACATTCAGCCGGTAGCGAACCTGCACTGGGGATTGCAAGACGGCACGGGCACGGGACAACCCATTAAACTGGGCTTAACCGAAGCAGAAAAGGCTGATTTGGTGAGTTTCCTCCACGCTTTGACCGACGAACAGTTTGTTAAAGATGACCGTTTCTCTAATCCGTTCAAAAAATAAGCATTGACGGCATTAGCACTTTTAAGCCATAGATTGGGAATGATCCCGGTCTATGGCTTTTATTTTTTCTTTAACCAAAGCCCGTACACCCAATCGTTGCCCACCTGCATGGCGTTGTTTTCAAAACGAACAATCACCGTATCGTCTTTTACCCGATAAACATTGCCGCCCAAAGGCTCCAGGGGGTACTTGCGGAAGAAGATGGGTTTGAGTACCAAGCCACCGTGTTTAGCGCTGTATTTAATTTTCAGGCGTTGTTTGCGGGAGGTGGAAACGTATTTGCCCGTTACCGCTTTGGTTTGCGACAGCGTGGGCAAAGCATCCATTTTTTTGTAAAAACGGTTTTGTATTTTAAAAAAATGACCACCTTCCCAATAAAAACCCTTGGCCACTCCCCTATCGTCGAGTTCAAAAAACACTTTTTCTCCTTTTTCGTCCCAAAAACTAAACCGACCGTCTTCCCGTTTGGAAATAAAAAACAATTCCAACCCTTTCTCCTTCGAAAAAGGCGGCACAATAAACAAATGTCCGTTGTGCTCCACCACCTGGTGCACAAAATTATTGTTGGACAAATACACGCCTTGTAATTCGGCGGCGGTAATGCCCTCGATGGGTTGGTGGGAAAATTTGTAGGCTTTAAATTTCAACACAATATCGCTGAGGGTATCGGCAATGGGAAATGGTTTGGCAAAATTATTATTACTCACCACCACGATACTGATTTCGGAATTGGGAAAACGCCGATAATCCATGAGGTAGCCGTTCCAGCCGCCCGTGTGGCTCACCGTTTGTTCCCAACGGCGGTAAGGCGACAAAAACAAACCGCCGCCGTAGTTCACTTTGGAGCCATTGAGCAAAGTATCCGAAATTTGGATGCGCTCGATGAGGGTCGAATCGCGTTTACCCAATTTGTTTTTGTAAAAATTTTGGTCCCACAGGAAAAAATCGCGCAAGGTGGAATACACGCCCACGGCCCCCACGGCATTGGGAACGATTTTTACCGGTTTAAACGATTTTTTGGCGGCATCCCACTCATAAGAGGGTGCATTTTGGGCATCTTGGGGGTAAAAGCCGCTGTTGCTCATGCCCAACGGCTCAAAAATGTTTTTTTGGGTAAAATCGCGAAAACTTATACCCGAAGCGCGTTCGACAATGGTCGCCAGCAACATGTAGCCGGTATTGGAATACGAAAAATCGGTGCCGGGCGGAAAAGACAATACCGGGTATTTGCGCAAATCGCGCAGTACGTAAGCGGGCGTGGTCATGGCCTCTTTGTAATTGCCCTGCAAATTGGCGATCTCAAAATGATCGGGAATGCCACTGGTGTGCGACACCAGGTGTTTGATGGTGATACGGTGCCCAAACCACGGTAATTCGGGCAAAAAACGCTGAATGGAATCTTGCAGCGACAGTTTGCCTTGTTCTTCGAGCAAATAAATGCACATGGCCGTAAACTGTTTCGTGACCGAACCGGTATTCACCACCGAGGTTGGGGTAAAGGGCGTTTGCCGCTCTCGGTTAAACAAACCGCGCTGCCGTTCGTACAAAATGCGGCCTTCTTTAATCACCATAACGGCAAAACCAGGGTCGGTGGCTTTGTATTTGGGCGAAAGCACTACTTTATCAAAAGCAGCAAAAAGCGCGGTCGTATCGGTTTTTTGGCTAAAAACAACCGCACTTTGTAACAGGAAACAAAAGGTTAGTAGATATTTTTGCATGTGGCAAATATAGGCCAAAGTATTTAATTGGCACTCCGGGCGGCCTCGAAAGGGCGTTGGGTGTATTCGTTTTTTTGATTTATGTTTTAGTTTGGAGCACCGGAAAGCCACTTTAACAAATATGTATTATCTTTGTATCATGAATTGGTTTGTTAAACGGTTTTAACCGTTTCCAAGTGCGATGTTGTACTAAAAACCGATAAATCGGTTTGGGCAAATGCGATAGTCGCCCTTTGGCCCACGACTAAAGTCGCGGGTTAATATTTACGCTGCCCCGATTTTGTCACGAACGCTGTCGAAAATAAAATATGCATTATTAATTTCTGGTTTGAAGGATGCAAACCGTGCGTAGCGGAGATTCCGGGTTTTAATCGAATCGTTCAAAAGTATGGCGATAAAAACATTCGATATTTGGCAATTTCCCGAGACACAAAGGAGGACGTCAAATCATTTTTGAAGAGCCATCCTTGGGAATTTGACCATCTTGCCGATGGTTCTGATTTAATAAATAAAAACCTGAAATTACCTTGGGGCTATCCAACAACCTTTGTAGTGGATGGGAAGGGTGTAATTGCAAAGGCTGTTTGTGGCGGCCTTTCGGATTCCACCGCTGTTGCAAATATTCAATTGGAGATTTGTCCAGTTCTTGACAGTTTGCTGGGTAAAATGAAGTAGCCCAACCCCGTTCAGCATACGCCGAACGGGGTTAGGCGGAACACTTACTTAATCACCACCCCGGCGGCCTCGAAAGAGAGTTCGCGTTTGGGTTTGGTAATTTTTTCGATTTGCTCTTTGGTTTGGCCATCGTCTTCGGCGTAGTGGCGCTGGTCGGCCACCGAGATGGTTTCCTGCAAGGCGAATCCGTCAATCACTACGGTTTTACCCACAATGTCTTTGGGCATAAAGAAGGCGTAGTTTTTGAATTTTACGCGCATTTCGGGTTGGTCGGGATTTTCGGAGACCATGGTCATCCAGCAGCCCTTTACTTTGCACACGGCGCTCACTTTACCGGTTACTTTGGTATTGAGTGAATCCACCTTTTCCATTTTGTTCAAAAGTGCATCGTAAGTGATGGCGCCTTTAGGATTAAAGGCCGCGCCAAAAGTTTGGTTACCTGCATTTGTAACAGTTTGGCTATTTTTGCACGCGCCGAGGCTAACTGCCAGCGCTAACACAACTGTAAGGTATTTTAACATGACTTTATAAATTTTTTAAAAAATTGATTATGAATCAGTTAGATACTAAATTCGGGTGCAAAGATACAAAATTTTATGTAGTGCGAACAAGAATGGCACAATATTAGCCATACTAAAAAAGTTCTTTGCCGCGATTAAAACATCGGAAGGTGTTACGCGGCGAGAAAGATTGTAGCGATACAACTTTTTTTTAATCCCCCCGCACTACGTAACAAACTTGCACCCTTCTTTTTTTGTTTTAATTTTTCAAAAACCTAAGTTTATGAAGGGTCTCATTATCCGCCTCGCTTTGCCAGTTTTATTTCTGGCTACCTCAATGACCGAATCAACACTCTTTGCCCAATGCCTTAGCGGTAACTGCCGCACGGGTACGGGTACCTACAAGTTTACCAATGGCGACAAATACGAAGGCCAGTGGTACGACGGAAAACCGCACGGAAACGGCACGTACACCTTTATTAGTAAAGAACGTTACCAGGGCCAATTCCATCTCGGCAAATTTGAAGGACAAGGCACCATGTATTACCCCAACGGTGGTCACTACACCGGTGGTTGGCGCTCCAACAAAAAACACGGCGTCGGTCTGTTGGTTGGTGTTGACAAAAAAATAACCCGTGGAACCTGGAATATGGGCCAAATGGAATCCGTCATCAACGGCGACGCAACTGCCCAAAGCAGTAGTTCCAATAAACCCAAACCCACTACTACTACCACCAACAAACCCACCCAAACCAAACCAACAACGCCGGCCAAACCGGCCAATACCCCGCCCGCAACCAGCACTACGGCCAGCAACAGCAAACCGAAATCAAAATCGGATGTAGCGGGTCTGGCCAACTGCAACAAAACATTTTGCTCCAGCGGAAAAGGTTATTTCGACTATCCCGACGGATCCCGCTGGATTGGCGGCTTCAAAGATGGTTACCCCAACGGTAAAGGCGTATGCTACTACTCCAACGGCGACCGCTACGAAGGCGAATGGGCCAACAACGCGCCCAACGGCGAAGGCATCATGTATTTTGCCAGCGGCCGCGTGTACGGTGCCGTTTGGGCCGCCGGTGCGCCGGTGCGTGAACTGGATTCCGACGAAGTAATGCCCAGCGATCCGGTAAAATTAGAACCCAGCGCCGACGTAAAAATTTGGGCGGTAACGGTGGGTGTAGGCCGCTACACAAGCATGCCAAACCTCAAATTTACCGACGACGATGCCTTCCGCTTTTACTCTTTCTTAAAAAGCCCCGAAGGCGGCGCGTTGCCCGAAAATCAGATCGAAATTTTGGTGGATGAATCCGCTACCCGCGAAAACATCCTCAAAACCATGCGCTCTATTTTCCTGAAAGCCGACGATAACGACGTGGTGGTGTTGTACTTCAGCGGACACGGTTTGGAGGGTTGTTTCCTGCCGGTGGACTTTGACGGGTACAATAACAAATTGCGCCACGAGGAAATCAAGCAGATTTTTAACGAAAGCAAAGCCAAACACAAACTCTGCATTGCCGATGCCTGCCACTCCGGCTCCATGCAATTTGGCGAAGGTTTAGCCGCTAAAGGCCCCACATCGGTGTCACTCAAGCGCTTTTACCAGGCATTTGAAGATACCAACGGCGGCGTTGCCCTGTTGATGTCCAGCAAATCGGAGGAATTGTCGCTCGAAGACCACGGCTTGCGCCAGGGCGTATTTACCTACTATATCCTTCAGGGTATGAAAGGTAAAGCCGATAACAACGCCGACAAACTCGTTACCGTCACCGAATTGTACAATTACGTGTACAAAAACGTGCGCGAATACACCGCCGGGATGCAAACACCGGTGTTAACGGGCGATTACGATACGGCAATGCCCATTTCGGTACCCAAATAATTGGGCCATGACCGAAAAATAAAACGAAATTGAAGTGTGCACAAAAATACAGCCGAAGAGGCTGTCTTATAAGTAAGATAACAAGGTTAGGTGTTGATATTTTTTAATGTCGAATATCGAACACCGAATTTCGAACACCGAAGTATCTGCTTATGAGACAGCCTCTTTTGTTTATGGCTCGTACATTTTCAAACGATAATATTCAACTTCGGGTTGATTTTCTTCCGCCGAAAACGTTGTTTCCAACCGAAAAAATAATTCTCCGCAGGGCGACCAATAATACTGATCCACCCCTTTATTGGGTTGTTGCACCGTAAATGCGGGGTAAATGCCGGTATGGTCGGCGAATAACATTTGTAAACCACCAATGGATTCGTACGGGTCATTACTGCCCAGGGCCACCCATTTTTGATTGGGCGACAATTCGGGCAATCCCATTGGTAAATCAATACTTTGCACAATTTTGCCGGTTCGCCGATCCACAAACCGATACACATCCCATTCACTGGCTGATAGGCTGATGATGTATTGCCCAATGGCCGCCAATTGACCAACGTAGTCGTAATACCAGGAATTTTCACCATCGTATACAGTATCAATGGTATCGCGGAATTCCAGGGTTTTACCGTTATCGCAGGTGATTTGAAACCGCTGGTCCACTTCAGGATGCTCCAGCGTATCCCGCAGAACCGTTGTTTGGTATTTGGCCAAACCCTTTTCAAATTCGTTTTTAGAAACGGCGGTTATTTGTAAAAAATCTTCTTTTACGTCGGAAGGACGGGCTTCTTCGGGCAAATAAACGGACGAAACAGCCACCGCGCCGCCGTACACCCAACCAATGGTATTGTCGTTGTGGGCCACTTTGTACCAACGGGCGTTGTGGGTGACACCGCGCAGGGAAATTTGTTCCACCGTACCGCCGGTTACCCCCAAAAATTTCAACTGCGTGTGTTCGGGCAATTCCACCACCACGGCGGCATTTTTAGCGGGTTGCGCGCGCAGGCGCAAATGGTCAACGGTAGCCCGAAGGTAAATCACCGGGCCTTGCGCCGCCGATTGGCCTTTGGCGGCGGGTAACCCGTAAAAAGTAGCCAATAACAGGGCCACGGCCCAAAGTTGGATTTTGTTTAGCATCATCATTACGTGCGTTTTATGGTGTGGCCACGCTCAGACGTCCTTTTTAAGGTCAGAACTGCGGGCAACGTTTTTAGCGTATGCAAAGGTAAAACCAATTACATTTGCCGACAAAACGCATTGTATGCTGCACACCATTCCACTTTACGTTACCCTTGTTTTTGTGGTAACCGTTCTTGTAACCTTGTACTTTTTTATCAATGCCACGCATAATACCCGTTGGCCCAAAACCGTGGCGGCGGTATGGATCGGACTTCAGGCGACGTTGGCGTACAACGGCTTTTACGCCGTGGCCCGAATGCACCCGGAGCGCGTGCCTTTGGCCGTTGCACCGGCATTTGTGCTCATTGCGGGGTTGTTTTTCACCCAACGCGGCCGCCAATGGTTAGATGGTTTGGACTTAAAAACCCTCACGTTGTTGCACGTGGTTCGGATACCGGTCGAATTGAGTTTGTTTTGGTTGTTTGGCCAAAAAGCAATACCGGAAATAATGACTTTTGCGGGGCGCAATTTTGATATTTTGGCGGGATTAACGGCTCCCGTGGTGTATTATTTGGCGTTTGTGCGCAAAACGTTAAGCAACAAATGGGTACTGGCGTGGAATGTTGCGGCATTGGTACTGTTGGTAAATATTGTGGTGACGGCCATTTTATCCCTGCCCATGCCGTTCCAGCAATTTGGTTTTGAACAACCCAACGTGGGCGTGTTGTATTTTCCGTTTGTTTTGTTGCCCTCGTTCGTGGTTCCAGTGGTGTTTTTAGCGCATGTCACGGCGATTCGGCGGTTATTAAAAAATCGTACGGCTAATTAATTGATGAAACGTCCCGCAGTGGAGGCTTTGTGACCTCGGTGGTGGTCAAATTCTGGTCGTAAAATTAACCCGACGGTCGAAATGCTTCGGGGAATGTCGCGTATATTCGCCCGACTTTTCACCTAATTTTGCACCATGCGTATTTTTATTTTTATCCTGCTTTGCGGCTGTTTGGGGTTGCAAGCACAAAAACTACACCCCGTAACCCACACGCACAACGAAACTTTGCCCGATTGGGCGGTGGAGATGTACGGCCCACAACCCAACGTTTGGCGGGTAGATGACGGCTACCTTCAATGGCGGGCCACCCACCCTGCCGACAAAACGACTTTTAGCCAATATTATAAAAAATGGCGGCGGGCAGCGCGGCCATTTGTCCAGGCTGATGGCTTTATTCACTACCCCACCGCCCAAGAAAAACGGGCATTTGAACAACGTTTGGCCCAATTAAAAACCCACCAGGCGGATAACGCGCAAGGGGTTTGGACCCACGTTGGCCCCATCGAAACGTTTAACACTAACACGGGGCCTAACCCGCTGGCCAAATCCGAACAAGCCAATGTGTATTGCATTGACCAATCCCCTTCGCACCCCGACGTGGTGTATTGCGGCACCGAAGGTTCGGAAATTTTTAAAAGCACCAACCGGGGTTTGAATTGGACCTGTGTTTCCCGAAATTACGACGTAGGTTCGCCCACGGCCCTGGAAGTGCACCCCTCCAACCCCGATACAGTGCTGGCCGGCAGCGGCTGGAATATCTGGCGGAGTACCGACGGCGGCCTCACCTGGGCCATTGTGTTTGAAGTACCCGATGCCTCGCCCAACGAAATTTTGTACCACCCCACCAACCCACAAATTGTACTGGCGGCCACGTGGAAGGGCCTGTACCGCAGCGACAACGGCGGCGTACAGTGGACCCAAATTTTCCCCGAAGCCTGTTACGATATTGAATGGAAAACCGACGATGCCAACACCATTTTTGCCGTTAGAAACGACCCGAACGACAAAATTTGCCGGTTTGCGCGCTCTACCGATACCGGATTGACCTGGACGGTGGAAAATACCGGCTGGTTAGAAACCACCGATCCGGGCCGCAACGACGGCGGTGCCCGACTGGCGGTGAGCAAAGCCGATCCTAACCGCGTTTACGCCATTTTAATCGGGGAAGCCAAAGCGGGCGACGATGGTTTTATCGGCCTCTACCGCAGCGACGACGCGGGCCTCACCTGGACATTGCCCAATCCGCCCGCCGGTGGCCCTTACAACAACGAGGATCACCCCAACATGGCCACCATTGGTACCACCGGCGGTTATCACCAGGGATTTTACAACCTCGGCCTGGACGTTTCGGACACCAATCCCGACGAATTACTCGTGGGTTTCCTGAACCTTTGGGTCTCCACCGACGGCGCGACCTCTTTTGATTGCATTGGCGGGTATTGCGGCAACGATTTTAACTACGTTCACCCCGATTGCCAGGAAATTGAAATCAACGGCGACGACCTTTGGATGACCAGCGACGGCGGGGTGGAATACTCCGACGACTTTTTTGATACGCACTACGCCCGCAACCGGGGCATTACCAGTTCCGATTTTTGGGGTTTTGGCGCGGGTTGGAACGAAGATATTTTGGTGGGAGGCCGTTACCACAACGGCAATACCGCCCTGGCCGAAACCTGGGAACCCGGCGAATCGCTGGGTTTAGGCGGCGGCGAGGCCCCCACGGGGTACGTGAACCCCGGTGCGAACCGCGAAGCCTATTTTTCGGATTTGGGCGGACGCGTTATTCCTTTGGCGCAAAACGGCTTTGTGGAGAATGTATCAGCCGGAAAATTCCCCAACGAAAGTTATTACGCCGCCGAAAGTGGCGAAATGGAATGGGACCCGCGCTGTTGGAATGTTTTTTACACCACCAAAGAAAACAAACTTTGGCGAACCGAAGACGGCGGCAAAAACTGGTCGGTATTACACGCGTTTGGCACCAATACCAGCGCGCAAGCCCATGCTTTTGAAATTAGCCGGAGCAATCCGCAGGTGATGTACCTATTTCAGCGCAACGCCGACTCCTGGACACCCGGTAAATTGTGGAAAACGGTCAATGGCGGAGCCAATTGGGTCACCCTGCCCTTGCCCTCGGGTTTTGCCCGCCGCATGGTACTGGCCATCAGCACCGAAGACGAAAATGTACTTTGGGCCGCTTACCCCGACGGCAGCAACGGTCAAAAAGTATTTATGACCACCAACGGCGGCCAAACCTGGCAAAACCTCACCACCCCGGCCCTGGACGGAGAAAGTGTTTCGTATATTATGCACCAAAGTGGCACCGACGGCGGTTTGTACTTAGGCACTAACCGCACCATTTGGTACAAAAACAACACCATGCCCGATTGGGTGCCGTACAACGAAGGTTTGCCCAAATCCATTGCCACCTGCATTTTGCGGCCTTTTTACCGCGACGGCAAATTGCGCATGGCGGCCTACGGAAAAGGCATTTGGGAGGTGCCTTTTTACGAACCATCGCGCCCGGTAGCCCAACCGATGGTGAACAAACGGCTCACTTCGTGTCCGGGTGATACCATCCGTTTCGACGATTACTCCACGTTGCTGCACGAAGGCGCCACCTGGTACTGGGAATTCCCCGGCGGAAACCCGGCCACCTCCAACCTGCGCCAACCCAAAGTGACCTACGCCGCCACCGGCGTGTACGATGTTAGCCTCACGGTGACCAACGCTTACGGCAGTTCGACCAAAACCGTACCCGCGATGATTGAAGTGCAAGATTTTATTTCCAATTCGCTGGAGGTGAGCAACGATTTTTCCAACGGTTTAGACAACTTTACGGTCGTCAACCCCGACGGCGGTATCACGTGGGAACCCACCGTAATTACGACCTGTGAACCGGCGGGCGACACGGCGTATTACGTCCATAATTACGTGTACAGCAGTTACGGGCAAGACGAAATGGTGCTGCCCGTGAACCTGAATCTCACCCAGGTGATTGACCCAGAACTCCGTTTTCGGGTGGCTTACGCGCCTTACTACGACGGCAACGCCTTTATTGATTCGATGAAAGTGTTGGTTTCCGACGATTGTGGTGCGTATTTCGCGACCATCTTCCGCAGCGGCGGCGAGGCATTGAGCACCACGACTTCGGGGACGGGTCCGAATAACCTGTACGAATACGACGAATATAGTCCGGCCTCCTGCGACGAATGGCGCGACATAACCCTCGATCTTTCGGCGTACGAGGGCAAATACATTACCGTAAAATTCCTGAGCCAGTCGGGTTACGGCAACAACCTTTATTTAGACGATATTGTGCTCACGGGCACGATGTTGGTGTCCACAACCAACCCCAATCCGGGGGCGTTTGAGGCGCAAGCCGTGCCCAACCCCAGCAACGGTGCCACCCAACTCACGGGTATTTCCGGGACGGAACAAACCCTGCGCATTGCGTTGTGCTCCACGACGGGGCAGGTGCTGTGGCAAACCCACAAGCGCACGGGCGCGGGTGCCTGGAACCTCCCTTTGCCCACCGAAACCCTGCCTTCGGGCGTGTATTGGGTGAAAATTGGGACCGAAAAAGGAGAATGGCAGGTGTTGAAATTGGTGCGGGGGTAGTTTAGACACTTCGATGTTCGGCGTTCCTTGTTCGATGTTAAAAAATTTTGAACACCGAATTTTGAACACCGAACCGTCGAATTTTGAACATCGAACGCCGAACATCGAAGTATTCGCTTGTGAGACAGCCTCAGCACACGCAGCCACTACCACTTAAAATCATGTATAATTTAGGCGATCGTCGCTTAATGTCACATATCTCTACGGCGTATTTTACCCTTACTCAATTAAACATTATTTCGGCGTTTGATATTCGGTTACCGCCGATGGCAAGGCTAAGGTGACGCTTTTCGCCCGCGATGGCAGCGTGTGGATAAACCAAAACCAACTCGCTGAACTTTTTGACACCTCTAGCAAAATATTGGGCGACACATTGCTAATATATTGAAAGAGAAAGAGTTAGATGAAAATTCAGTTGTAAAGAATTACTTTACAACTGCCGATAAAATCAGCAAAGCATCACCATGAACTTCTGGCGCGAGAACGTGGATCGGCTGCTGGTTTTTCAGGATAAAAAAATCCTGCAAAACGCCGGTTCCGTTACGCATGAGGCGATGGAACAAAAAGTAAAAGAAGTGTACACGCTGTTCGATCAGCGCCGAAAAACCACCGAAGCGCAGGCCGAAGATGCACAGGAACTGGAAGAACTTCGTGCATTGGAGCGAGAGATTATGGATAAAAAGGTATAAGTATATGGCAGGTGCTGATGCGGGCAGAGAATTCGTTTTCACGAAATTGAACATTGGGAGAAGGCTTTATTTATCCTGATGTTCAATTTTGCGGGAGCGGCGGAAAAGTATTAAAGAAGCACCCGGCTAAAATGCAAAAATACCCTATCTTTGTAAAAGTAAACTCCAGTATGCAATACCATTCGTACATATCAATGAATAAAATGACAGATACTACCAGCACCGGGCTAACACTTGATATATCTTTTGATCAACTTATTCAGGCATTACTCCGGCTACCTTCTTCTGAAAAAATTCAGATTGCAAACGAGTTGAGATCATCCGCCGCTGCGGAACAGTGGCGGATATTATCCCAACGTTTACCGGATATCCCTGAATTGAGCATGGATGACATTGTCGCCGAGGTAAAGGCAGTTCGAAAAGGAAGAAAACGTAAAACGGATTAACGATGATTATCCTGCTTGATACTAATTTATGGATTTCTGCACTTGTGGGAGCCTCCATGCGAACGAGAATTGAAAAAATACTGGCTGATAAAAACATAACGATATTAGCAGACAGTAATTTGATGGAAGAATTGATTGATGTTTGCAAGCGACCTAAGTTTGCAAAATACCTTTATCCAGAACTCGTAGCAGCGTTTCTTCAAATACTTCGCGAGCGACTTACCTTCGTCGAAACTCAAAGTACGTTTCAGATATGCCGCGATCCTAATGATGATTATCTGCTGGCAATCTGCTACGATGGCGAAGCCGATTATCTATTAACAGGCGACAACGACCTTCTTATCATCCAACTTTTTCATAAAACTCAAATAATTACCTTGAGCGAATTTGAGCAAAAACACAATTTTGCTTAACTCAACATTTTGTTTATCAACGGTTTGCAAAGCGGAACAAAAAACTGGTGATTCCATATCTAAAATTAGATTAGAAACTGTTTTAAAAAAAGCAAAATGGACATAAACCGAAACAAAATCATTGTTTTTCAGGAAAAGCAAATTCGGCGTATATGGTACAAAGAGGAATGGTACTTCTCCGTGCTGGGGTAGAGCATTCAATGAAGAGCGTCTTGTAAGCAGATACTTCGGTGTTAAAAAATTTTGAACACCGAACCGTCGAATTTTGAACACCGAACATCGAACGCCGAACACCGAACACCGAAGTATTCGCTTGTGAGACAGCCTCAGCACGCGCAGCCACTACCACTTAAAATCATGTATAATTTAGGCGATCGTCGCTTAAACGCGGGATCATACTTTACGGCAGATTTTACCCTTACTCAATTAAACATTATTTCGGCGTTCGATATTCGGCGTTCGGTGTTCGATATTCGGCGTTCGGTGTTCGATGTTCAACAGTTCGCCTATATGACCGCCTTATTGATTTTTTCCTCTGTAATTTTATTTGGGCATTTTTTTCATACATTTGCCGCAGTGTTCATTTATCACGAATAACAACGCAATGACTACTGCTGCTCTTACACCCCAAAACGCCCTGAACAAAGCGTTTAGAAAGGTAAAACCGAACCGAACCGACATTGAACGGTTCAAAAGCAACCTCATTCAATTACTTGACCGCAGCAATGACGCGGAGTCGGAGGAGTTTCACAAAAATCTGGTGTCCGATTTTTTGAAAAAAACCTGGTACGACCCGCGCCATTTTATCAATACCAAAGGCCGAAATGACCTGGTGATTCACAACGGCGATTCCGCAAAATCGTCGGTGGGCGTGATTATGGAGGCCAAAAAACCCACCAACAAGGCCGAAATGCCCGCCAGCAAAAACATCAATTCCAAAGCATTGCAGGAATTGGTGCTGTACTACCTGCGCGAACGTATTTCGGGCAAAAACCTCGAAGTCAAACGCCTCATTATCACCAATATTTACGAGTGGTTTATTTTCGACAGCCTCGTTTTTGAGCGACTTTTTGCCCAAAACAAAAAACTCGTTCAGCAATTTCAGGATTTTGAAGAAAAAAGACTCGCCAGTACCAATACCGACTTTTTTTACAAACAAATCGCCGAACCCTTTATCGCCGCCGTCGAAAACGAGGTGGAATTTACCTATTTTAACCTCAAAGACTACCTAAAACCCCTCCGAAATACCGATCCCTCCGACGATAAAGCACTCATTGCCCTGTTCAAAGTGCTCTCGCCCGAACACTTGCTCAAACTCCCGTTTGCCAACGACAGCAATAGTCTCGACCGGCGTTTTTACGGCGAATTACTGCACATTATTGGCCTTACCGAATACAAAGACGGCGGCAAAAAACTCATTGACCGCCACAAGGCAGGCGAACGCAACTCCGGCAGTATCCTCGAAGATACCATTATTCAACTGGATAGTCTGGACAAAATTGGCCGACTTTCGCAACCGCTCCAATTTGGGGCTACCCACGCCGACCGCCTCTTTAATGTGGCCCTCGAACTGAGTATTACCTGGATTAACCGTATTCTTTTTCTCAAATTACTCGAAGGCCAACTCATTAGTTACCACAAGGGCGACCGCTCGTACGCGTTTTTGCACAGCGAAAAACTGCGCGAATACGACGACCTCAACAGCCTGTTTTTTCAGGTATTGGCCAAACGAAACAGCGACCGCAACACCGACGTTACCGCCGCTTTTGCCAAAGTGCCTTACCTCAACAGTTCGTTGTTTGAACCCACCGAACTGGAGCACCAAACCATTTTTATCAGCAACCTCAAAGACGATAAAACCATTCCGCTCCACCGCCAAACGGTGCTGAAAGACGAACAGGGCAAAACCCGCACGGGCAGTATGCGCACCCTCGAATACCTGTTTCGCTTCCTCGATGCCTACGATTTTAGCAGCGAAGGGGCCGAAGATATTCAGGAAGACAACAAAACCCTCATTAATGCCTCGGTGCTGGGCCTCATTTTTGAAAAAATAAACGGCTACAAAGACGGCTCCTTTTTTACCCCCGGTTTTATCACCATGTACATGTGCCGCGAAACCATTCGCCGC
>JAAFJN010000032.1:57259-59703 GCA_013298845.1 Chitinophagales bacterium
TGGAACTGCGCCAACCTCGACGAATTGTACGATAAAATTGAAGACCGCGCCGAAGCCAACCGCATCGTGAACAGCGTGCGCATTTGTGACCCCGCCGTGGGTTCGGGCCACTTCCTGGTGTCGGCCCTCAACGAAATGATCGCCCTCAAAAGCGACCTGCGTATTTTGCAAGACCGCGATGGCCGCCGACTAAAAGAATACAGCGTGGAAGTGGTCAATGATGAACTGATTGTGACGGAGGAAGACGGTGGCTTTTTTGAATACACCCCGACCAGCGTGGAATCACAGCGGGTGCAACAAACTTTATTCCACGAAAAACAAACCATCATCGAAAATTGCCTGTTTGGGGTGGATATTAACCCCAATTCGGTGAAAATATGCCGCCTGCGCCTGTGGATTGAGTTGCTGAAAAATGCGTATTATAAAAACGCCGACGAACTCGAAACCCTGCCCAATATTGACATCAATATCAAATGCGGCAACTCGCTGGTGAGCCGTTTTGCGCTGGATGCCGACCTCAAAAAAGCCCTCAAAAGCCTAAAATACGATATCAGTACGTACCGGAACTACGTGCGCGAGTACCGGCAGGCCACCAACAAAGAGGTAAAACGGGGCCTGAACGACCTGATTAACCAAATTAAAGCCGATTTCCGCACCGAAATTGGCCGCAATGACCCCATGCGCAAACGTTTGGACAAATTGGCCTCCGAACTCTACCACCGCTTTACGGGTAATTTCCTGTTTGAACCCGAAACACCCTACGGCGGCAAACCGGGCGATTTGGACAAAAAACGCACCGCCGAAAAGGAAAAATTGGAAAAAGAAATTGAAAAAATCACCGCCGAAATGGAGGCCGTAAAAGCCAACCGCATGTACGAAAATGCCTTCGAGTGGCGCTTCGAGTTCCCCGAAGTGCTCAACGACGAAGGCGATTTTGTGGGCTTTGACGTGGTGATGGGGAACCCGCCGTATATCCGGCAGGAAGAATTGGGCGATTTGAAGGGGCATTTGCAGCAGCATTACCAAACCTTTGCCGGAACCGCCGATTTGTACGTGTATTTTGTGGAACGCGGCATGCAAATTTTGCGCGAAGGCGGCGAATTCACCTATATTTTGCCCAATAAATGGATGCGCGCGGGTTACGGCGACAAATTGCGCCAGTTTGTGCGCCAGCGCCGGATTGTAAGCATCAGTGATTTTGGCGATTTGCCCGTTTTTGACGAAGCCACCACCTACCCCTGCGTGTTGGAAATGCAGCGCAATCCGGCGACCGAGACCTTTAAAGCCGCCAATATTCCGACCTTGGAATACCCGCGCGGCCTGCGCCGTTTTATCCACGAAACGGCTTTTGAAGTAAGTTTATCTGGTTTGCAAGACAGCGGCTGGACCCTTACCAATCAGGCCGTGCAGCAATTGCTCGAAAAACTGCGCCGCACCGGTCAACCATTGGGCGAATACGTGGAAGGCAAAATTTTTTACGGTATAAAAACCGGCCTGAACGAAGCCTTTGTGATTGATGCCGAAACCCGCGACCGGCTCATTGCCGAAGATCCCAACAGTGCGGAAGTGATTAAGCCGTTTTTGGCCGGTCGGGATATTAAGCGGTACCAAACGCCTAAGAGTGATAAGTTTTTGATTTTGTTTGAAAAAGGCATTACCAAGGCAAAAAAAGGCGAATTAGACCCCGAAATATGGTTAGAAACAACCTATCCGGCAGTGTACAAACAACTTTTGCCATTTGAAGCGGCTGCAAAAAAACGTTATGATAAAGGTGAGTTTTGGTGGGAATTAAGGGCTTGTGATTACTATGGGGAATTTGAAAAGAGTAAGATAATTGTACCAGCAATCATCCAAAAACCTGAAAACTCTATTGATATTAATGGATTCTATTCAAATGATAAAACTACAATCATTGGCACATCTGAGCGATTTGTTCTTGCTGTAATAAACTCTAAAGTCACTGATTTTTTCATGCAGCAAATTTCCTCAACGAAACAAGGCGGCTTTTTTGAGTATAAACCGGTGTACATCTCCCAAATACTCATTCCGTCGGCTGATGGGGCAACGAAAGCACAAATCGAAACGCTGGTGAACCAAATACTAGCGCAGAGACAAAACGATCCTTCGGCGGACACGGCGGCGTTGGAGCGGGAGATTGATGGGTTGGTGTACGGGTTGTATGGGTTAACGGTGGAGGAAGTGGGGATTGTGGAGGGGAAGTAGAGGAGGGTGTGTTTCGACTATCGCTCAACACCGTGGTTTTTTGATTTAAGAACCCCATCCTGACAAACATTACATCACCACTGCGTGATAAGATGTGATGCGTCACGCACCCGGGCTTTTTAACCCAAAACGGTGACTTTTTATGCAAAATCCTACGCCAATAGATTCCTGCTGAATGACAAAGCCACACGGCGGGGTTTAATATCTGTTCTTGTTACAGG
>JAAFJN010000033.1 GCA_013298845.1 Chitinophagales bacterium
ACGCTGTAATCAAATGGAGCGGTGACGTACATCCTGAAACGCTCCGCTGCGTGCGGGGTTTTTCCATATACCCCGGTAAAAGTAGAGGGGGGCCTCAACGAAAAACTAAGTGTTCCCCAAGTTGTACCGAGTAAAGAATCACCCGTGCCGTGTAGGCCCTTTATTCCTTGTTCTACTAAAAATTGATAGTCCTCGTGCCCTTCGGCCAGCGACCAATCTATCTCTCCAATTTTTGCCTTTAGCCAAGCCGTTGCGTTTTTGGTAGGTGCCTCATTAAACTTAATGTCTTGGTAACAGGCAATCATGTCTACCTCCGTTTCAACGGTGGGCGGCGGGGCGGGGTTGTCTTTTTTACAAGCGGTAAAAGCGGCAACTACCGCTAAAAAACAATAGAAATATAGTTTGTTCATTGTGTACATATTTTTAAGTATTGGCCAGCCTTACGGTGATGTAAAGGCTGGCCAAACCCGGTAATTTGAATGGTTTTGATACGAACTATTCACTTTTCGTTTTTCACTATTCACTTTTCACTTATTCACGTCCACGTATAGTTTGGCTTTACCGCTGCGAATTTGGCCAAAATACCACCCCGGTTGCTCGCCAAGTCCGTTGTATAAATCGGCTTTAAAATTACACCAAATGGTAAAGCGTACAAAATTACCCATGTCTTTTGCTTCCGAGCGGGTGATTTCAAAATAGTTATTAGGAGACGTTTTGTGCGCTCCCACGGTGTAAAGAGAAACCCCTCCGAAACTTGTTTGGTTAGATTCGGTTATCTTACCTCTGATAGTTAATCCAATGACCCAGCCACTACCTTCCTGATCAACGCCATCAGAAACAGTTTTTATACCGGGGCTAAGCAGATTATTAACCAAAGTGCGCAAGTCCGCAACAGTATCAATATCAAAGGCCGGACTTTGGAATTCCAAAAGACCTATAGACTGGCCTAAATAATTTGAAGCAGGCTTGTACAGGAAAAAATTAAAGTATAAAATATCAAAGACCTTAGTCGTGCCAGGTGTTAAATCGGGCGTGTCCGTACGAAAGCGAGTAGTTACGTTGCCTGAATAAATAAATCCATCGCTTTCATACCCTGTTCCCATCGTGGATGTTGAGCCTTCAATGTCGGCTTCGTACCAGGCATCGGGCTCGTTGCTGATATCTAATTTAGGATATTCAACACTGGGCATTAATTCACAGGCACTATCGGGATACTGGGGCGGGCAAGTTTTTTCCTTTTTGCAGGCGGCTACTGTAAGCAAAAATAACAGACCGAAGAAATATAGTTTGTTCATTGTGTACATATTTGTTAAGTATTGGCCAGCCTTACGGTGTGGTAAAGGCTGGCCAAACGAATGGTTAATTAATGGTAATCTGTTTCGTTTTAGTAACGGATTCTCCAAGGCAATTGGTAATAGTTACTGTTATCGTTGCCGGGGTGGGTGTGCCGGATCCCGGCCCGCCGCTGTACGTAGAAAATCTACGCAGCAAAGCTGAAGGCTGCGTATTGGGGACGTTGGTTATAAATCCCTTATCCGAACTATAACTAATGGTGTACAGGTTATCATTCCACACTTTGCTTGGTGTAATCATAATGTCGGTATAACCCCCTGCTGTAATGGCGGTACTGTTAGGCACTATACTAAAAAAGTTTTCATCAATATCTATAAAGTCGTTGTTTAGATTGAATGAACTAGAAATGAGTTTGTTAGGTTCATCATCACAGTTAGTAAAATAGCATCTTACTTCCGTTGGATTATTCCGATTAGGAACAATAATACGTTGTTCCTCGACTGTGGTGGTGAGTTCCGTTGGGGTGGAGTTTTGATTAAACCAGTTAAAACTGGGTGAATTCAAATTCGACTGTCCCCACAAACGGCAACGAACCTCGTCGCAGGAAACCGGAAGGAATGTAATTTTGGTGGGATTGGCGCAAACTGTAGTGTTTTCAATATTCCTATTCAGGCAGGTTTTGCAGGGATCGGATTTTAGAGCTTTGTTAGCTCCGTACAAAGCACCGGCTATCATACCGATTTTGGCTCCAATCACTGTTCCTGCGGCTCCTCCTATAGACCCAATAGTTTCCCCGAATTTCTTACCACTCCACATGTAATAGGCCATGTGAATTACATGTGTCCAGAAACACTGAGGACACCCCGACGATCTTTCAGTAACGCCGCCGCCCGACTGGTTTTGCATATCCAAAAGCCCTTTCAGGCCACCCTCGGCCGTGTGTACCAAAATACTGCCCATATTGAGCATATTTTGATCTTCTTCCCCCTTTGTTTCATCTCCTCGGATAGGTCCAACTGGGCCAATCGGGCCAGTTGGTGGAGTGGGCGGGTTGTTGTACGTCGTACACAAATAGTCGCGGTAACCGTTGGCGAAATTTTCGATAATATCAACCGACAAGTTCTCGAAATCAATTTGTGAAGACTGGTTTAAAAAACTGTTGATCAACGCGATTTCCTCTGGCGTTGCGTCCAGTTCGGTTTCCATGTAGTTCAGTGCTGCCTGCTGCCCTTGTGTAAGGTGCAAATTAATCAGGTGGTCGGCTACTGCCGCTACATCGGCTTCCGATACCAAATTCCCGTACATTTCCGCAATTTGTTCACTGCTATTGTAACGCACGGTTTGGTAAGATACCCCTACTAACTCAGGGAAATTAGCGCAATCCCCATCGGTTCGGGATTGAGTGACGGCTCCTGTGGCAGAAGTCGAATCAAGCGGCACATTTTCCTTCTTGCACGACGAAAAATAAGCAACGCCAAAAATAAATGCTACTCCAAGCAACACGCTTGTGTAACGCTGCCATACGGACAGCATTTTGTTACTAAAAAATGGTTTCATGTTTTTACTTTAAGTTAAAAAGTGTTTGTTAAAAAATAGATTGTATAAACTCAGGATCCTTGTTTACGGAGTAATTACTTGTTGGAACTCAGGAAGGGAACAAGAGAAAATTTGGTTTTCCTGAATACGACACAAGACGATATTTATGAACATAAAAGTACAGGTGTGGTTTTAATGTAGTATATAAAAAAACGTAAGAATTTCTGCTGAAATAAAAATAAATTTCAGAATTTCTGCGGAAGCGTTTATTTTTGCCAGAAATTCTGAAAATTCTGATGTCTGTAATTCCTTTTCCTATTCAATACGCCCTGTTTCAGGGCATTACCCGCAAGTTCAAAAAACGGTCAATGGCATTGGCCGATTATCTCCAGCGCTTTCCGGGGGTAAGCGAAAGTACGGCCCGGGCGCGTTTTAGCGGCACTACGGGCATCACCTACGATCATGGTATGGAAATCGCCATGTCGTACCAGTTGCGCGACCAACATATATGCCCCGATGGTTGGCCCGCCAACGAACTACTGCTGACCGTTACCTCGGTGCAACCCGATATCGGGGCGTTTCTGGACATGCTGTTGCGCGATTTTTCCCCAATTCCGAACCTGTCCCGGCCCCGGATACTTCTGGTGATGGAAGACGTTCCCTTTTTTCTGCTCAAAAAACACCGCCGACTGGCTGGTTTATTGTTGTATTTTAACCTTTGTTTTGAGGCCGGGGTGCCTTATTACCGGAAATTTCGGTTTGGTCCCCGGTTTATGAACGAACCGCACGTACACCATTGGCTCGATCAAGGCCGCGCTATACTCGATATTTACCAACAAATAGAAGGTGTAGAATATTGGTCACCCCACATGCTGGATCGTTTCCTGCGCAAAGTGCGCCTCGTTACCGAACACGATTTATTCGAGGACCCAGCGGTATTAGCCGAAATAAAGGAAGAAATTGGGCATTTTATCGGCGATTTGGAAAGGGTGTTGGAAACCGGACAAAAAAACTACGGACTACAACCGCATTTGGCGGCAAAAGTGCAGATCCATAACCATCGGGGTTTTGCGCCCGGTAATCTGATGGCGGCGCAGGCCAATGGCGATGATTTATTCGTCTATCACGAACCCCAATTGTTTAACGGGTATCGCTATGGCGCGGGAACAATGGCTTTATTTCAACAAAAAATAGATTATCTGGCCAACGTCAGCCCCATTGTTCCTCATTCCGGTAAACAAAAAACAGATTTTGTGGCCGCATTGGAGCAACACGCGGATATTTTGTTGAATGTACTGAAATAAGGTGCTAATTACTTCTTCCGAATCACCATCAAACCATCGCGCAATGGAAGCAACAGGTTTTCTACCCGTTCGTCTTCGTGGACCATTTGGTTAAAATTCCGAATGGCCACCGTGGTGGCTTCCTGGTCGTCGGTGAGCACTTTACCGTCCCACAAAATATTATCGGCCAAAATAAACCCACCCGGGCGCGTGCGCTCCAACGCGAGTTCGTAGTGGCGGGCGTAGTCCAATTTACCGGCATCCAGAAAAACCAGGTCGAACATTTCGTTCAATACCGGAATCACCGTTGCCGCATCGCCGATATACAGCCGAATTTTGTCTTCCAAGCCCGCTTTTTGAATAAATTTTTGAATAATCCACGCGTGTTCGTCGTTGACTTCGATGGTGTGCACTTCCCCGCCGGGTGGCAGGCATTGCGCCATACAAATGGCCGTGTACCCCGTAAAAGCCCCCACTTCGAGGATGCGTTTGGGTTGCACCATGTGGGTGATAAACGACAACAACATACCCTGGTACGGCCCCGATAACATTTGGGGGCTAAGGGTGTGCAAGTGCGTAAAACGCTCCAGTTCGTGCAAAATGGCGGAAGGCGGCGTCGTGTGCTGAATAGCGTAGTCTAGTACTTCGTGTTGCACGGTATTTATTGTTTTTTGGGGTCAAAAATGGGTTTTATTTCCAACGAATCAATGGGCAATACGGCTGGCGGCTGTTCGGGTTTGAACGGGCGGCGGCGGTTGAGCGAATCGCGCAATTCCTGTTGGGCCTCGGCCAGGAGAATGGAATCCACCATATGGCTGGCTTTTACGAGCAATGCTTCGCGGCATTTGGCTTTTTCCTTTTTGGTAAAATCCTGCACGCGGGCATCCACTTTTTGGCGGATAATTTCGTCTTTATTGCGGCCGCAGGCCAACAAAAACAGCAGTAATAATGCGGTGAACCGGGTGTTGTACATCATTTTGAGGGTGCAAAATTACAATAACTAATCCATCACGGAGCGCAATACCACGTTTTTCAGAAATACAAACGCCGCCAGCAACAACAACGCCGCCCCGATGAGGTACTGAAAATAGTCGGTACTTTTTTTCAACGTAGTGATATCCACGCGGGTTTTTTCCAAACGATCAATTTCGGCGTAAATGTCGCGCAGGTCGTCGGGCGTATAGGCTCGGAAAAAACGGGCGTCGGTTTTGCGGGCAATGTCTTCCAGTAACGTTGTATTAATGTGGCTTTCGACGGGCCGATACACAAACGTCGTGTCGTCAATGCGGCTGTACGGGGTTTCTACAATACCTTCCTGCCCAATGGCAATGGTATAAACTTTTATGCCCATTTCGGCGGCAATGGCGGCAGCATCTTCGGGCGAAACAATACCGGCGTTGTTATCGCCATCGGTGAGCAGCACCACAATTTTGCTTTTGGCCGAACTGCTTTTAAGGCGGTTTAGGGCAGTGGCAAGGCCGTCGCCAATGGCCGTTTCCCATTTCAAAACCCCCACTTTTACGTTGTTGATGAACGTTTTCACCACGCTTTTATCGGGCGTGAGCGGGCAGTGCGTAAAGGCCTCACCGGCAAATACCACCAGTCCGATGCGGTCGTTGGGGCGTTTTTCCACAAAATCAATCGCAACGGCTTTGGTGACGGCTAAGCGATTGGGCCTAAAATCGCGGCTCAGCATACTCAACGAAATGTCCATGGTGAGTACGATATCAATGCCATTGGAGTTAATTTTTTCTTCTTCCCACACTTTTTGGGGGCGGGCCAGGGCAACGATCATCAAGGCCAGGGCCGCGTGTAAGAACCACGGCAAACGCTGGCGCAGGGTTATCCGCCACGAAGGCGCACCCGCCAGTGCCGGGGCAGTGGGCAGGGCAATGGCCTTGGGAGCCGGTGGACGGCGGCGGTACCACCAATAACCCAGGGGCCAGATCAATGCCAATAAAAACCAAAGTGGCTGTTCGAACGACATAAGGCCGCAAAGTTAGGCCACGCAGCCATCAAAATGATTTTTTAGGAAAAACCTTTTTTATTTCTGTCAAATGATATACCTTTGCGCCGCGTCGGGCGATCAGCTCCTGCAAAACTCCCCCAGGGCAGAAATGCAGCAAGGGTATGTGGTTGTAGCGATGTGCCCGGCGTTTTTTGAAATATGCCAATATGCGTCTATCGCCTATTGGCATATTTTTTTTAAGGCACAAAAAGAAAAACAAACTCAACAAAATATATGCAATTCTTTATCGATACTGCCAACCTTGACCACATTCGCGAAGCCGCTGAATTGGGTATTCTCGATGGTGTAACCACCAATCCCTCTTTGATGGCCAAAGAAGGTATTTCCGGGGAGCAAAATATCCTGAATCACTACAAAGCCATTTGTAAAATTGTGGGCGACGACCGCGACGTGAGTGCCGAGGTTATTTCCACCGAATTTGACGGTATGGTGAAAGAAGGCACCAAATTGGCCAAGTTGCACGACAATATCGTGGTAAAAGTGCCCATGACCAAAGATGGCATCAAAGCCATTTCCTGGTTTACCAACGAAGGTATCAAAACCAATTGTACCCTTGTTTTTTCGGCCGGTCAGGCCATTTTGGCCGCTAAGGCCGGTGCAACCTACCTCTCTCCGTTCGTAGGACGCGTGGACGATATTTCCTGGGACGGTATTGGTTTGATTGAAGAAATTGCCGAAATTTACGAAACTACCGGTTTTGAAACCGCTATTTTGGCGGCCAGTATTCGCAGCCCGCTGCACATCGTACAAGCCGCTAAAGCCGGTGCCCACGTGTGTACCTGCCCGTTGTCGGCAATTTTGGGTTTGCTCAACCACCCATTGACGGATATTGGTTTGGCTAAATTTTTGGAAGACCATAAAAAGGCCAACGGATAATACTTCGGCTACGCTCAGTATTTATACTTCGGCTTCGCTCAGCATTTATAATTCGGCTTCGCTCAGTATAAATACTATCGCTCAGTATTTATACTGAGCGAAGCCGAATTATAAATGACAAAAGCCGCGTCTCATTTGACGCGGCTTTTGTAACTAATTATAATCCCATGAACATTTTAAAGTCGGTGTGTCTTTTTTGAAAGACAAAGGTCGTTTTGGATATTTAACGGCTAATAAACGCCGTTATTCAAAACGTATTGCAGAAAAAGGGAGATTTTTTTACTTTTCCAGAATTTGAGTAGCCTTCTTTTTAGGCTACTCAAATTGTCTGAAACTGTATAATCCCATGAACATTTTTCTGCGGCAATTCTTTAATCGCCACTTTTAATGATACAAAAGTGCGGCGTGTCACAAACTCTTGCAAAGACATTTTTTTGCTGTTGTGAATTTTTTTTTGTAAATTTTTTGTGTAAAAAATTGATAATCAAGTTCTTGCAAAAAAAAATGTGAACTATGAAAATTGTTTCTTGCCTTCTTTCTTCCTAAATTTTAACATTTGAGGCTTAAAAAGCCAGGTAACAAAATGGCTTTTTTTTGTTTGGCCGAAATATTCCGACTAAATCTTACCTTTGTGCCTTCATGAGCAATACCATTACCCATCGTATTTTACTGCTTGGTTCGGGCGGCCGCGAACATGCCATTGCCCTTCAATTGAACAAAAGCAAAAAGTGTTCCCACTTATTTATTGGACCCGGAAATGCCGGTACGGCCACCTGCGGCGAAAATGTACCCCTTAATCCCCTGGATTTTGTGGAAGTACGCGATTTTGTGCTCCGCGAATCCATCACAATGGTGGTGGTTGGCCCCGAAGAACCGCTGGTAAAAGGTATTTGGGATTTTTTCCGCGCGGATGCAGCCCTGCAGCATGTGCTGCTCATCGGCCCGTCGGCGGCGGGGGCTATTTTGGAAGGAAGCAAAGCGTGGGCGAAGCAATTTATGCAACGTTACCACATTCCCACGGCCCAATACAAAGAGTTTACCGCCGCTACCTTATCCGATGGCTTGGCGTATTTAGCCAATCATCCGTTGCCCATTGTATTAAAAGCCGATGGTTTGGCCGCCGGGAAGGGCGTTGTTATTTGTACGTCGGTAAAAGAAGCCCAACTGGAATTTTCGGAAATGTTAGGCGGTAAGTTTGGGGGCGCATCGGCTACTGTGGTGGTAGAGGCCTTCCTGAGCGGTATCGAATTTAGTGTTTTTGTGCTGACCGATGGCAAAAACTACAAGATATTGCCGGAAGCCAAAGACTACAAACGCATTGGCGAAGGCGATACCGGGCCAAATACGGGCGGTATGGGGGCTGTAAGTCCCGTTCCCTTTGCGGATGCTGCCATGTGGAACAAAGTGGAAGAGCGTATCATTATCCCCACGGTGAACGGTTTGAAAAAAGAAAAAATCCCCTACGTTGGGTTTATCTTTTTTGGTTTGATTGTGGTAGAAGGCGAGCCATTTGTGATTGAATACAATTGCCGCATGGGCGACCCCGAAACTGAGGTGGTTATGCCCCGCTTAAAAAGTGATTTGGTGGCGCTGCTGCACGCCTGCGCTACGGGTAAACTCAAAAGAATGACGGTAAAACAAGATAAAAGAACCGCCACTACGGTAATGTTGGTGAGCAAAGGGTATCCCGGGACCTACGAAAAAGGGAAAGAAATTAGTGGGCTGGACGAAATAAAAGGAAGTATTGTGCTCCATGCAGGTACCAAAACCCAAGGCGATGCCGTTATTAGCAACGGAGGTCGGGTAATTGCAGTAACCTCTTTTGGTAAAGATATTCCCTCGGCATTGCGTAAGTCGTACCGAAATGCGCGCAAGATTAAATTCGATGGCCGGTATTTCCGCCGCGATATTGGCAAGGATTTGATGTAGGTTGCCTGGCAATCTGGTTATTTTTGTACATTTTGGCATTTTTCGCTGATTTTAACACACCACTTCAAATTATACAGCGATATTTGTACGCCCTTATGCCCTCAAACCATTAATATGGCTAACCAGGCTGTACGACCTTTATTCGTATTTAAATATTACTCAACTACATAATTTTTTACAACCCTTTCTTTTATGTTAAAATCGCTACTAACGAAAGGAATGATGATTGCTCTTTTGGCAGCATGTTCCTTACAAAGCAGCTTCGCTCAGGTATTCTGGAGTGAAGATTTTTCAAACCAGGCATCCTCTACGGCTAACTGGGTACACGGCGGCACCAACCCTGGTGCTGAAGTTTGGAAATGGACGAATGACCCTACCTTGCCAGCAGTTTACCCTGAGGCTAACTGGACAGGCGCTTTTGCACCAACTGCCGCTACCGGTTATTTCATGTTTGACTCTGATACCAACGGCGACGGTAACACGCACGATGTCAGTCTGACAAATGTAAATGCCCCCATTAACTGCACGGGTAAATCTAACGTACACCTTACGTTCAACACCATGTACGCTACGTTTACAACGGCAGATAACCCACGAGTGGGTATCAGTACAGATGGTACTAACTTTACTTATTTGAGTGTTCCGGTACTCGATGCGGTACCAGAAGCTAACGTTATTAGCACGGGTATTGACCTTGATATTTCTCAATATGCCGACAATCAGGCACAAGTTTGGATTCAGTTCCGTTACGAAGGTACCTGGGAATTGTTCTGGAAAGTGGATGATATTCAATTGACCGAAGTTCCGCCACAGGTATTTGACGTAACGTTCCGCGTAAACGCTTCTTTGATCACGGTTGATCCTGCGGGTATGAAAATTGCCGGTTCTTTCACCAACTGGGCGGATGCCGATATGGTGAATCAAGGTAACGGTGTGTGGACGTACACGGCGCAATTGACTGAAGGTGTTCAGGCGTTGTACAAGTTCAAAAACGGTCCAAACGGCTGGGAAGCCGGTCAGGCTGCTTGCGGCATTTCTGATGGTTTCGGTGGTTTTAACCGCGCTATTACCCCAACGGCGAGCGCAACATTAACCGCAGTATGTTTTGATGCGTGCACACCATGTAATGTTGCTGTTCCTTGCAACCTGAACCCGGACGCTATTATTTGCGACAACTTTGATTCGTACAACGTTGCTCAAAAACTTGGCCCACAATCTACTAACTGGACAACGTGGAGCGGTACTGAAGGTACCAACGAGGACGGTATCGTAAGCACCGAGCAGGCTTCTACCGCACCTAACTCTTTGAAAATCCTCAGCACCGCAGCCGCTGGTGGCCCACAAGACGTAGTATTGGACCTCGGTGATAAAACGACCGGTAACTACGCTTTGAACTGGAAAATGTACGTTCCTGCGGGCAAACAAGCATACTACAATATCCAAAACGTAGTACCTATCGTTGCTGGTGACTGGAACTACGACGTTTATTTCGACGCTAACGGCGTTGGTCGCGTAGGTGTAGGCAGCCCATTAGTTTTGATGGGTACGTTTACTTACACTTATGGCACATGGTTCGATGTAAAACACACATTTGACCTCGACAACAATATCGGTACGCTGACAATCAACGGTACTACCATGAAATTCGCATTCCAGAGAAACCTGGGCGGTGTTGACTTTTACGGTGCCAATGCCAGCAACTTGTACTACGTTGATGACGTTGAATACATTGAACTGCCCGCAGCAACGAACAATCTTGACGTTTGCGAAACAGCGGTTGACCTCACAGGTTCCCTCGGTAACTCTGCTTCGTTGATCACTACGCCAGTATCTGCTGGTCCGTTTGATATCACAAATGCTACGCTTGACCCAAGCGACCCAGCAACTGGTTTCGAGTGCCACTTTGATGGTGACCCACTTCAAGCCAGCCAATGGTTTACTTTTGCCGGTACAGGTGGTACTTATACCATTACTTCTACTGCTTGCGGCGGCAGTCCCGTTCCACTTAATGACATGCAGTTTGCATTATACACGGGTTCTTGCGGTGATTACACCCCAATTGACTGCAACGATGATATTGATGCCGCCGCCAATCTTCTTAGTGCTACTTTGACCGTTGAAACAACACTTGGAGAAAACTACTACTTGTTGGTGGATTCTTACGCCGGTGAGGCAGGTACTTATTGCCTCGAAATTTCATCTGGTAATATCGTTGAGTGTGCAGCGGGTGAAGTTGGTCTTAACACAGTTTCTAACGACGGTTTCGTTTGTTGGGGTGGTAACCTCGGCGACATTATGGTGTTCGACGCCGCCACGTACACTTTGCCAAATACCGGTGTATCTGGTCACCTTTGGTGTATCTCCGCTGAGCCATTGGATCCAAACGTATGGCCTGGCGACGTAGCCGGTATCGCATCTACTACTGCCAGCCAGTCTATTATTGCGGTTGGTTTGCCAAACGACGGCAGCGCGTTCCCTGCCGGTTCTTATTACCTTACATCTGTTGTATTGGGCGACGGTACTTTGATCAACTCTGGTCAGGTGCCACGTGTTTTCAATATTGACATCACCAATGGTTGCTTCTACGTAGGCGAATCTCAGTTAATTACTTTGGTTCCTGAACTCCAGCCGATCATTGCGTTTGCATCAGTTGAACCAGGCACTGCTGCCGGTACCGTTAATATCCTGTTGGATGTAACGGGTGGTATCGGTGAAGCCGTGGGTGACCCATCATTGTACATCTTTGAATGGAGCAACGGTTCTGAAGATCAAAACCTCATTGGTGTTCCAGACGTACCGAACTACGAAGTAACGGTTTCTGACCCAACTGGCTGTACGGATTCTTTCGTAATTAGCAACGTAAGCACAACCGACCCGGCTTCTGTGAAGTCTTTGACGTTGACACCAAACCCAACTACCGGTTTGTTGAACCTGAACATGACGCTCGAGAAATCAGCCAACGTTCAAGTAGAAGTATTCAACGCACTTGGTCAGTTGATCGAAACTATTCAGGCTGGTAATACTGCTTCTTTGAGCCGTAACATTGACCTGAGCAGCGCCGCTACCGGTTTGTACACCGTACGCATCACCATGGACAACGATACTGCCGTGCGCCGTATCGCGGTTCAGCGCTAATTCATAGGCTAATTTTTTAGCCCGCTTATTTTTGGCGGCTGTTACATACACAATTGAATTTTTTTCAAAAGTGTATGGAACAGCCGCTTTTTTATTTGACCAAATTAAAAATATTTTTTTGTTGATAATCAATGAGTTAGGTGTTTGAAAATGATGAATCGGGCGAATATTAGGGAATGGTCGAAAAAAAATTTGCAAAAAATTACAAATGCCGGGAACTTTGCGGCCCCTAATGGTGGTTAATACCCACTGTCTGCCGAAAATTTCATTTCCGCAGTAAAATTACAGTCTGTAATGGCTACAATATTCACACCAAACGACGAGTTGGTTTTGCTTCAAAAAGAAAAACTCTTTGAACGAGAGTTGGTGCCACACCTGGACGCGGTGTACGCCTTTGCGAAGCATTTGACCAATGACGCAGAACGCGCCGAAGATTTGGCGCAGGAAACGTTCATGAAGGCCTGGCGCTTTCTGGAAAGTTACACCCCAGGCACAAATGCCAAGGCGTGGCTGTTCAGAATCTGTAAAAACGTTTTCATTAACGACTACCGCTCCAATGCGCGCCAACCTCGGAAAGTGGACTTCGAAGATTTCGTAGTGTACCACAACGAAGACGAAGCCGCCGCGCCACGTTACCTCAACTTGCGCGAAGAAATGGGTGATTACGAACTCGGTGATGAAGTAACTACCGCGATCGAGTCTTTACCCGCCGTCTTCCGCGAAGTACTTTTACTTGATTTGGATGATTTCTCCTACGAGGAAATGGCCAAATTGGTAGATGTGCCCATCGGAACGGTTCGTTCCCGCTTGCACCGTGCCCGTAACCTCATGGCCGATAAACTGCGCGGATACGCCAGTGATTTCGGATATGGCGCCCAGGACAACGATGCTAATTCCGCAAGCGAAACGGCGACCTCCGTCGAGAGTATTCCCGGCGAGGTCGCCGCTCCCTCAGCAGCAGCAAATTCAATATAAATATTATTAACCCACGGGGGTTATCAGTCGCCCTTTGAGGCCCTGATAACCCCCAATTTTACTACTCACAATTCAAAAATTTATCTGCAATATGAAGAGTTCAATTAAAGGTGCTGGCAAAAATGTTACGGCGCATATAGCAGAACAGGACACACTCCCGCAAAATGTGTTTCAACCTCGCAATTCATCTGATAAGTCCAATCGTTATTGGCAATTACCCTCCGACCCTACCGATCCTACACCCGATGATGTGTGTTCCGCCGAAGAAGATTTTAGAATGTTGTTAAAGTCAAAAATGAAATCAGAAAAAGCACCCGCTCACCTGTTGCAGAAAATCAGGCATTCCATTTACCAATTAGAAATGAAAGGTTAATCATTTCCGTTTCCACCAAGAATTACAGTTTTTGTTTCCGATATTTGCGGCATGTCTTTTCTGGCAACCGATAATAACGGCGAACTCACCGCACAGATCACCCGATTACTTCGGGATGAGTCTAACGACAATATACCCCTCCTGCTCGAAATGATCGAAGGCGGAGGGGTAAATCGTCGCATCATTGGATACCTCTTTGGTATCTCTGTTTTTCACCCTCTAAAGGCTGTCGCCGATAAGGCCCGTACCCTCCTGCGCTTACACGCCGGTACCGAAACCCTGCGACAAGCCGAAAAATTAAAAGAAGGCGCCGCCTACCACTACAACGAGGCCGAATACCTCGGTAAGTACCGAAACCCGGAGTTTGATATCTTCGATTTTATACTCGCCAATAAAATGTGCCTCTGGCACCGCTCGGCGGGCAACAGAAGCCCTTACTCCGATATTGCGCACCGAACCCTCAACCTCGCCAATTACCCCGAACACCTTTTCTCCGACGGCCTCATGACCCTCGGTTTTATCCGGTACATTACGCTGCCTTCCAACCGCAATTTTGACCTGGACGCGGCCATTCCGCTGCTGCTCGAATTGCCGCTGGAGCACGTCTATCTCGAAAACCTGAAACTGCACCAGTTTCCTTCGGGGTTATTTGCCTTGCCGCGCCTCAAATTATTATCCATTCGCAAGGGCACGTACCGCCCGCGCGAGCCGATGGTGGTGCCTGAAGGGGTTAATAATGGCTCGGCTACCCTCGAAAAATTAGACATTGAAGGGTATCCCATTGCGCAGACCGGGGCTTTAGGCCCGTTTCCCGCCTTGGTGGAAGCCGATATTACCCGCTGTAACCTCGATTCGATTGATTTTTTGTCGGATTCCAAGCGGCTGAGCAAACTCAACCTGAAAAATAATTTATTGACCGAATTACCCGCTTTTTTGGGGCAATTTAGTCAGTTAACCTGGCTCGATTTGAGCCATAACCCTTTTAAACAAATTAACCTCGACCTTTCAGAACTGTACCTGCTGGAGCATCTGGAACTGAAATGGGCCAAAAACTGACAACTGTCATGACAAACCGATTCACGCTGGCGGCGGCCATTCTTTTTATTTTTTGTTTGGGCGGCGGTGCCGGATGGTATTTTTTTGCACCCAAATCTCAACCCGTAGAGGAAGCCCAGGTCATGTTGGAGCGCATCCGGACGGTGATGAAATTGGTCACCGTGGAGGGCCAGTACTCCGAGTTGTTTACCCACAACGACTACAACGGTGCGTTTTCGTTTTTTTGGGAGAAAAAAATGCTCATCCGGGTGTCGGCCACGGTTTCGGCGGGTTATGACCTCGAAAAAGTAAAAATTGAAGCCGACGCGGCCAATAAAAAAATCAAAATTGGTCCCCTGCCCAAAGCCACCATCATCAGTATTGACGATAAAGTGGATTATTACGATATTTCGGAGGGAATTTTTACGTCATTTTCGCCGCAGGACTACACCCGTATCAACGAGCGGGTAGAACAAATTATCCGCGAAAAAGCCACTACTTCCCTCTTGCCCACTGCCGAAGCACAGGGCCAAAAAACCTTTGATTTGCTGCGGGCAATGGTGGAAAGCGCCGGTTGGCAGTTGGAGTTAGTGGGTGGCGGTATGGGGGGGTAAATATTTGCTCTTAATAATGCGATATATATGAAATAATCTCGTATTTTTGCAGCATAATTAAATCGACCAATGATAAAATTCACAAATCATCCAACAATTGGGTACGGGGTTTACACGGTTTCGGAGGCCGCAGCACTTTTGAGTCTGCCCACCGGAAAAGTACGCTATTGGTTAAACAAGTTCTGGGATGAGCGTTTACAAAGTGATTCTTCTTTAAAATATTCTTGGGGAGAAGGGCGTGAGAAAGCCGTGAATTTTTACACACTGATTGAATTTTTTATTTTTTATCACCTGCGAAAAAGCGGCATTCCGGTTTCCAAAATTCTCAAATCTCACCAATTTCTAGCAAAAGAATTCAATATTGCTTATCCATTTGCGGTTTACAAAATGATGACTGACGGAAAATCCATCCTGTTTTCTGTCGATCAGGGCGAAAGCATTGCATCTGCTGACAAAAAACTCCAGTATAATATTCCAGGTATTATTAAGGATTTTGTGCAGAAAATTGAGTTTGAAAAAGGCAGTGATCTGGCGGAGCGTTTTTTTCCCGACGGTAAGCAGAGTGCTGTGGTTGTAGACCCTAAGCATCAATTGGGGCAACCGGTGATTAATGGCACTAATATTTTGGCCCGAAGTATTTATTCGTTACACAAAGGTGGCGAAACGACCGATTTTATTGCTACTTTGTACCAACTTAACCCCAAGCAGGTACACGATGCCATCGCGTTTTACAAGAAAGCAGAAGCGGCATGAAAAAAATTTATCTGGATGAAAACATACCGCAATCACTCGCCGAAGGTTTGCGCGCACTTGACCGGCCAAATAACCGAAAAGACTCAAATTGTGACATCTTATTTTTACCCGATTCATTAGGAAAAGGAGCAAAAGATAAAGACTGGATTCCTATGTTGGGTAGAGAACAGGCAATTATGGTAACCCAAGATTATAATATCCATCGAAACAATTCAGAAAGAGATCTGTATCAGAAACATGGTCTTGGCCTGATTGTCGTCCGGTTACCTTCCAAAAAAGGAGGCACGTATTGGGATTTAGTACAGCAACTCGTTCGACACTGGATCGAAATTCGGACTATTGCCCTGACTCAACATCCTCCCTTTATTTATGAATGCACGGCTAAAGGCGTGAAGAAAATTTAGTACTCATTGGTTGCTACGGGCTATGAATCATTGTTCCACCACAATCCCCCCTCCCGCATCAAACGACCATTTCCCTTTCAACGTGCGTTCGTAATAATTTTGAGTAAGGTATTCCGAAAAAAGTTCGCGGGTAATGGGCCGGGCGCCCAAACTCAAGAGGTGATGTGTTTCCTGTTGGCAATCAATCAATTGAAATTGGAGTGCTTCCAAGGCGCGGGCAAAATGGATAAAACCCGCTTTGGAGGCGTTGGGGACGCGGGCGAACATACTTTCGCCGTAAAATATCCGGCCGAGTGAAATGCCGTACAAACCGCCCACCAGTTCGTCGCCGAGCCATACTTCCACCGAATGAGCAATACCCAATTCATGCAATGCCGTATAAGCCTCAATAAACGCATCGCTGATCCAGGTGCCATCCTGGCCTTCACGCGGGTGACCCGAACAACTGCGCATCACGTCGCGGAAGCAGGTATCTAACGTATAGCGAAACTTTTGTTGGTTAAAGATGCTCCGCATACTTTTATGCACCTTCAGTTCCGGTAGAAACAACACACAACGCGGATCAGGGGCGTACCAATAGAACAGGCCGTCTTCTTCAAACCAAGGGAAAATGCCGTTTTGGTAAGCCCAGACCAGTCGCTCCGGCCGCAAATCGCCCCCAATGGCCAATAGCCCGTTCGACTCCGCCAGGTGCGGCGGCGGAAACGCAATTTCTTTGTTGGAAAGCCGGAATACGGGCATTTTTTTTAGTGAAAAGTGAAGAGTGTATAGTGAAGAGTGAAAAGTGAAGAGTGAAAAGTGAAGAGTGAAAAGTGAAAAGTGAAGAGTGTATAGTGAAGAGTGTATAGTGAAGAGTTGACTGATTCAGAGGGCTTATTTTGCAATAGAATTAGTTGTTTGTTGCAATAAAATTCAAGTGTATTTATTATTGAATTTGAAAATCACAATGAAAGTTTTTCACTCTTCACTATACACTTTTCACTTTTCACTCTTCACTATACACTTTTCACTCTTCACTATACACTTTTCACTAAAAAAACTATTTCATTTCCCGGAGTTTTTGCAGTTTACTGCCGGTCCATTTGTAGAGGGTGACTTTGAAGGATTGTGAAGTGCGGACCAGGTCGTCGCCTTTTTCTTCAAATTGAGAACTGTCTTTTACCACCAGAATATGATCACCAATGCCGCCGCGTTGGCTGGGCAAAATATAATCTTCCGAGTCGTAAAACACGCCGCCATCGCTAACAGAACTGGTTTCCAGCACTTTGGATAATTGGTTGTTTTCGGTCCAAAACAAGAGGTTAGTGCCCGACGGATAACCACAAGCGGGGTAATAATAGTTGACGCGCAATATGGCTTTTACGTTTTTCAGGGATTCAAAACCCACTTCAAATTCGGGATAATACGACAAATCACCGCTGGTCACAAATTCGGCTTTGGCCAATTCCTTGCCTTTGTCGGCAACCCGTACCTGTACCGTGAGTTCGTGTTTGGCTTCGTTGTAGGCCGCAACGCCGGTGAGGTACAAGACGCCGCGATTGGGCATGTATTCCTCATCGGGGGTTTGGATACTGGCCAAGGCCATAAATCCGCCCCAGATATATCCAGTGACTTTACTGCCGCCGTTTGGGTTACAACTTACTTTGAGCCAGGGCAATTGCACGCCGCGTAACGTGAGCGAATCGCTGGAAACGGCCTCCACGGTAACGGGTGTACCGATGGGCAACTTGGTAATGACCTTACCGGTGGTGTTGGATTGTTCGCGCAGGTTAGCGTCGGAAACGAGGGTAAAGTACTTGGAACCAGGCTCAAAACCTTGTAAAGTGCCTTCCGAACGCATCCAGGCGTTGTAGTCATCTTCCTGGGCGTGTACGGCTACCACAAAACAAAGGGCAGCAAAGAGGGCGATCAAACTTTTTTTCATAATAAAGGGTGTTTTAAATGCTTCGACCCGCCAAGGTTTTCCCGTGAAAATACAGTACAATCACCTGACGACGCTCAGCATGAAGAAAGTGCAAAAGTAGAAAGGCGCGTTCGGTTTGGGGGTATAGATTATTAAAATGTGGATAAAAAGAAGCCGTTTCAGGCGGGTACCGGTTGCTGTTGTGCCATCGGATACCGGTGAAACGGCTTTTATTGGTGTTGTTTCGTTTTTTGTTAATGGTATAATCCGTCAATGATGCTTTGAAATTTTTGCAAAATAACCCTTCGCTTAATCTTCAAACTGGGCGTTAGTTCGGCTTCGGTGCCATCGTTGCGAATGGCCTCCCAAGTATTGGGCAGCAGCGCGAATTTTTTGATTTGCTCCGCATGGCCAAACGATGGATTTACCCGATCCAGCAGCATTTGGTAACGTTCCACCACTTTGGGTTCTTTAATTATTTCTTCCAGTGTGGTCCATTGGATTTGGTGTTTGTTGCACCAGTCTTTTAGCCCTTCGGCGGAGGGCACAATGAGCGCCGACACAAACTTGAGGTTATCGCCCACCACCATTGCCTGATCCACCAAACGGTGTTCTTTCAACATGGATTCGATGGGGGCCGGGGCCACGTATTTGCCGCCGCTGGTTTTGAGCAATTCTTTTTTGCGGTCGGTAATTTTCAGGAAAACCCGTCCCTCGTTGTCTTTTACCAAAGTACCCACGTCGCCCGTGCACAACCATTGTTCGCCGTTGATGGTGCGCAGCATCTCTTCGGTTTTTTCCGGTTGCAGGTAATACCCTTTCATAACGCCGGGTCCTTTGGCCAAAATTTCGCCTTCACCGGGCCGGAAATCGGGTGATTCCTCAATTTTCACCTCCGTTCCTTCCAATATTTGCCCCACCGAACCCAACATAGCACCGTAGGGATCAAAACTGTTAAAACTAATGGCGGGCGCGGCTTCGGTCATGCCGTATCCTTCGCGCACTTTTACTCCGGCGGCGTTGAACGCGCGCATCACGCGTACGGGGCAGGCACTGGCCCCGGTAATAATGCCAAGCAGTTCGCCGCCCAGGGCTTCGCGCCATTTGGAAAATACCAATTTATCGGCAATTTTCCATTTAAAAGCCTTCAAACCGGTTAACTTTTGGTCAAAATCCCATTGGTCGGCCATGTCCATTGCCCAAAAGAAAATGGCGCGTTTGATGCCTTTTGCGTCCGAACCTTTGTTGTAAATTTTTTCGTACACTTTTTCCAACAAGCGCGGAACAGCCGTAAAAAAATGCGGTTTTGTGGCCCGCAAGTCGCCCGTTTCGCCACCGAGTCGGTCGGGGGTAGTAAACGAAATATTGGCTCCGTAAGCGGTGTAGGCGTACAATACTGCCCTTTCAAAAATATGGCTGACGGGCAGGAAACTAAGGGCGCGTTTACCCCGTTCAATCGGGATAAGTTTGCGCATGGATTCCACGTTGTACACAATATTTCGGTGGGTGAGGATCACACCTTTGGGGTAACCGGTGGTTCCCGAAGTGTAGATATAAGTGGCCACGTCATCGGGGCGGATGGTATCGCTGATGTGTTTTACCTGGGCTTCCGTTTCGTCGTCGTTATAAACGGCAATGCTGTCCCAGGCGCGGGCGGTCTCGTGCGGGTAAAACGTCAGGATTTCGCGCAGGGCGGGGGCCTGTGCTTTAGCGGCGTTTACCTTGTCGAATAAGTCGCCATCGCCCACAAAGCAGTACTGTACCCCGGCTTCTTTCATGATGTACTCGTATTCGCGGGGGCTGATGGTGGGATACATGGGCACCCCGATAATTCCGAGGCGCAGCATGGCGTAATCGAGCGCAACCCATTCCGGCGTGGTTTTGTACACCACCGATCCTACGCGGTCGCCGGGTCGCAAACCGAGTTGAAACAAGCCGCAGGATATGGCTTTTACCTTATCCAGCATTTGCTGCGACGAATAGTATTCCCAGGGGCCGTCGGGGGAAATTTGTTGCCCGAATGCGTTGACCTGGGGGTAATCTTGCTCTTGTTCAAAGAGATAATCAAAGAGGCGTTTGTCTGTATGCATAGTTGGTTGAATCTTCATAATCTGTAAAACCTGGCCCAAGTTACGGTTTTGCGCCAATACGTCAAGTGTCTTCCCGGTACCGAAGTAGATCAACCAAATAACCGCTCTGCTCAATTCGGGTTATAGTCCAGTCTCACAACGGTGTCGGGTTCATCGTCAAAGCCGGGGCGGTGAAACTTATCCCAATCAGGGTAGTTTTTTTCCAATTGTTGTTTAGTCTCGGTCAAAACGCGCAAAATCTGTTGGATTTCCAATTGTTTTTCGGGAAAAAAGCCTTCCACAAATTTCCAGGCATCGGCGCTTTTTTGTAAACCAATCATGGCAATTTTGGCGCTGCCATTGCCATCGCTTTGTTGTTCGATGGCAAAATTTTTGTCAAAATGGATTTGCGAAAGGGAGCGGTGAATTTTTGCCCCAATTAAATGTTGAAACCAGCGAATTGTTTGCAGGGCTTCGTGCAAAAATCCCAGCGATTCAACATCCACGGGAAGCCCCATTCGGATTTGGCTGTCAAATTTTTCTTCCTGCTGCCCAAAAAAGTCTTCATTTTTTTGGAAAAAGTCGTGCACTTCGTCGCCGTAATGGTCGGGCCATTTTACCCGTTCGGGCATCGAGAACGGTTGCGAAGAGCCTTCCCCGTCGTCATTTTGGTCAAAATCCTCAAACAGGTCATCGTCTTTTTTAGCATCGTCATCGTCGTCATCGCCCCGCAGTTGCGCCGATTTTTCTTCCAATTGTTCCATTAGGCCCTGCAACATCTCCAAGGTATCCTGAAAATTATTTTTGAGATGTTCCCAAAACTCGGGGCTGTCGGGGTCATCTGGCAGGTCCGTTTGAACGGATTGTTCGGATGCATACACGCGGCAACGGGCCGTGAAAGCGCATTTTTCGCACCAACGGTCGCAATAATTGTATATACCGGAAATGTATTTTTCTTTATCCATAAAAAGACGTTGCAAAAAAACGTTTTTTTCAATAATTTTTTATTGATTTGCCCCGAAAAAGTTTAAAATCCTTTTATGAAGCAAAAAATACGTATGGGTATGGTTGGCGGTGGCCAAGGCGCTTTTATCGGCGCTGTACACCGCATGGCCGCTGCATTAGACAGCGAAATTGAATTGGTTTGTGGCGCTTTTAGCAGCGATCCGGATCGTTCTAAAGCCTCAGCGGCGGAATTGGGCGTTCAGCCGGACCGCGCTTATGGTTCTTTTGAAGAAATGATTCGCCGCGAAAAGAAACTCAAACCCGAAAAACGCATGCAATTGGTGAGTATTGTGACACCTAATCACATGCACTTTGCGCCTTCCAAAATGGCCCTCGAAAACGGCTTTCACGTTATTTGCGATAAACCCCTCGCTTTTAACATGAAAGAAGCCTTGGCCCTGGAAAAAATTGTGGAAAAAACCGGGATGATTTTTGCCCTGACGCACAATTATACCGGCTATCCGATGGTGAAGCAGGCGCGTCAAATGATCAAAAACGGTGCTTTTGGTGCCATTCGTAAAGTGATTGTGGAATATCCGCAGGGCTGGCTCAGTACGTTTGTGGAAAAAGACGGTAACAAGCAGGCTTCGTGGCGTACCGACCCCAAACGCTCCGGTATTGCGGGCGCAATGGGCGATATTGGTACCCACGCCGAAAACCTGGCTGAATATATTACGGGGTTACACATCACCGAACTTTGCGCGGACATTAGCATTTTTGTGCCCGGTCGCTTGCTCGACGACGACGGTAACGTGTTGTTGCGCTTCAACAATGGTGCCAAAGGGGTGCTGCATGCCAGCCAAATTGCCGCCGGTGAGGAAAATAATCTCAATATTCGGGTGTACGGCGAAAAAGGTGGTTTTCACTGGCATCAGATGGAACCCAATACGTTGGTGGTGAAATGGTTGAATAAACCCACCGAATTGTACCGGACGGGCGTTGGGGATCTGTACCCCGAATCGCTGCGCCATACGCGCATTCCGGGTGGTCATCCCGAAGGTTATCTGGAGGCATTTGCCAATATCTACCGCAACGTGGCGCAGTGCGTGCGCGCCCGCGAGGAAGGCCGCGAACCCGACCCTATTTACACCGATTTTCCAACGGTGAGCGACGGGGTGCGCGGTATGCGCTTTATCGAAAAAGTGATTCAGAGCGGTAAATCGAATACCAAGTGGGTGAAAATGTAGGTTAGACGGAAGACGTTGGACATCAGACGAAAGATGTTAGACTTTAAGTGTTCCGCGATGAGACGCATATCTCATCGCGGAACGTATTTAGGGAGGAATCTAGGGGATTGGCATAGTGTATGAAATGCAACTAATATGCACTAAGTTAGTAACTATCCAGCCGCCTCCCAATGACCTCTGCCGAGGTCATAGATGACGGGAAAGTCCGAAATTTCGTACGTTTTCACTGTGCAAAGCGGCTAGATAGTTGCCTATGTTATTATATGAATGCCCCTTGGCTGCTCTTTTGGTGAAAAAAGTGCGGTTTTTAGATGAATTTCATTTTTTGCCCAAACGCCCTAATGCACCACCAACACCTTTTCTACGGTATGAATCACCCGAAACTGATAGCGGAACAAATGGACAAAATACACCCCGCCGGGCCAGTTCGTTGCGTCAATGTCAATATTCTGGGGACCCGACCAATTACTTACCTCGTACAAGATCCGTCCTTCGGCGTTCACCACCCGCAAACGCCCCGATTCGCAGGCGGCCACGGCTAACTTAAAATAATTGGAGGCCGGATTGGGATAAATGTGCATACCCTCCACGGGAACCCAACGCGCTGGTTCGGGCAGGTGTTCGGGCGTATCAATACCCAAGGTGTCGCACATGCTGGCGGCTTGGTCGTATAGCCGGAAATTGGGAAAATGGTTGATGCCAATGTGGTTAGAGCCAAATAGTTGAATGCTGTGTTGTTCAAAGCGGCAGGCTGTACCCACCGAATCCGGCGCATTGATGACGTGCATCACAGCAATACCATTGGAGCAGCACATGTATATTTTTCCGTTGGGGGCCAACGACATTCGGAAAAAATTGGCGGCAAAACCCAATTTGAATCCGTCGTACTGATCAATCAAAATAGGTTTACTGTTGTTAGATAGGTTTTTGGTGTCAAACTGAAACAGCTCTTCAACGTGAGAAACGTATAATAACTGTGAATTGGGTGAAAAAGCAACGCCAAATGCAGCACCGAAAGAAATATCTAATTGAATAAATATCGGGCAGGAAAACAATCCGGAGCAACGATCGAAACACATGTAGATCAGTTGTTGCGCTTGCCCTAATCTGGCGTATTGGGTGCCATCGGGTGAAAAAACGGCATTATTCGCCTTTTGTCCAAGTAGTTTATCGTATTCCATTACCTGGGTACTATGCTGAATGCCTCCAGGCGTTAGCAATAATTTATGGTAGACATTGTTTTTTTCGGGGATAACAACCCACCAGTCTCGCCCATTTGCGTGTTTTACTGCGGTCATGGCATCAGCAAATTCACCATTGGCAATACTGATGTTTTTTTCGTTTACTTTACCTAAGCCATTGTTATAACTCATATCCACCAAAGAATAAAGCAAAGCATTGGGATCTTTACTTCTATCGGGTTTTTTCAGATGAAAAATGTAATATAAGTCCTTGTTTCCCGGGGACAGGTAAAGAAATAATTCCCTGAAACAAAAAATAACCGGAAGTGTCTCTTGAGCAATCAGTGTAATATGGCCCTCCGGGCGCATTGATGGAGTCACCGTTTTCCATCATTTCGTGATTGCGGTTGGCAATATAACACCCCCCGCTGTAAAACAATAATTGTCCATCGGCATCGGACATAACCGTACCCTGCTGTAAACCACCCAAAAGTGCCGATGACTGTATCTCCACTGGATTTTGATTAAAGTCAAAGCGATTGGCAAATCGTTCAATGCCGTCTCTGTGCAGTCCCAATAACCAATTATAATCGTGTTTGTCTTGGGCGTGGGTAAAAAATGGAAATATGATGAGGAGAGGGTAAAAAATGAGATGCTTCATCGTATTCATGTGCTGTTGTTTTGATGATACACATGACGAAATTTGAGAGGGTTTGGTTGTTTTTACAACTTTCATTGTACGTTTACCCCAACAAACGGTAGTATATTTGATGAAAAAAGGGCGTGAACAGATAAAGCCCGATTTGTAAAGGGAAAGAATGTTAGACCCTGTTCACTTGCATCACGTACAAACCGGACAGTTCATTCAGGAGGAATCTACGGGAGCGGAATATGGGGTAAAATGCGAAAACAGAGCAAAGAATACAATTCGCGTCGGCAGGTTTTGTGCATCCCTTCAGTGGATTATCAGTATTTCGATGCACAAATCCGCTGACGCGAACTGTAAAATAATTAACGGCTAAAACCACCCACCGTCAAGCGTATAAAAGCGCCCTGCATTCCGGGCCGCCCGATGCCCGTTAAGGCAGCGTCATCGGCGTTATTGGTCCAGCGTGCTGTAATGGGAAAGTGAAATACACCCGCTTCCAAACCAATTTTTGGGCCTAAAAAACGCGGGTTTTCGCTAAAAAATACCCGGTTAATACTAATGCCCGCCTGCCAGGCCAATCCGCCGGTGCTGAGTTTAGCGCGTTGTCCGGGCGCAATGGTCAGGTTATCGGAAAGGCGCAACGGTTGTTCGGTATTGTTGTGATAACGCAGGTCCAAGCCGCCGCCGCCGATACCGGCAAAAACGTAATTGACCCACTGTTTTTTCTCCGCAAAAATATAACCGAAGTCGGCGAAGCCCATGCCCCAGTTGGTCGAAACCGTCCCCGCCGGGCCGCTGGTATTTCGGTTGGTGGAGCCAAAACCGCTGCCACCGAGCAGAAACCGTTGTCCCATGCGGCCCCAACCGCCGCTGCCAAAAGTGACATTGCCCGCCGGGGCCTCGAAATTACCGGGTAAAGTGACGCTGAGCGGCGCCACCGTTCCCGCGCTGAAATGTAAAGTACCGTTGATGGTTTGGGCGTTGATAACGTGTTGTACGGCACCCGCTGCCAGGAGTGCCCCGATGATGAATACCTTTTTCATAGTGTTGAATGCAATTGTGGTGTTATTTAAAAATGAAATTGTTTTTGCCATTTTTTCTTCCAAATACCAAAACACACGCCGCCAATAAGCATCACCAAAAAAATGCTGCCGTTAATGGCCAGCGCAAAATTACCCCGGAACAACGCGTGCGGGATGCGCACCAGGGTTTCGGCCACAAAGGCGCAATACAACCCAATGACCGACCAATACATAAAATTGACGTGCAAATACAGCGCTTTAGGGCGATTTTTGACCAAAAACAGCGGCAACATGCCCATGGAAAGGGAAAACAAACTCAGTACCGCGAACCAGTGAAAAATACCAAAGCGCCCCCACAAATGGTAAATCATAAAGGCGGTGGCATTCACCAGCAGCATACATACGGCGTACGCGTACCCGATGCGTTTGTGTAATTGTGTGCCTTTGTTCAGCAACAAAATCAGCGCGCCAAAAATCATGGCGAGGCATGAGACTGCCAGGTGCAGCAGCCCCGTCGGACTGTGAACAATACTTAATAACATGGTAAAATGTGTGTTTTTTATACGGAGCGAATCGAAGTATAGATGGGGTTACCGCTTAAAATAAGCCTGTAATTTTTGTTGAAATTGATCAAATGCCTCGATGCCCACCGGGGTGATGCGGCATAACGTGAGCGGGTAATTGTTGCGATACGTTTTTTCTATTTCGATGTAGCCCGCCTCCTGTAATTTCCCGATTTGGATGCTCAGGTTGCCGCTCGTGGCGCCCGTTTCTTCTTTCAGGCGGTTAAAATCGGCTTCCCGGGCGACCATCAGGTACGACATGACCGTGAGGCGCAGTTGCGACATCAGCAGGGGATCCAGTTCTTCGTACATAAGTTAAACGCGCTTGGAACGATTCAATAAATAGCCGGGAATGAGGTACCCAATGCCCGTGGCGACGGCCATAATAAGCGAATGCCAAACGGGTTCGGTAAAAATGGCCAGCAAGGCACCGACCCAAATGACCACCGCCCCGCCAATAATGGGCCGGAATTGCAACACCAAACCCGAAATAAACAGGGCAAAACCCGTCATGGCTAAAATAGGCTGCGTGGGGCTAAGATCGGCTTTGAGGACGTACATGATCAACAGCGGAACGGTGATGCCGTAGCCCAGCCAGGTCATGCCGTACAGTGTATTAAAGGTGTTGCGCTCCACGTGGGTGCGTTGTCGGCGTATTTCGTACACGATGGTGGCCACACCCCCCACAATGGGCATCAGCATCCAGGGCAGGTGTGGATTTATTGTGTTTTTGGAGTTCCAGCCAATGAAAAAGTCCCAAAGCCCGGCAATGACGACCAATGTGCCCCACAAAAGCAGGTAAAAGCCGTTTTCCTGCACCCGCCGTTTGGCCACTTCGATGGTTTGCTGAATGACGCGCAAACTGTCTGCCGGCGAAAATGGTTGTTCTTTATCTTCCATGTTGTTTGATTTATTTCGTAAAAACATTACAAAGGTAAACTAGTTTATTTTGTAAACCAAATTTTTAAGAAAATTTTAACACTTGCAAGGTGTTGTCAGTGCTGTTTTACCGTTTGCTGCGCAATTCGGTGAGGTAGCGGTTCAGTTCGGGAATATCGAAATAGAGTACTTCGCGGGGTTTGGAACCTTCGCCGGGACCAACAATGCCCAGGGCTTCGAGTTGGTCCATGATACGACCGGCGCGGTTATAGCCTAATTTCATCCGGCGTTGAATCATGGACGTAGAGCCATGTTGGGTTTCTACCACGAGGCGAGCCGCGTCGTCGAGTAAGTCGTCCATTTCGCTAAGGCTAAAATGTTTGGCTGAACTGCCGGTATTGTCGCCTTCCGTGTGGAATTCGGGCAAAAAGAACGGTTCGGGGAAGCCTTGTTGTTTGGAGATAAAATCAATCACGCGTTCTACTTCGGGGGTATCCACAAAAGCCGATTGCAAACGAATAATATCGCCGCCTACGCTCAGGAGCATATCGCCGCGCCCGGTTAACTGTTCGGCGCCGCCGGTATCCAGGATGGTGCGGGAGTCAATTTTGGACGCTACTTTAAAGGCAATCCGCGCCGGGAAGTTGGCTTTAATTACCCCCGTAATAATGTTCACCGACGGGCGTTGGGTGGCAATAATCAGGTGAATACCCACGGCCCGGGCCAACTGCGCCAAACGCCCGATGGGCAATTCGATTTCTTTACCGGCGGTCATAATCAGGTCGGCAAATTCATCAATCACCAACACGATATAAGGCATAAAGTAGTGGCCTTTGTTGGGGTTGAGGCGGCGGCCCACAAATTTATCGTTGTACTCGGTGATATTGCGGGTTTCGGCTTTTTTCAAGAGGTCGTACCGCGTTTCCATCTCAATAATGAGCGAATTGAGGGTGTGCACCACCTTGGTTGTATCGGTAACGATGGGTTCGGTTTGGTCGGGCAGGAAACCTAAAAAGTGGTTTTCGAGGCGGGCGTACGGGAATAATTCCACCTTTTTGGGGTCAATCATAATGATTTTGACCTGCGACGGGTGTTTTTTGTACAGCAACGACATCAGGATGACGTTGATACCCACCGATTTACCCTGACCGGTCGCACCGGCGATGAGCAAGTGGGGCATTTTGGCCAAATCGGCCACGAATACTTCGTTTTGAATATTTTTACCCAAAGCAATGGGCAGGTCCATTTTGGCCCGGCGGAAACGGTCGTCTTGCAGGGTTTCTCTCATCCCCACGATCTGGCGTTTTTTGTTGGGCACCTCGATACCAATGGTTCCTTTACCGGGAATGGGGGCAATAATACGAATCCCCAAGGCCGAAAGGTTAAGGGCAATATCGTCTTCGAGGTTTTTGATTTTAGAAATACGCACCCCGCGAGCCGGGATGATTTCGTACAGTGTCACCGTAGGGCCAATGGTTGCGCGGATTTTTTCAATCTCAATTTTAAAATACAACAACGTCTCGATGATCTGTTTTTTATTGGCCTCCAATTCCTCGCGGTCAATTTCGAGGGTGGTATTGTCGTATTCCAGCAACAATTGCAGGTGCGGATGCTCGTAGCGCGACAATTCCAGGGTGGGATCGTAAGGTTCCGACAGGTTCGGGTTGTTTTCCTGAATCAGTTCGGTGGGCGGTTTATATTGGTCGGCCTCCTCCGGGTTCACGGGCGGCGGCGGGGTTACGGGAATATTGATCTCCAACTCCGCGTCGTCGGGATCGAGGGGTGACCGTTTTTCGGGGGTAACCACAGGCGGCGGCGGCGCAAAGAGTGCACTGCGCTGCGTCAGGTCAAATTTGAGTTGTTCGCCCGGCGTGGGTGTATCCAAAGCCTGGGTTTCGGCGGCTTCTTCCAGTTCTTCTTCGAGGTGGTCGAGTGGGTTATCGGCAAAAATGGGTGATACCAGTTCTCCCGGTGTTTCGTCCGGTACGGTCGCCGTTGTGGTATTGGTGCGTTGGCGGGCGTTGGACGGCGGCGGCACTACTTTGCGACGGCGGGCGTAATTGCCACTGAGCAAATCATTCCAGGCGTTGCGAATTTCGAGGCCCAGTCCGCGCCAACTGAAGTCGGTGAGGTTGGGGTTGTTGTTCCAAACAAATACGGCCAAAAAAGCAAAAACGAGTAAAATCAGGGTACCGGGGATGCCCACAAAGTTTTGAATCCACAACCCCACGGATTTGCCAAATTCGCCGCCAAACGGAAAACGGGAGGTTTGAAAAAAGAAGGCCGAAATCACCGAAATGGTCACCATCCAAACGGTGGTACTTTGCAACGTCGGCATGAGCAGGCTCAAGGGCATACCGCGCATGAGCGTCAGGCCGTATTTGTACAGCAGGTACACGATGCCAAAAGAAGCGACCCCAAAACCCCAATAAATAAAGGCATCGGCGACAAATGCGCCCAGCCGCCCCAGCCAGTTATCTACCGCAACATCGCTAAAAAACATCTCCCACGAGAACCGAAACACAATGTCCTGATCGTGTTCCCAGGTAAACAGGTACGAAATAAACGCAATGAAGAGGTAAAAGGAAAAAAATAGGCAGAGCATACCGAAGAGTTTCGGTATGCGCTCGTCGTCGAATTTAAGAGAGAGTTGTCCGCGTTTTTTGGCCATAATGATGGTGCAAAGGACGTTAATTTTTCCGAAATAATTTGTTTTTCTTTTTTCGCCCTTTTTCAAAAAAAACCAACCAGAACCCCAAAATATTGTTTAGTCTGGTAGACTTTCTGTCAAACCGTTCGGAACATAGCGGAGAACACGTTCTGAATTTATCCCATCCTCCAAACCGCCCAACAATATGGCTTTATATTCCCTTAAACGCGTCCAACGCCTCCCGATTGACCTCGATACGGCGTGGTCTTTTTTTTCAAACCCCAATAACTTGCTCGAAATCACCCCCAAAGAGATGGATTTTAAGGTCACTTCGGACCCCGAATTTTCGCGGGAAATGTACCCGGGGCAAGTCATTACCTACACCGTAAAACCGCTTTTGGGTATCCCGATGTTTTGGATGACCGAAATTACCCACGTTGCCGACAAACGTTATTTTGTGGATGAACAACGCATGGGGCCTTACGCCATTTGGCACCACCAACACCATTTTAAGGCCATTCCGGGCGGGGTAGAAATGACCGATTTGGTGCATTACCGCGTGCCGCTGGGCATTTTGGGCGATATTGCCAATTGGTTGTTCGTGCGCCGGGCACTGGAACAAATTTTTAATTTTCGCTGGACGGTGTTGGAACAGCGGTTTGGGAAGTTGTAACGGAGTAGCGCCCGGCCAAGCAAAAAAGAACACTGTTTTGCAACACTACCGCTTTTTTATTGTTACTTTTTATCGCATCAACAAAATAATACCTTTGCGCTACACCTCATAAAATATGGCAAACCGTAACGTTTCCGTCGGTATTGACGACATGGCCTTTTATGCGCCCAAAATTTACTTAGACATTAATACACTCGCCGAAAAGCGCCAGATCGCCGTTGAAAAACTGCGCGATGGCCTTGGATTGCATAAAATGGCCCTGCCCGACGCGCACGAAGACGCTGCCACCATGGCCGCCGAAGCCATCTACGAACTGATTTCGCGCAATAATATTGACCCTCGCTCCATTGGCCGACTCTGGTTGGGTACCGAAAGCGCGCTGGATATGGCCAAACCAACGGCCACCTACGCCATCGGGATGGTGCAAGACCGCCTCAAGGGCCAATACGGCGGCGATTGTTTCCGCCATTGCGATGTGCTGGACATGACTTTTGCCTGCATTGGTGCCACCGATGCTTTGTTGGGTACCCTCGACTGGGTGGCCGCGCACCCTAACCGCGTGGGTATTGTAGTGGCTTCCGATATTGCCAAATACGAACTGGAATCGTCGGGCGAATACACCCAGGGCGCGGGCGCAGTGGCTATTTTGGTAAAAAGTAACCCGCGTTTGTTGCGCATTCAACCCGTGGTGGGCGTGGCGACCGAAAGTGTACACGATTTTTATAAACCGCGCCGCGAAAAATTCTGCGAAACGCCGGTGTTCGACGGGCAATTCTCGAACCAATGTTACCAGGACCGGATGATGGAAGCCCTGGCGCATTTCCGCGAACAGGCCGAACAGGTTGGTTTGATGAAATCTGGCCAGTACCCGGCGTTGAGTGAACGTTGGGCGCGGATGATTTTTCACCTGCCGTACTCGTTCCACGCCAAACGCATGTACACCGAGCAGTTTATTCAGGAGCGCAAAGCAAAAGGCGCGTGGGACAATGACGTGAAAAAATACAAGTTTCCGGTGATTGACCATATTCGTTTTGAAGACGAAAAAGCCTACCGAAAAGCGTACAATACGTTTGTAAAAGCGGTGAGTGAATCGGCATTGTACAAAAAATTTGTGCAGAAAAAACTCGAAAAAGCGCAGCGGGCCAGCAGTGAAATGGGTAATTTATACACCGCATCGGTGTTTTTGGCCCTGATGAGTACGTTGGAAAGTGATTTCCAGGAGAAAACACCTTTGGCGGGCAAACGCCTCGGTTTTGTGGCTTATGGCTCCGGCTCCAAAGCCAAAGTGTACGAGGGCACCCTTACCAAAGACTGGGCCGACGTGGTGGCGCATTTTAACGTGTTTCAAAAAATTGCCGACCGCAAAGCCGTGAGTTACGACACGTACCTGGCGCTGCACCGGGGCGAACAAACAACGCCCTGTATTTCGGAAAAAGGCCGCTGGGGGCTGGACCACGTGGGTACCGAAGGCGTTACCTTGGGTGCTCGTTATTACACGATGTTTCAGTAATTAAATTAAAACGTGTCAATAATGTTGTCGTAGCGCGACATGCCCTCGTTGTCGTTGCTACCGTCAAATATGGCGTTGACGCGGGGTTGAAAAAACCAAATTCCGAGCGGAAAAAACCAGAGTGCAAAAAATGTCCCAACGTACCGTTTGAAGGTAACGGGGGCTTGCTCCTCTACCGATACGAGGCATTTGGAAATAAAATAGAGCAGGTACAAGGTCGCAAACAGCGACACAAAATACAACATCAGAAAGGCGGAAACAAAGGTTTCATCCATGCCCCGGAATACCTCCGTGTGGTCGGTGAAAACCAGCCAGGCAATGACGGCAATGCTCAACACGAAGGTTGCCGGAATGGCCAGCATAAGCCGGAACGTGAGCAGGCTCATCGGGACGGATTCGGGTAACTTGGCGTACAACGCTGCGCCGAGGGTATGAAACCACGCAAAAAAGAACCCCGCGACCAATATAATAACGTAGGGCAGGGCCTGCATAATCATTTCCAGCCCGTCGAGGTTATCAGCCAATATGGAAATAGCCCCTATTTGGAACGCCATCGGGATACCCATCAGCAACAAAAACAGTTGCCAATGTTTCATGGTGAGAAAAAAGTTTAAGTTCATGCCGTATGATTGTATGTGTTCTAATACCCGCCGCCACCGCTTTTTTTATCCTTTCCGTCTTTATCTTTGTTCAGCAGTTTATTAAAAAAGTCTTTGGGTTTATTGCCCTTTTTTTCTTCTTTTCCCTCTGGAATTTGGTCATTAAAAATGCTGGGATCAGTACCGCCTTCGCCACCGGCGGGTTCATCGGGGATTTCACCACCGAAACGTTCGCGGGCAATTTCCTTCAGGTTTTTGTACCCACTGGCGCGCAACGAGTCGCGGATGGTAGAATCCTGCAACAACAAATTGAGTGTATCGGGCGAAATTGAAATGCGGAACGGACAACCGCAACGGCTGTTCACTTCGGGGTTGTCGGCAAATTTTTCGTTGAGCAGTGTGCGGTGTTTTTTGTCGTTGCCCACTTTGTGCCAAAAATTACCCACAATTGGCAACGCCATCGCGGAGCCTTGGCCCAATGACATGGAACGGAAACGCACCGCGCGGCTGGGCGCGCCTACCCAGGCACCCGTAACGAGGGTGGGGTTAAAGTTGATAAACCAACCATCCGAATGGTTTTGGGTGGTGCCGGTTTTGCCCGCAAAATCGCTTTGTAAGCCGTAGCCGGTGCGCAAACGTGCACCCGTTCCGTAATCAATGACACTTTTCATCATGCGTTGTACGGTGGCGGCCTGGTCTTCGGTGAGGGCGGCCACGTGCGGCCCTAACTCGGGGTTGCGGCCTAATTCCGTGTTGTAATCGTAAATAACGTTACCGTTGCGGTCCACTACTTTTAACACCGTCACGGGTTCGGGGCGAACGCCTTTATTGGCCACGGAACCGTACACTTTTATCATATCGTAGAGGCTCACTTCACAAGCGCCGAGGCTGATGCCAAATTCGCGCGGCAACTCGGAGGTAACGCCCATATTTCGGGCCAAATCAATGGTTTTTTGGATGCCTACTTTTTCAATCAATTGCGCAGCAATGACGTTCACCGAATACGTCAACCCCCCGATGAGCGAATACCAGCCCCCGTAACTTTCGTCGGAGTTGTGGGGCGTCCAGTCTTTGATAGTCACCAACTGGTTTTTAATAAACTGGCATGGTTTGATACTGTCCTGAATGGCCGCTGCATAAACAATGGGTTTAAACGTAGAACCCACCTGACGGCGGCTCAGGTTGTGGTCGTATTTGAAATTGCGGAAATTGGTGCCGCCCACCCAGGCGCGGATATAGCCGGTTTTGTGTTCCATGGCCATAAAACCGCAGTTGAGCATACAAAAATAGTAGCGAACGCTGTCTAAGGGCGTCATGGTGGTATCCACGTCACCGCCGCCGTTGCGCCACGAGAAAATGGTCATGGGAGCGGGTTCGTTAAACGATTTAAGTACTTCCTCGTCGCTCATACCGCTTTCTTTCGATTGTTGCCAGCGGTCGCTGCGGCGCACTTGTTCGTCAATCCATTTATCATCGCCCCAGGGTTTTTCGCCTTTGTACCCTTTCCAGTGTTGGTCAAATTTCTGCTGAAGGTCCTTCATGTGTTTGGCCACCGACTCTTCCGCGTACTGCTGCATTTTGCTGTCTAAGGTAGTGTAAATTTTGAGGCCGTCGCGGTACAAATTATAAGGAGTACCGTCTTCTTTGGTGAGTTTTTTGAGCAAATCGGGCATTATCTCGGTGCGGAGATATTCGCGGAAATAGGTTCCGGTGCCGTCGTTATTGCCATCGCCACCGTGTTTTTTAGCCCCGACGGGTTTTTCTTTGAGTTTGTCGTATTCGGTTTGCGAGAGTTTACCGGTTTTGATTAATCGCGCCACGGTGGCCAATTCTTCGGAATCAAATTCAAACTCGTTATTTTGCACCATGCGCGACATCACGAGGTTACGGCGTTTTTGCGAACGTTCGGGGTTGCGCGTTGGGTCGAGGGCCGTGGTGGCTTTTAACATCCCGATGAGGGTTGCGGCTTGGTCGGGCGTGAGGTCTTTGGCTTTTTTGTTAAAAAAGTATTTGGCCGCCACGTTAATCCCGAAACGGTCGCCCCCGAAAGGCACCGTATTAAGGTATAAATTGAGCAGGTCTTCTTTGTTATAAATGTCTTCGAGGCGAATGGAAATAATGTTTTCGCGAATTTTATTGAGCAAAATACTCACTCCCGGCACCTTATAATTGCGGCGCGGGTACAGGTTTTTGGCCAATTGTTGGCTCAACGTAGAGCCGCCGCCCAGGTTTTGTTCGTTGGTGGCCACTCCTTTGAAGGCGCGCAGCCACGACATCAGGTCAATACCACTGTGTTCAAAAAAACGTTTGTCTTCGGTGGCCAGCAGCGCCGTAATGACGTAAGGCGAAATATTTTCGAGTTTAATGGCCGTCCGGTTCTCGATGTAATATTTACCAATGAGTTCGTTATCGGCCGAATAAATTTCCGTCGCGTTCGACGTTTCGATGTTTTTCAACTCTTCGCGGTTGGGCATGTGCCCGAACAAACCCACCCAAACGCCAAAAATGAGGAAAAGGAGCGAAAAAAAGCCCCATTTCGCCGCAGAAAGGCCAAATTCAACCACTCCGGCCACATTAGGCGACCCTTGGGCAAATACCGCCCAGCGCGCGCGAAGTGGTGCAGTGAGCGCCAGCCAACGCGCCTGAATGGGGTCTAATACGGGGCGAAATGGCGATAAAATAAGGTTCCAAACGTACTTCACCGGAGCCGTTACCTGGTTCCAAATTCCGCCAACACGCTGGATAATCGGATGAGAAAAAAACTTCTTAATTATATTCGACATGGATATGTTACTCAAAAATCAAGCAAAGGTACGAAGTTTGGTTGAATTTGTTGTTAAGGGTTGAATTGGTTTTGCTCGTTGTAGGGTGTTCGTTGTTTTGTTGCTCGTTGTAGATTGTTTGTTGTCATTGTCCAATTTCGCGGCTACAAGCACTGGGTGAGTTCGTCATCCCCGGCGTGCGAATAAAATATTCACTCGATATTCCAGAGAAACCTTTGGGATAGACGGCTATTTTGTGGCGAAAAAGCACCAAAAACCTTGAGATGCCTTCGGCGGACTATTTCGGATGAAATCGTTGCCAGTGTTGTCGTCCCAATCGTCAGGACGATCTTGAGTTGCCTTTGGCGGACTATTTCGGATGAAATCGTTGGCAGTGTTGTCGTCCAATCGTCAGGACGATCTTGAGATGCCTTCGGCGGACTATTTCGGATGAAATCTACCAAATCTGGGAGATTTGGCAGATTGGCACGCTAGAGATGACGAACTCACCCAGTGCTTGTAGCCGCGAAATTGGACAATGACAACAAACAATCTACAACGAGCAACAAAACAACGACCATTCTACAACGAGCAACACAAAACGAACACTCTACAACGAGCAAAACCAATTCAACCAATTCAACCCTTCTAACAAATTCAACCCTTAGCAACCAGCGACATGAGTTTTTCAAACAACGCCGCGATGTTTTTATCCACGGGCGCGTCGGCGGCACCCCAGGAAATGCGGCGGTAACCATCGCCCGACGGGACTTCGATGAATGAGTACGTATTGCCGGGATGTTTAAAATCGAGTTGGGCCAGTTTGAGTTGTTCCACCGTTTTAAAACAGGTTTTGGCCACGCGGCGTTTGGCCGAATCCAGTTCGGTGCGGTTGGCGTCGAACAATTGACCATTGTCGAGCAAAGTGTACGCCTGTTCGATGCCCGTGAAACCGCCGCCTTTGCCAAACCGAATTTGTTGGGCCGGCAAATTATCGGGTGTGTAACGGGTATGTTTGCAAAAAACCAACAACGTGGCAACGGAAAAAAGCGCCAAAGCGATAAGAACTAATTTCATACAAGAGGTAATGTTGTGAATGAACGGGCAAAGTTATAAGGTTTCGGCATGATTCAGGGCGCATCTACTTATATATTGAGCGTTGCCGGGTTTTGTGCAGCACTAATATTGATCTGTATCAAGATTTTCGTCCACAAAACCTGCCGAGTCGAAGTATATTTACCCCATGAATAAAGAAATTGTTTTAGAAGCGGTTAGCAATTACAACCCACTGAACAACACCGACGCGGCTTTTCAGCGGCAAACCTTCGATTTTCTTCAACGTTGCGATGAATTTTGGCAACGTTCCACCCTCGAAGGGCATATTACCGGCTCGGCTTGGATTTGTTCACCCGATTTTCAGCGCACGTTGCTCATTCACCACATCAAACTGGATCGGTGGCTACAACCCGGCGGCCACGTGGAAGGCACCGATGCCGAACCGGGCGAAACCGCCGAACGCGAAGCCCGCGAAGAATGCGGGCTAACGGTGCTGAATCGCCTCCAAAGTGGCATTTTTGACCTCGATGTGCACCCGATTCCGGCCAAAAACGGCGTACCCGAACACCTGCACTACGACCTGCGTTACCTGTTTGTAACCCCCGAAATCCTCCATGACTTTGATGCGTTGGAGGTAAAAGGAATTCAGTGGGTGTCCATTCGCGACCTTTGTGGAGAAGATACCCCCGAATCGCTGCGGCGAATGGCGTTGCGCACGTTGGCGTTGTAACTTTTTCTTTTGCCCAATAAAAAAGCGCCGGATGCACACAGCACCCGACGCTTTTTTTATTTTAAAATGAAATCCGGCCGGGTTAACAGCCGGATTTTATACTCAACAAACAATTACTGTACAATCAATTTCTGTACCTGATTATCCAATTTGATAAAGTACATACCAGGGTTCAAACCTTCTACTTCGGCGTGGTCGGTATCCAAACCGAAACGCACCAATTGACCTTTGATGTCGAAGATACCGTAAGATACCACCTGACGACCAAACTGCAACACACCGCTGCTGATGGGGTTAGGGTATACCGGGCTGTACTTCATAGCCGTTTCAATTTCGTCGGCAGAAGAAGTAAGGTTAACCAAGATGGGGTTGCAATCAAATTCCGCACCTGCCAAAGCGGGTGAACCGGCTACCGGACGGAAATTAGGCGTTGTGGTGTACGCATTGGGGTTTTCCAACACTGTACCGGCCGTGAAAGGCACCGGATTGATGTTGTTAGAAAGGCAAGGTACCAACGTTTGTTTCAACCAAGCGTCAATGGCGTCGCGTTTTGCGGCCGAACCTGCGGCGCGGGCTACTTCGGCAAGACCGTTGGCCGTAGTATCAGAAGTGCTGGTAAACGCTGAAGCCGTATTTACGATGAGGTTATTGGCAAAGAAAATTTGTTTGTTTTGAATATCCACCGGAGTAGATGGATTTACCAAACCCAACGCTTGTGGGAAATTGGTTTTGCGTACGCAACTGTCACCGTCAATCATTACAAAGTTGCGATAGCCCATAAATACGCTGTTGCAAATGCGCAGGCTGGAGTTACGACGGATACGGGCACCACGACGGAAAGACGAACGCGCTACAGAACTCAACTGGCTGTAAGTAGTACCCACGGGAACCGGGCCAACCATCGTGAAGTTAGAGAAAATCGCTTTGGTGGTAAACGGAACAGAGGCAGTACCGGTTGCTTCATTATCACTTTCGAAACCTTCGGACGTAGAAGCACCGGAAGAGGCGTTGTACGTAAGGTCAAAATAAGACGTGTCGCGGATGGCGATACCAAATTGGTTCAAACCTTCGTAACCGTTGTCGGTGTCAAAGTCATCGTCGGTACTTTTGTACGCGATGAGGTATTTAGCGTTTACTGCGCCGCCGAACCACTCGAAAGAGTCGTCGTTGCAATAAGAAACTTGTACGTTGCTGATTTGTGTACCAGAACCAACGGCACCCAAAGTAAGACCGTTGATTTCTTTGTTGGCTTCAAACGCCAAACCACCAAACTCCAAACGGAGGTAAGAGATCGAACCTGAGTTGTCGGCGTTGTCGTTACCGCCAAATTTAGCGAGATTTGGGTTAAAAGAAACGTTGTTGAAACCTTCCATTTGTACGTTGTCGAAATTGGCGTTGGCCAAGTTGTGACGGCCACGGCCACCAATCACCAAACCACCCCAATCGCCGCGTTCGCGTTCGCCCGCTGCTTTGGCCGATGTCATAACAACCGGGTTAGTGGCAGTACCGTTAATTTCGATTTTACCGCCACGCTCTACCACGATAGAAGCGTAGTTTCTTGGGGTAACACTCAAATCACCCAATGCGCGGATGATGGTACCGGCAGGAATCACCAATTTAGCACCGTCGGGTACTACGATAAAACCTTTAAGCAAATATACTTTAGACGCATCCAAAGTAACGGTGCCGGAAATATTTTTGAAACCAGCCGCCGAACCATCAAGGGTGGTAACGTCGGTTGGAGCCGGATAGTTTGTATTTTTAGGATCCCAGTTTGCCCAGTTGGCAGTCCAGTCAGCGGCAGGGTCATTGTTCAATGCACCAACGTAACTTGTTTTTGCAAAGTAAAAAGGTGTCTGTGCGTTGGCCGCAACAACTGACATTAAAAAGCAGAAAATAAAGGAAATGCGCGTAAATTTCATGTGCATTATAATATGTAGTGGTTAAATTTTCCGCAAAGGTCGGGGGTTACTATTACCCCAATGTTAAGCCGAGGTTACCGGTGTTTAAATTGTTCGTGTGGATAACTTTTGCCCCCTTGGCAATGCCCACTTTCAAAAGACCCTCTACATTTGCACCAAACTATTCAATACCATATCCTGAATGACGTACGCCGATCGTATCGCCCCGATTTTACAAATTTCTGCCCATCGCATCCAATCCGTTATTGATTTGCTGGACGATGGCGCCACCGTTCCTTTTATTGCCCGTTACCGAAAAGAAGCCACCGGGTCGTTGGATGAAGTACAAATTGCCGCCATCCAGGACTGGCTGAAAAAACTTCAGGAACTCGACAAACGCCGCGAAACCATCCTCACCAGCATCGAAGAACAGGGCAAACTCACGCCCGAGTTGCGCAAAGCCATTTTGGCCGCCGCGACTATGACCGAACTGGAGGATTTGTATTTGCCCTACCGGCCCAAACGCAAAACCCGCGCCACCATCGCCATTGATAAAGGGCTGGAACCTTTGGCCAAACGGATATTTACCCAACGCGACCGCGAACTGGATACCGTGGCCGCCGCTTACCTCAACGACCAGGTGGCTACCGTGGACGATGCCTTGCAGGGTGCCCGCGATATTATTGCCGAATGGGTTAGCGAAGACATCAAAGCGCGCGACAAAGTGCGCCGCCACTTTACCAAAGGTGCCCTCATTGCCGCCAAATTAGTGAAAGGGAAAGACGAAGAAGGGGCCAAATACCGCGATTATTTCGACTGGAACGAACCCCTCAAAAATTGTCCCAGCCACCGATTGCTGGCCATGCGCCGGGGCGAAGAAGAAGGTTTCCTGCGCGTGGGCATTGCGCCCGATGAAGAACCTGCCGTGCGCGACCTCGAAGATTTATTTCTCACCGGTTCGGGCGATAGTGCCCGACAGGTAAAACTGGCCGTTAAAGACAGTTACAAACGCCTGCTTCAGCCCGGTATCGAAACGGAATTTCGCAATTTATCCAAAGAAAAAGCCGATTTAGAGGCTATTATGGTTTTTACCGATAACCTCCGGCAATTGTTGCTTTCCGCGCCCTTGGGCGAAAAACGGGTACTGGGCATTGACCCCGGTTTCCGTACCGGTTGTAAAGTGGTGGTATTGGACGCCAGCGGTAATTTGCTAAAATACACGGCCATTTTCCCGCACGAACCGCAGCGTAAAGTTTTTGAAGCCCAGTCGGAAGTGGAAGATTTGGTGGAGCGTTTCCAAATTGACGCGATTTCGGTGGGCAACGGCACGGCCGGTCGCGAAACCATGGACTTTTTGCGCGCCATTCGTTTTAATCGTCCGGTCGAAGTTTTTCAGGTCAACGAAGCGGGTGCGTCCATTTATTCCGCCTCCGAAGTAGCCCGCGAAGAATTCCCCAACGAAGACCTTACCGTGCGCGGCGCGGTGAGCATCGGCCGCCGCCTCATGGACCCGCTGGCCGAATTGGTCAAAATTGATCCCAAAAGCATCGGGGTGGGGCAATACCAGCACGATGTGAACCAAACCCAACTCAAAGAAAGCCTCGACCGTACGGTGGAAAGTTGCGTAAACGCCGTGGGCATTAATATCAATACGGCGAGCAAACACTTATTAACGTATGTATCGGGCCTTGGGCCGGTTTTGGCGCAAAATATTGTTAATTACCGCTCCGAAAATGGCCCGTTCCGCCGCCGCAGCGACCTCAAAAAAGTGGCTCGCCTCGGCGATAAAGCCTACGAACAATGCGCGGGCTTCCTCCGCATCCGCGAGGCCGAAAATCCCTTGGACAATACCGCAGTTCACCCCGAACGTTATGAACTGGTCACTCAAATGGCCAAAGACCTGAACTGTAAGGTGCAGGATTTGATCGTCAACCTCGAAGTCCGCCAAAAAATTGACCTCAAGCACTACGTCAAAGCCGATATTGGTTTGCCCACACTGCAAGACATCATGAAGGAGTTGGAAAAACCGGGTCTCGATCCGCGCGGCGCGGCCAAACCCTTTGAGTTTGGGAACGTGCGCTCCATCGAAGACCTTTCGGAAGGTATGATTTTACCCGGAATTATCACCAATATCACCGCTTTTGGCGCTTTTGTGGATATTGGCATCAAAGACTCGGGTTTGGTACACGTTTCCCAAATGGCCGATAAATTTATCAAAAACCCTTCGGAAGTCGTTACCCTCAACCAACAGGTAACGGTTCGCGTCGTGGAAGTAGATATGAAACGCAAACGCGTCGCCCTAAGCATGCGCGGGGTTTGATAGTGAAGAGTGAAAAGTGAATAGTGAAAAGTGAATAGTGAAAAGTGAAGAGTGAAAAGTGAAGAGTGAAAAGTGAAGAGTGAAAAGTGAAGAGTGTAGAGTTTGCCCGTTGTAGCGTACTCATTTTTAGTAATGAGTGATATGTTTTTTTAAACCGGATAAAATACTCTTTAGTTTGGAGCATTTTTGCCTGTTTTTTACTCTAAAATTAAAATAAAAGATCACTCTACAACGAGCAAACTATTCACTTTTCACTATTCACTCTTCACTCTTCACTCTTCACTTTTCACTCTTCACTCTTCACTCTTCACTCTCAACCCACTTTTGGGGCCAGTAATTTGTACAGTACGGGGGTAACAATTCGCGAAAGCAGGGTAGACGAAATCAAACCACCGATCAAGACCCAGGCGAGGGGCGAATATAACGGATTGTGTTCGATGGCAATTGGGATCAGGCCGCCGATGGCGGTGAGGGAGGTGAGCAAAATGGGTACAAAACGAATTTCGCCCGCTTCCTGAATGGCTTCGTCCAAACCACGGCCTTCGGCGCGGAGTTGGTTGGTGAAATCCACCAGTAATATCGAGTTTTTTACTTCAATCCCCATGAGCGCAATCAGGCCGACCACCACCGTAAACGAAAACGGATAACCCGTGGTCAGCAGCGCCAAAATGGCCCCAATAATCCCCAACGGAATGACCGACAATACAATAAAGGTGCTTTTGAAGGTTTTGAATTCCAAAATCAAGATGGCCATGAGGCCAAAAACCGTAATCACAATAATGGTTCCCATGCCCCCAAACGAACGTTCGGCGCTTTCGGCTTCGCCCGCAATGACGTAACTATACCCCGGAGGCGCGGGCATTTCGGCCAGTTTTTCGCGCATTTGCGTGATTAACGCCGCCGGGTAATAACCACTTTTTACAAAAGCCGATACCGATGTAAACCGCTCTTTGTTATAGTGCTGAATAAAATTGGGCGACGGTTTAAGTTCTACTTCGGCAATTTGGCTCAGTGGCACTGAAAAACCAGCCAAACTATTGATATACAATTGCTTAAATACATCGAGGCTGGGTGTTTTGCCCGCTTTGGGCACACTCACCACAATATTGTATTCCAGCGCGTCCGCATCGGCGGTGAAACTGCCTACGTTGAGTCCGGCAATGGCCAGGCGCACCATGCGGTCGGCTTCGGCCACCGGAATACCCATCGAAACTGCTTTGTCTTTGTTGATTTTTACCACCAAATCGGTGTTGATGGTTGAAATGGGGTTGTCCAGATAAATGGTTCCGTCGAGGTTGCCGAGCATATTTTCGACGCGTCCGGCAATGGTCCGCAACGAATCGAGGTTTTCACCAATGACCCGCACCACCAGCGGCGCTTCGATGGGCGGCCCCTGTTCAAAGTTTTTAACGGTAATTTCGGCACCGGGAACCATGCTCAATTTTTCGCGCAATTCGTCAATTAAGGCCAGTTTTACCGGCGGCGGCGTGCGTTCCTGCAATTGCACAAAAATTTGCCCGTAATCCGAACGCTGCGTTTCACGAATCACGTTGTAATACACCCGCGGATTACCACGGCCCACGTTGGTGGCGTATTTGGTGATGCGCGCCGGAGCGCCTTCGCCCGGATACACGCCCGACGGAATATTGGCCGGATCGGGGTAACGGGAATTGCGGAACCCAAAATCCTGGACGTTTAAGCCCTCAACGGTGTACGTTTCCAGCACCGAATCGACCTGCAACATCACCCGTTGCGTTGCGTCGAGGTTGGTACCGGCCGCCATTTCTACGTCAATGTAAAACATGGGGCGTTCGCTCGCGGGGAACAATGCGAACCCCGCTTTGCCAGCCAGACCCAATACCCCCAAAAAGATCAGGGTGGCTACGGCCAACGTTTTGCGGGGATGCTCCAAACCCCAGTGCAACAAACGCGCGTAACTTTTGGAAATTAACCATTTTAAACCGCGTAAAATCGCGTTGCCTTCCGGATTGTGGTGCTCGGCCAACAAACGGCTGCCCAAAAACGGTACAATCGTGAGCGATACAAACAACGAGGCCAATACCGTAGTCACCACCGCCATGGGCAGGCTGCGGATAAAATCGCCGGAGGCATCGGGTAAAAATACCAACGGCAGGAAGGCCAAAATCAGCGTAGCGGTGCAGCCCAAAACCGCCAAACCAATTTGTCGGGTGGCCAAAATCGCGGCATCGCGGCGCGAATGCCCCTCGCGCAGCCATCGTTCAATGTTTTCCACCACCACAATGGAGTCGTCCACCAAAATACCGAGGGCAATGATCAATCCCACGATGGACAATTGGTTCAGCGAATAACCCAACAAATCGAGGGCAAACAAACCAATGGCGATGCTCAAAGGAATCGAAATCATGACCACCAGCGAAGCGCGCCAACCTAAGGGCAGCAACGTAAGCAACACCAAAAAAATGGCAATGGCAAAATCCTTGGCGAAGCGCGAGAGGCGTTTTTCGACCGAATCGCCTTGGTCAAATACCGTGATGTAGTCCATTGTTTTGGGCAAAGTCCCTTTAAACTCCGCCACGGCATCCTGCACTTGTTGGCTCACCGCCGAAATATTTTGGCCGTCTTTCATCCGCGCCGTTACAAATACGCTGCGGGTACCGTTGATGGAGGCCAAATGGCGTTGTTGTTCGTATTCGTAATCAATTTGGGCAATGTCTTTGAGGTACACAATTTTTGCGCCGTTGGCATTCACAATGGTGTTGCGAATTTCCTCGATGCTTTTGTAGTCGCCGCTCGTTTCCACAAAAAATTCGCGGTCACCCACCGACAAGGCACCGCCCGGAATGGATACGTTTTCGCTTTGCATAGCGCCCAATACCCGGCTGAGGGGAATGCCATCGGCGGCCATTTTGGGCAGGTTCAGGTTCACCCGCACTTCTTTTTTGGGAATGCCCCAAGTGTCGGCCCCTTTTAATCCGCCAATTTTCTCCAATCGTTCTTCGAGGCGTTCGGCTTCGGTGCGGAGGTCGGCAAAACTGGCGTTTTCACTCACCAATGCCGCCTGCAAAATGGCCACATCGGAGGAGGTAAACCGCTGGATGTTGACGCTGTAAATATCGGCGGGCAAATCGGGGCGGGCGGCGTTAAACTCCCGGATCACCTCTTCGTACTTTTTGTCGGGGTCCTGGCCGTGCACAAACTCGATGGTGAGCAGCATCATGCCGTTGAACGAAAACGAGCGCATCCGGTCAATGTTTTCGAGTGCGCCGAGGCGTTCTTCCACAATTTCGGTGATTTTTTCTTCAACAACGGCCGGGCCGGCGCCGGGGTAAATCACCACCACGTTAAAGCCGGGTGGGGTAAACTTGGGGTCTTCGGCCCGGGGCATATTGAGCAATGAACCAATGCCCAATACCATTACAGCAAGGAATACAATAAAAGTAAATTGGCTGTTTTTAACCGAAAATTCTGCTATTTTCATAACTATTTTATCTGTTGTGGCGCTTTTTCTGGTACAAAGGAACAATGAAACCGGATAACCACCCAACACAATTCAGGTGAATGGTCGTTTTGAGCGTGTGAACTGTGGTCGGAAAAATTTCTTTAGTAAAAAATAGATTTCTATATTTGCGACGTATTCGATCTAATCCACCTAAATATGCTGATACGCCAAATTAAGCATCAAGACTTATCCGAACTTAAAATTTTTGCCGAATATACTTTTCGCGCAGCGTGGCAGGCAGAAAACCAAACCGCAGAATTTGAACAATATTGCGCCGATAGTTTTACGCCCGAAAGCCTCAGAAACGAAATGGATGACCCCGTTTCGGCTTTTTATTTTGCTGAACTGAACGACCAAACGGTCGGTTACCTCAAGTTAAATCGAGGAGTTATGCCGCCGAACTGGTCTTTTTTGCCCGAGCAAACGCTCCAAATTGAACGCATTTACATTGACCCCAAACAACAAAGCAAAGGGTTTGGTACGTCGTTGCTTCATTTTGCCGAGTTTGTAGCCCGCGACGAAAATCGACCAAATATCTGGCTCAGCGTTTGGCAGGAAGCTCCCCGTTCCATTCGATTTTATGAACTCAATGGTTACCAAATTTGTGGTACCGACGACTTTTGGCTCGATACCGAACGCCAAACCGATTGGGTAATGGCGAAGGTGCTGGATCTTGGTCAGTCGGTAACAGACGCAAGATCTCAGGTGTTAGAAAAATCTTTTTATGGAAAATAACGACGTTGTTCCTTATCCTTTTTGGCTAAAAACCTTGCTGGTATTTGGCATTACCTTTTTAGGATTAACCATTCTCGACGGCCTGCAAAATAACTTTACGGGTTGGAGCATATACGACCCGTTGGTGCCGTTGGTGGGGCAGTTTTTGCCCCAACTCAACCACCCGCTTTCCCACGAAGTAAACGGCAGCGGCGATAGTTCCTGGCAATGGGCTTCATTAGTGACGCAATTGCTGGTGGGCGTGGTGTTAACGGGAATTTACCTCGCCATCGACCGGAAACCGCGCAATTACGACCGCCCTTTTGCGTATTTTTGGGTGTTGTTGCGTTATTTTTTACTGCTCAATATGTTTATCTACGGCTTTGCCAAGGTATTTCATATGCAAATGCCCGCGCCTTCGGTGGGTCGCCTGGCGCAACCCTACGGAGAATCGTCGCCGATGGGTTTGTTGTGGACCTTTGTGGGCTATTCCAAATATTACAGCGCTTACGTTGGTTGGGCCGAAGTGATTCCGGGTGTCTTGTTGCTGTTCCGGCGCACCGCTTTATTGGGTGCCCTGATGGCCGCCGTGGTGATGCTCAACGTGTTTGTACTAAATATGTGTTTTGACGTGCCGGTGAAGATTTTTTCGTTTCTGCTGTTTGCAATGGCGGTGATTATTGCGCTGCCGGATTTGGGCCGTTTGTGGAAAATATTGATCACCCACGAAGCCGTACCGGCGCGGGAAATAAAACCTTTTTTTAGCCAAAAAAAATGGCAAACGGTGGGTTTGGTCCTCAAAGCGTTGCTGTTATTGGGCATGGTGGGGGGACAAATATTTTTCTACTTCTCACAAATGAGCAAACCCGAAACCAAACCTCTTTTGCACGGTTTGTGGGATGTAAAAGAGATACAACGCAACCACCAAACGGTCGCGCCCCTGCTCAGCGATTCGACGTATTGGCGCAAATTTATGGTCAATTGGGAGGGGCAAGCCAGCATCAAAATGGCCAACGACAGTTTGCGGCGTTTTGAATTTGCGCTGGATTCGAACCAAACGTACCTCAATATTCACCCCCGAAAAGACCCGGCGAACCAATACCGTTTGCGCATCGAACGGCCCGCCGATCACCAGATGATTTTGTCGGGCTTGTGGGGCCCCGATTCGGTGTGGATTCGGATGGAACGCTACGATGAGCAACAGTTTTTGCTCCTGCGGCGCGGGTTTCATTGGGTGAATGAGACGCCATTTAATCGATAAAAAAATATTTCGTATTTTTTTTAAAGCAATCGCGCAATTTACGCTTTAATTTTTATTACCTTTGTAATTCATTTTTAAACATCTTTCAATATGATGAAACACAGTTTTTGTACCCTAAATTGGGTACGGGGGGGGGGTAATTCTCTCTATTCTCTTGGCGTTTTTCAATGTAAACGCACAATCCACCTTCATTACCGATAATAGTTCGGGTAATGTAACTTTATCTTCAGCGGCCATGCAACGCTTCCAACATCTCTCTGATACTTCTTACAGTTATGATACCCGTATCATAACGCTGGCTGATGTAAGGACAATTCAGTACCAGGGAACACTCCAGTTCCGATTACCAGACAATCCCAGTCAAGTTTTAACCGCTAAAGTAGCACCTGTAGCGTCAGAGCCGGATGTGGCGTTTGAATGGACGGGTAATATTATCAGTGGAGGGCATGGCTACGTTATGTTCACCATTGAAGGTAATGATAAGTCGGGTATTATTTCGGTGGATGGCAATCTTTACGAAATAGTGCCGCTGTCGGGTAATTATCAGGCGTTGATAAAACGGAAAACGCCCAAGCACGAGACCTGCGGGCTTGGAGTTCCTGCGAATATCACTACTGATCCCGATCCCGATCCACCAGTTCAGGAATGTACGCCGACGGATAATGACGAAGACTGCCAAGCCGTGGTTGAAATATTGATTGTGGTGGAACCGGAAGCCGCCGCCGATATTATCGCTTCGTCTGGTTCGCTTAACACCTTTTTGCACTCTTCCGACAATATCATTAATTTGGCTTTTGCCAATAGTGATATTCCCAATAAAACGGTGCATACGCAGTGGGTTTTAGATGAGCAAATTGACTTTTTGCTAAATAACTTAGATGATGATATGCTTAATATTGCAGAATACTTCATTGGGGAGCAGTATCGAGAGCAGTACGGGGCAGATATCGTAGTTTTGTTAACGACGGATCGGTACACTCCATCCTACGGGCGGGTTTTAGCAATTGGTCCAGACTCTGATGCAGCGTTTGGGATAGTTGAATATCCGGCATTTTATTCTGGAATGGTCTTTGGCCACGAAATTGGACACTTGTTTGGAGCACGGCACGAGTGGGGGGCCGACCCGACGGAGGTATGCGCACACGGTCGCTTTTACAGCGAGACATTCCCTCCCGTTTTACCAGGACAACCTTACACCGGTTTTGCCTGGCGAACTATTGTTACCAGTATAACAGATGATGCAGAATTATTCGCAGATATTAATAACGTGCTTTACCCTCTTGCTAATTTAGGTCCAATTCCGTATTATTCTAACCCGGATGTTTATTACGGTGCAGGGTCTACTGGTAGAACAGATATGAACAACGCCGAACAAATCAGGAATTCGGGTTGTGAAATCGCTAATTTTAACCCTTCATCTACAATTAGAATGGGGATGTACAGCACGAGTGGCTGTGACCGCACCACCATTAAAGCAAAAGTAATAACACCAACCGGTAATCTGGGACAACCACCATATGCTTATACCTGGCATTGGAGTTTAAATGGTATTTTTGACCAGCCGACATTAACCGCTAATTATTTGGGAGTCACCTCTAATAGCCAAATTGAAATAATCCCACCTGATTGCAAATTCTTTTACATCAGATGTCAGGTATCGGCTTTGGACGGCACAACGGTGACCCAGATATTACCCGTTGATTTGACTGATTTGGCATGTCCCTGCGTGGAATTTGTTTCAAATGCTGGTGAAGCCAAAAATGCGGCCAATGGCAGTTTTGCTTTATCTCCTAATCCATCGGGCGGAAATATTATTTTATCCGGTAGTTTATCCAATGGGAGTCCAGTAGAATACACCATCACCAATGTAAGCGGTCAGGTAATGTTACGTGGAATTACAACTCAGGGTCAAAATATTCCCACGGAAACATTTGAATCCGGGGTTTATTTCCTGAATATTACCACTGAAAATACCACTCAATCACTAAAGTTCATCAAACAATAACGCTATGAAACATTTTATTCCAGGCACACTACTGTTGGCCGTACTATTATTTCTTTCGGCTTGTAAAAAAGATGAACCACAACCACCAGCAGAACCACAGTACCTGATTGAGTTGGGAAAGGTCGCATGTAAAATTGGGGATAAAAAAGTAGAAACGGATGGTAGCATTAATATGTTTGTTGATCGCGGTCTTTTTGTTTTTAGCACTCAACTTACTTACGCATACCCACCAAATATAGATGAACAATTGTCAGTGTCACGCATTCCATTAGTGATTGGTAAACATCCTTTGCATACGTTGCCAACCAGTAACTTTAATACTCCACGAGCAACTTCCATATTGAGTTGGACTATCGAACTTGACCAACCCGTAGGCGACTTACAAACCACGGACGACTACCCCGACGATTTTATTGAAGTAGTCCGCTTGGACACCGTTAATAAAGTGGTAGAAGGGCGTTTTCAGTTTCACCTGAAAAATATGGATACCGATAACCCGCACTTGGCCACGTTCAAACTACCCAGTGAAATGTACGTGTCAGAAGGGGTTTTTCATTTAAAAGTAGAGTAAATTCGTAATCAACCCGGCAGCAGAAAATGGTCTGTTGCCGGGTTATTTTTTGATCCTCTCCCTACCATCATTGTACAAAATAGCAAATTCGTGAAAACAATGTACCTTTGTTGCCGTTTTGAGGTAATACCAAGGCGCGAACAACGCCCTTTGGAGTATACCTCATCCTGATAATCACCATTATAGTGTTGGATCTAAAAAATACGGATATACGGCTTCGGCCAGCGATACAACTCCAGGCGCGTGCGCGTATCCCGACCCGATACGGCTCTTTTGATATGTGCGCTTACGCCGCCGACGACAAAGACCCGATGCCGCACATTGCTTTTGTGAGCGAACATTTTGTTGCCGGTCACCCCGTGGCCGTTCGTATTCACTCCGAATGTATGACGGGCGACGTATTTGGGTCTCGCCGCTGCGATTGTGGCGAACAATTGGACGCAGCCCTGCGCATTGCCGCCGAAAATGGGGGTGTGGTCATTTACCTCCGGCAGGAAGGGCGCGGTATTGGCCTGATTAATAAACTAAAGGCGTACAACCTGCAAGATAAGGGCCTCAACACGATTGACGCCAATACCCACCTCGGTTTCGACGCCGATGCCCGCCAATACGAAGCGGCCATCACCATGCTCAAAGACCTGGGTATCCGGCAAGTGGAACTCATGACCAATAACCCCGATAAAGTGGCCGCTCTGAGCCGTTCGGGGATCGAGGTCACCGGCCGAATTCCGATTGTGATACCGGCCCACGCCGACAATACCGACTACCTGCGCACCAAGCAGGAATTGATGGGACATATTCTTGGTTTATCATAAAATTTTTTTTCAACAATTCGCATTCAATATGAAACAACTATTGGCGCTCGCATCGGCTTGTTTTGTGGCCATTATGCTCACTTCTTGCGCAACCAATAAACCCAAACCCTCGTTTACCACGCCGACCCAAAAGTTCACGGCACCCGTTAAAGTTACATTTACCAATACTTCGGTAAAGGCAGAAAAATACGAATGGGATTTCGGCGACGGCAGCCCCGTTTCCACCGAAGTAAACCCAACGCACCGCTACTCACATTCCGGCAATTTCAACGTGGTACTAAAAGCCACCTCCGGTTCAAAAACAGTAATTCGTAAACAAATGGTTCAAGTTACCGCTCCGGAACGTTGCCTGATCGAAATCGAAACCGACCAAGGCACCATGATCGCCGAGTTGTTTAGTTCAACTCCGCAGCACCGCGACAATTTTGTCAAACTCGCCGACGAAGGCTACTACAACGACTTGTTGTTCCACCGCGTCATTCAGGGCTTTATGATTCAGGGGGGCGACCCCAACTCACGCGGTGCCAAACCCGGCCAATCACTGGGTTTTGGTGGCCCTTCGTACAAAGTTCCCGCCGAATTTGTGGATTCCCTCGTGCACGTAAAGGGTTCTTTGGCCGCTGCCCGCGACGGTAACCCGCAAAAGGCTTCCAGTGGTTCGCAGTTTTACATCGTTCAGGGCAATGGTCCCCTCGCCGACGATATGCTCAACCAGATCGAAGCCCAAAAGAATTTCCGCTACTCGACCGAACAACGCGAAGCCTATAAAGCCGTGGGCGGTACCCCTTTCCTCGACCGCGATTACACCGTTTTTGGCCGCGTAATCGAAGGTTTGGACGTGATTGACAAAATCGCCGCCGTTCGCACCGCCGCTCAGGATCGTCCCCAAACGGACGTGAAAATGAAGATCAAGGTGATTAAGTAGACTTTAGACGGAAGACAAAAGACATTAGACTGCCCGTTGTAGCGTGTTCATTTCAACGCGGAGACATTAAGATTGACTAAGCATAGCATAGTGAAAAGTGGTAACTATCCAGCCGCTTCCCACTGACCTCTGCCGAGGTCATAGATAGCAGGGAAGCCCAAATTTCGTACGTTTTCACCGCGCAAAGCGGCTGGATAGTTGCGAAAAGTGTATAGCGAAAAATGAAAAATGTTCTTTAAAATATTTAAAATGAACATTCTACGCTTAGTGAATCTTAGTGTATTCTTACTTTCTTAGTGGTAAAAATGTGTACGCTAAGTCGGGCAGTCTAAGGTCTTTTGTCTAATGTCTTTTGTCTAAAAAATCTTAAAAACATGAAAGAAACCAAGTCCATTGAGGCGCTGATCCAGCAGGGTCAATTGGCCGAAGCCCAACAGCGATTTCAGGAGTACCTGCTGCGCTGTTCCGAAGAAATTACGCAATTGGCCCAAAACCAAAGCCAATTGTCCAATTGGGAAAACAAAGACCGGTTGGGAATGGGTTCGGATGCGTTTGAACGCAACCGGATTGCGCTGAGCCTCATTGTACAGGTACAGGAATTTAAATCGAAGGTTATCAGCGAATATTTCGATATTCAGGACAAACTCAGTTATTTCGATAGCATTTCGAACCGCGATGATGTGATTAACACGATCCTGGACCACCGCCTGATGCCCAAAAACTACACGCGCGAAAAACAGTTACTCGAGGGCAATTCGTCCATTATTTACCAATTGTCGAACCCAGTTATGCGCCGCCACGCCATTGCATTGGTGCTTAAAATGCCCGATTTGCGGGAAGAAGCGCAGGCGCAAATTTTACAGTTGACCGATTTGCGGCACCGTAACGTTATTAAAGTACTCGACCACGATATTGAGTCGTTCCCCTATTTTGTAATTACCGAATACGTGTACGGCGTTACATTGCCCAAAGCACTGGCGATCAATGGCCCGCGCCCGGTGCCGCAGGCCGTGGACTGGATTTACCAACTCACCGAAGCGCTCGATTATTTGCGGCACAAACGCATTTTTCATACCAATGTGCGCCCCTCCAAAATTTACGTGGATGACGAGTGGCAAATGATGATTTCGCCCTTCGACCTGGGCCATTTCAGCAACGCCGAACAAACCTATAACCGCTTCCGCGACGTGTGGCAATACGGTAGCCCCGAACTGATGAAATGCGACGGCATGGGCCTTTCCCTCAACGAAATGTGTATCTCCGACCAATATTCGCTGGGGCTGCTGGCCTATAAAATCCTGACCGGCAATGACCTTTTTGAAGGAGAAACGGTATTCCAGATCATGACTTCGCGCCAACGTTTTGTGCAGGATAAAAAATACCGCGAAGCCCGGCTGGCCGAATTACCCAAATCCATTTTGAAAGGCCACGATCAACGAAAACTGGATTTTGTGTCCATTATCCGAAAACTACTCACCGAAAACCCCGCCGAACGGTACCGCGACCTGCACGACCTCCTGCGCGCTTTGCACCCGCTGACCCGCGCCGACGAACAAAACGTATCCAACCTCCGGCAGAGTTACCGCCGCTGCCTGGCCATTAATAAAGAATTTATCAACGATTTTTACCGCGCTTTTACGGCTTCCAAAATGGAGCGCACCGGGGTGGGGCATTTCCCCGAGGAAAAAGAACCCAAAGCGGGCGAAACGTTTGCCAACGAATTTAATATGCTCAGTTTGAAGCGGCAATCCACCATGCTTCAAATGGCCATTGACCTCATTATTGACATTGATACAGCGGGCGAACGTTTGAAAGGTATTTTGAACAACCCCGTTCACCAAAAATACGGTCTCCCCGATTTTGAGTGCTTTACCCAGGTTTTATTGGGCAAAATTCGCGACAACGACCCACAATGGAACCCCGAACTCGAAAAAGAATGGCAGGAAGCGCGCATTAAAACCCTGGCCTTAAAGAGCAATTCTTAGAATAGTATCTCCCCCTAAAATAGATAAGGACTGCCCCCTACAAAGGAGCAGCCCTCAAATATTGTAACCACTACAATTTTTTAATGCAAGCGAAATCAGGTGAACCCCTTTTTTCGATTGCTCCAAAAGATTTTAGCGGATGAAATAAGCCAAACTTATACCAAATGACTGTCCAAGCCGGAACGATTCAGAAATGTACTCCTGCCCTTTAAACTCCTGTGATTTTTTATTCAGCGGGTTCAAGAGGTTACGCGCCGAGAATGACACCTGATAATGGTTCGCAAAACGTTTGGTCAGTGTGTAATTGAGCAGTGGGAAGCGCTCTTCGTACACGTCAGGTACGGCAGCCAACGAAATATTAAACAACCGGCGGCCCGACACGTTAAATGAAATGGCTGATTCCCAACCACGTTCTACATCAACATAACTCAACATGGCATTGGCGATATACGGTGCCTGACCCTGGAATGGACGGGTGGTTTGGTCATACGCCGGGTCAATGGTGCGCGATGCGTTGATTTCGGCCTCCGGAATTTTGTACTCGGAACGAATGAGCGCAAAATTTGTAGCCACATTAAAATGCTCCATAAATTTCCCTAAGAATCCAAGGTTTTTACGGACTTCGAGTTCGGCCCCAAAAACGGTTGCATTATCAATATTAAGATAACCCAATTCGGGGATAGTCGCCGTTGGGGAGAATGTTCTCAAAATGGGGTTGGTAAAGTTTTTGTAAAACAAACTCACCGCAATTAATTCGCCGAGGTTCGGATACAGTTCGTATCGAATATCGTAGTTATCAATTAAAGTACGTTGCAAATTGGGGTTACCAATGTTGAAAAAGCCGTTTTTGGTGTCAAATTGCTCGAAAGGTGCTAATTCACGCATGTTCGGGCGAGCCAAGGTGCGGCTGGCCGCCACGCGCAAATTAGATTTTTCGTTAATGGAGTAAATCAAATTAGCAGAATACAACCAGTCGGTAAGATTCAGGTCGCTGGGTCTTAATGACGTATCGCGGCTTTCGACGTACATATCGGTGGTTTCCATACGTGTACCTGCTACTACTTTTAACTGAGGAAGCACATTGTACACCGCCATTAAGTAAGCAGCACCAATATTTTGCTCGCCGTCGTAGAAGTTTTTATTGTTAATTTGATTGATATAGTGATACCCGATTGTGTAGCGATTTACGCCACCGGCACTATCATAAAGTGTATCAATAACTCCAAAATTATCGTAAGAGAAAAACTGGTCAAAATTACCCCGGAATGTGTTGAAGGCAAGGCTCGATGGTATTCCGCCGTGACGGTTGTGCTGAAACTGGTATTCAGAAAACGTTCTTGTCATACGGTTGTACAAACCACCAAATTTGATCGCATTAGAACTGCCCAGATTTCCGCCGGTCAGGAACGGAATGGTTATATCCACTTTGGCTTCGGCAGATTTATCCTGCAAATCGCGGAAAAAGTGGAATGGAGGGCGGAACTCGGCATCATTGATAATATAAGAAGTATCCTGGTCTTCTATGGTGCGCACGTAAGCGAAATAACGCGAGTCGGGTTCTTTTTGGAAAGAGTTGTTCATGGAACCACTCCACTGAATTTCGGCATTTTGCAGACCGGGGAACGTGTGTTTACCGGTGAGTTGATAAGACGTGTACTGGCGGTGAATAAATTCTAAAGAATTGGTGGTGTATTCGCCGTTGGGGGTTGATAATTGCCCCAGGAAAGAACCCACCTGGCTACGACCAATAATATCGGTATCGTTGTTAAACACCACGTTGGCACTAATCGCGTGGTTATTACCTAATTTGAGGGCAACGTTGGCCAAACCTCCAAGGTGTGGTGTTTCGGTGCTTTTCGTTTCTTTTAATGCCTGGTACTCGAACAATTGAGAACCGGAGTTGGTGTAGGTATTTACCAAACCACCTTCGTAGTGGTTGAACTCGCGGGAATAGTTCACACCGAAAGAATAACCTAAGGTGTTTTTGCCTAATTTATGGTTGTTTCCAACGGAGAAATTAAATCCGTGGTTAACGGGCGTTGATTTCCGGGTAGGTGTAAATATATTACTCAACTGGCGTGAGGACTGATTTAATAACTGGCGTAAATCATTGTGTTCGTCTTCTTTCCGACGTGCATTCAGGTAAGCACTTTGTGACAACAACGAACGGTTGGCATCGCTGGTGAGCAGTTCGGGTAAAGCGCGGCCGCCATCATCATAACCCAGCCAGTCATATTTTCCGGCATCGGAGCCGTGGCCCTGAAAATTATTAATCAAAGATGCCTGCGTATTAATGCTTGAGTTCAGACTAAAGTAAATATTAAATTTATCGGGGAAAGATTTGGTTGTAATATTGACCAAACCACCCGAAAAGTTACCCGGCAAATCGGGGGTAAAGGTCTTCACCGTTACAATGTTTTCGATCATTTGCGACGGAATCAAGTCCAAACTGGAAGAGTTGCGATAGGGGTCAGTGCTGGGCATTGTGATCCCGTTCATTTGGGAAATGGAGTAGCGATCACCCAAACCGCGCATAACGATAAATTTGCCGCCTTCCACAACCGCACCGGTCACTTGTTTCATGGCATCGGCGGCGTTGGATACCGCAGAGCGGGTAATTTGTTGTGACGAAAGGCCGTCTTGAATAGAAAAGGCACGACGTTGGAGCGCCACCAGAGAGGCATCCGTATTGCGAACCGCCGTAGCCACAATCACGACCTCCGAAATAGTGGAACTTTCTTCGGTCATTACAATATCGAGAATATTTGCAATACCGGCTTTGGCATCAAAACCGGAAATTGTTTGCTTTTGATAGGATGGATAAATAAAACTAACGGCATAAACACCCGGCTCTACGGCAAAGGTGTAATTTCCGTCAAAATCAGTATTTGCGCCACCTTTAACTTCACCGGCTTGGTTTTCGCATCGAATAGAAACCCCAATGAGCGTTTCGCCCGTGGTTTTATCAATAACCTTACCAGCGATGGTAGCGCGTTGTTGTCCCAAAAGAGCGGAAGAACTCAACATCAGGACGAGCGAAAGGGCATTCGCAAGGGTGAAAAGAAATTTCATAAAATGTGTATTCTGTAGTGGTTAGACATAATAATGATAAAAATGAGCAGCAAATTTGGAGTTGTCTCCAAACCTGCTGCCCATTTCACTAATTGACTTTAGTTTATTCTACGATTAATTTTTTAGCAACAACATTGCCATCATTAGTGTAGAACTTAATCACGTACATACCTTTGGCTAAAGCACCGATTTGAACCGGTTGAACGCCGCCACCCATTGGGAGGTTAATACGGTCGGCTACAACACGACCCGCGAGGTCCAAAATTTCTACGCGGAGGTCTTGGTCAAAGTTGGACTCAATCACGAACATATCTTGCGCAGGATTGGGGAAAATACGGATAGCACTTTCCATTACCGGGCTGTTTACACCTACAGTTGGGCAGGCCGTTGGTGCATTTACCAAGTGGTTGTTGCGGTCCAAAGCAGTCCAATTACGAACCCAGAGTTCATTCCATTCAGCGCTAAATGCACCTTTATAGTTTACATCTTCGAAGAATGGGTTAGCGGGTACTACTGCACGCTCGGTGTAGTAAGCAGAACCAATTTCACATACGCGTGGGTCAAGTTGCTCATTTTGCTCCCGGCTGATAGACCCGATGTAAGGAGAGAATAAATTAGTTTGATTGGCCAGCAAATGGTTGATTAATGCCGTGGCATTAACATCTTCGGCACTTGCACTTACGCGGATAATACCCGTAGCAGAAGCATCCAAAGTAACCGTGGTTGCGTTGCGATAGAAAATATTATTAAGGATTTTCAATTCGCCATTTTGCAATTTGGCATAAGCATCGTTGATACCGGCTGCTTTATCCTGCACCTCAATCATTTTACCTTTCTGTTCGGTAAGGATAGAGTTCGCAATAGTTCCTGCTGTACCTGCACGCAAGTTCCAGCCAATCGGGTTAGCAGCGGTGGCGTTAGTACCGGCACCGATATGCGTCCAGTTGTACAATGTTGGGTTAGAGTATGGCGTTGCATCATCCGGTGTTGTTCCGTCAAATTCACCACCAGCATCGGCTACATCATCGCGTTGGATAGAGAACCAGAACTGACCATTACCCGTGTAAACTTCGTCCCAGTCGTAAGAATCATCTTCAACGAAAGCAACTACCGCGTGTTTCAGGTTAGGTGCGCCACCGAAGAATTCGATACCGTCGTCGGAGTTTGCGTAGATTTCAACAAAATCCAAAGTAGTGCCGCTACCAACTGCGCCAAGCGTAAGGCCGTTGAGTTCGTTACCGGAAGCAATTTGGCGACCGCCGTGACGGATAGAGACGTATTTCAATACACCAGAGTTATCGGCGTTGTTTGTACCGCCGTATTGGCCGCGTGGTTCGGTAGTTGGGATACCTTCTACGTTTACCAAAGCGTTGCCGTTTTTCTGGGTAACACCATTACCCAAGATAACGATACCGCCCCACAGTGCGTTGTCTTTTGGACCCAAGTCAGTTGGGTTGTTTACATCGTCTTCTTCAGCCGTGAAAATGATTGGCTCATCGGCAGTACCTTCAGCGAAGATTTTAGCGCCGCGTGCAATCACCAATGCAGATGGGTTACCTACATCAGCGCGTGGTGTGAATTTCACCACAGTACCCGCTTCGATGGTCAAGGTAGCGCAGCTATCTACAAAAGTCAAACCATCTACGAGGTAAGTTTTATCTTTTGTCCAGGTAACGCTTTGGCAAGGTACGATGCTGGCATCGTTTACGTTCACCACGTTTGGCTGAGACAAATCTTTCAAGTGACCGTTGCGATCAAGCGTTGTCCAACCTTCAATCCAGAGACCAGCGGCGAAAGGAGGGAAAGCACCTTTGTAGTTTACGCCGGTAAAGAAGGCGTCGCCGGTTGGATAAGCCGCAAGACCAGTGCTTACAGCGGTGTTTCCGGCTGGGCGTGGGTCCAACTGGGCGTTTTGCTCGCGGCTGATGCTTTGGATCGCCGGGTTAGATACCTGATTGTTATTTGTAGTCAGGTGGGTCACCAAAGCAGCGGCAGTGGGGTCTTCAGCAGCGGTACCTACACGGATAATACCCGTAGAAGAGGCATCCAATGTTGTGAAGTTACCAATATTCCAGAACAGGTTATTTTGCAATTTCAATTCACCCGCCAAAAGTTTTGCATAAGCATCGTTTACACCGGCTGCTTTATCTTGTACTTCCAGACCTTTGTTTTTCATGTCCGTAACAATACAGTTGGCAAGTGTACCTGCTGTACCTGCGCGCAAGTTCCAACCTATCGGATTCGCCGCAGCAGCACCTTGACCGGCACCGATGTGTGTCCAGTTAAATACCGTTGGGTTCGAGTAAGGAGTGGCATCATCCGGCGTAGTACCGTCGCATTCGCCACCAGCATCGGCTACATCATCGCGCTGGATAGAGAACCAAAACTGGCCTTTACCAGTGTAAACTTCGTCCCAGTCGTAAGAATCATCTTCAGCAAAAGCAACTACGGCGTGTTTCAAATTAGCTGCACCACCAAAGAACTCGATACCATCGTCCGAGTTGGCATAAATTTCGATGTATTCTAATTTAGTACCGCTACCTACACCAGCGAGGGTAAGACCATTCAACTCGTTACCAGAAGCAATTTGGCGACCGCCATGACGGATAGAGACATATTTCAATACACCAGAATTATCAGCGTTATCGTTACCGCCGTAAATACCGCGTGGTTCAGTAGTTGGGATACCTTCTACGTTTACCTGGCCGTTACCGTTCTTTTGGGTAATACCACGACCGAGAATTACGATACCTCCCCACAAGGCGTTATCTTTTGGACCCAAATCAGTTGGGTTGTTTACATCATCATCTTCGGCAGTGAAGATGATAGGTTCAGTAGCAGTACCTTCTGCAAAGATTTTACCACCGCGTGCAACAATCAATGCAGATGGGTTACCTACGTCGGCACGTGGCGTGAATTTCACCACAGTACCCGCTTCGATGGTCAAAGTAGCGCAACTATCAACGAAAGTTACACCATCAACAACGTATACATTATCTTTTGTCCAGGTTACGTTTTGGCAAGGTGTAATGCTGGCATCGTTTACGTTCACCACATTTGGCTGAGACAAATCTTTCAAGTGACCGTTGCGGTCAAGCGTTGTCCAGCCTTCAATCCAAAGACCAGCGACGAAAGGAGGGAAAGCACCTTTGTAATTTACGCCGGTAAAGAAAGCATCGCCGGAAGGATACGCCGCCAAACCAGTGTTCGTTGCAGTATTACCCGCCGGGCGTGGATCCAATTGTCCGTTTTGCTCGCGGCTAATGCTCTGAATAGAAGGGTTGGCAATCTGGTTGTTGTTTGTAGTCAGGTGTGACACCAATGCAGCCGCAGTGGGGTCTTCGGCGGCAGCGCCTACACGGATAATACCGGTAGAAGAAGCATCCAACGTAGTGTTGCTGCCCATTTCCCAGAACAAGTTGTTCAGGAGTTTCAATTCACCGGCTACCAATTTAGCATAAGCGTCATTTACGCCCGCTGCTTTATCCTGTACTTCCAAACCTTTATTTTTTTGGGCCACCAATACGGAGTTGGCAATAGTACCGGCAGTACCGGCGCGCAGGTTCCAGCCAATCGGGTTGGCCGCAGCCGCACCAGGACCAGCACCAATGTGCGTCCAGTTGTACAA
>JAAFJN010000034.1:0-50613 GCA_013298845.1 Chitinophagales bacterium
TCGTTTTTTCTTTGAAGTGTACAACGAGCCGCACGCCATATCCAATGCCAATTGGCGGATCGTGGCCACGAATATTGTACAGGCCATCCGCAACGCCGAGTCGCAACCACATTCTATTTTGGTGGGCGGCAACGGCTACAATTCCGGCAACGGGTTAATGACCATGACACCCCTCGCCGATGCGAATATTATCTACACGTTTCACAACTACGACCCGTATTATTTCACGCACCAGGGCATGAGTTGGACCTCGCCGGCGTATTTCCCGGCATTAACCTTTCCGCAATCGGGTGAAGTAGCGGCCATCAATTCGTTGTTTGCGTCTATTAAAAACTGGGGTCAAACCAACAGTGTGCCCGTCAATTTGGGCGAATTCGGGGTATCTACCGCAGCCGATATCACCAGCCGGTGCAACTGGGTCAACACCCTGGCCAATGCGTACAGCACCAACGGTTTTTCGGCTTTTTATTGGGATGCGATTTCGCCATCCGATGCATTTGGATTTTTTACCGGCGGCGTGATCAGCAACAATACCTGCGTTCCGTGTTTCAAAACGGCGTTGGGATTGTACGCGACCGTACCGGTCTCACTGCTTGCGTTTAGTGCCCATTGCACCGATAACGCCGTAACGCTGGATTGGAAAGTATTTACCAACGATAACAACGCCCGGTTTGAAATTGAGCGCAGCACCGACAACCAAAATTGGGTGATAATTGGCCAGAAATCGGCCAGCACAGGCACTTTTGACTATAATTTCCGCGATCCGTTGTCGCCTCAGGGCGAAATGTACTATCGCCTCAAATCCACCGACGACGACGGCCAAATCTCTTTTTCCCCGTCGCAGTTTATCCGTTGCAGCAATTCCGGTATTATTGTAGTGTATCCCAACCCTGCTCAGCAGATAACTACCATTGCCACCAATGGGGATGATAATTATCTGCTGCGCGTGGCCATGTACGATGCGGCCGGTCGGTTGGTACAGGAAAAAACGTTTGGCCAAGATGACTTAAACACCTCTACCACCATCGAAACCGGACGTTATCCGGCGGGGGTGTATTTGCTTCAAATTACCGGTAATCAGGCAACCGAAGTGGTGGAATTGGTGGTAGAATAACTTGCGAATTGCGCCTGCGCGCCCATTATCTTTAACATTCGGAAGTGTGATACTACGGCTTCCGTCATGGTAGGGAACGTGCGGTACGGGATATTGTGTTTGGCGCAATTTTCCTGCACAATTTTTTGAATTTCGGGATAATGGACGTGACTAATTTTGGGGAACAAATGGTGTTCCACCTGGAAGTTGAGACCACCGAGAAACCACGAAACAATTTTGTTGTTGGTGGCAAAATTGGCGGTAGTATTCAACTGGTGAATGGCCCATTCATTTTCGATTTCGATATCCTCGTTGCCATCTTCAAATTCCGTGATTTCCACCACGTGCGCCAATTGGAACACCACCGTTAACGTGATGCCACACACCGCCGACAAAACGGCATAACCCACTAAAGTTGGTACTAATCCAACCATATAAATGGGCAAAATGAGGTAAAGCGAGATATAAGAAATTTTGGTTGCCCAAAAAATGATGTGTTCTTTCGTGGTGAAATTCCGCAGCGGCATATCCAGCACTTTTTGGCTAAAATACTTTTCAAAATCGTTGTAAAATAACCAGACAACGTGTGACAACGCGTACAAAAAGATGGAATAAATATGCTGAAACCGGTGCAGTGGACGCCATTGTTGGGTAGGTGCCAAGCGCAGTAATTTGGTTTGCACAATATCCGAATCCACCCCGTCAATATTGGTATACGTGTGGTGCAATACGTTGTGTTTGGTGTTCCAGAAAAACGCGCTGCTGCCCAGGTAATTCATGGTGTGGGCCATCACATTACACAAAGTGGAATTGGTGGAATAACTGCCGTGGCTGGCATCGTGCATCACGTTAAAACCAATAAAGGCCGTATTTAGCCCCATAAGCGCACAAAGCAACACTGACAACCAGGCACTCGCCGGGGTGAAAAATACCAGCCAAACGTAAAAAATAACCGATAACGACAAAAACGTAACGGTTTTGATGTAAAGTTTATAGTTTCCTGTTTTGGCAACTTTTCGGTTTTCGAAATATTGTTCTACATCACGGCGCAGGGTGGAATAAAAAGCGTTAGAATTGGACTTAAAAGTAACTTTTTGCATAAATAAGGTTAGTATAAGTAATGGTAAAATAACCGGGCATAAAGGTAGCCCCGTCAATGAGGTTCGTATAATTTATATAGAAATTTTTGGGTTAAATTTTCGTATTTCTTTTTCATGCTTACCTTTCGGCAAAATTTTATAATGTTATGCTGAATAATCGTCGTTCATTTTTATCAAAAAGTTTTCTTGCTGTAACCTTAGGCAGCCTCAAATGGTCCGATGTGTTGGCCAATGCAGCCCCCAACCCGCCGTCCAAAGGGCCATTGGTGATTGCCACCTGGGATAACCGAAAAGCAACTGCCGCCGCCTGGGAAGTGCTCAAAAACGGAGGCCGTGCCCTCGACGCCGTTGAAGCCGGTGCCCGAATCCCCGAAGCCGACCCCAACGATACCAGTGTCGGATACGGTGGTTTCCCCGACCGCGACGGTAAAGTCACTTTAGATGCCTGCATTATGGATGAATTTGGCAATGCAGGTTCCGTTTGTTTTTTGCAGCACATTATGCACCCAATCAGCGTAGCGCGGTTGGTCATGGAAAAAACACCCCACGTCATGTTGTGCGGTGAAGGTGCCCTCGATTTTGCTTTAAAAAATGGATTTAAAAAGGAAAACTTATTGACACCCGTAGCCGAAAAAGCCTGGAAAGACTGGCTCATTACGTCCGAATACAAACCCAAAGTCAACTGGGAGCGGCACGATACTATCGGCATTGTGGCCATTGACCAACAAAGCCGAATCTCGGGAGCGTGTACCACCAGTGGTATGGCCTTCAAAATGCACGGCCGCATTGGGGATAGCCCCGTTTTGGGTGCGGGGATGTTTTCCGACAACGAAGTGGGAGCAGCCGCGTGCACCGGTTTGGGCGAAATGTTGCTGCGTACCCTGGGCAGTTTTTTGGTGGTGGAGGAAATGCGTCGTGGCAAAAGCCCGCAAAAAGCCATCATTACCGTGTTAAAACGCATTGCCGCCAAGTACCCGGAACAGTCCCGCGATAACCAAATCGGTTTCGTGGCCGTGGATAAAAAAGGTCGCTACGGTGCTTATGCCTTGCAGGCGGGTTACCAATACGCTGTGTATCAAAACGGAGAAAACAAAGTGTTCGACTCCGATTATCTGTTCAAATAAGCATTCCAGTCCGTTTCATTGTCAACATCGGAAAGTATTGGGAGCAAATGCACCGTCGCTCCCAATGCTTCCATCCGTTCAATGGTCGCCGGAAAAACCGCTTCGGAACTCCAGACAATTTGTTCAAAAACGGCGGGTTGATACGTGCGCATCCCTAGCAAATAATAACCGCCATCGGGTGTGGGTCCCACCGTAAAATCGTGGGTTTCGAGTGCCGAAAAGGCTTCGGCGAGGATTTTGGGCGATAATTCCGGGCAATCGCTGCCGACAATTACCGCCGACGTGGCTCCGGCGGCGAAACCTTCGCGAAATGCGTGGCTCATTCGTTCACCCAAATCCCCCGGAAATTGTACTTGTTTGACAAAATCTGCGGTTGACCAGTCATCGCTGTCGGGGACTTCATCGCTGTACCAAAGCCAACGCGCACCACCGTGACTCTTTCCTGCGTCACGCGTTTTTTCAAGTAAAATATGGTAAATACGCAACGCTTCTTCGTTCCCAACGGTGGCTGCCAAGCGGGTTTTCACGTAACCCAAACGAGGATTTTTGATAAAAATATGTAGTAACTGCATAGTATCTTTGCTGCCAGAATAGCCCAATTTTTTATATGACTCGATTACTGTACGCAACGTTCCTTTTGTTTTTTTGGCACACCCTGTTAACGGCTCAAGCCGCAAAAGATGCCGCGGTGGCCATTTCCGCGACGGTTTCGCTCAATCCGGCGAAAATCAACCTTCAATGGCCGGTGGTGAATACACCCTCCACGATTACGTTGCGCCGACGGCTCAAAGGTAGTTCCGGTACATTGTGGACAACCTTGGTGAATACAACAAATGCTACTACAAATAGTTACGAAGATGCCAACGTCAATTTGGAAAGCACCTACGAATACGCGCTAAAAATTACCGCCAACAACGTCAACGCCATTGGGTTTGCCCACGTTGCCGTTATGGCCCCGGTAGTGCACAGTAGGGGTAAAATTTTGGTATTTATTGACTCCACTACCGCCGATGCCGTGGGCCTGGAACTAAAGATATTTAAAGATGCCCTGCGGGGCGACGGCTGGCAGCCATTTCCGTACAAAACCGGGCCTTTTACCACCGTTCAGTGGGTAAAAGACCGCATTGTGGAAGCCTACAGCGCTGATCCGACCAACGTAAAAGCCGTACTCCTCATTGGGGAAGTGCCGGTCCCCTACTCCGGGAACGCTGCCTGGGATGGCCATACCGACCACAACGGAGCCTGGCCGGCGGATACCTATTACGCCGATATTAACGGGGTATGGACCGATAATTCCATAAATAACGCAACGCCCGCCCGACAAGCGAATAAAAATATACCGGGTGATGGTAAATTTGACCAAAGCACCATCCCTTCCGCCGCCGAACTAATGGTGGGCCGCATTGATTTTCGGCGGTTAAACTCTACCACATTTGGGGCAACGCCGATTGAATTGACCAAACGTTATTTGTTAAAAAATGCCCGTTGGCGCACCAAACAGTACAGCGTTCCGAACAAGGCATTGGTGGACGACAATTTTGGGTATTTCGGCGGTGAAGCCTTTGCCGCCAACGGTTTTCGCAATGCCTATCCTTTGGTTGGGGATTCCAACGTGGTTTCGGGTGATTTTCTCACCGACGAAGGGGCTTATTTGCTGGGTTACGGCACGGGACCTGGTTCGTACAACAGCGCGGGAGGCGTGGGCAACAGCACCGAATTTGCTTTGGATTCGTTTAATATCGTTTTTAGCAATATTTTTGGCAGTTACCACGGCGACTGGGATTTTGAAAACAACCCGCTCATGCCCTCGGTGCTGGCCACCCGGGGTGCTATTCTGACCTGCGGTTGGGCCGGACGACCGCATTGGTTTATGCAAGGATTGGCCTCCGGAGAACCCATCGGTTTTTGCATCAAAGAAACTATGAACGCGGGTTTTAACAACCAATACAATTTTAGCATTGGCACCGGCGGCACCCACGTTGCTTTGCTCGGGGACCCGACGGTGCGGGCCAATATGGTGGCACCGCCCGTTAATATTGTCGCTTCCAACACCTGTGATAAAGTTATTTTAAACTGGGAACCATCGCCCGACAACAATGTTCTGGGGTATTACGTGTACAAGGCCAGCGGTTTAGACGGGCCGTACAACTTAGCGGCTCCCACCCTGATTACCGGTACCCAATTCACGGACAATGCCCCACCCAACGATACTATTTTTTACCAGGTTAGAGCCATTGCCGAAGCGCATTCGCCCGGCGGCGGCATTTATTTAAACAACAGTATTGGTCCCATTACCAGGGTTATTTTTCAGGCTTCTCCCGCGCCCAGCGTGCAAATCGGGGCATTGGGCACTTTAAATTGCATCAACCCAATGGCTTTGCTCACGGCCAATATTGGTTCCGTTACGCCTGGCACCACGTTCTCCTTAGCCTGGTTATCGCCCAATGGCACTACTTTGAGCAGCAACGATACGTTAACGGTGACCGAACCGGGGCAGTACACCCTCGTCCTGACGACCAATACCGGCTGCACTAAATCGGCGACCCAAACGGTAGCGCCCCCCACCAACCCACCGGTGATCAACTGGGGAACACTCACGTTAACCTGCGCGCAGCCATCGGGCGTATTGGTGCTTCCCGATCTTCCCGGCAATACATTTACGATCGCCGGAACTTTTTATCTACCCGGTGACACGACAGTACTCAACGCCCCCGGCCCCTACGATATCATTGTCACCAATACCCTTTCGGGTTGTACGTCGAGCGGCACGTTTTTGGTGGATATTAATGCCAATAGTCCGTCGGTGGAAATCATTGCGCCCACTACCGAACTCACTTGCCAAACGCCTTCCGTTGTGTTAACCGTTGAGACCAACCTATCCCTTGGCGAAGCGGCTTGGGCGTGGTCGGGGCCATTGGTTGAGCCACTACTGAATCCAACGGCCAACGAACCGGGTACTTATTGCGTTGTGCTCACCAACCTCACCAACGGCTGCACGGCTACCGATTGTATGACCATTACCCAGGCCGCCGACGGCATTGATGGCACTGCCAATATCACCCCCGTCTCCACCGACGGGGCCACCGATGGCAGCATATTGTTCATTCCCGCTACGCCTGGTTTTTATAATTTTGAGTGGAGTACCGGTGCTACCACGGCCAGTATCGGCAATTTGGCAGCGGGTATTTACCAATTGACGGTCATTGACCAAATCACCCAATGCACCACGGCGTTTACCTACGAAATCTCCGTGGTGTCCGGCACCACCGATGTACCCGGCATGCAACAATGGCGTGTATGGCCCAACCCCACGCACGACGTTGTTTTTGCCGAAATCACCTTTAAGCAACCCGCCGAAACCCGCGTGGCGTTGTTGAATAGCCGTGGACAAATGGTATTGGAACAACCAGCGCAAAAGGGGTCCATGCTTCGGTTTGACCTGCCTGTGTACCACCTTCCCGACGGGATTTATTGGTTAAAAATCGCTACACCCGACGGGAACGCCACCCGCAAAATTGTTGTGCTGCAACCATGAGAAAAACATTAGTCTGGATCGGGCTTTTGATCATTACACTGGTCATTCGGCAGATGCTGCACCAGCAACCGGCATTGACCGAGCAATGGTACACCAAAGGTATTTTTGTGGGTGTACGTTGGTTTTTGGATACGCTCAACTCTGGATTGCCCGTACCGGCATTTTATCTTGTTCTGGCCTTGCTGTTGTTTTTTTTGGGCAAAGGCATTCGTTACTGGGTGGTTTCGGGCGATTCCAAGTGGGTAAAAGCGCAACAAAGTGGGCTGCGCCTCGTCGCTTTTGTGTGCGGTGTGGTGGTCTTTTTTTATTGGTTTTGGGGGTTTAATTATTCCCGAATATCCATCGAAGAACAGATGAACATTCCGGCGGTGGTGCTCAACGACACGACCCTGCGCCAAATGCTGGATGAACAAACCCACCTCGTTGACGCGCTTCGGCAAACGCTTCAACCCGATACGGCGGCGATGATTGATCAATTTATGCCAGCCGATTCCCTGGAAACAGCCGTGCGTGGCGCATTAAGCCAGTATTTGACGGCATCGGGCATACACACGCCCGGCAACCCACGCGGGCGCGAACCCTTTTGGAAGGGTTTTTTATTGCGGTTTGGGGCTGCCGGGGTGTATAATCCATTCACCGGCGAGTGTAATATTGACCGTGGTTTGCCCGCTTTAACCAAGCCCTACACCCTGGCGCACGAATTTTGTCACGGCTACGGTTTTGCCGACGAAGGTACCTGCAACTTTTTAGCCTATCTCGCGCTTTCGGCTTCCCCGGATGTCCGTTTGCGGTACGCTGGCGAATTGGCATTTTGGCGCGAAATGGCCGGTGCTTATAGCCGCGCCCAACCCGAGGCGTACAAATTAATTTGGCAAAATCGGCCCGGTGGTTTTCAAAAAGACATTTTGCACATTCGCGCCACCATTAACCAATACCCGGAGTTTTTTGAGGCGTTTCGGGTAAAAGCGTACGATCACTACCTCAAGGCGCAGGGCATTGAAGAAGGGATAAAAAATTATGGCAAAGTGGTGGCTTTGGTGGCGGGGTATCGGAAAAAAAGTGAATAGGGGTTGTTGTATTACCGGCGGTCAAACAGTAGGGTGTTCCAATACTCGACCACTTCAATTTTAAAACAAATTATTTTTATTTTCAGAAAAAGTCATAAATTTGCAGCAAAATTATTTTGAAATGCTGCGCAGAAGGAACAGTTAGAGAAAGGGAGCAACTAAGGAAACAAGAATGAGCCGCCCTAAAAAACGAAACCCGATAGTTTGAGTTGCCTCAGGGACTACCGGGAATTAGATGCCACAAAGGTAACGCATTTATTTCAAAAAAAGCAACATGAGATATCAAGATTTTGAAAAAACGATGTCGCCGTATCGAATGAACAGATATTTAACGGCTTGCAACGGAAATACGAAAACGGCGATGACATTATATCGGTTGAACTTGCGGCTCTCGCAGGAGATGTTCACGGTCATCAGTTGCTTCGAAGTGGCATTGCGCAACGCCATTGACAAGCACTACCTGACTTCCTTCGGATCTGATTGGCTAAAAAATGCGGCCGCTCCCGGAGGCGTCTTCGACAGAAGAGACTGCCGATATACACAAGCGGCTATTAATGAGGTAATAAATTCATTGGGAGCGCACTATTCACATGGTAAGACTGTTGCAGGATTGGGGTTTGGAGTTTGGCGGTATTTATTTGCCAACCACCAATTTAACGCTGCGGGAAGAACACTTTTGAGGATTTTCCCCGCTAAACCACGTAGCACGGCCACGGTTCAGTACAACCAATCGTATGTATTCAATCAATTGTTTCAACTCAACGAAATACGCAATCGTATTGCCCACCACGAGCCAATTTGTTTTCAGCCCGGTCAGCCAGTCAAAGACACGACTTACGCCCGCCAACACTACGTTTTAATTTTACAGTTGTTCCAATGGATGACAATTGATGAAGCGGCACTTTTGTACGGCTTAGACCACATTAACCGGGTTTGCGCGGATATTGATGCGCTTTAAAACTGACTATAGTTGGCATCGAACCCATCATTAAATATGGCAAAAACAGAAATAAACATTCCCACTTTTCACCCCGACAGCCCGGAATCGTGGCGACAATGGTTGCTCGAAAACCACCGTTCAGCGGCGGCGGTATGGCTGGTATATTACAAAAAAAAGGCCGGAAAGCCCTCCCTTTCGTGGAGCGAAGCCGTGGACGAAGCCTTGTGTTTTGGCTGGATTGACAGCAAGGCCAAACCGTTGGACGACGAAAAATACATGCAATTTTTCACCCCACGAAAAGCCAAAAGCGTTTGGTCAAAAGTTAATAAAGAAAAAATAAAACAACTGGAAGCCGCCGGAAAAATGACGCCTGCCGGTTGGGAAATCATCGAAATTGCCCAGCAGAACGGCTCCTGGACCATTCTGGACGAGGTAGAAGAACTCGTAATCCCCGATGATTTAGCGGCGGCGTTTGTTCCCTACCCCGAAGCCTGGGCGCGTTTTTTGGCGTTGAGCAAATCGGTGCGCAAAACGTATTTGTATTTACTGGTTTCGGCCAAACGCCCGGAAACCCGCCAAAAAAGGATTGAGGATATTGTGGCAAAAATGATGGCGTGAATGAAGAAAATCTTGTTCATCTGCACCATTAATCGAATGCGCAGTGCAACCGCGCAGGTGATGTATGAAAATGACGACCGCTTTGAGGTTAAGTCAGCGGGTACTGACAAACTCGCCCGGATTGTTATTAATCGGGAATTATTGGAGTGGGCCGACGCAATTGTTGTGATGGAAAAACACCATAGAAACAAAATCAGAGCCAAATTTCCCGATATTTACGCCACAAAAAGGATAGTATGCCTTTACATCCCGGACGAATATGATTTTATGGAGCCAGCGTTAATGGATGTATTAAAATCAAAATTTGAAGACGTTTACCAACGAGAACTGCTACAATAAACTATCAAACCCAACATGAATCAAGTACTAAAAGCCACAATTTTCATCAGCATCGTCATTGGCACCTGCACTTCTTGTTTTGCGCAAAACGCCATTAATCAAAAGAGCACCGGAGCCATTCTAATCACTTAAAGAAAACGCCATGTTAAAAGATCCAACACCATATAATTCAATTGAGTATTTTTGTACTAAAATAAAAACTGATAATATTTTTTTAGAATCTGCCTTTGAAGGATGTACTTCAAGTGAAATAAGTCAAATTGAAGCCCATTTAAACTTTAACCTTCCAAATTCAATAAAGGAATTTTTGTCTTTTTGTGGAAAAAACTGAAAAGGAACTTATGTCATTCATTCTCTTCAAAAAATATTATTAGATCAACAGCCGTATCAAATACTGGAAGCGTCAAATTCAATCTATGGGTTCGCTAAAGAAATAGATGTAAATGAAATAATCATAATAGATTTTGAAGAACACCTTGGAGAGTATAACTGGGGTTTCTTTTTCAAAAAAGACAAAAGTGAAAACCCACGTATTTATCAACTTACTGATTCCGGGTTACACCACGAGTCATTTCCATTTACTCAATACGTTGGAAATAAATTAGAAAATTCAATTCAATTTTCAACTCAACTCTTTCTCGATGATTATCGTTGTTTTGAATTAAAATTATCGTATATTAACCCATTTACTGTAAGGAAACTTATTATTAACTCACAAGAACTATCACTTAGAGCAAATGAGTTGATGATGAAACTACCTCATCTTGATGAAGTGAGTTTTAGTATATACAATAGTAGGGCTGACAAATCATGGCTATATCACATGTCGCACAATGAAAGTATAAAAAAAATTAGCATTGGAGCAGATGAACTCAGGGCACTCATTTTACCAGAAGATGGCTTACCTAACTTAGAAACGTTACGGATTAACTCGAAGAGCCTCGAAGAAATACCTAAGAATTTATCAAGTTGCCCCAATCTAATTTATCTGTCAGTGATTGCAAATGATTTAGGCATGATTCCGATAGAAATTTTTAAGTTGACAAAATTAAATGAACTCCGCATCCATAATATCCGGTTAGAATATTTTCCAATTGAAGTATGCTCTCTGGTAAACTTGGTCAAAATATCGTTAAAAGGTAACCTTTCAACATTCCCGGAAGGATTATACGATATACCAAATCTCAAAGAAATTGATTTATCAGAAAATAACATCGTAACAATTGATGAAAGAATCAGAAACCTAAAAAACCTGGAGAAACTAAATATCAGTCAAAATTCATTTTCCACTTCGGAATTAGAAAAATTAAAGGATATGCTTCCAGAGGTACAGATAACCATGTGGAATCAAAAACCTCTTACCTAAAAACACAACTCTTACAATGATTCTATTGCTGCATACTAAGTGGGATTTGAATCCATCGAATGAACCAAACAAATCAGATCCAATATGAATCAAGTACTAAAAGCCACAATTTTCACCAGCATCTTCATCGGTACCTGCACTTCTTGTTTTGCGCAAAAAACAATTAATCAAAAGAGCACCGGAGCCGAAATTTTGGAAAAAACGTACAACACCCTACACGAAGCCCAACGGATTAGTTATGATTATCAGCGCGTTGTAAATTATGCCTCCGACGATTATTACCACGAACTCAAGGCTACAACTTACTTAGATTACCAGAGTGACGACAAGGTTTTGGGGTTTAAATACCAAATTGAATCCGTTGAGGCCAAAATGATCTACAACGGCTCGGAGGGTTTTGAATTGAATAAACGCAACAACACCATTACCGTTGCTCACCAACCTGATTTGGACCATTTTTCGTCCATATCCGTTTTTTTGAATTCAATAATCACCCTTAAACAGGCATTGCCGGTCATTTTATCCGATAACACCATCGCAAAAACGCTTTCGGATACCACCATTTCGGGAAAAAACTATTATTTGGCGTCGTTCGTGCTGGAGAATAAAACCCTGGGTAGTTTAGGTACGTTCAATAAAATAACGAATAAGATAAACTTTTTGTACCAAATCATTATTGACCCAGCCACTTTTTTGCCACTAAAAATTATCCAGACGAATAATATAACCCCCACGGACTACGTACTTACCGCCTTTTCCAATTATCAGATTGATCCCAATAATTTACCGGAGTTATCCTGGTACTACACCACCTATACCCACCAATATAAACCGGCTGATGAACAATTGCCCGTTCTGATAAAAACCAAGGCAAGAGCATCGTTTTTTAACGCGGCGTACTTTAACAGCCCCGACAGCGTCAACCTAAATATGTTCGTCGGGCGCGTTGTTGTACTTGAATTTTGGTTCAAAAACTGCGGTAGTTGTATTGCGGCGGTTCCCAAAATCAACGATTTAGTTGAAAAATATAAGGATAAAGACGTGGCTGTCATTGGTGTAAATTCTACCGATAATTTCAAAAATATTGCGTTTTTTTACGAAAAACACCGACCCGCCTTTAAAACGATACTCGACCCGAATGGAAAAATCAAAAGCAACTACGGTGTTTATGGATTTCCAACGATCGTTATTTTGGACCAAAAAGGGTTTGTTCTTTATGCCGGAGAATTTGACCAAAAAGTCATTGAAAGGGTTATAGAAAGGGCTTTAAAATAGGTAGGAAAAGTATTACGGGTCCACATCCACCGCAACCCGCACTTGCGACCAACCGGGTTTGCCCACCAACAATTCGGTGGCTTTTTTGATCAATGCCTTGGTGCGCGGCACGATATCGCCCGTTTTTTCCAATTTTAGCATAATATTTTGGTGATAATAATTCCGAACGCGGCCCACGGGCGGAATCACCGGACCTAATACGCGCTCCGGTCCCAATTTATCGCGCAAAATGGCCGACAAATACGCCGCCGCCGCGCCGGTCACTTTATCGTCTTTGTGCTGGATATTCAGGTGTATTAACCGAACAAACGGTGGATACCGAAACTCCTCGCGTTCGCGCAATTCGCGCTCGATAAACCGTTGAAAATCATTGTCCAATACATCCAATACTACCGGGTGTTGGGTCGCGTAGGCTTGAATGAGTACGGTACCGCGTTTCTTTTTGCGGCCCGCCCGGCCCGATACCTGCGTGATGAGTTGAAATGCCCGCTCGCCGGAACGGAAATCGGGGAAACGTACAATTTGGTCGGCGGAGAGCACCCCTACCAAGGCCACATTTTCAAAATCCAGCCCTTTGGAAACCATTTGGGTGCCCACCAAAATATCCAATTCGCGCTCTTCAAAATCGTTCAAGAGGGCCGACAAACTGTTTTTGGTGCCGGCGGTGTCCAAGTCCATGCGGGCAATGCGGGCATCGGGGAGAAAAATGCGCAATTCGTCCTCAATTTTTTCGGTACCGGACCCTAACATCACGAGTTTGCCCGAACCGCAGGCCGGACAGGTTTCTGGCACGTCGGCGCGAAAATTGCAGTAATGGCAACGCAATACGTGCTGAAACTTGTGGTAAGTCAAACTCACGTCGCAGTTTTGGCAGGTGCTGGCCCAGCCGCAGGTTTCGCACTCCAAAATGGGCGCATAACCCCGGCGGTTTTGGAACAAAATGGCCTGCTCGCCGTTCTCCAACGCCAATTTTAACTGGTCAATTAAAGCACCACTAAAAATGCCGTGCATGGTGCGTTTTTTCTGCTCGTCTTTGAGGTCCACCACCCGAATTTCGGGCATATCCAGCCCACCGAAGCGCTGTTTCATTTCCACTAAACCGTATTTCCCCGTAAGGGCGTTATGGTAGGTTTCCACGCCGGGCGTGGCTGAACCTAGCAAAACGTGCGCTTTGTTGGTGGCTGCGAGATAAATAGCCGCGTCGCGGGCGTTGTAGCGCGGCGCGGGGTCGTATTGTTTGAAGGACGGGTCGTGCTCCTCGTCCACGATGATGAGTTGCAGGTTTTGAAAGGGCAAAAACAGACCGGAACGGGCCCCCAACACAATGGGTCGTCCGGCGGCGGCGCTGTTCCACACTTCCGCCCGTTCGTTGGCGTTGATTTTGGAGTGATACACCGCAATATCGCCGCCAAATACCCGCTGTAAACGGCTGACGATTTGGGTGGTGAGCGCGATTTCGGGCAGCAAATAGAGCACTTGCCCGCCTTGCAAAATCACCTCGCGCATCATTTCGATGTACACCTGGGTTTTACCCGAACCCGTTACGCCGTGCAGCAGCACCACTTTTTTGCCACTGATAAAATGCTGATTAATCTCGCTCAGGGCTTTGCTTTGGTGTTCGGACAAAGTGCCCGTACCGGCCAATTCTTCGCGGTAATCGGCAATTCGGCTGATTTCGCGTTCATAGACCTCCAAAATACCCAATTTAGCGAGGCTTTGCAAAGGAGAATCACTCACAGCGGCGGCTTTGAGCAAAACACTTTTTTTTACAAATGGCTGATTACGAACCATTTGAATAAAAGCCATTAAAATTTTTACCTGCGCCTCACTTTTTACAACATCAAAAACACTACGCACCAAATCGGGATCGGATTTATAGGGTTCACACCAGCGAACGGCCGAAATTTTGCGGGGTTTGTATTTTTCCTGAAGTTCTTCGCGCAGCAAAATGACGCCCCGGTGGATGAGTTTTTGAATGACGGGCAGCACCGTTTTTCGGTTGAGGATTTTGCGCACATCCTCGATGGTAATTTCGGGTTGGAGTTGCAGTGCTTCGGCAACGAGGTATTCGTCGTCGGCCAGTTCGAGCAAGTCGTCGGTATAATCGGCGTTGAAAGCAATGCGGGTTTCGCTGCTGAGTTTCATGTTGCCGGGTAGGGCCGCCAGCATCACTTCGCCGAGGGTGGAGCAGTAGTAATCGGCAATCCAGTTCCAAAATTTCAACTGTATTTCCGAAACGAGCGGCACTTCGTCGAGGACGGAAATAATTTCTTTTACTTTATAATCGGGTTTATTGTGGTGGAGGCGTTCCACGAGACCGCTGTACAATTTGGATTTTCCAAAAGGCACTTCTACCCGAAGGCCGGTTTTAATGGTTTCGGTGAGGTCTTCGGGCACCGCAAAAGTATAGGTGCGGTTGGGCAAAGCGAGTGGGAGTATGACGTCGGCAAACACTACTGATTAGATCATTTCGATAATAAACACCGTTCCCTGCGGTTGGTTGGGAACAATTTGAATGGAGCCGCCGTGGGCTTCCACCACTTGTTTAACGATGTACAAACCCAGGCCGGTACCGGTGGCTTTGCGGGTTTCTTCGTTACCCAGGCGGTAAAATTTTTCAAAAACGGTTTTGTACTCGGCGGGTGGAATACCCTGCCCCTGGTCGGCAACGCTCAACCGGATTTTGCCGGATTGTTGGTTGGCCGAAACAGTTATTGGCGCGCCTTTGGGTGAATATTTGATGGCATTTTCCATCAAATTCATCACTACGGCAGTGAAGCCCTGTTTATCGGCCTGTACATCGGGCAAATGAGCGGGTACCGTGTTCACGACCTGACTCATGGGAAAGCGCAATTGCAAGGCATCTTTGCATTCTTCGACCAATTGGTACAGGTTCATGGGCGCGTACAAGGGCCGCCAACTGTCTTCGAGGCGGGCCGCCAGCAGGAGATCTTGCACCAGATTTTGCAAACGGGTAGCGTCTTTGAGGCCGCCGGAGGTGAGTTGCTGCACTTGTTCGCGGGTGAGTTCGCGCTTGTGAAAGGTTTCGAGCACGAGCCGAATGGCCGCGATGGGTGATTTTAGTTCGTGGGTAATGCTCAGCAAAAAATTGCGACGCTGCCGGGCCAGATCCACTTCTTTTTGTGAACTGCGGCGAATCAGCCACAAACCGCCGATGAGACAGCAGGTAAAAAACACGCCTTCGCCCAAAATCATCCAGGCGTACCGTTTGTGTTTTTGGAACATTTTGGCGTAAGCGTCGGTTTGCATCACGGCCTCGCGGGACATGTGCAGGTCGCGGGCCATAATTTCGGTTTCCAACTGCAATTTTATTTCGTTGTTGCGCCACAACAGCACGGCCCACCAAAGGAACGCCGCCATCATGTACAACGCCACAAACATCGAAGATAACTTAAAACGCATAGGCATCAGGTGCAGGGGCGTACTTCCACATTTACCGAACTGGTAAAGGTGCATCCGCCTTTGTTTTTAACTTTGACTTCGTATTGTCCGGCATCTTTGACCCGAATCATGCGTTCGGTGCTGCCTGTATTCCATTCAAAACTTTCAAAATCGCCCTCTACTTTTAAGGTCGTTTCGCCGCCTTTGCAAATAATCGTCACCCCCGAAATGGCTACGCCTTTGAATACGGGCACCGAGGGCGATACAATTTCCGGGGCGGGGGCCGGAATGGTGACCTCCTGGGCGTATACTGCTGCGCCGAAGATAACAAATAATATGGCTGTTAATGTTTTTTTCATATTCTTGGTGAAAAGTTTGGACTGGGTTTGCCGTAGGGTGTTCATTTCACCACTAAAAAATAAAGAATACACCAAGAAACACTAAGCGTATGGCGTTCATTTTAAATGTTTTAAATAAAAAATTACGCTACGCTGAGTGTTTCTTACATTTCTTACACCTTAGTGGTAAAAAAACGCTCTACCATATGAAACAAAAATTCAACAAAACTAATAATAAATATCTTCCGCTTTCTTTTGGTAAAAAGGCAAAATCCAGCCGGCGCGAAGACCAAAACGCAAATCGAGACGACGGCCGGTGAGTTTGCGGCGTTCGGCAAAATCGAAATCGCGCATGGTGGTTGTAAAGCCTTGGTTCATTTCAAGACCAATGTACCAGTTGACGCGGCGACTGGTGCTCATTTTTTGCCAGCCGATGTATTCGTTCAGGGCGAAACCGCCGGTGAGGCGATCGTACCCTTTTTGGTAATCACCGGATACCAACGGCACTGTTTGTTGGTCATCTTGCAGGCGAATCCAATGCTGGAGCCAACCCGCGCCCGCCGTTACCCGGAGGCCACTGCGTTTGACGGCATCAAAGGTAATTAACTTCCCGATATTGGTACCGATGTAAAAACCGCGTTCGCGCAGCACCAAACTGGCAAGCCCCTGGTCAATCCCGATGATATCACCTTCGGGCGTACGGATGTTTTTCAGGGGGTCTTCTTTCACTTTTTGGCTAAAAAAATAATGACCTTCTACCCCAACAATAAAATTATTCTCCGAAATACGCTCCAAACCACCGCCCACGCTTTGGTCAACGCCGAAGCGTTTGGCCATGTCGGCCGCCGGAATGTGCACGCCCAGATTTAAATGAAATAATATTGCCGTACCTTTGTTGTTCGAGTCACTGTACTGCGGTCGGCGGTCAATTTGGGCCTGTACCAGCGCCGGAAGCAGTAAAAACAAGTAAATTATTGTAGATTTATTCATCATTAAAGAAAATAGATTCAATCGTGGAAACACGCAAAAGTAACGCCTTTCATCGGATCACCGAAACCATAATGCTTCAAATGCGCCAAATAGTTGGTGAAGCCCACCTAAGCACGGACGAAACCATCCTGCACAACAACGGACACGACGAAACCGAAGACCTCGTGTATTTGCCCGAAGTGGTGGTATTTCCGGAAACAGTAACGCAAATCAGTCAATTGATGCGGCTTTGCAACGCCGAACTGATTCCCGTAACGGTGCGCGGCGGCGGCTCCGGTTTGGCCGGAGGTGCCCTGCCCGTGGAGGGCGGCCTGGTGATTTCGACCAAAAGAATGGATAAAATACTGCACCTCGACGAACAGAATTTTCAGGTCACGGTGGAACCGGGTATGATTACCGAAAACCTGCAAAACACCCTGAAAGACAAGGGATTATTTTATCCCGTGGACCCATCCAGCAAAGGATGGAGTTTTATCGGCGGCAACGTAAATACCAACGCCGGTGGTCCGCGCGCCGTGAAATACGGGGTGGTAAAAGACCACGTGCTCAACCTCGAAGTGGTACTACCCAACGGCGATATTATCTGGACGGGAGCCAATACCCTCAAAAATTCGACGGGATACAACCTGACGCAACTGATGGTAGGCAGCGAAGGCACCTTGGGCGTGGTGACCAAAATTGTGCTCAAACTCCAACCCTACCCTACCCAACAACTACTCATGCTGGCCCCTTTTCGCTCGCCCGAAAGTGCCTGCGCGGCGGTAGCGGCCATTTTTCAGTCGGGCGTAACGCCGTCGGCATTAGAATTTATGGAACGCAACGCCATTGAGTGGGCCATTCGGTACGTGGGAGAAACGCCGGTGCCGCTCAACGACGAAGACCAGGCGCACCTGCTCATAGAGGTGGATGGTTTTCACCTGGAAAGCCTGTACGCCGATTGCGAGACCATTAGTAAAGTATTGGAGCAATTTGATTGCGGAGAAATCTTTTTTGCCGATAACGACGCGCAAAAAACGGCGTTGTGGAAACTGCGCCGCAACGCCCCGCAGGCGGTAAAAAACAACTCCATTTACAAAGAAGAAGATACCGTAGTGCCCCGCGCGGAGTTGCCGCGTTTGTTGCGAAAAGTAAAAGAAACGGGTGAAAAATACGGCTTTGAGTCGGTGTGTTACGGCCACGCGGGCGACGGCAACCTGCACGTAAATATCCTGAAAGGGACACTGAGCGACGCGGTTTGGCACGATGAACTGCCCAAGGGAATCCGCGAAATATTTGAGTTTGTGAAATCGGTGGGTGGTACCATTTCCGGTGAACACGGGATTGGTTTGGTGCAAAAATCCTACTTGGACATTGTTTTTTCGCCGGTAGAAATGGAATTACAACGGGGCATTAAACGGCTTTTTGACCCGAACGGAATTTTGAACCCAGGGAAGGTGGTGTAGAGGGGGGAAATGAGCAAGGTTATCGTAAAAACTAAAAAAACAGTGTTTGTATATAACACACATATCATCCATTCCCCTTAATTTTGCCACCAACAAAATTCAAACACACATGAAATGTCCTAAATGCAACGTCACCCTGGCCATTGCGGATCGCCAGGGCATAGAAATTGATTACTGCCCCGAATGTCGCGGCGTTTGGCTCGATCGCGGCGAATTAGACAAAATTATCGAACGCAGCAGCGATTTTTTACCCGAAAAAAAGAAAAAAAAGGACTTTGACCGGGATCCTTATTTCAGCAGCGACCACGACCGCCGCGACGATCAACCGTCTTTTGGCAGCGGATACGGCCGCCACGACGACCGCCACAAACCCCACAAGAAAAAGTCTATTTTGGGGGAATTATTCGACTTTGACTAAGGTCTTAACCATGTCGCCCCGATGCTTTTTACTGGGCTGTGCGCTGTTCCTTTGTCAATGGGCACCAGCGCAGGATACCACCCGCCATTCCGTTGTTAATCAACGACGGGTAATGACCGCCGCCATTACCGAATCGGTCGTGTATGGCGGCGGTATGGCTTATTTGTGGCAGGTTTGGTACAAAGACGTTCCACGAGTGCCTTTTGAATGGTACAATGACAGTCGGGGATATTTGCAAATTGATAAATTGGGACACGCCTACGCGGCGTATTGGCAAAGTTACGTGGGGTACCATTGGTTGCGCAGCGCCGGGGTGTCCAAAAAGAAATCACTACTCTACGGCGCACCACTTGGACTGGTACTCCAAACACCCATCGAAATTTTCGATGGTTTATACGAAGGCTGGGGATTTTCGTGGAGCGATATGGCTGCCAATACTGCCGGACCATTGCTCATGGCCGGACAGGAAATGTTGTTCGATCGCCAATGGCTGACGTATAAATTTAGTTTTACCCGCTCTTCGTACGCACGACAGGCGCACGGATACCTGGGCGACAATACCCTCGAAAGCCTTTTTTACGATTATAATGGACACACCTATTGGTTGAGCATGCCTCTGATGGCCTTAAAACCGCTCAAAAAAGTGCCCGAATGGATTCAACTTTCGGCGGGATACAGCGCCAATGGCATGTACGGTGAATTTACCAACCGCACTTCGTTCCAGGGCAAACCGATTCCTCCGGCTGTCCGGCACCGGCAATTTTTATTGTCCATGGATATTGGATGGAACCGTATTCCGGTGAAATCTCGGTTATTAAAAGGGGTATTAATGGGTCTTAGTTGTATAAAACTGCCGTTTCCGGCTTTGGAATACAACACCACAGGTAGGTTGAAGGCGTATTGGTTGTATTTCTAAGGGTGCACCAGCACTTTCCAGCCCCATTTCAGACGATTAGTCCAACGCGACATATCTAACACCAACTCTTGCCGGGTATATTGACCTACTGCAAAATGGCCACCGTGCCTGCGCTGCGCCGTGTGCAATTGTTCCAACACGAGTTCACTCATAGCGTGCAACAGCGCTAAAAGTGCTTTTAAACGCCGTTTGCGAAAACCGGGCACGGGTATTTGGTTGGTTGCGTCTAATAGTCTTTGGTAAAAATCGCGGTGAAGGATAATTAACTCCGGTACATCTGTGCAACGTGTTGCCAAAGTTGCAATTTGGGCTTCCCGGTCTTTGTACACATCAAAAATATCGTTGACCAATTGTACATAGGCACCCAATTCGTAAGAGGCATTATTCATGGCAGTACCTCCGTAGGCCCCCGTAATAAGGTGCCAGCCCAATACCACGGATGCGCCGCCTTTTTCGCGGGTTAAGGCCCATAATTGCTCGTAGGTAATCTGATCCGACTTTTGCTCCGAACTATTGACCTGCGCGATCAATATCCGTTCGCAGTGCTCATCCCAGGCAAAATCGGCGGCTTTAAACAAAGCAACGGCACATACGGCCTCCTCCTCGCGAGGGGCTTCGGTACCGTGGGCCAATGCCAATAAATAATCGGCCGAATGACCATAATCATCAATTAAATCGTCGAATAAGGGCGTTAGTCCCGACAACAGCGCCGAACGGTGCCGGGCATTTTGATCCAGTGCACGTCCCGAAAATTGTTCGTACAAGTATTCAATACCCAAAAAAACCGGTATGTATTTGTTAAAGCGATGTTCAATTCGGTCGGGTAATACCACGCCAGGTAACACTTTCGCTACAGTTTGGGCCAAATACCGTTTTCGTTTTCTATTGTTTTTGAAAATATAAAATATTATTCCCAAAAACACAATAATTGTATGAAAATAACGGATTAAACGACTCATCCGCGGGCAGCGTTAAAAAAGCGAACCAATAAGGAGCGGCTAATGGACAACATGGCAGCAATGGCCAAAAACACCAAAATATCGGTATTGCGCATGGCTAAAGGTGCCGTTCCCGCTAATACTGCCGACCACCACACCAAGCCTTGCACCGCAAATATGACCAGCAGAGCCAAAATCCGGTCGCGCCAACTGTTTACGCGGTCGTTTAACAACAAACCTACGCCCGCTCCCGCCGCCTGAATACTCACCCACAACATGCCCCAACTCAGGGCAAAACCCGTGAGCATAATGGGTACCGACCAAATGACCAGGGCTGTTTTATGGTTAAAGTGCGTTAATAACACCAAAGGCAACAAATACAACGGTAATAACAAGGGCACCGCCGGGCCGCCCCAATGCGTCAACAGTACCAATCCAACAATTCCTACTATCAATGCCGCCACCAGTGCCATTTCTTTTTGGTTGGCAAAACGTTTGGGTTGGAACAGGTACATCCATCCAAAAAGGCTAAAAAAAGCAATGAGTGAAAACAGGGCATAACCTACCCGAACCTGCCAACCGCTGTCTTTATCGTAGGTGCGTTGTAAGGCCGATAATTGAGCAAAAGCCAATTCATCTACCCGATCGCCCTTTTTTATGAGTATAGTGCCTTTTTTAACTACTCCGGCATCCCCCCCAAGCGTATCGTATCCGTACAAAAGGGTTAGTGAATCCGAATAAAAAACATTGGGAACCAATACTTTTTCCAACATGGGAAGCAGAAGTTCCGGTTGACGAACCGGGCTGTATGGCAGCGAATCGGTTAAAAACTCGGCTGCTTCGGTGGGTGTGAGGGTTTGCTGTGCTGGCACCCTGGTGGCTGATTGCGGAATCAGAACAATGGCATTGGGTTGGTCGGGTTTTGGGTCAATAATTCCCTGCCGAAACACCGCATCCAGCAAGCCCATCGCAACGGTTCGGTATGCCCCAAGATTGGCGTTAAAATCGTCAAATTCGGCATCTTGTTTACTCACTTTTGCCTGTTGCTGAATGATATGGCTTAACTCCTGCTTTTGCTGGTGTACAACGCCGGGATCCAGCCAATAACAAGGCACTGCGGCATTGTTGGGCGTATCGTCGCGGTTCTCAGTCACCAAAAAATCAAAAGGAGCGGTCAAATCTTCGTAGAACCAGGTTCGACCCAGTTCAAAACGAAACTCAAAAGCACTGGTGCGCGGCATGAGCATGGCACAAACCAAGGCGGCCAACACCGCCAGCCACCAAACCGGGCTTTTGGGGGGTAACCCAACCGGTACCGGCGTTATATCTATTTTTTCGGGAAGCATTAGGTTGGAGAAAAAGGGCGAAAATAAATTAGAAACGAACCATTGTCAGTGTTCAGCAATAGAACTGTGGTTATCCGTCGCGTTTTTGCCAAATAACGTCTTTGATACCCAGTGATTGCGCCAAATGACGACCCAGTACAAAAAAGTAATCCGATAAACGATTGAGATACTGCAACGCTACAGCGTCAACCGGGTTAATGCGGTGGAGCGCTACAACTGACCTTTCAGCACGACGGCTAACCGTTCGGCAAACGTGACAAACCGACACCGTGGGGTGTCCTCCCGGAAGGATAAAATTTTGCAAGGGAGGAAGCCCGGCATCCATCGAATCCATTGCCAGTTCAAGCACTTCGATATCGCTGTCTAAAAGATCGTGAGGAATCGAATAATCGCCTTCGGGATCAGTGGCCAAATGCGAACCTAAACCGAACAAGCGGCGTTGGATTTCGGTTAATTGGCCATGCAATGAAGGCTGCTGCTCCACCGAATCGGCCAGTAAACCCACAAACGCATTTAGTTCGTCCACGTTACCGTAAGCCTCCACGCGCAAATCGTCTTTTGCCACGCGGCGGCCACCAAAGAGGCTGGTTTCGCCACTATCACCGGTTTTGGTGTAAATTTTCATTATTTCTGCGGTTGTGCGGCAGCATCTTTCAATTTCTGCAAAGAATCCAGGCGGATAACGCGGCCTTTTACTTCCATTGGGAGGACTTTGCCCGTTGAGTCTTTTTGCAAAGTATCTGGCTGAATCACAATATTAAACGCTTTGTATACGCTTGGGAAATTCTGCTCCAAAGGTTTTTTTAACGCTTCTTTTTGGGTATTGGCTTGGGCATATACCAAACGTTCAAAAATAAGTTTTTTCAAACCCGGTTTAAACTTCGCGCAAGCCTCCGCCACGTTGGTATCACCGGCGAATGGAATCAACTCCAAACAAGTAATACCATGTTGTAAACCATCTACGCCATCGGCTAAACGGTGAAAATCATAGAATTGTTTAATCGCCTCCTGATCACCTTTACGGGCTTTTTCTAATACCTCAACGTAATCAAACTTGAGTTCTTTCGCGGATTTTACCACTGTTTCAGAAACAGTTACTTCCGGTTCAACATTAAAGCCACATTGGGCAAAAGCAAAGGCTAAGGCCAATGCACAACTAAAAATAAGTATTTTACGCATATCTTTTGTTTAAAACGGGTGCAAAGGTGGCATTTTTTCGCTAAAATCGCAAAGGATTTCTGATAAGTTTAGAAAAGAGCCTGTCATATGTCTTTTGAAAAAATCGGGAAAAATGCAGCGCCTTAATTTTTTTTCAAAAAAATAAACAAATTGTTTTCAAAAATAAAAACAGAATGTATCTTTGCCCCATGAATAAGCGTAAAGATAACCTACCTGCTTCTACCGAACATTATTCCAAAGTACACCAGCCACACGACAAATTCGTGCGGGCATTACTTCAGGAAAAAGAATTCACCGTTCAATTACTGGAATATGTTTTACCTAGTGAAGTATTCAACATATTGGATATCAACAGTTTAAAACTTACCACCAACACCTTCATTGATACCGAACTGCTCGGTAGTTATTCGGATGTATGCTACGAAGGGCAAACCATAACCGGGGAGCCACTCAGAATTTCGCTTATTTTTGAGCACAAAAGTGATGACCCCGGTACGGCGATTTACGATCAATTGGGTGGTTATATTTTTGACAATTGGGCCGAAGACCGCCGACAAGGGCGTCCGCTCACCTTGTCAATTCCCATACTAATTCACCACGGCGATAAACCGGTCACACTCCAAACCCCGGCGAAAATTTTTCCCAACGCACCGGAGCACCTGTTGCCTTACGTTCCGGCGTTTAAATACGATATAATTGACGTTGCCGCTATGTCCATTGAAACGATTTTGTCATTGCAATTTTGGACATTGCGCAACACACTTTTGGCCCTTAAAATTGGTCGGGACGAAAAAAAAGTGACCCAATATCTGAGAGAACTACTTATTTTTGCATCAGGGTACAAAGACTCGCCAGCATATGCACATCTGGTTGAACTCACCTTATACTATCTCGCTAATATATCCAAAAACGCAAACATGGCTATTGCAAATATTGAAACAATTTTAACCCCCGAAGAACAGGAGCAAATACCACCGTCCATCTTTGGAAAATACTTTGTCAAAGGTCGCGAAGAAGGCGTATTGCTAACAATCCATAACTACATCAAAAAAAATCCGACGGTAAACGACCAGTTTATTGCTGATTTATTTGAAGTTACCCTTGAAGTGGTGCAAAACGCCCGTAATTTTGTAGTTACCGACAAATAACCTCACAACTTTCCTAATCCACTTTTAACGTCTTGATGTCACCGGAAGGCGTTACCCAAAGAAACTCTTTTTCACGGCGCACCTGCGTTGCTTTCACTCGTTCTTTGAGCGTGTAGCGGACCGTTAATTGGTACGAAAACTGCACACAAGGCTCCAAAATTTCCGGATTGAGCACAATATCGTAATCATTCGCGGGTATGGCATCGTAAAATTGCGATACCGGTTTGTCGGCCCGTTCCACCTTGGCATCCGAGCGCTGTGAGGCATCAAGAGATTGAGAACTGAATGCCTGGTATGATTTGTACCGCTCTCCAGGATACGTCACGTAGGCATTTTCGCCTGTTATGGTGTACGCCGAATCGAGGGCCAAAACACCTTTATACGCGTTTTTAATTTCTTTCAGATAATCCAAAGAAGCCGCTCGAAGTTTGGTGTAAACACCGCGCGGGTCTTTGACAAAATAATCCACCGTCACAATGTCGTAAATTTCATATTTGGCCGCAGCGGCAACTATTTGGTCCAGTACCGCCGGGTTTACAAACCGCACGTGGATGTTTTTTTGCAATTCAAAACCAATCGGAATTTCGGTAAATGTTTTTTTGGAAAATAATTTTTTACTGACATCGTACTCAAATTTGGGCAAAAAATTGACCATATCAATGTAAATATCCTCCGCCGGTATGCCCATCGCCTTCATATCGGACAACAGCGGGTCCAAACGGTTTTTTAACGCCGTATTGGCTTCATCGGCCGTTTTGCCCAATTGCACGACGTTAAAAATGGCCGTGTACGAATCGGCTTTTTGATTCCCCAAAGCATTAATGTGAAATTCCACGACGTTTTCGCCCACCAAATTGGCACTCAACGTGCTACCTCCCTCCAAACCGGATGACCGCTGATAATTTATATTCCCACGATAAGGGTTCAACTCCTGACTCTGCACATTTTCGGATGCAGAGCGTTTAAAATTACCCTGAACCTGAGCACGGAGACCCAAAGGAAGGCTCAATAGCAGTAATAAAAGGCTTTTTTTCATTTTTATCAAAAGTTTATGGTGAAAAATCAAGGGTAATCACGCCATTTTGGCCATTAACTCTTTCATCAGTTTGTAGGCCACCATCGCCGTAGTGTTGTGTACATCGCGCATGGGGTTATACTCCACAATATCGGCCCCTACCACTTCAACCCCGTCGGGAATACGCTGAATAATGCTGATTAATTCGCGGGTACTCATACCACCGGGTTCGTAATGCGAAACACCGGGCACAAACGCCGGATCTAACACGTCCAAATCCAGCGAAATATACAGCGGTCCCCGCAAATCCTGGACAAAATCGAGGTTGAAGTCTTTCATTTCAATCATCGTAACGCCAAATTTAGCGGCCTGTTCCCGTTGGTGCGTATTCAACGTCCGAATGCCCACTTGCGTGAGTGAAGACACTTTTTTATGCTCCATAATGCGTGCAAACGGCGAGGCGTGCGAATAGGGGTTATTGTCAAAACTATCGTACAAATCGGCGTGCGCATCCAAATGTAACACGTTTAATTGCTCGTATTTTTCGGCAAAAGCACTAATAATCGGGTAACTTATGGAATGATCTCCCCCAATGGACAATACCCGGCTATCGTCTTTCAACAACCTTTGGATTTCATTTTTGATCGTATTAAACGCTTTTTTGGGACTGCTATCCATAAATGAAATATCGCCACAATCCTGATAATTGCGATTTTCCACAATCTCCACGCCATTTTCGGCATAAGCATTAGCCGAGCCTTCTTTTTCCATCAATCGAATGCGCGGCGGCGCGTACGAAGGGCCTTTTAAAAAGGAAGAATTGGCATCAAATGGTACTCCTATTAATTTTATCATGTACTGGTTGTTCTGCGGCGTCTTATTGCGGAATTGCCGCTTTGCCTGTTATTGAGAAAAAGTTGTTTCATTTTGAAAAAAGTCTTCTTGAAGGACTTTTTCCAAACTACCCAGCAAAAAATCGGCATCGCGCCGATGAAACACTACCGGAGGTTTTATTTTTAAAACATTGTAAAAAGGCCCGTCGGTACTCATTAAAATTCCGAGAGTACGCATCCGGTTGGACAAATACGTGGCGTGATCGGGGGCCGGTACCAGGGTATGCGGCGTTACCAGTTCAAAACCAAGAAACAGCCCTGGACCGCGTACATCCCCGATAACCGGGTGCTTTTTTGCCAATTCTTGCAGTCCGATGGTCAAATATTGGCCCGTTTCCAGCGCATTGGCCTGTAATCCTTCGTCGCGAATGACCCGAAGCACTTCCGTCCCAATCGCACAAGATACCGGATTTCCGCCAAAGGTATTAAAATACTCCATACCGTTGGCAAACGCGTCGGCAATGGCACGGGTAGTTACCACAGCCCCCAACGGATGCCCGTTGCCAATGGGTTTACCGATGGTGACAATATCAGGCACAACGCCGTGTTCCTCAAAAGCCCAAAAATGTGCGCCGTGCCGCCCGCAGCCGGTTTGTACTTCGTCGGAAATGAGTAAACCACCGGCGGCCCGCACCTGGGCAGCGGCGGTTTTCAGGTAATCGGGCGGGAGCACCACCTGGCCACCGCAACTGATCACCGATTCACAAATAAATGCCGCCACGCCCCGGCCTTGCGCCTGCACTTCTTTGATTTTTTCACCCACGTGGGTGGCGTATTTCCGGCCCGTTTCGGGGGTATTGCCGCGATACAAACCACGGTAGGCATCGGGAATGGGTACCACGTGGGTATGCGGCGGAGCACCTTTGCCGCCGGGACCTTCAAATTTGTAAGAACTAATGTCCACGCAACCTTGGGTATTGCCGTGGTATCCCACTTCCACCACCACCATATCGCGTTGGCTGGTGTACGTACGGGCAATGCGCATGGCCAGTTCGTTGGCTTCGCTGCCGCTGTTGACCAAAAAAGCCACGTTAAGTTCGGGGGGGAATGTAGCCAATAGTTCTTCCGAAAATTCGAGGATATTATCGTGTAAATACCGCGTATTGGTGTTCAGAACGGCCATTTGGCGTTGCCCTGCGCGCACCACTCGCGGGTGTTCGTGCCCAACGTGCGCGACGTTGTTCACCGTATCCAGGTAACGCCGACCGGTGTGGTCAAACAAATATTGGCGCCAGCCGCGCTGTATAATGAGCGGTTTTTGGTACGAAATGCTAAGATTTTTGGGTAAATGTTGCCGCCGTTGCCGCAATAATTCCGCCGAATCGGGCACTGGTTGCGGATGAGGCGATTTTTGGCCAAATAACAACAACCACGGATCGGGGCAAATACTGGTCCAAATGGCTCGTTTCGACGGGAAAGCCACCCCGGGAAAATCACCCGCATTGCCCAATGTATCCAACATTACCTGAAAATGCAGGTGCGGCGACCAGTTGCCGTTTTCGGGCATGGGGCCAATCTGGCAAAAAGCCGCTCCGGCCGCAATGGACTGCCCCACCGACAGCCCCTCCAGCGAGGTGCGCGTTAAGTGTCCGTACAGGGTATAAAAAGTCAAATCCTCCGATACGACGTGCTCCAAAATGATGGTTGGGCCGTAGTCGCGGTCGTTGGCATTATCGCGAAAACTGTGCACCGTTCCGGCCAAAGGCGCGTACACCGGCGTTCCCGGTGGCATAAACACATCCAAACCGATGTGCACGGTCCGCCATTCGGGGCCTTCATTGCCCTGCACTTCGTACGCGTCACTGGTGTAAAAAGGCCGCACTTCGTTGTATTTTCCCAAACCAATTTGTCCCGGATGGACCTCCTGAATGCGTCGGTGAAGGCGTTCGGCGTCTTCAATATCGGCGTAAGAACCCAAATCGGGGCTGGAAACCCCAAGATCAAGCCATTGCCCCGCCCGAATATCGCCGGGAACGATGGCCGTTACCGCACCGTGGTGCGCCGTTGCCCATTGTTCAAAAGCCGCGTATCGGGGACAAGGTTCCCAGCCACAAGCCGCCCGAATAGTGGCGTGCACCAAACCAAATGGCAAGGCGCGCAGCCGCTCCATCAGTTCCCAAGCCGAGGCATCACTGATTTGCAGGTACGCATTTTCGGGATTTTCGCGGCGATTCATAGCCGAACAAGTCACACTAATGAGCAATCGGGCACCAATCAAAGGAAATAACGCGGCGGCTTCCGGCTCTGTTAACGGAAAAATGCGGTGAAAACCACGCACCAAATCGTGTAATGCGCTCAATGGATCGGGCTTGTGCATACACACGTACGCGGTCGCAATCGCCAATTCATTGATAGTATGGGTAAAAGTGGCATAACCAAAGTCAATAACACCGGGCACTACGGGGTTAAGGGGATCGGCGCTGACGAGAATATTGTAATCGTTGGCATCGTTGTAAATGACGCTTTGACGCAATAAAGGCAAAATCGGGGCGGCATTTTGTTCAAAAAACGCCAAAAACCATTCGGCCAAAGCCTTTTTATCCGGTTCGGCAATGGCGTCCAAATGAGGTTTGGTCCAGGCCGCCTGCGCAATATCCCATTTGATAAATCGGTGCGCGCCGGGATAGTCAAAGTCTTGCAGGGCTTTGCACAATTTACCACACAATTCACCCACTTGTTCGATGAGTTCGGGCGTATGGGGATTTGCATCCGCGAAACAGCGGCCTTCTACCCACGTGAGCAGGCGCATCATGCGGGCGGAACCATCGGGCGCAACAATGGGTACAATATCCAAGCCTTGCACGGAGGATTGAACCCGCGGCACTTCCAAACCCAAACCCGCATTGGACAAATGGGTCATTAGGGCATTTTGGAATTCCAACTGCCGTTTTTCCTCGTTGGGATTGGCAATTTTCAGGTTAAAAGTCGCGCCATCGGGGGTTTGTACCCAATAATTAAAATCAATTTCGCCGGGAAGGGATTTTACCGTCACGTCTAACCGGTAGTGTTCAAGTGCCAAAGCACGAATTTGCTCGAGGGTGTACATCTTTGCGGATAAAAAGGTGGTGTAGTGCGGGCAAAGGTATTGCATGCCGTTATAAAAAAAGGGCAAATTTTGAAGGTCACAACGGGCATCATCGTATGTTTGTCCCCGCCGAACACCGCATAGGCCAAGGCACTATTCACCTCACCATGTTTAACCATGACCACAGAAAAAATACCCGTTATTCTCGATTGTGATCCCGGTCACGACGATGCGATTATGCTCATGCTGGCTTTCGGCAGCGGCCGTTTCGACGTAAAAGCCGTGACCACCTCGGCGGGCAACCAAACCCAGGAAAAAACCCTGCGCAATGCCCTGAATATTCTTTCGCTCATTGGCGCTAATGTTCCGGTGCACCGGGGATGCGACAAACCCATGTTCCGCGATTTGATCATCGCTGACCACGTGCACGGTGCCACCGGTCTCGACGGCCCGGAATTCCCGCCGGAACCGGCCTTAAATCCGCATCCGGTGCCAGCCGTGCAGGCCATTGCTGATATTTTGACCAATAGCCCCGAAAAAATTACAATCGTTCCCACTGGTCCGCTGACCAATATTGCGGTGTTTTTACTCGCTTATCCGCATTTAAAATCCAAAATTGAACGTATTTCACTCATGGGTGGTGGAATTTCGCGAGGAAACATCACCCCGGCGGCGGAGTTTAATATTTTTGTGGACCCGGAAGCAGCGGCGGTGGTTTTTGAATCAGGAATCCCGATTACCATGTGCGGATTGGACGTAACCCATAAAGCGTTGGTTTTTGAAGAAGATATCCAACGGTTTCGCAATATGGGCAACCAAACGGGCAAGGTAACGGCCGCGCTCATGGATTTTTTCTCCATTTATTACCGGCAAGAGCGCCCCGAACTCAACGGCGGCGCGGCGCTGCACGACCCTTGCGCCCTTGCCTGCCTAATCCATCCCGAAATATTCCACGGTAAAAATTGTTTTGTGCGCATCGAAACACAGGGCCGGTACACCACTGGTTCTACCGACGTGGACTTTTTTAACGCGCTCAAACAACCACCAAATGCCCATGTCATTTACGATATTGATCGCGAAGCCTTTTTGAAACTTTTGTACAACTCCTTAAAAACCTTGCCTTAACGATGCCGAATATTTTGGTTATTGGTAGTTCCAACACCGATATGGTGGTTAAAACGGAACGATTTCCGCAACCCGGTGAAACCTTGCTGGGTGGCGATTTTTTTATGTTCCCGGGTGGAAAAGGAGCCAATCAGGCCGTTGCGGCGGCGCGTATGGGCGCGGAAGTACGCTTTATCACCAAAACCGGCAACGATTTGTTTGGTCGGCAGTCTATCGAGGGTTATCAAAAAGAAGGTATCCTGACGGATTATTGTTTTACCGATTCCGAACGCGCATCGGGGGTGGCATTGATTACGGTAAATAGCCACGGCGAAAACGAAATCGTGGTGGCTTCGGGCGCAAACGCAACCTTGTCGGTGGCGGATTTAACAACGGCGTTACCGGCTTTTGAAGCCGCCGATATTGTTTTGATTCAATTGGAAATACCCATCGAAACGGTGCAATTTGCGGTACAACTGGCCAAATCACTGGGCAAAAGGGTAATTCTTAATCCTGCCCCGGCGCAGGTATTACCTTCGGCAGTGTTTGACCAATTGTTCCTGATTACCCCGAACGAAACGGAAGCCGAGTTGCTAACGGGTATTCCCGCCCATTCGGATGCTGCATTGCCCTTGATCGCGGCGGCTCTGCACGAAAAAGGGGTGCAACACGTACTGATTACCCTCGGCGCAAGGGGGGCTTACCTGCACCACGCTGGTTTTGCTGGAATCGTACCGGCTCAAAAGGTGGAAGCCGTGGATACTACCGCTGCCGGTGATGTGTTTAACGGTTGTCTGGCCGTTTTTTTGGCGGAGGACCAGGATTGGATTTCCGCTGTTGCTCATGCTAACCAGGCGGCGGGTATTTCGGTGACGCGTATGGGGGCGCAAACGTCGGCACCGCATCGGGTGGATGGGTGGACGGCGGGTTGTTGATACGGACGGCGTAGATACGGACGGCCGTCCGTATTTACGGGGATACGGACGGCGGTTATTGATAAGGACGGACGGCCGTTACGGGGATGTGGTGCGGGCGTTTTCGCGGCGATCGGCGGCAATGGCCCACCGGATTTTATCAAAACTGTATTGTTGATAAAAATGCTCAAAAATGTCTTTCATGGAATACGGCTCGGTAAACAACGGCAACGCGCCCCGGATAATATCCAATTCCTCGGCGGTAATCCATTCGTGGATGTTCAATTCCTGACCTCGTTCGTACATATTGCAGAGGTGGCCCAACACGGTTGTGGGGCTGATACCGCGTTGGCGCGCAATTTCGTCAATGTCCATGCCACTGTTGAACATTTCGTACGTAAGTAGATAGGTACTACCCGCCACTTTCACGCCGTCGGATTCTTTTTCCATCACAAAACGGCGAATTTCGGCAATAAAGGCATCACCAAACTGTTGGAGTTTGCGTTCCCCTACCCCACTGACCATGAGCAAATCGGCGTCGGCAAGGGGGCGTTTTTCGCACATTTCGGTCAAAGTAGCGTCGCTGAATACCTGATAAGGCGGGATACCGGCTTGTAAAGCAATATTGCGACGCAGCGTTTTGAGGCGCTCGAAAAGTTCGTCGCGGAGGGTTTGTGCCTTGGATGCAGGTTTAATTTGAGCAAGGGCTTCTTTTTTGGCCGCTTCCTTTTTCTCCGGCGTGACCGGAATTGCCAATTGGGCTTTTTTACCATTAAACAATACATCGTTGCCGTAAGGGGTAACACGCAAACGGTTGTTATCATCGTAAGCAATTTCGACGAGACCAAGGTGGAGCATTTGCATGAGCAGGTACAACCAATCGTCGAAACTGTATTCTTTTCCTTGTCCGTAGGTTTTGATCTGGTCGTACCGGTTATCCATAATTTCGCGGTTTCGGCTGCCACGCAGGATATTCACGAGCATACTCATCCCCACTTTTTCATTGGTGCGTTTAATGGCCGAGAGCGCTTTTTGGGCCGCCACGGTTCCGTCAAAGTAACGGGGCGGATTTTTACACACGTCGCAGTTACCGCAGTTGCGTTCGTAGGTTTCGTCAAAATAAGCCAACACCGTTTTACGGCGACAAACGGGCGCTTCGGCAAACTCGTACATCCGGGTGAGTTTGGCAATTTTCAGGTCTTTTTGCACCTGTTCGCCTTCGTTATCGTTAATCATGTCGCGGTACGTCATTACGTCGGCGTAACTGAAAAACAAAATGGCGTTGGCGGGCAAACCGTCGCGACCGGCGCGGCCAATTTCCTGGTAATATCCTTCGAGGTTGCGCGGCAGGTTGTAGTGAATCACAAAGCGCACGTTACTTTTATCAATGCCCATACCAAAAGCAATGGTGGCACAAATGACCGGCGTACGGTCGTTGATAAAATCTTCCTGCACTTTTCTGCGCCGCTGTTGGGGCAAATCGGCGTGGTAATAATCGGTTTTAAACCCTTTTTCGTTGAGTTTATTGGAAATTTCTTCGCACGAACGGCGGCTCAGGCAATAAATAATACCCGATTGACCGGGGTTCTTCTTGAGGTGATCTACGATTTGTTCGAACCGCTTTTGGCCGGGTTTTACGGTGAGCGTAATATTGGGCCGGTCAAAAGAAGAAATATACACCGCCGGGTCCACCAGCCCCAACTGCGTCAACATATCCTTGCGGGTGAGTTTATCAGCGGTAGCCGTGAGGGCGATCATGGGCACTTGTGGGAACTGCGTTTTCAGGAATTTTAACTGGGTGTATTCCGGCCGAAAATCGTGACCCCAAGAGGAAATACAGTGGGCTTCGTCCACCGCGATCAAACTGATTTTCAAACGTTTAAGAAAGGATTGAAAACTTTGCGAAACGATTTTTTCGGGACTGACGTACAGCAGTTTGAGATGACCATCAACGGCTGCATTTTCCGTTTTGATGTTGGTGGCCGAATCGGAGGTGCTGTTGATAAATGCCGCCGGTACACCGTTGGCTTGCAGCCCTTCGACCTGGTCTTTCATAAGGGCAATAAGGGGGCTGATGACAATCGTGATACCCGGAAGGGTCACCGCCGGAATTTGGAAACAAATACTTTTGCCTCCGCCCGTGGGCATGAGCACCAATGTATCTTTACCAGAATACACGGACTGAATAATATCGGATTGCATGGGACGGAAGGAATCGTAGCCGAAATATTTCTTCAGCGCAAGGAGTGCATTTTCCATCATAAATAAGGGTTGTTATTAAAATTATGCTGTTTTACTATTACGGTAGTGGGCGCAAAGATAGGTGTTTCCGGAGATTTCAAAACATTTTGTAGATTTTTTCTTTTTTCCTAAAAAGACAACTGATCGCCGTTGAGTTGACGTCATTGGCTACGCTTGCGGCACAGCCGCGCCGATTGTTTCACACGAATGGAGAGAAAAGTGAAGAGTGAAGAGTGAAAAATGAAGCGTGCAGCGTTGGCTACGCTTGCAGTACAGCCGCGCCGATTGTTTCACTCGAATTGCAATTTCGCGCGAGCAGTGTCCAAAGTCTTTTGTCTAAAAAAACTACTATTTGATGAATAAAATCTGGTTATGCGCTCTGTTTCTGTTGGCTTTGTCGGGACAGGTAGCCGCGCAAAAAAAGGAAAAAAGCCCCAATCGGTTTAAAATAGTCGCTTTGCCGGTGGCTTTTTACACGCCCGATACCAAATGGGGCGGTGGCGCGGGCGGATTGTCTACGTTTAATTTTAAAAGCGACAGCCTGCGTGCGCGCCGGTCGAGTGTAACAGTGGGCGTAGTGTACACCCAACTCCGGCAGGTGTTGCTGTATTTTCCGTTTCAGTTATTTCCCCAAAATCAAAAATATTGGATTGCCGGTGAAGTGGGTTATTACCGGTACGTATTTAATTATTTCGGCACCGGGAACGACCTTTCACCCGATTACATTGAAAAATACGACGCTACTTTTCCGCGTATTCGCCTCAATATGAGCCGAAAAGTGGGCGATAACCTGTACGCCGGGCTTCGGTATGCGTTTGATGATTTTGATTTTACCCGCCGCGATCCCAACGGGCTTTTGGTCCGTAATGAAGTTCCCGGCTCCGATGGCGGCCGAATTTCGGGCGTAGGAGCGGGATTTAACTACGATACCCGTAACAGCATTTTTTTTCCGGAAAAAGGTCTTTTGGCCGAAGGTATCGTTTACGCCGAATCCCGGCAAACGGGCAGTCAGTTCACTTACCAACGCCTTTCACTGGACGTGGCCAAATACATTGGCGTTGGTAAAAAAGGCGTTTTGGCGCTCAATTCAGCGGCGGTGTTTTCCTTTGGCGAAGTACCATTTCACCAAATGCCCGTCATTGGCGGCACTAAACGAATGCGCGGTTATTTTGAGGGCAAATACCGCGACAAACATTTATTATTGGTGCAGGGCGAATACCGTCAACCCTTATTTTGGCGCATTGGGGTGGTGGCTTTTGGCGGATTGGGTATGGTGGGCCGCGATGTTAACGCGCTTGCCTTGACGAACACCCGCTACAATTACGGTGCCGGCATTCGTTTTTTGCTGGACAAAGCCCAACGCATCAACGTAAGGGCTGATTACGGCATTGGGTACAAATCAAAAGGATTTTATTTAACGTTCGGCGAGGCATTTTAATGCCCGCCGTAGATACGAACGGCCGTTCGTATCACGTCACGGTCCAAATCACGGGATCACACCACACCCGTTCGCACCAAATACACCGACCGTGCCACCAAATTCCCCGCAATTTCGGTACGAACATGGCGTTCACCGGGTGTATCCACGCGGATAAAATCCAGCGCATAACAAACAATCGGCCCAGCGGCGCACAAACGTCCGTGCAATTGCGAACCGCGCACTTCCAGTTCAAAACAAATGGCCGTGGCGAGGTTATTGCGAAAACGCAGGTCTTTATACCCAAAAACCACCGTCGCATCGGAGCCGAGGGGTGCAAAACGCTCCGCTTCGGTATAAATATCCACCGAATGGTTGTGCCGCTCCAGCACCTCGATACCCGCCTGCAACGCAAGGTAATACATCATGCCGGACACCTGACAAAGACCGCCGCCGTAAGCGCCCCGCACCTGGCCATTGACCAAATTGCGCCCCAACCGATAACCTTGTAACCGACCGGGATAACCCACCGCCGACCAAAACGAAAATACCGCGCCGGGTGGAATCACCACGCGCCGCACCGCCGCACTGGCCAAGGCGATATTGTGGATTTTATTTTCGAAAAAAGCACTTGGCTTAATTGGTTGTACGGTTTCAATCCCAAACGGAAAGGAAACACCCGGAGAGCGCTGTAATCGCGTCAATTGAGTGCTAAAGCGGCTTTTTTGGTCGTTGCGTACGCGTTGAAGTACGCGGTAAGTGAGCCGAAGCGCGGGAGGAATCCATTGTTTCCAGTTCATGGGACGGTAAAATCAGGATTTTTTAAGAACGGCCCGTTGGAATGCACTAAACGGATAAGTGAGCACCTCCGGAACTTCTTCGCCTTTGTGGGTTTGTTTTCCGGTACTGCTCACCGATTTTTCGGGGCCACTCATGACTTCAAAAACCATCATATCATCGCCAATTTTTTCGTAAGTGCACAATACCCGCGCGCCTTGCACCACAAACCAACACAACAATTTGCCCCCGTAAAAATAACTTTCCATGGCAATCGTGTTCTTTTCGTCCACTTTCCAAATGCCTTTTTCGGGCGCAACGGGCACCAGTTCGTAAGGGCGCCAATCTTCTTCCTTAGAACCGTAAATCAGGCCAAATGCATAACGGCCCTGCGTGGAAGTATCCAGCGGAGCCACCGAAACGGTCATGTTTACCGATTGCACTTCTCCCTGTCCGTTAAATACGTGAAGTACGCCTTTCCAGTCGCCCGTCCAAGAAGCCGGAAACGCACGATTGTTGGTTTGTGCAAAAAGCGCGCTTGCCCAAATGCAGCCCAAAAACAGGGCAGAATACCGAATAAAGCCTTGTAATTTCATTTTAACAAAAAAAAGTAAAAACTTAGTAAAGCCCAAAGGTACAACATCGGATAGAAATCCTAATTTTGCGGCCCTTTTTTAAAATTATGGTAGAATTGCTCGAATTACTCAAATACACCGTACCGGCATTAGTTGTTTTTGCCACCGCTTATTTCACGTTAAAATCGTACTTGGATGCGCATTACCGCGAACAGGCCCTCAAGCAACGCATCGAGGCCCAAAAACTGACCCTTCCCGTGCGCCTGCAAGCGTACGAACGCCTTATTTTGTTGTGCGACCGCTTAACGCTGCCCAACCTGCTGTTGCGTATTCGGTCGGGAAACATGACCGTTAGTGAACTAAAGGCCGCCTTGCTTATTGCCATCAGCCAGGAATTTGACCATAATACTTCGCAGCAATTGTACGTTTCCGAAACCCTTTGGCAAATTGTTTCTTTGGCCAAAGCCGACGCGCTTACGCTCGTTACCAAAGCCTCTGAAGGACTGGACAATGACGCGCCGGACGAGCAATTGATCAACCGTATGTTTGGTGCTTTGGATCAATTGGGCAACGTAACCACTTTACAAAAAGCCCAAATGGCCATTCGTACCGAAGCCGGCCAATTGTTCTAACCGGAACAACCTCGGGCTATTTTCTTGAACCTTTTGCGTCAAAATTTTTCCTTTTACCAACGTTATTTTTTGTGCTTCAACGGTCAAAAAGTGTAACCCGTTGATTCTTAATGCATTCGGCCCAAAGGCAAAATAACACATTATTTACACGAGGTATTTTGGCGCATTTTCCGAATTATTTATTAAGCAAATCCGGCGGCATTGAACAATGGGAAAGACACCAAATTTAAATTGGATGCAGCCCGAATTCCACAGTATTTTACGTTGGATGTCAATAACTTAGCGCAAAATAAGCCCTAAAAACCACTACCCGATTTATATGGACTTTGAAGAAATACAAAGAATATAGTTTTGTGTTTTCACTCAAACACCAACAATTATTCGCGCATTGATAATCAATCGGTTACAAAGCCCATATGATGTAAATGATTAAAAATCACGCGTTTATAAACATATCAACAGTGAAGTGTTAGTAACTGCTGTATAGTTGGTGAGTAACTTTTTTCCGTAAAAAAGGCGCTGAAAATTTTTCCAATCCGATTTCTTGACGCACCTTTGTCGCCCCTTCGGATAACGAAGATCTCTGCTTTAATTTTCTAAGAATCGCCTCGAAAAAATCAAATAATATCATTAGGTATGACTAACGACAGCCAAATGGTATGGGACTCTTGTCTGCGTACCATAAAAAAGAACGTAAGCCCGCAAAGCTTCAAAACCTGGTTCGATCCAATCCGGCCTGTTCAGGTTGAACAGAACGTATTGACGATTCAGGTTCCAAACAAGTTCTTTTATGAGTGGTTGGAAGAACATTACGTTCAACTGCTCAAACAATGCATTCGCCAGGAATTGGGCGAACGCGGTCGCTTAGTATATCGCATCCCGGAGGCAGGGTCGGGAAATGTACAGGGCAACCGCCCGGGCGAACAACCCATTAAAGTTTCCGCCAAACCATCGGCGGATAAGGATACCGAACCGGTTCCGGGGTCATTCGACGTAGAGACGATTAAAAATCCGTTTATTATTCCGGGTATTAAGCGGGTCAAAGTAGATCCGCAACTCAACGTAAATTATACGTTTGATACCTGTATTGAAGGGGATTGCAACCGACTTGCCCGCAACGCCGGTATCGCCGTGGCCAAAAAACCCGGCGGCACTTCGTTTAATCCGTTGTTTATTTTTGGCGACGTTGGTTTGGGCAAAACCCACCTGGCGCAGGCCATTGGCAACGAAATTGTAAAACGCCACGACAACAAATCTGTACTGTACGTTACCACCGAAAAATTCACTAACCAGATTATTCAGGCCATTAAAAACAACGCCGTTACGGAGTTTGTGAATTTTTACCAAATCATTGACGTACTCATCGTTGACGATATTCAGTTCCTGTCGGGTAAGTCCAAAATGCAGGACATTTTCTTTAATATTTTTAACCACCTCCACCAGCAGGGCAAACAGATCGTATTGACCAGTGACCGCCCGCCGAAGGATTTGAAAGACATTGAAGATCGCCTGATTTCTCGTTTTAAATGGGGTTTGAGCGCCGACTTGCAAGCGCCGGATCTGGAAACCCGCATGGCCATTCTGGAAGCCAAAATTGACGAAGAAGGCATTGACATTCCGCAGGATGTCCTCGAATTTATTTGTTACAACATCAAAAACAATATCCGCGAACTGGAAGGTGTGATGATTTCGCTCATGGCGCAATCTACCCTGATTAGTCGCGATATTGACCTGGAACTGGCCAAAGAAGTGATTCGCAACTTTGTCAGCACCATCAATAAAGAAATTACCGTTGAGTTTATTCAGGAACTCGTGGCCGAACACTTTGACGTTCCGGTGGACAAACTCCACCACGAAACCCGCAAACGCAACGTGGTGATTGCGCGGCAGTTGTCCATGTATTTGGCCAAAAAAATGACCAATCGCTCGCTCAAGTCCATTGGTGAAACCTTCGGCGGGCGCGACCACAGTACCGTTATTTACTCCTGCAAAGCCGTGCAGGACATGATGGATACCGACATGATTTTTAAAGACACGGTGGCCGATTTGGAAAAGAAAATCAAGTTGAGTTTGAATCAGTAAAGACGTATGAAGTGGTTCAGATCCATATTGAAAAACGACGTTTTTTTCCTCTTGCTGTTGCTGCCACTACTTGCTAATTATGCCAAAGGGCGGGTCAGTGAAAATTTAAGGGGCGTCATTTGGTCCGACTGCGAAGGTTATTATTCGTATTTGCCGGCGGTTTTTAATATTGGTGACGTACACAAACTACCGGAGGGCAGTATGAACGCCCGCAAAAACGACCGCGGCGAAGTGGTCATTAAGTACACCGCCGGGGTCAGTTATTTTCAGTTGCCGTTTTTTTTGGGTGCGCGGTACTATTGCGACACACATGGTATTGAACGTTCCGATTATTTTAACCGCCATTATTCGCGGGCTATCGCTTTGGCCGGAGTGGTGGCCGCTTGGTTGGGGTTGCTATTTTTGTTTAAAGCCCTCAAAAACCTCGATTTTTCGCGCTTAATTACCTGGCTGACGCTAATTGTGGTGTTTTTTGGCACCAATTTATTCCACTACACTACCAAAGAAATGGGCATGTCACATGCCTACTCCTTCTGCCTTTTTGCCGTTTTATTGTGGCATTTGCCGTTTTTTTATAAAAACCCCAACTGGCGCAACAGCCTGATATTGGGCGTTTTGTGCGGCTGGATTGTTCTCATCCGCCCGACCAATATCGTGCCGCTTTTGCTCGTTCCACTGTATAATGTAGATAGTTTTGCGGCTCTTTCGGCGCGTTTTCGGTGGTTTGGTGCCATTTGGCAACAACTATTGGCCGTAGTAGCGGCGGCATTGGTGATGGTTTTCCCTCAAATGTTGTATTGGCGCGAAATGACCGGCAAATGGCTGCTCTACTCCTACGGCGGCGAAGGGCAGCAGGAAGATTTCCGGTATTGGAACCACCCTAAAATCGCCGATGTGCTGTTTGACGTTCAAAATGGTTTGTTTTTGTACTCGCCGCTGGTACTTCTCATGGTACTTGGGATGTTGACCAACTGGCGTAAAACGGCCCTGCAAAGCAAAACCTTGCTATTCATTTTTGTAGTTTCCACCTATATTTTTGCCTCTTGGTGGGCGTGGTGGTTCGGTGGCGCATTTGGGCACCGGAGTTACGTGGAACTCTACGCTTTTTTTGCGTTGCCTACGGCGGGTATTTTACACCAGATTTGGCAGTTGCGTTCGGCCTTTGTGAAATACAGTTTGCTGGCTTTAATCGCGTTTTTGACCTTTTACAGCGTACGGATGTCCATTCTCTACACCAAACTCCCCGGCCCCTGGGACGGTGCCGACTGGCGCTGGAACCCCGAAAAAATACTTTGGGTGTGGGAGCACTTGTTTCAATTTTAAACGCCGTTTATGCACCCCCATCGCCGCCTTCTTCTTTTATTTTTGCTTCAGGTGATCCTGTGCGTGTATGGCAACTTTATTTTTGTCACCCGAGTGAACCCATTTGTATTGCTGCTTACGACCCTTGCACTGGTGTATTATGCGGCGCTGGAACTCAAAAACAAACCATCCGAACCGGCCCGGTCGGAAACGTGGACCATTCCGTTATTGCACGGTTTAGTGGGTATTGGTGCCGTAATTGCCCTGATTAGCCCGTTAAATCGAATATTCCGACAATTCCCGGACCCCAGTAAGTTTTCCGATGTTATTCCGCAAATGAAGGGACAGGCCGATTTGTTTTTTAGTGGCCAATTCCCTTATGTCACGATAGAAACGGTGAGCAACCGCCCCTATCCGGTGTATTTGCCACTCCAATGGATGCCGTTTCAAATCAGTAATATTCTACGCATTGATGCACGCTGGACGGGTGTTGTTCTTTTTGCGGCGGGTGTTTTTGTAGCGGGTTATTTTTTAAGAAAACACTACAACAACCTACCGCTGTCTAACTCGATACTGCGCACCTTATTGCTGGTATTTCCGTTTTGGGCCTTTATCCAATGGTCGAAAAAAGACGTTGGGGTAAGCGCCGAGGGTGTTGTGACGTTTTGGTATTTGTTATTAGCGACGGGCCTGGCAGTCAAAAACCGCTGGTTACTGTTTTTGGGGTTAGTAGGTGGTATTCTATCGCGGTATTCCCTGCTGTTTTGGTTGCCCCTTTGGGCATTGCTGCTGTGGTGGCACGAACCTAAACGGTATTCTTTCCTGCTTTGGGGTGGTGTCATTATCGCTGTATTGGGACTATTTGTTGTTCCATTTTTATTAAAAGACCCTTCTATTTTGGCCAAAATGAGCGCTCATTACGCCAAATGCGACGAAAGTTCGTGGGTTTACCCCGACGAATACACCTATCAGGAAGGACTTAGCCTGAATATTCACCTGCGCGAATGGTTACCCGGTAAACCCAGCGATAGTTTGCCCTACGCGCACTGGCCCCAACTGTTGGTACAACTGCTCTGCATGGCGGGCGGGTGGATGTATTATCGCCGTGAAGGGCACAAGCATTACGATATTTACACCTATGCACTGCTTTGGCTTGCGCTAATGCCCATGCTGTTGTATATTTTTAGCCCAATGGTTTTCCGGTATTATATGCTCATGCCGTTAAGTGTTTCAGCGGTGTTGTGCTGGCGGGTTTGGGCGAATTTTCCCCAGAAAACAGTTACCGCCCCGTAACCTTCAATTCATCGGAGACCGAAAGTCCTGTCTCTACTACATCTTTCATCCTGACAAACATCACATCCAACCCGTTTTCTTATTTAAGAATACCGATATAAGATTTTTGATTTTTGAAGTGTCACCACCCTTACCCCTCCAAAAACGCCGCTATCTTTTCTACCGATAACGCCGCCTGCGTGCCATTGCTCATCACCAAAACCCCGCCGTCGCTTTTGATGTATTCCCTGACCTCATTTCGGTTGATGATATACGACTTGTGGCATCGGAAAAAGACCGGAATATCGTGCAGGAGCGTCTCAAAATGTTTAAGATTGCGCCCCACCATCAGTTTATTGCCGTTGCGGAGGTGAATTTCGCTGTACGCCGCTTCTCCTTTGATCAAAATAATGTCGGAAGGTTTGAAAAAATGAATGGATTGACCGCTCGGAATGGCAATACGTTTGTCTTCCCAATGGGTGGTGTGGTTGAGGTTTTCGCGCAGGTTTTTGAACGATAATGCCCGAAATTGATCTTGTCTTTTGAAAAAACGTTCCACCGCTTCTACCAACAGGGTATGCTGGATGGGTTTTAACAAATAGTCAATGGCCGAAAAACGAAACGCCTGAATGGCGTATTCATCGTAAGCCGTGGTAAAAATGACGTTAAAATTCACCTCTTCTTCGTTGAAAAAATCGAGTAGTTCGAGGCCGCTGTGTCCCGGCATTTCAATGTCCAAAAACACCAAACTCGGTTGGTACTTTTTAATGGCTTTTACCCCCGAAGGCAAATCTTCGCAAAGGGCCATAATTTGCAACTTAGGGCAGTAGTCTTTAATAATGGCTTCGAGCAATACCCGTGCTTTGGGTTCGTCGTCAATAATGATACAAGGTTCCATCATACAGCGTTGGTGGTGTTTTTCAGGATGGGAATGCGCAGCGTAACACGGGTCCCGGTGGGTTGTCCGTATGCATTGGTTTTGTCTTCAATGGTAAACCCGATGGTTGTTTGCAAGCCTTTGTTGAGTATTTCGAGGCGTTTTTGGTTGGCACTGGTGGCAAAAGAATGGTGTTTTTTGTAGCGCTGCGCGCTAATGGCAGCACTGGCTTTTCGCCCAACGCCGTTGTCGTCAATGACTACCTGAATACTATCGCCCATTTTTTCAAAAGAAATATCGAGTTGCCATTGGTTTTTGGAATGCATTAGGCCGTGTTTAATGGCGTTTTCCACGTAAGGCTGAATGAGCATGGAGGGGATATGCACAAACTGCCGTTGCAGTTGTTCGTCCACGTAAAGTTGGTAATGCAGTTTGTCTTCAAAACGAATTTGCTCCAGTTCAATGTACAGCACCAGGGCTTTGAGTTCTTCGTCGAGCAAGACCGTATCGCGGCTGCTCATATCCAAAATAATGCGGGTAAGATCGCTGAATTTTCCGAGGTACAGCGACGCATTTTCTTTGTCGTTGGTGTAAATGTACGATTGAATGGTATTAAGCGCGTTAAACAAAAAATGCGGGTTCATCTGGCTTTTGATGGAAGCCAGCATACTTTTTTGCAACTCCTGTTCCAATTGCATTTTTTGGGCCATGAGTTCGTTGTTTTTTTGCTCCAGGCGCAGTTTTTGCCGAAAATACACGTACATCGCGGCAATAATGGCGACTAGCACCAGCCCAATAAACCACGGTTGCTGGTACAGGGGAGCCGCAATATCCAACCGGAGCAGGATGTTTTTGGCGCAGGGAATATTGTCTTCGTTGCAAGCGGTAATTTCGAGGGAATACACACCCGATGCCAGGGACGCAAACTGCAAAGAACGCACGCCGCGCGGCAGCGTTTTCCAGTCGCCCTGGTTAATCCGGTAACTGATGGTACTGGCCTTGTTGTCCCGAAACGATAGCAGCGCCAGATCGAGCCGAATATTGTTTTCGTTTGGTTTCAGGTGCAACAACTGGTCGGCGGAAGCCGCTTGTTCATTCACCCAAATACCGGTCAGTTCCAATAACGGCGGGGTTTCGTTCACCGATTTTTTAGCGGCATTTAATAACACAAGGCCGTCGTGGGTAGCCACAAAAACCTGGTTATCCTGCACCAAAACATCGTTAATGGGGGCTTTTGGCAAACCGTCGGCCACCGTAAAATCGGACAATTCCTTTGTGCGCACGTTGTAGCGTTGCAGCAGTTCGTCGCCAACAATCCAGAGATCATCACCATTGGTGCAGAGCCGATACACCGTTTGGGATAAACCAGGGGTGGTACGTTGAAGCGCGGTGGATTTTTCGCCTTCAATTTCAAATAAACCATCCCAAAAAGTACCAGCGTACAACCGCCCGCCCGCCAAACAAAGCGAGGTACAATACAGAGGCTTTTGTTCGTATTGAATAAAACCATTCCCTTTCGGATGGTAAAAACGCAAACCTTCGGCGGTAGCGGTGTATAAAGTTTGGGTAGCATTATCAAACACTACGGCGCGGCCCCGAAAGCGGTGCGTCAGGAAAAAACGGTCAACGTCGCGCAACGTGTGTTCGTTTAACCAATCTGGCACGGTTACCCGCGCCGAAGAGCGCCCCAACAAGGCTATTCCGCTGGAAAAAGCCACGGCGTAGGTTTGATCATTCACAACGCACAATTTTTTACCTGCCAGTAATTCTTCCCGAATTTTGGTTTTTCCGTGGTAAAACCGCACCGAATTGCCGCAACTCACCACCGTTTCGCGCTGTGCATCGTAATACAGCGCCAAAATTTCCTCTTTGGCGGTATTGGTAACGAGTTTTTGGTTGCGGCGGTTTTGGGGATCAAAAGCAAAAATGGAATTCGCTGATGTCCCCACCAAAATTTCGCGGTTTTTATAAGGGCTAAGCGCCATAACACTTTCGGCGGGGTAACGCACCAGTACGGTGTGCATATCGGAAACCATCAACACGCCCGTATTAAGGGTGCCAAACCAATAATTTCCTTCGCGATCTTTCAGGATTTGGGTAATGCTGTGTTCGGGGAAAAAGCAATGGCCGCCATACAAGGGCTTCATTTGGCCATCAAAAGCGTAAGCCCCGCTGGTGGTACTCACCCAAATTTCGTCGCCCACCAAAGTCACATCCTGGAGAAGGCGTGCTTCGTTTAAAATGGGAACGGGTACGGCTCCATTGGCGGTAATTTGGTGACAAAAAGGCTGCTCTTTGCGCCCGAAAGCGTAAAAATTTGACCCGCATTTGACCAAAAAAGCATTAGTGGAAAGTACGGAAGCAAGCGAATACACCACCGAATGATGATGACCATCGAATTGATGTAAAGCCGTTTCACTCAAAAAATAACTGACATTTTCCCGCTGGCTGTGAAAAACCGCCTGTTTTACGCCCGGTACCGCAGGAAAAGCCCTGATCACGCGCCGTTGGGTGTCATAACTTTTTAAACTATCGTAGTTGATTAAGAAAATTGATTGATTGTCCATTGCTCCGGCGGGCGAATAAGCCCCGGCGGATAAAAGGGCGGTTTCTTTGTGCAGCCGGTCGCCCCAGGTATAATAAAAATGACCGGAAAAATCCTGGCACCAGACCTGATGGTTGATTTCCATTAAGTTACTGACACTTCTCCCCTGCTGGGCAGGAGCGGTATAATGCTGGAAATTAGTGCCGTCGAAACGGCTCAGCCCTTTGTCGTGGCCAATCCAGATAAAACCTTGTTGATCCTGCAACAAATTGTACACCGCATTGCTGGGCAACCCACTTTGGCTATTCAGATTGACGCTTACCGGATCCTGGGCGCAAAGAGTTGCCCCAAAACACATGAATAATATAAAGAGATACTTTTTCAAGACCGGCAAATGTAACCAAAGCGAAACAAAAAAGCACCCGCAAAAAAGTCGGGATTATAAATGACTTTTATACGGATGCCCATTCATAAAGGATAAGTTATACTGTTTGATTGGTTTTTTAAATATCAAAATTTAAACGAAAAAAATTAATTTGATTGAAATATATAAGCCTATGTACTAGTTTTTCAAGATCGGTAAATTGAGACAGCCGCCGCTTTCGCCCGTTTACTACTCATTTTTATCCATTTTTTTCCATGTTTTCACTTGGACACACGTCGCCAAAAGACAACAAAAAGACGTGCATACAATGGCAAAAAATACGGTGTTCATTGTTAATTGCGATTTATTTGGTTGCAAAAATGATTGTACCAACACCGCATTCAAAGGGTCGTTTTATCAAACCCGGTTTTCATTTTACAAAATGGCATTGGTGCCCAACAGCAAAGGTCATCTTTCATTTTTTTTTGAAAACCAGATACAACTACATCGGTTTAATGTGGATATTGCACCGTAAAATGTAAATGTTGTATGGATATACAAGAAGGTAAAGAGAAATTTATTGAATCGTGGGGCAAAATGGCCAGCGAATGGGGTATAAACCGCACCATGGCGCAAGTTCACGCCCTGCTTCTTATTTCGCACGAAGCCCTCACCGCCGACGAGGTGATGGAGCAATTGAATATTTCCCGGGGGAACGCCAATATGAATACGCGTGCGCTGATGGACTGGGGATTAATTCACAAACAACTTAAACCCGGTGAACGAAAAGAGTATTTTGTGGCCGAAAAAGACATGTGGATCGTCGTGCGGCAAATTATAACCCACCGTAAAAAAAGGGAACTTGAACCCATGCTCAAGGTATTGGAAGAGGTGTCGACCATTCAGGGTAAAGGAGCCGAAGTAGACGAGTTTGTAAAGGTCGTCAGCGATATAAAGATGTTTTCGCACAAAGCCAACCAAACCTTAGATGTATTAACCAAATCGGATTCCAACTGGTTTACCAACGTATTTCTTCGTTTTTTAAAATAATCGTACCACTTCCCGCCCGCTACCCGCTGGGTTAGTTGTTACGAGCAATTATTACTCAAGCCCGTTTTTTTATGAAGAACATTACACATTTACTTCTTTTTGCGATTGGAATATGCCTCGCACCGGCTCTGATCGCGCAGCAAAGTTATAAGGTGCATTTTGCCCACGGAACGGAAGTTTTTCCCGAAAACTTCAAAACGGAAATGGTAAAATCCATTCCCGCCGCCGACCTTTCGGAAGGGTATTTTGTTCGTTACGTGCAGTTTAATGTGCTGCCTTCCACCGTTCAACGCACACAACTCGAACAAGAAGGCGTTATTTGGCAGGGATACGTCAACTATGGCACTTATTTGATGATTTTCCCCAAAGATTTTAAATTATCAACGTTGGAAGCATTGGGTGCACGGAGCATCATGGCAACTAACCCGCAGTGGAAAATGCACCACAACCTCAAGGAGCGCCCGTTGGGAGCCTGGGCCGTAAATGGCTCTTTTGTGGACATTGGTGTGCAGTTGTACCCCTTTTTAAGCATTCAAAATGGCGCGACGTTGCTGGAGCAAAGCCGCTACCAAATCATCCAAAAAGGTAACCAAAACGGCTATTTACTGATCCGGGTACCGCAGGCTGATTTGGAGCGCATCGCCGCTTTACCCTATATAAAATGGGTGGAACTCATGCAGGAGCCACCCGTAAAAGACGATACCAATGGCCGTTCTTTGCACCGCTCTAATTTGCTCGACAGCGATCATCCGCTGGGACTTAAATACAACGGCGAAGGCGTAAATGTATTGGTGCGCGACGACGGTGCCGTTGGTCCTCACATTGATTTCCAGGGCCGTTTGTTTAACCAGGATGGCGCGGCCGCCGAACTACAAGGTACCCACGGCGACGGCGTTGCGGGTATTATCGGAGGCGCGGGCAACCTCGACCCCACCAAAAAAGGTATGGCAGCCGGTGCCGATGTGTACGTGGTAGACTACGTGAATAATTTCCAGGATGCTACCTTGCCTTTGTTCCAAAACCAAAACGTAACCATTACCAACTCTTCGTATTCGGACGGTTGTAACACGGGATACACGCTGGCTACCCAAACCGTGGACGAACAAATTTACCAAAATCCCGGTTTGATGCACGTCTTTTCGGCGGGCAACTCCAACAACAGCGATTGTGGTTACGGTGCGGGTAATCAATGGGGCAACATCACCGGTGGCCACAAAATGGCCAAAAATGCCATTGCAACGGCCAATTTGCGCGTAAATGGCATCATTGAGCCATCATCGAGCCGTGGTCCGGCCCACGATGGTCGCCTCAAACCCGATATTTCGGCCCACGGTGCTGAGCAAAACTCCACTGATCCCAATAACTCTTACCAGGTATTTGGTGGAACATCGGCGGCAGCGCCCGGTATTGCCGGTTGTTTGGCGCAGTTAACCCACGCCTACCGCACCATCAATAATACCCCCGAAGCACCAACGGCATTGCTCAAACTGGCGTTGATGACCACCGCCAACGAATTGGGAAATATTGGCCCCGACTATATTTTCGGCTGGGGACACGTGAATAATTTCCGGGCGTTGCGCCTGTTGGAAAACAACCGTTACACCAGCGGCAGCGTCGAAAATGGCGAAACAAAAACCCACACGGTCACGATTCCGTCGCAAACCAAACAGGCTAAATTAATGATTTATTGGGCCGAACGTCCTTCCGACGAAAATACCGCCCGCGCTTTGCTGAATGACCTCGATATCACCGTTACCGGCCCCGATGGTACCGTACACCGCCCTTGGTTACTGGACCCTACCCCCGATGCCGCGATTCTCAATACCCCGGCGGTTAAAGGCCGCGATTCGCTCAATAATATGGAGCAAGTGGCCATTGACAACCCGGCAGCCGGTGCTTATACCGTTCGGGTAAACGGTTACGAAGTGCCATTTGGCCCACAATCCTACTACCTGGCCTGGGAATTTTTGAACGACCGCGTTCAATTGACCTACCCGGCTGGTGGCGAAGGTTTTGTTTCCGGCACCAAAGAATGGATTCGTTGGGATGCTTACGATAATACCGATTTGTTTACCCTGCGTTACTCCGTTGACGGCGGCAATAACTTTTTGCCCATCGCCGGTAACCTGGCCAACAACGTTCGTATGTTCGAATGGACCGTACCGAGTACGACCAGCGGCAACGTAAAACTGATGTTGATTCGTGGTGCCCGTCGCGACACCACCGATTTCTCATTGTCTATTTCGGCGCAACCTACCAACCTCGCGGTGGCAAAAGTTTGCCCCGATTCTATCACTTTGACCTGGAATAAAATTGCCAACGACACCGTCGCTTACGACGTGTTTGTGTTGGGTGAAAAATACATGGAACTGAAAGGTACGTCGGCCATTGGTGCCCAAACCTACCAATTGCCCATTACCGATGCCTCCGCCGAATCGTGGTTTAGTTTGCGCGCCAGCCACCCAACCGGGTTAAAAGGTCGCCGAATTGAGGCCATTCGCTGGGAAGGCGGCTTAAAAGGTTGTCCGCAACCCTTCGATGCGGCATTGGCCAGTATCATCACTCCGAGCGGATCGGCCATTGTAAGTTGCGGCCCGGTCACGCAGGCCGTTACCATTCAGGTGAAAAACGAAGGTATTAATCCATTAACCGGAGCAACGGCTTCTTACACCGTAGATGGTCAGTCGCCCGTTACCGAAACGCTGCCGACCATTGCATCCGGTGCGACCCTGGATTTTACATTTGCTACGCCCTTGACATTTAGCCAAAATGGCACGACGGAACTCTCTATCACCATAAATGCGACCAACGACAATTACGCGGCCAATAATGGTTTTAGCCAAAATTACGTAGTCATTGCGCAGTCTCAAAACGGCACTTTTGTGAATGACTTTGAAAGTACACCCGCCATTCCGGCCGGTTGGAGCGTCATCAATCCCAGCGATGATGCCATTACCTGGGAAATCACCCCAACGGATATTACCGGAGCCGATGGTTTGCCCACCCGCGCGTTGGGTATGAACCACTTCAACTATAACCCCGCCGGAGCACAGGAGGATTACCTGTACATGATTCCGCTGGATTTGACCAATGTACAATATCCAACTTTAACATTCGATTATGCGCACGCTTTGTACGACAATACCTATACGGATGCGTTGCGGATTGAAGCATATCCCAATTGTGACGTAAACGGTACCCCGGTGGTCATTTGGAAAAAAATAGATCCTGATTACGCCACAACAGCGGCACAAACATCGCCATTTACGCCCAATGAGGCCACCGATTGGGTGAAAGGAAGTGTTTCTTTGGAGCAGTTCTCGGGCGAAACCGTGGTCATTCGTTTTGTTTCGATCAATGGTTATGGCAACAATGCCTTTATTGATAACATTGGTATTGAAAGCATTATCCCAACGTTCCCGGTGGCGCAATTTGCCATTGCGGATACCGTTTGCCGCGCCGATACCGTGGTGTACGTTGCACAGCCCAGCAACGGCGCCAGCGATGTGTACAACTGGAACTTTGGCGCTTCGGCCTCGCCGGTAGTTGCCACTGGTCCCGGCCCGCACAATGTGGTTTATGCGCTTCCGGGTACGCGTACCGTACGCCTGGTTGTGTCTAATCCGTTTGGTGCCGATACCTTATCACAAACGACGGTAGTACGTGCATTTCCAACGGCAACGTTCACCCAAACAACGGATAACTTAACGGTAACTTTCCTGAGTAACAGCAGCAATGTAGATACCTATTTTTGGGATTTTGGCGATGGAAACACCAGTACATTAGAAGATCCGGTGCATACTTACGCCACTGCCGGAACGTACACGGTTACGCTCACGACCAAAAATACTTGCCGGGAAACGGTAAAAACCACCACCATAACGTTAACCACGGGCACCGTTGAACGGATTGGTTTAGAGGTGGTAAAAATCCTTCCGAACCCCAACAATGGTC
>JAAFJN010000034.1:50623-54909 GCA_013298845.1 Chitinophagales bacterium
TACCAATAGCCAGTCCGCGACGGAAACCCAACTTCAGTTATTCGACGGAACCGGGCGTTTATTGAAGGAAATAAACGTTGGCATCATTGGTCAGGAAACGCGGGTTGTTCCTTTCCACCATTTGCAATTACCCGCAGGCACGTACCAATTACAAGTGCGCACCCACAAAGGCAGCGCCAGTTTGCCGGTGATTGTACACCCATAACGAAATCCCCGTAGGGGCAGGGCTTGTCCCTGCCCTTACATCATCAAAATACAAAATGACCACATAACGCCGTCGCGCCCCCGGGTTCGACGGCGTTTTTTTTGGGATAATTTCGTACATAACCCAGGAGTGCGAGTAAACCATTGGCAAAAACGTACCCATCGAATCAAGGAACGTTATGTGCGTTAGCCTTTCGCCGCCCCCAACAGATATTTAATAATACGTTCGATAATTTCCTCCACCGCTTCTTTTTTGGCGTTAAAAGGAGTACCGTCGAAATAACGCGCTACTGTGCCTTCCCCATCGGGAGAGCCGTGGTGTTCATCAATGGATTCGCGCCAACGTTCGGCGTGGGTGCGCCATTCTTCCTGATCTACCAATCCCGGCGGTTGAAACCATACATTCCAGGTCAGTACATTGCCATTTTGCAACATATTGCCGGAACCAAGGTTAAACGCCGTCATCACCAATTGATTGAACGTATCGGTTTCTTTGTTGCCCGCGGATTGAATTGGGCCAATTTCCACCTCAATATTGGCCACATCCCAGGCTTCGTTTTCGTGGCGGGCAAATTCAGGGCTGGTAAAGCGCTTCGATTCGCCACTTAACAAAGGAAAAATAGGTTGTGTGGGGTTGCCCATTTGGTGGGTAGATACCCGAATCGCCGTGGCCTTTTTTAAGGGCAAATTAGGGCGTAACAATTCCAACAAAGGCCATATTTTTTTCAAACGACTACCCTGGTATTGGCCCGGTGTAAACCAAATTTTACCTTCAACGGTCATATCGGCGGCGAGCAAACGAGTGGATTCGTCCACCCAACCGCGTTGCCCGGTAACCGTTACCTCCACATTGAGGCACAACTCATCTTTGAGCCAAAGCCCCTGTTGCGGGCAAATAATGGAATATACCCGCCCTTCGTTGGTGTAGCCAATTCGGGAAATATAGGGGGCAAACATTTGAAAACACCGCGATTGTTCGTTGCCTTTTACCGTTTGCCAACTAAATTCGGGCCATTTTACCGGCTGTTGGCGCTGGAGTTTGTCAATATTAGCCATGTTATCCAACATAGGCAACGACGAAAGGTCGGGAGTGGGGTAAGCAAATGCGGAATTGGATTGGGCAAATCCGCCAACCCATCCGGGCGGAATATTTGCGTTTTGTTCTGATACCATTGTTTATACTGTTAATGAGAATTAATATATCAAAGGTATCAACCGCTTCGGGTGTGTACAAGCGTAATTATACCCGAATTAGTTCGTGGGTATAATTACGTAAGGGCTGTAGGGCAGGGACAAGCCCTGCCCTACAGCCATTTTCCGACTTTGCCGCTGGGTTCAAATTGGCGCATTTTTTCCAATAATTCCGCCGGATTATCGGCGACCAACAGCAAATGACGGTTATCTTGTTTCAAAAAGCCGTATTGCACCATTTGGTCCAACATCAGCAACAGCGGATCATAATAATGGTTGGTATTGAGCAGCCCAATGGGTTTTTCGTACTGGTCCAATTGCGCCAGCGTGAGCGCCTCAAACAGTTCGTCCATGGAACCGTAACCACCGGGCATAGTAATAACGCCATCGGTGTCGCGCAGGAGGTGCACCCGGCGTTCCGACATGGTTTCCACCACCCGCATATCTTCCACGCCGGGGTGGCCCAATTCGAGGTTATTCAACTGGTGTGTGATAATACCGGTCACTTGTCCGCCGTGTTCCAATGCCGCGTCGGCGAGAACGCCCATGAGGCCCACGCTGCCACCGCCGTACACGACTTTAATGTTATTTTGGGCCAATAAAGTGCCCGTTTCGCGCGCGGCTTGTTCAAAAACGGGGAGATTCCCTTTGTTTGCGCCGCAATAAACTACAATGGATTGCATCGTATTTTTTTTGTGTAAATGAAAAATAGCGGCGCGAAGGTGGCATTTTTTTCCAAAAAACAGAAATATCCGCAAAAAAACGCCCGATTACGAGATGTTATCTAATTTTACGCCCTACTTATGCATCGTTTATCCCTGATTAGTTTTTGGTGTTGCTCTCTGCTGATTTTAGCCACCGCCTTTTTATATTATCCCCGCTGGAAACAGTCGAAAACCGAAGCCACCATCAGTTGGGACGCTTCCGGTTATTACATGTATTTACCGGCGGCCTTCATTTACGGCGACATGAAAGGCATGGGCTTTTTTCCGGCCATTGAGGCAAAATACAACCCGGGGCCGGGCATGGGACAAGCCTTCAAACACGAGGCATCGGGCAATTATGTCATGAAATACTCGATGGGCCAGGCCATCCAACTATTGCCCTGGTTTGCCATTGCGCACGTTACGGCACCGCTGTTGGGTTACGAAGCCGACGGATTTTCGCGGCCGTATCAGGTGGCGATCAGTTGGGGCAGTTTGTTGGTGGCGATGCTGGGGCTATGGTTTGCGCGCGATAATTTGAGGCGGTATTTTTCCGATCAGGCCACCGCGATTGCGCTTTTTTTGCTCACTTTTGGCAGCAATTACCTCAATTACACGGCCATTGACGGGGCCATGACGCACAATTGGCTGTTCACGCTGTACGCAATACTCATTTATACGACCATCCGATTTTACGAGCAACCCACCTGGGGTAAGGCCGTGGCCATTGGCGCGTTGTGCGGTTGGGCCACGCTTACCCGTCCCACCGAAATCGTTACTATTTTGATACCGTTGCTGTGGAATTGGGATCGGCAGCGCCTGTCATTTTTCCAACAACGCCTCGGGATGCTGGCGGCAGCGGCGGTGAGTTTTGTGGCCGTAGCGGGCTTACAGGCCATATATTGGAAATGGGCAACGGGTTCGTGGCTGGTGTACAGTTATCAGGACCAAGGTTTCGACTGGCTGCACCCGCACGTGAAAGAAGTCATTTTCGGATTCCGGGCCGGTTGGTTGCCTTATTCGCCCGTGATGGTGTTTGCAGTGCTGGGAATCTGGTATTTTTGGAAAAACAACAAACAACTGGCGCTCCCGATTGCGTTCACGCTGGGGATCATAACGTACATCACCTGCGCGTGGAGTATTTGGTGGTACGGCGGCACTTTGGGCGCGCGCGCAATGGTGCAAGGTTGCGCGCTGTGGCTATTTCCGTTGGCGGCATTTGCCCAATGGATCACCACCAAAAAATGGGCCGCTTGGGTATTTCCGCTGGTCTTTGGTTTTTGCATATGGCACAACCTCTGGTGGACGCACCAAGCGCACCGGGGCGGGCTTTTTGTGGTGGAACAAATGACGCAGGCGTATTTTTTAAAAGTGTACGGCAAAGACGCAAAAGAACGCGATTGGGATAAATTGTTGGATAACCGCGACGAATTTCGGGTGATTGACCGCAAAAATGTGCGCACCATTTGGACCCACGATTACGAAAAAGATAGTTTGGCTAATATTCATTTTGACGAAAATGGCAAATCAATTTATTTAAACCGGGAATATATTTTCTCCCCAAAATACACTGTACCTTTATCCCAAAGTGGTCAGCAAGAATGGTTACGCGTGCATTTTGACGCAAAAACCACCGATAAAGAGTGGGAATACTGGAAAATGACGCAAGTAATCGTGCGGGTGATGGAAGGAGATAAAATTGTCCGCGAACGGATGATTCGTCCGCAACGGCTATTGGAAAGGGGCGAAAGTCGCCGTTTGTTTATGGATATAAAAATACCCAAAAACGGGCAACGCGTGGAGTTTTACTGCTGGAATGCCGGGACAGATAAGACCATTTTTGTGGATAATTGGGTGGTGGAGCAATTTATGGAGTAGTCACAATCCTAATTTTTATGTATAACCGTATTCTTTCCAACCTGTTAGGTCTTCTGCTGTTCTTGAGTTGTTTTGTCGTATCGGCACAACAAACACCCATTGAGCAGCAAATTGACCAATTAAAACAACAAAATACCCCTTTTTACGGGTCAAATGCTTTGTTTACCGTGTTACCGGACGTCAAATTTCCGGAAAATGAACTACAACGCCAAACCCAGCGCCTTCGGCTGCAAACGGCAGAACTAGCCACCCTGATGCGCCTCCGACCGGCATACCTGACCCTCGAAATACCCTGGCATAACCAAATAT
>JAAFJN010000035.1 GCA_013298845.1 Chitinophagales bacterium
GGGGGATATACGTACGTAATCGAAATACGGGGCATTCATAAACGCGGGGGATATACGTACGTAATCGAAATACAGGGCATTTTATCCGGGGAAGGGCAGGCACAAGGCCTGCCCCTACGGGATATCGCGGGGATACGTACGCGGGATACGCGGATATACGCCATCGTTCAATAATCATCCGACGTGGTGGTCGTTTTATCATATTTTTGACCAATGGACATAATCACCGCCAAAACCCCAAACCGCCGCGCCGGTGGGGTAATCACCCGCGACGGAAACACGCCATCCGCGTTGGGTTCCGGGGCGTATTGGTAACCAAATGTTTGTTTAAAACCCGGTACATTCTGGATACTCAGGTAAAAAATCGTAAAATGACCACTAATATTGGTCAAATACGTCACGGCAAGGCTCAAATCGTGGTACACCGGGGTGCGCGGTTGCATAAATTCCGCCGCCGGAAGATTGGGATTATTGTACGGACGGCCCGAATTAAACGCGTACGATGCGCTCAAAGCCGTATTCAACTTGGGGAAAAATTGTTTGTACACCACCGAAAAACTGTGTTTCATAGCAAAATCAGGTGTGGCCAACCGTGGAAACTGACGCCAGTTGCGCTTCGTATCTAAATACGAATACGACAACCAGTAATCGCCGTTTTTTATGTTTTTGTTATCGCGCAGGAAAAGATCCAGACCGCGGGCGTAGCCGCTGCCGTCGTTGTTCACCCCACCTTCGGGGCTATTTTTTAACAGGTGATTGTACCATTTCTGATAAACCTCCGCTCGAAAAATAAAACCATTCTTCATCCGCTGGTAATTGAGCAGAAGGTGCGTGGCGTTTTCAAAATTCAAATCCTGCGTGCCGCGCAGTTGGGCGTATTCCGGGGTTTGGTAAAACCGCCCGAACGACATCGAAAGTTGTTCTTTATTAGCCAATAAATACGCCACCGATACCCTCGGAGCCACATTCGCCCGATCCAGCAACGATGAATACTCCGAACGTACCCCCGTTCGCGCCACCCATTTTGGGCTTAAAAAAAGGTCCGCCTCCGCAAATGAAGCGGCGTAATGATCGCGTAATTGCCCGGCAATTGGCCCTTGTTGCGCGTCCTGGTAGCGTTCGGCGTACTGCGAGCGATAGTATTCAGCCCCCAATTTCAGGCGAAAAGTAGTATTTACCGAACGCGACAACGTAGCCCGTGTCTGGACAGATTGGTGCTTTTTATCGTTTTCAAAACTGCTCCTGATGGCATCATTATTATAGGTGTGCGCCGCGCCCGCAAACAACGTCCAGCCGCCCACCACGTCGCGGTACGAAACATTGGTATACACATTGTCGGCGTTTAAGGCCAGCGGTGTTGTTTCATTGGTAAAAGGAGCCGCGTAGTTCATCCGCATCGCAGAGCGGTTAAAATTGGAATAAAATTTCAGCATTCCACCGTTGTTATTGGTCTTGTGCCGAAACACCACCTCTCCTACCCCCGATTGCGGTGCGCGAATCCACTGCACGCGCTGCGGCACCAAAGCAAAATACGGCCGCAAATTATTGTAACTGCCATTGACCGACAACGAGGTATTTTCCCACCGTTGCGTCCGTGCTACTCCCGCTCCCACCGACAACACACTGATACCCGTGGTGGTTTTGGGGGCTAAATCTTCGGTATTCAGCACCAGCGCCGACGACATGGCCTGTCCGTATTCCGCCGAATAGCCGCCCGTTGAAAACATGGTTCCTTTGAATAAAAAAGGTGAAAAACGGTTGCGCGCCGGTAAATTCCCCACCGTGCTGTTGTACGGATTTTGCACCAAAAGCCCGTCCATAAACGTCCGGGTTTCGTAGGCTGCCCCGCCGCGAACTAAAATTTGGCCCGTTTCGCCGTTGCGCGTTGTACCGGGCAGCATCGTAATGGCCCCCGCAATATCCGCCGAAGCGCTGGCCGTAAGCGCAATATCCAGCGATGATAATACCGCAGCGCGGCGACGGTCGCTATTCGCCTCGAAAGTACCGGCCGTTACCACCACCTCGCTCAACGCATTTTTTTGTTCTTTTAACCGTGCCAACACTTCCACCGGAGTGCCGTCCAGCACCACCAACGTCCGGAAAGTATCGCAGCCCATGTACAACACCAAAAGTTGAAAAGGCCCCCGTTCGGTGGTTACAAATTCAAACTGCCCCAACGTATCGGCAGTTGCGCCGTCGTAAGTACCTTGTAAAATAATACTGGCCCCGGGCAATATTTCGCCCTGAGTAGTCGCAACTTTCCCCGATACCCGGGTTTGGGCCAATGCCGTGGTGGCGGTGAGCAGGCAAACCATAAAAACAATAACTCTCATAAAAATCCCTAAGCGTTGTGTGTGCTTGATGGCACAAAGTTGTCACCAACCGGGCCAACGGATACGGAAATACGCACCCAAACGCCGATTTTAGGGAGTGAAGCGTAGGGGTAGGCCTCGTGCCTACCCTAGCGCCTACCCGCCTGCCTCGTGCCTACCCTAGCGCCTGCCTTGTGCCTACCCACGTGCCTAGCCTACCCACGTGCCTAGCCTACCCGCCTGCCTTGTGCCTACCCTACGTGCCCTCGTGCCTACCCTAGCGCCTGCCTCGTGCCTACCCTAGCGCGTGCCCTCGTGCCTACCCGCATGCCTAACCCTAAACTACTGGACAAAACGCATCGCAAAATTTTTTTCACAAAAAAAGAAAAAAACTTGCGCAACATACCAACTGGTATGTACCTTTGCACCGTGAAAAACGCAGATACCCGCGAACGCATTTTGGGACGTATGTTCTCCGACATCCATAAATATGGGTTTCAGGGCTTACGCGCCGACAAAGTAGTGGCCGAAATGGACATTACCAAGGGCGCGTTGTATCACTATTTTCCCAGCAAACAAAGCATTGGTATTGCGGTGATAGACGAAATTATTCGCCCGCATTATTTGGCTTTTTACCGGGAATTAAACCAGTCGGTGGCCCATCCCGTTGATTTGCTTCAAGCGCATTTACAAGAATTAACTGGCATGTGCACTACCGACAGCATTGCTTTGGGTTGCCCCTTGAACAACCTGATTCAAGAGATGAGTCCCATTGACGAAACGTTTCGGGTACGCCTGAAATCGGTCATTGATACCATGCACCAAACGGTCGCCGACAGCCTCCGGCGGGGACAAGAATCGGGTTTTATCCGCCCCGATGTCAATCCCGTTGATACGGCGCACTTCTTTTTAGCTACCCTCGAAGGGGCTTACGGAATTGCCAAAGTACAAAAAAGTGTAGTGGTTTTTAAAGCCACGCTCGACGTATTATCACAATTTTTAAACACGCTGCGCAAGTAGCCTTTTTTTTGTCCAAAAACATACCAACTGGTATGTATGTAGTATAACATTTTAACTAAACAACCACATTATGTACGTTATCACAGGAGCAACCGGCAACACCGGTAAAATCATCGCCACTCAACTGCTGGAAGCCGGAAAAACCGTCAAAGTCATCAGCCGCAAAGCCGATCACCTTGCCGAACTCGTGGCCAAAGGGGCCATTCCGGCCATCGGCGATTTGGCCGACAGCGCATTTGTCACCGAAGCCTTTACGGGGGCCACTGCCGTATATTTGGTCATTCCGCCGAAATGGGATGTTAGCGATTGGACGGCCTACCAACGCAGCGTAAAAGATTCATTTTTAACGGCTTTGCGCACCACCGGCGTAAAAAAAGCGGTGCTTTTAAGTTCGTTGGGTGCACACATGCTCGAAGGCGCGGGACCAGTAAGTCGGGTGGGCGAATTGGAACAGGAAGCGCGGGACATTCCCGGTTTGGATGTATTGAGCCTTCGCCCGGGCTTTTTTATGGAAAATTTTTACGGCAATATTCCTTTAATTAAACAAGCCGGCATTTTTGGATATTCGATGAACGGCGACGTCAAAATGCCATTTGTGCACACCCGCGACATCGCCGAGGTGGCTGCGAAGCGGTTATTGAGCCTCGATTTTCAGGGGCATACGCACGAATTTATCGCCGGAGCCGCCGATTTGAGCATGAGTGAAGCCGCCGCTATTTTGGGGAAAGCCATTGGCAAACCCGATTTGGCCTACGTGGCATTTGACCAGGCCAGCGCCAAAGCCGGGATGATGCAAGCCGGTATTCCGGAAACCATCGCCGATGGTTACAACGAGTTGTTTAACGCGCTCAACACCGGCGAATACCAGCAAGGGTATACCCGTACGCCGGAGGTTACAACGCCCACAACTTTTGAGTGGTTTGCCGAAAACCAGTTTAAATACGCGTTTCAATAGATTTTTTGGCCAAAACGCCCACAAAGACGGCTTTTTTGTCAAAAAATTTACTAATCCGCGACACAACAAAAAGGGGCTATTCCCGCTCACCTGCAAAAGTGGTTGAACGTGAATAGCCCCAAATATTATCGTAAATAACGGTTTATTTGCGCGAAGCAATCCGAATATTAATCAGTTCTACCCCTACCGAAAACGCCATCGCAAAGTAGATGAATCCTTTGGGAATGTGGAAATCAAGTCCTTCGCCAATCAGCGCAACGCCGATCATAATCAAAAACGCCAGCGCCAACACTTTCACCGCCGGATGACGATTCACAAATGCGCTGATGGACGCCGCCGATAACATCATCACCGCCACCGAAATCAGGACGGCGGCAATCATAATTTCGATGCGATCGACCATACCTACCGCCGTAATCACCGAATCGAGGGAAAAAACCAGGTCAATCAGGATAATTTGGGCAATCACTGAGGCGTAACTCACCTTGGCTTTGTCCTCTTCACTTTTACCGGCAGCCTCTACTTTACTGTGAATTTCATTGACACTTTTGTACAAAAGAAATAAACCACCGAGCAACAAGATCAAATCACGGCCCGAAATTTCGTTGGATAACACCGTAAACAATGGCGCGGTAAGCCGCATAATCCAACTAATCGTAAACAATAAACCCAGTCGCATCACCAAGGCCAACCCCAAACCCACGCGGCGGGCGGGTGCCTGCTGCTCAACGGGCAGTTTATTGGTCAAAATTGAAATAAAAATAATATTGTCAATACCCAGTACAATTTCCAGCGCGCAAAGGGTCAATAAAGCAATCCAGGTATTCGGATCTGATAACCATTCCATAGTTAGTATTTTGTTTTGTTGTAAATAATAGTATTACTCTCAAGAAACAAAGCAACATCAAATCAGTGATTTTTGTTCATACCACCCGACGGATTTTACCGCCGTATAAAAATGCCAAACAATTCATTACCCGCGCGGGGTTTGATGGAGTTGTAACATTTCTCAAAGGTTTTAACGTCAAAATACGGTTGCAAATAACCCAAATATTCCGCCACGGAGCCACCAAAGGGCCGTTTTTCCATATCGCCCGTCAACGGAATATCAAACCAAAGTCCCACCAATTTCCCACCGGGTACCAGTAACGCCGCGCAATGTTCGGCATAAGCCGCTCGGGTCGTTGGCAACGGCGGAAACGAACAAAAAAAGGTTTGCTCCACAATCAGGTCAAATTGGCCCTGAAACGCAAAAAAATCGCCCAGCACCACCCGTTCCGCCGGAAAATCGGGGCAAATCGTTTTAAAATGTTCCAATGGTTCGAGCGCAATATCCAAAACGGTGACGTTCGTAAAGCCCCGCTCCCACAAATACGCCGCTTCGTGGGCATTACCAGCGCCGGGAATCAAAATGCGTTGGTTTTTGTCCGTTAACTGGTCAAAATACGCCACCAACGGCGCCGAAGCCGCACCAATGTCCCAACCCGTTTGCCCTTGTTGGTAACGGGTTTGCCAATACTGTTGTGTTAGTTGATCCATAATTTTAGTGATGAGAGAGGAGTTAGGAGTGATGAGAGATAAGAGATGAGTTTTATCTCTCATCACTCCTAACTCCTCTCTCATCACTAAAATCACGCTCTTACCTGTACGTTTGCGGCTTCGCTGTGCAAAATATCGTATAAAATATCGTGGTACTCCGGGAAATCGGGTAAGTTATTGTGTCCGGCGCCTTCAATCGGGTGCAAATGAATATGCTCGGGCCGAAGCGCTTTTAATTTTTCACTTTGCGCGTAAGGAATCAGGCGATCGCGCCGACCATGCAAGATGTGAATCGGGCAATTTACTTTTTTAATAAACTGATCGGTGCGAATATGGTAGCGCAATAGCCACCGCATGGGCATCCAAAAACCGTAGCGGTTAGTGTGGTACAAAAACGAATAATACGGACAATCGAGAATCAGCATGGTCGGGTCATTCCACGAAGCGATGCGCGTGGCCAATCCACTGCCCAACGAACGCCCGTACAACACAATCGGGTAACCTTCGTAGGCATCTTCGAGCCATTTATAGACCTGTTGTAAATCACTGTACAAAATGGATTCGGTGCGGCGGCCCGAACTTTTGCCAAAACCCCGGTAGTCGAGAATCAAAAAATCGTAGCCTTTGCCCACAAAATCCTTGGCAAATTTGCCCCACCCTTTGATGCTGCGCGAATTTCCTTTGATGTAAAAAACGACCCCTTTGCAATTGGGCACTTTAAAATGAAGGGCGTTGACGGTACCGCCGTCTTCCATTTCAAAATTCACTTCGGTAAAAGGAAAGGGGTATTGATAGACAAACCACTTTGGTAGTCTTTCGGGACGGAAAAAGAAAAAATCCTGTCCAAAATAAAAAATAGCGCACAGTGCAGCGTACACAATGGCGGCTATATATAATAGGTGTCCCCAAACCGGCATGGCGCAAAATTGCACCTTAGTTTTGGAAAAAGGAAAGTAATGCACAGAAAAGCGAAAAAAAACAAAATGTTATGGGCAAATCGCTACTTTTGCGCCGCACATGAGGGTTCATTACGATTTATCGCAACTGCCGGAATTTCGCCATGCCGTGGTTACCATTGGTTCATTCGACGGCCTGCACACCGGGCATTTGCGCATTTTGGAACAGGTTCAACAACTCGCCGCCGCCGCCGGAGGAGAAAGCGTGGTCATTACATTTGACCCGCATCCGCGTACCGTTATTGGTACCAAAACCAGTTCATTTCACCTGCTCACCACCACGCCCGAAAAAATTGAGTTATTCCAAAACGTCGGGGTAGATCATTTGGTTATTGTTCCTTTTACGCCGGAATTTGCCCATTTAAGCGCCGCGCAATACGTCGAATCGTTTTTGCTGGCCAAATTCAACCCTCATACCATCGTTATTGGTTACGACCATAAATTTGGTAACGACCGCCAGGGCGACCTCCAATTTTTAGCGCAATACGCCGCCCGCCGCCCTTTTCACCTGGTCGAAATTCCCGCGCAGGAAGTGGATGACATTACCGTATCGTCGTCCAAAATCCGGCGGGCCATTGAAGCGACGGATATGACCACGGCCCAACGGTTACTGGGGCACGCGTTTGTGCTCACCGGCGAAGTAGTACTGGGCAACCAAATTGGCCGCACCATTGGTTTCCCCACGGCCAATATCCACATCAACGACCCTTACAAACTGATTCCGCCGCCGGGTATTTACGCCGCTTATTGCCAGATTCCGGGCCACGAACAACCGCTCCCGGGCATGTTGTACATCGGCGACCGGCCCAGCATCGAAGGGGCGCAGGGGCAACGCATTGAGGTCAATATCCTCGGTTTTGAAGGCGATTTGTACGGACAACAAATGCAGGTGGAAGTGGTAGATTTTATCCGGGGCGATAAAAAACTCGACGGTTTGGATGCCTTAAAAGCCCAAATTGCCGCCGACCAAAACGCCATTGAACAACGATTGGGCCTATCCACCGCCGCTCCCGATGACCGCGACGTGGCCGTGGTGATTCTCAATTACAACACGCGCAGCCAGTTGGAACACTACTTGCCTTCGGTGGTGGCGTACAGCGGCAACGCCCGCATTGTGGTGGCCGATAACGGCTCCCCCGATGATTCCATCGCTTTTGTACGGCAACAATATCCCCAGATTGAGGTGATTGATCTGGGACAGAACTGGGGTTTTGCCGAAGGATACAACCGCGCCCTCCAACAGGTGCAGGCGGCGTATTACGTCATTCTGAATTCCGACGTGGAAGTAACGCCCAACTGGACCCGTCCCATCCTGGAGGCCATGCGCCAGGACGCTACCATCGGGATTGCGCAACCCAAAATTTTGGCCGACCGCCACCGTACGCGTTTTGAACACGCCGGGGCCGCCGGGGGCTGGATGGATTATTTGGGATATCCCTTCTGCCGGGGCCGCATTTTTAATTACGTGGAAGAGGATTTGGGCCAATACGATGAACCGCAGGCGTGTTTTTGGGCCGCCGGGGCTGCTTATTTTATCCGGGCCGAATTGTATCACCAATTGGGCGGTTTTGACGCCGATTATTTTGCTCACAACGAAGAAATTGACTTGTGCTGGCGGGTAAAAAGAGCCGGTTATTCGGTGTGGTGTTATCCGCAAAGTACGGTGTATCACCTCGGCGGTGGCACGTTGGGGTACGAAAGTCCGCGCAAAGTATTCCTCAATTTCCGCAATAGTTTGTTTACGCTCATCAAAAACGAGCGGGTTCCCAAATTATACTGGCTGATTCCGGCCCGTTTGGTACTCGATGGCGTGGCCGCCGCCATGTTTTTTGTCAAAGGCCAACGCGCGGCGATTAAGGCTATTTTGCAGGCGCATTTTTCGTTTTACGGATTATTTTTTCGGTATTTGAAAAAAAGAAAAGAAGTGGCACGATTGGTGCGGCAATATAAATTAGCCGACAAAAAAGCCGACAAAACGGGTATTTATCACGCGAGTATTGTGTTTGCGCATTATTTACGCCGGGTAAAAGCATTTTCGGACTTGCCGTTTATTGGAAAAAAATAAAATGGCAAATGTTAAAATTTTGCTAAGAACAACAATATAAAATAGTCCGCCGTTTTCCCGTTAAATTTATCAAATATTTTCGCTGCGAAATCTTCCCAATAACTGCATGAGTTCTGCTCATTCGGGGCCGATTTTTTGTCTTTAATCCAGGTTTCACAAATTACTAAACACGGTATTTATTATGAAAAAAATGATGTTGCTGCCAGGCATCGGGGTATGTATTGCCCTCACACTGGCCATCGCCCCCACCGCATCGGCACAAGGGCAAGAACCCCAGGAAATTGAAAACACCGCACCTCCGGCTGAACCCCTCAACGACTTTACGGAACGGCACGTGGTGGCCGAAAAACAAGTGCTCAAACACGCCCCCATCCGTGAAGCGGACATTTTGTGGGAAACGCGCATTTGGCGGGTGATTGATACCCGCGAAAAAATGAACCTGCCGTTTGTAGCCCCCGAATCGCCTTTATTTTCCATTTTACAGGAAGCCGTTGAAACGGGTAAACTCACGGCGTACAGCACCGAAAGTGACAAATTTGACCGCCCGCTGGCCATGGCCGATCTCACTCAAATGCTGAACCGGATTGACACCGTTGTTGTGTTCAACATGGACACGGGCGAGGAAGAGGTGAAAACGGTTCAAAACAGCATTAACTGGGAGGATGTAAAACGGTTTCGGATTAAAGAGGCGTGGTTTTTTGACAAAAATCAGGGTACTTTACGCCACCGGATTCTCGGTATTGCGCCCATGATTGACGAAAAAAACGAACAGGGCGACTTTTTGTACGAACGCCCCTTGTTTTGGGTGCACTACCCATCGGCCCGTTCGGTTTTGGCCCGGCACAAAGCCATCGCCTCCAACAATGTGGCGGCCACCACTACCTGGGAAGACATGTTTGAACAACGGTATTTCGCCTCCTACATCTCCAAAGAATCGAACATGTACGACCGCCGTCTCAGCGATTACCTCACCGGGGTTGACCTGCTGATGGAAGGTCAAAAAATTGAAGACGAACTCTTCAACCGCGAACACGACCTCTGGAGTTGGTAGGGTGAAAGGCTGGAAAAGGCTGTTTTAAAAATATCGAACAGCGAATGTTGAACACCGAACATCGAACACCGAACGCCGAACATCGAAATGATGTTTAATTGACTAAGGTTAAAATACGCCGTAGAGTATTATCCTGCCTTTAAGGGACGATTACCTAAGCCACACATAGTACTCAATACCTATAATTGAATCCAATAAGGCAGTCTCACAAGCAGATACTTCAACATTCGGTGTTCGATATTCGGTGTTCGGTGTTCGATGTTCGGTGTTCAACATTCGCTGTTCAACATTAAAAAATATCAACCTCCTACCTAACTATCTTACCTCCAAGACTGCTCCTCCAAAAACCCTTTCCGGCCAATTGGAAAATAATGTATAACTTTGCCGCCTTAAAATTGTTATAAAGTCTGTATCACATTGGTACAGGTAACGTAAATCGAATTTTCGAATTATTCAATGGATATTCTGATCAAGGTAGGCCAATTGTTATTAAGCCTTTCTATCCTGATTGTTTTGCACGAAATGGGACACTTTTTCCCGGCAAAATGGTTTAAAACCCAAGTTGACAAATTTTACCTCTTTTTTGACGCTCCACCTTTTAACAGTCTTTGGAAGAAAAAAGTAGGCGATACAGAATACGGTATTGGGTGGTTGCCCTTGGGCGGTTACGTGAAAATTGCCGGTATGGTGGACGAAAGTATGGACACCGAATTCAAAGATAAAGAACCTCAACCTTGGGAATTCCGGTCAAAACCAGCCTGGCAACGCCTTATTATTATGTTAGGCGGGGTTACGGTCAACTTTATCCTGGGCTTTTTCATCCTCGGTATGTTATTGTGGGGCTACGGTAAACAATACCTGCCCAATTCCGAAGCCAAGCAATACGGCGTCGCATTCGATTCCATCCTGATTCAGCAAGGTTTCCAAAATGGCGATTTAATCACCAAAATTGGCAATGTACCCAACGACCGCTTCGATCCGGTGCAATTGTTGGAAAAAGTGATTTTGGGCAACGAACGCTCCGTTACGGTCATTCGCAACGGCCAGGAACAAACAATCACGGTAAACGAAAACATTGCCCGGCAGGTCACCGACCGCGGAGTGCCTAAAAGTGCCCTGCTTTCGCCGCGTTTCCCCTTTATTGTGGAACAACTGGCCCCTAATAGTCCGGCGGAAAAAGCCGGGGTATTACCGGGTGACCAAGTGATCAGTTTCAACGGGGTGGGCACTGAATTTTACGATCAGTTTGTCCGCGAAGCGCAAAAAAACAAAGGGAAACCCGCCGATTTGGGTATCGTGCGCAACGGCGACAGCATTCGGGTAAGCCTTACCCTGAGCGAAGAAGGCACTATTGGGGTGTACGCACGTCCATTAAACAAACTATTCAAATTTGAACGGGAAGATTATACCCTGCTCCGCGCCATTCCCGAAGGCTACAACGAAGGTGTTAACTTTTTGAAAACGCAGATTTCGGCCTTTGGAAAAATGTTTACCGGTCAAATTTCGCCCAACAAAAACCTGGGTAGTTTTATCAGCATCGGCAATATGTTCCCGGCGCAATTCAGTTGGGAAACGTTTTGGCACATGACGGCTACCCTCAGCCTGATCTTGGCCTTTATGAACCTGCTGCCCATTCCCGCCCTCGATGGTGGTTACGTGGTATTCTTGATTTGGGAAGTGATTACGGGACGGAAAGTGAGCGATAATTTCCTCGAAAAAGCCGTCACCGTCGGATTTTTCCTGCTCATGGCCCTCATGATTTACGCCTTTGGCCTCGATCTCTGGCGGCATATTTTCTCTAAGTTTTTCTAATGAACTACTTTGAATTTATGGGGCTTCCCGTTGCTTTTAACATTGACGAAGCAGCCCTGCGAAAAAAATACTACGCCAATAGCCGGGATATTCACCCCGATTTGTTCTCGTTGTCCGACGAAGGTCAACGCGCTTGGGCATTGGAACAAACCACCCTGAACAACGAAGCCTGGGCCGTTTTGTCGGATGCCGATAAAAGAATGGCGTACGTGTTGCGCCTCAAAGGGAAGTTGACCGACGAGGCAAAAAATGAAACCCTGCCCCAGGATTTTTTGATGGAAATGATGGATATTAACGAAGCCATCATGGATTTGCAGATGGATTTTGACCAGGAACGGTACGAAAAAACCCTCCGGGAAGTAGATGAACTGGAAAAAAACTTGCAGGACTCGGTGCAAAATATCTTCGATAATTATTCAGAATCCACCGAAAACGACGAAGATTTGGAAAAAGTGAAAAATTTTTTTCTAAAAAAGAAATATTTCTTGCGCATTCGAAAAAACCTCTTTACCTTTGCGTCCGCTTAGGAAAAAGAGCGGGAGTGGCGGAATGGTAGACGCGCTGGTCTCAAACACCAGTGATTTCACGGTCATGCGAGTTCGAGTCTCGCCTCCCGCACAAAAAAGGGGCATCTCACACGAGATGCCCCTTTCCTTTTTGGGTTATTTAGGTGTTTCGAGCGGTTATTTGAGGTACCGCACTTTGGTCATAAAATTGGTGTTTTTTGCCCCCAGTTTTTTGGCCGCCGCCGGTGACAAAATAACTTCGGCGTTATTAGCCAGGTTATTGGGTATCCGCCCGATGACTTTGGCGTACACCGTCGTTTTGGTGGCCGGGTTAGTCACCATAATTGCCGTCCCGATGGCCGCCTCGCGGTGCATGGCGTACAAATCTCCCACTTCCGCGTTATCGTTATTCCAATGGCAAATGCCCTGGCTGCTGACCTCCTTGTATTTTACTTTGTCTTTTTCAAAACGCCCTTTCAGCACCTCCGATCCGGTCGGTTTGCGGTCTTTGCGCCATTCTAATTTGTAACCTTCGGTACCAATCCAGCCCACGTGAATCAATTGACCGGGCACAATACTGTTGTTTTTCAACTTATTGCGCGTTTTTATGCTGTCCACGGGCATTTCAAACTGCTTTTTACTGATTTGGTACAAATTATCGCCCGGCTGCACCACGTAACACAAGGGCGCAATTTGGGTGGGTTTATCCGTTTTCTTTTTATACCGTTTAATGGCAATATTGGGCGTTGGAATGGCGATAAGTTCACCCGTGCGCAACACCGGATCCGTTTGGAAACGCGGATTGTATTCGTATAACTCTTCGAGGCTGAGGCAATAAAATTTGGCCAAAGAGAACAAGGTTTGTTTGGCTTTCACGCGGTGGTGAATGAGTTTTTTCCCGTCTTCTTCAATGGTTAAATACAACGTGTCTTTGTGGGTTAACACAATTGCCGGGTTGGTTTTCGCGGTGTTTTGAGCCTGTACGGCGAACGAATAAAATAACAATAAAAATAGTGGTGTAAATCTCATGTAGTATGTTGAGTGATAAAATATGAGAGATAAGTGATGAGTGATGAGTGATGAGTGATGATTTTTTTATTTATCTCTCATCACTCATATCTCATCACTCATATCTCTCCTAAAAGCATTTGTGGTAAAAAAGTATTTTTGGGTACGTGGGCGCATTTTTTTCGGTGTCGAGCACCCAAAAACGCGGGGCTACGGCGACCAAACGCGTGTATAGTTTTTGAGCGGTGGCATCCCAAAACCATTCTTCCATCAATTGCAATTCCGTTACTTGTTGTTGGTCAATGCCGCTGTACAACTCCTGTTGAAACTCGGTGTTGGTTTGCGGATCAAATACCTTAATTAATTGGGTGCAGGCAAACAAACATTCGCGTTCTTTTCCGCGCACGGGTTTGCCCGTTTCGGGTTCGTACAACGTAATATTTTCGTCGCCGCGCAACCGATCAATTAAACGATCAATAATCGGGCCAGTTGTATTTTTTATCTCCTGCCAGCGATCGGGGCCGGGGCTGGTTGCGTGGGTAATGTACTTTACTGCCCAGGTTATATCTTCTTCGTTGGGGGTGTTTTCCCACGGTGCGTCCGGAACGGCCATCCAGTAGGGCGTAAAACCCGAATCAAAACAAGGGGCAATGGCGATGGTACGCATGTGAAAATTAGCCGTGGCGTGGTCGTAGGACAAAACTTGCCGGACTTTTATCCAGGTGGCTTCAAACGGGAAGGCTTTCAGGCCCGATATTTCCACTTTTTCCTCGTACGTTTCGGGATTAAAGGTAACTACAGTGTCCATACGAGACATGTAGGCCAGCGCTGCTTCAAAATTCAGGGGGCGCGTCAGTTCGGGATCGGCGAAAATAGACCACTGCCCCGACTTGACCAATTCCCACAGTTTGGGGTGCAACGAATGGTTGGGCGCGGGTATGTGCCACTCATTTTGCTCCACGGTTAATTTCAGGATACCCGCACTTGCCATATCCGGTTCTTGGGCGAGGGAAGGATCTGCCGGTAAAGTCAGTTCAATAAATGCCACCCAATCGGCGGGAATTCCGGCGGATTTGGTGGTTGTTTGGGCCAAAGAAACAAGCGGTAACGAGATAAAAACAACGCTAAAAAAGGCAAGTACGGCTCTATGCATAAATTTTGACTGCAATTTTTTATCCACAAACGGAATTTGGCGGTAAATCATTGCAATTTTGCTTGATTTTATGAAAGTTTAGGAAAGAGGCTGTTCAAGCGCATGTCATTCCAGTTCTTCAATTTTAAAAAAATGCATCCGGCTAAAACTATCCCGAACGATCAGGAAATTACTATCCGGGTAGATAAAAACCGGTGGTACCAACCCTCTTCGATCGGGAAGCGTCTCCTGAAGGGCTAATTTTCCGTTGTTTTTATTCATCAACACTAATGTATTGGGCACCCCATTGTCATCGTCTTTTATACCAGCGTAATGGTTTTCGTACGCGGCCGCGATGGACGATACCAACGTGCCTTTGCGCAGGTTGATGTGTAATTCGCCGGGCTGAATGGGAAGTATGGATGGAGACTTGCCCGCGCGACGGGCGAATACTTTTTCATCAAACACCTGATAATCAAGCAAATAATAGGTCCACAAGAGTGTACCATCCTGGGGATCAAAAAGATAGTAAGGTTCGAAAAATGCGGAGAATGTTACCGTAAAAATCTTATCCTGAACAACGCCCAATGGGTAATATCCGGTGCTAAATGGCTGAGAAACAACAAACTGCTGGGTAGTCAGGTTGAACAACAGTGTAAAATTGGTGAGCGCACTGGGGTGACTCGCAATAAGCAGCAACAAGGAATCGCCGCTGGTATTTGACCGGATTACCTGCGGATCATTAATAATCGTGAATTTTTCGTTGATCAAATACTGATTAACGCTGTCCAATGACCTGACCTCACCCGTTTCTTGTTGATACAAATGCAGGTATTGTGCTTTAAAATCAATATTTGACCTTGTTAAAAAAGCAATGTGTCCTAACTGCATTTTAATGGTCTCGTTCAGGTAAATTTCCTGCGTATCCGGGCAGGTAAATACCGTTTGCCATTGTTTGGCGGAATAGTCAAATATCCGCAGGCTGGTTCGATCCGTGCCAACAAAAGGTTGATCGTAGCAGGTTGAATTGGTAATTTCAAGGTCCTCCGGAATATCTATGGTGTAAGAAGCACTGTCGATACACGAAAGTACCAAAAGTTTTTTCCCGGCGTGAAACCACAAATCAGTCCCAAATAAACGACCGGTGCTGTACAAACCCAACGGCAAATTACTGTGGGTTCTTACCGGCTTAAGGGTGTAAATAGATCGGTCGTTCAACTCTGTGTCTTTCAAACACGCAGGTGTAACGAATAAATATAGAATGACCGTACCCAAAAGAATAAAACGAAGTGTATGCATGATTGAGTTCTGAAAAAACAAATAAACCTTTTTTCTACATCTATAGACGGGAAATTTGAAAAAAAGGTTGAGTATCAGAACAACAAATACATCAATACCGTCACCACAATACCCAATATATTTACCACGTCGTTATTGCACCAATGCCAGCCTTTGATCAATTGTTCACGCGGGCCGGTTTCGGTAATTTCTCCGGCTTCGTTGCGGTATTGCGCCTGCAACAAACTGCCCAAAATACTGTCCACCAACATCCCGACGAAGCCCCAAACCGCGATGGAAATAGTCATTGGCCATTCCCAGCGGTCAAACATCAGCAATGCGGCAATCAGCGCCACCAAAAGGCTGCCCAAAAGCCCGCCCAAGGTCCCGGCCCAACTCACCCCACCCGATAACCCTGAGGTAATGGGTTTAAAGGTGATAATATCCACTGTGCGTTGCCGAAAATATTTACCCACTTCGCTACTCACGGTATCGGACATCGCAATGGCAAACGTAAGGATAAAAATATCGAATGGAAGGTGCAGCAAAGAGACCAGCATGGCGGGCAGGCCGTTGGCAAATACCTGCATCGCGTTACGCGCCTCCGAAGCCGGCTTTTTTTCGTTTAATTTGGATAAAAGACTACCCACCACCAAAAAGGCAAGGGGAAAAACGAGTGCCAGACGCCCCATGTACAAAGCAATCCAAACGCCCATATAACCCGCCGAAGTGGCGCCGTTGCACGTTAACCAGCCCCTTTTTACCAAAAAAGGCAAGATCAGCGCGGCGCAAAACAAGATCGTAACCCCATCCTGCGGAATAAAACCCTTGGGTTCTAAGTACTGTAGAGTAACGGCAATCACCACCGGTATCCAAAAATTATCACTGCCCCGCCACGAAAACATTTCCGCCCCCGTGGCCAAAAACGCAATCATAATCATCGTTAGCCAATAACCCTCCGTATCGGGTCGAAACTGACACGCCAAAATAATAACCGCCGATAAAAAGAATACGAATGACCCCAACACCGATTTTTGTTCCATAAAAGGCACCCAGTACGAACGGGCAAAGCGCATTCCCACCAGCCCGGCCAAGGCATCGCTGATGGCCAAAATGAGCATGGCCGTTACAATAGCAACGGTTTCGATCCGACCGGATACCAGCAACAGCCCGAATGACAACGGAAACAAAGCGATTCCCCAACTTTGTCCAGTGCTGATATTCAATATTTTGTAATGAATGACCCCAAAAAGCACGGCGCTAAAAAACAAAAAAATGTAACCTAATAAAACCGGGTCTGAATAATTATGGGTCGCCACCGCACAACTCAAAATTGCCGACAAATGGAGTACCTTGCGCAGTTGTGGTATATTGTCGGGGAGTATTTGAGACAATAATTGCACCACAAACGTAGCCAGGGTTATTAAAATAAATAGCAAAAACAACAATAACATGATAGTAAAAGAATTGGAGGATTACGCTTGGTTTCCCGCAATTTTGAGGCGATTCCAAACCGAGTTTATTGGTTCAATGGTCGCGTGGACCCATATTTATCGGCCCATTGCGCCGTTGTTAGACGCAATGATGCACGAAAATAACACCCGAAAAATGATAGACTTATGCTCTGGTAGTGCGCACCCTGTTTTGTACCTGACCCAATTTTGGGAAAATGCCGTTCAAATTCACTTGACCGATAAATTTCCGACGGAGCCAGTTCTTTCAGAATCAGTACCGCATCAAATTATCGTTAGGCGCACAAGTTACGACGTTTTATCGGCCTCGTTTTCAAAAGATACAATATACTCGATGTTTAACGCTTTTCACCATTTTAACGACCAAGAACAAGTTTATATCCTGGAGCAATTTGAAAAAGCCAATGCCCCGTTTTTGATTGTCGAAATTTTGCAACCGAATCTCTTTGAAATTGTTAAGATTGCCGTTACCACGACCATTGGTCAACTTTTTACGGCTCCGTTTATTGCTCCATTTTCGTGGCGAAGAATCTTATTCACGTACATTATACCCGTCAATCTCCTGACAGTGACTGTTGACGGGATCATCTCCGTAACCAAATCCAAAACAGCCACGGCGTACCAGCAACTGGCCAACCGCGTACAAACCACCGATTATTCGATTGAAGCCAAACAAATACGCACGCGCTTTTTTACCACTTTGACCATCATTCAGGGCACACCAACGCATGTTACAAACACTTAAAACACTGTGGGACTTCACCCGTCCGCACACCATTATTGGCTCTTTTTTGAGCATTACCACGTTATTTATCCTCGCCAGTGCACCCGGCGAACGGCTCCTGCACCTGCCGCTGTACGGCTGGACCCTGCTGGCAGCCCTCGCCTGTAACGTGTTTATTACCGGCCTCAACCAAATCACCGACGTGGACATGGACAAAATCAACAAACCTTTTTTGCCCCTGGCCAGTGGTGCATTATCCATGCAAGGTGCACAGTACATCGTTGGGGTAAGTCTGGTGCTCTGCCTCGCTGCGGCCTGGATTGCGGCACCGGTGATACTGGTCATTATGAGTTTCATTTTGCTCATCGGAACGGCCTACTCTGCCCCACCGCTGCGCCTCAAACGGCACCACGTTCCGGCGGCGCTGTGCATTATTGTGGTGCGGGGTGTACTCGTTAATCTGGCGATTGGCGCGGCGTTCGACTGGCAATTGTACGGTCAAATCGTACACTGGCAGGAATGGACGGTACTGATGATTTTTGTGTCGGTTTTTAGTTTGGCCATTGCGTGGTTTAAAGATTTGTACGATACCAAAGGCGATGATTTGTACCAAATTCGCACGTTTCCGTTGCTGTACAGCGTTCAGTCAACGTACAAATGGGGCAATGGTCTGGTTGTGTTGGCGTACGTAGCGGCCATTGGCTTAAGTTGGAGCATCAGCGGGGCGGCCAAATGGATTTTGGTGGGCGGCCACGCCCTTTTAATGCTTTTGTTTATCGGGCACGCCCTGCGGTCGTCGGTGGGTACCCGCGAAGGTATGTACCGTTTTTACATGGTTTTTTGGATATTTTTTTTCGCCGAATACGTGTTGTTTTTGGGGTATGGCGGAGCGGGAAAATGAGTGAAAAGTGAAAAATGAAGAGTGAAAAGTGAAGAGTAATGAGTGAAAAGTGGTGAGTGAAAAGTACATTTTCACTGCTAAAAGCGGCCGGACAGTTTGAGAAAACGATATTTCGTTCAAAGTTTGTTGTGTTTTTTACTTTAAATAACTGATAAGAAAATTTTGGAAAAGTAAAAATAAACTAAAAAAAGAGCAATTGGTTTCCCAATCGCTCTTGCGTACCAACAATTCTACTCTCCTTTTATTGTTGCAAAAAACCGGCGGCTAACAGCGCTGCTTTGTGTTCTTCGGCGCTTTTGAACCGAATTACGTAGCCATTTTCGCAGGTACAAGCCTGGCATTGAAAATCGGAATTTTCTTTGGCAACGGCCAAATCGGACACGGTAACGCCCAGAGAATCGGTGAGAAATAACTCAACGGCTTGTTGGTGCGCGTTGGTGCCCGGCTCATAAGTGCCTTTTTGCCAGGGGTCGGCGCATTGGGTTTCGGCGCGGTAAAAATCGAGTAATCCATCATCCGTTTTTTTGCAGGAAAAAGCCAATACGGCCATCATTAATAACAAGGTTTGTTTCATAACTTATAATAATTGTGGTGAATAATTCATTTTTCAAACATCACTGCTACGTGGCCAAAATAACCGAATGCAGTAACGTATTTGATTCGCACTACTTTACGGAACAACCCGCTCGGAGGTTGGTTTTTTCACCAAAAAATAATGATTTGGTCTTTTTGCCCGAACAAAAAAGCCGCATTAGCGTTAAATGGAGAGCAAATAATACCCGTAAAATGCCACCTGATGCCCGGCAAGTCCTAAAACATATCATTCCGGGTGGGCACCATCACCCAATTTAATTTTGCTAAATGGTGAATAAATTTTCATAACAAAATATTAATTCGCCGACATCCAGCAACTGTTTGGGTGATTCATTGTTACTAACCGTGGTATTTTCGTAATTATATGCGAAAAAACTTGACACAGGCCGCATATTAATCGTAACTTTGCGGCCGAAAATTAAAATAACAGCATGAGGCAACTTAAAATAACGAAGTCCATTACCAATCGCGAGAGTCAATCGCTTGAAAAATACCTCCAGGAAATTGGTAAAGTGGACCTCCTGACACCCGAAGAAGAAGTTGATTTGGCAAAGCGTATCAAACAAGGTGATCAGATTGCTCTTGAAAAATTAACCAAAGCCAATCTTCGTTTCGTTGTATCGGTTGCCAAGCAATACCAGAATCAGGGTCTTAGCCTCTCTGACCTGATTAACGAAGGAAATCTCGGTTTGATCAAAGCCGCGCAACGCTTCGATGAAACTCGTGGTTTTAAATTTATCTCTTACGCCGTTTGGTGGATTCGTCAAAGTATCCTTCAGGCATTGGCCGAACAAAGCCGTATTGTACGTCTCCCCCTCAACAAGGTGGGTTCTCTCAATAAAATTAATAAGGCATTCTCCGAACTCGAACAACAGTACGAGCGCGAACCATCCGCCGAAGAATTGGCCGACCTCCTCGAAATCACCACCGACGAGGTGGAAACTACCCTTGGGGTAGCCGCCCGTCACGTTTCGATGGATGCGCCATTCGTCGAAGGTGAAGATAACTCCCTGCTCGATGTATTGGAAAATACCGCCATGCCCGGTACCGACCAGCACCTCGAATACGCCGACTCGCTTCGCCGCGAAATCGAACGTTCTTTGGGTACCCTCACCGACCGCCAAGCCGACGTTATTAAATTATACTTCGGTCTCGGTATCGAGCACCCCATGTCACTCGAAGATATTGGTGATAAATTTGGCCTTACCCGCGAACGGGTGCGCCAAATTAAAGATAAAGCCATCAATAAACTCCGCGCTACCAACCGCAGCAAATTGCTCAAGAATTACCTCGGCGCTTAGGTTAGTGATGTTTCAACGCACCCACCCCGCATCCGTACAATTTCACATTCACCCGTTGCTGGTACGCGCCGTTGCCGGTGCGCTGGAACGGATATTTGTGGAGCAACACTATGCCGATAAGGTGATAGAACAAACGTTGCGCTCAAACCCCAAAGCGGGCAGCCGCGACCGTTCGTTTATTGCCGAAACGACTTACGAAGTAGTGCGCTACTACCGGTTATTGGAGGCGTTGATGGGGCGTACGCCGAAAAACGAAACGGATTTTTGGGAAATGACGGGCATTTACCTGCTTACCCGGCATTTGCGCAACGAAAAAGAAACACCCGTTGAATTGCCCGAATGGCAGGAATTTAAAGTGATAAAACCCAAAGCGGTTTTTGAACAATACGCGGCTTTGTCGCAACAAAGGCCCATTCGCGAAAGTATCCCCGATTGGATGGATACCCTCGGCTCCGAAGAACTGGGGGCCGCCTGGGAACCCACCCTCGCCGCGCTGAACCGCCCCGCCGAAGTGGTTTTGCGCACCAATACCCTCAAAACCAACCGCAACGCCCTGCAAGAAGCCCTACTTCAGGAAGGGATCGAAACCAAACCCGTCGGATCAGAACATGCGCTTAAACTAACCGTGCGCAAAAACGTATTTCAAACCAAAGCCTTCAAAGCCGGGATGTTTGAAGTGCAGGATTACAGCAGTCAAGCCGTAGCCGCGTTGCTCGCTCCCACGCCCGGTATGCGCGTGGTGGATGCCTGCGCCGGAGGTGGCGGTAAAACCCTGCATCTGGCCGCCCTCCTGCAAAATAAAGGTGCCTTAATTGCCCTCGATACCCTCGCTTGGAAATTGGACGAATTAAAACTCCGGGCGCGCCGGGCCGGTGCCACCAACGTCGAAACCCGCCCCATCGAAAACCGCAAAGTCATCAAACGGCTGTACAATTCCGCCGATGCCCTTCTCCTCGATGTACCGTGCAGCGGCCTGGGCGTGTTGCGCCGCAATCCCGATTCCAAGTGGAAAATTACCCCGGCGCAAATTGAACAACTCCGCGCCACCCAACAGGATATTCTCCGTTCGTACAGCCCAATTGTAAAACCGGGGGGCAAAATGGTGTACGCCACTTGTAGTATTCTCCCTTCCGAAAATCGCCTTCAAGTGGACGCTTTTTTGGCCTCCGAAGCCGGAAAAAACTGGACCCTTGTGCAAGACCGCAGTATTTTACCCCAAGACGAAGGATTCGACGGGTTTTATATGGCGTTGCTGACGAAGGGGTAGTTTGAATCAAATAAATTTTCCTCGTTTGGGTATAATCCCCACCTCCCAAACAACCTCCCTTTCCTTATCCGCTCAGCAAGCCCGCCGCCGATACACCCAATGATATATTTATCTCAAAACTTCAGGCCCGGTATTGATTACCCAACTCATGAAGGCGGCATTTGTATTGGGCCAAAAAACGCATTTGTTATTTCAGAATAAAGCCAGTAAAAAGGCATAAAAAAGTTTAAGTTAATCAAAATTTAAGTTATTAACGTAAAAATTAATCATACTTGTTCTTGATTGAAAATCAATGTTTTAAAAAATAAATAAACCTAATGCAAACCTAACATTTTGGTAACTTTTGCTTAAAGACCGACCGCAACTAACAGCCCTAATTTTGCATGAAATTTACATTTTAACTGTAACGAAACATGCAAAAGAACATTACAACATTTGCGCTTTTTTTGATGCTCACAATGGGTTTCAAGGCGTATTCACAAACACTTTTTGATGAAACCATCCAATTGCCGGCTGGTTATGCTCCCACCACAGTAGTTCTTCCCCCCTCTCCACTTTCACTTCAGGTACTTTTTGTTGGTGGAACCGACATTGTTCAAACAACACCAACTTATGGCAACCCCGCCGGTCAACAAGTTGCTAAAGAATGGCACGACTTCATCGGTTTTACCCCGGATAACACGAACCAGTCTTTGGGTTGGGTTACTGTTAACCACGAAATGATTCTGCGTGACGACAAAATTGGCGACGGTGGCGGTATGACTGCATTCCGTTTACAGCGCAAGCAAGATGGTACCCTTGAAGTTGTAGATCAAACATTACCTGATGGCCGTACCGGTAAGTTTTTCAACGTAGATTTTGCCAATACAGTTGGCGAAACTGGTATGAACTGCGGTGGTATTGTATCTATGGTTGATGGCCGTATCTGGACAGCAGAGGAGTGGTTCAACAACAGCAACACAGACATCGCAACGGGTATCAGAGACACCTCTGATGTGGTTGTCGCTTCTGACATTGCAGGCTGGAACGGTGTTTCTTTGAAAAAATACCAATCTATGAACTGGATGGTGGAAATTGACCCTAAAACGGCAAAAGCAATCCGCAAGCAGTACAACTGGGGCCGTCAGGGTTTTGAAGGTGGTGTTATTGAGCCAGGTAACCGTATCGTTTACCTTGGCCCAGACGCAACTCCCGGCTTTTTTGGTATGTTTGTAGCCAACACGCCCGGCGACTTCACAAAAGGTACATTGTTCGCCTACAAGCACGACAAGCAAGGCTACAACTGGACACCAATTTGGGAAAATGGCTCCATGTTGGACCACAACAAGTTTTCCAACCTCAAAGGTGCTACTATGTTCAACCGGATTGAATGGGTAGCATTGGACCCCAAAGATAACAGCGTGTATTTTACTGAAACAGGAGCCGACAAACCCGGCAACTTGTGGAAAGATGACGCGGCTCAAGGTGGCGTTTATGCACCACACCACGTTGCGCGCGCTGTGGCACAGGGTTACGCTAATCCGGGCGATGCCAACTACTGGGACTACTACGGTCGTATTTTGAAATATGATCCGGTAAAAGACACCGTAACGGTATTCCTCGAAGGTGGTCCATATTTTGCAACCAGCCCAAGCGAAGCCAATTACCCATCCAAGCACCTGTCAAATCCTGACGGTTTGTCGGTGGTACAAATCAGTGGTAAATCTTACTTGTTGGTACAAGAAGATTTGAACGGTGTTACTTTTGGTCGTACACCAGCCGGTGTAACAAACCGTACCTGTGAAGCGTTTTTGCTGGATCTTACCCTGCCAAATCCAACAATTGATGATTTGGTACGCTTAACTGCGGTACCCGTGGGTGCAGAAATCACCGGTGGTATCATGACATCTGATGGTAAGTCAATTTTGTTGAACTCGCAGCACCCTAACGCCAGCAATCCATTCCCTTATAACCACTCCCTCACTTTTGCGATCAACGGTTTGGATAAAGTAGATGCCAATCGCCTTGGCGAACGTAACCCGTTCAACAACGTAGATGCCGCTACCGAAAACAGCGCATTCCAGGTGTATCCTAATCCGGTTGCCCGCGTGGTGTACATGAACGAAACTACCGATGTTGCCTTGTACGACAGCAATGGCAAACGTGTAATGGTACAACGCAATGTAAACCAAATTGATGTTGCTCATTTGGCAGCCGGTACTTATTTCCTGCAAAATGCAAAAGGTAATACCATTAAACTCCAGGTACAGTAATTGTACACCCTGATTATTTTTATAGCGGTTGTACTGTTGATCAACATCAATGGTACAACCGTTTTTTTTGTAAAATACAAGAAAAAACACACTATGCGACACAAAAAACAAACTGTAATTATTTCCTTAATTATCATCTGCGCATTAACTCAAGGCTTTTTGAGTCAAAAAGAACCTCAACCCCTACAACAAATACACGCCCGGTTCGTCACCGGTTTGGAGCGCCTGGAAACCCAACTGGAATCGTACCGCACTGCCGCAGAAACCCTCAACACAACCGATGCCAGTGCCGACAAGTTAAAACAACGCCATTCTGATACACGTTTGGCGTATAAAGAAATAGAATTTTTGGTAGAGTACATTGATCCTTTTTTGGTGAAAAAAAGCATTAATGGTGCCCCATTGCCCACCGTTGAACCCAATATTCCGACGGTAAATATTTTAGAACCCACCGGTTTACAGGTATTGGACGAATTGGTATTTGAAGACAATCCGGTCCAGCACAAAGAAGAAATTATTGCCGAAATTGGTCGTTTGCAAAAAAAATTGGAAGACGCTAAAAACCATTTAACCAATACACGCCTGCAACACCGCCATGTATTTGAGGCCGCCAGACGCGCTTTAATTCGCATTTTTACGCTTGGTGTTACCGGGTTCGATACACCTGGTTCCAAAAACATTGTTCCCGAAGCCGCCGCCGCATTTAGTGGGATTGAACAGGCGATTCGGCAATACATTCCACTCATCGAAAAAAAGGACAAAGGTTTGGCCATCGTTTTAGACGCCAGATTACAAAACACCAGTACTTTTTTAGCCAAAAACAACGGATTTGAAAACTTTGACCGTATGACGTTTTTAATGGAGCACATCAATCCATTATATGATCTTTTATTGGAAGCACACCTCCGGTTGGGGATAGAAACGATCCTGGAAGTAGAAAAACTGCCGCAGCCGATGAACTACTTAGCCAGAGGAATATTTGACAGTAACTTCCTTAATATTTCGTATTTTTCCAATATCCAAATGGACGCCAAAGAGACCCCGGCCAGGGTCGCGCTCGGGCGGCTTTTGTTTTTTGACCCGGTATTATCCAAAAACAATTCCATGTCGTGCGCAACGTGTCACCAGCCGGAAAAGGCATTTACGGATGGTAAAAACAAAAGTATGACCCGAGACGGCAACAAAACGGTATTGCGCAACGCCCCAACGCTGTTGAACTGCGTTTACAGCGAGCATTTTTTTTATGATTTGAGGGAGCCTAAGTTAGAACGACAAATTTTGCACGTTGTAAGTGACCAAAACGAATTTGCCACTGATTTTATAGAAATCGCCGGAAAATTGCAGCAAAGCAACGCATACCTTGAATTGTTCCAAAAGGCTTACCCGGATTTAGGCACCTCCCCCATCAATGCTTATTCCATTGCCAGCGCAATGGCCAACTATGTCGCCCAACTGCAATCGTTTGACAGTCCTTTTGATCAATATGTCACCGGACGCAGTGGGGTTATTCCACCGGCTGTAACCCGTGGTTTTAACTTGTTTATGGGTAAAGCACAATGCGGAACCTGCCATTTTGCACCGGTTTTTAACGGAACGGTCCCGCCAATGTACATCGAAACCGAATCAGAAGTATTGGGAGTTCCGGCTACCAACGAAACCAACGCACCCGTTGATGCCGACGAAGGCCGTTATGCCAACCTTAAACCAAGGGATCACACGAGTATTTATCGGTATTCGTTCAAAACGCCCACCATTCGCAACGTTGCTCTAACGGCGCCTTACATGCACAACGGGATTTACACTACCTTAGAACAAGTGGTTGACTTTTATAACAAGGGCGGTGGCAACGGCATGGGTATGCAACTGGAACACCAAACTTTGCCTTTTGACAATTTGCAATTAAGTACGGAAGAACAGCAGGATTTGGTCGCCTTTATGAAAGCCCTCAACGGCTCAACGGACAAATACACCGCACCAGCACAACTCCCAGAATTTGATAAAAAACCGGAATGGAATCAACGAAAAATCCTGTATCAGGGCAAATAAAATACCGATACTGCCTGCTGACAATGGTGATTGGGCTGTGGGCAGTATCGTGGGTAAAAGCACAAAATGCGGAGGCTACACTCGCCGAACAATACTGCGGCTCCTGTCACCAGTACACCCCACCGGATATGTTTGAGGCCGCACATTGGAAAACGCAAATTTTGCCCCGAATGGCGCAGTTTATGGGCATTTATAAAGATTCGGCTACGGCGGTGGCGTTACAACGACATTCCACGGCATACCCGTTGGCACCCATGCTGTCCCAAAGTGCATTCGATAGTATCACTAATTTTTTTGTAAAAAACGCCGCTCTACAACCCGCGCCGCCCGTTTTTGAAGGCGATACAATATTGCCTTTTGAACCCATTATACCGTTGAACAAGGTTATACCACCCGGTTCCAGTATGGTTCGGATTGGCCCCGGAGACCAAATTACCATTGGCGATGTATACGCGAAAAAACTGTTGTTTTTTAACAGCAACGACCTTTCTTACCGCAAAGGAGGGTTTATTGACGAAGGAATTGTTGACCTGGAAACATCGGGGGATACCATGTGGATAACCGTTATGGGCAGTTTTTCGCCCTCGGAAGCAGCCCAAGGGTATTTGTTACAACTGATCACCAGCACGGGGAACGCCGCTGTTATTCAGGATAGTTTACAACGACCCGTGCAAACAACCCGTTGTGACCTTGACAAAGATGGCGATATGGACTTTCTGATTTGCGAATTTGGCAAATACACCGGTAAAGTGACCTGGTTGGAACAAACCTTGAACGGCCAATGGCGGCGCCACACGTTATTTCAGAAATCGGGGGCAATATCGGCGCAAGTAGAAGATACTAACCAAGACGGCGACCTTGATATTATGGTATTGTTTGGACAGGCCGATGAAGGAATCTTGCGATTATTAAACGATGGCCAACAACAATTCGAACCTGAACTGCTTTTGCGTTTTTCACCCGCGCACGGCTCCAGCAGTATGCTCCGTGTGGATATCAATAACGACGGACACCAAGATATTGTTTATACTTGCGGCGATAACGCCGATTTTGCGCCTCTGTATAAACCGTGGCACGGTATATATATTTACCTGAACGACGGCTCTGAACAGTACCAAATGGCGCATTTTATACACTTGCCCGGTGCTTATCAGGCTGCCGTTCATGATTTTGATTTTGATGGCGATTTAGATATAGCCGCCATTGCCTTTTTCCCTGAATACAACGTGGCATCGCCTGATTTTTTGTACGCCGAAAATACCGGCCAATTGCAATACACGTTGCACTACACCACCACGGGACAATGGGGTCGCTGGATCACGATGGATACCGGAGATACCGACCACGATGGCGATATAGACATTGTATTGGGTTCTATGGCGTTTGAAGTGCCCAACCAGCCCAAATGGGTAAATCAATGGAAAAAGCAGGGCATTCCGTTTATTTTGCTAAAAAACAAACGTTTTTGATGCTATAAATTGTTATAAATCCCCTGCCGAGGCTTTCAGACCGGCAGGGGGTTTGTAACAATTTCTTACTGTTTTACAATTTTTTGGGATGAAAAAGCCACGCGATCATTTTTGAAAGTCAGGATATAAACTCCCGGAGGAACGGCACCCATCTGAATTGTAACCGGCGTTTGCTGCTCTTCCGGGATATTACCCGTGGCAATTACCGAACCATTTACATCGCACAGAAACCAGTTTGTTTCCGTGGGCATTTTGATTCCCGGCACAACTTGTAATACGTCCGCAACCGGTTGTGGGAATACCGAAAAATCGGGTTGTGCCAGTTCTACGCTGCGCAGCGGGCTATACGTATCCTTGTTATCGGTATCTACCTGCCGGAGCCGATAAAATGACCTGCCCACCAATGGCTGTTCATCGGTGTATTGATATTTTGATGGAGTATTGTTCGTTCCGGCCCCGCTCAACTGCCCGATAACAGCGAATGAAATGCCGTCGTTACTGCGTTCAATGTCAAAATAAGCATTGTTTTCTTCCCGCTCGGTGGCAAATTCAAGTTGCACGACACCGTCCAATACCTTGGCCCAAAAATACAAAAATGAAACGGGTAATGGCGAAGTACCGTTACCAGGAGTCAGTATCGCACTGTAAGTACCGGAAATATTATTGCGGGTCGGATCAACGCTATAAGGGCCGGAACCAGAACCCAAAATATCACCGGCAACCCATTGTGTGCCATCAAACGCCAAAAAATCCGGGTTATAACCCACAAAAGGCCCCAAGACAGTGCCGCCCACTTCATCCGCGTAACCATAGTTATTTGCGCCGTCGTTTTCTATAACACTTACGGCGGATATTACGGTAAAAGGCAATGTCACATCGAGGGTACCATCGTTGTTGGTATCATAATCTGTACCAACGGTGGGTGCCGTAGTCGCCTGTACCAGCATAAAAGTATTCGAGCCGTTTTCAATATCGGTAAAATTGGATACATTCACCGTTGTTTCGGCACTGGGTGCGGGTGAAATAACCGTAGCGGCATCGCGCCAAAGAAGCAAACCGTTGGAACCTAGTGACAATGAACCGAGACTTAACACTAAATCTACTGCCCCGGCACCCGTTCCATCACCTTCAATTGCGATAAAATACAAATTTGTTAAGGACGCACCTGCCGTACCCTGTATCTCAAAATACTCAAGCCCATCATCCGTGCCGGGAGGATTCATTAGTACGGAACGGATGGACTGGGCACTCAGGAACTGTTGCGTTAAACACCATAACGCAATGCACGTAAATAATTTTTTATTCATGGTTGGTTGTATAGTAGTATATTGACAAAAAAATAACGTTGCGAAACTATGGGGCACGGGTAAGTTGTACGTAAATCAAACATTAAAAAAGCGTAAAGCCTGTCCATTGACGAATCTGGTTCACGCCGGGGTACAATTCGGTATTTTTAGCAATCAAAACGGATTGGCTATTCACAATCGAATTTATCAGCAGGTCATTGTGAATAAGATGAATTTTAGGGTATTAAAGGAGTTTGAAATGAAAAAATAAAATCCAAAACAACCTTCCCACCGCACCTCCCCTTCACCCCCGCCGCCGATACACCCAATGGTATATTAGGCCAAAAATTTCAGGCACGGTATTTGTTACCCTTTGATTTATATCCGTATGAAGTATACTTCGACTCGGTCGGGATAAATATTTCTTGCGGAAATTAAAAACGTTGTACATTTGGGCCGTCCATTGATCCCTGTATTATGAAATCTCTGAAAAGTTTATAACAAGGACGCTCCTGCCACCGTTTTTATTTTTACTCCCCATTTCATAAAACAGAACCGGGTTTTACCCGTGCACAAACATTCATTTGCATCAATATTGCTTTTGAAAACGATGGTCAACATAATACGCTTTTTGACAACATTTGCGGTTGTTGCTGCAAGTTTCGCTGTATCCGCTCAGGATATCCACTTCTCGCAATACCTCAACTCTCCCATGAACCTCGGTCCCGGAATGACGGGCATTTTCGGTGGAGATACCCGGTTTACCGCCAATTATCGCAACCAGTTTTATCGGGTACCCGTACCTTATACAACGTTTAGTGGTGTGGTGGAAAACAAGTTCTATTTGCAAAAACAGCGCTACGACCGCTATCTCACCGGCGGTTTAATCCTCAACCACGACCGTCAGGGGGATTTGCGCCTTACCTCACTCCAAATTGGCATTCCCGTATCGTACACCATTCCGTTGGCGAACCGCACCAACCCGGTAGCCCACAACTTTATCACGGTGGGCGTAGTACCCATGTTTGGCCAACGCAGTTTTGGTACCAATAAATTTACTTTTGATGCCCAATACGTGGATTGTATGTTCGATCCCGGAGCAGCCATCAACGAGTCGCAGTTTTTGGAGAGCAACAGCCTCAACTATTTCGACGTTAGCGGCGGCATCAACTACCGCTGGCAGGCCAAAGCGTACCGCAGCAAAATTGACCTCGGCGCGGGTTGGCACCACATCAACCGCCCCAAACACGATTTTTGGCAGGGCGATGACCAGGTGCGTTTGCAACGCCGTTTGGCGGTGTACACTTCGCTGTTGTTTCAGGTGGGTTCCAAAGTGGATTTGGTGGGCCAAGGTCTTTGGCAAAAACAGGGCGAATACCGCCAGGTCGCTTTTGGCGGCGGTGCCCGTATTCACCTCAACCAACAGCCTTACCACGAATTTGCCCTTCAAATCGGGGCGAATTACCGCAAAACCTACAATAGCGCCATTATCCCGCACATCGAAGGGCATTTCCGCACCTGGACCGTGGGCCTTTCATACGATATTAACTTGCTGAACATCAATGGTGCGTCGTCGCCCATTACCTCCGATATTCGCCGCGGTGGCCCCGAAGTGGCCGTAATTTACCGCTTGTACAAAGTAAAACCTTTGTCCAAATTCAAATCGTGCCCCATCATTTAATCATTACAACTCGCTAAAAATGAGATACTTATTACTCATTTCTTTTTTAATACCCAGCCTTTTTATATCCGCACAACAACAGGGAAATACCGGCTTTGGCAATCGCATGGGCGAAAACGTTGACCGGGGACCATCCCTTTCCAAAATAGAAGAAAAAGCCCAAGAAGCATTAGAAGAAGGCGACGAATACCTCGCCATGGACTATTACGCCCGCGTTATCGCCGCCGATTCGAACCGCGTATCGGCCCTCAAAGGGTTTAGTAAAGCCGCTTACCAACACGGTGCCTATCCGTTGGCCCGCAAACACGTGCTCCGGTTGCTGCAAATCAACTCGAAGGACGAAGAAGCCCAACTCATGTACGCCGATATTATGTTTCGCGAAGGTGATTACGAAGGCGCACAGGCGCGTTATTCGGCACTCGTGACCGGCGGCTCGGACCAACAAACGACATCGGCGCAAAAAGGACTAAATCTGGTGAATTGGGCGATTCAAAAACGCGATAATTCGGATTTTTCCAAAACGGCCATTCTGTTAGACACCACCATCAATACCGAATATTCCGAATACATGAACTGGCCCAACAACGACGGGTCTTTTTATTTTTCATCGTATCGTTTTCCGTTTAAAGGAGATAAAGGCGACCGCAAACGCGAGCGCCGTTTGGTAAAAATTATGGAAGCCACGCCCAAAGGCGATAGTTTCGAAGCCACTACCACCGACTGGAACCAACAAAAAAGACACACCCTCCACCCTACTTTTAACGCCACGGGCGATATTATGTACTACGCCGAGGGCGATTTTGTCAACAGCGCCGAAATCCGCAGCGAATTGTTTATGCGCCGCAAAACGGGCGGTGCGTGGAGTGCACCCATCAAACTGACCAACGTTAACTTTGAAGGTTTTACTTCCACCGAACCCAACGTGGGCCGCATTCCGGGCCAAGACGGCGAAACCTTGTTTTTTGTGAGCGACCGCGCCGAAGGAGGCAAAGGGGGCCGCGATATTTGGTACGCGCCCATCAATGCCGATGGCACGGTGGGTATGCCGGTTAATTTGGCCAATATCAACACATCATTCGACGATGTAACGCCATTTTACCACAGTCAAACGGGTACTTTGTATTTTTCATCGAACAACGACGCCGAAACAATGGGCGGTTTTGACGTGTACAAAGCCATTGGAACGGTAGAAAAATGGACCAAAATGGAACATTTGGAGCCGCCGGTGAACAGTGCCTCCAACGATGTATTTTTTACCTTAACCAGCGATGCCGCCATTGCCTACATGTCCTCGAACCGCTACGGTTCCAAAAACATTTCGGAAGAGGCCTGCTGTTACGATATTTTCCAAATTCCTTTGGTAAAACCCAAAATGGTGGCCGTCGCTTTCCGTGCGCTCACCAAAGATTCTTTGGCCAATACCACCATGCGTTTGTACGAATTGGTGGATGGTAAGCGCGTTTTGGTGGATTCAGCGGCGAACCTGCCGGGGGCTTTTTATCCGTTTTCGGTAAATCCCGGCAAAACCTACATCGTTGTGGCCGACAAGCCCGGTTTCAAACCCGATTCGGTGCAATTTATAACACCCCGCACCGTTTGGCCCGGCATTATGTCGCAACATTTGTTTTTGCCCGAAATCAAAGTGGATTTGGTAACCAAGGTATTTGACAAAAAAACCAACCAGCCCATTCCCGGCGCAACGGCGCGTTTTGTGGATTTAGGCCCCGTAAAAGGGGTAAAAACACCGTCCAAATCATCGTCCAGCGTTAATCCCGTGGGCAACGATTTCAACTATCCGTTGGAAGTAGACCACCAATACAAGGTGTACATTACCAAAGACGGCTACACCATGGATTCCACTTACGTCACCACCGAGGGCGTAAAAGAAACGACCACCATCAACCGCGACTTATTTATTGACCGTGGGGTAAGCCTCGTAGCCGATGTGTTTGACAACGCCAACCCCGAAAACCCGGTAGCCTTAACGGGCGTGCGTTTTCAGTTGTACGATATCACCGAAATTAACCCGATGAAAATGATGGATTCGGTGGAAAAACTGGACAATAATATCACATCGGTGCTGGATTTTGGGCGTAAATACAAAATTATTGCCACCAAAGACGGTTATTCCTCCGATACGGTGACTTTTGTGGTGCCGCGTAAAACCAACAATCCGAACGAGGTTATTCGCAAACAACTCTTTATTCACCCGAACCGACTGGAAGATTATTTGCCCATTAGTTTGTTTTTCGACAACGATGAGCCAGACAAACGCACCTTGGCCACCACCACCGAAAAACTGTACAGCGAAACTTACTTTGATTATTACCCCAAACAGGATTCGTTTATTCAGGAATTTACCAAGGTATTATCGTCGGAAAACGAACGGTTGTCGGCCAGCAAGGAATTGGAGCAATTTTTTGAAGACTCCATCAAAGGAGAATGGAACCGCCTGCGGACATTCACCGAGGTTTTGTTTGATAACCTGAGCCGAGGCGAAACCATTAAAATTGAAATTAAAGGTTACGCCAGTCCCCGCGCGTCCAACAGTTACAATAAAAACCTGACGGCGCGCCGTATTTCATCGGTGATGAACCACTTTAGCGACTTCGACGGTGCTTTATTGAAAAAATACATTGATAATGGCCAATTAAAAGTAGTAGAAGTACCCAACGGTGAGGATAAATCCCGGGCCGGGGTCAGTGACGTATATGAAGATCCGCGCAACTCGGTGTTTAACATAAAAGCATCGAGGGAACGACGGGTAGAGATTATTAAAGTAGAATCAAAACAGTAGCCAGCACATTGCGTATGAAGAAAAAGACCCTTATTTTTATTGTCCTTGGAAGCATTGCCACCCATACTTTCGCCCAAACGCCGCGCGCATTTGAACAAGCGGCACAAATAGCCCTGGAGCGCAACGATTATTACACGGCGTTTAAGTATTACGGCAAAGTGCTCGAAATGGAACCCCTCCGAACCGATGTTATGGTCCAATACGCCGACGCGGCCCGTTTGTACGGGGCCTACCGCGATGCCGAATTGTATTATGAAAATGCCCTAAAGGCCAACAATACAGCGGGAGGCAAATACAATTCGGCGCTGTTCGGGCTTGCTTTGGTCAAAAAAAATTTGGGTAAATACGACGAAGCCTTAAACCTCTTTGAACGTTATACAACCCGCCCCGACAGCGACCCGGATTTGAAAAAAAAAGCCGATAGCGAAATCGTCGAGTGTGAATGGGCGATGGAAAAAATGACCAACCCCGACAAACTCGTGCAACTAAAACCGCTGGAAGCCATGTACAATACCGGAGAATCGGAAATGGGCATGGTGCAATTGGGCGATACCTTGTTTTTTAGTGCACTGCACCTCGTGGATTGGGGCGACAAACACCTTCCGGCGCGCCCCTTGTTGCAGGTGATGAAATCGGTGAAAGGCGGCCCGCCGGAATTGGCTTATTTTAACCGGGAAAAAATGCACACCGCATTACCGGCTTTTTCCCCCGACGGAAAATTTATGATTATCCCGTACGGTACTTACGCCAGCGAAACCGACGTAAAGTGCCACCTTTACTGGTGCAAACGGGAAAATGGCCTTTGGACCGCGCCGGCACCCTTGCCGGCTTTTGTCAATTTACCGGAAGCCACCCAAACCCAACCCGCTATTTCGAAGGATAAAGACGGTTATTACACCTTGTACTACATCAGCGACGCGCCGGGCGGTAAAGGCGGAAAAGATCTTTGGGCCGTTCGTTTTTCACAAACCGGCACGTTTGCACGACCAGAAAACCTCACAGCATTGAATACCAACCAGGACGAAGCAACGCCTTTTTTCGATGCTGCCAGCCAATATTTGTATTTTAGTTCAAATGGCTACCCCAACCTCGGAGGGTACGATATTTACAAAATTCAAAAATTAGACAATGGCTGGGCAAAACCACAACATTTGCCCAACCCGATCAACAGCGGGTACAATGATTTGTATTACACGCCCACAACCAAAAACCACGCACACCTGACTTCTAACCGGATCGGAGCGGCCATTTTGGGCGAAGAATCGTGTTGTTACGACCTGTTTGACGTGGAAATATCCAACCTGCGCCTGAATTTGGCGGCTTACGAACAGGGAACCGACCAACTTTTAAACGAGGTAGTGTATACCCTGGTAGAAGATAAAAAAACACCCAACCTCAAATTTTCGTCGGCCCCTCAGCCCGTCGAATATGCCATTGAACGCGACCAGATGTATCGGATTTTTGCGGCAAAAGACGGGTATGTCGCCGATACAATCGTAGTGTCGGCGTTGCAATTGGAACCCTCAAAAACCGAGATTTCGGACAAACTTTACCTCAAGCCCATGCAAGTGGATTTGGCGGTGCAGGTATTTAACCAATTTAGCAAAGAACCTTTGACCGGGGTAAATATCCTGTTATTGGAAAGAACCGGCAAAGTAAAAGAGCATAAAAACACCGGCGAACGCGGCCATGAATCGGGTTTAAAAGCCGATTATAAACGCGATTACGTGGTCATTGCCACCAAAGAGGGTTACGAACCCGACACGGTGGTGGTTTCGGCGCTTGAAATGAGTAAACCGGGTACCAAAGTGCTCAAAAACCTGTTTTTAACGCCCGTTTCCTTGTATGGTTTGTTGCCATTAGCCATTTATTTTGACAACAACGTGCCACCGCGTTCGGCTAATGTACAAAAAGAATCGTACGACATTAATTACCAAAATTACATCGCCCGCCGCGACGAATTTATCGCCAGTTTTACCCAACATATTGCCAACGAAGAAGAACGGCAAGCCGCATCCGAGCGGATAAACCACTTTTTTGAAACCGATGTAAAAGGTGGTTTTATGAAATTGGAGCATTTTGCCGAAAATCTTGACTTGTTTTTGGCCAATGGCTACGAAGTGGAAATTCTGGTGAAAGGTTTTGCCAGTCCGCTCGCTTCACACGAGTACAACTTGGCACTTACCCACCGCCGCATTGTAAGTGTAAAAAACTACCTCCGTACGGCAAAAGGGGGTATTTACGCCAATTATATCGTCAATAATCAATTAAAAATATCAACGGCACCGATGGGAGAAGCCGCTGCTGCCTCTTTTGTAAACGACAGTGCCCGCCAAAAGGAATTATCGGTTTACAGCGTTGAAGCCTCCAAAGAGCGCCGCGCCGAAATCATTGAAGTCCGGATGACCAAACTTTAGCAACTATTTTAACCAGTTTCCTGGAGGATGGCCGACGTGCTCATCGCAAATGGCACAGTAATTGATTCATATAAAAAAACCAGTAGAATAACCCAACATAAAGATAGAAATATGAGATCCGCACTTTTGACACTTCTTTTCCTGGCTGGCGCTTACGCTGCACAAGCCATAGATGTGACCCTGTCGTTCACTGCACCCACCTGCTTTGGTTTTACCGATGGCACAGCAACGGCAACGCCGAGTGGTGGCACAGGGCCTTATGCATTTGCGTGGAACAATGGCCAAAGTGGTCAGACCGTGCTGGGTATTTCAGCGGGGGGGTACACCGTAACGGTAACGGATCAAACCGGCGCTACCGCCACCGGTAGTGTCACCGTCACCCAACCCGCCGCCCTTACAGTACAATTTACCCAGCCAGCGGCCAATTGCAGCACGTACCAGCCCGTAACGGCAGTGGTAAGTGGAGGCACCAGTCCCTACACCTACAGTTGGAGCACTGGCAGTACTGCGGCGGTAGTAAATCCTACTGGCTCAGGTAATATTTTTATCACAATAACCGATGCGGCAGGTTGTGCGCTGGTAGAAACCTACTACGTTCCCGTAGCATCGCAAATTTTCACCAGTTATTTTGCCGCACCTCCTACTTGTGCCGGCGGAACAAACGGCAGTATCACCCCGAATATCGTGGGAAATTACACCCCACACACCTGGGTTTGGAGCACGGGAACCAACCCAAGCACCAACCTGACCGGTGTAGCCTCGGGAAATTACAGCATTACCATCACCGACCAGCAAGGTTGCACCAAAGTGGACCAGATCAACGTGCCCACGCAGGCTCCCGTGGGCGTTTTCCCGCTGATGACGGCGGCAAAATGTAACGGTACGCCCTCTGGAGTAGGCACCGCCATCGGTTCCGGGGGCGTGAGTCCATATTCTTACGTTTGGAGTAACAATGCCACCGGACAAATTATTCAAAACTTAGTCGCGGGTAATTATACCGTTACGGTCACCGATGGCAACGGCTGTACCGCCAGCGCAACGGGTACCGTGAACCAACCCGATCCACTTACCACTACCGTCGTATCCGTTACACCCGCCTGCGGCAACAATGGCAGCGTAACAGTTATGCCAACTGGTGGCACACCACCGTACAATGTCGTTTGGAACGGCGGCCAATACACCGGAACTACGGTCAATGGCCTGGCGCCCGGTTCCTATTACGTGTGTACTTTTGATGCCAATAATTGCCAATTGGATATTATTGTGGAAGTTCCGGGCGGGCCTGGGCTTTCGGTAAATATTATGACTGAAAAAGCCAGTTGCGTGGGCATCAACGATGGTACCGCAACCGCCATTGTAACCGGTGGCAGCGGCAATTATCAATACTCCTGGAGCAATGGCGCACCAAACTACCCGCAACAAACCGGCTTGGCCAGTGGTACCACGGTTACAGTAACCGTGACCGACCTGAACAGCAACTGCGTGGGTACGGCAACGGCCACCATTGCAACCCACACGCAAATCACGGTTCAAGTTACCGATACCGACGTTTTTTGCCCCAACGATGCAACGGGTACGGCTTCGGCCAATGCTATTAGCGGTACGGCGCCTTACGTTTATTCCTGGACGGTGAACGGCGCACAAGTCAACCAACAAAACCTCACCGGATTAACGGCCGGTGCATACCCCGTTACCGTCACCGATGCCACGGGTTGCCAGGCATTTGGCGTGGCCGATATTAACGCCACCGGCGCGGCCCAAGCCAATTTGAGCGTTGAAACGGCCTTCTGTGAAGGCGACAGCGTGGCTTTGTTGATCAAAGATTTATCCCTCGCTTCGGGTAATACCATCGTAAGTTGGCAATGGGTGGTGGGCTGGAATACCGGTTCTACTACGTTCACCGGCCAAGAATTGCCGTTGGTATTTGTACCGGCCAACTCAACGGGAACCGTGCAATTGGCGGTAACCACCACCTCCGGTTGCGAAGATAAAGCAGCCGTTTCCTTTACGGTTGGGGAAGATGTAAAAGTAACCATTGACGGCGGCGGCACCTATGTTAACTGTACCGGCGGACCATCCACGATTAAAGTAACGGGTGAGCCTACCTACAATTACGCCTGGTCGCCAGCGGCCGGTATTGTTTATGTCAATAATGACCCACGCGTTATTCAGGTAAATCCGGCGCAAAACACCACGTATCAGGTGGTAGCCACCAGCAATGGTTGCTCGGATACCTTGATTGTAACGGTCATCAAATCAACGTTGTTTGAGGTAGATTTGGGCACGCCGGTGATTACCACCTGCGACAGCACCCAATCGCTCTCCCCTACCCTGAATATTCCGTTGAACAATATGAATGTGGTTTGGGTAAACGCCGCCGGTGATTCCATTGCTTCGGGCAATAACTTTACCGTTCCGGCCACCAGTACCCCGGTTACCTACGGCGTTATTGTTACCGACCAATATGGCTGCTCCGACAGCGATGTGGTCAGCGTGGTCAGTACCGCGGTAGATATCCAGGCCGAAATTCTGCCCATTAATTCGGCGTGTTCCAACGTTGCGCTCCAGGCGGGCGTTGTCAACCTCGATCCGGCGGATATTTTGGTGTATAACTGGACGATTTCGCCCGCAGGTGCTACCATTTCAGACCCCGTTTCGCCCAATCCTACGATTACCGGCGCGGCAGGAACGTACACCCTGAGCGTAACTTTGACCAACCAACACGGTTGTACCCAAACCTTAATGACACCGGTGAATTTCCTCCAGACGGCTACGTTAGGTGGCCAAATGGGCCCCAATATTTGCAATGGTCTTGTTGTGGATTTTGACAACAATAATATCGTCAGTGGCACTTGGTCTTTTGGTGATGGAAATACCAGCACCGAACTTAGCCCCGTGCACGAATACGCTGCCGCCGGGCAATACATTGTTTCCTTTACGCCCAACGATGCCTGCTACCAGCCGTTTAAAGATACCATTCAGGTCTATACCGTTCCCGCCGTGGTGGCCGGTATTCATTCGGCATTGCTCAACTGCGAAAATACCGCAACCGTTGGATTTACCGACGCAACGCAACACGTGACGGATATTGCTTCGTGGACCTGGAATTTCTCAACGGGACAAACCTCTAACCAACAGAATCCGACCATTACCATCCCCGCCGAAGGCACGGTAACGGCGACCTTAATTGTACAAGACATCAATGGTTGTTCGGATACCTCCGACGTAGTAACGCTGGAAATTGACATCGTTAACGACGATATTCAAGCGGAAACGGGTTTTTGCCCCGGTGGTTCCACTGAACTTAACCCCACATCGAACAATACTTACAACTATAACTGGACTGCCTCACCGGCCGATGCGGAGTTGATTGCAACCAGTTCCAACCCAACGGTAAGCCCCGACGTAACAACGGTGTACAACGTTGCGATTGTTAACGGCAATTGCACCGTAGAAAAAACGGTAACGGTAGAAGTGTACGCCCCCGCCGATGTTTTGGCTTCCCGCGATACGGTGGTGTGTACAACCAACGACGTATCTATCAGTGCGTACAGTTCAAACGCTGTCAGTTTTGCGTGGTCTACCAATACCGATTTTAACCCGGTATTTTCCACTGGTAGCGTCACGATGGCCACGCCAAGTACCACGGGAATGAATTACGTTCGCGCTACTACAGCCCAGGGATGTACCGCCGTGGACAGCACAATGGTATTGTTGGGCAATCCGGTGGTGGTGGCTTCTACGCTTAATCCATTGTACGTTTGTAACGGTGTAAGTGCCGAAATTGCGGTCATTAACAACAAACCCGGCGATTTCCTTTCTTATGCCTGGAACAATAACTTACCCGCCAACCCCAGCCATTTGGTACAACCCGCTGCGGCCACTACTTATACGGTAGTGGTCACCAACCAATACGGCTGCACCGAATCGCTGAGTTTTGCGGTAACGCCCGTTGGTTTGGCGTTGGGTATAGAAGTAACCGGGAAAACAACTATTTGCCCCGGCGAAAGCACTGTTATTGCGGCCACTACTACCGGTGGAACGGGTTACACGTACAGTTGGACCCCGGTAAACACCCTCGATAACGCCGAAATTGCCGCGCCAACGGCTTCGCCAGTCGAAACTACGGATTACACCGTAACAGTTACAGATGTAGCCAGCCAGTGTACGATTATTGGCACCACCACCATTACGGTTATATCACCGGAGTGTATTGATCCGTTCATTTTTGTACCCAGTGCATTTACGCCCAACGACGACAGTAACAACGATTATTTCCGCGTTCGCGGTGTGAATATGACGGAAGTGTATTTTGTGGTATGGAATCGTTGGGGAGAAAAAATGTACGAAACCGAAGAAGTAAACCATCAGGGTTGGGACGGTAACCTGAACGGCCAAAAACTATCCCCCGATTCTTACGCGTGGTACGCCCGCGTGCGCTGCGGCAACGGCCAGTTTTGGGAGAAAAAAGGCAATGTGACGTTGATTAGATAAGCGTAAAAACATGTCAAATGATAAAAGGCAAATGTCGGTCATCGGCATTTGCCTTTTATTTTTTGGATTATCTTTGCGCTTTGTTATTATCATGAAGAAAAGTCAAATTGTAGAGTTATTACAAACGCTTCAAACCGAAGAATGGGAGGAGATTTCGTTGTTTTTGGAATCGGAGTTCTTCAATAGTGGCCCCCTGCGCCGCGACGTACTGCTGTATTTTAACACGGTAAAGAAGCACCAACCCGGTATTTTGGAAGCCGAGGACAGTCTCTCCAATCCCGATTTTTTTGAACTCATGTACCCCGGAAAACCGATGGTATCGGGTAAACTAGATAAAATAGCCTCCGAACTCAAAAAACAAATCCGCACCTACCTGATTTTTAAACACCAGGAACAGGAGGACGAGCAGTTTCGCCAATCGCTGCATTGGGCGGTGATTTTACGCACAAGGGGGCTGGAAAACCAATACGATCTTCAAATCGAACGGATGGAACGGCAAATAAAAGAGATTCCTCAAGTCTCCTTGGAGGACATGTGGAACCGATTTATTTTGGAAAAAGAAAAATACTACTGGAACGGCTCAAAAAACCCGGGAAAAACCGAAGAAAACCTGATTCCCATGGTAGAAAGTTTTTGGGAAAGTGTGGAAGCCATGCGCCTTGATTTGGCGAACCGATATTTATTAAGACAAATTTTTGTTCAAATTCCACCAAACGCCGCTTTAGAAAAACTAAGTACCCTACAAGTCTATTCGGAATCATTGCCGGATCATCCTTTAATTCGGGTTCCGGCATTGATTTTTGACCTGTTTTCCAAACCCGAACCCCGGGCGGAAGATTTTTACCAGTTATTGGATTTATTAAAACAAAATGAACACCGCATTTCTAAACCGGATTTAATGATGCATTATAGTTATTTGAGGTCTTATTGTACTATTCTTGCCAATAAAGTAGATTTGGGTCTTTATAAAGTGGTACATGAAATTCACAAAGAAAACCTGAGAACAGGTATTATTTATTACGAAAACCTGATTACATCTAATACATTCCTGAATATCAACATTATTGCCAACAGCGTTAAAGAATACGATTGGGCATTGGAATTTGTACATCAACACCGTGGTAAAATTATTGGGGAAGATAACGAAGAAACCTTATATCGGATCAATATGGCCAATTGTTTGTTTGAAACCGGCCAATTTGAACAATCTTTAGAAATAATGCCTGCCACCTGCGAAAACATTGGTTATTATCTATTTGCCCGCCGTTTGGAAATCAAAAACTATTATGAACTTCGTTCAGATCTATTAACCTACAAAATAGACGCCTTTAAAGTGTACCTGCGCCGAAGTGGGGAAAAATTTTTACCCCAAAATCTATTTGAGCAAAGTTTATTCTTTATAAACCTGCTCCAACAATTGGTTTCTTCAGTCCCGGGTGATGCCAAAAGGGCGGATAAATTATTGGAACGGATAAAAGCCAAACCTACCACTGCGGACAAAACCTGGCTGACCAAAAAATGTAACGAACTTAAAAAAGGGAGCTGATAAAAGAGGACAAATTACACTTTCTACGTCGGTTTGGAAAAAAACACCAAAACTGTACTTTTTTTGGGTGCCGCCGCGCCGCACCTTTGCAGTACAATTTTTCATCAGCACAAATTTTTATTCTTATTGAACATGTCAAAGTTATCTCAACTCATTTTTTGTTTTCTTTTTGCACTGTTAAACTTGACCGTAACACCGGTACTGCACGCGGAAAACAAGGTTCCAACTACCACCGTAGAGGACAATTGTAACCTTCCGGCACCAACGGGGCTAAATGTCACCAACATTACGGCTTATACCGCCGATGCAACCTGGAACGCAGTGCCCGGCGCAATTGGCTATTCGGTGGTTGCCAAAAACGTCGCCACCCAACAGGTATATTTTAGTACCACCACAACGGGAACTGCTGTTACGATCACCGGCTTACCACCCAATACCAATATCGAAGTGGAGGTAAGCCCCATTTGTCCCAATGGAAATATCGGGGCCACCACTGAGGCTATTATTACCACTAATATTATTATTGATGTCATTGCAAGTAATTACAACGGCTGTGATAATAATAATGGCTGGTCAGTACATCTGCCGGGAACATTTATTAGTTTCCCGATTGGAACGCCTTACGAACTGAAATTAGCCGAGATCGTTACGCCATTAGATCTGATCAGTTTCGTAGCGCATGGAAATACTCAATCCGCCGATAAGATATATTTTTATCCGACACAAGCCCCCGCTACATTTATATTGGCTGACCAAACGACCGGAAAGGCCCAAATAAAAGATGGCGATATTCTTGTGTGCGAAATAACATGTTTGAAGGAAGGACAAAACTACAAAATGAAAACCGAGTTTGGCCCAACTGGCGCACGTTACCGACTTTCTTATCGCCCATTGCCAGAATCATGTAGCGGCAACTTTACACCGGGTGGCCCCGGCACCGGCGGAGGCGGCACTCCACCGCCCTTCGGTGGTGGTCGTTCCAGCGACGACGAAACTATGGCATCGGTAGAAACGACTATTATCGCGGCACCAAATCCATTCAACGAGCAATTCAGTCTTTTGACCAACGGATACCTGAACGAACCCGCTACCATCCAGTTGTTCAACCTCAGCGGCCAACTGGTACAATCCATCACAACAGTTTTGGACGACCAAACGATTTCCGTTGTCAATACCGAAAATTTACCCGACGGTATGTACATCGCTAAAATACAAACCAGCCAGACAGTAAACACGATTAAAGTCCAAAAAACAAGCCCCAAATAGACATTATAAACCAAAGTTGAAACAATCTCCTTCATCAGCCGTACCCGGACATCCGGGTGCGGCTTTTTTTGTGTTTGTTTCTGGTTACCTTTGCGGTTGCAACAACATTGGCTAACCAATCATACCTTATTCAGCAAGATGCGCATAGAACACATTGCCATTTGGGTAAATAGTCTGGAACTTACCCGCCAATTTTACACCACCTATTTTGGAGGTGTATCCGGAGATTTGTACGAAAACCCGAAAAAACAATACAAGTCTTATTTCCTTCGATTCGAAACGGGTGCCCGCCTCGAACTCATGTACCGCCCCGATATTCCAGCCCGTCAACACCTCGATGAAGTCATGGGGTTAACCCACCTGGCATTTTCGGTCGGGAGTGAACTACTGGTAGACCTACTCACCGAACGCCTGCGCGCCGATGGTTACTCCATTGTGGGTGAACCCCGCCGCACGGGCGATGGGTATTACGAAAGTGTGGTACTCGATCCCGAGGGAAATCGAGTAGAAATTACGGCTTAAATCCTAATCTTGCGCCTTTATCCTGTTCCTTATTGAAATCCGTTGCTTATGCACCCAAAAGTCTCCATCATCACCGTTTGTTACAACGCCGAGGCATTTCTCGAACGCACCATTCAAAGCGTCGTTGCGCAGGACTATCCCAATATCGAATACGTCGTTATTGATGGTGCCTCCAAAGACAATACCCTGGCCATCGCCAAACGCTACGCCGGACACATCACGACCCTGGTCAGTGAACCCGACAAAAGCCTCTACGATGCCATGAACAAGGGAATTCGACGGGCAACGGGCGATTACGTGGTGTTTATGAACGCCGGTGATTGTATTGCCACCCCGCAGTCCCTTTCCCGAATGATGGAAGGCAGCAACAACGCCGATTTGGTGTACAGCAAAGCCGAATTTGTGGACGAAGCCGGCCTGCACCGGCCCTGGCACAAAACAACACCACCGCCGGATCAACTCCGTGCCCGTAGTTTTATGAACGGTATGGTCATTTGCCACCAATGTATGCTCGTGAAACGCAGCATTGCGCCGCAATACGATTGGCAGACCTGGAAAATTGCCGCCGATATCAATTGGTCCATCGAAGTGATGAAACAGGTCAAAACGGCCCATTTTTACGACGCCATTTTTTGCCATTTTTTGGCCGGTGGCGTATCGGACAAACGCCGCCGACAAGCCGTAAAAGAACGTTTTCGGATTTCTGTGCAGCATTTTGGCTTATGGGCTACGCTGCTGGTGCACGTTAAGATTGCATTTCAGGTTTTAAAAAGAGGAAGTGTATCATGAAAAATTTCTTTTTTCTCGAATATTACGGCGCAATGGGGGTTAAATGGCGATTTTAAGACATTATCCAACCTCACCTTTATTCAGCGGATTTGCTCAGCCAATTCAAAAAATCTTTCAAATTTTGCGGCGAAATAGTGTGTCCCATGCCTTCGTATTCGTGATAAACCCTCTTCAAACAATGATTTATTGATTTTTGATTCTATACTTTGACGAATCATGGCAATTCTACTTTATCGGCGAAAACGACAAAGCCCGCATATAAACCGACTCAATTTTGTCAATAATAGGCCCGTTTTTCTCCGAATCGGCTTTTACCCTTTTCCATTCGGGGTCATTAACAAACTGCTCAAACATTTTTGCCCCGCCCGCCTCACTGGGGTGGGCCAGAATATAATATAATTTGGATTGCACCGACGTCTCTTTCTCGATGGTCGTCCAATAGGCCAAATTAGTAGCGCCGTGTTTAGCGAACAACTTCATGGTGTGCGAACGGAAGCGCTCGTTCAAAGTGGGCAGTTTTTCGGGAGAAGCCGTGTAAATACGCAACTCAAATACCCTTTCGCCGTTGGTAGAAGCCGCGATAATGGGCGAATAGTCAGTGGCATTCATAAAAATAGACTCCACTTTTTGCACCAATTTGCCGTTTACTTCCGATTTGGATTTTACTTTTTTCCATTTGGGATCTTCGCCAAATTCTTTCCACGCTTTGTCGCGGGCCGCCATATCGGGGTAAGCCAACACGTAAATGAGGCGATTATCGTCGTTGTGGATGGGCAACCAATACCCAATATTTTCCATGCCGTGTTTTTTAAACAATTTGCGCGTATGTTTTTGAAACCGCGTCACGAGGGCATCCAGTTTACCGGGTTCGGCGTAATAAATGCGCATTTCAAAAACGCGGGTATCGGTGGAGGTTTGGGCAGTAGCCCACAAAGCCATAAAGGCCAAACAAAGGGTTAATAGGTATCTCATGTTCAACAAAGCAAAGTTGTGATGTTACGAAACAGGTCAACGGGTAAAAGGTTGCTATTCGTGGCATTATCCCGCCACGTCGAAACGGTAGCCAACGCCGTGTACGGCCACAATTTTTACGGAAGTATCCTTTTGCAATAATTTGCGCAGCCGGGAAACAAACACATCAAGGCTGCGACCGGTGATAATGCCCTCATCAGCCCACACCTGCTCCTGAATAAAACTGCGCTCTAATAACTGGTTGCGGCGTTGCAAAAACAGTTGTAACAGTTTGGCTTCGCGGTAGGTAAGCACCGATTCCTGATCGCCCGTACGCAACAAACACCGATTAGGCAACATCCGCGATTGCCCGAACACAATCCAGTCTTCGGTGTCCGCGGCGGTGGGTTCGGGTGGTTCCAACGCCGTTTTGGGGCGACGGCGAAACCGCCAGGCGTAGGCCACCGCCAGCACTACCCCACCGGCCAGTACCGGGTATTCCCACGGAAACCGCGTTGGGGTGGGCGGTGCTTGCTCCGTAAACCGTACTTGCAGGTTATAACAACCTTCTTCCTGCGAACGGCCGCCGCAGGGAAAATCGCCGGTTTCGCTGTATTCTTGATAATTGTATCCAAGTTCCAATAAATTATCGAGGCAACGCAAGACCGCTACATCGTAATTGGCTTCAATACCGTGCAAATGAAAAGAAGACTGCAACAGCGGCGGCAAGGTATCGTAAGGAAAAAAATGCTCCAGGCGCACCAACCAGGTCTGGTTGTCGAGCCGCTCCACCACGGGAATCCGGGAAGTGCTGTCACCGCTCAATTTGAGCAGATGATGAGCCGTTCGCCGCAGCGCCAATTGTACTTTTTCGTTGGACATTTGCTCCACCGGTGGCGAATGGGTCCAGTTTCCCAATACCAACGATGCCAGCGCCAGTACCGACACCGCAAACAACAGCAGCAAAATGGATTTGGGATAAAAAGTTCGATTCATAATGGCAAAAATACAACACTTTTCGTTTTCGGTGGTCTATGACTCGGGGCAAAGGAATTTTGGCGTAAATGCGCCTCTTTATTGCACCACAATTTCGTTGTGCGGCAAGGCATACGTATCATCCAGGGTAATGAGCACAATAGAATCGCCTTTTTTACAGCGGGCCAATACTTTTTGGACATCGAGTCTTTTGTAGTTTTCATCGGTAAATAGGGTCATTGTGCCTGTATTTTTATCTTTGAGGGCTACTTTAAATTTAATTTTGTCCACCGAAAAGATACCCGTTTCCGATCCGTCAATGGTGGCAACGGTTAACTCACCGGTAGCATTCAGTGGCAAGGTACATTTTCCTTCGGGCGAATATTGGTCCACCACCACTTTGTTGTCCAAAAAAGCGGCGGCACAATTGTTAAAAGCCGTTTGGCTGAATCCGGTGGCCAGTGCCACAAAAAAAGCGCCGATGAGCGCGATACAAGTGCGTTTGTTCATGATAAAGTGCATTAAAAATGTTTCAACAAAAGTATCGCCCCGGCACTCGGACCACCCAATCAGACTTGTAAAAGAATGTAAACGGCTCGTAAAATAACCAAAATGTTCAACCACGAACAACCAAATGTCCGAAAACGAACACCTTAACAAAGCAAAAACATTGATTATCAATACAAAAGTCCTTGGCACACCTATTGAACTAATCATTACAACAACAATAACGACAACAACAAAAGCACATACAAAAGTTATGAAATCATTACAGATTATTCCCGTTTTACTGTTACTCGCAGTGTCCGCCATCAGCGCCCCGATAACCACCTCCACGGCCTCTGTGGTTGCCCCCGTTACCCAAAACGGACCCACCGCCCCCGCAACCACCGATGCTATTTTGAACGATTTGGTCGAATTGGGCATTATTAAAAACAAGTCCAAAGCCTCTTTTTTATTGGAAAAAGGCCGCCTGATTGTGAACGATGAATGGCAAGACAAAGACACCCTCGCCTATTTTGTAAAAAAATACAACATCAATAAATCGGATACCTGGATCGTGTACAATTATTCGATGTAACGATTCCGCCCCCCCTCCGTAACTCCGTAGCGACGGGTTTAAAAACCCGTCGCTACGGAGTTACGGAGGAGCCGCGGAACGTGGGGTAAAAAATTTTCTTCTAATGAACATCAAAAAAAAAACAGTTTCCTTATTTTTGTGATTGATTTGCAACAGTAGCTACCGTAGATATCACATTATCCGAATACACTCTTCGTAAAAGTGCATTCGTTTTATTTTTATCTTTCACTGTAATTCATACCGTACCGTACACTTCACTCTTTTCACTACCATAAATTTTAATTCATCATGGGAAAAACGTATCATTCACTTTGGGTTCATCTCGTTTGGGGCACCAAATATCGGCAACCACTCATCGTTCCTTCACTAAAAATTCCACTTTATGACAAAATGCGGGAAATAGCCCGGGACAAAAATTTCTACCTCGACTTTATAAACGGCGTAGAAGACCATGTTCATTTGCTAATTGGGCTAAAACCCACTGACTCTATCCCAATTATTGTAAAAGATTTAAAAGGAATTACCCATATCTGGATCAGGGAAGAAAACCTTACTGATACGTATTTCCATTGGCAAGATGGTTATGCCGCTATTTCAGTAAGTCCAAATCGTGTACCTTCTGTCCGTGGGTACATTAAAAAGCAAGAGCAACACCATAAAAAAGAACCTTTTAACCACGAATGGGATTTTTTTAAAAAACAAGCGGCTGTTTTTAAAGACATTATGACAGGTTAATTTTTCGGCCCTATTATTTCCGTACCTCCGTAGCGGCGGGTTTCAAACCCGCCGCTACGGAGGTACGGAGGTACGGAGGTACGGAGGCCATTTCACCCGCGAAGAACAGCCCCCCTCTCCCCTCTAATAGTGGTGAGGGGGCTTTTTTCGGTAGTCTCAAAAATTAGTTGCCCATGTAAAGATAAAAGTTTAATTTTGCGTTGAATTTACACAATATAAAAAATTTGAAGAAACGCTGTTCGTTTCACCGCAAAATGAAGCCATTTACCATTACTTCCCTCTGCTGCACTTTTTTTGCAGCAACCCACCTGTCGGGACAAGGCACTCCCGACAACACCGACACACTCCCGGAAGCACTCATTATCTACCGCGCCGACCAACGCACCCCAATAACATTTCAGAACATTTCAGCCGCTTATATTCAGGCCCGTACAATCGGACAGGAACCCTCCTTTCTGCTTTCCGAGACGCCTTCCATCACCAATTACTCCGACGCGGGTAATGCGCAGGGTTATTCCTATTTTCGGATGCGCGGCATTGACCAAACCCGCATCAATATTACCCTCGACGGTGTTCCGCTCAATGAACCGGAAGACCAGGGCGCTTATTTTTCCAATTTTCCCGATTTGTGGAATTCGGTGGGACAAATTCAAATCCAACGCGGCGTGGGTACCTCCAAAAACGGGGTGGCCAATTACGGCGGCAGTATCCAATTAACCAGTTTGCCCTTCGCCGACTCCAGCCAGAGCACCATCGGCGTTGGGTATGGCTCTTTTAATAGTTCGCGTTTTTTTGGCGAATACCAAAGCGGGTTTCGGAAAGGGAAAGCCCTGTACGCCCGCGTGTCTCAAGTACAATCCGAGGGCTATAAATACCATTCGGGCAACAACGCGCAATCGGCTTTTCTCAGTGCCGGATGGATGACCAATGCTTCCTTTTGGAAAATAAACCTCCTCGCCGGGCGGCAACGCAATCAACTGGCCTGGCTGGGCGTCCCCGAGTCCCAAATTCAGGAAGACCCCCGCAGCAACGCCAACAGCCCGCAGGAATACGATGCCTTTACCCAATGCCTGACCCAATTGCAGCACCATTGGAGCCTGACACCCACGGCTCGTTTGCAAAGCAGCGTTTATTACACTTTTTTGGAGGGAAATTACGATTTTGACTTTAATAATTTTTTGGGTTTCTCCTCCACCCCGGAACTGTATAATTACGCTTTCAGGTCGCATTTGAACGGTTTTTTTAGCAATTATTCGGTAGAAAAACGTCATTTTGACTGGACAGTGGGCATTCATGCCAACCGGTACACCCGCCAACACACGGGCAGCGAACGGGTGTTGGGACAATTGTACCAAAATACCGGCTATCGGTCCGAAATCAGCGCATTTAGCAAAAGCCAATACCAATGGCGGCGTTTTCGCATTTTCGCCGATGTTCAATATCGTTATTCGACCTTTGATTACCGTGGAAACGCGACTTTGGAAAAAATGCACTGGCAATTTATCAATCCCAAAGCCGGGTTTAGTTTTTTGGCCAATGCTAAAAACACCTTATACTACAATATTGGGCAAACGGGACGTGAACCCACCCGCAACGACTTGTTCGGCGGCAACGACGATTTGTTGGTTGATTCTTTGGGAAATGCGGTATTATCCATCAAATCACCCGAATACGTGCTGGATCAGGAGTTGGGATGGCGTTATCAGTCAGCAAAACTGCGGTGTAGCGCCAACGTGTATTACCTGGATTTTGAAAACGAAATTGTGCTGGATGGAAAATTCGGCCCCAACGGACTGGCCCTGACGAACAAAGTGGAGCAAAGTATCCGAACTGGCATAGAGTTGGAAGCCCAATTGTGCGTGCACACGCGCTGGTACCTGACGCACGCATCGTCGTTGAATTACAGCCGGATTAAGGAGCAAAAAGAAGTTTTTCAACCCATTCTAACGCCCCCGTTACTGGTTTTTCAGGAAGTCGAGTACCGGGCACGGCGCTGGAGTTGGGCCGTTTCGGGGCGTTACCAGAATGCCTCGTTTATTGATTTTGCCAATACGGCCCAGGTACCATCTTATTGGTTATGGAACAGCCGGATGTCATTTGCTGTCAAAGGCTGGTCGCTGCGGCTTTTTGCCAATAACCTGACCAATATTCGGTATTTTAACCACGGCTATATGGATGTGGATGGCCGCAAAAAACTATTTGTACAAGCCCCGTTTAACCTGTATGGTGCGGTGGAATACACTTTTTAACGCCAATGGTACAAGCCTTTGTTTTTGGTAAATTTTTACCTTTTCACCGTGGCCACGAAGCCATGATTCGTTTTGCACGCGGGCATTGTGACCGGTTAAACGTACTCATTTGCGCCAGTGACCGCGAACATATCCCGGGGGAAGTTCGTCGCCAATGGCTGGCAGCAACGTTTCCACCGGAAAGCGGGATCAATATTCAGGTATTTGACTATCGGGAAAGCGATTTTCCGAATACTTCGGTTTCATCGCGGGAGGTATCGGCCATTTGGTCGGCCTTGTTCCGGCAACTATTCCCGGATGTTCAATTGCTCGTAACCTCTGAGCCGTACGGGGATTATGTTGCGGCGTACATGGGCATCCGGCACTTGGCATTTGACCCCGGTCGGCAGCAGGTGCCCGTGTCGGCCACGGAAATTCGCCGAAATATTTCCGATTACTGGTCATTTCTTCCCGATGTGGTGAAACCGTATTTTGTGCAAAAAGTGGCCATTTTAGGTACGGAATCAACGGGGAAAAGTACATTAGCCCAATATTTGGCCCAAACCCACCGTTGCACTCTGGTCACCGAAGCGGGACGGGATATTGTGACTAACTCGACCAATTGTACCCTCGAGCAACTGTACGAAATCGCCCGTGAACACGCCCGGCGCATCGAACAAGCCCAACGCGGGCCGCACGCTTTGGTCATTCTGGATACCGATATTCACATTACCCAGTCGTACGCCCGTTATTTTTTTGGCCAGTACCTTTCCATTTCCCCAGAAATCCGGGCGGTAAACCGCGCCCAACAATACCTCTACCTCACCAAAGACGTACCTTATCACCAGGATGGCACCCGCCTAAACGAAACAGAACGCAACGCACTCGATTTGTCCCACCGGGATACCTTAAAGGAATACGGGATTTTGTACACCGAAATTGCGGGAAATTGGTCGGAGCGCCACCGGGCAGCCTCTGACATTGTAGCCCAACTCCAACGATGTTAAAATATTGACAAAAAAAATCCCCCCAACATGCAACCTGCCTCCGCCCTAAGCCCCTAAGCATTGTACTAAATAATTACACTTAGATTTCTGTTTTTATAACAGCATCTAAAAAACGTGATTTGTGAATGAAATGAAGCCCTTTCGATGCAACTATCGGAAGGTTTTTTTATGGTGATAAAAAATATCAGTCGCACAGAATGAAACTTCGGGCGGGTGAATTTCATTGTTGATAGAAAAAGAAAGGCGCGAGCGTATTTTACCCGGCATATTGCACAAAAACACAGTTGCCTATGCTTAATGTGGACACATGGCGCAATCTATCTGCCGCCGAAATTACCTTACTCCGCGAACCGGAAAAAGAACAAGTCTCCACTGTTCTGCCCCTTTTGCTCAAAGAATTAGTGCTAAAAAAATGGATTCAGGTGCGGATTGGCACCCGTCCTGTACCAACTGCCGTTTTGGTCCTCGAAGGAATCTTTTGTATCGGTGCTTTTTTGGCCAATGTCTTCGTGGGGCTGGCCGCGCTCCTGCTTTTTATTTTAATAAACCAATACAGCCGGAAAAAACCGCGCAACTTGATTTACATCACGCCCATTGGGGAACAACAGGCCGAAGTACCCATTAACCGTACATTTTTACACGAATTCCTTTCGGATCTTCGCGTTGTTATCCAAAAAAACCAGGGTAATTGCAATTGGCCGGAATTTTTGACCTATTTAAAAAGCAAATACCAGAGTAACCAAAATTTCCACCAACAAGTATTGGCGCAAGGTTTGCTCATGCGCCGCTTGATCGTTTGGGACGGTGCCAAACAACAGTATCAACGCACCGAAAGCGGAAATCAGATGGTCGCCGCTATTGATCAACGGCTCCAGGAAGGTATGCCATTGGCGTCATTGGTGCGCAAAAAATCACCCGAAGCCCTACAATTGCTCTTAGCATTGGGCGGATTGGCGCTGCTGCTACCCAATATGCAAGGCTTTTATTCCGATTTGCTCGAACTTTTGCCCGCTGATATTGACGCCTTACAGGAAAAAACCGAACACATGTCCTTGTCCGACGGCGGCGGCGAATCCATCTATTTCGACGATCATGAAAAACCGACTAACCCCGATGCTACCCAAGAAGCCACTTCTTACAACGAAAGTTGGCTCGATTCACTGGACGGTGAACTGCTCGATGGATCTTTGGACAGTAATTTGGGTGGTGATTTAGATACCTCAGACGGCGGCAGTGGCGATGGTGGCTCCGACGGAGATGGCGGTGGCGACGGCGGTGGTTGTGGCGGCGGATGCGGCGGTGATTAAAAACTTATTTTCTTTTCCCGTTGACAACACAATGCTAAGCACCCATCCTGAACTTTGGCAAGCCATTTTGGCGTTTCATCCCGATCACCCGACGGCTATTTTACCTTTTTCCAAACGTTTAGCGCTGGAACAGGGCTGGACGCGGCGTTATGCGGTGCGGGCCATTGAAGAATACAAAAAATTTATCTTTTTGGTGTGCATCGCCGGGCACCCGGTTACCCCGTCGGAGCAAATAGACGAAGTATGGCACCTCCACCTGATTTATACCCGCTCGTATTGGGATGATTTTTGCGGGCAAGTCCTGAAACGCCCCGTGCACCATAACCCCACCGAAGGCGGCCCAAGCGAAGATGCCCGGTACCACCAACAATACCAACAAACACTGGATACCTACGCAACGGTGTTCGGTATTGCCCCTCCCGAAGACATTTGGCCCCCGGTAGCGGAGCGGTTTCGGCGCGGTATTCGACAACGCCACCGACCCATGACCTGGTTGCAGGCGTTCAAAAATCGTTTTATGCGATAAACTTTCGCTTCTAAAACAGTTTCTTACCTTTGGGCATGCTTTTTTACCCATTATTATTTGTTGTTGCCCTGCTTTATGCCATGGTGGGGCACGGTGGGGCCAGCGGTTATTTGGCTTTGATGGCCATTTGGGGCGTATCACCTTCAACCATGAAAGCCACCGCGTTATTGCTGAATTTATTCGTGTCATCGGTGGCTTTTGTGCAATTTTACCGGGGCGGGCATTTTCGCTGGCCTTTATTTTGGCCCCTTGCGCTGGCTTCCATTCCGTTGGCTTGGCTGGGTGGCACGGTTCAAATTGATGCCCAATTGTACAAAAAAATGCTGGGGGTGCTGCTACTTTTACCCCTGTTGCGCTTGTTGTTCCGCCAGGAAGTAGATGCTTCGGCCCTGAAACCGGCCAATAATTATTATTTATTCCTCATTGGCGGGGTTATTGGGTATTTATCCGGCCTTATTGGTATTGGTGGTGGTATTTTATTGTCGCCGCTGCTGCTGCTGCTGCGATGGAGTACCCAACAACAGACCGCCGCCATTAGTGCTTTATTTATTTTTGTAAACTCCTTCGCGGGGTTATTGGGGCAAATGAGCAAAGGTCTTCAATTCAGCGGCGACATGTATCTCTACGTACTGGTGGCATTTACCGGTGGACTGTTGGGTGCGCATTGGGGCGCGCTAAAAATGCGTCAAGAGCAACTAAAGTACGTCCTGATTGTTGTGTTACTCATTGCAGTTTTTAAACTTTTTCAATAAAATGGCGTTAAAAATCCTCGTTTTTGGGCAATTAACCGAAATCACCCAAACCTCCGAACTGGAATGGGAAACCGTGGAACAGGTGGGG
>JAAFJN010000036.1:0-21080 GCA_013298845.1 Chitinophagales bacterium
TATTTGGAGAACAAATAGTTATAAAACAAATCGCGGTTGAGTACCCGTTTCTGAAACGTGGTATTAAAACCATCGGAGGGTTGGTGTTTGCGCAAAAATGCCGACGCCTCTCGCATGTTATGCGCACCAACGGCAATAATTTCGGAGCCAACCGGTACTACCGGGGTATTCAAACTATCGGCACCACCAATTACCCAAACGCGGTCATTTTGTACGAATAACCTAAATGGCAGGTTATAACGCAAGGTTTTGGCCTTTTTGCCCTTTTTGGCGTTGGGCACCATGTACGTATGGCCACAACCAACGGGCAACAAGGCATGTCGCACCCGCACCTCCCAATCTTTGGCACTGATAGAATCGCCTTCAAAGCGCAGCATACCCGCAATAATATTCCGAAAACTATCCTTCGAAATATATGCATCGGCAGCGGGATGCACCTTTAATATCATTGTTTGAAGGGCTTTTGCATCCTCTTCGGCTTGTTTTCTGGTTAAATACCCTTGAGCCTGGCCCAAATACCCCAAAAACACAAGGACGACAACGTATATTATTCTCATAATTTGCGGATTACCTATTTTTTATACTAATTTCCAAAGGCCGAAGGTACGACTGACCCGAACCACCGCCAACACAAAGCAGCGAATCAGAATTATTATTTTACAAATCACCGAACTAAAGATTATTATTTTGTTAAAAAACGACCAACCAAACAAGTTTTCATTTTCAAATCTTAAATTATATTTTGTTTGTTTTTTTTGGCCATTCTAAATATTCACAGGAACTTTGCAACACGAAACTAAAATAAAATTTTACAAAAACAACCTTTTACCAACACCTATAAACAACAATTTTTCTATTTAACTAACCGCGTATTGCCAATATTCGTCCTTCTAGTCCTTACCACTTCACTCCTTATATTCTTTGGCTATTTACTGCAAAAATTAGCAGTATTTCATGCGACAACAAGGTTTATACGATCCCGCTTTTGAACACGATGCCTGCGGTATAGGTTTCGTGGCCCACATCAAAGGCAACAAAGATCACCAGATTATCAGCGACGCGCTCACCGTTTTGGAAAATATGGAACACCGGGGCGCTTCCGGTTCAGAAGCCAACACGGGCGACGGGGCCGGCCTGATGGTGCAGGTACCCCACGAGTTTTTTTCGCGCGAGTGCCTGCGGGCCGGGGTGCAATTACCCGCTTTTGGGAAATACGGCGTCGGGGTGATTTTTTTTCCAAAAGACATTCAATGCCGCGAACAGTGCCGCGAAATTTTTGAACGAACCGCGCGCGATATGGAGATAAAAGTGCTGTATTGGCGCAAAGTTCCGGTCAATACCACCGGAATTGGCGCTACCGCCTTGTCCGTAGAACCCGAAATGGAACACGTTTTCCTCGAATGCCCCGACAGCGTTTTGGATGCCGAGGCATTTGAACGCAAACTATTTGTGCTGCGCAACTACGCCTCTCACCTGATTAACAGTTCCGTGCGCAAAGACGACGTTGGTTTTTACATCGCTTCCATGTCGTATAAAACCATTGTTTACAAGGGGCAACTGACTAGTATGCAGGTGCGCGACTATTTCCCGGACTTATCCAACCCGGCCATGGTGAGCGCATTTGGCCTGGTGCACTCCCGTTTTGCCACCAATACTTTTCCCTCGTGGCGACTGGCGCAACCTTTCCGGTTTATTGCCCACAACGGAGAAATCAATACCCTGCAAGGTAACCTGAACTGGCTCAAAACCAGCGAACGCAACTGGACTTCGCCGTATTTTACCCGGCAGGAAATGGAAATGTTGTTGCCCATTATCAGCGAAAACCAATCGGATTCTGCCTGTTTGGACAACGTGATTGAGTTGCTTACCCTCAGCGGCCGCTCGCTTCCGCACGTCATGATTATGCTCATTCCCGAAGCCTGGGACGGCAACACCGCCATGTCGCCGCAAAAACGAGCGTTTTACGAATACCACGCCACGTTTCAGGAACCTTGGGACGGCCCGGCGTCCATTTCGTTCACCGACGGGAATATCATTGGGGCCACCCTCGACCGCAATGGTCTGCGGCCGTCGCGGTATTGCGTCACCACCGATGACCGCGTTATTATGGCCTCCGAAACGGGGGTACTGCCCGTTGATCCCGCCATTATTAAAGAAAAAGGTCGCCTTCAGCCCGGCAAAATGTTTGTTGTGGACATGAATAAAGGCAAAATCATCAGCGACGAAGAACTCAAACAGGAGATTTGTTCACAAAAACCGTACGCCGAATGGTTGAACAAATACAAAATTAAACTGGACGAATTGCCCGAACCACGGGTAACATTCGCCCCGCTCGAATCCGCGCAGGTATTCAAATACCAAAAAGCGTTTGGCTATTCCACCGAAGACCTCAAAACCGTAATTACCCCCATGGCTTTAGAAGGTAAAGAAGCCATTGGTTCGATGGGCACCGACGTGCCGCTGGCGGTTTTGAGCGAACAACCCCAGCACATTTCGCACTATTTCAAGCAGTTGTTTGCGCAGGTGACCAACCCGCCCATTGATCCCATTCGCGAACGTTTGGTGATGTCGTTGCACACTTTTTTGGGCAATATTGGCAATCTTTTGGTCGAAAAAGAACAAACTTGCCACACCATCGCGCTCCCCCACCCAATCCTGACGGATTATGAACTGGAAAAAATCAGGAGTATTGACACGGGTAATTTTCAGGCCAAAACCCTGCAAATGTACTTCCGGGCCGACGGCAAACCGGACTCGTTGCGCAAGGCACTCGACCGCATTTGCCGCTACGCCGAAGATGCCGTACAGGACGGTTTTGAGGTATTGGTGCTCTCCGATCGCTCCATTGATTCCGAACACGCCGCCATTCCGTCGTTGCTGTACACCGCTGCCATTCACCACCATTTAATTCGCAAAGGGCACCGGGGCAAAACGGGTATTGTGGTCGAAGCGGGCGACGTGTGGGAAACCCACCATTTCGCCTGCCTCATGGCCTTTGGGGCAACGGCCGTAAATCCGTACCTGGCCTTGGGCACCATCCGCGATTTGAAGGAAAAAGGAGATTTGGAAACCGAATACAGTTCGACGAAACTGGAACAAAATTTTATCAAAGCCATCAACGACGGTTTGCTCAAAATTTTCTCCAAAATGGGTATTTCTACCCTGCAATCGTACCAGGCCGCGCAAATTTTTGAAATTGTGGGCCTCAATCGCGCTTTGGTGGATAAATATTTTACCGGTTCCATTTCGCGCATCGAGGGATTGGGACTGGATGAACTGGCCCGCGAGGCATTGGCCAAACACCAATTGGCCTTCCACAAAAAAACAATCCCCGCCGAACGGTTGCCCGTTGGGGGTTTGTACCAGTGGAAACGCAAGGGCGAATACCATTTATTTAACCCACAAAGTATTCACCTGCTGCAACACGCCACCCGCACCAACGACTATACGACGTTTAAAAAATACTCCAAAACCATCAATGATTTGGGCGAAAAAGCGTGTACGCTGCGGAGTTTGTTCGAATTTAAACGCAATCGGCCCGCCATTTCCATTGATGAAGTGGAACCCGCCGAAAAAATTTACCGGCGTTTTGCCACGGGTGCCATGTCGTTTGGTTCCATTTCCTGGGAAGCCCACACGGCCCTCGCCATTGCCATGAACCGCCTCGGTGGAAAAAGCAACACGGGCGAAGGCGGCGAAGACGAACGGCGGTATACCCCGCTGGAAAACGGCGACTCCATGCGCAGTGCCATTAAACAGGTCGCTTCCGGCCGTTTTGGGGTCACCAGCCTCTACCTCACCGAGGCCGACGAAATTCAAATCAAAATGGCGCAGGGTGCTAAACCCGGCGAAGGTGGGCAATTGCCCGGCCATAAAGTGGACGAATGGATTGGCAAAGTACGGCACTCCACGCCCGGCGTAGGCTTGATTTCGCCCCCGCCGCACCACGATATTTATTCGATTGAGGACTTGTCGCAATTGATTTTTGATTTAAAAAATGCCAATCGCGCGGCGCGCATCAACGTGAAACTGGTATCCAAAGCGGGCGTGGGCACCATTGCGGCCGGGGTGGCCAAAGCCAAAGCCGATGTGGTACTCATTTCGGGGTACGACGGCGGAACCGGGGCATCGCCCATTAGTTCCATTCAACACGCCGGATTGCCGTGGGAACTGGGCCTGGCCGAAACCCACCAAACCCTGGTGCGCAACAAACTGCGCAGTCGCGTGGTGGTACAAACCGATGGTCAACTCAAAACTGGCCGCGATATTGCCATTGCGACCTTGCTGGGTGCCGAAGAATGGGGTGTTGCCACGGCCGCACTGGTGGTGGAGGGCTGCATCCTCATGCGCAAATGCCACCTCAATACTTGTCCGGTGGGCGTTGCGACCCAAGACCCCGAATTGCGCAAACGCTTCACGGGTAATCCCGATCATTTGGTGCATTTTTTCCGCTTCCTTACCCAGGAATTGCGCGAAATCATGGCCGAATTAGGGTTCCGCACGGTGGATGAAATGGTGGGCCAAAGCGATTGCCTCGTGCAAAAAAGCAAACCGGACCACTGGAAGCACAACAAAATCAACCTCGCTCCGGTGCTGTACAAACCCGAAATGGGTGCCGAAGCCGGTTTGTTCCAATCCGAAAATCAGGACCACGGGTTAACCTATATCCTCGACTGGCAATTGCTCAACGCCGCACAACCGGCACTGACGTCACTTACGCCGGTCAAAACGGCATTTCCCATTAAAAATACCGACCGCGCCACGGGTACGCTGCTGTCGAACGAAATTACCAAACAGTTCCGCGCCGAAGGTTTACCGCACGATACCATTCATTTTAAATTCACCGGTACGGCGGGCCAAAGTTTTGGGGCATTTAACACCAAAGGTGTAACGATGGAAATTGAAGGCGACGCCAACGACTATTTTGGCAAAGGTTTGAGCGGGGCCAAACTGATTATTTACCCCGATCACCGGGCGCGTTTTACTCCTTCGGAAAACAGCATTATCGGCAACGTGGCATTTTACGGCGCTACCTCGGGGGAGGCGTATATCCGGGGCAAGGCCGGTGAACGTTTCTGCGTGCGCAACTCGGGCGCGCAAGTGGTGGTAGAAGGCATTGGCGACCACGGTTGCGAGTACATGACGGGCGGTAAAGCCGTTATTTTGGGCAATACAGGCCGCAATTTTGGGGCCGGGATGAGCGGCGGTATTGCGTACGTATGGGACACACAAAAAACATTCACTAAACACTGCAACACGGAAATGATTGACCTCGATCCGATGGACGAGGCCGCCGCCGCTGATCTCAAGGCGATGCTGCAAAAACACTTGGAATTTACGCGTAGCAATATCGCCGAATTTATCCTCAATGACTTTGAAAATCAATTAAATAACTTCGTCATGGTATTTCCTAAAGACTATAAAAAAGCGCTGCAAGCCCATATTAGTACCAAGGAAACACCCACCGAAGAAATCAATAAATAACCACGATCAACTTATCAAACGACAATGGGTAAGGTAACAGGATTTTTAGAATACGAACGCAAAGCACCGGCCAAAACGGCCGTGGAAGAGCGGCTGCAACACTATAAAGAATTTGTACAACGGTACGACGATGCCGAATTGAACAAACAATCGGGGCGGTGCATGAACTGCGGGGTGCCTTTTTGCCACAGCGGTTGTCCGTTGGGCAATGTCATTCCCGAATTTAACGATGCGGTGTACAATGGCGATTGGGCCGAAGCCTACGAAATATTGTCATCCACCAACAATTTCCCGGAGTTTACGGGGCGCATTTGCCCGGCTCCCTGCGAAAGTGCCTGCGTATTGGGCATTAACCAGCCGCCGGTGGCCATCGAGGAAATTGAAAAACACATCATCGAAATTGCCTTTGAGCGCAATTTGGTCAAACCCCAACGCGTCGTGGTGCGCACGGGCAAAAAAGTCGCTGTAGTGGGTTCCGGTCCCGCCGGTTTGGCCGCCGCCGCCCAACTCAACGCCGCCGGTCACACCGTCACGGTTTTTGAACGCGACGACGCGCCGGGTGGTTTGCTCCGCTACGGTATCCCCGATTTTAAATTGGAAAAATGGGTGATTGACCGCCGCATTCACCTCCTGGAACAGGAAGGGATTGCGTTCCGCTGCAACGCCGAAGTGGGCAAAAACATATCGGTTAACGACGTTTTGCGCGAACACCAGGCCGTTGTTTTGGCGGGTGGCTCCACCATTCCCCGCGACCTGGACGTGCCGGGCCGCTCGTTAAAAGGGGTGCATTTTGCGATGGATTTTTTAAAACAGCAAAACAAACGGGTATCGGAACGGCCGGTGGGCAGCGAAGATATTTTTGCCACGGGTAAAAACGTGGTGGTCATTGGGGGCGGCGACACGGGCAGCGACTGCGTGGGCACATCCAACCGCCACGGCGCGGCGAGTGTTTTGCAACTGGAACTGATGCCAGTGCCGCCCAAAGAACGCACCCCCGGTATGCCCTGGCCTACGTACCCGATGGTGCTCAAAACCACCACTTCGCACGAAGAAGGTTGCGCGCGCGAATGGGCCATTTTGACCAAAGCCTTTTTGGGCGACGAAAAGGGCAACCTCCGCGCCTTAAAAGTCGTGGACCTCGAATGGAAAACCAGCACCGACGGTCGTCCGGCGCATTTTGCCGAAGTAGCGGGCAGCGAACGGGAAATCCCCTGCGAACTGGCCCTGCTGGCGATGGGTTTTGTATCGCCCCAAAGCGAAGGCATGCTCGAAGAATTGGAAGTGGACCTGGACGAACGCGGCAATGTACGCGCCACCGAAAAAAATTACCAGACCAATATCGCCAAAGTATTTGCGGCCGGGGATATGCGTCGGGGGCAATCGTTGGTGGTTTGGGCCATCAGTGAGGGCCGCGAATGTGCCCGCCAGGTGGATGAATACCTCATGGGTTATTCGATGCTGGAACGAAAAGATACGGGGCTGATGGTGCATTAAGAGGAATGGTTGTAGGCGTACCAAACCATTTGCCCATTTGGGCCGTCATTGCGTCGAAACATACGATAATGATGCTATTGAATCAAAAAACACGGCGCGCCATTGCCATTTTGTACTTTTTTTACGTTGCGGCGGCACTTTTACCAGCCCAAAACCCTTGTCGGGCACCGTTCAACACCACAGAACGCAGCGACGACCCGGAAGCGGCTTTTAATGACTACGTTCGGCGTTTTGTTGCCGATGGTCGGCATTTGAACACCGACCTGAAAACGATACCCACCGTTGTGCATATTTTTTACGATGCGGCGGCAGATAGTTTGCCCATTGAACGGGTGCAAAGCCAAATAACGGCCATGAACCTCGATTTTCGGCGGCTTAATCCCGACACGGTTAAAACCCGTTCGCAGTTTAAAGCAGTAGCCGCCGATTGCCAAATTGAGTTTTGTTTGGCCAGTATTGACCCACAAGGTCAACCTACGCGGGGCGTGGTATGGCACCATATTCCGGGCTTCAACCCGGACTTATTGGCGTCGTTTATGCAAGCAACCCAATGGCCACCGTTGCATTACCTGAATTTTTGGGTAACGCCCAACGGCGAAGGCGGTTTTAGTTCTTTTGCCTGGGAAGCGGGCAGTGAAACGGATGGTTTTGTGGTTGGAGCCAAACAATTTGGTACGTTTGGCTCCAACCTGAAAGACGGTTTTAACGAAGGCGGAACGGGAACCCACGAAGCCGGGCATTATTTGGGCTTATACCATACCTTTCACGACGGCTTTCCTTATTTGGGGCAATGTTTTCCACCTTGCGACAGCACCGGCGACCACGTTTGTGATACACCGTTAGATTGGACACTGGCTTTTTCGACGGAACAATGCGAAGACGGCCAACGCTTTTGCGATAACGGAGCGGTGTTTTTTACCATGTCGGAAAATTATATGGCCTACGCATTTGATACCTGTACCAATGTTTTTTCGCAAGGTCAGCGCATTCGAATGCGGGCAGCTCTTGACAGCCTTCGCGCCGAACTATGCTCCCCGGCCAACTTAGCGGCCACGGGCTGCCTGCCACCCACCAACGATCAGGAACCAATGCCGGTGGTGCAAAAACTACAAGCATTTCCCAACCCGGCGCACGATATGGTGTACGTGCAAATACCTTCGGCCTCCGGCGGCCAGATACGCCTGTGGAACGGACAAGGCAACGCGGTGTTATCGCAAACGGTATCGCCCGGAACAACCGAAATTCAAGTTCCGGTCGTGGGTCTTCCCGCCGGATTTTACTGGTTAGAATGGCGCAATAACGGGTTATCCGGGGTAGGGAAAATTGTTATTTGGCGGTAAGAAACCGTTTTAGAACTCCTAAATCAGCCGTCGTTGCCTTCGGCCGCCTACAATGTATTTAAAAAATCCCAGGCATTGAACCACACGGACTTATCTACACAAAGCATAAGTTCTATAAAATCTGTTTCTATGTCAAAAACAACTCCGGTTGGCCCAATCGCCTCATTAACAATAATTTGCACATCCTCTTTTTTCATCAACTTATAATAACTACCACTACTTATACAGTGCTGTATATGTTGCTGTACGAGTGCTACCAATTGAATGTCATTCTCTTTTATGTACTTTTTTTCACCAAGAACGGCATTTAATTTTTCACGGGCATTGCGGTATAAATACGCCATTTGTTCGGAGAAATCAGAGTTGTTCCAATCTGGAATTTTGCTTTTGGTCGCATGAAGATGATAAATGTTCATAAGTGCGTCTTCAAGTACCTGCTCCGAATAGTTTGTACCTTTTGCAGCAAGCCATTTTGTAATCAGCCGGGCTGCTTTAGGCAAGTCGGTTAGTAAGGTAGATTCAAATGTATAAGCATCACTAATGAATGTTTTTAAGCCAATTTGGGTTTGTAATTTATCAGGTAACGTTTTTTGGTGTTCATCATTAAGAAAATCTCGATCAATTACCAGCACGGATTTATCCCACAATGTTTTCTGATTTTTAATATTGGTTAACACGGTTTTATAATGCAGAACATGATCAAAAACCTTACTTACACCTCCCAAAACCCAATAAGCGACTTTTTTAGGTCTAATTTGTTGACGCAATAAAATATCAAAAGTCCTTGCATCATCTTCCCCTTCAACAAAAAGTAAAACCTCTGATTCAACAGCGTTAATAAAATCAAGGGCATTTGTTTGCACAATGGCACTAATTAGCGGTTTTGTAGCAGAAGGATAGATGCCACTAAAACGCGGTTTTACTTTTTGAAGGGGCAATACATTAAGATTTTTATAAACAGCGTTGGCCTTAGGCTCAAGATGAAAAAGGTGCGAAACTTCTGCACTACGGATCAAAGCCTCGTTGTGCGTAGTCATAAACACCTGGTTATTCCTTGAGAAATGAGTAAGTACCTGAAGTAACCGATTTTGGATATCGCGATGAATATGGCTATCCGGTTCATCCAGCAATATCAAATTCATGTCTTTTGCCTGCCCCTCAGAATGGTAAACGTTAAGTAAAATTTCAAGTATTTGAATCGTTCCACTTCCAAGCAAAGCAATATCTTTTGGAACATCGCCTGGACTCGTTACTGCATTAAATACGACATTTGTATCACGTTGTACATCGCTTGATGTTGTTAATTCAAGCCGCTGACGGGCATTAAAAAGGACAAAAGAAACATCATCAAGGTACCTTTTAAAAACCATAGAATCTGGATTGCGGTAGAGCGAATAGAGGCGATTACGCAGAACGCGGGCGGAAATACGACTTACAATAGCATCATTAATTTGAGGTATCGTAGCGAATGATTCTATCTGCTGTATAGCCGCAATTGGAGAGGCATAATAAAAACCTATTGGCATAGGGAATTGGCTAAAAAACGAATTAAATGCCTCAAAATCGTATTTTGTAAAAGACTCCAGTTCGATTTTATAATTCATACCACTATCGGAGATCACAAAACAAATCGTAATGATTTCGCCATTATCACTCGCTATATCAGCAGAAAGTTTAATTCTACGACGGCGATCTCGTTGGTAAAACAGATCGTCAAAATTAGGACACCGAACGCTATTAATCTGCTCAAATGGGAAGTATTTTACCTGAGTATTGCCAAGTACCCAATTTCCTTTTTCATAATTTTTTTCTCGCTTTCCAGCCTGTCGTATCAATTTGGCAAAGCATTCATGCCAAAGTGCCAAAGCCTCTAACACAGTTGTTTTCCCTGCGTTATTTATGCCGGTAAATATGTTAACATCTGAATTGAAATGGATAACCACTTCTTCAAAGGCTTTAAAATTTGAAACGCAGAACCTCTTAATATGCATAATGTATTTTTAATAAACTGTCAATTTACCCTTTGTTTATTAACCTCCCAAAGGTACATAATTTTCCAATTTTCCCGTACCACCTCCCCTAAAACGCCACCCGATGCACCGCCGGGTTGCGCTCCGAATAATAAACTTTGAGGTATTGCCCGGTGTAAGCCGCGTTAAATTCCCGGTCACTCACTTCCGTTTCGATGCGTTGGCGGCGGCCTGCACCATCCACAAATTCGATGGTTAGGTAATTGACATACGAAACGCCGGTTTTCATATTGGGCAACGCTACGTCACTTTTGGCTACCACTACCCCATCGGCAACCGCCCCGTAAGTGGTCAGTTCGTGGTCATCTTGCCGCGATATTCGGATAATGCCGAGGAGTACAACGCCCAACAATGCGCCCAGACCCACGGTGCCTTTTAACAGCAGTTTCCACATTTTAAAACTGTGGCCGGTGCCGTGCGTAATCACTTGGCCCACGCCCCACCAGGCCGCCATGCCGGCGGCCACCAAAATGGCGATGTTCGCCGTGGAAATGGAGTGCATCGGTCCAAAATACGCCAACCCAAAGGCCAGCCCGATGCACACCATTCCAATGATTTTGGAGCGCGGAATATGGCCCATTAATTCGCCGTAAATACCTGTTTGGCCAAGGTTTTTTCCAAGGGCAATTGGTCGGGCGTTTTCAAAAAATTCAATTCGTTATATTGGCCATTGACCCAGGTATCCACCATATTATCGTAAAAACGGCTCCCCGGATTGCCCGATTGTCCGCCCGGATACACCCCGTACCCCTTTACTTCGGCACCAAGGTCCACGAGCATCCGCCACGACGGACCGTAATCGCGCAACACCGCGTTGAGGGCCGAACGGTGCCCGCTCACCGGAATATTGCTGCGGCTAAAGGGCGCAATGCGGGCCAGGTGATTGATGGTTAACGAGTGAAAGTTGCCGTACACGAGGTTATTGGCCAAAGTTTCTTTGGCGGCCTGAACACTCATTTTTTTAAACCCAAGCGTGACCATTTGGCGCGCGGTTTCGCGTTCGGGGGTGCTTTTTACGTCAAAAATGTAGTGATTGGTATCTTTTGTCATTAACTCGATAAAGCGCCAGGTGGGCGGCAATTGCACCTTAATATTTTGCTTTTGATAGTTCAATACCTCATCGTAAGTAGCGGCGTAGGTGGAATCAAACCAAATTTCGAACAAGGTGGGCGCAATTTTATCCTTATCGTACGAGCAATTCCACCCCTCCAATTCTTTGAGATACGTTTGCTCATCGGGGGATAAATTGGAGCGGTCCAGTAATTGCAACATGGGTCGAATCGCATCATAGGCGCGTAAACTGAAATTGCTATTTTGCATCCGTTTCATGCTGTCGAGCGTGGCCCCATTCATGGTTTCGAGCCATTCTACGGCATTGCGGCCCCGGTATTGCTCCCAGTCGCCGTGTTTGGCGTGGTAAGGGTACGAGGGTGCCGTGGAGTTTTGGTTAGCCGATGTCACAAAACCACGGGCCGGGTTGTGCATTTTGGGGATTTCCGGTTGAGGAATAAAACCAATCCATTGGTTGGCGCTGCTGCTGCCATCGCGGACAAAACGCCCTTCGTCGCCCTGCCGGATGGGCATGTTTCCCTGCACCCGAATGGCGATATCACCGTATTTATCGGCAAAAACAAAATTCTGCGCGGGGCAGTCAAAACCCGTGAGGGCCGTGCTGTATTCCGCAAAATTTTTGGCTTGGTTGAGTTGGTAAAAATTGGTAACGGGTTTGCCTGGACCAGCGTCGTGGGCGGCCCAGCGCAAGGCACAATCGTGGAGCGGCTCCGCGGGATCGTCGTACACCACCGGTCCCCAAACGGTATAACGAACGGTGTCCAGAACGGGTTCTTTGCGGCCTTTCACCAAGACCGTTTCCACGCGGGTTTCGGCGGCTTTGGCGGCTCCGTCGTACTCGTAATGCGTACGCGCGGGCGAAGTCCATTTAATTTTGTACCAATCGGTTACGTCCACCCCCACGTTGGTAATGCCCCAGGCAATGTGTTCATTAAACCCAATCACCACGCCCGGAATACCGGACAAAGAAACGCCGTAGGTATTGTATTGGGGTGTGTGTATTTGCACCTGAAACCAAATGGAAGGCAACGACAGCGACAGGTGCGGGTCGTTGGCCAGCAATGGCGTGCCCGCGGCGGTTTTGCTACCCGCTACGGCCCAGTTGTTACTACCCAAAATGTAAGGATCGGTGAGCACGTCGTCGGTAGTGGGTACTACTCCACCGGTGGCAGGTCCCAAAACGGGCGGTACGGCTTTAGGGCTGGTTTTTTGTGGCACCATTGTGGGGTTGGTGGGGTAAAAACCTTCGGGAATGACCGGTTTTTGTTTGGGGTTCCACACCGGATAAATATCCTGATAAAACGCCTCGCCCAACAATTGAAGGGCATTGGTGGCTTCCAAATCATTATCGTACACGGCCAAAATATCGGCCATACCTTCGGCAATCATGACACATTTCAAAGGTGTCCAGGCTTCGGGAGTGTGCCCGAGTATCTTAAATTCGATGGGATAATCGGCGGGTTGGAGGTTATTGATCCAGGCGTTTGCCCCGGCGCAATAGGCTTCGATGAGGGCCATATCTTCCGGCGATTGTTTCCACACTTCCAGGTCACGTTCGGCGGCCCAAGGCAGGCCCCGGCGGCGGGTTTTGAGGTCAATGGGCAAGGTCCGCTCCCCGATCACTTCCGACAGCCGTCCCGACACTTTACGGGCGGTGAGGTCCATTTGGAAAAGACGGTGTTGGGCGGTGAGGTAGCCTTGCACCATGGCGGCATCGTTTGGGTTTTCGGCAAAAATGTGCGGCACCATATTATCGTCGTACAACAGTTCGACTTTCCCTTTAAGGCCGGTTAATGTAATATTTGGGTTAAAAACGGGTCCCGTCACGGGTTCGGCGTTGCGCCAAAAACCGGTGAAAGGATTAAATAATTTACCCAACGGCGGGACGGTGGTGTCGCCTTTGGCCAAGGGTGAGGATAAAATCCATACGAGTCCTGAAGTTGCCAGAAGGGCGGCTAAAAAACGGAAAAATTTCATAGTTGGTACGAGCATAAGCGGTTATTGGAGGACGGCAAAGATATTGCCTTTTGGCAAATTGATTTCAAAAATCAAAAAAGGTAATACCCCAACGAAGAGGTATTACCTTTTTAACAAAAAACAGCGCAAATGCTGAATTATTTGCCACCGCCGTTGCGGTAAATGTATTTTTCAACTTCGCGCCAGTCGGCTGAGTTTTGGTTAGGAAACTCGCTGCGGATACGTTCGAAGGCTTTTACAGCGGCTTCTTTATTGCCTTGTTTTTCGTTGAGCAAACCTAATTTTTTCAAATAAATGGGTACCAATGTTTCGTTATCGGTAGCGTCGGCTGCTTTTTCGTACATAGAAATTGCCTTGGCAAAATCTTGTTTTTCGGAGTAGCAATCGCCCAAAATACCGTATTTCATGGTGGGCAACAAATCACCTTCGGCGCTGTAATCTTCCATGTATTTGATGGCATTGTCAAAATCGCCCGTTTGAAGATAACAAACAGCGGCGTAATATTTGGCGCTGTTGCCGGCGGGAGTGCTGCCGTATTTATCAATAATCGCCAAGAAACCGTCGGCTTCGAGCGCGGGAGAATTGAGGGCCTGGGTGAAAGAATCTCGGTCAAACATTTGTTGCGCTTTCCACATAGCGGCAACGGCTTCCTTTTGCTTAGGCTCAACGATAAGGTATTTGTAACCGAAATACAAGAGCGCTACAGCAGCGATGGCACCTACGCCATAAATTAATTGCTTTTGGTATGTTTCCCAAAACGGAGCGGAATTGGACGTTTCCTGGGTTTGATTAACAACTACTGCTTCTGCCTGATCTGCTTTGCGTTTTGCCATTGTAAATATTCAAAATTTTCGATGTGATGAATGCCTTTTGTACTTTTTTATCAAGTATCTTTTGAAAAAGGCACGCAAAGGTAGATAAAGTTTATATTTCAGTGTCAAAATCTTTGAAAATTGTTTAAAAATAATGGCATTGAAAAAAGAAACACCCCCGGAAGCCCCCGAAATACGCGCAAGTAATCCCTGGTTGCCATTATTTACGTAGTTTTGCGCCAAATTTTACTGAATGTCAAACTCCCAAACGGGCCATTCCCGAATCCCTGCCCTCGACGGCGTACGTGGTATTGCCACATTAACGGTGCTTACGGGGCATTTTATGTTTTACGATGTGTACCATGAACAATGGTGGTGGGCGATTGCCCACGCCGGGTGGCTGGGGGTTGATTTGTTTTTTGTGTTGTCGGGTTTCCTCATCACGGGTATTTTGCTCAACAAAAAAGGCCGTCCTGACTATTTCCGGGACTTTTACCGGCGGCGCATTCTCCGCATTTTTCCGCTGTATTATTTTGCACTGATCCTTTCCTTTGTCGCCATTGTATTCATTGACCAACAACCGCACCGCCTCTACACGGGTTATGATTCGTTGGGTTGGTTTCTGGCGTTTATTCCCAACGTGGCATTGGCGCTAAAGGGTGATTGGCTGTGGCAAACCAACTGGGTCGGGCTGTCGCATTTGTGGTCGCTGGCCGTGGAAGAACAATTTTACCTGTTGTGGCCCCTCGTGGTGGTGCTGATTCCCCGAAAACCATTGGCAGTGTTGTGCGTGCTTCTGATATGGGCGGGGTATTATATTCGGGTGCAAACCGATATAGCGTTTGGCAAGGAAGTGAGCATTGCTTCGTACGTGTTGCCGCATTGCCGCATGGATGGGCTGGCAGCGGGTAGTTTGCTGGCCATTCTGATGCATTTGGGACATCTTAGTTTTTCTCCCCTGCAAAAAACCATTGTTCGGGACCTCACTTTTGGCCTGGTAATGACCACTTTATACCTGTTATTGGCAGAGACTACGCATTGGCGCGGCGAAGTAGTGGCGCTGACGTTTATGGGAATATTGTACCTGGCCCTGAGTCCCGACAGCAAAATTCGCACCTTCTGCGAACGCCCCCTGCTGATGCACCTTGGGCTGTACAGTTACGGCATGTACGTTTTTCACCAGATGTTTCGGGTTATTTACGAATATATTTATCGCGGCCCGCTGGAGGCCAGTGGTTTACCCATCGGTTGGGTGCAAGCCATTTATATGGTATTGGCCATTGGGACAACCTATCTGATTGCGCGCATTAGTTGGCGGTACGTGGAACAACGTTTTATCGCCATGAAATAGTAAAAAAAAGATTTTCCGGTAAAAACGCGGCGTTTTCACCGGAAAATCCCGAATACGCTCTACGTTTGAATAACACCCGGATTAAAACGCTCCACCGGTGCGTTATTGGCGGCTTCAATGCCCATACTGATCCATTTACGGGTATCGCGGGGATCAATAATGGCATCTACCCAAAGGCGAGCGGCCGCGTAATAAGGGGTTGTTTGCTCCTCGTAACGCGCTTTTATTTCATCTACCAGGGCTTTTTCCTGTTCGGGATCGGCCGCCAGGTTTTTATCTTTCATGCCCTGAATCTGGATTTGCGCCAACACTTTAGCCGCTTGTTCGCCGCCCATAACGGCAATTTTGGCGGTGGGCCAGGCCACAATCAGGCGGGGATCGTAGGCTTTGCCGCACATGGCGTAATTGCCCGCGCCAAACGAATTACCCACAATTACGGTGAATTTGGGCACCGTTGAATTGGCTACGGCGTTCACCATTTTGGCCCCGTCTTTAATAATGCCGCCCTGTTCGGAACGCGTTCCCACCATAAAACCCGTCACATCGTGCATAAACACCAGCGGGATCTTTTTTTGGTTACAATTGAGGATAAAACGCGTGGCTTTGTCGGCCGAATCGGAATAAATAACGCCGCCAAACTGAATTTCGCCCTTGGCATTTTTCACCACCTGACGGTTATTGGCCACAATACCAACGGCCCATCCGTCGATGCGGGCATAGGCGCAGATAATGGTTTTGCCGTAATGTTCTTTGTATTGGGTGAGTTGCCCATCATCGGTGAGGCTGCGCAACAACGCCAATGTATCGTAGGGTTTACCCCCACTTTCGGGAAAAATACTCAAAAATTCCTCTTCGGAAGTTTGGGGCGGCTGCGGCGTTGCGCGATCAAAACCGGCTTTTTCAAAGTGGCCGTATTTGTCAATCAAGTCTTTGATGGTGTCCAGACAAGTTTTGTCGTCGGGCATTTTATAGTCGGTTACCCCCGAAATTTCGGAGTGCATGGCCGCCCCGCCCAGTGCTTCTTTATCCGCCGATTCCCCGATGGCGGCTTTTACCAAATAGGGACCGGCCAAAAACACACTGCCCGTTCTTTCCACAATTAAGGCTTCGTCGGACATAATAGGGAGATAAGCGCCACCCGCTACACAACTGCCCATAATAGCGGCAAGTTGGGGAATACCGGCGCTGCTCATTTTGGCGTTGTTGCGAAAAATGCGGCCAAAATGCTCTTTATCGGGAAAAATTTCGTCTTGCATGGGCAAATACACGCCCGCTGAATCCACTAAATAAATAATGGGCAAACGGTTTTCCATGGCAATTTCCTGGGCGCGCAGGTTCTTTTTACCCGTAATGGGAAACCAGGCCCCGGCTTTTACGGTGGCGTCGTTGGCCACCACAATGCATTGCCGACCGCGGACGTAGCCAATAACGACCACTACGCCACCGGCGGGACAACCGCCGTGCTCCTTGTACATCTCAAACCCGGCAAAAGCCCCGATTTCGACCACGGGTTTACCAGCATCTAAAAGGTAGTTTACCCGTTCGCGGGCGGTCATTTTTCCTTCGGCGTGTAGTTTTTCGATGCGTTTGGGGCCGCCGCCTTCGGCTATTTTGTCAAAAAAACGATTGGTTTTGGAAATACACAGCCGCATCGAATCGGCATTTTTTTCTTGTTCTAAATTCATAACGTGGTGGTGTTGGTTTTTACCAATTGGTGAGGGCGCGGTAAACGGCATCCATTGGAAGGCCCATAACATTAGGATAAGAGCCTTCAATTTTATTTATTTTACAATGGCCAATCCATTCCTGCGCGCCATACGAACCGGCTTTGTCGTACGGCGCACAGGTTTGGATGTAATAATCAATCTCGTCATCCGTGAGCGGGTCAAACCAGACTTTGGTGTGCGTAGCAAAAACAAGTTCTTTGTCTTTGCCCAACAAACAAACGCCGGTAACCACGGTGTGCTGGTTGCCCGAAAGCATCCGCAGCATCCGAACGGCATCGGTGTAGTCTTCCGGTTTGTTCAAAATCACGTCACCAATGACTACCGTAGAATCGGCGGCCAAAATGATTTCCTGATCCTGAATTAAGTGTGCTCCGGCCCGCGCTTTCCGTTGTGCCAGCAATGGCGCTACTTCCAAAACGGGAGTAGCGGGATCAAAATCCTCGTTGGTATCGAAGGCCGCAATGGTAAACTCAATACCGGCTTCTGTCAATAACTGGCTGCGGCGCGGGCTTTTGGATGCAAGAATGATGGGGCGCATTTATTGTTTTACAAAGTTTGCAAAATAGGTTTTACCTTGTTCGTCGGCCAGTAATACAAAATATACACCGGCACTCAACGTACTGATATCAATGGTATTGGAACGGAATAACTGGTTGTTCACCAATACAATTTGTCCCGTTGAATTAATCAATACCAAGGATTGAGGCGCGATATTTTCGCTCAAAGTAAGGTACAATTGGCCGCCGTCCATAACTGGATTGGGCCAAAGACGAATACCTGCCGCGCTGAATGGCGTCGCTGTTCCGACTACGTTATCAATCGTAATGGGTGCCAAAGATACCGTACAACCATTAACATCGGTTACCGTGAGGAAATACTTACCGGCAAACAAGTTATTCAAATCTTCGGTGGTTGCGTACGGAGTGCCGTTGTTCGACCAATTAAAGGTGTACGGCGCAGTACCCATTACCGGCGTAACGTCAATGGCACCGATACCGGCCCCGTTTACATCGTCGGTAGAAGATATCCACAACACATCGGGCGCGGGATACGTGGTTACCGTGAATGAACAAGTGCTGGAGTTGCCCGCAGCATCGGTTACGCGATACACTTGTAACGTGGTGCCGGGCGGAAAATAAGAACCGTTCGGCAAACCCTCAATAATTGTAGTCTGGATACCCACGGGGATACAGTTATCAAGTATCGTGGGTGGCGCAAAGTTGGTGGCATTACCAGAATCACAATTCGCCACGTTCGCCGGACAGGTAATGGTGGGTGCAATTACGTCGATCGCAACAATACTAAAACTAACGGTCGTGGTGCAACCATTGGGGTTAGTCACTGTAATGGTGTACACGCCCACGGCCAATAACGGCTCGTTGGCACCGGGATAAGTAAACGTGTAAGGGGCAGTACCGCCGCCCGACACCGTAATTACTACCGAACCATTTTGTTCGTTCGGGCAACTTACGTTGTTTACTGTGGTAATTTCGGCTACCAAAGGCGCAGGTGCATTGACCACCGCGGTATCAAACAAAACACATCCGGCAGCGTCGGTCATGGTCAGGTAATAGGTACCGGCGGCAAGATTGGTAATGGCTTGAGTGGCTGCGCCGTTGCTCCAATTATAAACAATCGGTAACGTGCCGCCGATGTAGGTGGCGGTTACGGATCCGGTTGCCGAACCAAAACATTGCGCATCGGTGATGGACAAAGCCGACGAACCGTTACAATTGAACGCATTTACAGTTGCGGTTTGGACAAATGTGCAGTTTTTTGAGTCCGTAACGGTCACCGTGTAAGCACCAGATGTGAGGCCGGTAATGGTTTGCGTTGTTGCATTGGTAGACCAGATATAATTATAAGGTGCCGTGCCGCCGTTTACGTTGGCCGTAGCCGTGGCGTCGTTGGTGCCGTTCCCGGATTCGGGTGTTACCGAAATATTCACCAACAAAGGCGTTGGTTCACTGATGGTCGCGGACAAAATCACGGGGCAGTTGGTGGCGTCGGCGACGGTCACCGTGTACACGCCGGGCGCGAGGTTATTCACCGTTTGGGTCGTCGCCTGATTTGACCAAAGGAATAAAATCGGGGTTACTACATTTTGTGGCGCAACGGTAATGGAACCATCGTTACTACCGTTACAACTGATATTAGCGGCGGTTAAAGTGGCGCTAAAATTACAGTTGAAACTGTTCACTGTTACCGTTTGAACGGCCGTACAGCCATTGTTATCCACCACCGTTACCGTGTAGACACCGGGCGCGAGGTTATCAATCGTTGAAGTATTAGCGGCATTACTCCAGATGTAAGCATAAGGGTTGGTACCGCCCGTTGGAGTGGCCGTTGCCGTACCGTTATTTACACCCTGACTGGTTACATTTGTAGCCGTTGCGTTGGGCGTTAAGGCGGCTACCGGTTGGGTAATCACGGCAGCAGCGGTTGCCGTACAGCCATTACCATCGCTGGCCGTTACAAAATAAGTACCCGCCGCCAGGTTTCCAATTGAAGGACCCGTGGCGTTGTTGGACCAGGTGTACGTAAATGACCCATTACCGCCCGTACCCACGGCCGTTGCGGTTCCGGTGGAGCCACCAAAACACGCTACCGAAGTATTTGAGGTTAATACCATGACGGCGGGTGCATTTGTCACCGTAGCCGAAGCCGTTGCTGTGCAGCCATTGGCTGAATTCGTCACCAAAAGCGTATAAGTGCCGGGCGCATTGACCACCGGGAACAAAGTAGTAGCACCGCTTACAATGCCGGGGCCGGTCCATTGGTACACCATAGTCGCCGACTGAGAAGATCCCGCCCCGTTGAGCGTTACCGCCGGTGTATTACAGTTAAGGGTGCCCGGGGTGGCAATACTCGCCACCGGAGGTGTAATATCCAGGGTTACATTGCGGGTTTCGGAGGAGGTGCAGCCGTTTGCCGTATTGGTAACGGTAACGACGTACGGGCCAGCCTGATTCACCGTCACCGCGCTGGAATTACTACCCGATACAATACCGGGACCCGACCAGGCGTAGGTGGGGTTATTCACGTTGGTGGTGGCCGTAAGGGTCACCTGCGTGGTATTACAGGTCAGGGTTCCTTGCGAAATCGTGATAACCGGCGCGGCCGTATTACTGGTGGCTACCGCCGTGGCAGTAGCCGTACAGCCATTGGCCGGATTGGTCGCCACGACCGTGTACGTACCGGTGCCCAGTTGTACGGTTGGTTGGTTGCTGGTGCCCGTGGCCCAGGTCCATTGGAAAGTAGTACCCGCCGTCGTGCTGGATGCCGTGGCTGTAGAAACCGGCAGGATACAAGTGGCCGCCGTAGTGGACACACTTAGGTTGGGTTCCGTTTGGTTAGCCACAACCTGTACCGTTGCCGAAGCCGTGCAACCGCTACCCGCAATGGTTACGGTGACTGTATAAGTCCCCGCCGCCGAAACGATTGGATTTTGCTGATTCGAGGTGAAATTTGGCCCCGTCCAGGCGTAAGAAGCGCCCGCGCTGGTGGTAGAAGCATTAACAAAACTGGTTGGTGCCGAGCAAGTCAATGTTGTACCGCTGGCAATGACCGTAGGCGGATTCGTACCCGTCACTTGCACCGAGGCAGTGTTGGTACAACCCGTGGAAATTAACGTCACCGTTACGGTATATGTTCCGGTGGTGGTCACCGTCGGATTTTGTTGATTGGAGGTGAAATTAGGCCCCGTCCAGGCGTAAGTAGCCTGCCCGGTGGTTGAAGCGGTAATTGTCCCCGACGGGTTCGCGCAGGTCAATGCGGTGCCGTTGGCCGTTACA
>JAAFJN010000036.1:21090-40300 GCA_013298845.1 Chitinophagales bacterium
ACAACCGCTGGTATTGTTGGTTACCTGCAAAACATAGTCACCAATTCCGGAAACCACCGCATTCAGGGAAGATGCCCCGGAAACGATGGAGCCGCCCGGCGGAGCCGTCCACAAATAACTAAAATTGGCCCCGGTAGAAGAGCCGGTTCCCGATACCGAAGCATTACCGGAAAGGCACGACTGAACCCCGCCGGTAGCCGCCGCAATGGGTGCCGTGGTATTCCCCGTCACCGTTGCTGATGCTGTTCGGGTGCAGTTATTATTATCCGTTACCGTCACGGTGTAGGTGCCGGGTGCCGTAACTTCATTTACATTATCAATATTTGAACCCGGCCACGCGTAGGAATAGGGCGAGGTACCACCATTTACATTCGCCGTAATGGAGGCCGTTGGGCTGGCGCAGGTAATGGTGCCGGAAACAATCATTTGTACTGTTAACGCGGATGCTGGTTGGGTAATGACCACACTGGCCGTACCGGAGGCACCACCGTTGTCCGAAACAGTGACCGTATACGTTCCGGCCACCAGATTATTTGCCGTTGCCGTTGCTTGGTTGTTACTCCATAAATAGGTGTAAGTACCAGTGCCGCCCGTGGCCGAAGCCGTTGCGTTGCCGCTGTTTCCACCAAAACAAAGGACGTTGTTGGAATTAATATCCACGGTGAGGTTGGCCGGAGCGCCGCCCACCGGAATGGTGGCTAAATCCGTTACCATAAAATCGCCCGAGGAACCTGAACCGTTGCAGAAGTTGCCAATAAAGTAAAACTTGGCAGTATTCCCCGATGCTGTTCCTTCGGCTTTCCACTGGATATTCCAAACAATTTCGCTGCCGTTACCCGAAAAGTTTTTGGGATTGCGGTGCTCGATGTATTCGCGGGCATTGGACGTTTCGGTACCCACGTCGGTAGCACCGGATGGGATAATAAGATCACCGTAGTCCACATTAGCCCCATCAACGACTACCAGTTGAAAGCCGCCCCGGCTGGGATTGCCGCCGTTGGCCGTCATACGAACGGTAAGTGGGTAAGTGGATCCGGGTACTGCCGTAGCGGGCAAACCGTCAACAGTAATATCTCCCGAAAAGTTGTTGGGGTTATTACCACCGTGACAACCGTTACAGTGGCCTTCCATGAAGAGAGGCGCGCCGGTACGACCGTTTGGAGGGTTATTGGAACTGGCCAATAAGGCGATGGATACGATCATCAGTAAAGCAAACTGCGTCGATCGTTGCTGTAAATAATGTTTCACAGATTATTGATTATAATTAGATGAACAATAGGTAATGAGTGTACTAAATTTTTATGTTGGCGAGGAATGAAGATTGTTTTTCATCCCTCACAATTGAACGTAACCAATTTAAAGTGCAAAAAACCAGGTATATCGTTAAAGTCAGTTCACGTTTAGCAATGAAAATGAGTCTTTTCTAATTTTACAAGGCCACTTTGGCACTTTTAAAGACCGGAACAGTGGAACAAGGTTCGCCAAACATGATGCTTTTTACAATAGGGCGCAACCGTTTGGTAATATCCAGGTAAGCCGATGGCGGAACGGGTTTGTCGCTGCAACCTTTAATCACCATTCGTTTGCCTTCGTATTGGTCAATATCCAAAGCCGCGAGTTTTTTACTAAAAATGATAACCGGTACCTGTTCGGGAGCGGCTTGTACAATATCGGCGGCAAAAGGAGCCGCGTGGGTCGCCACCAACATGTACGCCCACATGGGAATAATGGCATCGGCGGAGCAATAAACCGCCAGAATTTGGCCGGTGTACTGCGCCCAATCGTGCGCGTCCAGGGCTTCGCGAAAGTCTTTTTCCTTCAGGATCATCTCCATGAAGAGGTATTGTTTCAAATCGAAAGATACAATTGGTTCGCTGGGATAAAACGTTTCCAGGTCAAGGGTAATGAGGCCACTTTGGGCCACTCGATTAACTAACTCCATCGTTTGTTGTGTTTGGGTTACTTACGGTTTCCTCTATTGCGGGAGTATCACCAATACTATTTTCAACTTCTTTAAAATCTTTGGGTTTGGGCAAATCGCCGAGGCTGTTGATGCCCATATAATCCATAAATTTATCCGAAGTAGCGTATAACAAAGGCCGACCAGGGCCTTCGCTGCGGCCACTAATTATAACCAATTCTTTCTCCAAAAGTTTTTGAAGCGCGTAGTCGCAACTCACGCCCCGAATTTCTTCCAATTCCGATTTTCCCACCGGCTGTTTGTACGCAATAATCGCCAATGTTTCCATCGCGGCCTGCGACAAGCGTTTTTTGGTGGTTTGTTTGAGGTGAATGGCCACCGTATTGTGGTAAGCGCCTTTGGTCAAAAACTGATAACCACCCGCAATTTCCACCAATTCAAAGGCAAACTGCTCTTGCTGAAACAGGCCCTGAATCTCCGCTAAGGTCGCTTTTACGTCGGCTTCGTTGATTTCTGCCTGAAAAGACTCTTGTACAACGGTTCTGATTTCTTCCAGTGGAATGGCCTGCGGGGCCGCAAATATCAATGCCTGTATGTGTTGCTGTAATAATTCCATTGGGGGCAAAATTAAGATGGATTACCCATTTAATGCGTTTAATACCCGTTTTTTTGCCAAACTGACGCAATATGGCAGTCTGGCTCGGTTATTACCACTTTTACCCAACAAAAAAAGCCACAAGTGAACGGAAAACCGCTACCTGTGGCTGATTAGTGCTATAAAAGTACGTTGTTTTCTAATTTTTAATCAGGGTCTTTACTTTGGGCAATTTAACGCCATTTTTTTCTTCTTTTTTGCCGGTTGCCGCCGGAACCGCCGGGCCTTGCGGGCCAAATAACTCATCAAACGGCTTTTGAGATAACGTGGGCAGTGTATTGTACTGTTTCTCGGTCATTAGGGTTTCTTTTACCGGATCGCGGTTTAAAACAACCGCCACAGCCACCCGATAAGCGCCATCTTTTACCCGAACGTATATCTCCAATGGGTTTTCGTAACGGCGCAAGCCGCCCTCAAAAGGGTACGAACTGACAAACTTGTACTCGTATCCAATAGTGGCTTTGTAAATTAAATCACCGGTGCGATCGGTTTCGTAGGTAAGTCCCTCGGGGAAAGTAATATCGTACACCCAGGCAACTTCCGAAAAAGTGACCAGTACCTGTCCGGGGTTGGTCCGCAATAATTCCAATGTTTGTTCCCGAATTTGCGCCTCGGTGAGCATCGTTAACCCGGTTGTTTCGCTTGACGTGACAAAATACCGCGAAAAAGTCCATTTATCACTGGCACTGCCCCGGGTATAAATGGCCAACCCGATCAGGTTTTTGGATACGCCGTTTTCTTTTACCGTTGTGGCCGCCACCACCCTTTTGGCCATATTACTAAAGGTGTAACCCGCTTCTTTTTCCAGTTTCCACTCATTTTGCACTTTGGCGGTGGCCATTTTACCGTGGTACTTTTTTACGTCCTCCAGTACTTTGGCATCGGTGGGGTAATTTTGGGCAAAAAGCCCCGTTGGCAACAAAAATAATATTCCCCAAAGGAGGTGTTCTATTTTTTTTAAAGAACAAATGCGCGGTACTAAAGCCGTACAAATCATAACAAATGCGTTGTTTTTGGTTAAAAAGATGCCACAAAAGTGCAGCACTGCGCTCCAACGCACCCGCCCAATGCAGTGAACCGGGAAAAAACAGCCGTCAACTGCGCACTACCGGCAGTGAACTTTGCCCGATGGTTATTTCCGCAACCAGCGCACCACCAGCGCGACCGCCAGCGTACCACTACCCACCAATCCCCACCACGACAACACCGGAATGCCCCGCCACGTCGGCTCCAAACCCATGTTCATACATACGATTGAAGCGAACAAAGTGGACCCAAAAACAATGGCCATCGCCACTTCCCGAAAACCATTTTTGAGGACGTTGTTGGTGGGTTCCAAATGCCGCGCGTCGCTTTGTATTTTTAAATTACCCGAACTCAGTTGCCGCACAATATTGCGCAATTCGGCGGGAAAATGTTGTAAATCGAGGCCAAGGTCGCCCAATTTATGCATCAAATAACGCGGGTGCAACCGTTTCCGAATGATGCGATACACGTATGGCTCTACACTTTTTATCAGGTTCATACCCGGATTGAGGGTGCGGCCTACGCTTTCAATTAATACCAACCCGCGCGCCAGCAGCATAAAATAATCGGGCATCACCACGCGGTTTTCCAATAAAATATCTTTAAATTTTTGCAACAAAAAGGTAATATCTATCCGCTCCAGCGAGGAGGTATTCACCATGTCCATAATTTCGGCAATGTCGTTATGCACCTTTGTTTCGTCGCGAATTTCCATCCGGAGGGCCATTTTTTTGAGAATAATAACCAATTGGGGCACGTTTTTGGTAATCAAATGAAGAATTAGATCCTCCAGCAATTCCTGATCGGCGGGGTAAATGACCCCCATTGCGCCCAAATCAATGAACACAATACGGCCATCGGGCAGGAGCATGATGTTTCCGGCGTGCGGATCGGCGTGAAAAAAGCCGTGTTCCAAAATTTGCCTCAAATACAATTGAAGCCCTTTTTCGACAATTTGGGCGGGTTGCAGGTTGTTTTTGGTGTAAAAGTCGGCGTCGGTAATTTTGGCACCGTCAATAAATTCCATGCACAATACTTCATTGGTGCACAGTTGCGGGTACACACGCGGCACGTAGATGAGCGAATCACCTTTAAAATTACGGGCAAAACGCTCCATATTTTCGCGTTCGTGCACCATTGACAATTCCGTGAGCAGCGACTTTTCAAACGCACGCACCGCCTGTTCGAGGTTAATGTCTTCGGCAAAATCAAAATAGCGGGCCAACAGACGGGCCAAATCTTTCATCAACAGCAAATCGGCCTCAATCACCACGTCAATACCGGGTCGTTTCACCTTCAAAACTACGGGTTCGCCCGTGGCCAGGTCGGCGCGATAGACCTGCGCAATGGACGCCGACGCCAGGGGGTGCGGGTCAATGTGGCGAAAAAAACCGGTGTAATCGGGGCCAAAGTTTTCTCGTAAAACGGCGTGGATATCCATATCCGCCAACTCCACCCGGTCTTGCAGTTGAACGAGTTGGCGAATCATTTCGGCGGGCAAAATATCCTCCCGATTGCTCAGGGCCTGGCCTAATTTTACAAAAGTAGGCCCCAGTTCCTCCATCGCCATCCGGATACGCGGATAAATGGACGCGTCCGGTTCGGCAGCGGCATTGGGCACGGCGGAAGTATCACTCCCCCACCCGATACGCGCCAAAATATCTTTAAAACCGTGTTTAGAGAGCACCGACATCAGGGTGCCCATTCGTTTGATTTTGAGGGTTTGTTTACTCATTTGGGTTATTTTAGCGGCTTCAGGCGAATGTTCCGAAAGTCAATTTCCTGGCCTTCGCTTTGAAGCGCGATAAAACCGGAGCGCAGCGGCGTGCCGTCAATTTTCACTTTAGGATCGAACCGATTGGCCACGCCGCCGCCAATTTGGGGTTTGGAATATTGCAAAACGGTATCGCCGTTGATAATGTGCGTAATTAACGAATCGCCCCGCACAATGAGTTCGGCTTTGACCCATTGTTCGCCTTCGTACGTTTTGGAAGTGGATTCAATGCAGTGGCGCGGATCAATTTTTCCCTGAAAAATAACATCGGTGCCGGGCGAACACATATTACCCGTCGGGCGGGGTTTGCCATCGCCCAAACCGGCGAGGAACTGCATTTCGACTGAAATAGGCCAATCCTGCTCTTTGGGCATGGTGCGCGGGTCCTGTGAGTGGAACATCACACCGCTGTTTTTGATGGTGTACGAAGGGGCATCGGTGCGCCAGCGACCCGTAAACCGGTACTCCAACTGAAGGTGATAATGCGCATAAGGCTGGTCAAAATAGAGGTGCCCATACCGCTCGTTGAATTTATCGTATTGGTCGTACCGCACCTGAATAATGCCGTCTTTAACCCGAAAGGTATTGCCGTAGTTGTCGCCCACCTCGTGATGATGGATTTTGATGGTCCAACCCGACAGGTCTTTGCCGTTAAACAGGTTAATCCAGCCTTTTTGGTTGCCGCCGGATCGAAGAAGCGCACATGAATGGAACAACAGCGCACAAAAGCAAATAAGGGTAAGTTTATTCATCATGGGGCGAAGGTAATTCATTCATTACACATCATTAATGCTTTTGACAAGTCCTTTTGGAGGATTAAATTTGGGAAAAAAATGCCGATATTAGGAACAAAAATCACTTTGAAAAAGAAAAATATAAAAAAAGTACCACCAACTATTTTGCGAATATCAATTGATCCATAGATTTGCACCCGTAAAATGAAAGCAGTGTTTCCACAAATACAACATCAAAAAATATTTCGCCAACTGGAACCTGTGTTCACTAAATATTTATTAATAAAATTTATCAACTAAAATAATGAAAAACGAACCAAAAACATTCGCCGAAATGATGGAGCAAGAACTGGTAGATACCATGCAAGGTGCTTATAACGATGCATTAGCACGGGGTTTATCGCAGGAAGAAGCCCAACAAAGTGCTTTAGATGCACTTGACGACCTAATGGCCCGCCGTATGGCCCTCGTAAAACGCCTGAGCCAGGACGATATGTTTTCGTTGGAGTAAAACATTCAACGTTTGCTCCTGTGCCAAGATTAAATCTGACTTTTTCCCCGTTTCCGTCGATTTTTTTATTTGCATCAACGACTTGCAGAACGAACAGTAGGTTTTGCGTAAAAAACCTTGATGGAATTCGTGTAGTACAAATGATTCATCGGGCTGCGACGCTGAAACACCGTGGGCGGTTTTGCGCCTTTGGGCACCAGCATTACGGCGTTTTTGCCCTCAATGATGTGCCATTTTTTGGGTTTTGTTCTTTTATCCACCGATGTATTAAAAAAATAGAGGTAATGCGGGATAAAATTCATGTACCGTTTGTGCATTTTGGCATCGGCAACGCCCGATAAAGAGACAAACTGAAAAGGTTCTTTTTCAACAATGGCTTTTTGTAATTCAACGGCGTTGAGCGGAACTCCGTGAAGGGTGGGCATGAGGTTAAATTGGCCATCTATCATGGCCCACTTTTCAATATCCGGGAGCCAAACCTCGGCCAAAACGTGCCCGGCGGCAATTTTGGTGATTTCCACGTCCCTCGTTTGTAAACCTAATTGGCGGGCCGACATGCCCACCGACAGCAACGCGCTCGACAACACGGTACCGTACTCAACGCAACGAAATTTTTTGCCTTGCCGGGCCTCCGCCAGGATTGTGATTGCATCGGACTTGGAGGGGGTATTGCTGCCGTTGTGTTCCCATTGTTTGTGCGTCCAATCCAACAACATCAACGCGCGTTCGGTGTCGTTTTTGGCGTTTTTAATGACCTCTAAAAGGCCATTTTCGGTGCGTAACCGCCGCAAAAAAACATCATCCGTTGTATCCGGGTACACAAAATAATGTTCCTGGTTGTACGCAGTCGTATCGAACTCAATCCGGTGCACTTTTTTGGAAGGCAATACGTGCAGAGCAACGCAGGAGGTAAAAAGCGCCGACAAAAGGGCGCAAAAAACGAAAAATTTATTCATAATTTGCTTCTCTTGGCACCAACACATGAAGGCTTTTGGGCAAAATAGAAAAATGCAAATCGCCGCTGTAACTGCTGCCTTCACCGTCGAAGTGAATATAATTATCGCCTTCACTTTTAATCACCAATTCTTTGGTGGTGAAATGGCGCACGAAGTTTTCGTTAAAAATTTTACCCGATAACACATTGGGCATGGCCATAAAATAATGCCAACGCGGTGCTTCTTTGAGCACCACAACGCTAAACAGGCCATCGTCCATGCGGGCATCGGGGGCAATACTAACGTTGTAGCCGTACATGGGGCCGTTGGCGACGGTAACTACAAAACAATTTTCGCGGATGGTTTCGCCGTTCATTTGTAGTTCGCAGGGCTTGGAAACGTATTGCAAACCGGCTTTAATGGACCGAACAAAATAAGGAATAAAGCCGCGTTTGGTTTGTCCTTTCATCAAATTGGACACCAAACCATCGAACCCAATACCGGCGACGTTAACAAAAGGGCGGCCATTGAGTACCCCACAATCCATTTTACGGACTTCGGCGGCGTTGAGTTTTTTGATGGCTTCTTCAATTTTTCGGCCATAACCGAGGTGCATGGCCAGTCCGTTACCCGAACCGGCGGGTACAATACCCAACACGGCATCGGTGTGGAGGAGTCCCGCCGCTACTTCGTTAATGGAACCATCGCCGCCCACGGCCACCACAATTTCGTAACCTTCGGCCACGGCTTTTTGGGCCAGTTCGGTGGCATGACCGGGCCGCTCGGTGTACCAAATGCTATAGGTAAACTTGCGGTGGTTCAAATACCGCTCAATGCAATCTTTAATTTTTGCCTGCAAACGGGTCCCGGAGTTGGGATTGACGATAAACACCAGATTACGGGCGCGCAGGGCTTCCGCAACAAAGGGGTTATTCGTTTCTACGGGGAAAGCGTCCTTCATATTTTTCTTGTGTTAACGTAATCTCGCCAGCGATCAATCACGGTTTGCATATCGGCCGGCAGTTCAGATTCAAAACGAATAAATTCACTGGTCGTTGGGTGCGTAAAGCCCAGTACTTTGGCGTGAAGTGCCTGACGGGGCAATATTTCGAGGTTATTTTCCACAAACTGGCGGTATTTGGAGTACACCGTGCCTTTCAGGATTTGATTACCGCCGTATCGCTGGTCGCCAAACAAGGTATGCCCAATGGATTTCATGTGCACCCTGATCTGGTGGGTACGGCCCGTTTCGAGGCGGCACTCGACCAGAGTACAATAATAAAAACGTTCCAAGACGCGCCAATGCGTGACGGCGTGTTTGCCGTCTTCGCCATCGTCGAAGACCATAAACAAGCGGCGGTCGTGCGGATTTCGGCCAATATTCGCCACAATAGTCCCCGAATCGCCTTCCATATCGCCCCAAACCAAGGCCCAATACCGCCGTTCGATGGTGTGATAAAAAAACTGCCGGGCCAAATTGGTCAGGGCCAAATCGGTTTTAGCCACGACCATCAGGCCGGTGGTATCTTTATCAATGCGGTGAACGATACCAGCGCGGGTATAGTCGTTGGTGCCCACGGGCGAGCGTTCGATGGTATCGCGGAGGTGGTAAGCAATGGCGTTTACAAGGGTACCGTTGGGGATACCCACGCCGGGATGGACGGCCAGGCCCAGCGGCTTGTTGATGATCATGAGGCTGTCATCTTCGTAAACAATATTGAGGGGAATATCCTGGGCGACGATTTCCAGATTTTCGTCGAAGGAGCGGGGGAACACCACGCTGATTCGGTTACCCGGTTTAATGCGATAATTGGGTTTTACTTCCTTATTATCCACCAAAACAGCCCCACTACGGATGGCGTTTTGGACCCGGTTGCGCGAACGGTGCGAGAGGCGGTCAATCAGAAATTTATCCAGGCGAATCATGGATTGCTTGGGATCAATTACAATATCGTGCTTCTCGAAAAATTCGTCGGTACCACTATTTGACTCGTCCTCTAAGGCCGAATCCAGTGCTTCGTGTACCTGATCGTCTTCTATATTAAAGTCTTTTTCTTCCATTACGTTTGCAAAAAGCGTGCAAAGGTAGGAAAAATTAGTTGAATTTGTTGTGAAGGGTTGAATTTGTTGGGAAGGGTTGAATTTCTTGAATTTGTCTTGCCCCTTAGATTACACGTTTTCTGTTGCTCGTCGTAGATTACACGTTCATTAAGGTGTGTCAATCTGCTAAATCTATCAAATTTAGTAGATTTATGCCACAATTTTGCCCGTCGTAGGGCATTTTCACCACTAAGGTAAGTAAGAATACACTAAGATTCACTAAGCGTATCGTATTCATTTTCAATACTTTAAAGAAAAAAACCACACTATTCTCAGTGTCTCTTTCAGTTTTTTAGCAGCAGAAATACACCACGAGGGAAAGACTGTGGCATAAATCTACCAAATCTGATAGATTTGGCAGATTCACAAACCTTAAATAACGTATATGCCACAACGGGCAACAGAAAACGTGTATGCTCCGAGGGAAAACCGAATTCAACCAATTCAACCCTTCACCACAAATTCAACCCTTCACCACCAATTCAACCCTTCACAACTTACACCAACGCGGCGTCGAGGTTAATGGTGGCTTTGAACAATTGCGAAATGGGGCAATCGTTTTTAGCCTCGGTGGCAGCGGCGAGGAACTGTTCTTCGGTGATACCGGGAACGGCAGCGCGCACGTGAAGGTCAATGACATTAATGGCGCCATCTTCGAGGATAACCGTGGCTTTGGTATCAATGCTGGTCGCCGTGAAATTTTGGCCCTGCAATACAAATGCCAGTTTCATCGAAAAACAACCCGCGTGGGCAGCCCCGATTAACTCTTCCGGGTTAGTCCCGATACCATCGGCAAAACGGGTATTAAAACTGTATTGTGTGTCGTTCAAAACACCGCTGGCGGTAGTCACTGAACCGTTGCCTTCTTTGCCGGAACCTTCCCAATGAGCGGATGCACTGCGTTTGATTTGCATAATTAATTTCGTGTAAATGGTTAATGATAAATGGTATGCTTATTTCAAGCGCAAAGGTAACAGGTACAGTCGGGAATAAGTTTAGTCCGTGTGGGGCAAATATTGTCGGGCAGAAAACATTTTAAAAAGGTACTTCGTTTTTGAAAGGTACAAACTGCAATACGATGAGATTATTCAGCACTTTTTTACTTTTTTTCGGGTATCAGATGATTTTGGGGCAATCAACTTTTTCGGTGTCCGTTACGCCTTATCTGTGCGGTGAATATCTGTTCGATAACGCCCCGCGTAATATCACTGTCTACCACCAAGGCCAACTTGTTTTTACCGCGCCACCGGAACCCATGCAAGATTTTAAGTTGCCCAATATCACCGAAGGCGAATACAAATTTCATTTTACCAATTCGCAAGGCAAACCAGTGGTCAGCAGTTTATACCTCAGCCCGGAAACGCGGGAAATACTGCTTTGCATCAATCAGGCAGATTCCAGCAATACCGTTTCCATGACCCGGTCATTGCGCCCCGGCGATTGTCTTTTTATAGAATATGTAACATCTGGTTGTTTTCACTACGAAGAAAATTGGCTCAAATTTTATTACCGCAAAAACCGACTTTACGGAGAATTTTGGGTGGAAGGCAAAAAAATACGCACCCGTAGCCTTAGCGCATCTCAACGAGCGTATCTGGCTGCGTTTGAACAAGAACTCCGCCTCCGGGCCAATATTTGGGGTGGTTGCACAACATCGGATACCTACACCTTAATATTAAACGGCACCACAAACAGGGTTTTTATGGACGATAGTTGCCTTTGGAGCGGGTATTCCGAACTAAAGAAAAAAATTTTCAAAAAAAAATAACGAGCGACCGCTAATATTTTTCGCTTTGTTGGATGTAGCAGTATAACTATTATTTCTAACAAAGTTTTTTTCCGTTTTTGATGGACAAAACGGTCTTGCAATGAAAAATTTATTCCCAATTTTGGCATTTGTTCTGCTCGCCATTGCGTCCACCAACGCGCAAAAAATTGACCTTGACAAAGAAACCATCAATACCACCCTCATGAACTTCCCTTCGCGTGATGTTGATTCTTCTTTTCAAACGTTTTCTTACACCTTCAAAGGGGTGAATACTTTGGCCGCCTGGGGCATCAACAGCGAAGAAGCCCAGGAAAAATATATCAAATTAGACGGCTATACCCCCGTACCAAGTGGCGGCGATTTGCACCTCGAAATTAACCTCTCGGCCATTAATTTCCTCGGCTCCGATGTGGTATCGCGCGTGGAAAAAACCAAAGACAAAGCCGGTCGCGAAACCTCTACCTATTATTATCGGCACGTGCTGACCTACGAAATGAATTTTTCGTGGAAAATGCTCGACCGCAACGGCAAAGACGTTTCGCGCATTCCGTTCGTGACGTTGTTATCGCAAACTAAAAAACACCAATCGGACGAATTTAAAACCTACAAAGAAGCCTCCGATTCGTACTACAATAACCGGGTAAGTGTAAACCGCAGCATTGCCACCAAAGAAATTTTGGACAACCTGAGCGGCATGCAAAACGATATGAACCGCTTATTCGGGTACCGTCCCAGCAAAGAAAAGTTCAAACTTTGGGTATTGGCCAGCAGCAGCCACCCCGAATACCAGGACCAACAGGACAATTATAACCTGGTAAAAACCACCTTTGAAAACATTTCCGTTGGTGGTGTTACCGCCGAAAACCTCGATGCACTGGCCCCGGCCCTCGATTATTACAAGTCCATTCCCGGTAAATACGCCGCCGACGAAAAAGCACACATCAAACTGCGCTACGCCGCTTATTACAATTTGGGCGTGATTCACCTGCACCTCGACCAATTCGACGAAGCAGTAAAAAATGCTAACTTGTTGATTTTGAACGACTACGACAAAGGCGACGGCAAAGATATTATGAAAGAAGTGGGCAACGTAAAAGAGTTATTGGAAAAAAAGAAATACCGCTCTCGCCGGTTTCAGCGGATTACCGGAGCCTAAAACCGCCTTTTTACACAAACAATTATTTAGCCATACAACACACACAATAAAAAATGAAACGACTTACCATTTCATTCCTGACTCTTTTTTGCGCCGCTTTATTGGCGCTCACCGCCTGCGGTAAAATCGAAGATGCCGACAATGTCATTACCGATCCCGAAGGTATCACCATCGAATTAACGTGGACCAACTCCGCAGCCGATCCGTTGGACGGGGCCAATTTGGACTTGTACGTTAATCAAAATTTCAACAGCCTGTTGAGCAGCACCCGGTATTACGACTACGAAAAAGTAACCATCACGCCCGGAATCCTCAACAATGGCACCTATGATTTGTCGGTTTTTGTGTCCAGTATTTCGCAGGTGACCAATTACACGTTGACCATTAGCGGAAGCAGCATCGAAAAAACGTACACCAAAAGTTTTGGCCCCATTAACGCAAACGACAAATACGCGTCGCTGAAACCCATGACGCTGACCGTGTCTGCCGACCAGTACAGCGTGTACTAAAAGTATACCCAAGTACAAATACCTGATTTAAAAAACGGGGGTTTTCACCCTAGATCACCCGTTATGCTTGGCCTAATTTTGCCCTTGTAAATCCATAGTTTGGGATTTACAAGGGCATTTCTATTTCAATATTTTATTTACCGATTATCTGATGTTCAAAAAAATCTTTTATTATCTGATCCCCAATTACCTGACTTTAAGTATTACAACAAACCCGATACCAGTATGGATTGTGCGTAATTAGTTCACTTCAATATTTCATTATTAACATTTTTAAACATGAACTGGCAGTTTCATTTTCGCAATTTTGATCAACAAGGACAAGTATGGTTTGGCGTTTACCACTTAGGCTGCGCCGAAGTGCCGTGGCACGATGGCCGCCCCAAATGCTGGCACAACAAAATTACTTATAACCCCACCGGCGGCAACAACTCTGTGTACGCGCCTTCCAGTTTTGCCGTTAATTTTGGCGATTGGTTCAAAGTTATTGTAGATGGCTTAAAAGAGGTAGAAAATATTTGTATGATTGTGGCCTCCGAAGGTACCGATGAAGATGCTTGGGTAGATGCAGTTACCGGTATATTTGACATTACCGAAGATACTGTAACCGCCGCTTTGGCCCAAAACAATATCCAATTATCAGATTTGATTGCCATGTCCAACAAGGCATTTGCCCAATCAGCGGCTGCCGTTGGCAAAAGTCCCCAAGACATCATAAATATTGCCAACGAAATGGGCTTGGGCGGCTCCGGCTTTATTGCGGGCAAAACCTACGACAGCCTTATCCGCCAAAACAACGATACCATCAACAACGGTAACGGCTGGACCATTTTGGCCAACGGCGGTACGGGTAACCACATTGCCAACCACGCTTTTGTGAACAACGGCCACATGTGTTACTATTGGAATTCCAATGACTTGAACGGTTTCTGGAACACGTTCTAATTCCGGTTTACCGGGAACATTTTACGAATCCCCTTGCTTCTCTTTTAGGAAGTGAGGGGATTTTTTGTTAAAAAACGCGCAATTTTCAACCAAAATGTAATAAACGCCTACATTTACCCAATAAAATATTGATCAAACTATGAAACAAATATTCACCTTCGCGCTGCTGTTTTCGGGCGTTTGCCTTTTTGCCCAAATGCCCAATAGCCTTTCCCAAAGTGACAAAGTGTATGGTTTATCCAAATTTTGGCAGGAAGTCAATTATAATTTCGTTTACCTCGAACAAGTGGATCGCCAAAAATGGGATAACGACTACAAACTGCTCATTACCGAAGTACAGGAAACCCCAAATGATTTTGAATACTACCGCCTTTTGCAAAAATTTTGCGCCTCGTTAAAAGATGGCCACACCAACGTTTATTTCCCCGATACCATTCAAAAAAACCTGTACAACACCAATTTTGGGCCGTATCGGTTGTTTATGACCCATATTGACGGGAAAGCGATTGTCACCCGAACGAATTTATCCAAAAAGGACGAAATACCCGCCGGTACCGAAGTCATTCGGGTCAATGGCCGCGACACCCGCCAATACCTCGAACAGGAAGTGATTCCCTATATCGCGTCTTCCACCGATTTTATTTTGATGGATTGGGCGGTTTCGGCCATGTTTCAGGCCCCAATTGGCACCCGCTTCGACGTGACGTTTAAACTGCCCAACGGCACCGTAAAAACCCTGCCTTTAACGCACACTAAAACCACCGAAACGGAAGTATATCCGCCGTTTGAAGACTGGAAACTACTGGATTTTAAGTGGATAGAGCCGCAAATAGCCTACGTGGCGCTCAATTCCTTCTCCGATCCCAAAATTGATTCCCTGTTTATCGCGCTGTTGCCCGAACTCTATAAGGCTAAAAAACTGATTGTGGATTTGCGCAACAACGGCGGCGGCAGCACCGAAATTGGCCGCGAAATTCTGGCATATCTCACCCGCGACACTTTGCTGTACGGCTCCATTTCGAGCAGCCGCCTCCACATTCCGAGTTATAAAGCCTGGGGAAAATGGACCACTGCGCAGGATACCGCCGGAAATGCCTGGGCCAAACAGGAATTCCTGACGTACCGCGACCAATTTTACCATACTTTTCCCACCAATGCCGATACCATCCGGCTCAATGCCCAACGGTTAGTGGTGCCCACGGCCCTGCTCATTGGGCACAATACGGCATCCGCCGCCGAAGATTTTTTGATCTATGCCGATCGCCAAAAACACATGACCAAAGTGGGCGAGCCTACGTTTGGCAGCACCGGCCAACCCATGTTGTTTGAGTTACCCGGCGGCGGTTCGGCGCGTATTTGTACCAAAAAAGATACCTACCCCGATGGTAAATTATTCGTCGGATACGGCGTACAACCGGATATTTTGGTCAAAAAATCGCTCAACGACTATTTAACCCAAAAAGACCCGGTATTGGATAAGGCGGTGGAATTGTTGAAAAAACAGTAGGTAGTTCCCTCCCCTTTTGTCGAAATTTTGTCACACGGCGTTTTTTTTTCAACCCGGTACTTGGTGGTTGAAAAAAAACGCCGTTACCTTTGCCTCATTATTTAGATTTAGTCTTAATAAACCTAAAACCATTCCATATCCAGCGCGCGATGGGTGTGGGTACATTGTATTGTTTCACACGAACTACTTTAAAATAATGAGCAAAATTTACCCAATAGCAGGCGCTTTTTTTCTTGCTGTGTTAACTATCACCGGCCTTTTGGCCCAAAATGGCCGCATTAACGGTACCGTCCGCACCAGCGACGGACAAGCGGCAGCCTTCGTTACCCTTCAACTCAAAGGCACCGGAAAAGGAGCCATTGTGGATACCGCCGGTACTTTTACCATTGAAGCCGTAAAGACGGGCGCGTATTCCATTCAGGCCAGTTTTGTGGGCCTGAAAACCCAATCCCAAAAAGTGGAAGTGCGCGACGGACAAACCACCACCGTGCAATTTACCCTCGAAGAAGACAGCAAAGGACTCAAAGAAGTGGTGGTAATGGCCAATCCCAGCCAATACGTGACGGATTACCCTTCGGTTTCGCTGCGGTTAAAAACACCCTTGCTCGAACTGCCCCAAAACATTCAGGTAGTCACCAAACAGGTGCTCGAAGACCAACAAATTTTTGATATGCTCGAAGGCGTTACCCGCAACGTGAGCGGTGCAACGCGGGTGGAACACTGGGACAACTACGCCCAAATTAACATGCGCGGCTCCCAAATTGCGGCTTTCCGCAACGGGATGAACGTACAATCCACCTGGGGTCCCCTCACCGAAGATATGAGCATGGTCGAACGCATCGAATTTGTAAAAGGCCCGGCCGGATTTATGCTGGCCAACGGCGAACCCAGCGGCTTTTACAACGTTGTCACCAAAAAACCAACGGGCATCACCAAGGGCGAAGCGAGCATGACCATTGGCAGTTTTGATACCTACCGCTCTACCCTCGATTTCGACGGAAAACTCACCCAAAACGGCAAAGTGCTGTACCGCCTCAACCTCATGGGACAACTCAAAGGTTCGCACCGCGATTATGAGTACAACAACCGTTTTTCCATTGCTCCGGTGGTGAAATTTCAATTTAACCCCAATACATCGCTCACGGCGGAATACACGTACCAGTTTAACCAAATGTCGGCAATTGGGTCGAATTATTCGTTTTCGAACCAAAAATTAGGCGATTTACCCAAAAATTTCACCACCGCCGAACCCAATATGCCGCCGTCCAATATGTACGACAATACGTTTTTTGTCACCCTGGCGCACCGCCTGAACAACAACTGGAAACTGACCGGACAATTGGCCTATATGCACTTTGAACAGGAGGGACAATCGCTGTGGCCCCGGGGTTTTTCGGGCGATACGTTGCTACGCGGCGCGTCGAACTGGGACATTTTGGGCGTTACCAAAGTAGGGCAATTTTTTGTCAACGGCGACTTCCAGACGGGCGCATTGGGGCACCGTTTATTGGCCGGCATTGACATGGGCGACAAGGATTTTTACCACGATTGGAGCCAGGGCGGCGCCATTGTGGGCAATGTTCCGTTTGTGATTTATAACCCGGTGTACGGCCAGGTTCCGGCGGCGAATTATCCGGTGTACGACCGCACCCTCAGCGTACGCGAACGCGGGGTCTATTACAACAATACGTACGGCGCATTGTACGTGCAAGACGAAATTCGGTTGCTCAAAGACAAACTGCGCGTTACGCTGGCGGGCCGTTACACCACCGCCCGCGACGCGGATCCGTATTCGGGCGTGGGTAATGCCGACCGATTTACGCCGCGGGTAGGTTTGAGTTATTCGATCAATCGCCATACCAGTGCCTACGCGGTGTTCGACGAAGCCTTTATCCCGCAGGCCGGTGCGACCTTCGAGGGCGAAAGTTTTAAACCCATTACGGGCAACAACCAGGAAATCGGGGTAAAACAGGAGTGGCTCACGGTCGCTGGACGGCCACGGCGGCGGCGTATCGGATCACCAAAAACAATGTACTTACCGCCGACCCGGAACACCAGTTCTTTTCCATTCAACTCGGCCAAACCCGCACCCAGGGCCTCGAATTTGACCTCCGGGGACGGATTTTGGAAGGTTTGGACCTGACGTTTAACTACGCTTACACCGACGGAAAAATCACCCAAGACACCGACGAACGCCAGGTGGGCACCCAAATTCCCGGCACCTCCAAACACATTTCCAACGCCTGGTTGAGTTACCGCCTCGGCGCGGGCCTACTGCGGGGACTGGGCCTGTCGCTGGGTGTTCAATACGCCGCCGACCGCTCTAACTGGTACGGTGCCTACGACAATACCGTGCAGGCCATGCCCGATTACACCCGTTTCGACGGTGCATTGTCGTACCAATCGAACAAATTTGGCGTGGCCCTCAACGTCAATAACCTGCTGAATGCTTACCTCTATTCGGGTGCGTATTACTCTTGGAGCCAATTCTATTATTGGCAAACCGAAGCCCCGCGCAACGCCCGTCTCATGATCAATTACAAATTTTAAACCCCGCATGCGTTTTAAACAAATCATCGGAAAGTTGCACCTCTGGCTCGGACTCGCGTCTGGGCTGGTGGTGTTTATTTTGGCACTTACGGGTTGCCTGTACGCGTTTAAAGACGAAATTCAGAACGCCACGCAACCATTCCGTCGGGTACCGGCGCAGGAATTGCCTTTTTTGCCGCCGTCCAAACTGGAAGCCATTGCCCGTCAACACCTGCCCGACAAACTATTGCACGCCATAAAATACAACGGCCCCACCAAGTCCGCCGAAGCCATATTTTACCACTATGAACCCACGTATTACTACGTTATTTTTATGAATCCCTACACGGGTGAAGTGCTGCGGGTAAAAGACCTGCAAGCCGGATTTTTTCATTTTATCCTCGACGGGCATTTTTACTTGTGGTTGCCGCCCGCCATCGGTCAGCCGGTAGTGGCCAGTGCTACGCTCATTTTTGTGGTCATGCTCATCACCGGCCTGATGTTGTGGTATCCGAAAAATGCGGCGGCGCGCAAACAGCGATTTTGGTTCCGGTGGAAACCGGGTACCCAGTGGAAACGCAAAAACTACGATGCGCACAATATCGCCGGGTTTTACGCCAGTGGTTTGGGACTGATTTTGGCCCTCACGGGTTTGGTTTGGGGTTTTCAGTGGTTTGCGGGCTTGGCTTACGCTGCGGCCGGGGGCGACAAATCGCTGGTGTATCAGGATCCCGTTTCGGTGCCCCAATCGCCCCGCGCCGATTCGGCAACGGCACCGGTGATTGATCGCGTTTGGGCCATCATGGAAGCCGATTACGCCAACGCAAAAAGTATCGAAGTGCACCCGCCGGAAACGGATTCATCGGCCATTGCGGCGAACGCAAATTTTAGCGAAAATACTTATTGGAAAACGGATTATCGGTATTTTGACCAGTATTCATTGGCCGAAATACCCGTGCCGCACATTTACGGCCGTCTCCACGACGCGGGTTTTGCCGACAAAATGATCCGCATGAACTACGATATTCACGTGGGCGCGATTGGTGGTTTGGCGGGTAAAATACTCGCTTTTTGCGTCAGTTTGGTGATTGGGTCTTTGCCGGTGACGGGGTTTTGTATTTGGTATGGGCGGCGGTGTAA